>CAZNAD010000048.1:0-1083 GCA_964571195.1 uncultured Gallionellaceae bacterium | reverse complement strand
CGCGGATTCACAAAGTAAGTGCAACAAGCTCTCCCGAAAAGAGGGGAGCTGAGATACTCGAAGCATCCCGTTCCGTCCAAGAAAGAGGATGCCATGATAAATAAGTACCACCAGCTCACCCACGAAGAACGATACAGCATAACGGCATTATTGCGTACCGGCTGCACGCAGGCCGAGATTGCAGCCGAACTCGGTCGCGCCCCCAGCACGATCAGCCGAGAACTGCGACGTAACGCGACACGTCACGACGGGCATTACCGTGCTGAGAAGGCGCAGCAGTACTCGACGGCACGTCGTCGACGCGAACGGCGGCGGTCGTGGTTCTCGGCCGAACAAATGACCGAGGTTAAGGCCCTGCTCAAGAAGAAGTGGAGCCCGGAACAGGTGTCCGCGACGTTGAAGGCGCGCGGCGTATGCAGCATCAGCCACGAGACGATCTATCGGTACGTTTTGCGCGACAAGAAGGCCGGTGGCACGCTTTACACCCACATGCGCATCATGTCGAAGAAAGTCAGGAAACGCTACAACGGCAAGGATTCCCGAGGCGTGCTGGCCGGCAAGCGGCACATCACCGAACGGCCGATAGAAGCGGAAAAGCGTCTTCAGGTGGGGCATTGGGAAGGCGATACCGTCATGGGAAGTGACAAGCATGCCTGCGTGCTGACGCTGGTTGATCGACGTTCGGGCTACGCGGTGATCAAGAAACTCACGTCGCGCACCGCCGCCCAGGCGACACAAGCAGCCGCCACTGCCATCGCACAGCAGCCGGGAAAATTCAGCACGATCACCTTCGACAACGGCACCGAGTTTCACAGCTACGCTCAGTTGGAGCGCGACTTCCCAGTGATTTGCTACTTCGCCACGCCCTATCACTCGTGGGAGCGCGGCAGCAACGAAAACCTGAACGGGTTGATCCGGCAGTACTTACCCAAAGGCACTTGTCTAAAGCGCTTGACGCAGAAGGAATGCGATTACATCGCCAACGAATTAAACACTCGCCCCCGGAAAAGACACGGCTTCAAAACTCCGATGGAGATTTATCATGCGTCCTGAGACTTGTTGCACTTCAACGTTGAGACTACG
>CAZNAD010000047.1:0-1092 GCA_964571195.1 uncultured Gallionellaceae bacterium | reverse complement strand
TCTACGAATCGCTTCCAGCACCCTTTCCAGGTTGGCAGGAAGTTGATATATTCTCTCCCCGATGGCATCCGCAATTGCATTTAATATGGCCGGCGCACACGGAATGAGGGCCGGTTCTCCCACGCCTTTCGCTCCAAACGGGCCGCTGGGCTCATTCTCTTCAACAAGAATTGGAATCACCTCAGGAATATCTTTTGAAGTCGGGATGAGATAGTTGACAAAAGAGGTCGTCTCTCCAGGAACATACTCCTCCATCAAAGCGAATCCCATTCCCATTGCAACACCGCCTGTGATCTGACCGATCACATTCCTCGGGTGAATGGCCCTTCCCACATCGTGACTTGCCACAACCCGTTTCACCTTCACCTTGCCCGTCTCCGTGTCTACCTCCACCTCTGCTAAATGGGTGGCGAAGGCATAGGTGGCATAGGGGACACCCTGCCCTGTCATTGGGTCGAGCTGTATTGTCTCGGGGTTGAAACTTCCTTCACCTTTAATGACCTTTCCGCTTCTCTTAGCCACCTCCCTCACTGGAAGAGAGGCGGTCAGACATGTTCTTGCTTTGACTTTACCCTCTTCATAAAATAAGTCCTTTTCATCCATGCTCAGAAGCAGACCTGCCTCTTTGATCGCCTCCTGCTTTAAATATTTAATAGCATCGAGGATTGCATTTCCGGAGATATAGGTTTGTCGACTTGCTGAGGTATCGCCTGCATCCGTGGTCAAGGCTGTATCTGCCCGAATCAGGCGGACCTCATTCAAAGGTATTCCTAATCCTTCGGAGGCGATTTGAAGAAGGACGGTATCCGATCCCTGCCCGATATCCGCCACTCCGATGTAGAGGCGAACTTCACCATTGGGATCAATCTCCATCTGGGCTGTCGAGGGGTTGGCAATTCCTGTATTGCCGATCCCATACCACATCGAGCCCACTCCCACCCCCCTCTTGATGAAGGGCCTCTTTGGATCCTCTCCGGAGTGGTTCGCTTTATCCCTGCACTCCTTCACTTTTCTCAAGGTCTCTCCTATGCCAACACTGGCCATCAGGGTTTGACCGGTCGCTGTCTCGGATCCGATGCGAAGACAATTTTT
>CAZNAD010000046.1:0-1104 GCA_964571195.1 uncultured Gallionellaceae bacterium | reverse complement strand
GATGCATGGGGATAGGTGAGCCGCCGACCTGTGGTTCCAGGGCGAGCCATCCCGCCTCCCGATGCACAGCCACCAGCTCCGGTTTTCGGTCGAAAAGAGTTTTCACGATATCATACGCGACATCGCCTTTCATATTCTCGTGGCAAACCAAGAGATTCCAAACTACAGCAATCGGAGCATCCATTGCCTGTCCAGGGTAGGTTTTTGCAGGGATGACACCTTTCACATAGATAGGCCCATAGGTCTCCCTCATCTTTGGAACCGCATCTACATGGCCAATGAGTTTTATTTTAACCCCGGGAGTGGCCCCAAAGTCCGTTACGGCTGCAGTGGGAAGGCCTCCCACCCAGAAGAAGGCATCAATCTTTCGGTCCTTGAGCGCCCCCGCTGATTCGGAAACGCCCAGTTTGTCCCGTGTCATATCTTTAGTCGGATCCAATCCATAAGCTTCAATGACCCTCAGGGCCATTACCTCGGTTCCGCTTCCCGGAGCTCCGGTCGAAACCCTTTTCCCCTTGAGATCGGTCACTTTCTCAATGCCTTTACCCTCTGCCGTAACAATATGCATATTGTTGGGGTAAAGAACCGCAAGGGTCCTCAAAGGAACCTTCTCCTTAAACTGCGCCTTTGCCTGATAAGCATCCCACCCCGTATCTGCCATGATCAGGGCTAATTCTGCCTTTCCCGCACCCACCAGCCGGCAGTTATCTACAGAGGCAGTGGTCACTTCTGCTGTTGCCTCCATATAGGGGATATGTTTCGATATGATATTGGCCATTCCGCCGCCCAGCGGATAATAGACCCCTCCGGTTCCTCCGGTGGCAATAGAGAGACGGACCGACTTCTGGGCCCATACAGTGGAAGACCCACAAATGAACAGAGCGATGATTCCAAAGATGATGAACCGTTTCATGAAATACCTCCTTTCAGTATCAATGTTGGCTTAAATTTATATTAGACCTGCCCTCAATGTCAAGAGATTGGAAGAAGAATGTCACGTTTCCAAGGCGGGCCGATGGGTGATCCGGAGATCTCCTTTCTCAAGGCGATAGCAGGTATTTTTCAGCCACTCCCGGTCATTCTGATCCGGAAAATCCTGACGAA
>CAZNAD010000045.1:0-1147 GCA_964571195.1 uncultured Gallionellaceae bacterium | reverse complement strand
ACCGACGACGACCGCCTCGTTCTTCGCCGTCTCGAAACCGGCGGCGACGGTTTCCGCGACGGCGGCAGCGCGGTTGCGCGCCACCTCGGGCAAGGCGGCCTGTGCGACGAAGCTGCGGGCACTCTTGAGAGATATCGATGTCATGGCGGCGACTCCAATATATGTCCGGATCATGAGATGCGGGGTGGATTCTAAACACAAAATGACATGCGTGTCACGACTGCGCGACGTTATGGCGGCTTCCCTCCTCCTGCCGACGGGGCTATATTGCCGAGAAAGGGAGGAACGCGACGCATGGATTCTTCGTCGATCATCCGCAAGACCGCCGCCGACCTGCGGGCAGCGCCCAACCTGGCCGATTACGAAGCGGAACGGAAGGCTTTTTCCTGGGCGGCCGTCGGCCGCGAGTTGTCGGGGCCGGCGGGGGGCGGGCTGAACATCGCCTGGCTGGCGACGGACCGCCACGCGGCCGGCAAGCTGCGCGACAAGCCGGCCTTCCGCTTCCTGGCGCGCGGCAAGCCGGCGCAAGTCGTCAGCTTCGGCGACCTCGCGGCGCTCTCCAATCGCTTCTGCAACGTGCTGCGGGGCCTCGGTGTCGGCAAGGGCGAGCGGCTGTTCATCCTGGCCGGCCGCATCCCGGAACTCTACATCGCCCTCCTCGGCAGTCTGAAGAACGGCACCGTCGTGTCGCCGCTGTTTTCGGCCTTCGGCCCCGAGCCGATCGCCACGCGCGTGAATCTCGGCGCCGGCAGCGTGCTGGTCACGACCGACGCGCTCTACGAGCGCAAGGTCGCCAAGTGGCGCGACCGGATGCCGACGCTCAGGCATGTGCTGCTGGTGGCGGAAGACGGCGGCGCCACGGCTATTCCCGGCACGCTCGATCTCGCGGCGCTGCTGGCGGACGCGGCCGAAAGCTGCGAACCGACGCCGACCGCGGCCGAGGACATGGCGCTGCTGCATTTCACCAGCGGCACCACCGGCACCCCGAAGGGGGCCGTGCATGTGCATGGCGCGGTCGTCACCCACTGGGCCACCGGCCGCTACGCGCTCGATCTCCATTCCGAAGACATCTACTGGTGCACCGCCGATCCCGGCTGGGTGACGGGCACCTCCTACGGCATCGTCGCGCCGCTGCTGCACGGCGTGA
>CAZNAD010000044.1:0-1151 GCA_964571195.1 uncultured Gallionellaceae bacterium | reverse complement strand
GATCATCGCACTTCGTTTACGTTTTATTCTTGCCGTGGCTCGATCTGCATAGGCAACAAGGGAAGGTGCCATCCCTTTCTGCCTTGCTAAGATTCGTAGTGACTTTTTGCCGCATTTGAGCGAATGCCCCTGTGCTTGAGCAGCTTCAATGAGTAGTCGCCTGAGATTCCCGTTGCCTGCTTTCGTGATCCCCAGGTTCTGAGATGTCAGCCCGCTGGAGTGAACCCCGGGGCAGAGCCCCAAATAGTTGGCGAAATGGCTGGCTTTCTCAAAGCGCTGAAAATCACCGACTTCCGAAACCAGACTCACTGCGGTATAGGTGCTGATTCCACTGAAGCAGCAGAGCTTCCTGACATTTTCTTCAATTAACGGAGTATCGGCGACCTCTGCGATTTTTTCATCCAGAAGAGCAACCCTGCCAATCTGGCGGTTCGCCTCGGTGAGATACTCCTCGAAGGAATAACGATCCAATGGATAGGAGAATTCTAAAGTCCTCAACCAGGCGAAGAACTGCTGCGTCCAGTACTTGGCTCGACCACCGAAAGGATAGACCATGCCTTTGCGCAAGAGAAAGGAAATCAGATTCTGCTTCGCCCTCTTCTTGGCCTTCGTAGCACTGGCTCTGACTCTGGTCAACTCTTTGATAGATTCCATTTCCGGAGAAAGAACATTGACGGCTTTGTAGGTGTGGTGGGCCAAATGTAGGGCCAAGTCCCGAGCATCGATCCTATCGGTCTTGCGCCTCTTGTTATCGGGTGATTTGGGCAAGGAAGAAGGGGCCATGACCACGCAGGACACCTGAGCCTTCTGCAGGTCCCTGCAGAGCGAGAAGCCAGTCGGCCCAGCTTCGTACCCACAGACAACGTCGAGGTCGTCGTCCTTGAAACGGTTCTCAACGGATTTCAGGTACTTGAGAACCTGGTGCAAATCCGACTTGATAGTTGTTTCACTCAGAAAGCACTGATTCTGAGCATCAAAAGCACAGAGACTATAAGTGTCCTTGTGGACATCCATTCCAACGTAAACTAGTCTGTTCATGAAGGGCCCCCTTGTGTTTGCGGTATGCTCCGCTGGTTTCCAGTATGTTGCTAATCCGCGATTGCAACACACTGGGGGTCTCTTCATATTGTCTGACTTATTTGGGCGTCACG
>CAZNAD010000043.1:0-1241 GCA_964571195.1 uncultured Gallionellaceae bacterium | reverse complement strand
TCGGCCTTGTAGTGCTCGCCGATGGACTTGAAGAATTCGACGGCCTTGTCGCGCGACCAGACTTCGCGGGTGACCGGAAAATCCTTCTTCGCCAGTTCGGCCATGCGCTGTTCGATGGCCGCGAGATCTTCGGGCGTGAACGGGCGCTTGTAGGCGAAGTCGTAGTAGAAGCCGTTTTCGATGACCGGGCCGATGGTCACCTGCGCCTCGGGGAACAGTTCCTTGACGGCATAGGCCAGCAGGTGCGCCATCGAATGGCGGATGATCTCGACGCCCTCGGCGTCCTTCTCGGTGACGATGGCGACCTGGGCATCGGTCTCGATGCGATAGGACGTATCGACGAGCTTGCCATCCACCTTGCCGGCCAGCGCGGCCTTGGCGAGACCGGGGCCGATGGAGGCCGCCAGTTCGGCGATCGTCACCGGGTTGTCGAATCGGCGTTCAGAGCCGTCGGGCAAGCGAATCGCGGGCATGATGCATATCCTTCAGGTCAAAAAAAAAGTGCGGTCTAGCCGCACTTTTTTCTTTGGGAAAATACCAACTCTACGGTGCCGGCTTCTTCAAGACTCCGCGCAAGTTCGAGTTCGAAAACACATGACTATTTCCCCGATTCCAGATAATTAATCTGGTAGGCGCGATTGGACTCGAACCAACGACCCCCACCATGTCAAGGTGGTGCTCTAACCAGCTGAGCTACGCGCCTACAAAACCAAGTTTCGGCGAAGGCTAACGTCTGCACAAGCCGACGTTATGCCGCAACCAAAAGAGGGCGCATTCTATCCGAACGCGCCGCCCGTGACAACACCTAAATCACCGAAAATCATCCCGCCAGTGCCTGCTTGATCTGCTCCAGCGTCGACTGGTCGTCGATGGTGGTGAGATCGCCGGGATCGCGGCCTTCGGCCAGCGCCTGGATCGAACGGCGCAGCATCTTGCCGGACCGCGTCTTGGGCAGGCCGGTGACGAAATGCACGCGCTTGGGCCGGGCGATGGCGCCGAGTATGTCGTCCACCGTCTTCTTGACTTCCTTCTCCAGCGCCTCGCGCAACTCGGGCGTGGCGATGCGCGCCGCATCCTTGACGACAGCGAAGGCAACCGGCTCCTGCCCCTTCAACTGGTCATTGACGCCCACCACGGCCACTTCGGCGATGGCGGTGTGCGCCTGCACGGCCTCCTCGATCTCCCGCGTGCCGAGGCGGTGGCCGGCGACGTTGATGACGTCGTCGGTGCGGCCGAGGATG
>CAZNAD010000042.1:0-1468 GCA_964571195.1 uncultured Gallionellaceae bacterium | reverse complement strand
TCATCGACGACCAGACCTACCAGATCCTCAACGACGGACAGGCCCAGCTGCTCATTGGGGTCAAGATTCACGACGTCACGACGTAAATACGTATGGATATGCGCTTCCCCGATCGATGAACGCCGACAAAAAAAGAGACGCACCTAAATGAGCATTGTTACTTCGCTGACCACTGCGCAGATTGCGTCTCTCAGCACGACCACCATCCAGGCGATCAACACGGCCGACATCGCCGCCCTGTCGACGGCGCAGATCGCCGCGCTGACCAGTGCCCAGGTAGCGGTTCTGACCACAGCCCAGGCAAAGGCCTTCACGACCACCGGTATCGCTGCCATCGCCACGGACGGCATCGCCGCCCTGAGCACGACCGCAGTAGCTGCCCTGACCACCGCGCAAATAGGTGCGCTGACCACCGAGCAGATCGTCGCCCTCACCACGGCCGAGGTGAAGGTGCTGACGACGGCACAGGTGACGGCGCTGACGACGGCACAGATCAAGGCCCTCGAAACCAGCGACATCGCTCTCCTGAGCACGGCCCAGATCCGTGCCATCGCCACTGACGACTTCGCCGCCCTGACCACCGAACAGATCGGCGTGCTGTCCACTACCCAGGTCCAGGCCCTCACTACCGGCGACATCGCCGCTCTGACCACCGCCAACGCCGCGGTGCTCTCCACCGCCCAGGTCGTTGCCCTCTCCACCGCCCAGGCCAAGGCCCTCGCCACCGACGCCATCGCCGCCATCGCCACCGAGAGCCTCGCGGCGATGACCACCACCCAGATCGCCGCTCTCACCACCGGCCAGGTCGCCGCCCTCGGTACCGAACAAATTCAGGGACTTACCTCCGCGCAGGTCCAGGCGCTCAACAGCGCCGACATCGTCGCCCTGACAACGGCCCAGTTCCGGGCGATGGAAACCACCGACCTCGCTGTCCTCACCACCGCCCAGGCCAGGGCTCTCCAGACCGACGACCTCGCCGCCCTGACGACCGAAGGCATCGCCGCCCTCAGCACCGGCACCATCGCTACGCTGTCGACGACGCAGATCGCTGCCCTCCTCACCGAGCAGATTCAAGCCCTCACCACTGCACAGGTCCGCGCCCTCACCACTACCGACATCCAGACCCTCTCCTCGGCACAGGCCAAAGCCCTCACCACCGAGCAGGTCGCCGCCCTCACCACCGCCGAAGTCGCCGCCCTCTCCACCACCAATTTCAGCCTGCTCTCCACCGAGCAGGTCAGCGCGCTCACCTCCACCGAGATGACCGCCCTCACCACTGACCAGATCGTCGCCCTCACCACGTCCCACGCCGCGGCGCTCAACACCGATCAGGTCGCCGCCCTCACCCCCGCTCAGGCCAAGGCCCTCCAGACCGCCGACCTCGTCGCCATCACCACCGACAGCTTCGCCGCTCTCGCCACCGCCGCCGTCGCCGCACTCACCACCGATCAGGTCGTCGCCCTCACCA
>CAZNAD010000041.1:0-1586 GCA_964571195.1 uncultured Gallionellaceae bacterium | reverse complement strand
TAGGAGAAAACAATGACAAAAGTGGAAAAGGTCGTCTTTCTAAAAAATCCAGATAAGGTTCTCGAGCAGCTCATTAAAAATTTCTTGAATGAGAATAACCAGAACCGGAGAACCCAACTGGATAATGGCCTCTACTGGGAAGAACCTCTGGTCGGATTTGCCTCAGGAATGGATCCTCTGTTCTTTGAGTATAAGAGCATTATCGGTTCATTTCACCTCACCCCGAGAGAGATCATCGCTGCTGCCTTAAAGGAGAAGGGGAGAGAACTTCTTCTCCCCGAGTACGAGCAGGTTAGCGTTATTTCATGGATATTACCCACTGCCGAGGACACCCGAAAAAGCAATCGCAAAGAAGAAAAATTTCCTTCAAAACTCTGGGCCTACACGAGGGATTTCGGCGAGACCTGCAATGGCGCTTTGAGAAGACATGTCGTGGGATTCCTGGAGGATTTAGGCTTTGTGGCTGTCGCTCCACTCCTGATGCCCACGTTTCGATACTTCCGGGATGAAAAGGTGGGCTGGGCTTCTCCCTGGTCGGAGCGCCATGTGGCCTACACCTGCGGCCTTGGGACTTTCAGCCTCAACGATGGTCTCATTACTCCGAAAGGGATGGCCATCCGAATAGGAAGTGTCGTCACCCTTCTGAAACTGACCCCGAGTGAGAGGAAGTACGGCCACCATAAAGAGAACTGCCTCCTCTTCAGGAATGAAAAATGCGGGAAGTGCATCCCGAGATGTCCTGCCGGAGCCATCACAGAAGAAGGTCATGATAAGGATAGATGCAACGAATACATCAATTCCGAACCATTAAAAGCAAAACGCCAGGGCTATGGTTTACAGAACCCTCCTCCTGCCTGCGGCCTCTGCCAGACCGGAGTGCCCTGCGAATTCGAAATCCCCAGACCCGACCTGATCGCCTGATAAAAGGCGGACAGACCGTTTTTTCTCCTCGTTGGCAAAACTCAAAACCCTGAAAAGTAGCCTGTCCCCCTTTTACAAATCCCCCCAGTCTTGACATATTATGAGCATATGCTTATAATCGTTTTATGGCGCGACCGAGAAAATGCCGATATGTGGGATGCAGGCCAAATGCTTATTATTTCAAGCCCAGGGGGATCCCCTTGTTTAGGCTTGAAGAGGTATCTCTTCACATGGACGAAGTGGAAGCCCTGATGCTTGCCGATTACGAGGGGCTTTACCACGAGGACGCGGCGCAGAGGATGAAAATATCTCGGGCGACATTCGGGCGGATTATTGGCCAGGCCAGGCACAAAGTGGCAGAGGCCCTTCTCAAAGGGAAGGCGCTGAGAATCGAGACCAATATCAAAGAGAAAGGAGAAAGTCATGAAGGTAGGTTTTGCTGTTCAAAAGGATGAAGGTATTGAAAGCCAGGTTTACAATCATTTCGGCTCGGCCCCCGCATTTATCCTTGTCGATGCGGAGACAAGGGAGGCGGTGACGGTGCAAAATAGCGATCTTCAGCACGTCCATGGCATGTGCAATCCTGTTTCAGCCCTGGGCGGGAAAGAGGTTAGCGCAGTAGTCGTCGGAGGTATCGGACCAGGGGCCCTGATGAAGTTAAATGC
>CAZNAD010000040.1:0-1893 GCA_964571195.1 uncultured Gallionellaceae bacterium | reverse complement strand
TTATTTCGTGCCCCCGCCGCTGGTGTTTTCTCCGCGTAGCGGCTTCGTCCAACCTCTCATTCCACCGGACCTGCGCGAAAAGCCGCGCAGGCCGGTGAATTCAAACGTTAGACGTCATTAAGTGAAGCGTACCCACATGAAGCTCTTTGCCACATTAGTCACCATTCTCATTGCTGGATGTGCAGTAAAGCCGGTTCAAGTGGCTGAATCAAATACGCCACTGGCGTTGGCCGCCGACGCAGAAGCGAGCCCGATAGAGTTCCGAAAGATAGTCACGAAGATTCCGCTTGGGGAACAAATTGCCCAGTTTCAATATGGCTGGTGGTGCGCCCCTGGTTCAACGGTAACTTGGCGAGGCGGGCGACTCAATATCACTGACGAAGAGTTAACCGAGACCTTCCGAAAGGAACTTGAAGCAAACAATTACCCTGTCGTCGGAGATCCCTACGCCTTGTTTGGAGATCCTTCTGCATGGAAGGCCGAGATTCTTGTCGCCGGGTTGGTAAACAAGGTGGACATCAAGGTCTGCTTTCCATTCTCGGGCAGCCCCAATATCGATATCGGAAATACAAGCACATTGAAGGGCGGCGTGTACATGCGCGTTGCCTGGCAAATCTACAGCCGAAGCGCCGGGAAGGTTGCCTACGAAGTAACCACAGAGGGTTCATTCTCTAGTCAAGAAGCCATCGCGGGCGGGTTGCCCATGTTTATGAGAAACGCGTTTGCAATTAATGTTCGAAATCTCATAGCGGATAGCGGCTTTCATGACTTGGTTCTCAAGTCATCCTCTAAGCAGAAGCTCCAGTCATCCGGCACACCAGTTCGCTTTGGCCATGACGTCTAACATTTCGTTCGAGAGGGACGCTACGCCGGCAAGCCGGCTTCGCGCCCCTCAACTTAAACGTTAGAGGGCATACCCTGGTGCGAGTCGAAGCCGCCGTAGTCGTAGCCGTAGCTCTGTTGAGTGCTTGCTCAAGCCGGCCCTCCTTCCATACTGACGCTACCGTTGGCCGTATTGTTTCCGCCTCTGAAAATGATGGCGGGACTTCTGGCCCAGTTTCAATTCCGTTAATCGTGCCAACCGCCCCCGTCTTGGCTAATATCTCCATTGAATACACCAAGACATCGTCACGCTTCTACATCTACACAATTCGAGAAGCGTCTGGTCGAGTTGTTCAAACTCAAAGTTTGCGGCGGTTTCCGGTGGGTAACTGCATTCGTTTGTGGCATGCACCGCAAGCTGCAAGCGATGGTCAGTCGCATGAACACAACTTTGTCGCTGGCACATTGGAGGAAAGTAATGAGTGCAGCAGCTAAATCTCTGCCCTCTAACCCTGCGTTCGAGAGGGACCTCGCGCGAAAAGCCGCGCGAGGCCCCTCAACTCCACGTTGGGCCTCTCAATTCATGAGCCAGTTTGCGCCTCTCATCGTTTCCCCGTTTCGCCTTTTCGAGCCAACCGGTTGCCGCTGTGAAGAAACCTAAGTACTCAGATCGCCTGATTTTCGGCCTTTTAATTCCGGGCTGTATCGTCGTCGGAATCGGGCTGTTATTCGAGAGGGGAAGTTTCCTTTCAAACATTCTCGGTGGCGCCGGGGGGCTTCTTGCTGGAACCGCTTGGCTTCTCACCATGCTAAATGCCGCATATCGCCGCGTGAAGGACGATGAAAGCCATGAGCAATAGTCACCGCGGTTCGCTCGTGGCAACTGCCGCACGTGCTCCTACGGCGGCGGCTTGTGGCGTCGGTGACCTCCTGGAAACGGCGGTGCAGTCTGGCTTTCCAGGTGGCCTTGTCGGTGCAAGGTTGCAATCTGTTGCAACGTTCCACCGAGGCCCAACCCATCATTCGAGCGGACCTGCGCGAAAAGCCGCGCAGGCCGCTCAATTCAAACGT
>CAZNAD010000039.1:0-1962 GCA_964571195.1 uncultured Gallionellaceae bacterium | reverse complement strand
GCGCGCCATCGCCGAAACCGGCGTCGACCGCATTTCCATCGGCAGCCTGACCAAGGACGTGCGCGCCGTCGATCTTTCGCTGCGACACGTGGAACAATGAGGGGGTTTTTGGTAGAATCCGCGCCTCGCTCAAGGTAACGGAGCGCCACCGCGGAGAGGTGGATGAGTGGTTTAAGTCGCACGCCTGGAAAGCGTGTTTAGGATAATATCCTAACGAGGGTTCGAATCCCTCCCTCTCCGCCAAAACGATTATGGAAACCCGCACAGCTTAAGGCTATGCGGGTTTTTATTTTCCAAAACGCATAACCGAAGCGATGATTTCATGGGTGAGTAAATCTGTGGATAACTTCGATATTTCTATTTCAGTGTCCCCGTTTTGTCCCCGAATGTCCCGCTGCATCCCGGCTTAACTGTCCCCGTTTTGTCCCTGATTAAGCCGTCGTTTTGATAGCTCAGACTTCTTGGGACGCCCAACGCGTCTTGCTGGTAAGTCGGATAGCACTGTCGGAAGCGGTGCTACAGATGGCCTAACTTGAGGCCGTCGCTGGTCTATGAACTCAGCGATATCTGAGATGCATACATACCGACGGCCGCCAATCTCGATCGTAGGAAGAAGCTCCTTCCCTTCGGCTCTAAGATTTCTAAGCGTCTTGACTGAGACGCCGCCAATAATCTCTCCGGCCTGCCTTTCGGACACAACCGCCTTTCCGCCGGCGGCGGCGCGGACAACCTCAAAGGTATTCATCACAATCATTCCTACGATCCACATCGGGCCATTGCGTTGATTCGATCCCTATGTGGAGCGAATCGGTCGAGGTCGTACTGATCACGCAATGGCAAAGGCCATCGGAGGAATCATAGGGATGCGAAAGGATCACCCGGGATGTAAAAGCGTCCTTCCCGGCCACATTTCAGGCAACAGCGAGATTGGTGTGCAGCGAAACCTTCGAGCGCACAGCTTCAGGAGTCCCGCCATGAAAATCTCTTGAACACCCGCCCCTGCATGGAGACTATCCCCCCTCTACCAACGATAGCGGGGGAATCATGGTTGTTTCTGAAACATGCACGCAGTTCTTGAATCATTGTCGCTCAGCAATGAGCCTCTCCGAACACACGCATAGAGCCTATGGATGCGACCTAAAGGATGCAGGGAAATACTTCGGATCGAAGAAGAGAATCGACGCCGTCACGAAGGAAGAGTTGCGCCAATACATTCGCCATCTTCGAGAACAACGGAAGTTCAAGGAAACCTCAATTAAGCGTCGAGTCGCCTGTTTGAAGCTTCTATTTCGATGGGCCATACGGGAATCCATCATCACAGTAAATCCATTCGACACACTCAACGAACGTATCAGGCTCCCCAAGCGGCTACCGCGCGCACTTGATCGATGCCATATAGGCCTACTGAGGAAAGCGATCACACCAACCATCAGAAGTGACAATTTCGATGCCATCTGCCGAAAGACTGCGATACAACTGCTGCTTGACACGGGAATACGGGTTGGCGAATTGGCAAATGTTCGGATCGAGGATTTATCTCTGCCAGATCGTTGCCTGAAGGTTCACGGAAAAGGGAACCGACAGCGACTTGTCTATCTCTTGTCTGTCCCGCTCTATCGCTCTCTTGATCGCTACCTCTCCAAGAGAGAGAAAGTCTGCTCGCAGAGTGGAAAGCTGTTTGTGACCGAAGCGGGACTAGATTTAACTCCGCAACGAGTACGCACATCGCTTCACGAAATCGCCTCCACCGCAGGAATCAACCGACACCTGACGCCGCACATGCTTCGCCACACGTGCGCAACCCAGTGGCTGGAAGCCGGGTTGGATATCCGATACGTCCAAAAACTACTGGGACACCAGAGTATTTCCACTACGGAGATTTATACCCATGTATCCGACCAAGGGTTACGAGAGGCTCTCTTGAGAGCTACTGGAGGTCAAATACGATAACTCTGAATTATC
>CAZNAD010000038.1:0-2018 GCA_964571195.1 uncultured Gallionellaceae bacterium | reverse complement strand
AAAGGGGCCGTCTAGAAAGGTAACTTTCTGGGGCCCCTTTTTCTTTAGTGTTAAAAAAAATGGCCCCGCATTTTATGCGGTGGCCATTTTCGTCATCATCTTCGTCATATTATTGGCTATGCAGAGCAAACCCCACTCAATTTTTATCTTTTCCAGGCCCCTTAGAAGAAATCGGCGAAAACCCCAATTGTTTTTCAAGCGTCCGAATACGGATTCAACTTCCGTCCCGCGCATGGATCTCAACTCTCTGCCTTTATCAGAGTTCAGATTTTCAGTTGCTTTTGCTTTCAGACGCTTCAGTTCGTGATTAACCTGCACAGTTCGTCCATACTTGGATTTAGTGCATTCTTCTCGATACCGGCAACCCTCGCAATCATAGCACTTGTAATATTTCCGCGTTGTCTCATAACCATTATCCGTCTTATATTTTCGCGTTTCATTATACACGAATTCATTGCCGGCGGGGCAGATATATTTGTCCGCCAGCTCGTCATATATAAAATTTTCAACATTAAAAATCTCTTTGCGAAACACATTCTTTTGCTCTTTGTGAAATGTATTGTATTTAACGCAGTTTTCAAGCTCATTATTTTCAAGAAATTTGTAATTTTCCTCACTGCCATAACCAGAATCAGCAACAATGTTTCCAGGAAGCTTCCCGCCGAGCATTTCCTTCGTTTTTTCTAAATGTGTTATTAAACACCCCGTATCCGAACGTTTCTGATGCACGCTGAATCCCACCACGAATTGCCCTTCAGTTCCGATCTGTATATTGTATCCGGGCTTTAATTGCCCGTTTTTCATGTGGTCTTCCTTCATCCTCATAAATGTGGCGTCTGAATCCGTTTTCGAAAAACTATTCCGGCCATCAAACTTCGTTTCGTATTCTTCATATTTTTCAAGCCTTTTAAGGCAGTCTTCCTCTAGAATCTCAACCGCTTTTTTAATGTCTTTATTTTCTTTTTTGCCGGCCAGACGCTCGTTCATCTCTTTTATTTTCTGTTCCAGTTTTTTCGAATCTATCGGGCCGCTTAAGTTGCCGTCCACTGGATCATTCCCAAATTTCTCGTCTTCCTCTTTGTTCAATTCCTCAATGTTTTCAAGCAATTTCTTAACTTTGCTCCGAAGCTTCTCTTTATTCTTCTCAACGCTTTTCTTCCATACAAACGAATACTTGTTTGCATTCGCCTCGATCTTAGTTCCGTCCAAAAAATAATTTTCAAGCTTGATATATCCCGATTCTTCAAGCATTTCAAGAACACTCGCGAATACTTCGTCTATTATTCCCTTCAATATAACCGAACGGAAGTTGTTTATGGTCCTGAAATCAGGCCGGTTTCCGCCGCTCAGCCACATATAATGAACATTTTCCGCAACGGATTTTGCTACTCGTCTCGATGAATAATTCCTGTCCGTATATGCATAAACCAGTATTTTTAACATCATCTTCGGGTTATAGCTGCTCGTTCCGCCGCCTTGATATCTCTTCAGCAACGGTTCTATATTCATCCTTTCTATTGCTGTATTTATAACCCTTACCAGGTGTTTTTCCGGAATAACGTCTGAAAGACTGGTCGGAAGCATAAGCTGATCCATGTTGTATTCCTTGAACACAACTTCATTGTGCAATTTCTTGCTCTTCTGCTTTGTTTCGGGGGTTTTGTCTTCAAAAAGATTTATTTGTTTCATGCTTTAATTATAGCTCAATATTTGAATTTTCAAAGTTTTTTTGAAATAAATTTGTCTGAAAAAGATATAAAAAGCTTGGTATATAAACAAAGCAGAATGTGTCTAACCAATTCAATGCTTTCTTATGAATAACATTTTTTTGAAGGGATGTCTCGGAAGCGGCGGAGCCCAAGGAGGGGCGAGAGCCGCTGAGAGGCAAGCGGCGCAAATTCTTGGATGAATTTGCGACCGCGTTCCCTCAAAAAAATTGTTATTCATAATTGTTTACATTTAATGTCCAAATAAAAAAAGGACCGTTTCAAAAATTATCTTTTGGGACAGCCCCTTTT
>CAZNAD010000037.1:0-2703 GCA_964571195.1 uncultured Gallionellaceae bacterium | reverse complement strand
ACTGCCTTCACACGGCAGGGGTCACTGGTTCGAACCCAGTATCGCCCACCAATCGGTTATCATTCTGATTGCCCTGCCCTTGGCTGTAGAATCTAGGCTCACTGGAGGCATCTGTTGGAAAATCCATATCACATTCTGGGTGTATCGCCGACCGCCACGGGCGAGGAGATCAAAAAAGCCTATCGCGCTCTGGCGATGCGTTTCCATCCTGACCGGAATCCCGGTGCCGAGACTCGCTTCAACGCGGTTCAAAGTGCGTACGAGTTGCTTTCCGATCCCAAAAGGCGGGCCGAATACAATCAGAGTATCAATAACCGTATCATCCTCGACGCGGAAGACGAAGCCCGTTCGTTGTGGAACGCGCTGTTCAATCGTTGCGGCATCACGCTGTAGCCATCCTCATTTATAGATAACGGAATTCCATGAAAAACATCCATCCCGAATTCGCTTACCAGTCGCGTGAGCTTGGCATCCAGATCGAAGACACGCTGGGCGACCCGCCCGACCGCAAGAACTACGCGAACGTGGTCAAATCGTTGCTGGGCGAATACGCCAACGGTAGCGGCATCGACGACGTGAACTTCCTCAGCTTCGCGCTGGTCGATCACCTGAGCTTCTCCGACCCAGCGGGCATACTGGCGCAATGCGGACAATACGACGGCGGTGATGCCGCCAAGATCATGAAGATGGTGTCATGCAAAGACGCGGCGGCGAACGCGGCCTTGTCTGCCGTGTTCTCCAGCAATCCCGAACTGGCGCGCAAAGCCGTCATCACCGCGTTCCTGTTCAAGAACCACAATCGCTGGACGGAAGAGGACAACTCGCTCGAATCCTTGCAAAAGGACGAGGATAACGAGGACGATCAGGACGAGGATCAACTCGACGCCGGACACGATATCGAGCATCTGTTCGATACACGCGGAGACGAGAATGCCTGACAACAAGACCAACCTCCCCGCCATCAGCCGCCAAGTCACCGAATTGGTGCTGGCCGGTTCGACCGAACATGCCGAGGAAGCGTTCAACGAGGCCGCAGAACAATTCGGCGACCTCGCCGTGGTCGAAGTGCTGGACTCGCTGGAACCGCAGGTCGCCTCGCTGCATCTGTCGGCGTTTGACGGCGGAAAACTATCGCTGGCCACCCTGCTCATCCCCCCCAAAGCGTGGGCTGAAAGCCTGGCTTTCTTTGCCGCCACCTGGGATGAGGACACCATAGAAGACGAGCCGGAGGTGCTGGCCGAGGCCTTGTTCGCGCATATCCACGGCGTGGTCTTCGCCAGCGACGATCAGGACCGCCGCGCCGCGCTCATTCACGAAGCCCTGGCGACCGACTGGGGTACCACCGCGTTTGCCGTGTTGTTCTCGACCGCGATGGAAGAGATCATCGAGATCGCCAACGACATCCATAACCACGGCGCACACCGCAGCGGCCAGACCACTTCCGACCACGATGTCATCCCGCTCGCACTGGAGATCGCGCGCACCGATGAAGATGCCTGGAACCGCGTGTTGTTCGAGCTGTTCCCCGATTGGCAGCCGGGCGCGAACGAGTTGCGCGCCGACTCCGAGGATGACGATGGCGATGACGACCACGAACATGGCGAACAGGAATATGCCTCCGGGCGCAGCACCCGAGAGTTGCTGCTGCGTCTGCGCAAACAGGTGCCAAGCAAAGCGGTCAGCACGCCCAAAAAAGGCGCTCGCCCCAGTCTGGGCGAAGACATCTTCGCCTGAGCCAGACCGCGCGCATGCAACTCGCCAACATCACCACACGCCCTCCCCATCTGGTGCAAGCACTGGAAGCACTGGCACAACGTGCGGATCATCGGGAAGCGGCAGAGATACTACTGGACGAGCTGAGCGGCATCACCGCGCTGGTGGCCAAACGCTACACCAACGACAAAACGGCGGAGGGATTGCAGGAGGCTTATCATTTGACGGTCGGCTGCATCTCGCTGGGCATCAGCCAGGCGGAGCTGCCCGACACCGACGAATCCAAACTGTCCTTTCTGCTGCACCACGGCGCTGAATATGTGTTCCAGATGGGCTTCCGCCACATCAAGGAACTCTCCGCCCTGCCCTATGTGGCTTTCATCTCGGAGTTCGACAATGACAGCTTCGTGCAACAGCGCAACCTGAAAGCGCTGTTTTACGAGATCTGCCGCGCTGATCCAAGCGTCACTTGGACGGCGGACGATGTCTATCGCAGGGAACTCGCTTCCCGCCGGGAGAACCAGCGTTTCGTCGAATGTGCCCGATGGCTGCGCAAACAACATTACGCCGGGCCGATCAAAGACAGTGACCTCGATGCCAATGCGGTCATCGCCATCGCGGTGATCTTCGGCATTGCGGGTGACGGACACATCGTCGCCCGCACCGGACAAAAAGACATCGAGAGCCTCATCAGTCGCGTACGCAAGACCCCGCCGGACATCGATACGGCATGGGACAAGCTGCTCAAACATATCCCCCCCGAGTTCCAGCCGCTGTTGCGCGAACGGATGGACGAATACCGCGACACCATCGTCAAGAAGATCCTTTCCAGAAGCAAAGCGAAAACGGTCATCACCGAAATTCAGGATTTCTACGCCGGAAACGAACTGGATGTGGAATATCCCTGAACAGGGAGAGTTTTAACGAGGGAAAGGTGGAGGTGCGACCCAGAGTCGAACTGGGCTAACCGGATTTGCAATCCGGGGCATA
>CAZNAD010000036.1:0-3092 GCA_964571195.1 uncultured Gallionellaceae bacterium | reverse complement strand
TCTTTAGCGAATTGATCCATCTGTGGCGGCTTCCTAAAAGGCTTAAAAAACAGCGTACGAGTTTATCACACCGGCCTAGTTCGAGACCACGCAAAATTGGCTAGCCGCGCAAGGCCAGTTTTGCTACATTCCGCCCCACTTTACCTTCCCGAAGAGCACGACATGTCCAACGTTGACGCCGTAGAGATCGAAAAATTCAGCCAACTCGCCCACCGCTGGTGGGATGCCAACAGCGAATTCAAACCGCTGCACGACATCAACCCGCTGCGTCTGGACTACATCGAACGCATCGCCGGGCTGTCCGACAAAACCGCGCTGGATGTGGGCTGCGGCGGCGGCATTCTGTCCGAGAGCATGGCGGGGAAAGGTGCGCAGGTCACCGGCATCGACCTGGGCGAGAAGCCGCTGCAAGTCGCCAAATTACATCTGCTGGAGAGCGGCAAACAGGTGGAATACCGCCACATCGCGGTCGAACAACTGGCCGCCGAGCGCCCCGCCTCTTTCGACGTGGTCACCTGCATGGAGATGCTGGAACATGTGCCCGATCCCGCCGCAGTGGTCGCCGCCTGCGCCAAACTGGTCAAACCGGGCGGCCATGTGTTCTTCTCCACACTCAACCGCAACATCAAGTCCTACCTGCTCGCCGTCATCGGAGCGGAATATGTGCTCAACATGCTGCCGCGCGGCACCCACGAATACGCCAAGTTCCTCAAGCCGTCCGAGCTGGCACAATTCTGCCGCAACAGCGGGTTGAACGTGGCAGACCTCAGCGGCATGAGTTACGACCCGCTGCACAAGACCTACGCGCTGGGCAAAGACACCGACGTCAACTATCTGATCGCCTGCCGACGTGATTGAAGCCGTCCTGTTCGATCTGGACGGCACGTTCGCCGACACCGCCCCCGATCTCGGTGCCGCGCTCAACCATGTGCTCGCTCAACACGGCAAACCGCCATTGCCGGTGGCAGTTAGCCGCTTGCAGGCATCACACGGCTCTGCCGGACTGCTCCAGCTAGGCTTCGGCATCACGCCGGACGATGCGCGGTTCGCCGCACTGCGCGACGCCTTCCTCGCGCATTACACCGCTCACATTTGCGAACACACCGCACTGTTCCCCGGCATGGCCGAATTGATCGCCGAGCTCGAGACACGCGGCCTGCCCTGGGGCATCGTCACCAACAAACCACATCGTTTCACCGTGCCGCTGATGCAGGCACTGGGTTATGCCGAACGCGCTGCCTGCCTGGTGAGCGGCGACACCTGTGCGCAGGCCAAGCCGCATCCGCTGCCCTTGTTACACGCTGCTCAACTGATCGGCATCGCCCCCGAACGCTGCCTCTATCTGGGTGACGACAAACGCGACATGGAAGCCGCCAATGCCGCCCGCATGCGCGGCATCATCGCCCGGTATGGCTATATCGCGCCGGAGACAGCGCTGGCGACCTGGCAAGCCGCAGGCTCAGTGCAGACGCCTCTCGAACTGCTACATTACATAAATGACTGATCGGCGGTATCATTGCGCCACAACACAAAGACATCTCGGAGCAACGCATGAACGATGACAAGACACTAACAGGGCATGACCAAGCCCCTGTCGCGTCCTCGCCTGACGGACTTCAGGAGATATTGCACAAAGTCATCCTCGCCCACCAGCAGGCACTGAAACTGCTACAGGAGACCGAGACCGCCTACGGGCGACTGGTGCCCCACCAACTGCTCAAGCTGCTGCAAGTCAAAAGCATCGTCGATGTCAAACTGGGCGACCAGGTCGAACGCAAAATGTCCATCATGTTCTCCGACATCCGCGACTTCACCCCGCTGTCCGAATCGATGACCCCGGCGGAGAACTTCGAGTTCATCAACTCCTACCTCAGCCAGATGGAGCCGGTCATCGGCAAACATCGCGGCATCATCGACAAATTCATCGGCGACGCCATCCTGGCGCTGTTTGAAAACAACGCCGACGATGCGGTGAGTGGGGGCATCGCCATGCTGGAACGCCTGAACTACTACAACGCAGGCCGTATCCGCGCGGGCTACACCCCCATCCAGATCGGTATCGGCTTGAACACCGGCATGGTGATGATAGGCACTGTAGGCGGCACCAACCGCATGGACAGTACCGTGATCGGCGACGCCGTCAACCTGACCGCGCGCCTGCAGGAAGCCACCAAGACCTACCACGCGCCACTCATCATCAGCCAGAACACGCTGTACGACCTGAGCACCCCGGATAAATACCACATCCGCTTCCTCGACCGCATCCGCGTCAAAGGCAAATCGCAACCCCTGTCGATCTACGAAGTGTTCGACAACGACCCGGCGGAGCTGCGCAGCACCAAACTCGCCTGCCAGCCCTTGTTCGACGAGGCCGTCGCCTTCTATCACCTGAAAGACATCGCACGCGCCATCGAGCTGCTCAAAAAATGCGTGGAGATCGCCCCCAACGACATTCCCGCCCTGCTCTATCTCGAGCGCTGCTACGAATACCAGGCTACCGGACAACACTGGAGCACCGGCGAACTCGACATCGGCCTGTCCTGGAAAGACGACTTCCTCACCGGACTGGAACCGCTGGATAGCGCCCACCGCAAACTGCTCGACCAGATCAACACCTTCACCGCACACATCAAATCCGGCGATCCCCTCAGCTTCCGCGAAGTGTTCGCCTTCCTCGACGAACACACCCAGAACATCTTCCGCATCGAAGAAGAGCTGATGCAGCAAAGCCAATACCCGTTCACCGAGAGCCACATCCAGGAACACCAGAGCTTCATCAAACACTATCAGGAACTGGAACGAAAGACCGTGATCGGCATCGACGACCCGCGCTACCTCGCGTTCCGCACCGCCCTGCTGCTGCTCGACTGGTTCTCCTCACACGCCACCAAAGGCGACCGCCACCTGACACGCTTCTTGCAGCAACCGGTCGGACAAATCGGCTCACGCAGCGGAAAACACCCTATCCCCCAGAACTTCCAGCAGTAACACGCATCCCCTGCCACCTGTTACAATCCGTCCCGCTTAGTACCAACCAGAACCGGGGGCGACCTGGCTTCGACGTGGGTTGCAAAGCAGCGTAGGGCATACCG
>CAZNAD010000035.1:0-3126 GCA_964571195.1 uncultured Gallionellaceae bacterium | reverse complement strand
ATCGAAAAACTTATGTCCTCCAAAGATATGGAACTCGTCGATCAGGCCGTCGCTTAGGTTTGTACCTCAGTAATTATTGGGAGACCTGTTGAAAGAGGAGTTGTCCGTGATGCATTTGCAAAGTCATGAACAACTCCTCAATATTTTTGGCAGTCAAATTGCGGCGCTCCCGATATTTGTTTCGCCAAGTAATTTAGAGAGGCCCCCCGTATCAGCCACAGAGATCAAGCCGGACTCGGAGGAGTAAGAACATGAAGAACAATCAACCTGTAACAAACAATGAATATGTTCTCAAGGACACTGACTCCATTGTTTCCAAGACCGACCTCAAAGGTGTCATCACGTACATCAATGAGGATTTTCTGCGCGTCAGCGGTTTTACCGAGTCCGAGTTGATTGGTGTCTCACACAACATCGTGCGCCATCCCGATATGCCGGTGGAAGCATTTGCCGATCTGTGGAAATCGCTCAAGGACAAGCGCCCATGGACCGGTTTCGTCAAGAATCGCTGCAAGAACGGCGATTTTTACTGGGTAACCGCCAACGTCACGCCGATCTATGAATCCGGCCAATGCATCGGCTATATGTCGGTGCGCAGCAAGCCCACAAAAGCCCAGGTCAGCGCAGCCTCGTCGGCCTATGCGATGTTCCGCAACGGTCAGGCGGGAAGCATGCGCATTCAGGACGGAAAAGTGGTCAAACCGGGTCTATTGAGCAAACTGAACCTATTTAAGAACGCCTCCATCAAGGTACGCATGGCGGCGGTGCTTTTCGCCATGTCGGCCCTGTTGCTGTTGATCAGCAGTATGGGCTTGATCGGTATGTCAAAGAGCAACGAGGGTTTACGCACGGTCTATCTGGATCGCACGGTGCCACTGGAGCAGATCGCCGAAATTTCCGACCTGATGAACGAAAACATCCGGCACTTGCAATTGGCAAGCATGCATGACCCGCGCATGGAAGAAAGCAAGCTGCACGACCATCCGATTTCCATGCACACCGATAAAGTCGAGCAGAATATCGCAACCATCAGCAAGATATGGGAGGCCTATGCCGCGACAGCCATGACCGAGGAAGAAAAACGCATGGCAGAGGAATACCTGACGCTGCGCAAGGAGTTCGTCAAGGATGGTTTGCTGGTCGCCAAAGATCTCTACAAGCAAGGCCGTTACGCGGAAGCCAACATCACGATGATCAAAGTCGTCGGCCCCAAGGGCACCTTGGCATTGGACAAAGCAGACGAACTCAAAGGGTTGCAATCCCGCGTGGCGAAAGAGGAATTTGAAGCGGCCGAGGAGCGTTATGCCAGCACCCGCAATCTGGTTATCGGGTTGATCGTGCTGAGTCTGTTAATGGCGGTCTTGGAGCTGATAACAATTTTCCGGGGCATTCTTAATCCGATTGATAAAGTGATCGACCTTTTGCAACATATCGCTCAAGGAAAATACGACAACCTGATCGAAGTCAAACGTCTGGATGAGATCGGCAAATTGATGAATGCGCTCAAGTCGATGCAAATCAAGCTGGGATTCGATGTGGCCGATGCATTGCGCATCTCCAACGAAAACTTGCGCATCAAGATCGGCCTGGACAATGTTTCCACCAGCGTAATGATCTCCGATGTGGATCGCAATATCATTTACATGAATAAAGCCGTCGGGGAATTGATGCAGACTGCCGAAGAAGACATTCGTAAAGACCTGCCGAATTTCAGTGCAGCCAAATTATTGGGCGGCAGCATCGATGTTTTCCACAAGAATCCGGCGCATCAGAAATCCATGCTGGAAAGTTTGAGTTCCACCCATCGCACGCAGATCGTTGTGGGCGGACGCACTTTCGCATTGGCAGCCAGTCCGGTGATCAATGAGCGCGGCATGCGATTGGGTACCGCTTTGGAATGGAAGGATCGCACCGCTGAAGTCGCCACGGAGAAAGAAGTCGCCAACATTGTTCAAGCATCCGTTCAGGGCGACTTCAGTCAGCGCATTGAGATGCAGGGCAAGGAAGGTTTCTTCAAGCAGTTGGGCGAAGGCATCAATGAGTTGATGGAAACATCGGATCGCAGCCTGCAAGAGGTAGTGCGCATGCTCAGCTCCTTGGCTAGAGGCGATCTTACCGACCGCATCACCAATGAATATCTCGGTACTTTCGGACAATTGAAAGATGATGCCAATGCAACGTCTGACAAACTGAAAGAGATCATCTCTCAAATCAGAGAATCCACTGACACAATAGGCACCGCCTCGAAAGAGATCGCCTCCGGCAACACCGACCTGTCACAGCGCACCGAAGAACAGGCCTCCAGCCTGGAAGAGACCGCCGCCAGCATGGAAGAGCTCACTTCGACCGTGAGACAGAACTCCGAGAACGCCAAACAGGCCAACCAGCTGGCACACAGCGCCAGTGCCATAGCCGAGAAAGGCGGCGCGGTGGTACAGGAAGTGGTCGGCACCATGAGTTCCATCAACGAGTCTTCACGCAAGATCGTGGACATCATCTCGGTCATCGACGGTATCGCCTTCCAGACCAACATTCTGGCGCTGAACGCAGCGGTGGAAGCGGCGCGTGCCGGTGAGCAGGGTCGCGGCTTCGCCGTGGTCGCCACCGAGGTGCGCAACCTCGCGCAACGTTCCGCCGCTGCCGCCAAAGAGATCAAGACGCTGATCGGCGATTCGACCGAAAAGGTGGAGATCGGTACCAAGCTGGTGGACGATGCGGGCAAGACCATGGAAGAGATCGTCAATGCGGTCAAACGTGTGACGGACATCATGAGCGAGATCAGTGCCGCGTCGGCTGAACAGAGCCAGGGTATCGAGCAGGTGAACCAGGCCATCACCCAGATGGACGAAGTCACCCAGCAGAATGCCGCTTTGGTTGAAGAGGCTGCCGCCGCTGCCGAGTCGCTGGAAGAAGAAGCCCAGAGCCTTACCCGCTCTGTCAGTGTGTTCAAGATGGACAACAGCAGCGCGACACAACAGGCCCGCCTTGCCGCGCCTGCGGCGTCCCATGCCGCTGCCAAACATCCGGCTCCGGCCAAGAAAGCCGCCGCACCTGCCGGTGCAGCCAAGCCCAAAGCCCTGCCCGCCAAACCAGCAGGAGCCAAAGGTGGCGAAGAAGAGTGGGAAG
>CAZNAD010000034.1:0-3329 GCA_964571195.1 uncultured Gallionellaceae bacterium | reverse complement strand
ATGATCGGCGTCTTGTGGCGCCAGCAATGCGGATAGCTGTGCTTGAGTTTTTCCTGATGCAGCAAATGGCCGCTGGCTTCCAGCGCCTGCGACACGATGTCGTTGCCCTTCCACACGAACACACCCGCCAACGGTGTGCCGCCGATATCCGGGGTAGTGGAGATGAACTTGCCGTCGTCGCCCACCGGATTGTCGTTCGGCAGATTGTATTTTTGCCCGACGAAATAGTCGTCCAGACCGTGCGCGGGTGCAGTGTGAACCAAGCCCGTACCGGCTTCCAAGGTGACATGCTCGCCGCAGATGATGGGCACGGTACGATTCTGGAACGGGTGATGTAGATGCAGCCCTTCCAATGCCGCGCCGTAGCAAGTGGCCGCCGTACCATCGCCCCGGTCATTGCTGCCGCCCAACTGGTAACGATTCAAACAGGCAGCGACCAGATCGGACACCAGGATCAAATAGCCTTTGTCTGTCTTAACCAGGTCATATTGAAATCCGGGATGCACACTCACCGCCTGATTGGCGGGCAAGGTCCACGGGGTCGTCGTCCAGATCACCGCATAGACTTTGGCATCTGCGGGCAAATGGCCGATGCCGAAAGCTTTCGCCACGGCGGCTTTGTCTGCCACCTCGAACCCCACATCAATCGCGGGCGATACTTTGTCTTCGTATTCCACTTCGGCTTCAGCCAAAGCAGATTGGCAGTCCAGACACCAGTTCACCGGCTTGCGCCCTTGGTACAGATAGCCGCGCTCATAGATCTTGCCGAGCGCGCGCACGATCTCCGCCTCGGTCTTGAAATCCATGGTCAGGTAGTGATTGTCCCAATCGCCCAGCACACCGAGGCGGATGAAGTCTTTCTTCTGGCGCTCGATCTGTTCTTTGGCATAAGCACGGCACAGTTCGCGGAACTCGGCGGGCGGGATCGCCTTGCCGTGTTTCTTTTCCACCTGCAACTCGATCGGCAGACCGTGGCAGTCCCAGCCCGGCACGTAAGGCGCATCAAAGCCGCTCAGCGTCTTGCTCTTGACGATGATGTCCTTGAGGATTTTATTGACCGCATGGCCGATGTGAATATCGCCGTTGGCATAAGGCGGACCATCGTGCAGCACGAATTTCTTGCGTCCCTGTGCTGCCTTGCGGATGCGCTGGTAACGCTGCTGTGCCTGCCATTGCGCCAGCATCTGCGGCTCGCGCTTGGCAAGATCGCCGCGCATGGGGAACGGAGTGTCGGGAAGATTAAGGGTGTCTTTGTAATCAGTTGCCATTTTTTATGAACCATTCCTTTGCGTGCTCGACATCGCGCGCGATCTGTTGCGTTAGACTTTCCAAACCGGAGAACTTCATTTCATCGCGCAGCTTATGCAGGAAATCCACCCGCAGATGTTTGCCGTATATCTGCTGCGCAAAATCGAACAGGTGCACTTCCAGCACCGGCTTGCCGTTCGGCTCCACCGTCGGGCGCACCCCGAGGCTCGCCACACCCTCATGCACCGCGCCACCCTCGATGCGCACACGCACCACGAACACGCCCGACAGCGGCGCACGATTGTGTTTGAACTGGATATTGGCAGTGGGATAACCCAGTTTATGCCCGACTTTATTACCGTGCTCCACATGACCGCTAATGCTGTAAGGCCGCCCCAGATAACGCTGCGCCAGACGCAGATTACCTTCACTCAAAGCCATGCGCACACCGGTACTGGAGATACGCACCCCATCTTGCAACACGCTGCTCATCGACTTCACCGTGACGCCCTGCTGCTGCCCCATCTTTTCCAGCAGAGCGAAATCGCCGCCGCGCGCATTACCAAAACGGAAATCGTCGCCGATCAGCACGTGTTTTGCGGATAGATTCTTGTAGAGCGCGTCGATAAAATCGGCCGCACTGGTGTGTGCCAATTTCTCATCGAAACGACAGACATGCACCCGGCCAAGCCCAAGCGCGGAAAAACATTCCAGCTTCTCGCGCAGATTGGTGAGTCGTGCCGGAGCCTGATCCGGGGTAAAGAACTCGCGCGGATGCGGCTCGAACACGATAGCGGCCGTCGCCAAGTCGCGCTCACGCGCGGCGAGTTGCAATTGTTCGAGCAAAGCCTGATGCCCAAGATGCACACCATCGAAATTACCGACGGTGAGTGCAAGGGGCCGATTGTCTGGGGAAGTAAGTCCGCGAAGTATCTGCATAACGGTGCGGATTATACCGTAGGGTAGGCAAACGACTCTATCGTTTGGCGGCGAGAAACGTCGCAAAATGCTGGCAAACTCAGGGCTTCTTAATTTTCAACAGGAACAAGCGGTCAATTGCATCTTTTTCGCGATGACTGGTCTTGGTTTTAAGCATGCCATCGACATCTAGGGTTTGTATCGTCAATCCGTCAATTTCCACGTTTCGGACAAATGGCAGCAGCGATTCATAGGTCTCGCCATTCGCGGAGAAAAGAATGTCTATAACCAGCTCATCGGCAACCCGGATATTCTGGATCTCATCCGCATTCGCCTCTTTCGAGAACCACCAAGCTTGCAGCTCTTTCGCCGACTTGAGGAACTCAAGGCTATGAATCAATCTCTCACCATTTTCCACATCGAACGGCACCACCAGATCGACATCTTCGGTTGCCCGGTTGAATCCATGCAGACGAATCGCATGCCCACCGACGAGAATGTAATTCACACCATTGCGCTGAAGCGCATCCAGCAGACTATGCAGGTCTGGCGTGCTCATTTACCCACTCCCGGATTTTTTGCGCACGCTCGGCATCCATTGCAGCAAACATCGCTTGCGAACCACGAAACACTCCCTTGGGTCGAAAGTCGGGAATACCCAGTGATTGAGACAAGGCATCCAGTTTCGCGCCACGAAGCATGGCTTCTTCCGGGGAGGAGGCTATTGGATTCCAGTTTGTATTTCCAACAATGCGCATTGAATTCACCTTTCCGACATTCTTTTACTCGCTGTCAGGAAAATCAAGTCCGCGAAGTATCTGCATAACGGTGCGGATTATACCGTAGGGCAGACAAGTTTTTTCTGCCCGCGCATTTAAGTCAGGCATCGCGCATACCCCAAATGGATGATGTGGCAATGCCGCTATCCACGATATAGTGCGCTCGGAAAGCGTGCATTCTGAATTCGCATAGCATTTGTTGACAATTCAAATTGGCATGAATTAGAGTTCGATTGCACATTTCGCCGCAGGTACGGTGGGAGGCAGTTGGTAAATTCAGGGAAGCGGGTTGGTTGCATCAGGGCTTAGTCAAAAAGGGGGAATCATGACACAGCACAGCACAGCACAGCACAGCACAGCACAGCACAGCACAGCACAGCACAG
>CAZNAD010000033.1:1306-3524 GCA_964571195.1 uncultured Gallionellaceae bacterium | reverse complement strand
AGCGGCCTGAGCGGCAGCACTGGAAGTATCGGCAGCCAGCGTGGCTTGTGCATCATCCAGAGCTTGTTGTGCGGCTGCCAGAGTGGCGTTGGCGGCGGCATCGGCTGTTGCAGCATCAGCGGCTGCAGTTGCAGCGGCATCGGCAGTTGCAGCCTTGGTAGCGGCATCGGCAGCGGCGGCGCTTGCAGCATCAGCAGCGGCAGTTGCGGCAGCTTGAGCGCTGGAAGCTTCCGCAGCAGCTTGAGCGGCGGCAGCTTGAGCGGCGGTCAAGGTTGCGGCGGCGGCAGTCGCGGCAGCAGCAGCGGCAGCAGCGGTCGCTGCAGCGGCGGCAGCAGCAGCCTGAGCAGATGCCGCATCAGCATTGGCACTGTCTAGGGCAGTTTGGGTTGCGGCAGCCTGAGCATCAGCGACGGCTTTGGCGGCGGCATCGACAGCGGCCTGAGCGGCAGCACTGGAAGTATCGGCAGCCAGCGTGGCTTGTGCATCAGCCAGAGCTTGTTGCGCATCAGCCAGAGTAGCGTTGGCGGCGGCATCGACAGTAGCGGCATCAGCGGCTGCAGTTGCAGCGGCATCGGCAGTTGCAGCCTTGGCAGCGGCATCGGCGGCGGCAGCGGTTGCAGCATCAGCGGCGGCGGTCGCGGCAGCTTGAGCGCTGGAAGCTTCCGCAGCAGCTTGAGCGGCGGCAGCTTGAGCGGCGGTCAAGGTTGCGGCGGCGGCAGTAGCGGCAGCAGCAGCGGCAG
Organism: uncultured Gallionellaceae bacterium; assembly: GCA_964571195.1. Classification (GTDB taxonomy): domain Bacteria; phylum Pseudomonadota; class Gammaproteobacteria; order Burkholderiales; family Gallionellaceae; genus PALSA-1006. The sequence continues at coordinate 2,784 of CAZNAD010000033.1, read as the reverse complement.
CGGCGGTCGCGGCAGCGGCGGCAGCAGCAGCCTGAGCAGATGCCGCATCAGCGTTGGCACTGTCTAGGGCAGTTTGGGTTGCGGCAGCTTGTGCATCAGCGGCAGCCTTGGCGGCGGCATCGACAGCGGCCTGAGCGGCAGCACTGGAAGTATCGGCAGCCAGCGTAGCCTGAGCATCAGCCAGAGCTTGTTGCGCAGCAGCCAGAGTAGCATTAGCAGCGGCGTCGGCAGCGGCAGCAGTTTGTACGGCGGCCAGCAAATCTGCTGCTGTAGCATCCTTGGCGGCAGCATCACTAGCTGCAGCATCGGCAGCGGCCAGTGCGGCTGCTTTTGCGGCATTTGCAGCGGCCAGCGCCGTAGTTGCGGCACTTTCGGCAGTCACGGCCTGATCGTAGGCAACTCTGTCAGCTGCCAATGTGGTTTGTGCTGCGGCAGTTGCAGCATGTGCCGCGTTATAAGCTGTCTGTGCGGTTGCTACATCCTGCTGAAGTTGGCTGTAGTTGGCATTATTGTCTTCATCGTTGTCGCGATCTTCACTGTCTTTGCGATCTTCACTGTCTTTGCGATCTTTACTGTCTTTGCGATCTTCACTGTCTTTGCGATCTTCACTGTCTTTGCCATCCTTATCATCGTCTTTGTAGTTGGCCAAAGCCGCTTTGGCTGCATTAAGGGTGGCAAGGGCTTGGGCTTCTGCTGCGGATAGCGCGGTTACCTTGGCGGTATCCGCTGTCAGCGCAGCATTAGCGGCTGCGGTTGCTGCAGCGGCATCGGTCGCGGCAGTTTGTGCCGCAGCAGCGGCACTTTCTGCATTTGCAGCGGCAGTGGCCACAGCCTGTGCTTGGGCATGTGCTGCGGCAGCCTCGGATGTGGCATCGGCTGCTGCCTGGATAGCGGCATCAAGAGCGGCCTGAGTACTTGCTTCAGCGGCTTGAGCGGCAATCAGCGCGGAATTAGCGGCGGTGACGGCGGCTTGATCGGCGGCGAGTTGAGTATCAGCGGCAGCGGCATGGGCGGCTTGAGCTTCAGCAGCGGCGGCAGCGGCAGCATCAGCGGCAGCGTCGGCAGTTGCAGCAGCAGTTGCGGCAGCGGCCTTGTCAGCGGCAGTTGCATCGGCAGCGGCAGCGCGTGTTGCTGCGGCAGCGGCATCGGCGGCAGCGGCATCCGCTGCGACTTGTGCGGAGGCCGCATTGTCAGCGGCAGTTGCGGCGGTAGCTTGAGCAGCGGCAGCGGCACGTTCAGCGACAGCAGCGGTAGTGGCAGCGGCTTGAGCCTGAGCGGCGGCGGTAGCAGCTTCAGCAGCAGCTTGAGTTGCAGCAGCAGAGGCGGCATCAGTTGCAGCCTGAGTACTTGCTTCAGCGGCTTGAGCGGCAGTCAACGCGGAATTGGCGGCGGTGACGGCGGCTTGATCGGCGGCGAGTTGAGCATCAGCGGCAGCGGCATGGGCGGCTTGAGCTTCAGCAGCGGCGGCAGCGGCAGCA
>CAZNAD010000033.1:0-1206 GCA_964571195.1 uncultured Gallionellaceae bacterium | reverse complement strand
TTGCAGCAGCAGTTGCGGCAGCGGCCTTGTCAGCGGCAGTTGCATCGGCAGCGGCGGCACGAGCGGCTGCGGTGGCAGCCGCATCAGCAGCCTTATTGGCTGCGGCTTGTGCGGCTGATGCATTGGCCGCTGCACTAGCGGCAGCGGCTTGCGATGTGGCAGCATCAATGGCTGCTGCATCGGCTACGGCTTGGTTGTAAACGGCGGTCAATTCAGCGACTTTGCTCGTGTCTGCATCAACAGCAGCTTGTGCAGCAGCCACATCTGCATCGGCTTGAGCCGCTGCAGCGACTGCGGCTTCTGCCGCTTGCACCGCCGCAATAACGGCGGCGTCAGCATCTGCATCTGCTTGATCAGCTTGTGCTGCATCTGCCAAAGCGGCTGTGACCTGTTGTGCGGCAGCTTCAACAGCGGCGACATCCAGAGCGATGATATCGGCATTCACGGTGGCGACGGCGACCGCAGCGGCGGCCGCCGCTGCCGTTGCGGCGGCGGTCGCGGCATTTGCTGCCGCTTGTGCAGCGGCAACTGTTGTTGCGTTTGCTGCAGTTTCAGCAGCAGCTTGTGCAGTGGCTGCTTGTGCAGCCGCCTCGGCGGCAGCCGCTTCGGCGGCAGCGGCGTTCGCACCACCAGCGGGTTCTCTGGCGACTGCGGCTGTAGCATCAGCTGCGGCCGCTGCTGCCGCATCAGCAGCAGCTTGAGCCGCAGCTGATGCGGCGGCTTGAGCGACTGCGGCAGCGGCATCAGCTGCGGCCTGAAGGTTTGCTGCCACGGCAGCGTTCTGTGCAATGACGGCGTCAGCCGCAGCTTGTGCAGCAGCAACAGCGGCAGCTTGCGCAGCAACGGCATCAGCCGCTGCTGCGGCAGTGGTCGCAGCAGCGGCTGCCTGTGCGGCAATATCAGCGGCGGCTTGTGCAGCGGCTGCATCAATGGCGGCCTGCGTAGCGGCGGCTTGTGCAGCGGCTTGTGCAACAGCTTGTGCGGCGGCATCAGCAGCGGCTTGTGCGGCGGCATCAGCAGCAGCTTGCGCGGCAGCTGCTGCTGCAGCAGCTTGCGCGGCAGCTGCGTTAGCAACTGCTTGAATGGCAGCAGCATCAGCGGCGGCTTGAGCGGCAGCCAACTCGGCAGCGGCTTGAGCGGCGGCAGCATCAGCAGCGGCTTGAGCGGCGGCAGCATCAGCAGCGGCTTGAGCGGCGGCAGCATCAG
>CAZNAD010000032.1:0-3967 GCA_964571195.1 uncultured Gallionellaceae bacterium | reverse complement strand
AAGCCATCGCCGGATAACCCATCACCGAGAAGGAGAGCATCATGCAAATCCATCAACATGTATCCCACGGCCTGCTGTATTCCGTTGCTCCGCAGGACATCGAGCAACTGCGCCTGAGTGAAAGTGCGGCACATGACGAATTCGACTGGGAAGAATACGAAGCCGAAGTATCTGGCGGCTCTCTTGCCAGCAACGTCCTCGATTTTCTGAAAGAAGTCGCGAGCAAATAAGACCGGCTCAGGCCGGATCGACCGCCGGACGGCCTAGCAGCCGTCCGTTCTCAGCTGTTCGACTTCACCCATTGCACAATTCCCGCTGCATTCGTCGCGCCCGCTTGACGGGCAATCTCTCGCCCCCCCTTGAATAACGCCAGTGTCGGTATGCTGCGGATGTCGTAACGCGCGGCCAGCTCCTGTGCCTCTTCCGTATTCAGTTTGGCAACGCGGTAATGCGGTTCGAGTTGCTGTGCGGCTTTTTCGAATTCGGGAGCCATCATGCGGCAGGGGCCGCACCAAGGAGCCCAGAAGTCCACCAGTACCGGGATATCGCTGTGCGAGATGTGTTGCATGAAATTGGCACTGCTCAACACCGTCGGGTGGGCGGTGAATAACGGCTGTTTACACTTGCCGCAAGTGGGGGCATCCCCCGTCTTGTCGGTCGGGACGCGGTTGGTGGCGTTGCAATGCGGGCAAACGATGTGTAACGGGTCGGTCATGATGCTCTCCATAAATTAGACAATTCTAATATATGGAGATGCGGTCAGGATTTCAAGAGGCAACGAAGCGCATCGAAAGATCGACGGCTTCCACATCTTTGGTGAGGGCTCCGATGGAGATGCGGTCTATACCGGTTTCGGCGATGACACGGGCGGTTTTCAGGGTGATGCCGCCGGAGGCTTCCAGCTCCGCGCGGCGCGAGGTGAATTCGACGGCATTGCACATCTGTTCCAGATTGAAATTGTCCAGCAGGATGAGTTTTGCACCGGCATCAAGCGCCTCGCTCAATTGCTCCATCGTCTCGACTTCGATCTGTATCGAAGCTCCTTCGGGAGCTAGTCGGTAAGCCTGTTTGATGGCGTTACATACACCGCCCGCCGCCATGATGTGGTTCTCTTTGATGAGGATGCCATCGAACAGGCCGACGCGCTGGTTGTGCCCGCCGCCTACCCGTACCGCGTATTTCTGGGCGAGACGCAAGCCGGGCAGGGTCTTGCGTGTATCCATGATCTTGGCCTGAGTACCTTTGACGGTATCGACATAACGGTGTGTCAGGGTAGCCGTGCCGGACAAGGTTTGCAGGAAATTCAGCGCGGCGCGTTCGGCGGTGAGCATGGCGCGGGCATTGCCGCGTATCTCGCATAGTTTTTCGTTCGGGGCGACGCTGCTGCCGTCGCGCACATACCAGTCGATCTTACAGCTTGGGTCGAGAGCCTTGAAGCAGGCATTGAACCAAGCGCTGCCGCACAACACTGCGGGCTGGCGGGTGATGACGGTGGCATGGCCGCAGGCCTTTTCCGGCACGAGTTGCGCTGTCAGGTCACCCTCATTGCCCATATCCTCGGACAAAGCGGAACGAACGTTGTCGCGGATGACGGTAGCGAGTTCGGGGTTCTGGTGGGGCATGGCGGCAACGGATCAAAAAGACAGGGTAATTGTATACAAGAAAAGAGGATGATGTGACGACTTGAAATCCGGGCCGGGCATCCGCATCTAGGGGGCAGTCCGATATCCTTTGAAGGAGTCACCATGCGTTTCGACAAGTTCACTACCAAGCTGCAACAAGCGCTGTCCGATGCCCAGAGTCTGGCAGTCGGTGCCGACAATCAGTTCATCGAGCCGCAGCACCTGCTGCTGGCATTGCTCAACGATGCCGACAGTGGAGCAGGTTCGCTGCTGGCGCGCGCGGGCGGCAATACCAATGCGCTCAAGACCGCGCTCAATGACGCCGTGTCGCGTCTGCCCAAAGTGGAAGGCCATGGCGGCGAAGTGCAGGTCGGTCGTGATCTCGCCAACCTGTTCAACCTCACTGACAAAGAAGCGCAGAAACGCGGTGACCAGTTCATCGCCTCCGAGATGTTCCTGCTCGCGCTGACCAACGACAAGGGCGAGACGGGGCGTCTGCTCAAGCAGCACGGCGTGACACGCGCGCCGCTGGAGACCGCCATCAACGCCGTGCGCGGCGGCGAATCGGTCGGTTCGCAGGAAGCCGAAGGCCAGCGCGAAGCCCTCAAGAAATTCACCCTCGACCTCACCGAGCGCGCCCGTATGGGCAAACTCGACCCGGTCATCGGCCGCGACGACGAGATTCGCCGCGCCATTCAGGTATTGCAACGCCGCACCAAGAACAATCCCGTGCTCATCGGCGAACCCGGTGTGGGCAAGACTGCGATTGTGGAAGGTCTTGCACAGCGCATCATCAATGGCGAAGTGCCGGAATCACTCAAGGGCAAAAAGGTATTGTCGCTGGATATGGCCGCGCTGTTGGCGGGGGCCAAATATCGCGGCGAGTTCGAGGAGCGCCTGAAATCGGTGCTCAACGAGCTGGCCAAGGATGAGGGGCGCAACATCGTGTTCATCGACGAGATCCACACCATGGTCGGCGCGGGCAAAGCCGAAGGCGCGATGGACGCGGGTAACATGCTGAAACCGGCATTGGCGCGCGGCGAACTGCATTGCATAGGCGCCACCACGCTGGACGAATATCGCAAATACATCGAAAAAGACGCCGCGCTGGAGCGCCGCTTCCAGAAGGTGCTGGTGGACGAACCCAGCGTCGAATCCACCATCGCCATCCTGCGCGGGCTACAGGAGAAATACGAACTGCACCACGGCGTGGACATCACCGACCCGGCCATCGTCGCGGCGGCAGAACTCTCGCACCGTTACATCACCGACCGTTTCCTGCCGGACAAGGCCATCGACCTGATCGACGAGGCCGCTGCGCGCGTGAAGATGGAGATCGACTCCAAACCGGAAGTCATGGACAAACTCGAACGCCGCCTGATCCAGCTCAAGATCGAGCGCGAAGCCGTCAAGAAAGAAAAAGACGAAGCTTCCAAAAAGCGCCTCACCCTGATCGAGGATGAGATCAAGAAGCTGGAGCGCGAATACGCCGATCTCGAGGAGATATGGAAATCCGAGAAGGGCGCAGCCCAGGGCGCGGCCAACGTGAAAGAAGAGATCGATCATGTGAAGGCCGAGATCGCAAAATTGCAGCGCGAAGGCAAGCTGGAGAAGGTGGCCGAGCTGCAATACGGCAAGCTGCCGCAGCTTGAAGCCAAGCTGAAAGAAGCGGCACAGCGCGAAGCAGAGGGTTCAGGTAGCAAAAACAAACTGTTGCGCACTCAGGTCGGCGCGGAAGAGATCGCCGAAGTGGTGAGCCGTGCCACCGGCATCCCGGTGAGCAAGATGATGACGGGCGAGCGCGACAAACTGCTCAAGATGGAAGACAAGCTGCACGAGCGCGTGGTGGGGCAGGACGAGGCGGTACGTCTGGTGTCCGATGCCATCCGCCGTTCGCGTTCCGGCTTGTCCGACCCGAACCGTCCGTATGGTTCCTTCCTGTTCTTAGGCCCCACGGGCGTGGGCAAAACCGAGCTGTGCAAGGCGCTGGCCGGTTTTATGTTCGACTCGGAAGACCATCTGATCCGTATCGATATGAGCGAATACATGGAGAAACACTCCGTCGCGCGCCTGATTGGTGCGCCGCCGGGTTATGTGGGCTACGAAGAAGGCGGTGGTCTGACTGAAGCCGTGCGGCGCAAACCGTATAGCGTCATTCTGCTCGACGAAGTGGAGAAGGCTCACCCCGATGTGTTCAACGTGTTGTTACAAGCGTTGGACGACGGTCGCATGACCGACGGTCAGGGTCGCACCGTGGACTTCAAGAACACCGTGATCGTGATGACTTCGAATCTCGGCAGTCAGATGATCCAGCAGATGTCCGGCGACGATTATCAGGTGGTGAA
>CAZNAD010000031.1:0-7316 GCA_964571195.1 uncultured Gallionellaceae bacterium | reverse complement strand
CGCGCCGCGTCACACCGTATTTCGTGACTGCGTCGAACATCTCGGGGAACAGCGTGACGACATCGAATCTCATTTAAGATAATCCGCCTGCCAATCCACGCGTATCAACTTTTCTGCAACATCCACCTGCTGGATCACACTGGCGATGAAAGGGATCAATATCTCCTTGCCCTGCGCATCGCGCACACTCAGCACATCGTTCGCGCCGGTCTCCAGCAAGGTATCAACCACTCCCAGCGTCTCGCCCGCGAGGTTATCCACGCGCATGCCGATCAGGTCGGACCAATAATATTCACCCTCTTCCTGTTCGGGCAGGCTGTCGCGCGGCACCGCCACCAGCAACCCTTTGCACATCTCCGCAGCAGTACGGTCTACGATGCCTTCCAGCTTGGCCACCAGCACCTTGCCGTGCACGTTCGCCTCCAGCACTTGTATCTTGCGCCACGGCTGCTTGTCGTTACCCACGTACCACTCGTCGTAGTCGAGCAGGCTATCCAGATATTCGGTGTAGGTCTGCACCTTCACCCAGCCGAGTATGCCCTGCGCTCCGACGATACGCCCCATGACGACCATGGGGTCTAAGTCATCAGGCTTTTGCTGTTGCACCAGCGCGCTTCACCAGTTTGGCTACGGCATCGCTCAATTGCGCGCCCTTTTCTTGCCAGTGAGCAACGCGAGCCAGTTCCAAGCGCAAGCCTTCTTGACCTTCAGCAGCCAATGGATTGTAGAAACCCACGCGCTCGATGAAACGACCATCGCGACGATTGCGCGAATCAGCCACGACCACATTGAAGAAGGGACGGTTCTTGGAGCCGCCGCGAGACATACGAATGATTACCATAGTCAAAAACCCAATAATTGTTTATCTGGCAAATGCCAAAGGGCGCGAATTCTACGACACTTGAACGAGAAATGGCAAGCAGAAGAACGGCTTGGGGCTCGCGCGGGCAACAAAAAACCCGCCAAGGCTTATACCTTGCGGGTTTATGCAGGTTCCCGCACCTCCGGGAACCGTTTTTTGGTGGTGATAGGTGGATTTGAACCACCGACCTCAGCGTTATGAGTGCTGCGCTCTAACCACCTGAGCTATATCACCGAAACTGGACTGGCCGACTTCAAAGAGGGCGCGATTTTCCTGATTTTGGATGCACCTGTCAATTGCAGGGAACGAGTTTTAATTCACTATCGGGAAAATCTTTGCGTAGCGCGGCAACCTGGGAGGCCTGACCGCGTTCCAGAAAGTTCAGCACAAAAACGGTCGACTTGAGTTTGCTGGCCCGCTCTCCCGTGACCGCACTCCTCACCCCCTGCTCTTGCAGCTTGGCCAGATATTTCTTGGCGGCATCTTCCGTCTTGAACACCCCCAGAGAGATGGCGTTCTGCCATGTACCGGCCTCTTGTATGATGAAATAATCTCCCACCCCGAGCGCCTTGAGCTGCGCGACCTTCTGTTCTGTCTGAGCACGGGTCTTCATCGGAGGGATGTAAACCCAATAGCCGTTAGCGTGTTCACTCACGCGCTGTTTCAAACGATTCCCCAGCTTCATCGCACTTAGACTCTTGCCCACACGAGTCAGATCACCCCCGGAGAATTCCCCCCATTCCATACAGCTCAACTTCGCGGGTGACGCTGCCGCAGCTGCCGGAACATGAGCGACGGGCGGTACAGGTGCCACCTCCGCAACCTGCGAGACGGCATGCACAGCCGATGCCGCGACCGCGCTGACGGCTGCGACAGCAGATGCAGGCTGCGGATTGGGATCGGAAGCGATCACTCTGATCTTGTCGGCATTGAGTGCCGGTTGCACAGGCGGGTCATTCGCCTCTTGTGTCAGCGAGCCACCCCATTGCATCACGGCAAAGAACATGATGTTGACCAACACCAGCACCCCGAATATCCACTTCATCATGCGCTTGTTTCCCCGATCACTTGTAATCCCTCCAGCACCAGATTATCTACACGTTGCAGCGGCATGCCAAGCAATGCCTGCAACTGATCTGCGGCACCGCCGCCCAATACGCACACCGCGCCACCGTCCACAGCCAGCAATTCATATTGATACCGGATGGCACCGAGTGTCGCACGCAACACGCCGCTGTGGATCGCATCCGCCGTGTTGCACGGAAAGTCCCGCAACTGTCCCTGCATGTCCGGCAATTGTGCGGTGCCGCGTGACAGGCTCTGCCGCATCAGCGTGATGCCGGGCAGGATCAGCCCGCCGATAAATTCGCCGCGCTCCGACAACGCATCCACCGTGGTCGCGGTACCGCAGTTCACCACCAGACAACGCTGCCCCACCCGCCGCCACGCCGCGATGAGCGCAGCCCAGCGGTCGCTTCCCAAGCGGGAAGGTTCCTCATAACGATTGCTCACGCCGCATGCTTCGCGGCGCGCCGTCACGAATTCGGGCGCAACCGGCCAAAGACTGCAAACACGGCGCAGCTCCTGCTCGCGCGCAAGCCCCCCCACATTAGAAACGATGATGCGCCCGGGGCGCGGCAACCCGGCGAAAGCCTGTTGCAATGCGGCGATCTCACCATTGCCCACTGCGCCCTGATGCGCCCACTTGCCGTTCTCGACGTAGGCCCATTTGCAGCGACTGTTACCGGCATCGAGCAATAACATCAGGCCTCCCGCAAACTGATCTCACCGGCATTGAACACCCGCACGCCGTGTTGCGTCTCCACCCGCAGCGCCCCGTCATCCGTCACGCCGCGCACGATACCGCTCGGACGGGAGCCGTCGGGCAAAGACATACACACCCTGCGTCCCTGATACGAATGGTAACGCTCCCATTCGTCACGCAACCCGGCGAACCCACACTGCGAGAACTCGGCCAACACATCCGCCAACGCCTGCAACAACAACGCCAGCAATCGATTGCGCTCCGGCATGACATCCATGACACGCGCCAGATCACTCACCGGCTGCCCGATCAGCTGTGCGACAGCTTCCGGCAGACGCAAATTCAGACCGATGCCGATCACCACCGCACTGGGGCCCAACATATCGCCCTGCGCCTCGATCAGGATACCGGCCAGCTTGCCCTGCCCGTCCACCACGTCGTTCGGCCATTTCAGTCCGACATCTTGCACACCCAATGCACGCAACACGCGCATCATCGCGATACCGACCGCGAGACTCAAGCCGGACAGGGCTGCGATGCCACATTCGAAACGCCACAACAGCGAGAACGTGAGGGTGTTTCCCAGACCGGAATGCCAGGCGCGTCCCATGCGCCCGCGTCCGGCACCTTGCCACTCCAGCGCCAGCACCGTGCCGCAGGGCGCGCCCTGCGCGGCAGACTGCAACAATGCGGTATTGCTGGAAGTTCCGCTGTCGAGCACGTTCAGGTGAAATATCGCCGGTGTCCGCAACGCTCCTCGGACAAGTTCCGCATCCAGCCATTGCGGCGGCTCGACCAGACGATATCCGCGCCCGCGCACACTGTACAACACCAGACCGTATTGCCCGATATCCTGCAAGGCGTTATGGACGCTGGCACGCGAGACATTGAAACGCTGCGCCAAGCGTTGGCCGGAATGGAACTCGCCATCGGCCAGCGCGCGCAACAAGGAGAAAGTCAGCGGCCTGGGTGCCGCGATACCGGTCAACGTCATTGCGGCAATTCGTCCTGAGGCGTATCCGGCTGCTGCGCCAGAAACGCCATGATCTCTGCCTTGTGTCGCAGCGCATCCTGATACCCCAGATCGATCAGCGCGCGGCAATATGCCTTGTCGAACAACAGATAACTGACCAGATTCGCGCCGCGTCTGCGCATCACCCCGACCGCACGCAACAGGATACGTATCGTCCAGGGCATGCCGTGCAGATGCGCCTCGGCGATCTTTTCGATCGGCAGGCTCGGAGAGATCACCAGCACATCGACATGGCGCAACTTGATACCGGGGCGGATCGCTTCCGGGATCAGACTGACGGTCTGGTTAATGCGCTGCAACCGCTCCAGATCCACCTCCATACTGTCCAGAAAGATACTGTCGAGCGCATGTCCGGCAATCTGTGCCAGCGAGGGATAGTCATCCATCTTGCCGCGTCGCGCCTCATCGTCGGAACCGCCGCCGTGCCCCATGCCGACCACCAGCACACGGTCCGCCCCGAGATGCAGTGCCGAGCTGATCGGCGCGAGCTGGCGCATCGAACCATCGCCGAAATATTCGCGGTGGATATGCACCGCCGGGAAGATGAATGGAATGGCCGAGGATGCCAGCAGATGCTGTATCTCGATCTGTGTGGGCACTCCCAGGCGGCGTGCGCGCTTCCACGGTTCTATCCCCGCCACCCCCTGATAGAACGCCACCGAATGACCGGAACCGTAGCCCGAGGCAGTGATGCTCAGGGCATGCAAAGCACCCTTATCGATACTCTCCTGGATCTTTTCGCAGGGCAGCGTCTCTTCCAGCAACTCCACCAACGGGGCATTGTCCAGCAACGAGACATGGTTCAATTTGTTGATGCCGAAACTGCTCAGCAGCAGGCCAGCCAACCAGCGTAGGCTGTTGCGCGATACACCGACAAAATCGGCGCGATACACCTCATCCACATGGAAATTCTTCCAGACGTTGAGCAGATAACGCACCCCCTTGCGGAAATGCGCGGCATTGATCGCCAATGTTGCCGCGTTCAGCGCGCCAGCGGAAGTGCCACAAATGATGGCGAACGGGCTGGCCGCATTGCGCGGCAAGAACTCCGCGATGGCTTTCAACACGCCGACCTGATAAGCCGCACGCGCCCCACCCCCGGTCAGGATCAGCCCGATTTTTTGTCGCCGCGTGGCTGCCATCTCTGGAACGTACGCGACTCAGTTTCCAGAAGCCGCCAGTGCGTGTACCGCATCCAGCGCATCCTTGAGGGTCTCTTCGGGAAGTGCGTTGACAAACCTGGACAACAGGTCCGCCGCTTCAGCCGCCTCTTTGGGCAAGTCCGCCGCATGGGTGTTCGCCACCAGCACGGCCGCAGCCCCCACCACACTCAACAGCGAGGTGCGCTCGTTCATCAGCATCTCAATCTCACGGCTCAATAACTCGACTTCCTGTTTGTTCATCCCATCTCTCCTTGTATCCACCGCTGCCGGAGCAGGTCTACTACGCCGACACGGATTATAGTGTGCGCTAAATACCCCGCTCCAACTTGAGCGTGCTCAGCGTCCGTTTTCTCACCTCGTGCAACAATGCCACATTCTCGTCCAGCGACTCGCCGTAGGACGGAATCATCTCTTTCATCTTGCGCTTCCATTCGACTGAGCGCATGGAAGACTTGAAGCAGCGTTCGATCACCTCGATCATCGCCTGCACCGATGTCGAAGCCCCCGGCGAAGCTCCCAGCAAAGAAGCCAGCGTGCCGTCGCGCGACGTAACGATCTCGGTACCGAACTCCAGCTTGCCGCCCTTCTTATCGCAGTCCTTGATGATCTGCACACGCTGCCCGGCTGAAGCCAACTCCCAATCGTCCGCACGCGCTTCCGGGTAAAACTCGCGCAATGCCAACACCCTGTCCTTATGTGACTTGAACGCTTCGCCGACGAGGTAACGCATCAGATCGAGATTGTCCCGCGCCACCGCCAGCATCGGCTTCAAGTTGCCGGACTTCAACGAAGCGAACAGGTCCAGCACCGAACCTTCCTTGAGAAACTTGGTAGTGATACTGGCGAACGGCCCGAACAACAGCGAAGGCTCGCCGTCGATGATGCGCGCATCCAGATGCGGGACCGACATCGGCGGCGCGCCGACCGCAGCCTTGCCATATACCTTGGTCGCATGTTGCCGCACAATTTTGGGGTCTTTGCAGATCAGCCATTGCCCGCTGACGGGAAAGCCGCCGTAGCCTTTGCTTTCCGGGATGCCGGATTTCTGCAGCAGCGGCAATGCCCCGCCGCCCGCGCCGAGAAAGACAAAACCGGCATTGATGGTACGCACCGTATCCGTGTGATTGTCTTTCACCCGCACATGCCAGCGACCATCATCATGCTGCTTCATGCTGACGATGGTGTGGCTCAGCTTCAACTCGAAGTTGGGCAACTTTTGCAGCGCCTTGACCAGTTTGCGGGTGAGAAAACCGAAATCGACATCGGTGCCGTGTTTCACCTGTGTCGCGGCGACCTTCTGCTTAGGGTCGCGCTGCGCCATCACCATCGGCATCCACTCGCGCAACACGGCGGGGTCCTCGCTGTATTCCATCTCTTCGAACAGGTGGTGCTTGTGCAAGGCCTGATAACGTTTGCGCAGATACGCAACATCCGCCTCACCCATCACGAAACTCTGGTGGCACACCGGATTGATGAATTTCTCTGAAGCCGGCAACAAACCCTGATCGACCAGATACGACCAGAATTGCAACGAAACCTCGAACGCGGCATTGATCTCCAGCGCACGATCTATCTTGATGCTGCCATCGGCAAGCTGCGGCGTGTAGTTCAACTCGCAGTAACCCGCGTGTCCGGTACCGGCATTGTTCAAGCCGTGCGAACTCTCGCTCGCCACTTTGGACAAACGCTCCACCATCAGGATCTTGAGCGACGGATCGAGCTGCGCCAGCAACTTGCCCAGCGTCGCGCTCATCACCCCGGCACCGACCAACAACACATCCACCTTCTTGACCGACATCTCTCTATCCTCGTCCCGCGCCTTATCCGAATTCTACCCGTTAAGTCCGTGCAATATCTTCTCCAATCGCTTCACCGACACGATCACCGGCGTCTTCAGCTCCTGCGCGAACAGCGAGACGCGCAACTCCTGCATCATCCAGCCGAAATCCTCCAGCCGCGCGTCCGTCTCGCCCTGCTGCGCCTGCAACCTGCGCTGCCATTGTTGCAACAAAGGATACAGCTGCGCCATGTTCTGCGCATCGCGCGCGGGATTGCTCCGCAGCTTCTCCAGCCGCACGTTGATGGCCTTCAGATAACGCGGCATGTGCTGCATGCGCTCGTACGGTGTACGCCCCACCCACTCGCGCCCCAGCAGGGATTCACACTGGCTGCGGATGTCCTGCAACACCTGTCCGTGCGCTTTGAAGCCGGGCAAGGATTTTTGCAGCGCCTGATGTTCGCTCAGCACTGCGCCAACCAGCCGCGCGATCTCCTGCGCCACCAGATTCAGGCGCGCCTTGGCATCTTTGCAGCGTGTGGCGAACTCTTTTTCGCTTTCCGGCAAAGGATCGTTCAGGCAGCAACGGTCGAACGTCACCGCGAGTATCTGCCGCTGCAAGTCCTGCGCCGAACCGAACGGCAAAAACTGCATGGACATCGCCTGCAACCCCGGCAGATTTTTCTCCAGATACTTCACCTGCTCTTTCAGCGCCA
>CAZNAD010000030.1:0-10278 GCA_964571195.1 uncultured Gallionellaceae bacterium | reverse complement strand
TTCCCCACTGCTGCCTCCCGTAGGAGTCTGGGCCGTGTCTCAGTCCCAGTGTGGCGGATCATCCTCTCAGACCCGCTACAGATCGTCGCCTTGGTGAGCCTTTACCTCACCAACTAGCTAATCTGATATCGGCCACTCCGAAAGCGAAAGGTCTTACGATCCCCTCCTTTCCCCCTCAGGGCATATGCGGTATTAGCGTAACTTTCGCTACGTTATCCCCCACTTCCGGACATGTTCCGATATATTACTCACCCGTTCGCCACTCGCCACCAGGGTTGCCCCCGTGCTGCCGTTCGACTTGCATGTGTAAAGCATGCCGCCAGCGTTCAATCTGAGCCAGGATCAAACTCTTCAGTTCAATCTTCTAGCAATTTTAAGTTCAGGCTTTAACACCCAAACTGATCTCACTCAAAGCGAATTTACTTAATGTATCTTCGATAAGTGTGAGTTACTTCTTTATGTCTTGAGTTTAAGAATATCGTCAGCCTAAACTAACAATATTACTTTTACCTAAGCACACATACCCACACTAATCGGTTGTTTTATTTAAATTTTAAAGAACTTTTACACCACCAGCCTCCGCCGCCGTGCAGCGAAGAGGTGCGCATTATATAGATTGAAGAGAACCGGTCAAGCACTTTGTTAAAATATTTTTGCGGTGTTGTTGCGCGGAGATGAAACGTACAATGCCGCCGACTCTAGAACGGACTGAATTGATGGCAATAACGCTCGGTATCGAATCCTCCTGCGATGAAACGGGCATCGCGCTGTACCACTCCGAGCGCGGCCTGCTCGCGCACACTCTGCACTCGCAGATTGCCATGCACAACGAATACGGCGGTGTTGTCCCCGAGCTCGCCTCGCGCGACCATGTGCGCCATGTGCTGCCCTTGTTACGCGCAGCATTAAAACAAGCGGACTGCGCGCTCGGCGACATCGATGCTATCGCGTTCACGCAAGGCCCCGGCTTGTCCGGTGCGCTGCTGGTTGGCGCAAGTATGGCCTGCTCGCTGGCTTATGCCCTCGACCTTCCCACCATCGCCATCCACCATCTGGAAGGCCATCTGCTGTCACCGTTGCTATCCGACCCTGCACCGGAATTTCCTTTTGTTGCACTGCTCGTCTCCGGCGGACACACCCAGCTCATGCGTGTGGATGGCGTGGGGCGCTATACCTTGCTGGGCGAGACAGTGGACGATGCTGCGGGCGAAGCGTTCGACAAGAGCGCCAAATTATTGGGACTGGACTATCCGGGCGGTGCCCTGCTATCCAAACTGGCGCAACACGGCACACCCGGCCGCTTCAAGTTACCGCGCCCGATGCTGCACAGCGGCGATCTGGACTTCAGCTTCAGCGGCCTGAAGACCGCCGTGTTGCTTGCCACGCAGCAGAACGAACAAGACGAACAGACACGCGCCGACATCGCCCTTGCCGCACAAGCTGCCATCGTCGATGTGTTGAGCGCAAAAGCCCTGACCGCACTCAAACAGACCGGACTCAGCCAACTGGTGATCGCCGGCGGCGTCGGAGCCAACCGGGCATTACGCACACAGTTCGACCAGGCCGCACAACAACGCGGCTTCAAAGTGTTCTATCCGGATATGGAGTTCTGCACCGACAACGGCGCGATGATCGCCTTTGCGGGCGCGATGCGGCTAAAGGATCAGGCCGCCCGGCGCGACTATCGTTTCAACGTCAAACCGCGCTGGGATCTGCAACAACTCAATCACACAGATTGAGCGTCTTTCTTTTTGCCGCCTATCTTGCTTTCCTTGCCAGTCATCAGGTTCTGGATATTGCTTTTGTGCCGCCAGATCAGCAGCATCGACATCATGGCTGTCGCCAACACCAACTCTGGACGCAGATGCAACAGCATGGCGTAAACCGGTGCCGCGCTCGCCGCAACCAATGCCGCCAATGAGGAATAACGGAACACCACCGCCACCAACAACCACGTAGCCAAAACCGCCAACCCCATCCAGCCGCTCAAAGCCAGCAACACGCCCAGCGCGGTCGCCACACCTTTGCCTCCCTTGAACTTCAGGAACACCGGAAACAGGTGGCCGAGGAACACCGCCAGCGAGACCAGTGCCACCATCCACAGCCCCTCGCCGTCATGCGGCGCCAGCTTGATCGTGACGAACACCGCCAGCCAGCCCTTGGCCGCGTCACCAAACAACGTCAACGCCGCCGCGATCTTCTTGCCGCTACGCAACACATTCGTCGCGCCGGGATTGCCGGAACCATAAGTGCGCGGATCGGCCAGACCGAACGCCTTACTCATCAGCACCGCAAAAGAAACCGAGCCCAACAAATAAGCGAGCACAACAAAAACTAGGGTCATCATCTGTAATACCTTAAAATGCGAACGACGGATTCTACTCGAATGCCCTCACGACAACCAAACCACCTTCACACCTTATGGACATCATCTTCCTGCGCGAACTCAAGATCGACACCCTCATCGGCGTGTACGAATGGGAGAAGCGCGTGCCGCAGATCCTGCAAATCGACCTGGAGATCGCACTCCCCAGCAGCCGTGCCTGCCAGAGCGACGACATCGCCGACGCACTCAACTACGCCGATATCGTGCGCCATCTGCAAGACGTGCTCACCAGCCGCCACTTCAACCTGCTTGAGGCACTGGCCGAACATATTGCACAAATTCTGCTGAATGAGTTCAAAGCGCCGTGGGCAAAAGTCAGCGTGGCAAAACTGCAAGCCATACGCGGCAGCAAGATGGTGGGGATATGTATCGAACGGGGACAGATCAAGTAATCGCTGTCACCCGCATAGGCTTACCATCAATAAACACAGCCTCCGGTGTCCGTGCGGCAAGCTAACTTTGACGGGTACTTCGCAACATCCGTATACCGCGCTTAAGCAGCGCCGCAATCGCATAGATCGCCACCCACGGGTCAAGCAGATAATCCCACAGGTTATTCGATTCATACCAGCCGACACTCCACGCCAGCACCGCCAGCGAGATTGTCAGGACGAGCAGCGTATAGCGTCGTAGCCACGCGATACACACCAGCAAAGCGGTGATGAACCAGACATCGCCGAAGCCTAGGCGATAGGGATCGAACATCCCCAGACCCAACGCAAACGGATACAGCGCAAGCGCAGCCAGCGCAATCCACACCAGCAGAAGGTCGCGTTGCGAAGCTGTGAACGCAGCAGACTTGCGCCAGGCGAGTACCAACAGCAGCAAAGTCGGCACACTCAGGTCTCCCGTGATACCGCGCATGAACTCAGCCACAGACAAATTCCCGAAAGGGATCGTCACCACAATTAACAAGGCGACGGCCAGTATGGCTTGGTGCTTCACCGGCAGGCGTACGACCAGCGGTAAACGTAACGCGAACGATACGATGACAAAAGCCAGACCTGCCAGCCCGGTGAGGTCAGTGTAGAGCATCATGTGCCGGTTGTTCCGTCTGTTGATCGAGCCAAGCCCGATTGAACCACAGGTGTTTGATGAAGGTCCGGTTCCAGGTGTAGACCAGATGTAGATCGCCGCTTGCCGTCTGGATCAGATAGGGATAAGAGAACTCATAACGACAGCTGTCGTTGTGGCAAACCGTATTTTTGGTCGACTCGACATATTGCGCCAGCTGCCCCGTCGCCGCCGCATCGCTTTGCGCAATGAGCTTCTGCACATTGCCGGTGAAGTGCGCCTCGTCCGCCTGCGCGCTGTTGGCAAGCTGGTCTTCCAGTTTGCGCAATTCGCGCCAGGTAGCACCGCCATCCGTCGAAAGCATCAGCGACAGCGCATCCCGCCCCTGCTCCAGATCGTTCAGCACCGCCAACATACGCCCATCCGGCAGAGTCACGCCGGTCACCGCAGCATCGGGATTGCGCAACGCGGACGATTTGACGGCAGCCGACCAGTGCTGCCCCGCATCCTGGGTTGTGAGCGTGACCGCCTGATGCGGCGCGGCAGCACCGGCATAACGCATCAACACCCGCGCATTCTGTGCGTCCTGTATCAGCACCACCGGCTGCAAGGTGCCTTGCCCGCCTGCGGCCAGGCGTTGCTTGTCCAGCACCACGCCATACTGATCCAGACGCAGCAGCTCGCCAAACTTGCTGATGAACTCGTGATACACCGGCACACCCATCGTGCCGTCGCTATACAGAAACGGCGCACTCTTGACCAACGTGCTGATATTCACAAAAGGAGAAGTGACCAAGCGCTGCGGCGCACTCCAGGTCGCCCCCTCGTCACGCGAAGTCATGGTGGTGATCGAGCTGCCCGCCCATCCACCCAGCGACACGGTGACATAGAACATGCGCAGGGAGCCGTCCGCCGCGCGCCCCACCACCGGATTGCCGAGCTTGGCGACAAAACGATGCAGTGCCCGTTGCGTCTGTTCGCGCGTCACCACGATCTGCTCGTCGCTCCAGCGCGCCCGTGCCGGATCGAACACCGCACTGCGAATCGCCACGTCTTTCGCCCCCTCGCGGCTGCCCGCGAACCAGAATGAACGGATACGCCCGTCGCTCAATTCCACAGCCGAAGCGGCATGTACCTGCACAAACAACTGCGACGAGGCAAAACGGCTCGCGAAATGCGGGGCTGGCTTGTATGTGGCTGGCGACACGGCAGCCTGGAACGGTGCGGCGGCAGGGATATGGGCCGCCTTGAAGAAAGCCGCGACAAACGCGACCAGCGCAATAGCCGGGATAAGCAGCCGACGTAACATCTGCCCGTCCGGCATCAACGGCATCCCTCGACCAATGGACGGCTCAGCATGGTCTGCGATGATTCGATCAGTATTTCATTGGTGAACAACTGCTGGAACACTTGGCCCTGCAAGATCAGTTTGATCTCTTCCGGCGTATGCCGACTGCGGATCTCCAGACGTTGCCCGATGACTTTGCAACCTTCGCATTTCTCCTGCAACGGCAACTGCACGGCGAACAGCGGATATTGGGCGGACAACTCGGCGACACTCTGCGGCGGCAGGAAGAAATAGCCGTGGACATTTGCGCCCGGCAACAGGAAGCGGTACCCCTCATCCACCGCCCTGAAGTTGCACGGCGTCCACACCTCTTTGCCCTGAACATAACGTTGCGCATCGGCGCTGAACCTTCCCGGCGCACCGTCGAACGGGCGCAGGAACGCGGCCAGCACCAGCAACACCAGCAGCGCGGCCACATTGACCAGACTCCGGGTGTGGCGCGCCCAGAAGATGCCCAGCAGAATCAACGCAGCGGTGACTGCAAGCAACAGCCAGTAACCAAAGCCATACAGCCCAGCCGCCGGTAATTCCTGTTGCAATCGCCACGACAGAAACGCGATCAGTCCCAGCACGCTGGCCGAGAACAGCAGACTCGCCACAAATGCCACGCGGCTGAGACGTTGCCAATTCAGCGCGCACAACACCGCCAATCCAGGCATCGCCTCCAGCAGATAACGCGCCGTGCGCTGGCTCGGCACACTGAACACGATGAACAGCACGGCCATCCATATCCACAACATCTTTTCCGCATCGCTCAGCAAAGCGCGGCGGCGATAGGCATTCCAGAACAACGCGATCACCGGGAACGCCAGCAAGCCCGCATTCATCGGATAACCGACCAGCAGAGCCCAAACACTGCTGCCGCCCCACAACAGATTGCCCAGATAACTGCCGCTGCGCGGATCGAACTTGCCCGCGTTCTCGCCGACGATGAATTCATTCCACACCGCCTGCGGATCGGGATCGAACACCAGCCACAGGCTGAACAAGGCCAGCGCCACCACTACGGTGACGGCGACCTTCCAGACATCGCGAATGAGGAACGCTTTGAAACGATAATCGCGCTGGTGCAGATACCACCACGACAGCGCGAACGCCACCGGCGCGACCAGTGCAAAAGACTTGTACAACAGGCCGATGCCCACCTCGACGCCCAACAGCAGCGGCACCATCAGCCTGGAATCGAATGCGCTGGAACGCCAATACAACAATGTGAAGAACGGCAGAAAAAACCAGAACACCTCGGCGGGATTGACCAGGAACGGACGCCCGTAACGATAGGTACTGAAGAAAGCCAGAAAGGTCAGCGCACCGATAAAGCCGGTCTCCAGCGCCTCACCCGGCGTGCCGCCCTGATTGCGCACCAGCCGCAATGCCAGCGCGAACACCAGCGCCGCCGTGAGCAGGGTATAGATCACACTCGGGTAACGCAGGTGCCACCATGTCCACTGCTTGCCCCAGTCGGTCGAGACGATGCCCTGCCAGAACAACAGCGGCGGCTTGGTGTTGCGCATATTGTCCAGCTCGGATCGCAGCGGCAGCAACTGACCGCTATCGGCGGTGAGACGGGTGATGTGCGCGTAAGGAAACTCGTCGCCGTTTTTCGGGATATGCGGACTATCCAGCCCGTAGAAATAGGTGAGCACCGCCAGCAGCGTGGCCAACACATACCCGATCAAACGTGGCGTGGTCATTGGCGCGGGTCAATCCTGTCCAGGTTTCGCCGCCGGTTTATCCAGCAACTTCACGCGACCGAAGGTCCAGATATCGTTCAGCACGAAATTCAGCACACTGGTCAGACCGATGGCGATGAGGTTGGCGATCTGATAATAGAAATGTGGTGCCAGCAGGTTGGTGAACACCACTTGCAGCGCGATACTCAGCCAGCAGGCCAGCGTGTATTGACCGAATTGCGACAACCACGGACGATGGTGATGCTGCACCCGGTCCGACCAGGTCCACAGACGGTTCCAGAAAAAATTGTTCAGCGTCGCCAGAAAGATCGCCAGCGCCAACGACAGATTGAGCCTGATCTCGTTCTGTAGCACTGCATGGAAGATATGCTCCTGCGCGAGATACAACACACCGATGTTGACCACCGTACCGGATGCACCGACCGTGCCGAATTTCAGAAAGCGTTTGGAGAGTATCCTGCGCAACAGCGATGAGAACTTCATCCTGAGATTAAAACCGGACCTCATGCGCCTCGCTCCGCGCACAACAATGCATGAGCTTGGTCCAACACCTGCTGCGGGGTGATCAATTGCAAGCAGCGATTGTTGCCGTCACACGGCGAATTGCGATGATTATAGGCGGTGAGACAAGGCGAACACGACAACGCCGAATACAGACAATGGATATTCGGAGCCAGCGGGCTATACAGTGCAGGCGTTTCCGGCCCGAAGAACACCAAGGTCGGCAGCTTCGTCAGTGCCGAGAATTGACCCGGCCCGCCGTCGTTGGTGATGAGCAGTGATGCATGATTGAAGATCGCGAGCAGATGCCGCACCGTCTTGGTATAACCGGTCAGGTCAATGCAATGTGGATGCGCGCAATGCGCCACGATCTCCTGCGCCAGCGGCTTGGCATCCGGCAGCCCGATCAGCGCGACCGCATAACCTTCCTGCAACAGCGCCACACACAACTGCTTGTAATATTCCGGCGGCCACGCGCGTATCGGCAAGATACCGCCATCGGGATAGACCAGCACCAGTTTCTTGCCTGCCAGCACCGGGAAGTCTCTGTGTAACTCATCCCCGACCTGCTGCAACTCGCCCTCAGCGAACTGTAGCAGCGGTGGCGCGGACAATTCGGCGGCGACTCCCTTGGCGATAGGTGTACCGCTGGACTCGATCGCCGCCACCATGGTCAGGAACTGTTGCGACAGGTGACGGTATGGGTTGTACATCACCGGATGGGTGATGAAGTCGCCACGGTACAAGCCTTCCTGCGTATGCGCATGAAAGCCGATGCGCTTGGGCGCACCCGACAGATAAGCAAAGATACTGCTCACGCGGGTAAACAATTCGCAGTCGATCACCACATCGAATTTGAGCGAACGCATCAACCTGATCGCACTCAGGATATCCGGCACGAACTGCCCCAGCGACTTGTCGTTCAGCGTGATGACGTGCTCGCGCGGCATCACGCCGAGCAGATCCAGCACTTCACGATTCTTCTTGAACATCAGGATATGCAACTCGGCAGCGGGATACTGCTGTTTGAGTCTGGCGAACATCGGCTGCGCCAATACCAGACTGCCCATCTCCGACAGCAGGATGATGAGGATACGTTGCGGAGGGGAATCCGGTGCCGGAGTGCCGGATAAAGCACGGCGGAATCGTTCGAACCAGGAGAGCAGCACACAGATCGGCACACCCGCGATACGATCAACTGCCCGTTGAAAATTGATGTCCAATGCCTCGTCCAATCACCATGATAATCAGGGCACATTGCCCGTCGCCCGCGCCCCCGATAACCAAGGGACTTGAGGCTGCGGCATTATCGGTTAAAGCGGGGGTTTCAACAAGCACGGGACACCCCGCGACTACCCGCGCGGATGGTGCTTGGCATGCAGCGCCTTGAGTCGTTCGCGCGCCACATGGGTATAGATTTGCGTCGTGGAGATATCCGAATGCCCGAGCAACATCTGCACCACACGCAAGTCAGCACCGTGGTTCAGCAGATGGGTGGCAAAAGCATGGCGCAAAGTATGCGGAGAGAGCGGCTTGTGCAGCCCGCCCTGTTTTGCATATTTCTTGATGAGATACCAGAACATCTGCCGCGTCATTCCCGCACCGCGCTGGGTGACGAACAGCGCATCGCTCAATTGACCGTCCAGCAACACCGGACGGGATTCGACAAGATAACGCCGCACCCAGTCGAGCGCCTCCTCGCCCAGCGGCACAAGGCGCTCCTTGCTGCCCTTGCCCATCACCCGCGCCACCCCCATATCCAGACTGATCTGTGCCACGTTCAGGCCGACCAGTTCGGACACCCGCAGCCCGCTGGCGTACAACACCTCCAGCATGGTGCGGTCGCGCATCCCGAGCGGCGTTTGCACCTCCGGTGCAGCCAGCAGCAACTCCACGTCCTCTTCGGTCAGACTCTTGGGCAAACTGCGTGGTAATTTGGGCGTCGCGATCTGCAAACTCGGATCGACCGCGATCCGGTTCTGCCGCAACAGATAGCGGAACAGCCGTTTCAAACTGGAGATGGCGCGCGAGGTCGAAGTCGCCTTGGCTTTTTGCCCGCCCATCAGATACGCGAGAAAACCCTGGATATCGGCATGTGTGGTCTCCAGCAGCGTGCGCCCCTGCTGCTTGCGCAACCATTCCGCGAACTTGCTCAGATCGCGCCGGTAACTGTCCAGCGTGTTACGCGAAAGGCCATCCTCCAGCCATAACGCGTCGCAGAATTCGTCGAGCAGTTCAGCGTCGTTCATCTTGCCACTCCCCTCGCCCCTTGATGGGAGAGGACGTTGTAGTCTCATGCGTCAGCAACCATTGCTTTATGTTGAGCGCCCCCGCATCCGCACGATGCATGAAGCCCCCCATGCCAGCTTTGCCCACCACCCGATGACAGGGGATCACCACCGGGATGGGATTGTTGCCGCAGGCCTGACCGACCGCGCGCGGGCTGGAATGCAGGACCAGCGCCAGCTCACCGTAAGTGCGCACTTCGCCACAGGGGATGTCACCCAGCGCCCGCCACACTTTTTGCTGGTGCTCCGTCCCGCTCAGTTCGAGCGGCAGATCGAACTGAAAAGCGCTCTCCCGAAGATAGGCGTCCAATTGAGCACAGACCTCCCGTGCCAGCGCATCACGCGGCTGCACAGCCCGCGTCCCGGCAGGCAAAAAAACGATGCCGGTCAGCGCCTGCGCCGAACAGCGGATGCCGAGTTTGCCGAACGGGGTAGGGAATATGGCCGCAAAATTCATGCGCGCATGATAACGCACAAACAAAGCGCAGCTTCAGTGCAGGCTGATGTCGGCATACCCGACATAATGCCGCGAAGTGACAGCCGAAAATAAAAACGGGAGCCGAAGCCCCCGTTCTGTTTGTTGCCAAAAGCGCTGCTTACGCTGCGACTTTGCGTGCTGGCAACTTCTCTTTGATACGTGCCGACTTGCCGGAACGATCACGCAGATAGTACAGCTTGGCACGGCGCACATCGCCGCGACGCTTCACTTCGATGCTCTCGATGGATGGAGAGTAAGTCTGGAAAGTACGTTCCACGCCTTCGCCGGAAGAGACCTTACGCACGATGAAGGAAGAGTTCAGGCTCTTGTTGCGTTTGGCGATGACCACGCCTTCGAAGGCCTGGGTACGCTTCTTGTCACCTTCGACCACGTTCACGTTCACGATCACGGTGTCGCCGGGAGCGAAATTGGGAATCTTTTTACCCAAGCGGGCGATTTCTTCTTTTTCCAGTGTAGCGAGCAGATTCATTTTGTTTCCTCTTGTTGTACGGACGCTTGTTCCTGCTGGTACTCTGCCAGTAGCCGAGCTTCCTGTTTTGTTAACTGGC
>CAZNAD010000029.1:0-12295 GCA_964571195.1 uncultured Gallionellaceae bacterium | reverse complement strand
AAGCCGTCGCTGATGCTCAGGCTGCCGCAACCCAAACTGCCCTAGACAGTGCCAACGCTGATGCGGCATCTGCCGCTGCTCAAGCGGCTGCCACCGATGCAAGTGCTATCGCAGCCGCAACTGCAGCGACTGCAGCTACGGCTGATGCAGCTGCAGCACAAGCCGCCGCTGATGCAGCTGCAGCACAAGCCGCCGCTGACGCAGCTGCAGCACAAGCCGCCGCTGACGCAGTAGTTGCTGCTACCAACGCACTGAACGCTGCCCAAGAAACCCTGACAACAGACCAGGCCACTCTTGATAGCAATACCGCAACAGCCAACGATCTGCATACGGCTGCCAATAGTGCGATCACTGCTGCTCAGGATGCTGTAAGCAATGACAGCCTAGTCGATCTCGTTCAGAGCGAGGCTCACTTGGCCGTTGGTGCTGCAACTCAGGATCTGTTGGCTGCGGTGGACACATTGGTACAGGATGGCGCTGGACTGAATATCAACGATGTACTTTCTCCAGAAACCGTTGATCTCCTCGCCAACGTTGCCTCTCCCACATCGGAAGTGACTGTCGCGGCTACCAATCCAGACACATCGGCTCCTGCTCCAGCCGAGCCGGATCTGGGTGCGATGACGGAGCATCTGGCCGCATTGGTACAGAATCTGAACAATGGTGGTAACACTGGCAACGTCTAATACGCCAGAAACAAGCAAAGGAGTGAGCGCATTCACTGCCTCACTCCACTTGCCTTCAGACGTGAAGTTCGATTCTCAACTGAAGTCCGGTCATCAGGATAATTACGGAGCCCGGATCAACACACAAGGAATAGACAAATGAAACACTCTGCCCACAGCTTCATCCAGTTGGCTTGTTTCATGGGAATGGCGCTCACCACAACAGCCGTATTCGCTGCTGCGAGCGAAATTGGTATCGTCATGAACGTGGAAGGCTCACTCTCCGCCAAAGGCAGCGACGGAAAACTCCGCATGCTGGGAGGGCGGGACAAAGTCTTTGGCGGTGATGTCCTATTCACCGGAAAAGACAGTTATGCCCGGGTCAAATTCTCCGATGGCGGTCAGATCAGCCTGCGACCAACCAGCCAGTTCAAGATCGAGAAATTCAATTTCGACGAGAAGCAACCAGGAAAGGATGCTGCCGAATTCAATCTGATAAAGGGCGCGATGCGCTCCATCAGCGGCATGATCGGCAAACGCGGCGACCCCGACAGTTACAGCGTGAAAACACGCGAAGCGACGGCCGGTATCCGGGGTACCAAATTCGGTGTGCGTCTCTGCAAAGGGGATTGTGACGACACACCGCTTCCCGATGGTTCCTCTCTTCCCGATGGAACCCATTTCGATGTGCTGGAAGGAACCATCATCGTCAAAAACGCATCTGGCTCTCAGCTATTGAACCAGGGGCAGTTCGGCTATGTCGGCAACATCAGCACACCGCCTTCCATCGTTCCAGCGGAACGTGCCATCCGCGTGGAAATTCCCGCCAAAATCTCGCTGGATAAAATCAGGGGAGGCTCGGAAAAAGAGGGGCCGGGGAGCAATGTCGAAACTGGCAACAGAAAACCTGAAGCGGCTGGAGATGGAGCTGTTGCCCCAGTCGTAAAGAGCAATGACCCGCAATCTTCCGGCAACTCGGATTCTCCGAGCGGAGGATCAGAAGGGGAACCATCTGGAGGTGCAAGCCCTGATGGCGGCACTGCCGTTTGTCCGATCTGAGTTGGACATGCCTCGCAGAAAACTCTCAAGCTAAAAAACAAAAACGGGAAGTATCCTTCCCGTTTTTTTATCCACCTATTCGCGCGGAATAGCCGGACCGGTAGCCCCATCGAATCCCAACTTGGAAAGTACCGCCAATTCTTCTGGACGTTTAACCCCTTCGGCGATAACCAGCAGGCCGATGTTATGCGCGATCTGGCACAAACCTTCAAGGAAGGCCTGGTTGCCGGATTGCGTGTCAATATCATTGATGAAGCTGCCATCCACTTTCAGATAATGCAATCCGAGATCGTGCAAGATACCGATCCGGCTGAACTCCCGCCCGAAATGCTCGATGCCGATATGGCAATCAAATTCCGTCAGGTCTTTGCGGAACGCGCGGAAAGCATCAAGATGGGCAAAAGCACTCGCCTCCGAAACTTCCAGCCACAACCGTCCGCTCAAGGATGCGTTCGCCTGAATCAATTCGCGCATCTTTTTACGGAAGGCTTCCGATTGCAGCGACTCTCCAGAAAGGTTCACCGCCAGATTCGGCGAGTTTGGCTCTGATGCGAGCTGGTTGATCGCCAGCCGAGTTGCGGCGATATCCAGCTCTGCGGTCATCTGCAAACGTGTCGCCATCGGCAAGAACTTGCCCGCCGTCTGCCATTCGCCTTCAGCAAGAAAACGCATGCGCAGGGGACATTCCTGATGCAACAGTTTTTGTTGACCGAAACCGACCACTGGCAAGCCAACCAAGCGCAACCAACCGTTCTCGATTGCCAGTCCCAATTGTTCGGCCCATTGGGCGGTCGTCGTGCGCTGTTGTCCTCCGCTATTAGCTTGAGCACGACGGGGTTTGTTTTCACCCGAGGCTTCCGCTTCGGCCAAAGCGCCATCCAGCAACCCCATTAATGGTCCCGGCTCTTTACCCTGCTGATAATCGCTGAAACCAATACGCACGACAGCGACACCTTCGGAGAGATGGGAAACATCGTTGGTAATACGCTCAAACAATTCGTTCGCCAGCGTCTCCGCATCCTCAAGCCCTGGCAGAACCACAGCAAAGTCTGCACCATTCAAACGTCCGATCAAATGTCCGGGGTGCGCCGCTACCGCAGTCTCGATACTTTTCGAGAATATCTTCAAGAAACGGTCCGCATCCAAACGTCCGAGGCGCTGGTTGATCCCCCCCAGATCAATGATACGCAACAGCAAAAGACTTCCAGAGTGTGCGTGCTCTTCGGATTTCAACAATTCCGAAAACTGCGAAAAGAAGAACATCCGGTTGGCGAATCCCGAGATCGAGTCGTAGTTCACTTCTCTGCGCACAGCTTCAAGCCGGGCGGCTTCCTCTTCGAACATCGCCTTCAGTCTCCCCACCATGGTATTCATAGCGAAGGCGAGCTGTTTCAATTCCGGCACCTTAGGTTCCTCGATGACACTGAAACGACGCTCACATATCGCGCGCGCTTGCTCGACCACCCGCCCCAATGGCTCACGCAGACGCTTCAGGATGAGTGCAGCGATCCAGCCACTGATTGCACCGGCCAGCAATAACCAACCGGCCATACTGGTAGCCCCCTGCCACAATTCTCCGTAGGCGAATTTGCTCTGGCTGCGCAGCTCTATCGAACCGTATTGCCGCCATCCGTCACTGATCTGGGCACGCCCAGGTGTCGGTTTGATCGGCAACAAATGGGTGAACCAGGCAGGAGCGTCACCGGTCTCGGGAGGAGATTGACGTTCCACGATGAGTCGTCCTTTGGGGTCGAGCACCTGTATCGACTCGTAATGTCCGCTGTCGAACAAGGCCGCGACATACAGCTCGATGGTCACCGGATCTTTACTCTGTTGAGTGATGAGCAACGCCAGTGCACTGGCGTTGTCCTCGTTTTTGAGGATCAGCTGCTGCTCCAGATAATGCCTGGAGGAGAGCAGGCTGACGACAGCGCTACCCATAAACGAAAGCAAAGTGGAAAGAGCCACCGCCAACATCAATTGCCGAAATAAAGACATGGTTACCTCATTATTTTCCGCGTGCTTAAACGCCCGCCATCATCCAACTCACTCAAACCCTTCGGCGTGTGCCCGTGCCAGCAAATCCTCCCAGCGCGACAAACGCTTGCCCCCTGATGCCCCCGATGAAGCTGAGACCCCCGCCCACATTCCCTGACCATTAAAGCTGAACACTGGTGTCAGATCAGGCCGTCGCGAGGCGGGACGTATCTCTCCCAGCAGATTATCTAGAATTTCCGGCTCGGCTTCAGGATCACTGTAAAAAGCCAGCACCATGTGTGCCTGCGTGATATTGCTGGCCGCTCCGCCCAATTTAGCCTTTACATAGATCAGCCTTAGCTGGGCCACGTCCATTCCGGCCGAAAGCAGGGTGAAATATTTCGCAATGGCGAAATCTTCGCAATCGATCTTCCCCTGCCCTAACGACTCCATCGGGGTCGCCCAATAATCATCCTCCCCCCAGGCCTCTTTATCTTCCATGAAGCGCATCCGCTTATTCCAGAAGTCATTAACCCTTTTTATCTGCGACTCGGGATCATCCATCGCCTCGGTGTCTGCTACCAATTTCTGCCAATCACGAAATTTTGGTGCAGCACCTGCACCAAAACGCTGAGTAAGCGTCTTGGCTAGCTTGTCTGCGTCAAAACCAGCCGCAGCTGCCCACGAAAAAAGCAGTAGCGCGACAAGCGACAGAAATTGAGCGTAACCCCTTGAGTTTATTTGCAAGATCAATACACGACATCAGCAAGGAAAATGTCAGAAAACGCCACGAGCCAGTAAAAAGAACTCGCCCAAACAACGATGGCAAATGATACTAAATCCGGCTAGCTTACGCAGAAAAAGAAGAAAATATAAATCCAGCAATGGTTTACAGGTTAATTCTAATACCATTATAATCATCGGCGTTTTGTATTGACATTTGTCGTCCTTTGAACTGGTGCGGTAAATATATTTCCCTGCCGTTCTGTATCGTTGAATCAGTTGGTGTAGCCTCAAGAACCGTAATGGTCCATATAACCGTCGAATGGAGCAACACAATGAAACAGACCAGACTTCGACTCTTATACAGCGCCGCTCGTTCACGAACGCCGATCAACTCTCCGTCAGCGCATTTTGAAATTGAATCCCACCCGTCGCGATAACACCAGACACACACTGCATGTGATATTGGTGCTCCTGATCGGAGTATGGATGGGTGCCGCGACCGCTGAAGAAATCAGCAGCGAAGTCAAAACTAAAACCGGCAAGCCCAAAACCCCGCCAGCCGATATGCTGGTGGAGTTCGCCCAGAAAGCAGTTCTCCAGAACCCTGACGTATTGGTGCGCTGGCACAATTTCCTCGCTGCGGGCAGCGAGAAATCAGCCGCCATCAGCGGCTATTTCCCACGGCTCGACCTTTCGGTTGAAGCGGGGAAAGACAACACCCAATCGCCGACCTCAAGCTACGACAACAACACCAAGAGCGCCTCGCTCACGCTCACACAGATGCTGTATGACGGGTTCGCCACCCGCAACGAAGTGCGACGCCTGAACAACGCCCAGCTGACACGTTATTACGAATTACTGGACGCTTCCGAAACCGCCGCACTGGAAGCCATCCGCGCCTATTACGACGTCTTGCGGCAACGCAAACTTTTCGAGCTGACCGAAGACAATTACGTCCGGCATCGCACCGCGTTCGAACAGATCAGGCTGAAGGTCGTGGCAGGTGTAGGCCGCCGCGTCGACTTGGAACAGGTCTCCGGTCGTCTCGCACTGAGCGAGGCCAACCTGACACTCGACAACGCCAACGTCCATGATGTAAGCGCCCGATTCCAGCGGGTCGTCGGCGTTCCTCCTCCGGGAAAGCTGCGCAACTCATCCACCCAAGCCAAACTCTCCAAACAGATTCTGGAGAATGCTGCTGCCGCACTTCTTGCCATGGCGATCGACTACCATCCGGCAGTTCTGGCAGCCATAGAGAATGTGCGCTCCTCGCGCTACGACATGTACGGACGTTGGGGGAAATACCAACCGACTATCAACCTGGTCGTCTCGAAATCACAAAGCACCAATGTGAGCAACATCATCGGCGACACCAACAACACGACCGCCAAGGTGACGCTGAACTGGAACCTGTTCAACAGCGGTGCGGATAAAGCGCGTTCCAATCAATATTCCAGCCGCCTGGAGGCCGCACGTGCCGCGCGTGACAAGACCTGTCGCGATGTACGCATGACACTGGCAATCGCTTACAACGACATCGCCAAATTAAAAGAACAACAGCATTTTCTGGATGAACACCAGATCGCGATCGAAAAGGCGCGCACGGCCTACCAGCGACAATTCGATATCGGCCAGCGCAGCCTGCTCGACCTGCTGGATACCGAAAGCGAACTCTATCAGGCCAAACGCAGTTATGTGAACGCGGAATACGATCTTGCCATCGCCGAAGCCCGCACGCTGGCCGGCATGGGCAAACTGGTCAGTGCTCTGGGTATCGCCCATCTGGAAACCGACGACCTGCCTGAATTGCTCGGCTCTTCGGCTGATGCGGCAGAGGGCTGTCCGCCGGAACCTGCGTCCGCCATCACCATCGACAAGCCGAAACTCAATGAGCGCGCCAGCGAAGAAGCCAAAGCCGCCTTGGAAGCCGCTCGCCAACGAGTCATCGAAGAAAACGCGATAGAAATGGCCAAACTGGAATCTGCGGACAAAGCGTTCCTGATGACACCGGGTGAAGCTGCCGCTGCTTCGGGCATACCAGCGGCAGCCCCGGAAGAATCTTCAGAAGCGAAAGCCATTCGATTGAAGATCGAACAGGAAAAAGCTGCGCTTCAAGCCGAGGCGGACAAAGCGAAAGCCGCCAAGGAAAAGGCCCGCCTGGCGGCGGCCAAAGCAGAGAAACTCCGCGCGGAACAAGCCGCAAAAGCGGCTGAGGAAGCAGCCCGCCAGCAAGCCCAACTAGAAGCGGACAGACAAGCATTGGCCGCACAACAAGCCGCCGAGCGCCAAAAGGCTGAACAGGCGCGAGCAGCTGAAGAAGCGGCTCGTTTGAAAGCGATACAAGAAGAAGAGGATCGCAAACCGCTCAACCAAATACGCCATCTGATTTCAAAGATGGTCGACTATATATTCTTCTGACACATGGATGGATACTATCCCTATAATTCCAGCGTAATTTGACCGACACAGAATAGCGAATATAACCATGTCCCTTCAATTTTCTACAACTGCGCTCTCACCCGATAAACTGGCTCTGCTAGCAACAGTTCCGTTGTTTAAGGGAATATCGCAAGAGACCGCCAACCGCATCCTGACTCCAACACTCGTGGCACGGCTCGCCAAGGACGATAAATTGCTGGTTCCCGGACAGGCGACCAAATATGCGTATGTGATTCTGTCTGGACGTCTGCGTGTGCAATTAGCCGATACGGATACCCCCCCTCTCGCCCTATATGGCGCAGGAGACAGCATTGGCGAGATGTCAATCCTGAGTGGCAGGCATAACGCCAGCTTCGTAATCGCAGCGACCGACTGTGAACTGCTAGCTATTGAACTGTCATCCGTATGGGCCTTGCTCGAAGAATCACACCAGATGGCGCTGAATCTGCTGCACATCTTGAGTCAACGTATCGAAATCGACGACCAGATCGCCTCGGATTCGCTCGAACGGCACAACGGCTATCAGGGATTTGACATGGTGGACAGTGTGACCGGATTGTATAACCAGCACTGGATACACAAGGAACTGGGGCGTTATCTGAAACGCTGCCTAGTGGACAACCGCTTCAGCTGCATGATGATGCTGGAGATCGACGGTCACCGCGAATATATCGAAAAATATGGTGTACTCGGCGGCGACCAGGCGTTGAGGACATTCGCACACACCATCATTTCGTGCCAACGCCCTGAAGATCAGGCCGGACATTATGCCGGGTCAAAATTCATCGTATTCCTGCCCTACACGACCGCCATCGAATCCGCCTGCATCGCGGCAGAGCGACTGCGTGTGGCAATCAGCAATGCGCCCATCGTCCTGCCTAGCGGCGATGCGCTGCCCAAGATCACGGTCTCGCTGGGTGTGTGCCAATTACGCGACGACGGATTGCCCGGCCTCCTCGCCAGAGCGGAACAAGCCTTGCAAGAAGCGCAGAAAAACGGCGGGAACTGTATCAGGTCGATCACCTGAAGTGGCATAGAAGCGGTGGTGCCGAAACTGAGAATCGAACTCAGGACTGAGCGTTACGAGTGCCCTGTTTTACCACTAGAACTATTTCGGCGTCCGGTTCGAATTATATCAGCACCATCCCCCGCGCAAAATCTCTTAGGGAGATGGGATTAAGTCCGTTCGTGGTGAGTATTTTAGCGAAACTCGCAAGCTCGTTTTCCGTTCGCCCCTCGATACATCGCGCAAGCGCGACACTCGGGACGAGCGGAAAATGTATCGAACCATGATGTTCGGACTTAATCATCTTCCTTAGGCTCGCCACTGATACGGCGAGCGATCAAAGGCTGTTTCTTTACCGTTGATCTCATCCAGCAACACTTCGACACTGGCCGGTGCCATCGTCACGCCGTAACGGAAATGTCCGCTGTTGATATACAGATTCTCCAGTTCGGGATGCCGTCCGATGCTGGGGATGTTATCCGGCGACCCCGGACGCAATCCGGCCCATTGCAACACCAATGGCTGATCGCGCAGCGCGGGCAACAGTGTGATCGCGCGTTGCAACAACATTTCATGTGCGGAAGCAGTGGTCTGCTTATCGAAGCCGACATCTTCCAGTGTGCTTCCCACCAACAGATGACCATCCTTGCGCGGGATCAGATACAGACCATCCTGCAACAGGATATGACGCAAAGGCGGCGTGGCAAATTTGAACAGCAACATCTGCCCGCGAATCGGTTTGATACCGGCCTGACCGGCCCATTTTCCCGCCACTTGAGCGCTCCAGGCTCCGGCAGTGACTAGATACCGCTCTGCACTGAACTCGCCACAGCCGGTACGCAACCGGTTGACACGCCCTTGCCCGGCATCTATCTCTTGCACCGCACAATGCTCGACGATACGCCCTCCAAGCTGCTCCACTCGTGCACGCAGGGCTTGCAATAACCTCGGATTGCGCGCTTGCGCGACCTCGGACAACAACAGTCCGCTTCCCTCGCGCGTAGCACGCACACCATGAGCCACACACCATCGTTCTGCCGCTTGGATATCGAACGGAGGCAACACCAACATACCGCAGACCTGATACTCTGGATCAATGCCTGTAGCCTGATACAAGCCCTCTGCCCATGCACCAAACAAGGCCGCTCCGCGTGTAGTGAGCCGAGTAACAACATCGGGATAGTCCCAGGGACAAAGAGGCGACAGAATGCCGCCGCCCGCCCAGGAAGATTCTCGTCCGACTGCCCCCCGTTCCAGCACGGTCACCGTCGCGCCTTGCAGCAACAGCGCTTCCGCACTGGCTAAACCCAGCGCACCCGCACCAATCACAATAAATTCATCGGTCAAGATTTTTCCTCTGCATCGACGCCGGTTTCATCAGTGATACCGCGATCAGGATAGGTCAACCGCTCAGAGCGCCGGATTGAGCGCCTTGGGAATCGGGAACACCACGTTTTCGCTAATGCCAGACAACTCCTGCACCTGCCCCGCCCCCAATTCCTGCAAGCGCGCGATCACCTCTTGTACCAGCACCTCCGGCGCGGAAGCCCCCGCCGCAATACCGACATGATGCTTGCCGACCAGCCAGGCTGCATCTAGCTCGGCAGCATTGTCGACCAGATAGGCCGGGATGTTGCGATTGGTCGCTACTTCGCGCAGGCGATTGGAGTTCGAACTATTGGGAGACCCCACCACGATGACCAGATCACACTGCTGCGTCAGCACTTTGACGGCATCTTGGCGATTCTGCGTGGCATAACAGATGTCGTCCTTTTTCGGGCCGGTGATTCCAGGAAAGCGCGTCTTGAGTGCCGCGATGATGCCACTCGCATCATCCATCGACAAAGTGGTCTGGGTGACAAACGCCAGATTGTGCTCGTCCTTCACTTTAAGCCCGGGGACATCGGCAGCAGATTCGACCAGATACATGCCATCCTTGCTCTGCCCCATCGTGCCTTCCACTTCGGGATGTCCCTTGTGGCCGATCATAATGATCTCTTTCCCCTGCTCGCGCATACGCGATACCTCGATATGCACCTTGGTCACCAGTGGACAGGTCGCATCGAACACCGTCAGTCCGCGCGCTTCAGCCTCGCGCCGCACGGCCTGAGACACGCCGTGCGCGCTAAAGATGAGGATACTATTCGGCGGCACATCGGCCAGATCTTCGATGAAGATTGCGCCCTTGGCTTTCAACCCTTCAACTACGAACTTGTTGTGCACCACTTCATGGCGCACATAGATAGGCGCACCATGCAGTGCCAGTGCACGCTCGACGATCTCGATCGCGCGATCGACTCCGGCGCAGAACCCGCGCGGATTAGCGAGTAACAGATCCATCGTTCTTCTCCGGTTTCTTTTTGAAGCTATCCCATATCAACAAGGCTGCGCCGATATTGATCGCGGTATCCGCCACGTTGAATGCGGCAAAATGATGTTCATCCCAGTGAAAATCGAGAAAGTCCACCACATAGCCGTAGACCAGACGATCAATCAGGTTACCCACCGCACCGCCGAGGATGAACGCCAGAGCCAGACAGAACAGTCTTTCCTGTTGATGCTTGCGCAGCAACCAGATGATCCACACCGAAGCAGCAAAAGCGATAACACTGAACAACCAGCGCTGCCAACCGCCCGCATCACTCAACATACTAAACGACGCGCCCGTGTTGTGCGCCAGAACAAGATTGAAGAATCCGGTGACGGTGAGACTTTCGCCGTAATAAAAGTGGCTGCTGATCCACAGCTTACTGAGTTGATCCAGCACAACCAGCAGCGCACCCAGCCCGAGCCATTTCGTCAGCATGGCATCGTTGCCGTTAAGCATAACGGCGCGCCTCGCCCTCTCCGTACAGATTGCTCACGCAACGACCGCACAACGTGGGATGGTTAGCATCGCTGCCCACATCTGAGCGGTAATGCCAGCAGCGGTCACACTTGGCGTGGGTGCTAGGTGCGACCTTGATTTCCAGCTCGCCATCGCGCAGATGCACATTGGCGCGAGAGGTAATGAATACGAAGCGCAAGTCGTCACCCAATCTGGATAAAAGTTCATAAGTACCTTTTATCGCAAAGACATCGACTTCGGCTTGTAGCGCAGAACCTATCGCGCCTGCGGCACGCTGCTCTTCCAGTTTCTTGTTCACCAGTTCGCGCACGTTGCGGATGTCTTGCCATGCATTGACCTCTGACGCATCCATGTAGGCATCCGGCAGCTCATACCACAACTCTTCAAACACACTCACGTCGTCCTTGCCTGTCAAT
The DNA here is from genome assembly GCA_964571195.1 of uncultured Gallionellaceae bacterium. Lineage (GTDB taxonomy): Bacteria > Pseudomonadota > Gammaproteobacteria > Burkholderiales > Gallionellaceae > PALSA-1006. The sequence goes on along the minus strand of CAZNAD010000029.1, from coordinate 1,159 downwards.
ACCGCCCACACTTCTTCGCCGGTGAACGACAACACCGGAGACATCAGACGCACCAGTGCATGGGTGATGTGGTGTAGCGCGTTCTGCGCCGAGCGGCGTGCCAACGAATCTTTGCCAGCGGTGTAGAGGCGGTCTTTCAAGATGTCCAGATAGAAGCCACCCAACTCTTCCGAGCAGAACGCCTGTAATTTCTGCGCGATCAGATGGAACTCGTAGCGTTCGTAATCGGCCTTTACCTCATCTTGCAATTTCTGCGTCAAAGCGAGTGCGTAACGGTCGATCTCCAGCCATTGATTTACCGGCAGGACATGTTTGTCGTGATCGTAGTCGGCGATGTTCGCCAACAGGAAGCGCAAGGTATTGCGGATGCGGCGATAACCTTCGACCACACGCTTCAAGATTTCATCGGAGATGGTCAGTTCGCCGGAGTAATCAGTTGAGGCCACCCACAAGCGCAGGATGTCTGCACCGAGCGTGTCCAGAATCTTTTGCGGTGCGATGACGTTGCCCTTGGACTTGGACATCTTGTGCCCCTGTCCGTCCACCACAAAACCATGCGTGAGCAAGGCATCGTAAGGCGCGCGACCGTTGATGGCACAGGCGGTCAGCAACGATGACTGGAACCAGCCGCGATGCTGGTCGGAGCCTTCCAGATACAAATCCGCCGGAAACTTCAGTTCGCCGCGCTGCGCCAGCACCGCCGCATGCGTAGCACCCGAATCGAACCACACATCCAGCGTGTCGGAGAGTTTGCGGTAGTGCGCGGCATCGTCACCGATCAATTCTTTGGCATCCAGCGCGAACCACGCTTCGATGCCCTGCTGTTCGATCAGCTTGGCGACCTGCTCCAGCAACTCCGGTGTGCGCGGATGCAATGCCATGGTTTCCTTGTGCACGAAGAACGTCATCGGCACGCCCCAGTTACGCTGGCGCGACACGCACCAGTCGGGACGGTTCTTGATCATCGCTTCGAGACGCGCCTTGCCCCACGCGGGGAAGAACTTCGTATCTTCTACTGCCTGGTTCGCCAGTGTGCGCAACTGCTCACCGCCCACATCGGCATGCTGCTCCATGCCGATGAACCACTGCGGCGTGGAGCGAAAAATGATCGGCGTCTTGTGGCGCCAGCAATGCGGATAGCTGTGCTTGAGTTTTTCCT
>CAZNAD010000028.1:0-15237 GCA_964571195.1 uncultured Gallionellaceae bacterium | reverse complement strand
CACAGCACAGCACAGCACAGCACAGCACAGCACAGCACAGCACAGCACAGCACAGCATTAGGTAATACCCTCCCCAGAGATTCCCATCGCACCTCACTATTTTTTCGATCAAGCAACAGTTTTAGGTTGTAATCATCCGCCTCGGATATTCTCCGGGGCTTTTTTGTGTTTTTCGGGGAGGCAACATGTTATCAAAACTCAACACACTTGCAGCAACTCTATTTTTCGCAGCCGGTATTTCTTTGTTCAGCGCGCACGCGATGGCGGCAGGGGCGCTGGCAATCGATAGTAATCAAGGCAGTCAATGGGGATGGGCGGAAGGTTATGCCAACACGGGTGCGGCGGAACAGCGCGCACTCAGTGAGTGCGGCGGCGGTTGCCGTGTGGTGCTGACTTTCAGCAGTGGCTGCGGTGCGTATGCCGCAGACCAGTCGTCCGGCTCATCTGCTTATGGCTGGGGCACGGCCTCCTCCGGCTCAGGCGCACAAAACCGCGCAATTTCTGAATGCCAATCACGAGGCGGCAGAAGCTGCGTGGTTCGGGCGTGGAGTTGCAACTGACCCAAAAACAACCTCACTTCAAACGTAACAATTAATTCAATTTAGCAAAGGGAAATGCCATGAAATTTTTTCAAGCGACTATATTTTTTATCTTGGTAAGCAGCACAGGGTTGGCTCATGCCGATGAAAAACTGGACAAACTCGTAGCAAAATGTGAACAAATTAAGGAGAAACTTGGAGATTATTATGATGATTATATGGATGATGGAGATGAGAGTACTGCTTATGGTCAATGGCATCATGCAGAGAAAGAACTTCAGAGGTGCTCGGCACGTGGTGGAGACTGCAACGAACTACGTGACCGTCATAACAGTGCAAAGGGAAAGGCTGTCAGGCTGGATAACCAGATGAAAGAGCTAGGTTGTTACGCTGCAATCAAGAAAAAAGAGGCTGAAGAAAAGGGGCTATGAGGGAGTTTCCTTCCAACCTTCCTTCGAAGGGAAGGTTGGTCTGCCAACTGATGAATCGAATGAAAACTCAACTTTTCCGCTCCATAGCCCTGATGGGTATATTCGTATGTCTCTCTCCATTTTCCGTCGCAGGAGAAAATCGTGCATTGACACCCAGCAAAGCAAGCCAAAGCGGCGGCAAGCGCGTCGCGCTGGTGATCGGCAACGGTAACTATCAGCACACCGACCGTCTGCCCAAGCTCGCCAATCCGCCGCACGATGCCGAAGATATTGCCCGAGCCTTGCGCGGGTTCGGTTTCGATGTGATCGAGCGCAAAGACCAGAATCTGGAAGGCATGAACAATGCCATCACCGAATTCAGCCGCAAGATCGGCAATAGCGAGGCCGCCCTTTTTTATTATGCCGGTCATGGCCTGCAAGTGAAGGGGCAAAACTATATCGTTCCGGTGAGCGCCAAGATCGAAACCGAAGCCAGCGTGGAATACGAGGGGGTAAATATAAATCGCATCCTCGATGAGCTGGATAACGGCAAGAACCGCACCAATATTGTGATGCTGGATGCCTGCCGCAATAACCCGATCAGCGGCAGGTTCAGATCGGGTGCTACGCGCGGTTTGGCTGCACCTGCCAGCACGCCGAAAGGCACGGTGATCGTGTATGCCACCGACCCCGGCAATGTGGCGGCGGACGGCAACGGACGCAACGGCCTTTTCACCTCCGGTTTGCTCACCGCATTCAAGGGCGATGATCTCAGCTTGGGCGGTGTGTTGGAACGTGCCAGCGAAGAAGTAGAGCGCGGCAGTGCTAAAAAACAAACGCCTTATGTCAACGGCCCGATGACGCTGCAAAAGCGTTTTCTGTTTGCCCGTGGTCGCCCGCAACAAACGGCCAGCGTAGAACAGATGAGCTATGTGCCAGCCCCCGCCAATGCCGCCCCGAGCGATGGCATCGAGATGATCGCCATTCCCAGCAAAAATTTCGAGTTAAGCAAATACGAAGTGACGCAAGCGCAATGGCGGGCTGTAATGGGGGCGAACCCCAGCCAGTTTTCAAGCTGCGGCGATAACTGTCCGGTGGAGAATGTGAGCTTTGACGATGTCAAACTTTTCATCAAAACATTGAACACCAAAACGGGGGCGCAATACCGGCTGCCGAGCGAAGCGGAATGGGAATACGCCTGTCGCGGCGGAGAAGACAATAAATATTGCGGCGGTGACAACCTGGACGACATCGCCTGGTTTAACGGCAACAGCGACAAGACCACGCATCCGGTCGGACAAAAATCCGCAAATGGCTACGGCTTGTATGACATGAGTGGCAATACGTGGGAATGGATGAGCGATTGCTGGGAAGACGATTGCGACAACCGTCCGTTGCGCGGCGGATCGTGGGGCAATCCGCCGAAGTTGGTCGCAACTGAATTCCGCGCGCATAACCAGACAAATGCCAAGCACGGCAGCTATGGTTTCAGGTTAGCACGGACGTTGCGATAATATCCGCTGGGAATTCCCTTAACGCCCCGAAATTAGGCCGTACCGCCCACGACCAGGCCTTCGATCCGCACCGTGGGCTGGCCCACACCGACCGGCACGCTCTGGCCTTCTTTGCCGCAGGTACCGACACCGGGATCGAGCGCCAGGTCGTTGCCGACCATGGTGACATGCGTCAACGCTTCGGGGCCGTTGCCGATGAGGGTTGCGCCTTTGACCGGATAGGTGATCTTGCCATCTTCGATCATGTAGGCCTCGGTGGTGGAGAACACGAATTTGCCGCTGGTGATGTCCACTTGTCCGCCGCCGAAGTTGGCCGCATACAGGCCGTGTTTGACCGAGGCGATGATCTCGTCGCGCGTCTTGTCGCCGTTCATCATCATGGTGTTGGTCATACGCGGGATGGGCAGGTGTGCGAAGGATTCGCGCCGCGCATTACCGGTCACCGGCACTTTCATCAGCCGCGCATTCATGGTGTCCTGTAGATAACCGCGCAGGATGCCGTCTTCGATCAGTACGGTACGTTGTGTCGGGTTGCCCTCGTCGTCCATATTGAGCGAACCGCGCCGGTCTTTGATGGTGCCGTCGTCCACCACGGTCACACCTTTGGCGGCCACGCGCTGGCCGACCCGACCGGAGAATGCCGAACTACCTTTGCGGTTGAAGTCACCTTCCAATCCGTGCCCGACCGCTTCGTGCAACAGGATGCCGGGCCAACCGCTCCCCAGCACCACGGTCATGCTGCCCGCCGGAGCTGGGCGCGCATCCAGCGCCACGGTGGCTTGATGCACCGCCTCTTTGGCATAACGCTGCAATACTTCATCATCGAAATAGGCATAGTCGAAACGCCCGCCACCTCCAGCGGACCCCTGCTCGCGTTTGCCGTTGCTCTCGACGATGACCTGCAACGACAGGCGCACCAGCGGACGGATGTCGGCGTTGAGCAAACCATCGCTACGCGCTACCAGCACCACTTCGTATTCACCGACCAGCCCCGCCATCACTTGTGAGACGCGCGGATCGAGCGCCCGCGCATAACGCTCCAGACGCTCCAGCAGCGCGACCTTGCTGGCCGCATCGAGTGATGCGATGGGATCATGCGGTACGTACAGCGCGTGCGCTTTGCCCGCCTTCAGCATCGGCACGGTCTGCTTCTTGCCCTGCCGCGCGATGGCACGCGTCGCTTCCGCCGCGCCTTCCAGTGCGGCAAGACTGATGTCATCGGAATAGGCGAAGGCGGTCTTGTCGCCGCTCACGGCACGTACGCCCACGCCCTGATCGATGCTGAAGCTGCCGGATTTGACGATTCCCTCTTCCAGCGACCAGCTCTCGGCACGTCCATACTGGAAATACAGATCGGCATAGTCCACCCGGTGCGTCATCATCTTGCCGAACACATGACCGAGGTCGTTTACGTTCAGGCCGTGTACAGTCAGCAGCGACTGCTGCGCCAGTGCGAGAGTGGACGCCCTCATTTGCTGCCTTGCTCGCAGGGCTGGCAGGACAGGATGCGATGCGTCAATGCCGGCAGGCTGGAACGCAGGCTGGCCTGATAACCGGGATTCACCTCGGCCACGACCACGCCCGAACCATGACCCAGTTCGTCCAACACCCGCCCCCACGGATCGATGACCATGCTGTGCCCGTGCGTCTGGCGACCGTTGACGTGATACCCCCCCTGCGCGGCGGCGATGAAGTAACTCAGATTTTCGATGGCGCGCGCGCGCACCAGCGGCTCCCAATGCACCTTGCCGGTGGTTGCGGTGAAAGCGGACGGCAGCACAATGATGTCCACATCCTTCATCGAGCGGAACAGCTCGGGGAATCGCAAGTCGTAACAGACCGCCAGACCGATACGCCCGAACGGACTGTCCACCACGACCACTTTATCGCCCGCTTCGATGGTGTCGGCCTCGCGATATTGCTCGTTGCCCAAATCAAGATTGAACAGATGGATCTTGTCGTACCGCGCGACCTGCTCGCCCAGTTCGTTATAGACCAGACAACTGTTGCGTACTTTGTTGGGCGTATCCGCCACCAGCGGGATGGAGCCGCCCACCAGCCATATCTTGTGTGTGCGGGCGTTTTCGCTGAGAAAGGCCTGGATCGGGCCGCTTCCCGGCTGTTCGCATACCGCCAGTTTGTCGGTCTCCTTCATGCCCATGATGGCGAAGAACTCGGGCAGCACCACCAGTTTGGCCCCCTGTTGCGCAGCCTTCTCGATCAAGCGGCGCGCTTCGTTCAGGTTGCCTGCGACATTGGGGCCGGAAGCCATCTGCACGGCAGCCACTTTGAATGCGTTCTGTTGTGCGGCGAGGCGTGCTTGGGTGGAATTGGAGGAAGACATGGTCTGCGGCTTTCGGATGGTTTCAGTGATTCGGATCATTTGGGGGCTGCTTTGCTCTGGCCGGTCTTTTCGACTTTTGGGTCCAGCCAGCTGCCGGTGACATTGTATTCAAACGACACCAATTTATCGAGCGGATCGCTCAATATCTTGTTTGCGATGAACACCCCGGCACCGACCGCCGGATTGACGGCGGCAAGCGCCAGCAGCGAAACGCTGTCGCCGATGGTGGGCAACACCCGCACCCGCAGGTTCTGCGTCTCGCGGTTCAGGTCAACCTGACCCGATAAATCGACCGCAGCAGCCGAACCGTTGATCTTGAAATCATCGGTCAACAATACGCCCTGCTTGATCTGTGCACTTCCGGTGATGCTGTCGAACTCGAACCCCTTGCTGAACACATCGGTGAAATCCAGAGTGATGCGCTTGGGCAACGATTGCAGACTCATCACACTGAGCAACTTCCCCGCCCCCGGGTCCAATTGGAGGAACTGCCCGTTGTTCATCTTCAGGTTCAAATGGCCGTCCATCTTGGCCAGTGAGAATTCTTCCGGCGCCCCTGCCCACACCAAGTCGCAATCCAGCACTCCCTTGCCGTTCTTGATACTGTTGGGATAACCGGAGCGCCCGAGCATATTGCCCACATCGTTCAATTCGAGCTTGATGACCACGTGTGTCTGCGCAGGCGCCTCCCCCCACTTGCCATTGACCGACAACATGCCATCGGGATTGGTCACGCGGAAATGATCCAGCAGGACATCTTTCTCCTGCTGTCTCGCATAAAATTCCACCTTGCCGAGCGGCCTGCTTTGATAGACCAGATTATCGATCACCACATCAAGCACCGGAATATTCGGTATCTTGGCCGTTCCCTCCACGCCCTTGCCCGGGGCTGAAGTGGCGCGGCTCGCGGCATGTTTCTCCGTTTCGGCCAATGTCATATTTCTGAAGCGCGCGACAAGTTTGCCATCTCCCTGCGGGAACCAGCTCAACTCGCCGTTCACTTCTTTGGCAGCCAGCTGTGCCGTGATCGTGCCGTCCCGGTTGCGCGCATGGACGTTCAGCCCGTTGACGACATTGCCGTAGCCGGTGAGTCGCTGCACGATCATGTCCGCCCCGTCGATCGGCGGGAACATCTCGCTCGTGCCTGCTCCGCCCGCCAACACAGGCCCCCAGCCGTCCAGCGACAACGAGGGCAAGGCTCCAGTCAACCAGATACCGTTCTTGTCCACGATGCGCCGGGCCGGACCGAAGTTGATATAACCCCGCGTGATCTGGCGCACACCCCGTTTATCCTGTTGCCTCACCATGCGCGCATTGATCAGGCTGCCATATTGCAGCCACATCACATCCTGCAAGGCTCCGGCGCTGCGCATCTCGAACTTGAGCGGGATCGCCGCATTGGCCGATTTGACCAAGGGCTCTGGCAATGCTGAAGTCAACCCTTTCAGATTCGAATCCACCAGCAGCGAAAATTGATCTCCCGTCACCGCGATATCGGCGGCCCAGTCTGCCGTACCGCTGAGCGAACGCAATAACGGCTGCGGATTGAGCTTGCGCCAGACATTCATATCAGCCTTGCCCTGCAGCTTCACTTTCAACGCGCCGTTCGCCTCGGTCTGGATCACGGCACTCGCCGGGCCACCCAGTATCTGGGCTTGCAGATTGTTCGTATACAGCGCGGATTCGGTGAACGTCAGATCACCGGAAACCTTGCGCGCCAGCGGAATGGCCGCGCCAAGGCTGACCTCGTTGTCGACGAAATGATAGTTACCCTTCAGAATGACGGGCTTTGCGCTCAACGGAATATCGAGTTGCAGATCGAGTTTGCCGACTCCGCGCGCAGTCGCGTCATCGGTGAACCCGTCGATATAATCACGCACCGGACTGCGCTTGATGAAATTCAGACCGTGTCTCGTCTCACCACTGGCTTCGCCGCGCACCTGCACCACCGGTTCTTCGCTCATCATGTCGGGAATGCTGACCTGCACACGTTGTGCGGTAGCCCCCGCCAACATCGCCGAATCCGAGTCCACCTGCAAACGCGCCCCGTCGATCGATAGCGTCGCCTTCGCCTCTTCGACCCGAGGCCAACCCGGCGCATAGTCGATCACCACACCCTGAGCTTTGGCGCGAACCTGGAACTGACCTTTTTTTCCGTCCGGGAATGGGAAGTCATCCAGATTGCCGCGCAAGCGCAGGCGTGCTTCGTTCGCTTCCCCAGCCAGCAAACCGGATTGCAACCAGACCATCGTCTCCTCGCCCAACTGCTCACGGGGAAGATAACGCACCACACTTTGCACCGAGGCGCGGCTGAGATTCAGCGTGATATCCGCGATACCCATACCATTTGCCCAGGTCTGGTAACTGCCGTAGGCGGTTCCTTCAGCATCCGCGTTGCGCGCGGAGAAGTTGTTCAGTTGCACGATCCATTCACCGTGACTACGCCGCCAGCCGAGTTGCGCCGTCAACATATCGAAGCTCATCGGCGCGATGAACAGCTGCGGTGCGTCCAGCCGCAGGCCCGGCGCATCAAGCGACAACACCCCGTTGTTGTCACTCCCGCTCACTTGTCCGCTGAGTCCTTCGACTCCCGGAAAGTCGCCGACACGCTGCACCGCGAGCGCATTGAAATGCGCCTTGACATCAAAACGCACGGGTTTGTCCTGGTCGCCATGCCATTTCACGCGCATGTCGGTGATGCGTCCGCGCGGCGCGAATTCGGCCAACTTCTGCCTGTACACACTGTCCAGCGGCACGTATTCCGCAAGCACGGGAAGATCGGCAAGTTCGATCATATTCGCTCTCACCTCTCCCGCTGCGAACCTGTCCCCCTCCCCGCCCGTCAGGCGCAATAACAAGTCGGTCGGGCGCAAGCTGAAACCGTTATTCATTTGCAGGGAAAGCGCCTGTGTGGATACTTCGAAACCTTGTTTCAGGATCTGTACGCCCAAGCGTCCGTGCAGTGTGGCGATATCCAGCGGCGCGGTTTCTTGTCCGAGACGCGCCTGCACGTCACGCATATCCACATCGGCAGTGATACGCTTGAGTTGCCCGGACTCGATTCCGAACCATGCGCGCGCGCCGCCCCTGGCCCGGGAGAATCCTTCTGGAAATGTCAGCCAACTCTCCCAAGCCCGTACATCAGCGGCCTCGATCTGAGCGAACACCTCGCCACGCCAGTCCGACAATTCGACCAAACTGTCCCCGACCAGATATCCACGCACATCCACCGGCGTCGATATTTGCTCCGGGGGGGTGATCCGTACGGCGAAACGATGATGCGCACCGCTATTACTCAACAGGAACTCCACCTGGTTCAGTACCAGCGTCGGCCTGTCATACAATTCGTCCTGCCAGGTGACACGCCCATTGCGCACGACGATACGGGCTTGATGCAACAACCAGTCGGCCAGCTTTCCATCCCCGGACTGTGCCGACAACTGCACACCAGCGATATGCATGGCGCCCTGTTTGTCGCGCCGGATGGCGATATCCGGGCTATCCACTTCCAGTGCGCTGAGACGCAACTCCCCGCTCAGTAATGTCATCCATGAAACGACGTTGTCCACCCGCTGCAGAGCCAGCACGTTTTGCCCCTGTCCATCCAGCAAGCGCACATCGAAAAATACCAGGCGCGGCCGCAAGCCGTGCCAGTCCGCTTCTATCCTGCCTATCGTCACCGGCAATCCGACCGCGCGACTGACCAGTGCGACGACTTCAGGGTGATAATTTTCGATCTCTGGCAACACGCGATAACGCAATGTCATCAGCATCCCGGCGAGCACCATGCCCAGCACGATGACGAACAGCAGCGCCACACGCGCCAACTTGCCCGATCTCGATGGAATGAAACGTTGCGGAAGGTTCAGCATCTTGCCCTTGTGCGGGGTGACCGCGAATGGATATTGCGTAAGCGAAACATACAGAACACAGGGGACTTATAATGCCCGAGTTAACCTTTTCGATTTTACCCCAAGCGCCCCACCATGAATATGGCTATCCCTGATTCCGAATTTGACCGACTCGTCCTGCATGGCAGGCACTGCAGCCGTTATTTCAACCGCTTGGTGGAAGCCGAGCCAGAACTATTACCGTGGCTGCAAGTTCATTACACCACGCCCTGCAACGCCGGAGAGATGCAACAGTGGCTGGACGCGCTGCCGCAGGCGACGGAAGATGAGCTTTCCCGCGCCCTGCGCGACCTGCGCAAACGGGTCATGCTCAAGATCCTGCTGCGCGACCTCGGCGGCTTGACCGGTCTCGATGAAGTCATGCGGGCGATGACTGCTCTGGCAGAGCTGGCAGTGCAACGCGCTTTGCATTTCGCCGCCCGCATGCTGTCCGAGGCGCACGGCGATCCGGTCGGCACAGAACGCGGCAAGGTGCAGGAGTTGCTGGTCATCGGCATGGGCAAACTGGGCGGCGGTGAACTCAACGTATCTTCCGACATCGACCTGATTTTCGTCTATGCGGAAGATGGCGAAACCAACGGGCCACGCCCGCTGGGCAACCACGAGTTCTTCACCCGGCTCGGCCGCAAGGTCATCAGCCTCATCAACGAACTCACCGCGCACGGTTATGTGTTCCGCGTCGATATGCGCCTGCGCCCCTACGGCGACAGCGGCGCCCTGGTGATGAGCTTTGCCGCGCTGGAAGAATATCTGGTCAGCCAGGGCCGCGAATGGGAGCGCTACGCATGGATCAAGGCGCGGGTCATCGCCCCCGCCGATGCGGCCACAGCAGATGAGCTGATGGCACTGGCACAGCCGTTCGTATTCCGCAAATATCTGGACTACGGCGCGTTCGAGTCCATGCGCAAGTTACACGCGCAGATACGTCAGGAAGTGGAACGGCGCGACCGCGCCCATAACATCAAGCTCGGCCCCGGCGGCATCCGCGAGATCGAATTCATCGCCCAGGTCTTCCAGCTCATCCGTGGGGGGCGAGATGCGTCCTTGCGCATCCGTCCTACCCAGGCTGTGCTGCGCCTGCTCACCGAGAACGGGCAGCTGGATGCGCAAACTTCCGCAGAACTGGGAGAGGCCTATGTGTTCCTGCGCAATCTGGAACATCGCCTGCAATATCTGGACGACCAGCAGACGCAAGACCTGCCGGGCGATGATGCCAACCGCGAGTTGCTCGCCGTGGCGATGAATTACCCGAACTACGCCGCATTGATGGCGCAGCTCGATGTGTATCGGGAACAGGTCAGCCGCCATTTCAACCAGATATTCACCACCGAACAAGACGACAGTCCGGTCGACAGCCCGCTCTGGAACGACCATCTCGTTACCGCATCTCTGGCGGAGGAGTTGGGCGAGCTTGGTTTTGGCAATCATACCGAGCTCGCCGGACAGCTCGTACAACTGCGCAACAGCAATCGCTACAAACAACTTCCAGAACTCAGCAGGGCGCGTATCGACAAGATCATCCCGCAACTGGTCGCCCGTTGCCAAAACCTGCCGCAACGCGATCTGGCCTTGCCGCGTCTGCTGAAGCTGCTCGAACAGATCAGCCGGCGCAGCACCTATCTCGCGTTCATGACCGAGCATCCGCAGACACTGGAGCGGCTGGCGCGTTTCGCCAGTGCCAGTGAATGGGCCTGCGATTACCTTGCCCAGCACCCCAGCCTGCTCGACGAATTGCTCGACGCGCGCGAGATCTATCGCGCCCCGGAATGGGGCAAGCTGGATGCGATGCTGGCGACACAACTGCTCGGACACAGCGGCGATCTGGAACGCCAGATGGATGTGTTGCGACATTTCAAACAGGCGCAGACTTTCCACCTGCTGGCGATGGATCTACAGGGACTGCTGCCACTGGAGACCTTGAGCGACCATCTAAGCGATCTGGCCGACCTGATCCTGGGGCACGTGCTGCAACTGTGCTGGGGAGAGGCGCGCAAAAAACACCGCGAACAGGCCCGTTTCGCCATCATCGCCTATGGCAAGCTGGGTGGTCGCGAACTTGGCTACGACTCCGATCTCGACCTGATCTTCCTGTTCGACGACGAACACGACGAGGCTGGCGAAAACTACGCCAGGTTGGCGCAACGTATCAACACGGTATTGAGCAGCTATACCTCTGCCGGGCGTCTGTATGAGACCGACCTGCGCCTGCGCCCCAACGGTGCGAGCGGATTGCTGGTCAGCAGCATCGCCGCTTTCGCCGACTATCAAAGCAACCAAGCCTGGGTGTGGGAACACCAGGCGCTCACGCGCGCGCGGTTCTGCGCCGGTGATAACGAGGTGGGAAAACAATTCGAGAGCATCCGCGAACAGGTGTTGCGCAAGCCCCGCGAAATCGCGGTACTGCGCCGTGAAGTCATCGCCATGCGCCAGAAGATGCATGACGGGCATCCGAACAACAGCGACCTGTTCGATATCAAACACGACAGCGGCGGCATGGTGGATATCGAATTCATGGTGCAATTCCTGGTTCTTGCCCACGCGGCGAGCCACCCCGAACTCACCGCCAACAGCGGCAACATCGCGCTGCTGGCCGTTGCGGCAAAGCTGCAACTGATCGCTCAGCACGACAGCGATACCGTGCGCGACCTCTACCGCGAGCTGCGCCGCTTGCAACACCAGATGCGCTTGAACAACCAGGCCCTGTGCCGGATCGAGCCGGGTAGCCTCGACATCACCCCCGTGCTGGCACTCTGGAACAAACTGCTGCCGGAAGCGGCTTGACTCATCCCATGACCCGTATCGTTCAGCGCACCTATTCCAACACGGCACAACAGCAACTCATCAGCTCCGGCCTGTCGCCGCTACTGGCTCGCATCTTTGCGGCACGCGGTATCAGACAAACAGCCGAACTGGAAACCGATCTGCAACAGTTGCTGCCGTTCACGCAACTGAAGAACATCCGCGAGATGGGATGCCTGCTGGCCGATGCGATCACCGCACACAAGAACATCCTGATCGTGGCCGACTATGATGCTGACGGTGCAACGGCGTGTGCCGTTGCGATGCGTGGTCTGTCCATGCTCAGCGCACGGGTGGACTTCATCGTGCCCAACCGTTTCGAATACGGCTACGGCCTGACACCCGAGATCGTGCATCTGGCACAGCGTTCGGAACCGGACATCCTGCTCACCGTCGACAACGGCATCGCCAGCGTGGAAGGTGTCGCGGAAGCCAACCGGCTCGGCATACAGGTACTGGTAACCGATCACCACTTGCCCGGCGATGTGCTGCCGGATGCGCAGTGCATCGTGAACCCGAATCAGCCCGGCTGTGAGTTTCCCAGCAAAAATCTGGCGGGAGTCGGGGTGATGTTTTATGTGCTGCTGGCTCTGCGTGCCGAACTGCGCACACGCGGCGCTTTTGCCGCACAACGCGAACCTAACCTCGGCTCGCTGCTGGATCTGGTCGCGCTCGGCACCGTGGCCGATGTCGTCAGGCTGGACGGGAATAACCGCATCCTCGTGCAGCAGGGATTGCAGCGCATCCGTGCCGGAAGAGCCTGTTGCGGCATCACCGCACTGCTTCAGATCGCCAAGAAACCAGCCGCACGAGCCTCCGCATTCGAGCTCGGTTTCATCGTCGGCCCCCGTCTCAATGCGGCGGGGAGATTGGAAGACATGGGGCTGGGGATACGCTGCCTGCTGACCGATGACGCGCACGAAGCCGCCGGGATCGCTGCCCAATTGGATGCGCTGAATCAGGAGCGCCGCAGCATCGAAGCCGACATGCAGGAGGCCGCGCTCGCCGCGCTTGAGCACATCAACCCCGCCGACGGTTACAGCCTCGCGCTGTTCGACGAAAGCTGGCATCAGGGGGTCATCGGCATTCTCGCCTCGCGCCTGAAAGACCGCTTCCATCGCCCGGTGATCGCATTTGCGCGCGGTAAGGACGGTGAGCTGAAAGGCTCGGGACGCAGCATCCACGGACTGCATCTGCGCGATGCGCTCGACCTCGTCGCCAAACGTCATCCGCATCTGCTGCAAAAATTCGGCGGTCATGCCATGGCTGCGGGTGTGACACTGCGCGAGGAACACTACACGGCATTCCGCGATGCCTTCGAAACGGTCGTGCGCAGCCAGCTCTCGCCGGCGGACTTGGTGAAAGAGATCGAGACCGATGGTGAACTCGTGCCCGGCGATTTCGTACTGGATACCGCCCGCGCGCTGGAAGAACAGGTATGGGGACAGGGCTTCCCCGAACCGCTGTTCCAGGGCGATTTCCGCGTGCAGAGCCAGCGCGTGGTCGGCGAGAAACACCTCAAGCTGAGACTCTCCTCGCCGTCCGGCAGTTTCGATGCCATCCGCTTCTTTTACGCCGAACCCGCCCCCGCTAACGTACATGCCGTGTACAGTCTGTCCGTCAATGAATACAATGGCAGCGAGAGTCTGCAACTCATCGTGCGCCACTGGTAAGGAGAACAACGATGGAAGCCGCATTTCTGCCCGGCGACGGCCTCGACGCGCTGCCCCAGTTTCTGACCAGTCTCGCGATCGGTCTGCTCATCGGTCTGGAGCGTGAGCGCAATCCGTCCGCCAAAGCCGGCTTGCGCACCTTCGCGCTGGTCTCCCTGTTCGGCACACTCATCGCATTGCTGGCCGACAAGGCCGGGGCACCTTGGCTGCTGGTCGCCGGACTGCTCGCCATCACGGGCATGATCGTGGCCGCTTATATCAACGCCCCCACCGAGAACAACGATCCCGGTACCACCACGGTCGCCGCACTGCTGATCTGTTATGCGCTGGGTGTGCTGACCTGGTACGGTTCGTCCAAACTCGCCGTGATGCTTGCCATCGCCACCACCACTCTGCTCTATTTCAAACCGGAGCTGCAAGGCATGTCGCAACGGCTCTCGCGCCGCGACCTGGTCTCTATCCTGCAATTCTCCGTGCTGAGTTTCGTCATTCTGCCCATTCTGCCCGACCAGACCTTCGGCCCGTACAACGCTTTCAACCCGCACAACGCATGGATGATGGTGGTGCTGATCTCCGGCCTGAGTCTCGCCGGTTATGTCGCGCTGCACTGGACCGGTCACCGTTACGGGGCCCCGCTGCTGGGCGTGTTCGGCGGTCTGGCTTCCAGCACCGCCACGACCATGGTTTATGCACGCCACAGCAAAACTAACGAAGGCATGCTGCGCCTTTCCGCCGTGGTGATTCTCATCGCCAGCCAAGTCGTATTGATCCGTCTGGCCGTGGTCAGCGCACTGGTATCCCCAGCCGTGACACCCAAATTGCTGCCTTCGCTGGCACTCGGTCTCGTTTGCGGGCTCAGCGTCACGTTGTGGAGCTGGAACAGGCTGCGCTCCGAAGCCGACCTGCCTTTGCCTCAGACTTCTAACCCGACCGAGATTCATGCAGCGCTCGGCTTCGGTGTGCTGTATGCCGTGGTGCTACTGTGCTCGGCTTGGCTAACGGACATCGCGGGCAGCAGCGGTTTGTATATCGTCGCCATGGTTTCCGGCCTCACCGATGTTGATGCCATCACCCTGTCCAGCCTGCGCCTGTTCTCGCTCAATCAATTGAGCGGCGATCAGGCTGTAGCGGCCATCGCCATCGCCTTCATCGCCAATATGGCATTCAAGTTCGGCATGCTGCTGTTCATCGGTGGACGGACTCTGGCAAAACACGTGGCGGGCGGCTTCGGCGCGATGGCTGCGGGTGTGGCGTTGGGGCTGACCTTCCTGTGACTCCGCCCCTCTTTCCCTCCCTTCGGCAAAGCCAGTAGATGTATAATCGCGGCCTTTGAAAACTGCCGTAAACACATCATGGAAGCCGAACAACTCAACGCCCTCACCAACAAGATACAAGACCTGCGCACGCGTAACATCGAACTGCGGAGGTATCTTTGACTACGACGGCAAACAAGACCGTTTAGCCGAAGTCGTCGTCCTCGCCGAAGACCCCGCTGTCTGGCAGGACAGCAAACGTTCGCAGGAGCTGGGCAAGGAACGCAAGATGCTGGAGGGCGTCGTGCTCAATTTGCAAAAAGTGGAAAGCTCGCTCAACGACGCGGGCGAACTGATGGAAATGGCGCTGGCTGAGAACGACGATGACAGCCTGCACAGCATCGCCTCCGATATCGAGCAAACCGAAAAGATCGTGGCCGACATGGAGTTCCGCCGCATGTTCTCCGGCGAGATGGACGCGGCCAACTGTTTCCTCGACATTCAGGCCGGTTCCGGCGGCACCGAAGCGCAGGACTGGGGCTCAATGCTGTTACGCATGTATATCCGCTACGCCGAACGCAAAGGCTTTCAGGTCGAAATTCTGGAACAGTCCGACGGCGAAGTCGCGGGCATCAAAGGTGCGTCGCTCAAGATCACCGGTGAATATGCCTACGGCCACCTGCGCACTGAAACCGGCGTGCACCGTCTGGTGCGCAAGTCGCCGTTCGATTCCGGCAATCGCCGCCACACCTCGTTCTCCAGCGTGTTCGTCTACCCCGAAGTGGATGACTCCA
>CAZNAD010000027.1:0-20895 GCA_964571195.1 uncultured Gallionellaceae bacterium | reverse complement strand
ACAACAATGGCGACCACAACAATGGCGACCACAACAATGGCGACCACAACAATGGCGAAGATAATTCGTCCCACAATGTCACTGGCAGCAGCAAAGCAGACAACATAGATGGCTCTAGTGGCAACGACAACATCGATGGTGGTGCCGGCAATGACACGATCAGCGGCGGCTCCGGTAACGACACGATTCTTGGCGGCTCCGGTAACGATACGATCGACGGTGGTAGCGGCAACGACAATCTGGATGGCGGTTCTGGCAACGACACGGTTCACGGCGGCTCGGGCAATGATGTTATCCATGCCTCCGGCGGCAACGACCATCTCTACGGTGATTCAGGTAACGACACCTTCACCTTCGGCGATGTGTCCGGCCATTCCACGGTGGACGGAGGTAGTGGCAGCGGCTGGACTGACGTAATCGAGATGGATGTCGGTGGCGGTCCATCTTCACACGGCGGCTGGACAGTGGAGATCGACGGTCATCAAATCTCCAACAACAGCGAACACGGCTCCATCAGCACCGACGGGCACTCGGGCAGCATCACTACCGAACACGGAACGATCGACTTTAGCAACATCGACAAGATCGAATGGTAAAACGATAGCTTCTTCAGTCCAAACCAAACGGAATTCCTGTCACAGGAATTCCGTTTTTTATATCTGCATGGTTAACTGATATCATCTGCGTATAACGACTTGGTTATTGCATGCCGCGCGGCATGAAAAGTGATTCGCATCAGACCATCTTTGGAGAACTCGGCATGGGCGTCATCAAGAAAATGCTTTACCGGAGCAATATGCTGGGCAAACAGCGCCATCAGCACTTTTTTCTCGACATGGAAGAGAACATCCACATCCACTATCGCGACCTGCGTATCGAATTAAGCCGTGGTGAGTTCGAGGATATTTGCGAGGCATTTCGCAAACAATCTCAGGAACTTCAAACCATCATCGAAGAAAAAAACTACCAGGATGGAAAGCTCCCCAATGCTAATCAGGATGATGTGCGCATCTGGACCGAATCTCTGCTCAAGCATGATGTTAAATATCACCCCCAGCGTTTCTCTCTGGAGGAATGCAGCGACGGATTTCACTTTCATTGCCGCAACTACAAACTTCTATTCAATGAAGCCGAATTTCGCCAAATCGCGCAACTGTTTAAAAGTCTGGATGTGGATAGCCCATATGCCCGCAGTTACGATGAAGTTCTGGCGCTGCTGGAAGACAACGATGTCGACTTCACTATGGATGCGGGTAACGTACCGGGAGAGATACTGGCTATCGCCGTAGCGCCCTACCATTTCCCAAAGATACGTGAAATATTCAAACTCATTGGTTTCACGCTGGATGCGCAAAAGTATGAGCATCGCTATCAGGGAGCATCCCTAAAAGTGATCGCCAAAGTAAATACTCAGCAGTCCACTTTGGATTACAAACGTATTCGCGGCAACAAGTCCACCGAAAGGCTGGTTGACTTCCTATCGCGCAATGCGAGTTCCATCAACCCGGACGAACTAAATCACATCAAATGCCAAGTGCTTGATCTATATTTCGCCCTGAGCTCGGGAAAAACGTTGAATGTCGATATCAACCAGCAATCATGGCTCTACTCTTCCGCAAACCAGCAAGTCATCTTCCCCTATAGCGTCACCAGCCAAGGCGGCAAAAGCGAAGCCGCGACACTCTACAAGACATGGGGAGATTTTCTGGTCGGTCTCAAACTGTGGTTTGTTAAGCCCACTAAGCGCAACCTGCCCCCCATTGAACAGGAAGCGCTGCTAAAACAAGTCCGCGACACCCTGCATGATGAAGTCGCCGCATACGCATGTGTCGATAAAATCTATTTGATGGGTTCGGCGCTGCGCGGCGAAATGGGGCGTTACCTTGCCCCTTTCGTCAACGGCCCGCAAGTTAAACTCGGCTCCGATGTAGACATATTGATCGAGATTGACCCAGCGCACGAAGCAGATATTCCCGCGCATTGGCATCTCATCAAGCAAAACGAAGCCTCCAACCAATGCGCCATTTACCACATCACGCAAATACCGATTGCCGGAGGCATCGCCGAATGGCGCAAGAGCTATCCGCATCTGCCGCTCATCGAACATTTGATTGATGCCTATGTCTTCTTTCCCTCCCGCGAACACCGGACAGAGAAAGACGCATTCCTGAAAAAATTCGAATCTGAGCTGTTCTATGACCGCACTCGCGACGGCATCATCAATCGCACGGGTGAGGAAAGCAACATCGCACAGCGCGTGAGCGAGATATACACCCTGCCTAACGTGGCTATTGAGAAACTCAATGTCGCGACGGAAAATGCCCTATACAAAGTGTCCTGCGGCAGACTTCGCTACGTGCTCAAACTCTTCAAAGTTTCCGGTAATTACAAACGCAATCGCGTCGAGGAACATACCGCCTATGAAGGAAAGTTGATCTCCCTTCTGAAAGAGCGCGGCATCCAGACCCCCGGCGTGATTCCAAGCACACAAGAACAGGTACAAATCGAGGGATTTCCCGCGTTGCTGTTTGAACATATCGATGGTGAGCCCCAGTTGCAGCCGGAATATCCGCTCGACAAGACATGCGCCGCACTGGCCGCCATCCATCAGGTACAACTCGATCAAGCACTGAATGTGTCCAAGAACTTTACTTTCGAAGACATCTGCACTCTCTGGCTACCGCTGTTCAAGGAATACCTGAACCATACCGGGAGCAGCCCAGAGATCGCAGCAGCCTTGCAGCAATTCGCCCCCTCATTAGAGCGCTTCAGCACCCGCAAAAATCGAGATGCCCTCTATGCGGATATTCCCTTCACGCACAATCACGGCGATGTGACACCCAAAAATGTCATGACCGACACGCTAGTCCGCTCGATATTCTTCGATTTCAATAATGCCTATTTCGGCCCGCGCATCGCCGATGTAGTGGATGGAGCTTTTGAATTCTCGCTTGCCGAGCAATATATCCACCTGGCAGATTTCGCCCGCTTCGATGCCTTCATTGCAGCCTATTCAGCCCACAGCCCGCTCAACGCTAAAGAGAATAAAAAACTGGCGCAATGGATTGAACTGGTCGGATTGATCAAGTTCACGCGTGAAGTGCGCGCACTACTGGAACACCCGGGTGATGATTTACGCAAGAAACGCGCGCTGGCTATTGCAGGATTCGTCAACTCACGCAACACGCCGCAATCTGCATGACGAGACAGCGCATCGCCATTGCGTTACTTTGGTTGCTGAGCATAACCCTCGCCCGGGCTGAGACTATCGGCATCCATTTCATCGTGAGTGATGAGCTAGGCGTTACTGAAGCACAACGCAAAATCACACGGGACACGCTCAAGATTTATGTGGATGTGCTGAATAGCTACTATCGCAATAGCGAAGTCGCCCTCAAAGCCGAGATTGCACAGATTGAATTCACCGCCATCACCACGGCGGATGATGTGCAAATCATCGATGACATGGCGCATGAACGCAAAGCGTTCGCGGCCATGTTCCAAAAAACGCACGATGCCCGTGCCGACTACACCATCGCCATGGTGAACAAACTCACGGTACTGGGCAAACCGGGTTGCGGACGTGCTTACGCGGTGAACCAAAGTGTGGCCGCAGTCTCCGATCCGCGCAAAGCCTTCGCTGTGGTCCATTTTATGTGCGGCGCGCATACCATTGCCCATGAACTGGGACATCTGATGGGGTTGAACCACGGCACACAGGTGGGTAATTGCGATCCTCAGCATAGCCATACTTCAGCCATCACCCCTTATGCCAACGGTTATGCCGAGGGCAACTGTGACGGCATCCGGCAAGAGGGAGAATTCGGCGACATCATGGTAGGCGGACGCATGCGCGAAATCATGGGCAACGACAAAGGTAACTTGCCCCTGTTCTCCAATCCGCGCATACACGACAAACGCTGCGGCTTAAAACAGCGCTGCGGCGATCCTATAATCGGCGATGCCGCCCGCGCCCTGAACGAAAACGCCCTCCTCTACGCCTCCCATAAAAACATTCAACCGTAACGATGAATTTCGATTGTCGTGTGCACAATCTCCCCATGCCGGCTTAACTGATCCCGCACCTGCTCCGGCGTCAGCAGCATACTTCGGGTGACAATACTGACCGCACAGGAATAAGCATCCTTGCCGACGCGCCAGACATGCAAATCTGTGACTCGGGTTTCATCGGAATCATCTGCCAATTCAATGGTCGCGCGGATATCCGCCACCACAGGATGATCCATCTCCCGATCAAGCAGCACCTTCCCCGTATCGAGCAACAACCCCCTGGCCCAGATCGCCACCAATAGCGCACCAACAATACCCATCACCGGGTCCAGCCACGACCAGCCGTACAACAAGCCCCCTACCAGCGCAATGATCGCCAGTACAGAAGTTGCCGCATCCGCAATGACATGCAGATAAGCCGACTTGAGATTCAAATCGTGATGGTGTTGGTGATGATGATGTCTGGAGTGCTCATGACGGCGTGTCCGATGATGGGAGGATGGCGCTACCTGACGATATGCCTGTGGCGCATGGGGAGCCGCACCGGAAGCGGCCCGGTGAGCATGTGTATGGTCATGTCCTTCATGGGCATGGCCGAGGATCATGGCACAAACGATATTCACCAACAGGCCGATGATCGCAACAATGATCGCTTCCTGATAATGGATAGCTTGCGGCGAAAACAACCGCTCCACCGAACCGAATACCATCATCGCGGCAACACCGAGCAGGAAAATGGCGCTGGCAAAACCCGCCAGTATCTCGATCTTCCAGGTGCCAAAGGCAAAGCGCGGGTCATCCGCATAACGCCGTGCTGCCGCGTAGGCAAAGGCGCTCAACCCGATGGCAAAAGCATGCGAACTCATGTGCCAACCGTCCGCCAACAACGCCATCGAGTTAAACCACCATCCCGCAGCGATCTCCACTACCATCATCGTCGCCGTGATCCACATCACGGCGCGTGTACCCCGCTCTGCGGCGGAATTGCTTTGGTGGAAGGTGTGCGGATGGGACCAGCGAGACTCGTTATTGTTTGGCATAAATCGACTGTCTGACGAAGATGATGGACTTGCTTGAAAAACCGGCCTCTATCAGTTTGCAGCAAAAATCACTTTTCGCTCTAACCATTCAATTGGCATCATGAAAACGAATCAGATTGCGACCTGCCGTTTTCGCCTGATACATGGAAATATCCGCCCGTTTGATGATTTCTGCGGGGAAAGCATCGTGCCCCAGAAACAGCATCACGCCGATACTTGATGTGCAGTGATGTGTCACCGAAATCCCCGCGCTGTCGGGAGGTACTGATCGGACCAGCAACGAATAAGGCTCAGATACGGCGACACGTATTTTGTCTGCGATCATTCTGGCTTGTATCACCGAATTGTCGCGGCTCGACTCCAGTTCATTCAGTACCACCACGAACTCATCGCCGCCAAAACGGGCCACCGTATCCGTCGCGCGCACACAACTGCTGATGCGGTGTGCCGCCTCCTGCAACAACATATCCCCCACCTCGTGCCCGTATTCGTCGTTCAACGGCTTGAAGTTATCCAGATCAAGGAACATCAACGCGGCATAATGACCGCTACGTTTGCTCGCGGCCATCACCTGCTCCAGCCGGTCATTGAGCAGACGGCGATTGGGGAGTCGGGTCAATACATCATAGAAAGCCAGGTCATGTATCTGCGCCTCGGAGCGTTTGCGGTCGCTGATATCCTGCTTGACGGCGATAAAGTGCGTAATCTCCTCACTGTCGACCCGCACCGGTGTGACCGTCATCTCTTCCGGGTAGCACGTCCCATCCTTGCGCCGGTTGACAATTTCGCCGTGCCAGACCTGCCCGCTCAGGAGTGTTTCCCAAAGCTGCACATAGAATTCCGGCGGCTGCTCACCGGACTTGACCAAATCCTGTATACGACAGCCCACCGTTTCTTCGAGGGTGTAGCCCGACAGTCTGGAGAAAGCCGGATTAGCCCACTGGATCACGGCCTGCCGATCCGCGATAAAAATGGCATTGGCTGATGCAGCCAGTGCGGCATCATGCAATTTGAACAGACTGCGCTGCTGGCTGAGCTTGAATAACTCCTGACGCTGCATCTGTATGGTTTCATGCAGGAAATGCACATAACCGCCCTGCAATGTCTTGACCAGATCGTGGCGCGTCACCAAACCGAGCAATTTATCCTGATCGGTCACCACCAGATGACGGATCGCATGTCTTTCCATCAGCCTGATCGCATCAGGCAATGCCATTCCCGGAGACGCGGTGATCAAGGGAGTGCGCACCACACTACTGACGGGGATAGTGCTGAAATCAGCATCCACCTGCGCCAGCTTCACCACATCCCGCTCGGTCACAACCCCATGCGGGATCTGGTTCCGCGTCACCACCACGCAACTATAGCGGTTCCGGCTCATCAGGCTCACCGCATCCGCGACCGAAGCCTCCATATCGACCGTCACGATATTGCGTGACATCACTTTTTCCGTACTCTTGAATTCGGACAGATCACCGACATCGAGCCGTTTCAAGAAATCACCCTCGGTGACTATCCCTCTCAGCCTGTTGTCTTTATCGACCACGACCAGATGGCGGAATCCGCGTTCCTGAAGCAGGCGGTAGGCTTCGCGAAAATCGATATCGGCGGAAGACGAAAATGGCGGCGTGCTCATCACTTCGCCAAGTTTGAGCATCCCCAGCCCGCGCCGCTCGGCCAGCAACCTGACCGCATCGCGTTCGGTGAATATGCCCAGCGGGTGATGATCAGCATCCACCGCGACGACGCAACTGATGCTCAGGCTAGCCATCTGTGCCAGCACCTCAGAGACCGCAATTTCCGGCGAGGCCGTGTTGACCGTGGCAGTCAGGATTTCGCTGAGAAGGACTGTTTTCATGATAAGGATGGGGTGCGGTTCAGGGCAATGATACTACAGATACGGCCACACCCTAGCTGGCAGACTACAGGCTTGAGACATACAATCGGATGGCTGAAAACTTGCTTCAGCGCATCTTAGCCACAGCGTCCTCCACCCGCTCCACCGCGATGATCTCCATGCCCTCGATCTTGCTTTTGGGCGCATTGGCTTTGGGGATGATGGCGTGCGTGAAGCCGAGTTTGGCAGCTTCTTTCAGACGCTCCTGGCCGCGTTGTACCGGGCGCACCTCTCCGGCCAAGCCGACTTCACCGAACACCACCATCTTTTCCGGCAAAGGGCGATTACGCAGCGAGGAGACTATCGCCAGCAGCACGGCGAGGTCTGCACCCGGCTCAGTGATCTTCACCCCGCCCACGGCATTGATGAACACATCCTGATCGAAACAGGCGATGCCCGCGTGGCGATGCAACACGGCCAGCAGCATGGCCAGACGATTCTGCTCCAAGCCCAGCGACAGGCGGCGTGGAGTCGGCGCATGTGAATCATCGAGCAATGCCTGTATCTCCACCAGCAAGGGGCGCGTGCCTTCCTGCGTCACCATCACGCAGGAACCGGGCACCTGCGCACCGTGCTGCGACAGGAACAGCGCCGACGGGTTGCTGACTTCGCGCAAGCCCTTCTCGGTCATGGCGAACACCCCCAGCTCGTTCACCGCACCGAAACGGTTCTTGAACGCGCGGATCAGGCGGAAGCTGGAATGGGTGTCGCCCTCGAAATACAGCACGGTATCGACGATATGCTCCAGCACACGCGGCCCGGCCAGCGCGCCCTCCTTGGTGACATGGCCGACCAATATCATGGTCACGCCCGCGCTTTTGGCGATGCGGGTGAGTTGCGCCGCACATTCGCGCACCTGCGCCACCGAGCCGGGCGCACTGGTCAACTGTTCGGAATACACGGTCTGGATGGAGTCGATGACAACGACTTCAGGTTTCTCATTCGTCACCGTGGCCTGGATCTTCTCCAGTTGTATCTCCGGCAACAGATGCACCTCACGCGCATCCAGCGAGAGGCGTTTGGCGCGCAATGCAATTTGCTGTGCCGACTCCTCACCGCTGACGTAGAGCACTTTTTTGCTACTGGAAAGATGCGCGAGAGCCTGCAACAGCAAGGTCGATTTGCCGATACCGGGGTCACCGCCGATCAGCACCACCCCGCCTTCCACCAAGCCGCCGCCCAACACGCGGTCGAACTCAGCGATGCCGGTGGGCGTGCGCGATACTTCACTCGCCTCGACCTCGGCCAGTTGCTGCAACTTGCCGGAGGCCGCGAGTGCGCTAAAGCGGTTTTTGCCCGTAGCGGGAACGGCTTCCGCCACCGCCTCCACCAAAGTATTCCACTCGCCGCAATGCGGGCATTGGCCTTGCCATTTGGGTGATTGCCCGCCACATTCGGTGCAGCTATAGATCGTTTTTGCTTTTGCCATAATCTCGATTACCGGGATACATCCCATCAAACATGCTTAAATTTCTCGTAGATTTCCATCATTTTGGGCAGACCGCTGTGCAGGGCGCTCACCACATCGGGATCGAACTGTTTACCCGCACTCTCGTCGATCGCCGCAATCGCACGATCCACCGGCCAGGCATCCTTGTACGGGCGCTTTGAAGTCAGCGCGTCGAACACATCGGCAACAGCCACAATACGTGCCGACAGCGGAATGGCCTCTCCGGCCAATCCAGCAGGATAACCGCTGCCGTCCCATTTTTCGTGATGGCTTTCCGCGATCTCGATACCGACCGAAAAGATGCTGTGGCCGAGCGCGTTCATCTGCGCTTCGCTGCGCCTTAACGCCTGACCGCCGATGGAGGGATGCCGCTCCATCTCCTTGCGCTCAATATCATCCAGCCTTCCCGGTTTCAACAGGATACTGTCGCTAATCCCCACCTTGCCAATATCGTGCATGGGCGCAAAGCGGTAGACGCTGCGCACGTAGGCCGGGGTGATCTGTCTGGTAAATTTTTCGTTGTTGGCCAGCTCTTCCGCCAGAACAACCGAATACAGGGTCATGCGCACCAAGTGGTCGCCGGTCTCGGGATCACGGCTTTCGGCCAGTTTGGCCAAGCCCTGCAAGGCGGCGACCACCAGCCCCTCCACCACGATGGTGCGCTCAAGGATATGGCCGATCTGCGCCGCGATGTTGCCGAGAAATTCGATGTGCCCATCGGTATAAACACCTTTGCCGCGCGATGCGAATACCATCACTCCGCCCGCGCGCTCACTGGTGAGTGGCATATAAAGTGCTGCCCCCAGACCGGCATTGTCCAGCGCAGTCGCCAGTTGTGCAGTCGCGTTGCCTGCGGCATACCCGGCCAAATCGTTGATCGCCAGCGGCATACGCGCCTCGGTCACTTGCGACAGCGCATTGCGCTGCTTGATGAAACCCATCCCCTCACGCAAACCGGGGGTTGCCACGCCGGCCATACGCTCAAGCTGCAAAATATTGTCATCCCCGGCGGGATACAAAATACACACCCAGTCCACCGGCACGAACGCGGGGAATTCCTGCAACACGAAGTCGAGTGTCTCATCCAGTTGCTTGCCGCGATTGATGCGGTCGGTAAGCTGGAACAGAGAGCGTATCCGTTCGGAGAGCGAATTAAATGCCATCGTCAGTTGCCCGATCTCATTGTTCGCAGCAACTGCGACCTGGTGTCCCAGCTCGCCCTGCGCCACCCGGCCAAATCCGGCAACCGCACTTTGCAGCGGCCTTAACACTTTGACGTGCGCAGCCAGCGCGATCAGCCCGAGCAACAGCACCGACAGCACGGCGGCCAGCACCTGGAATCCGCGAATGGTATTCAGCTTGCCTTCCATCATGGTCTGGAATGCCTGTGCCAGATGGTTAGACGACTCGACCATGGACTCCCCGTTCTGCGCGATGAATCTCGCCTCAGCCAGCCAGTTGCGCTGCTGCCCGTCAGCAGCGGAAAACACATTCAGCGCAGCGTGGAAGTTCTCCCAGTCCTGCGCCGTCAAATCCATCTGCGAACGCGAGCGCAGGTCCCAGGTACATTGAATGGCCTCATCCTTACCCGTCAGTGCGGGCGACAAGCGCCGCTGTTTCAGGGAGGTGATGATCTGCTCCAACAGGCCGATCTGTTGCTGCAAGGCACTGCCGTATATCTTTTCCAGCGTGGCCGAGCTTTGCGGCTGGCGCAAGGACTGATCGCTCACGACATGCCTAGCCTGATCAAGCATGCTGCGGGTCGTCACCCGCATTTGTCCGGTCAGATTGAGGATAAGGTAGTCGTGTTTGCGCAGGTTCAACTCGTAAAACGTGAAGCCGAGCACACCTGTCAACATCGCCGCCATCACCCCGATCACCATCCAGAGCTGGGTACGCAACGAACGGAAATCTTTCACAGTGTCGGCCTTATCCACGCGGAGAACCTCATCATCCATCATCTTTCAAACATACCTGGGGGAATCTATCTTGTTGCCCATCAATCAGGCCGCAGTCAGCAATCTACCAGCAATCTTTTCCAGCAACCACCCCAAAGCGCCAGTGAGGTAGAATCGCCCCCATGTTACGACTCACCGAAATCAAGCTGCCGCTGGACCATCCGCAACACTCCCTCAACGATGCGATCATCAAGCGTCTCGGTATCCGCGTGGATGAGCTGCACGGCTACACCATCTTCCGGCGCGGCTTCGACGCGCGCAAACCCTCGGCGATTTTGTTCATCTACACGCTGGATGTCGAAGTCGCGAACGAAGAGAAAGTGCTGCATCGTTTCAAAAACGATGTCCATGTAAAGGTCGCACCGGACACCAGCTACCACTTCGTCACCCAAGCGCCGAAAAATCTCAGTGAACGCCCGGTCGTGATCGGCACTGGCCCCTGCGGCCTGTTCGCCGGACTGGTCCTTGCACAAATGGGCTTCCGCCCCATCATCCTGGAGCGCGGCAAAGAAGTACGCGAACGCACCAAAGATACTTGGGGACTGTGGCGTAAACACGAGTTGAACCCGGAGTCGAACGTACAGTTCGGTGAAGGCGGCGCGGGCACCTTCTCCGACGGCAAGCTGTACAGCCAAGTGAAAGACCCCAAACACTACAGCCGCAAGGTGTTGAAAGAGTTCGTCAAAGCCGGAGCGCCCGCAGAGATCGAATATGTCAGCAAACCGCACATCGGCACCTTCCGCCTAGTCGGAATGGTGGAAGTGATGCGCGCCGAGATCATCGCACTCGGCGGCGAGGTACGCTTTCAGAGCCGCGTGAGCGATATCGAGATCAACAACGGACAAGTGCATGGAGTGACACTCGCAAACGGCGAACACATCGCCACCCAACATGTGGTGCTCGCCATCGGCCACAGTGCACGCGACACCTTCGAGATGCTGCATCAACGCGGCGTGTATCTGGAAGCCAAACCCTTCTCCGTCGGCTTCCGTATCGAACACCCGCAATCACTCATCGACCGCGCCCGCTTCGGCCCCAACGCGGGCAATCCGCTGCTGGGCGCAGCCGACTACAAGCTAGTGCACCACGCCAGCAATGGCCGCTCGGTGTACAGCTTCTGCATGTGCCCCGGCGGCACAGTGGTCGCCGCGACCTCGGAAGCAGGCCGCGTGGTGACCAACGGCATGAGCCAATATTCACGCAATGAACGCAACGCCAACAGCGGCATCGTGGTCGGTATCACCCCGGCAGATTACCCCGGCGGCCCGCTGGCAGGCATCGAGTTTCAGCGCCAATGGGAAAGCCGCGCCTTCGAGTTGGGCGGCAGCAACTACAACGCACCGGGACAACTGGTCGGCGATTTCATCGCGCAGCGCCCCTCGACCAAACTGGGTGAAGTCCTCCCCTCCTACACCCCGGGTGTCACGCTGGGCGACCTCTCCACCGCGTTGCCCGATTACGCGATCGAAGCCGTGCGCGAAGCCCTGCCCGCCTTCGAGAAAACCATCAAGGGATTCTCCATGCACGACGCGGTACTCACCGGCGTGGAGACGCGCACCTCATCCCCCGTGCGCATCACACGCGACGAGACTTACCAGAGCTTGAACACCAAAGGGCTGTACCCAGCGGGAGAAGGCGCGGGGTATGCGGGCGGGATTATGTCCGCCGCCATCGACGGCATCGAGGTGGCGGAGGCAGTGGGGTTGAGTTTGACGAAATGGAATGTTGGGGGTAATTCCTGAGTTTGTCTCAGGATGGAGGACCGTTATTCGTCCAAAGCGGAAGTTGGCGGCGGCCTCTTGGAACTTCCGCTCTGCGTGGAACAGCGGACATGACTCACACTTCCTGCCTATTGCCACCATCCATCGCGCATCTAACCTAGATAGCTAGATGTCGCCGAAACCTAATTCGTCAACGACCTTCGGTTGTGTCTTTCTCTTTCCCCCTGAAAAAGACCGCAATCAACGAATAGGGGTAGTGCATCTTGTCAATGTTGACCCCGATCACTAGGCAGCGTTCCACATGCGAACTCTCGAAAATTTCAGCCGCGATATTCTCCATGCGTGTATGACGACTGTCCTTGTCTCGCTCCTTGAATGCAAAGATAGCCAGCGCATCAGGTCGCTTCCGATGGGGGATCATGACGATGGCGCAATTGTGGCTAGGGATACGCCAGTTTTTGTGCACATTCTTGGTAATCTGCTTGAACTTCTTAGCAATCGCCTCCTGATCCTCAAGTGATACGTCAAGGAGCACATTCGCGATATCTGACCATTGATGAAAATCCCGCACCTCGATCTTGGCGCAGATGTCTTTCCACCAGCGCGTCATCTTCGGTGCCGGCTTGGTTGTGACTATTCCCTCTTCAAGTGCGGAGTAATACCGGTCAATCGGTTGCGACATCGTGACCAAGGCGAAGTGATGCCCAGAATACTCGGCTTCGCCGACGTTGAAGCCGGATTGCAGGTAGAACCCCAGCAGGTCCAGTTCGTCGCCCTTGTAATCGAAATGTGCTTCCAGATCGGCGCGCCGCTTGAGGTAATGGATCTTGTGCGGTGTCGATTCGAGGACATCGAATACGATTTCTAGATCGGCCAACAAGATACATGGCGCGATGGGATGATCTGCAGGAATCCAGTTCGCCTTCTTGGCGTGATGGAGCGTTGTCTGAAGGGTGGCGAAGTCCTCAAGGGTGACTGACAAACGGAGTACCGTGCGTACCTGATCCAAGGACACCGGGAACCGAGGAAGCAGTGAATCCCTGTTGTCCTTGTCGGCAAGGGCTTGAGAGACACGAGTCGCCAATCGCAAGGACTGGATGGAAGGGGCAAGCAGTATCTCCTCGACATGCCTGCGTGCCCGATCGGGCGCTCCACGCAATGCAGGCCATGAAATTGAATGCGACTTGGCTTCGACCAGAATCAGATGGGAGTCGACCCTGACCATGAGGTCGTTTTCATACTCGTCCGGCCCTTCCCGCCACCTGTAGCCCGTGCCAATTTCGCAATCGGGAAAAGCCTTGCCGAACAAGTCGCGGATGTCAGATTCAAGAAATTCTGCCCGTCGCTGTTCATACTGCTTTGTCGCTGAATCATCACCCTCAAGCAGTGCCGCCAGAGTTGGGAACGCAAAGGAGAAAAATGCTTGAGGCATCGCGCAGAAATAACTATCTCTCGCAAGCTTTATGACAGGCTTTGTCCAGACCGGGTTTGTCAGGAAAAGGTGTTCCGGATTGCACTTGGCCAGATCGCCAAAGCCATGACTTAAACGCTCCAACGCTGATGCAATTGACGACGCATCAATTCCGGTTTCGGATGCCAGAACTTCGGTACCGAACGTATCGGTTTCATCAATCGCTAAGTCAGAATGAGACAGCAGCATGGACTTCATGTGATCCAGCGTAATGCCATGTTCCTCTGCAAAGGCGAGCATCTCGGCACTAGAGTCCTTCAGGTGCGGATTGGCCTTGTGATAGGCGTCAAGCATTCCGGCAACCGTGGTTTCGCGGAATGTGGGCACGAGTTTCTTAATCCGCTCATTGATAAGCCGTTCATGCCGCCGAATCAGGTGGGTAAATAGATCAACGAGGTTTGTCGCGCGAATGCCGGCCGTCGCGAGGAATACGTCGTCGATGGGGGTGCAAAGGCGTTTAAGAATTCCCGCGACACGGCTAAGATAGCCCCAGTTTCGCACGACCTGGGTGTGAAGTCGTAGCTCCTCCTGAATAACCATGACCGCTTTGTTTTCGTCGGATCGTTCCTGTTGGAGCTGAACGAAACGCATCAATCCGAACGCATTGCCCAACTCCGGCAACAGGTCGAACAATTGCTGGACAGTGTCGGGCCTGGGGAGCTCTCTAGAACACTCGGCAAATGGAACTCGCAGACAAAGTGCCTGCGCCAACTCGACATGCGACTGATTGAACTCTTCCCCTTTGTACCCGGAACTGATATTGCCGTTGTCATCGACGCCACCCATAAGACCGTAGGTCGCAAGCATCGAAATCGTCAGTAGCGGATCGACGGAACGCAGGATGGTTTCGACTTCCTCAAGCTGATGGGGGAATTCATCCTGATGGGTCTGGCCCATCTCAACCAAACCTTTGAGAACGGCCTCTCGCGGCAGGCTAGAAAACGGATGTTTCATGAAAACCATACCGGCAGATTTTGCCCGCTGAGCCACCTTCTGCTGCCGCACAAGCTTTTTGGGCCGACGTTTGCTAACTGGCATTGACGAATCTCCGCTGATTATCTGAATCACCCCAGACTATTGTAGATGTTATCGAATGGCAGAAAGATGAAGTGTTGCGGTCAGACAAGAAGATCGTCTCCAAGGGCAGCAATGGCCGAAAAGCGGAAGATCACAGCGCATCCCACTTCTAGCCGTATTGCGCCTATTACTCCATCCCTCTGCACTTGCCCGTCACTTCTTGCGCAGTAACGCTTTCTCGATCTCTACCGCGACGAACAACAACACGCCGAAAGCGACGATCCGCGTCCACGCCGCGAGATCGATGGCGACCGTGCCGAACATCTGTTGCATCGGTGCCAGGTAGGTAAAGGAAAGTTGCAGCACGAGCAGCACCCCTATGGTCAACAACACGACCGGATTGCCGAACAGGCCCGTGCGGGAAAATACCGGTGCCAGCAGGTATCGGCAATTGAACAGATACATGATCTCCCCCATCACCAATGCGTTGACCGCCACCGTGCGGCTCTCTTCTAGCCCGATCCCGCGCCCGCTTTCCCACAGAAACAAGGCGAACGGCCCGGCAGTCAGCAAGGCCGAGACAAAAGCGATACGCCACAGCATGAACCCCGACAGGATGGGCTCCCCGACGGCACGGGGCGGTCGCCGCATCACGCCGGGTTCGCTCTTTTCAAAAGACAACGCCAACGCAAGCGTCACCGCCGTGACCATGTTCACCCACAGGATCTGCACCGGCATGATCGGCAGCGTCATACCGAACAGGATCGCCACCAACACCATACCGGCCTCCCCGCCGTTGGTGGGAATGACGAACACGATGGCTTTTTTGATGTTGTCGTACACGGTGCGGCCTTCCTGCACCGCATGGGCGATGGTGGCGAAATCATCATCTGCCAGCACCATCTGCGCCGCTTCTTTGGCGACTTCCGTCCCTTTTCGGCCCATCGCCACGCCGACATCGGCCCGTTTCAGCGCGGGAGCATCATTCACCCCGTCACCGGTCATCGCCACAATTTCGCCGTTGGCCTGCAAGGCCTCGACCAGGCGCAACTTGTGCTGCGGGCTGGCTCGGGCGAACACATCTATTTCGCTCGCGGCCTTGCGCAGGGCCGCATCGTCCATGCCGTCCAATTCGCTGCCGGTCAACACGCCGCCGCTGCCGATACCCAGTTGCTGGGCGATAGCGGCGGCCGTCTCGGCATGGTCTCCGGTGATCATCTTGACGCGAATGCCCGCAGCAAGACACTCGCGCACGGCGACCACAGCCTCGTCGCGCGGTGGATCGGTGATGCCGACCATGCCCAGCAGAATGAAGCCCGATTCCACATCGCTGAAGTTCAGTTCGCGCTGTGTCGCGGCGACCGGCTTCACCGCCAAGGCCAGC
Organism: uncultured Gallionellaceae bacterium; assembly: GCA_964571195.1. Lineage (GTDB taxonomy): Bacteria > Pseudomonadota > Gammaproteobacteria > Burkholderiales > Gallionellaceae > PALSA-1006. Next base: position 4,946 of record CAZNAD010000027.1, on the reverse strand, counting down.
ACCCGTTGTCCGAGTGCTCCCGTGGCGGCCATCTTGCCATGCCAGGCGCTCGTATCCAGCGGCCCATCCCCGTCGGCTTGGCGTTGGCTACTACACATCGCCAGCACTTCTTCCGGTGCTCCTTTGACGAAGATCAGTGCATGACCGGTGTGATCGTGATGCAGCGTCGCCATAAAACGATGCTCGGACTCGAACGGGATCACATCGGTACGCGGTAGCGCACCATGCTCGAACGGCGCATCCATGCCCGCCTTCAATGCCAATGTCACCAGCGCTCCCTCGGTCGGGTCTCCCGCCACTTGCCATGTCCCTGCGCTCTCGGACAAGACACTGTCGTTACATAACAAACCGGCACGGAACAGCTCCTGTAGCGCAGCCTGCCCGTTCACCTCGACGGCTAACCCGGCGATGCTGAAGCCGCCATGTGGTGCATACCCTCCGCCGCTGACCTCGAATATCTGCCCGGCAGTCAACACCCGCTGCACCGTCATTTCGTTGCGTGTCAGCGTACCGGTCTTGTCGGTACAGATCACTGTGACTGAACCCAATGCCTCGACTGCGGGCAGACGGCGGACGATGGCGTTACGCTTGGCCATGCGCTGCACACCCAGCGCCAGCGTGATGGTCATGATGGCGGGCAGGCCCTCCGGGATCGCGGCGACCGCCATGCTCACAGCGGCCAGGAACATCTCGCCGAAGCCGTTGTGATGCACCATCCAGCCGAACAGGAACGTGATCCCCGCCAGCAACAGAATGGCGATGGTCAATATCCGGCTGAACTCGGTCATCTTGCGCAATAGCGGCGTGGTCAATTCCTGCACCTGACCCAGCATGGCACTGATACATCCGATCTCGGTGGCGTCGGCTGTTTCCACCACCACACCCGTGCCCTGCCCGTACACCACCAGCGTACCCGAGTACGCCATACAGGTACGGTCACCCAGCGGGGCTTGCAATTCCACCTCATCCACGTGTTTTTCAACAGGAGCCGATTCACCGGTCAGCGCGGCTTCCTCGATACGCAGGTTCTTCACCGTCAGCAGGCGCAGGTCGGCAGGCACCTTGTCGCCGGATTGCAGCACCACGATGTCACCCGGTACCAGAGCCTCCGCCGCAACTACGGTACGCTTGCCCTCGCGCAGCACCGTAGCCTCGGGAGACAACATGAGACGGATGGCATCCATCGCCTTCTCCGCTTTGCCTTCCTGCAAAAAACCGATGATGGCATTGATGACCACCACGCCGACGATCACACTGGTGTCCACCCAGTGTGCCAGCAAAGCGGTGACCGCTGCCGAAGCCAGCAGCACGTAGATCAGCACATTGTGGAATTGCAGCAGGAAGCGCAACAGCGGTCCGTGACGTTTGACCGGGGTCAGGTGGTTAGCGCCATATTCAGCCAAACGCTGCAGCGCTTCTTCCTGACTCAGGCCTTGTGTCGCCGACTTGGTCGATTCGAGTACCTGTTGCGCTGACAAAACATGCCACCGGCTCGGTGCATTCGCACTTGCTCCCCGTCCGTTACTGATCTCTCTGGGCATATAAACGCTCCTGCTCCGCAGTCGGAATGACTTTCCGTTCGATTGTAACATCGTGAAAAGTTCCGACCACGCGCAGCGCGAGTGCTGCTGCATGCACCAGTCGATAATCTGTACAATCGCGCATCATCCGATCCAGACATTGCGGATTTTTAGGAGACATCATGTATTTCATGCGCATCCTGGCTGTTTCATTGTTGCCATTGAGTACCCCGCTCTTCGCGGACGAATTTGACATCAACATGAACAACTCGGCCGTACAGCTCAGATACGACACTTCTGCCGGGATCGGGGAAGGACCGGCGAAGCTGAGAGGCGGCCTACTGATGAATGACAGCAACAATCTTCTGGCTGAGGTCGGTGTTGCCGCATCGGGAGGCGGAGGGGAAGAAGGCGCAGGCGCGCCGGTCGGAGGCGGCGGCCTCAAGGGATTGTTCGGGTCAATACAAAAGAACGGTGTCACCAGCACCGTCGCGGGTATCGCCATCGGCCTTGAGGGCGGTTATGGCCTGCCGACGGCAGTTCCGGTCAATCTGGTTGGCGAATATCAATTCGCGCTGAAGATCATTTCGTTTCTGGATTCGGAGCGCTTCAGCCAATATGGCCTGCGCATTGAAGTAGCGGCTTCCCCGCAAGCAAAGATCTATGTCGGTTACCGCGAGATCAGTTTTGGTATCAAGGATGCCGGTAGTGCCGTGCTGGATAGCGGGACACATATCGGCATGAGGCTTTCGTTCTGACTGGAATCTCCCGGCACTGCTGGCGCACTAGCCGCTGATGTTCAGCGGCTGGAGTATGTGACGGCGGGCTGGTCGCCGTGTACTTCTTCCATTGCGTTCACAGGATTCGACAAGACGATTGCAGCGAGGCAGACCAGCAAGACGGCTTTTTCCATGATGTTTCTCCCTGAATGAGTTGATGACTAAACTTTGGAAAAAGTCTAACAACAACCCTTCAGGCGACAAGGCTGGAAAAGAGCGGCTTTATTACCTCATTTGAATGAAAGGATGAGGGTCAGAGAAATTCAAGCTGATGCGGATTGATTGTGCTGGACTTGGCGTGCGAACAAAAAACTGACCGCGATCACTGCGATGATGGACATGCCGATGAATAGTTCGCGACCTTCCTGCCACGCGGCTGCATCGGGAAAGAAGTGACGTGACAATCCCAGTGCCGCCACGAACAAACTGAGCAAAGCCACGGTGATACCCATGATGCGTGATGCCAGCCGTGCGGTGGCATCGGCACGGCGCAGCAGATGGGATATCCATAAACCGTTGGCGGCATCGGTCAGCATCATGCCAAACATGAAACAGCCTGCCAGCAGCAGGGCATGGGCCGCCCCGCCATATTGCGTAGCCGTGGTGGAGAACAATGCCGCCTGCGACAACGTGTCAAAAGAGAAAGCGAACAAAGCCCCCACCAGCGAGATCAAGAGCGGATGTCCCGCATATTTCAGTTTGCCCAGCCAGCGCCCCTTGATGCCGACCATCTGCACCATCTCGTGCTCGGGGGTCGTGAACACCGCATACAGGTTGAGTGTGCCGAGCAACAGCAGGAAGAACGCCGATATCCATACTCCAACGATATCCATCCAGGCCGGGATCGCGCCCTGTTCGAACAGCAAGCTGGTCGCCACTGCAACGACACATACCACCACACCATGGCCCAGCGAGAACAGAAGACCGCACAGGCGCGCCAATCGCGCACGTCCCGCAGTAGCATTAAAACGTGTCAATCCATCTATGGTTGCCAGATGATCGGCATCCATACCGTGCTTCATGCCCAATACCAGTGCCAGCATGACCAAAGGGTAGATGTTATGCGCAGCGTCCACGACACCTCCGTAAGATGAATTTTGATATTTTCATGATTCTGGTCAGCATATCCTCGGTAACTGTTCGCCCGCCAGCCAATCCACCACGCGGCGACCACCTAATTTCGTGGTCATCTGCACGAAGCCGTGCGCGTCCTGCAGCACCTCGCCGATGATCGAAGCATCCTTGCCGAGCGGATGGGCGCGCATCACCTTCAGCAGGCGTTGCGAATCTTCAGGCGCACAGATCGCAATGAGTTTGCCTTCGTTGGCCACATATAACGGATCAAGACCAAGAAATTCACATGCCGCTTCCACTGGCTGATTCACCGCGATGGCGGACTCGTGCAGCATCATGCCCACGCCGGACTGCTTGGCGATCTCGTTCAGCGTGGTCGCCAGCCCGCCACGCGTCGGGTCGCGTAGCACACGCAATGCAGCGCCGCTCTCCATCATCGCGGCGATGAGGCCGTGCAGCGCGGCGGTGTCCGACACGATGGGCGCGGAGAAGGTCAACCCTTCACGCTGCGACAAAATTGCCATGCCGTGATCACCTATCGTACCTGACAGCAGAATCTTGTCGCCCGGCTTTGCCAGATCGCCGGAAAGATTGATCCCCTCGCGCACCACACCCACGCCCGTGGTGGTGATAAACACCCCGTCGCCCTTGCCCTGCTCCACCACTTTGGTGTCGCCGGTGACGATAGGCACGCCCGCTTCACGCGAGGCCTGCGCCATCGAATCGACGATGCGTTTGAGATCGGCCAACGGATAACCTTCTTCGAGGATGAACGAAGCAGACAGATACAGCGGCCTCGCCCCCATCACCGCCACGTCGTTGATCGTGCCGTGCACCGACAGGCAGCCGATGTCGCCACCCGCAAAGAACAAAGGCGACACCACATGGCTGTCGGTCGCCATCACCAGCCGTCCATTCAGCGCAGGCAGGGTTGCACCATCGTTGCCCTGCGCCAGATATTCGTTGTCAAATGCCGCCGCAAATAACTCGCTAATGAGCTGCGCCATCGCGCGCCCGCCGGAACCGTGCGACATGTCGACTCGACCATTCTTAAGGTCGAGCGGGCGCGTGTAGTTGGGTTTGACCGTACTCATCACGCAGCCTCCCTGAACCGCCCATAACTGTAATGCGCCGCACACGCCCCCTCGGACGACACCATGCACGAGCCGACGGGGTTCTCCGGTGTACACACCGTGCCGAATATCTTGCATTCCTGCGGGCGTTTTTGTCCGCGCAGGATGGCAGCGCATTCGCAGGCTCTGTTGTCCGGCACAGCCACGTAATCCACTTTGAATTTCAATTCGGCATCGAACGCGGCGAACTTGGGGCGTAACTTCAACGCACTGTTCGGCACGCTGCCCAAGCCGCGCCACTCAAAGGTGTCGCGCAGCTCGAACACTTCCGCCACCAACTCCTGTGCTTTCAGATTGCCTTCGCGCGTGACGGCACGGGTGAATTCGTTTTCGACGGCGGCGCGGCCTGCGTTGATCTGGCGTACCAGCATCAAGATCGCCTGCATCACATCCAGCGGCTCGAACCCGGCGATGACCACCGGCTTGCCGTAATCGTCGGC
>CAZNAD010000026.1:0-22343 GCA_964571195.1 uncultured Gallionellaceae bacterium | reverse complement strand
CATCAGCAGCGGCTTGAGCGGCGGCAGCATCAGCAGCGGCTTGAGCGGCGGCAGCGGCAGCAGCGGCTTGAGCGGCCGCCGCCTGAGCGGCAGCGGCTTCAGCAGCGGCTTGTGCTGCCGCATCGGAAATGGTGCTTGCAGGGCTACGACTTGGAGCAACCAGTGTTTCCGAAGCCGGAGCGATAGTTTCTACGACGCTCTTTAACAATACCAAGTTGGAGCCGCTATTGCTGTTGCCATCGCCTTGATCTCCTGCATCCAGACCGGAGGCGGTTGCTTCAAGCTGGTTATCTATACTTGTGCCTTTGCTGATCGCGTCAATGATTGCGCTGATATCACTGCCATTGGCCATGACGCTATCTTTGGCACCGTTGCCAAAGAGGGGGAAAAACTCTTCATCAAGGGTAACGGTCTGCTTCTCTTTGACGACCTTTACCGCGCCATCTTCAGTTTCCAGATTAACCTTGGCACCTTCGGCGGTCTTGACGACCTCACCTTCTTCAACCAATTCACCTTCTTGAAGTTGGCGAACTTCACATTTTGCATTGGTAACGGTGGCTTTACCTTGCACGTTGGTTGCTTTGAACTGAGCCATGACTATCCCCTAAAAGATGAATTGATGAGTTGCGTAAAGACGCTGATGGTGCGGATACTAAGTAGATAGCGCAAGATTGGCTATTGTACTGAGGTCCAATACTGGAAAGATATCTTGATGTCTTTTAAATTCAATTGGATGGCTGTAAATAACGCCGTACTGGATTAGTGGATCAATAACGCACTAACTAAGATAAGGGGGAAACCTGGGGCAGCTGTTTAGTTGTTTACTATCCCATTGACCAGCAAGGTTAAATGCATGCGGTCACGCAGTTTTAGCTTGTCGAAGATGGAGCCCATATGCGCTTTAACCGTGCGTTCAGTAATATTGAGCCGATTGGCAATTTCTTTGTTACCGAGGCCGGTCGCTGCCGCTTGGGCTACTTCGAGTTCGCGTTGAGTCAGTGTCGATGCCCAAGCCGAGGGGGCGGGTGTAGTGAATTTCTGGGCAGCGGCGCGTGACACACTCGCCAGGAGTTTTTGCATTAACCATTGTCCGACCCAAAGACCTCCGTTCTGAACGGTATCGGAGACTTGTCGCAGGACGGATGGTGCGGCATGGCCGTTGCAATAGCCGACGACACCCGCTCCCAACGCTGCCAATCCTTGTGGATCACTAGGCAGGTCCGACATAGCGATGATGGGTGTGCTTCCGGCTACGCTACGGCAGGCAATGAGCGGGCTGACGTAGTCACCTTCTTCGGGCAGCAACATCCAGATGACCTCGGCTTCGAGTTTTGCCGGTAGTTGTGCACATAAGGAAGCATCCGGGAAGGCTTCCAGCCAGTTGTCCCTGAGTGTGCTGTCCGGTGCAACAAATAGATGTCTGGTGCGGTCTATTTTCATCCCCTTTGTACTTTAGTGTTCATCGTTCCGATAACGCGCGGCTTTTCGCACGCAGCACGGGCTTGAGCAAATAACTCAGCACCGATTTCTCCCCGGTGAGGATATCCACTTCCACCACCATACCGGGCATGATGGGTAGCCCCTTGCCCAGATTGGATTGATGGGTCTTGATGCGTACAGTATAGAAGGCATTGCCTTTTTCATCTATCACCGTATCTGCACCTATGGTCTCCAGTGTGCCTTCCAATCCGCCATAGACGACGAAATCATAGGCGGAGACTTTGACCGTGGCTTTGAGTCCCGGGCGCAGGAAGGCGATGTCTTTGGGTTGCACGCGGGCTTCCACCAGCAGATTGTCTTCCAGCGGAACGATCTCGATGATGTCTTTGCCAGCTTGAACTACGCCCCCGACCGTGTTCACCATCATGCGTTTGACGATCCCTTTTACCGGCGAACGCAGGATGGAACGGGTAACCTTGTCGGTGAGCCCGGCGCTGCCTTGGGACAGGCTGTTCAATTTAGCCATCGCTTCACTGAGTTCCTTGCGCGCTTCATTGCGGAAAGCGATCTCGACTTCCTGTACTTTGCGGCTGGCTTCCACCACGGCGGCCTGGACGCGCGAGATCTGAGCCGAAGCCATATCGCGCTCTCCCCGGAAGCGAGCCACGTCACGCTCCAGTCTCAGGATTTCGACATCGGACACAGCACCCGCTGCCAATAATGGTTTGGTGGCGACCAGCTCTTTGGAAGTCAGATCGTAGGCTTTGGAAGCCTGCTCTTCTTTGGCTTCCAGTTCTTTCTGTTCCTGTTGGCGCTGGATCATCTGTTGTTTGGACAGCGACACGATGCCGTCCAGTTCGGATCTTTTCGCCTCATAAAGGCGGCGTTCTTCTTCGGCTGTAGCCGGATCTTCGGTGAGCACTTCTGGGGGAATCTCGAACGGGCTGTCTTCCGCCAGTGCACGCAAGCGGGCGACTTTTGCCGCCATGGAAAGATATTGTGCCCGGCTTTCATTCACGGAAGAAAGGAAACGGGTCTGGTCTATGCGCAGCAGGATCTGGTCTTTTTCGACCTCGTCACCTTCGTGCACCAGCAACTCTTCGACGATACCGCCGTCAAGACTTTGCAGGATCTGTACCTGGCTGAAGGGGATGATTTTTCCTTCTCCGCGTGTGACTTCGGCAACTTTGGCGAGGCTGGCCCAGATCAGGAAAATCACCGTGATCCAGATCAGCGCGCGCAATAGCGCGCGGGCACGGATAGGTTCCTGATGGACGATGGCGTAATCGGCTTCGGCGGCAAAATTCTGAAGCTTGGAGTCATCGAATTTTTCGTTCTTATCTCCACCACGACTGATTAGCCAATCGAACAAAGGTTGCAATTGTCGCTGCGGACCTTCCAGACGAACTTTGATCTTTGCGCCCACGGCTTGCAGCCAAGGCAGAGCTGCGATAATGCGTTCAGGGGTGGGTGTGAGGCGCTCCAGAAACGCTCGAATTTTATCGAGACGTGCGGCGATGATGTGCCACCACAGACGGGGCTCGGTGCTGGCAGGCATCTGGGGTTCTTCCGGTTTGCTGGCGTTCATGTCCTTCTCGCTCATGACTTGTGCCCTACCTTTCCGGCCTTCAGGGCTTCCAGCACTTCCGCGCGCGGGCCGTCGGCGACGATGCGCCCCTCATCGATCACGATAATACGATCCGCCAGATCAATGAGACTGGAACGATGGGTCGCGATGAACAGTGTTTTGCCGGGGCTGAAACGTTTGGCAAAACGTCCCAGGCGAATCTTGAACTCATTCTCCGTGGTGTAATCCATGGAACTGGTCGGTTCGTCCAGCAACAGGATGGGCGGCTCCATCAGGAAAGCACGCGCGATAGACACACACTGGCGTTGTCCTCCGGAAAGGGACGTGCCGCGTTCGCCGATATGCATATCGAAACCGCGCGGATGTTTATTGACGAAATCGCGCAGACCGGCCAGTTCTGCGGCGGAAACGATCGCCGAATCGTCCGCGTAAGGTGCGCCGTAAGCGATGTTCTCGCGCAGGGTGCCGTAAAACAGGATGGCATCCTGGTCGACGCAGCCGATGTTGCGGCGCAGGTCGGCGGGATCGAGCTGACGCAGATCGATTCCGTCGACCAGTACCGCTCCTTCCTGTGGTTCGTAGAAACCCAGCACCAGCTTCTGTATGGTCGATTTACCCGAACCGACACGTCCGAGGAACACGACCGATTCGCCGGGTTCGACCTTGAACGTCACGTTCTTCAGGATCGGATCGGCGTTGGGATAACCGAAGGTGACGTTGCGGAACTCGATACCACCGCGAATCTCCGGGCGATGCACAAAAGTCGATTCTGGCGGGCGCTCGATGGGTTTCTCCATCAGCTTGTTCAGCGAATCGAGAGCCGTCTTTGCACCCTGATACTGGATCAGCAATCCGGCGAGTTGCCCCAGCGGTGCCATGGCGCGACCGGTCAACATGGTGCAGGCGATCAATCCGCCCTGACTCAGATAACCGCTGTGGATCAGATAGACACCGCCTACCAGCACACCGACGTTGACGACTTGCTGGATAGTCTGGACGCTGTTGGTAGCGGAGGCCGACAACATGCGTAACTGATTGCTGGTCTTGGACAGGAATGCCCCCGATTTTTCCCAGGTCGCCTGCACGTGGCTTTCCGCGCTCAGCGCTTTGATGGTTTCCATGGCGGTCAGGCTTTCGACCAGAGTGGCATTGCGCAGCGAAGCAGCGCGATAGGTGGTCTCCGACAGTTCATGCATCTTTTGCTGCAAGGCATAGATGTAGATCAGCACGGCGAGGAAGCCGAGAATGGGGATGAACACCAGCGGCCAGGCGATCCATGCGATGACGATATAGAACAGCAAGGCAAAAGGGATGTCGATCAGTGTCGAGACGGTCGCCGAGGCGATGAAGTCGCGCACGGTTTCGAACGACTTCATGGTCGAAGCGAACGCGCCCACCGAAGAAGGTTTGGCTTCCATCTTGAGGCCGAGCACACGCTCCATCAGTACGGAAGAGAGTTGAATGTCGATGCGTGAAGAGGCCAGATCGACGAAGTGTCCGCGCATCAGGCGCAGCAGCATATCCAGACCCAGCAGCAGGATGACGCTGATCGCGAGCACCCACAAGGTATCCACTGCATGGTTGGGAACCACGCGGTCATACACGTTCATGGAAAAGAGCGGGATCGAGAGCGCAAACACGTTGATCAGCAGCGCCGCACTCAATACGTCCCGGTAGACTTGCCACTGTTCCAGTATGGCTCCCCAGAACCAGTGGCGTTTGGATAACTTCGCGATCTCCGGGGTGCGACTGTCGAATTTGACGCGTGGCTGGAGAAAGACGGCAATGCCGATATAGCGTGCGAGGAGATCCTCATGGGACAGGTTGAACGCCATCTGTCCCGATTCGGGGAATAGCACCTGCGCTTGCCCGCTGTCTTTGTTCCATTCGAGCAGGACACAGGCCTCGTTGTCCTTGAGCAGCAGAATGACCGGCATCTGTACGGCATCGATCTTGTCCGGTTGGCGGCGGACGAGGCGGCAATTCAGGCCGGCACGGTTGGCCGAGCGCGCGATCAGAGAGGGTGTGAGGCGACCATTTTGCAACGGGAGTCCGGCGGAAAGTGCCGCGCGGGTGCTGGGCCTGCCATGGATACGGGCAACTTCCAGTAGACTGTCTAATAGCGGATCGTGCAGCAGCAGATCCTCGCGCAATCCGAGATTCGGCGGGGGAGTGGCAGCACCAGCAGTAGGGCTTTTTGGCGTAGGTTCTTGTTTGTCTGTCATTATTTCTGTGTCACGGTCGGCCAAATGTGACGGCTGCAATTCCAGGCGGTGGCGAAGACTACACTATCGCGGTCAAATTGGGTAGAGGAAGCGCTGAGTAAGATCAAGCACTTGCGCGATAATACGGTCAACAATATGTTAGGATTCGTAAGGATTCTGGCGGGTTGATTTGCGCTATATATCGAACGATTCTTGTATCACTTAAAGATTCAGTCGCTAACCGGAGTCAGTGCGCGTAGTCTAGAATCACCTCTGTCGTATTGAGCGCCTGTTGGGAGATCAAATGTCATCGTTGCAATCTGGTAAGCGCCGTTTTCCCCTGAAAACCCTCCTTGTCGTGTTCTTGTTGGCCATCGTGGCGGCGGCATTGCTAGGGTATCTTTCCCGTAGCAAACCGATCACCGCCGAGTTGAAAAAGGTGGACAGGGGCAATGTCGAAGCGGCTGTCAGCAATACCCGTGCGGGAACCGTCAAGGCATGCCGCCGCGCCAAACTGTCGCCACCCGCAGGCGGGCAGATATCCAAGATGCATGTGAAAAAAGGCCAGCGCGTGGTGGCTGGACAGATATTGCTGGAATTGTGGGACGAAGACCTGCACGCGCAGGAAAGACTGTCGCGTGACCAGTTGAAGACTTCCGAGTTGCGTGTGCATGAAGTGTGCAGCATGGCTGAAGCCGCACAGCGTGATGCGGAGCGCTCCAAAGAACTCGTCGCAAAAGGATTCATCTCTTCGCAACAACTCGACCGCACCCTGACCGATGCCAAAGCGCGGCAAGCTTCCTGCGATGGCGCGCGCAGCGATATCGCACAATCGAAGTCGCGCATCGAAGTGGTGAAGAAGAATCTGGAGCGTATGGTATTGCGTTCGCCGTTCGCCGGTGTCGTGGCGGACATCAGCGGCGAACAGGGCGAATACGCGACGCCATCTCCCCCCGGCATCCTGACTTTGCCTGCCGTCGATCTCATCGACGATAGCTGCCTCTACGTGAGTGCGCCCATTGACGAGGTGGATGCCGCCAGAGTGAAAGTGGGGCAGAGTAGTCGCATCACGCTCGATGCGATCAAAGGTCGCACATTCGCAGGCAAAGTGAAACGCATCGCGCCGTATGTGCTGGAACTGGAGAAGCAGGCGCGCACGGTGGAGGTGGAAGTCGAGTTCAGCGAATTGCCCAATGCCGATAACCTGCTGGTGGGCTACAGCTCCGATGTCGAGATCGTGCACGAGGTGCATGAAAAAGCGCTGCGTATCCCCACACAGACGCTGATGGAGGGCAAGCGCGTGTTGCTTTACAGCAGCACCGGCAAACTGGAAGAGCGCACCGTCGTCACGGGCTTGGCGAACTGGGAATACACCGAGATCGTCTCCGGCCTGAACGAAGGCGACCAGATCGTCTCTTCGCTGGATAGGCCGGGAATCAAGGCGGGTGTGACCGTCGTGCCAGATGTGACACCTGCGGCAAAATGATTTTGAACCTATCACCACAGAGACACAGAGACACAGAGAAAAACAAACCACTCTGTCATCGTCTGCGTGATCTCGGTGTTCTCTGTGTCTCTGTGGTGGGATCGGGGTTTATCCAATGATCGAACTGCAGAACGTCAGCCGCACTTTCACCGTCGGCGACCAGCAAGTCGCTGCACTGCGCGACATCAATGTAAAACTGGGCGACGGCGAATACATCTCCATCATGGGGCCGTCCGGCTCCGGTAAATCCACCATGCTGAACATGCTCGGCCTGCTCGATAGGCCGAGTTCCGGGACGTATCTTTTGGATGGCGGCAATGTCTCAGATTTGAGCGACGAGCAGCAAGCGCGCGTGCGCAGCGAAAAGATCGGCTTCGTGTTCCAGTCGTTCCATCTCGTGCCGCGCCTTACCGCTGCGCAGAACATCGAGTTGCCGATGATGCTGGCGGGTATCGCCGTCGAGGAGCGACAGCAGCGTGTCGCCGAACTCATCGCCAGCTACGGTTTGAGTGCGCGCGCCGACCATAGGCCGGATCAACTCTCCGGCGGACAACGCCAGCGTGTCGCCATCGCTCGTGCCACCGTGATGCAGCCACGGGTGTTGCTGGCCGATGAGCCGACCGGCAATCTTGATCGCGCCACCGGTTGGGAAGTGTTGAAGTTGCTGGAACAACTCACCGAGCGCGGCATCACGCTGGTCATCGTCACTCACGACGCCGAGATCGGTGCACGTGCCAAACGCCAGATTCATATGCTGGACGGGCGCATCCTTTCCGACGAATAACCCGTCATGAAACTCACCGACACCTTGCACTTCGCTTCCGGCAGTCTGCGCGGTAGCCCGACGCGCACGCTGCTGATGATGCTGGCGATGTCCATCGGCGTGGCGGCAGTGGTGGTACTCACGGCCTTGGGCGAAGGCGCGCGTCGCTATGTCATCAACCAGTTCTCCTCTCTCGGCACTAACCTCGTCATTGTTCTTCCTGGGCGTACCGAGACGGCGGGCGTGAGCCCCGGAATGATGTCGGGGCAGACACCGCGCGACATCACGCTGGACGATGCCGAGGCACTGTTGCGCAGCACGGCCATCAAACGCATCGCGCCGCTGACCGTTGGTTCGGCGACACTGTCGCTCGATGCGTTGAACCGCGATGTGGTTGTGCTGGGTTCCACCGCCAGCTTGCTGGAAGTGCGGCACATGAGCATGGGGATAGGGCGCTTCCTGCCGGAGGGAGACATCCACGAAAGCGCCTCGGTGTGCGTGTTGGGCGTAAAGATAAAACAGGAGTTGTTCGGCAATGCGCAGGCAGTGGGGCAATGGGTGAGGCTGGGCGACAGACGCTTCCGCGTCGTCGGTGTGCTGGCATCGCAAGGCGAATCCATGGGGTTCAATACCGATGATGTCGTCATCATGCCGGTGGCTGCGTCACACCAGTTGTTCAATACCTCCGGGTTGTTCCGCGTACTGATCGAGGCCAAGAATCGCGACGTCATCGAGCAGGCGAAACGTGATGCCGAAGAGATCATGGTGCAGCGACATGCCGGTGAAAAAGATGTCACCGTCATCACTCAGGATGCCGTGCTTGCCACCTTCGACCGCATCCTCACCGCGCTGACCATGGCCGTGGGCGGCATCGCCGCCATCAGCTTGGCCGTCGCCGGTGTGCTGATCATGAACGTGATGCTCATCGCCGTGGCGCAGCGCGTCAAAGAGATCGGCCTGCTCAAAGCGCTGGGTGCGCCGGGCAAACAGATACGCAATATGTTTTTCGCCGAAGCGGCGCTGCTGTCCGCCATCGGCAGCTTGGCCGGATTGGTGCTGGGCTATGCGGGCAGCATGATCATCGGACACGTCTATCCCAGCTTGCCAGTCAGCCCGCCGTGGTGGGCCGTACTCGCCGCTTGTGGCACCGCGCTCGGTACGGGGATCTTGTTTAGCGTGTGGCCTGCACGACGCGCGGCGCGGCTTGATCCGGTAGCAGCACTTGCAGGGAAGTGATGCCATGTTATTCCGTGACCTGATCAACCTCACCACCTCCAGCTTCCTTACCTACCGGATGCGCAGCTTCCTTACCGGTCTCGGCATCGCTATTGGTATCGCTGCCGTGATTTTGCTCACCTCCATCGGCGAGGGGCTGCACCAGTTCATGCTGTCCGAGTTCTCGCAGTTCGGCACCAATATCATCAGCGTACAGCCCGGCAAGACGCAGACGCAGGGCGGCAACGTCGGCATCTTCGGTTCGGTGCGCCCGATCACGCTGGAAGACGCGGATGCCTTGCGCCGCCTGCCTTATGTGGAATACGTCATTCCCGGCATCGCGGGCAACGCCGAAGTGCGCGCCAATGGCCGGACGCGGCGCACCATGGTGCTGGGCGAGGGGCGCGACTTCAGCAAAGCCTTCACCATGAAGGTGCAGAGCGGCAGCTTCTGGACGGACGAAGACAACGAACAGGCGCGCGCGCAGGTCGTGATCGGCGCGAAGATTCAACAGGAACTATTTCCCGAAATGAACCCGCTCGGGCAGTACCTGCGTGTCGGCGGGCAACGTTATCGCGTCATTGGCGTGATGGAATCGAAAGGGCAGATCCTCGGCATGGACATGGATGATGCCGTGTTCATTCCCGCCGCGCGCGCGATGGAGCTGTTCAACCGCCCCGGCCTGATGGAAGTCAACGTCAGTTATCGCGCCGATGTCGATGCGGACATCGTCATCCGTATCCTCACCGAGCGCCTTAAAGAGCGGCATGGGCGCGAAGACTTCACCCTCATCTCGCAGGAACAGGCGCTGGAAGTGTTGAGTTCCGTGCTCGACATTCTCACCTTTGCCGTGGCCGCATTGGGCGGCATCTCGCTCTTGGTCGGCGCAGTCGGCATCCTCACCATCATGACCATGGCCGTCACCGAACGCACCGCCGAGATCGGTCTGCTGCGTGCACTCGGCGCGCAGGAAAAACAAGTGCTGATATTGTTTTTGGGCGAAGCCATGATGCTCTCCGCGCTGGGCGGCATACTGGGCTTGGCCGTCGGTATCGGCATCGCCCAGACCGTGCATTTCTTCGCGCCCTCGTTCCCTGTACATACCCCGTGGCTGTATGTGTTCCTCGCCGAATGCACCGCCGTCAGCATCGGCCTTGCGGCGGGTGTCGCGCCCGCGCTACGCGCGGCTCGGCTCGATCCGGTGGAGGCGTTGCATGCGGAGTGATGAGAATAAGGTCATTTGGTATTTAGTTAAATTCTTTTCAGAAGAACGGTATGCCGATCAATTTATGGACGGGACGTTATATTTAAATAGACTTTCATTCTTTAAGAGAATCGAAGAGGAAAGCAATGATGGGCGTCCTGATGCGAATGAAGCCGTTGCAATGTGGTGGCAGCCTGACGATATCTCAATTAAGTTAAAGGTTTCAGAAATTGGAGATATAGAGATTACTCAGAAAGATTTAGCTGGCCCTGTATCAATGTCATATGACTACCATAATTACTTGCATGTATTTTGTATGTATGCGATCCATACAAGTGGTTTTGAATGTGTCGATGGAAAGATCGAATATTTAGAAGATGAAGCTGAAATATTGAAAAGACAAATTGAAATTGATTCGAGGTGCTTAAACTTTGGGAAGTTTGCTGTCATTACTCCTGCAACTCAATTTTTGGATCACCTGAAAGAATCACTTCGAAACGCAGACTTTGTTTGTAAAGCCAAGTTAGTTGAATATTATGACGAGGAATTATTCCACGGTGAAATCGAGGTAAAAGACATCCCATTCAAAAAACAGAAAAAATTTAACTATCAAAATGAATTTCGAATTTGTATAAATCCCAAAACAATGGATGACGAACCAATATGTATAAAAATTGGGAACATTGGTCACATTACAGCGAAAATCGAGACAGATAAAATCAACGATTTGTTTCAAATAAATTCAATAAAAATTCCCGTCTAAACATTGTGTATCACTCGCTTCATCTAATCTGCCCAAGTTTTTTGGATAGAGATAAAGGTGGCTCTACAATTTCATCGGTAAAAAGATAGTAACGATGACGAAAAAATCTTTTCCTCTATCCCGTGTTTACCAACTACTGGAGCCCGGCCCCGTCGTGCTGGTAACAACCTCCCACAAAGGCCAGACCAACATCATGACCCAATCGTGGCACACGATGATGGAATTTGTGCCGCCGCTGGTGGGGTGCGTGGTTAGCGGGCGCAATTTCAGTTTTGAGGCGCTGCGCAAAACCAAAGAGTGCGTGCTGAGTATTCCGTCCGCCGAGTTGGCGAAGCAGGTGGTGGGTATCGGTAATTGTTCGGGCAGCAAGGTGGATAAGTTCAAGAAATTCAAGCTGACGGCGATGCCCGCCGCGCAGGTGGCTGCGCCGCTGATCGCCGAGTGTTATGCCAATCTCGAATGCAGAGTGGCCGATACGCGAATGGTGAATAAGTACAATTTTTTTGTGCTGGAAGTGGTCAAGGCTTGGATAGACCCCGCGCAAAAGAACCCGCGCACATTGCATCACCAAGGCAACGGCGTGTTTATGGTGGCGGGCGATACGATCAAGCTGCCCTCGAAAATGGCATGATGAAGCCTCGCTACCTAATCGCTTGGTTCGTGTTGCTGGTCGTCGCCATCATCAACGGTGGATTGCGCGACTTCACTTATGGCAAACATCTCTCCGAACTAGTCGCGCATCAGATTTCCTGTGTGATCGGCATCCTGCTATTCGCTATCGTCATCCATCAGTTCGTGAAACGCTGGCCGCCTGCTTCGGCACGCGAGGCGTGGTTCATCGGTGCGTTCTGGATGTTGCTGACGCTGGCGTTCGAATTTCTGTTCTTCCATTACGTTGGTGGGCATTCGTGGGAGGTTTTGTTGGCGAACTACGATATGGCGAGCGGGCGTTTATGGCCGCTCATTCTGTTGTGGGTGCTGCTCGCTCCTTATCTGTTCTATCGGCTGAGCGGACACACCAACACGCGGCGCGCACCCTGACCAGATACGTGCCGCAGCGGATGCCTTGTTTTAATGTTCAATGCTGCTTTCCGGTCTGCTTAGGGGCAGTTTTACTCTGATGTTTCCATTCGGAGTAGCATTCGATGCCGCAAAAATGAGCTACATAGTCCTCGGCCTCAAAGTTCTTGGCTTCAGATAGCGGCACCTCTTGTTTGCATATCTCACAGGAAACGAGTTCGGACTGGGATTGTGGACGGGGTTTCATGGCACACCTCCTCGGGGAGTATGGGTGATACCAGACTAATCCTGTTGGGAATAGATAGCAAGGCATCTTAATTTTTCCGGGCAATCGAATTGATGAGTGATAGTCAGCGTAATGGAGCGAGATCAAGTAGCCAGGAGCGTGTTGCGTAAATTTCCATTACGTTGTGCAGCATCAGCTGGTTAAGAGACTAGAATCACACGATGACTTCCAATCCTGAAACCTGTGACATCTTCTGTGCCGTGGTGGATAACTACGGCGACATCGGCGTGAGCTGGCGCTTGGCGCGGCAGTTGGCTAACGAGCACGGCATGCAAGTGCGCTTGTGGGTGGATGACCTGCACAGCTTTGCCAAGCTGTGCCCGGAGGTGGATGCGGCGCTGGATGGGCAATATTGTCGCGGGGTGCAGTTGCGACCCGGTGCGGCGGAGCTGGTGGGTGCGGGAGCAACTGCATTGCACCCCCTCCCGCAATCGGCTGACTTTGCCATTAACGTGTCGGGGGTGCAGGTGCGACACTGGGATACGTCGTGCTCTTGGCAAACCCTCTCCCGGCCTGTCGGCCACCCTCTCCCGCTTGCGGGAGAGGGGCTGGGGGAGAGGGTGACAGCCGATCTGGTGATCGAAGCCTTTGCCTGCAAACTGCCGGAGTCGTATGTCGAAGCGATGGCGGCACGGGAAACTAAGCCGGTGTGGCTGAATCTTGAATATCTCTCTGCCGAGGATTGGGTAGAGGGGGCGCACAAGTTGCCTTCGCCGCATCTGCGTTTACCCCTGACCAAATATTTCTTTTTCCCCGGCTTCACGCAAAAGACCGGGGGGCTGTTGCTGGAGCGCGAGCTGTTGGCTCGGCGTGATGCGTTTCAAGCGGATGCTGCCCAGCAGCAAGCTTATTGGCGCAGCCTGAATGTGCCAGAGCGAGCTGCTGGCGAGCTGCGTGTCTCCTTGTTCAGCTACGAAAACGAGGCTGTCGCGGGCTTGCTGCGGGTATGGGAGCAAGGCGCAACGCCGGTGGTGTGCTGTGTGCCGGAAGGTCGCGTGCTACCGCAAGTGGCGGCTTTCTTCGGGATGGTGTCAGGCAAGGCGGGCGATGTGTGGCAGCGCGGCAATCTGCGCGTGTTTGTGTTGCCCTTCGTCGAACAGGAGCGCTACGACGAGTTGTTGTGGGCGTGCGACATCAATTTCGTGCGTGGTGAGGATTCCTGTGTGCGGGCGCAATGGGCGGGACGGCCTTTTGTCTGGCATATCTATCCGCAGCATGACGGTGTGCATATGCAGAAGTTGCGTGCTTTGAGCGGCTTGTATGGCGCGGAATTGCCTGCCCCGATGCGTCAGGCGAACGAAGCCCTGTGGCTGGCTTGGAACGGGGAGGGGGACATCGCCGTTGCGTGGCAGGCATTTGCCGCACAAGGCCTTGAGCTGGCGCGACATGCTCAGGCATGGTCGGCCAAATTGTCCGGCAACAACCTTGCTTTGAATTTGCTGGATTTTTCCCGCGAAGTTGGTAGAATCCGCGCCTTCAAAATTTAGCTTTAGGCAGACTCAAATGAAAATCGCTCAAGAACTCCGTGCAGGTAACGTGGTCATGGTCAAGGATCAGCCACTGGTCGTACAAAAGGCTGAGTACAGCCGCTCTGGCCGTAGCGGCTCGGTGGTGAAATTCAAATTCAAGAATCTGTTGACCGACGCGCCCAGCGAAGCGATTTTTGCTGCCGACGACAAGTTCGACCAGATCATTCTGGACAAGAAAGAATGCACCTATTCCTACTACGCCGATCCGATGTATGTGTTCATGGATTCGGACTACAACCAGTACGAAGTGGAAAAAGAAAACCTCGGCGACGCGGTGAACTATCTGGCCGACGGCATGGAAGACACCTGCGAAGTGGTGTTCTACAACGAAAAGGCGATCTCGGTTGAATTGCCTAATACCATCGTGCGCGAAGTCGTTTACACCGAGCCAGCCGTGCGCGGCGACACTTCCGGCAAGGTGATGAAGCCAGCCAAGATCAACACCGGTTTTGAATTGCCGGTTGCCGCTTTCATCGAGATTGGCGACAAGATCGAAATCGACACCCGCACCAACGAATTCAAGAAACGCGCTTAAGCGGGATTCGGCGGTAACAAAAAAGGCAGCTTCGGCTGCCTTTTTTATTTGGCTATGTCAATAGTACGGGGTTGAAGAAAATGATTAGAATCCTCTCATGCCCAGAGTGAATGCGAATCAGGTCTGAGAAAGTAAATCAGGATGCGCCAGAAACTGTTTTTTTATTCAAATGCGACAGTGTTTAGCATACTGGCGGTTGTTTTTTTGCTATGGTCGGCGGCAGCTTGGTTGGTAACCGGAATTTTTCTTGCTTCAAACATCAATGAACTCATTGAGTCCAAGTCAGTCGCCATTAACTATCAAGCCGTCAATATCTCAGAAGGCATTGGACGCATATTAGATAACCGGCATGGTGTGCCATCCATTGTCGCCAGAGACAGCAAAGTCATTGCCGCCTTATCACGTTTCGACGGGAACGCACATTTTCAGGGCATGTCGCCCGAACAAGGCAAAAAGTATTGGTCGCAGAACGCCAATTTTAAGGCTCTTGATGCGTACCTCGGGGTGGTTGCCACCGCAATGGGAGGGGATGTGGTGTATGTCCTCAATTCAGCCGGTGATTGTGTCGCATCAAGCAATGCCGATAAGGTCGAGAGCTTTGTGGGAGGCACTTATGCCAATAGAAAATATTTTCAGGAGGCGATGAAAGGGCATGAGGGATTCCAATACGCGGTTGGTAAGACAAGCAATATTCCGGGTCTATATTTTAGTTCGCCAGTTATTTCGGATACGCGAGTTGTTGGGGTGGTGGTTACAAAGATCAACCTTTCCGCACTTTCAAATTTAATCGGACAGGCAAACGCATTCATTAGTGATGAATATGGCGTAATCATCCTTGCAAAGGACAAAGCGCTTGAAATGCATTCACTTTTCGATGAGATGATAACTCTGCTTTCCAGAGATGAGCGCATGGCGCGCTACAAGCGGGATAGTTTTCCGCGACTTTCTTTTTCGGCATGGGGGGGCGGAAATACGGCCAGACTACACCGTTTTACCGGAAGTGATGAGCCTGTTGAAATCGTAGATACATTGTTGGGGGACACAAAACTCAAACTACATGTTTACGAAAAACTTCACGAGTTGGACGAACTTGCCCATCAGAGGGTGTGGCAAGCCGTGCTGTTTGGCGTTTCCGGTATGGTGCTCCTTTTGCTGCTGGGGGGGCGCATTTACATATTGCGCAAGCGCAAACAGAACGAAACTCAGCTGCTCAATATTCTGAACGTGAGTCCGATTGCGGTTCGAATTGCAGGCGAGGAAGGTAAAAGAGTCGTTTTTTACAATCAAAGATATTCCGATCTGATCAAAAATCCTGATGCGGCAGGCGATGATCCCAAAAAGTATTACGCTCAGCCTGCCGATTACGACGAAATTCTTGCCGATATATCGCAAGGAAAAATTATAGTTGACCGTTTGATTGAGCTGAACATTCCGGATGGCTCAACAGCTTGGACATTGGCTTCTTATATGCCTATGCGATACCGGGGCGAGAACGCGATCTTGGGTTGGTTCTACGATATAACCAAACTCAAGCAGGCTGAAGAGGGATTGAATTTGGCGCTCCAAAAATCTGAAACCACCAGCGCAGAATTGCAAGTGCTGCGTGAAAGGGACATGGACGATATTGTGGCAGCCCAAACCGTGATAGATCACATCATGGGGTCGGATGGGCTTAATGATCCGCAAATCCGGTATTTTCAAAAACCTGCGCACTATTTTAGCGGGGACATTATCGCTGCAGCACGTGATGATAACGGTGATTTGAGAATTATGCTGGCCGATGTTACCGGACATGGTTTGCAAGCGGCGCTTTATTTGCTGCCCATTAGCAGAGTGTTTTACAGCATGGTGAAAAGAGGTTTCAAGACTTCGGATATGGTCAAGGAAATGAATCAAACGATGCTTGATCTTGCAGTTCCCGGACGGTTTGTCGCTGCGGCGGTGGCGCATATTTCCCGCGATGGCTCTGCTGTCGAAGTGTGGAATGGAGGCATTCCTATTGTTGTTCATGTGCAGCAGAATGGTGATTTGCATAACTTTCATTCGAATCATCTTCCTCTGGGCATACTTAGGATGGATGGATTTGATGCCACCACCGAGATATTCCGAGGCGGTTCAGGAGCGCTTTTGATCAGTTCTGACGGTTTAACGGAAACGGAAAGTGTTTCAGGAGATCAGTTCGGGGATGGGATTGTGCAGGCCTTGGCTATGATTTCCCAGCCGGAGGAATTGTTCGACAACATAATTTCAGCGCTAGAAATTCATCTTGGCGAAAATATTGCCCACGACGACTTGTCTATCGTACTGGCTCAATGCAGTGATTCTTGATGACAATTGACGCAGGCGCTATCGATCACGCTTTTAATAATGCGGATGATCAGGTGATCAATTCTTCCAGCCCCTGGCATAGCTCTGTGAGCGGGGGCATCTGCGTCAGCATGGAGTAAGGCTCGAGTCCGAGCTTGTTCGCAATTGCCGTGGGATATCTGGAGCGAATTTCTTCTTGAGTAAATCCGTATTCGTTCATTCTGGCAAACCATGACGCCATGTGAATAATCGCGGACATGGAATCAAATGACGGGTGTTCTAGCGGATTTGGAAAAGAGGCAATTGCATTCGAAAAAACTTTTGGAAAATTCCAGCGGGATGATAATTCTGCGCCCACCATTGCGAAATCATAGCCGAGCATGTTTCGTTCTGTTTCGATGCGGCGGTCATCCAATATGCTAACCCTGTCGTTTACCCGTTTTGCTTCATCTGGCATTGCAGTATGAATGACTAAATGGCCGATCGCATGCGTCATCCCGACAGTGAAAGCCATATCGCGATTTCCATTTAATTTTCCGGCAAGCCACCCGGCAGCGGCGGCAGTATTCAGGTTGTAACGCCAGAACTGATTCAAATCCAATCCCTGAACGGACTTAAAGCCATTGACCAGTCCCCCGCTTATCACCAGCGTACGCACCGTTATAAACCCCAGCACGGTCACGGCTTCATTTACGGTGGTTATGCTGCGCGAGACGTGATAATAGGAAGAGTTGGCCAAGCGTAAAAGTTTTGCACTTAACGCGGGGTCTGCTCCCAGCTTATGGGAAATATCTTCAATGGTAACGTGTCCATCATTGAAGCTTTTGATCAGCACCTGAACTACCTTGGGGGCGGTAGGAAGCGCATTGGGGCGCTGAAACAGTGAGTCAATGTTCATGAGAGTGAATTGAATCCGTTCGATGTTCAGGGGCGTCTTCGATGTTGGGCAAAGGTATATTTCCCCGGTTATGTACAGTTGTTTGCCAATACAGGAGGGAAATATTATTAAAGATTGAACTTCACCCCGGATGGCAGTTTTATCTGGAATAGTTTATCTACATTTGCCAATTTTAAAACCTTTGCAACCGGGCCGGGAACACTGATAATGGAAATCGTTTTTCTACGGTTATTGGCGCTACTGTCCAACAACACCAGCAAGCCTAATGCGCCGCTATCCAGATAGGAAACTTTACTCAGGTTGACTTCAATGGTTTTAATTTCGGCATTGGCAAGCAACGGTTCATACGCAGACTTGAATTCATGATGCAACTGCGAGTTGAAGCGATTGGCGGGAGCTTGGCAGTATTGCCCTAGGCAGTTATTCCTATGCGCCTCTCTATCTCCTTGTGCGACGTATTTTATTTTGTGGGAGATACGGCTTGCGATAGAACCTGGTTTCGTCTGGCTGGGTGAACCCCGGCAAGCTGCGCTATATACAGTGGCTCCCCATACGACGCTGCCCAGTAGCCGCATTATACGCCCGATTTTAAGGCATCAGCCAGATTAGGAATGGGGGCGGGGCAGGCTAAAAGCGAAAGTTGCTCGGTGCCAAGATGGCACCACTCGCCGGATTTAAGCCTCAGTGTATCAAGCCGGAGTTGTCCGATCTGCGCGCGGTTGAGCGCCTCGCAATGGTTTCCCGCTGCCGCCAGCATGCGTTTCACCTGATGATATTTGCCTTGCTCCAGCACGATCTTCAGCCTGTGTTCATCTAGCTTGTTGCAGACCAATGCAGCGAGTGGAGCAGGTTCGTCATTAAGCTTTACGCCGCTTAATAATTTTGTGACTAACTCGTCTGTCACCGGCTCATGTGTAGTGGCGACATACACTTTGGGGATATGGCTCTTGGGTGAAGATTGCGCGTGGATGAACGCACCGTCGTCGGACATCAGCAACAGTCCTGTGGTGTCGTGGTCGAGGCGACCGACGGGTTGTACATCGCGATGCGAGAACTGCTCCGGCAGCAGACTCAGCACACCGGGATGATGACTGGGCTTACGCGAGCATTCATAGTCCGCCGGTTTGTTGAGCGCGATGTACACGTGCTCACGGTATAACCACTCATCGCCGTAGACGGAGAAGACAAGGCCGGTGGTCTCAAATTCGCGGCGATAGTCGTCAACGATCTCGCCCGCAATGCTGACTTCGCCGTCCGCGATCAGTTCGCGACACCATTTGCGTGCGCCAAAGCCCTGCGATTGCAGGATGCGGTCTAAGGTGGATTTGCTCATAACGGAACTTAAAATTTAGATGGAATGGGGCGGCAGTAAGGTACGACATGATAAACACTGTCTGTATAATTCGCACCGGTTTGGATGCTCCCAAACCGATCTTAATCAATTTTTGGAGAGTGACACGATATGCGTAATTTGATCATCATGGCATTGGTTGCAATGTTCGCTGCGAATACAGCATTGGCTGCTTCTTGCGCGGATCAAGCTGCCGAGAAGAAATTGGCTGGTGCTGCAAAAAACAGCTTTATGAAGAAATGCGAAAAGGATGCTGCTGCAGTTGCGGCACCGGCTGCTGCTCCAGCACCGGCATCTTCCTGCGAGGAAAAAGCAGTGAGCAAGACAGGTAAGCCATTGGCGGGCGCAGCAAAGAATGCGTTCATGAAGAAATGCGAAGCTGACGCTGCTGCAGCTAAGTAATACCTGACATTCGATCAGGCGACTCCGGCGGGTTCATCCCGCCGGAGTTGTTTCAACACCATGCTCAACTGGAAAAACGGCCAACCTTTTTCTGATCGCTACGGCGATGTTTACTTCTCCAGCGATTCCGGCTTGGAGGAGTCGCGCCATGTGTTTTTGCGGGGCAATGATTTGGCGGAGCGTTTCGCCGCGTTATCGCCAAGCGAGAGCCTTTGTATCGGCGAGACAGGTTTCGGTACGGGGCTGAATTTTCTCTGTGTTTGGCAATTGTTTGAACAAGTCGCACCGGCAGGTGCGAGTCTGGATTTCTTCAGCGTTGAAAGTTTCCCGCTGAACGATGACGAACTGCGTACCGCGTTGGTCTTGTGGCCGGAGCTTGCCGTGCAAATCCAAGCGTTGCTGGCGCGTTGGCAACGCCGTGTACCCGGATGGAATCGCTGGAATTTTGCGGATGGACGTGTGCGTCTGACACTGGCGCTGGGCGATGTGGACGAGACTTTGCCGCAACTGCCTGTGGACTGCGTGGACGCATGGTTCCTCGATGGCTTTGCCCCCGCGAAGAACCCGGAGATGTGGAGCGATAACGTGCTGGCGAACATCGCCAGAGCTTCGCGCACTGGTGCAACCTTGGCGACCTACACCAGCGCAGGCTGGGTGCGGCGCGGTTTGCAACAAGTTGGTTTTGCAGTGGAGAAGGCCGCAGGGTTCGGGCGTAAGCGCGAGATGCTGCGCGGACAGATAAAAACTCCCTCTCCCTTGATGGGAGAGGGTTGGGGAGAGGGTGAATGCCTTGCGGTTTCCCGCCCCCTCTCCCCCGGCCCCTCCCCCACGCGGGGGGAGGGGAGTACCCCTCGCAACGCCATCGTCATCGGCGGCGGCATCGCAGGGTGCGCCGCCGCTTATGCGCTGGCGCAGCGAGGTATCCAAGTCACTCTCGTCGAACGTGCGCCGCAACTCGCCAGCGCCGCTTCCGGGAATCCGCGCGGCATTCTGCATGCGCGCTTCGGTGCGGGCAACGATCCTTTGCATCGTTTTGTGCTGGCCTCGTACGGTCACGCATTGGGGCTGCTCGATGGCCTATTGCCGGTAGATGAGGTGACGCGCGCCGAATGCGGCCTGCTGCAACTGGCGTGCAAGCCGGTGGAGCAGAAGCGCATCGCGCGTCTGGCGGAACAAGCGTGGCCGGAGCATCTGATGCAGTTCGTGGATGCCGCGCAAGCGACCAAGCTGGCTGGCGTGGAGATGCAGTTCGGCGGGCTGTGGTTTCCCGCAGGGGGCTGGGTCGTGCCGCCGGTGCTGTGTGCGACGCTGGCAAACGATGTGCGCATCACTCACCGCTTGGGGCAGGAAGTCGAGGTGCTGGAGCAGCGCGCTACGGGGTGGCGTGTAAGCGGGCTGGATGTACAGGCTAAGGCATGGAGCGCAGAGGCCGATGTCGTGGTGGTGTGTTGTGCGCATGCGGCTAAGAAGCTCGCGCCGTTCGCACATTTTCCGCTCATTCCGGTGCGCGGACAGATTACCGAACTGCCGGAGACGGAAGCCAGCCAAGCATTGCAGGCCGTGGTGTGCGGCGACGGCTATTGCGCTCCGGCAGTGCACGGCGTGCATGTCACGGGGGCGACGCATGCCTTCGATGATGAATCGACCGAAGTACGTATCGCAGACCATGTGGAGAATCTGGCGAATCTTGCTGAATATGCTCCGGCATTGCGTCAAACCTCGGGTGAGGTGGTGGCAGATAAATTGAAGGGACGAGCTTCGATACGTTGCTCCGCGCCCGGCTCGACGCCGCTGGTGGGCAAGGTGCAGCAAGGCTTGTATTGCAGCCTCGCCCACGGCACACGCGGCCTGCTCACCGCCGGATTGGCGGGCGAAGTGTTGGCGGCGCAGATATGCGAACAGTTGCCGCCGCTACCGAAATCTATTCTGGATGCACTTGATCCGTTACTAAGAGTTAGACATCAAGGATAATGCGCAGTATGAAAAAACCGCTTACCCCAGAATATCCCGAGATCCGCGCAGGCCAATCTGTCGAGTTGCTGAAAGCGCTGCACATCCTCACGCGCGACGGCAAGATGAACCAAGATTCGCGCCGCAAACTGAAGCAGGTGTACCACCTGTACCAGTTCATCGAGCCGTTGCTGCAACAGGTTCGTGATGAGCGCGGCACAGTGACGCTGGTGGATCACGGCGCGGGCAAGTCGTATCTGGGCTTCATCCTGTACGACTTGTTTTTCAAAGCGCTTAAAGATGATTCCCATATTTTCGGTATCGAAACCAGAGAAGAGTTGGTGACCCATTCGTGCGAACTGGCGCAGCAATTGGGTTTCGGCGGCATGTCCTTCCTCAATTTGTCGGTGGCGGAATCCATCGTTTCGGACAAGCTGCCCGCCAAGGTGGACGTGGTCACCGCGCTGCATGCCTGTAACACCGCGACCGACGACGCTATCCATTTCGCGTTGAAGAAACAGGCGCAGTTCATCGTGCTGGTGCCGTGCTGTCAGGCCGAAGTGGCGGCGGTGTTGCGCAAGAACAAAGGCAAGCAACTCGCCAAGGAGGCACTCACAGAATTGTGGCGTCACCCCATCCACACGCGCGAATTCGGCAGCCACCTCACTAACGTGCTGCGCTGCTTGCAACTGGAAGCGCACGGCTACCAAGTGACGGTAACCGAGTTGGTCGGCTGGGAACATTCGATGAAGAATGAACTCATCATTGCGCAATACAAAAACCTGCCGCGCCTGCGTGCGGCGGAGCGCTTGCATGAGGTGTTGCACAGCGTGGGGCTGGAAGAAATGAAAGATAGGTTTTTTACGGAATGAAAATCTAGACTCTGGAGATTTTGTAGGAGCGTGCCTTGCACGCGACAGAGCGCTATCGCGTGCAGGGCACGCTCCTACTATCGCCTCTTTGGTTCCGGCTCGTCCGGTTTAGGAAAAGCAAAATGCAGATCAGCGAAAACAATAACCCCCATTACCAACGCATCGGCGGCGATGAAAAAATCCGCGCGCTGGTAAAACGTTTCTACGAATTGATGGACGAACTGCCGGAAGCGCATCGCATCCGCAAGATGCACCACATCAGTCTGGCAGGCGCGGAAGAAAAATTATTCATGTTCCTTTCCGGCTGGTTGGGCGGGCCGCAGCGCTACGTGGAAAAATTCGGCCACCCGCGCCTGCGCCAGCGCCACCTGCCTTTCGCCATCGGCGATGCCGAGCGTGACCAATGGATGATGTGTATGAGGCAGGCGGTGAATGATGTGGTGGAAGACGAGGCGCTACGTGCAGAGTTGTTGCTGGCGTTTCAGAAGGTGGCGGATTTTATGCGGAATCAGGGGGAGTGACTCCGATTC
>CAZNAD010000025.1:0-22364 GCA_964571195.1 uncultured Gallionellaceae bacterium | reverse complement strand
TGTGATGGCAACCATGACGCTGTATCTGGACATCTACAACATCTTCGTCAACCTGTTGAGTCTGCTCATGGCATTTGCGGGCGAGAAGGACTAAGGCCTCGCACAAGCAGCACACAAAGGCGGCGCAAGCCGCCTTTTTCTTGTGGCAACAACAAACACATTGGAACAAAAATGACGCTGAATGATTTTCTGCAACGCCTGAACGATGCGCCCGACAGCATCACCTTCAACGACACCATCGCGCTCATCGAAGCACTGTATATTTTCACCCCAGCCGCCTTCAAGAACGGTGATATGAACAACGAGGCGGGACAGAACAACGGCTCGTGCAAACTCTTTGCTTTCGCCCGATTGCACAACTTGTCACAACAACAAACCCTGCATTGCTTCGGTGACTATTACCGTGCAGATGTGCTCGCGCACCCGCACGGCATCGATCATCAGAACATCAGGAATTTTATGAAGACGGGATGGGAAGGAATCGGGTTTGAGGGCGAGGCGCTGAAACTGAAAAAATCGTAAGGCGAGAGCCCGACATTCAGTAGGGTTGCGTGCTCCAGCTTCACGCGCAATGCCTGCCCCCCGCAAATGATAATTCGTGTTTACCACACGATCTCATACCCGCTGCTACGCCCGCCTTTGCTGTCGGCTTGCAGGCAGCCCTTATCCACCATGTCGGCCAATTCGCGGTAGGCGGTCGCGCGGCTGGCCTTGGTGAGGCTCACGTACTTGCGCGTGTTGATGCCGCCCTCGAAGCCGTCCGGCCCTGCATCAAGCAGACGGTTGAGCGCTTTGCGCTGGCGTTCGTTAAGGTGGGTGGTCTGGTGGCGTAGCCAGAAACGCGCTTTGCCCATCGTGTGGGTGACGGTCTGTTCCGCCGCCGTGGCCGCCGCTGCAACTTGCGCGAGAAACCACGCAAGCCATTCCGTCACGTCGAGTCCGCCGCGCTGCGTTTGTTCCAACATGCGGTAGTAGGCATCACGCTCGCGCAGTATCTGTGCCGACAGGCTGAACAGGCGCATGGTCATGCCTTCGTCCTGCGATAGCGCCATGTCGGTGAGGGCGCGCGCCAGCCGCCCGTTGCCGTCTTCATAGGGATGCAGGGTGACGAACCACAGATGCGCCAGCCCGGCGCGGATGAGGCCATCCACGTTGCCGGATGCGCTGTTGAACCAGAGCAGGAAATGTTCGAGTTGCGCCTCCAGCCCCGCGCGCGGCGGCGCGAGAAAATGCAGGCGCTCGCGGCCTATGCCGCCCGAGATGACTTGCATGGGTTCGTCTCCGCGCAACATGCCGGTGCGGATAACGTGCAGGCCGGAATAGCCGGTGGGGAACAGCGCGGCTTGCCAACCGGATAGCCGCTCCGCCGTCAGGGGCTGCGCATGGTTGCGCGTCGCATCGAGCAGCACTTCGATCAAACCGTCCACGGCGCGCGGTGGCTTGGGTAAGCCCGCGGTCTGCAAGCCCAGGCGGCGCGCCACGGAAGAACGCACGGAGGCGGGGTCTAGCGTATCACCCTCGATCGCGCTGGTGGTGAGGCCGTCCTCGGCGAGGATCGCCGCCATTGCCTCCCGCGTTAGCTCGCTATCGAGCAGGCGCGCAGCACCCAGCACCTTGCCCTGCGCCAGCCGCGCGGCGGACAACGACGGCGCAAGGCGCGCTTCGTCCCAAGTCAGGCCGGGCCAGCCGGGGTGCTGCCATATCCAAGTTTGAGTCATTTACAGGCCATAATCGCTTCATAATGTGAAGCGATTATGAAGACTAATCGCTTCACACGCAAGCGTCGGCTTTCTGTTGCAATGCTTAACGATGGCTACGCGGACGTTTTGACGAACAGCGCGATGGATTCGACATGCGAGGTATGCGGGAACATGTTCATCACCCCCGCCGCTTTAAGCTCGTAACCCTTCTCATGCACCAGCACATCCGCATCGCGCGCCAGTGTGGCGGGGTTACAGCTCACATAGACGATGGTCTCCGGTGCGGTCTCCGGCGTGATGGATCGCACCAGTTCCAACCCGCCATCGCGCGGCGGGTCGATCAGCCATTTATCGAAATGACCCAGCTTTGCCAACTCATCGCCGTTCATCTCGAACAGATTCATTTCACCGAACGCTACCCTGATGGAACTACTAGCCATTCGACTAAGCCCGCTAGCGGGCAAGTCGCTGGTTATCTCCCCCTGCCCCTCTCCCGCAAGCGGGCGAGGGGAGTTTAAGTTGTTATAGGCGGCATTTTCTCCGGCGCGTTTCACCAGCGCGGCACTGCCTTCGATACCCAGCACTTGCGCGCCGCTACGCGCGATAGGCAGCGTGAAGTTGCCCAGACCGCAGAAGAAATCGGCGATGCGTTCATTGGGTTGCGGATTGAGCAAACGCAGTGCGCGACTCACCATGAGCCGGTTCATCGTGCTGTTCACTTGCGTAAATTCGGTCGGTGCATACGGCATGGTGATGCCGAACTCCGGCATGCTGTAAGCGAGCGCGGGCGCATCCAGCGGGTAGAACGGTTTGACCGTTTCCGGCCCTTTGGTCTGCGTCCAGAACTGCACCTGATGCGCGTCGGCAAATTGTTTAAGCAGCGCTTCGTCGGCGGGGCTCAGTGCTTGCAGGATGCGCAATACCAGCACATCGACATGCTCGCCCACCGCCACTTCGATCTGCGGCAACTGGTCGCGCACGGAAAGTTGCTCATTGAGTTGCGCCAGCAGCGGCAGCAGTTTGGCGATCTTGAGCGGCAAAATTTCGCAGTGCTGCATGTCGGCGATAAAGCTGCTGCGCTTTTCGTGGAAGCCGACCAGCGTCTTGCCCTTCTTCAGCACATGGCGCACTGACAGGCGTGCGCGCTGGCGGTAGCCCCACGCTTCGCCGTAGATCGGCGCGAGGATAGTCTCCGGCTTCACCTTGCCGATACGCTGCAAGTTGTCTTCGAGGATGCGCTGCTTGGCCGCGACCTGCGCGCGCACGTCCAGATGCTGCATGGAACAGCCGCCGCACAGATCGAAGTGCGCGCATTTCGGCGATACGCGCGTGAACGACGTTTTGAGTATCTTCGTCGCCACTGCATTCTCGAAGCTTGATTTCCTGCGATACGAAGAATACGTCACGCGCTCGCCAATGAGCGCCCCCTCGATAAAGATGACTTTGCCTTCGTGGTGCGCGACGCCGCGCCCTTCCTGATCGAGCGACTCGATGGTTACTACAGGTTCGTTCTTTTCCATACCGTCCTAATCTCCTCCGCCACCACAACCGCTGCCGCAACTGCTCCCACCATCGCCGTCACCGCCACTACTCCCGCCGCAACTGCCGATATCCGAAGCGCAAAAAGCACCGCTGGAAGATGTCGCCGCATCCTTGCAATTCAAGGTATAGATAAAACCGCCCGCAAGCCCCAGTCGCGCATCCAATGCGAACAGCAACGGCAGACGTTGCGGCAGTTTCGGATCGATGCCTTCCATCTTGCATGCCAAACGCCACGCGCGGCGTATGCCTTCGGTCGCCGTGTCGCGCGTCGGCATCGCTTCGGCGGGGGTGTGGTGCAAATATTGCCCCAAAGCGCGTTGGCAAAAACTCTCGTAGTTGCGCGTGAACAAGATGAACTCATGCCACAACACATCGGCGGCCTGCGAGGGCATAGAGACGAACTTGCCCTTCGCCGCTACGCATATCTGAAAATATTGCTGCAAGCCCTGCTGCACCCACTGTTCTTGCTCGGGGCTGAGCGCGGGCAACTTCGCGCGGGCGCGCTCCACCACCGCCGCAGGCAACTCGAAACGCTCGAGAAAACGCTGGCGAGATATCTTCACCCATCTGCGATAGATCGCGATGAACACCACGACCAAAACAAAAATCAGCAGGTATCTCATCTATCCCCCGGCGCAAATGCGTTGCGTTCGATCATGGGCAACACGCGCCCCAATGCCGTTTGCGCCAAGCCCCAGCCGACCAGCACACCCGCTGTGTTCGCCAACATATCGGCAAACTCGAAATAACGATAACCCGTCATGCCTTGCAGCAACTCAATCACCACGCCCATCGCGACAAAAGCCCCAAACAAGCGGACACGCTGCGCCGCATAAAGCTGACAGAACCACAGCATGAGCAAAATATAGGCAAACGCATGTTGCAACTTATCGGCTCCTGGAAAAGAAAGCGGTTGCGGCGGATGTGGCATCAGCGACAGATAGAACACAACGGCGACCCACAGCCAGCCTAGTGCCAGCCAAACACTGCGCAGCATGGATTATTCCTTGGGCCACGCCGCGAGATATTCCGCCCAGTGCGGCTCGGCGGATTTGCTCAGGGTCGCGCGCACCAGCTCCAACTCCTGCTCGTAGCGCGCTTGTGTGAATTGGCCGCGCATCAACTGGAAGCGTGCGAACACCAGCCAGGTGTTCACCACATCGGTCTCGCAGTAGTTGCGTATCTCGGCCAGCTTGCCCTGCTGGTACGCTTCCCACACTTTGCTGCCGTCCATGCCCAGCTTGCCGGGGAAGCCGATCAGCTTGGCCAGTTCGTCCAACGGCGCGTTGGCGCGCCCGGTGTACATCGCCAGCAGGTCCATCAAGTCGAGATGGCGCGAGTGGTAGCGGCTGATGTAGTTATTCCATTTGAAGTCTTTGTCGTCTTCGCCCTGATCCCAATAACGCGGTGCCTGGATGCCGTGGATCAGGCCGCGATAGTGCAACACCGGCAGGTCGAAGCCCCCGCCGTTCCAGCTCACGATTTGCGGCGTGTATTTTTCGATACCGTCGAAGAAGCGTTTGATGAGGCTGCCTTCGTCCTCATCCAACTCGCCCAGCGACCACACCTTGAAGTTGTCGCCCTCGCGCAATACACAAGAGATCGCTGCGACACGCTGTAGATGATGCTGGATGAAATCACTCCCGGTCTTCTGGCGGCGCATCTGAAAGGCCATCTCCGCCACGTCCCGGTCGCTCACCGCATCATCGAGCTCATACAGGGTGCGCAATCCGGCGATGTCTGGAATGGTTTCGATATCGAATACGAGAGTGGGGGTCATAATGGCCAGCGCAAAAACATGGGGACGCAATTCTATCAAAGCCTTGCTGGCAGCCTATCGAACTTAAAGGAAATCGGCTGCAAATTCGCCTGGCCGGTGCATATTTCGCCGCTTTTTTGGTCAATAGAATGACTATTGACCTGCAAAATCGTCAAACTCTGTCCTCGCCCAACCAAATTCTCGCTTCGATTCTTTAAGTCCGATAGGCTGCTAGAATCCCTGCTCGAAATGCGCCCTTACCATGATGCAAAAATTTAAACATCTGCTGTTCGTCCCGTTCGCATGGCTCGCCGCCCTTATCTTCCTCGTCGAAGAAGCGATCTGGGATTGGACTGCGGCACTCATGGCCCGCCTCGGTGCGCTGCGTATCGTCCACCGCATCGAGCAACATATCGCTTCCCTGTCACCGCGCTGGGCGCTGTTCGCGTTCCTGCTGCCCAGCCTGACGCTGGTTCCGGCGAAACTGCTCGGCCTGCATGCCATCGCAACCGGGCACTGGCTCCTCGGCGGCGGCATCCTCATACTGGCCAAACTCGCGGGCATGGCCTTGTTCTCGCGCATCTTCAACCTCACCCGTCCGGCACTATTGCAGCTTCCGTGGTTCGCCCGGCTTTACACACGAGTGATGTATTACCGCGACCTCATCCACGATTATCTTGCGCATTGGTCGGCCTATCAGCGCATCAAGCTGCGCATCACCTCGACACTCGCGCAGATCCGATCACTGTTTCGTCGCCAGCCATGAAAAAGCCCGGCACGAGGCCGGGCTGGTGACTTGCGTAAACGGGTAGATCAGGCGAAGTTCTTTGCCACGAAGTCCCAGTTCACCAGATTGCCGAGGAAGGTCTCGACGAACTTGGCGCGCAGATTGCGGTAGTCGATGTAATAGGCATGCTCCCACACGTCGACGCACAGCAGTGCCTTGTCGCCGGTGGTCAGCGGGGTGCCCGCAGCGCCCATATTAACGATATCGAGGGAGCCGTCGGCCTTCTTCACCAGCCAGGTCCAGCCGGAACCGAAATTGCCCACTGCCGAAGTCTGGAAAGCTTTTTTGAATTCGTCCACGGAACCCCATTTTTTGTTGATGGCATCAGCTAGGGCACCGCTCGGTGCACCGCCGCCGTTCGGCTTCATGCAGTTCCAGAAGAAAGTGTGGTTCCACACTTGGGCGGCGTTGTTGTAGATACCGCCGGATGACTTCTTGATGATGTCTTCCAGTGCGGCGTTTTCGAACTCGCCACCTTTGATCAGGTTGTTGAGGTTGGTGACATAGGTCTGGTGATGCTTGGCGTAGTGGTATTCAAACGTCTCTTTGGACATGTGCGGTTGCAGTGCATCCAGGGCGTAGGGTAAAGCTGGCAGGGTATGTTCCATGTCGTCTCCTTTGGTATTCAAGATGGTCAGCAGAATGGCGCAGCCATTGGGCTTTAATATACCACAGCATTTAGCTCAACAATTGCCGATATTCGCGCGCCGGTCAGAACTGCACCGAGGGACGGAACACCAGCGTGTAGGTATCCACGCCCGAGGTGCGTAATGTACCCAGATACTCTTCCGCACTCGACCAGACGACCCCCACATCCAGAGTCGGGGCATACGTCCAGCCGATCTTGGGATATTTTTTGCCGACGATATATTCCTGCCGCACCAAGTGCCCGGTCGCTTCCGAGAAATGCAGCTTGAAATCGAAGGTGGAGTTATTGATCCAGCTCAGGAACGGAAAGTGCGCGTTGAGGTTGCTGCGAAACACGCTGAGATAGACCACATCGGTGATGTTTTTGTTCTCATGCCATTTCCCGCCGATGCGAAAGCTCCACCCCAACTTTTCGTCTGGATAATCGACTTTGCCCTTGATCTTCCACTCCAGTTCCAGCCAGCGGTCGTCGATCAGGTCGTTGTTCTTGATGTGTTTGCTACCCGCGCTGACGAGATAGCCGGTATAGCCCACGTTGCTCCCGACTCTGGCCTCTCCGGGACGCACGATCTTGGCGATGTTGCCGAAGAAAGCCGAGACCGCCCAAGGCTCCTGAAAACCGGCGGTGGCCGATTCGATGAAGTTGGTACCGCTCTGACCGATCTGCCCTTTATCGTAGAAGTCTGGATGATTCGATTTCAGATAGGTGCCGAGCAAGGGCATGGGATTGACACTCACCTCGATCAACAGATAACGCGGGATGAGCGAACCCTGGATGAGTTCGCCGTAGATGACCGACTCGCTGGTCGATTTGATCGTGGGAACCGGTTTGTCGGTGAGCGGAAAGTTGATTCCCACATCGCTGTAGTAGGGGTCGAACTCCCACATCACCTCGACTTTGCCCTTCTCTTCGGCAAAAGGAAGAGGGGCAGCATGTTGTTCCTGCGTGTCGCCAGACTGGTTCTGCGCCGGCTTCTCTTCTTCAGCGGCGCAGAGCGCCGACGCGAAGAGCAGCAACAACACCAGATATCTCGATACCATCATTTCCATTCATCCATTTGCGCACTGAAAATGCGCAGTGCATATATGCCGCAGTCTGCTCCGGCGGTAGAATGCCGCGATGTTCAACGTCATCCTGTTCCAGCCGGAGATTCCGCCCAATACCGGCAATATCATCCGCCTCTGTGCCAATAGCGGCTCCCGTCTGCATCTGATCCGTCCGCTCGGTTTCGAACTCGACGACAAACACCTGCGCCGGGCCGGGCTGGACTACCATGAATACGCCAACCTGCTAGTACATGACAGCCTTGAAGCCTGTCTGCTTACCCTGCCCGGTGCGCGCCTGTTCGCATTCACCACCAAAGCCGCACATCACTATCATGAGGTGGCTTTCCGTGCCGGGGACGCATTGTTATTCGGCCCGGAGAGCCGTGGGTTACCGGCCAACATTCTGAACGACCTGCAACCCGAACAACGATTGCGTCTCCCCATGCTGCCAAACAACCGTAGCCTGAACCTGTCCAACACCGTGGCGATCGCAGTCTACGAGGCTTGGCGGCAATGCGGTTTCAAAGATGCGAGTTAACCCCCGGCATCCCCAGCCACAGCTCAGTCCGTAGCGAATTCGTCGCTCGGTTGCCGGCTGAGCAGATTCTCCGTCGCCTTGTCCGCCGCCAGTTGTTCGTACAAAACACGATAGGCCGCCTCGCAGATCGGCATCTCCACTCCCAGCCGTTGCGCGATCTGATGCACCTCGCGCGCGGTATAAACACCTTCTGCAACGTGCCCCAGTTCGCTCAGGATGTTGGGCAAGGCGCGTTGTTGCGCCAGCAACATCCCCACCTGACGGTTGCGCGACAGATCACCGGTACAGGTCAGGATCAGATCACCCGCCCCGGACAGCCCGCCCAAGGTCTCGGCTCTACCACCCAGGCGCAAACCCAACCGCGTCATCTCCGCCAGCCCGCGAGTCAGCAGAGCCGCACGGGCATTAAAACCCAGTTGCAGGCCGTCGCTGATGCCCGCCGCGATGGCCAGCACGTTCTTGACCGCGCCGCCGACCTCGACTCCCACCACGTCGGCGCTGGAATAAATACGTAAACGGTTATGGTGCAAAGCCTGCGCCATACGTTGCGCGAAGCCGATATCCTCGGAGGCCAGTGTCAGAGCGGTGGGCAGCCCTCTTGCCACCTCTTGTGCGAAACTGGGCCCGGACAACACGGCGCGCGGAAACGCCGCAGGCAGCGTTTCGGCTACGATCTGGTGCGGCAATTGCGAGGTCTGCGCTTCGAATCCCTTGCACAGCCAGATAACCGGCTTCACCACCGGCGAGGCTGCAATGCGCTGCAACATACCGCGCAAAGACGAGACGGGAACCGCGACGATGAGCAACTCGGCATCATGCAATGCGCGGTCGAGGTCGGCAGTCAGATTCAGCGCTGCGGGAAACGGCAGGTCAGGCAAATAACGCTGGTTGCTGCGTGCCCGCTGCATCGCCTCGGTCTGCTGCGCGTCGCGTGCCCACAGGGTGACCTGATGGCGCGGTGCCAGACTGATCGCCAGCGCGGTTCCCCATGCCCCCGCCCCCAATACCGAGATCCTCATCTCCCCCCCCATACATCAATCTGTCTCATATATCCCCCTGTGCCATCGAGGTGCTTTACCTGTAACCATCCGTCACCCGCATCGGCCAGCCATTCCAATGCCAA
Organism: uncultured Gallionellaceae bacterium; assembly: GCA_964571195.1. Taxonomy (GTDB): domain Bacteria; phylum Pseudomonadota; class Gammaproteobacteria; order Burkholderiales; family Gallionellaceae; genus PALSA-1006. Next base: position 13,220 of record CAZNAD010000025.1, on the reverse strand, counting down.
CTGCTGAGGCGCATAAAAAACGACGTCGGCGGCCGCATCGGGACGTTGATACACCGGTGCGACGGCGATGTTCACCATGACAAAACGTTTGCTGCTGAGCGCGCGTTTCTCTATCCAATACAACTGAGCGGAACTATCGCGCACTTTGACCCAGTTATCCAGATTCACCACCCGCTCCAGCGGCAGATAACGTGCGGCAACAGACAGTTTCTTCGCTTGCAGCGAAGGGGCATCGTAGAGCACAGCGGGAACTGCCACAGAGACGTAATCGACGGCGTAAGCGGGCACCACGCCGCCGGACAAAAGCCCGAACGACATGAGCCGGAGAAACAGCCTACGCGCGGCGGCGAGACATCTCATGGAGGATGGTCAGCACGACCTTAATGGGTCACACCCGGAGTCTGCTGCTGTTGTTTCTTTTGCTGGTACAACACTTCGAAATTGATCGGGCTGAGCATCACCGGTGCGAACCCGGCACGGATCACCACATCGGAAACTACCTCGCGCAAATACGGATAGAGGATGTTCGGACACATGACCGCCAGCACCGGCTCCATCTCCGCTTCGGGAATGTTGCGCACCTGGAATATTCCGGCCTGTTTGGCCTCGACCAGAAACATCACCTTGTTGTCCTGCGCGGCCAGCTTCGCCGTGACCGTGACCATGACCGTCACCTCGTAGATGCCGTCTTCGACCGGCATCGCGGCGGTGTTCAGTTGCAAATCGATCTGCGGATTCTCGCGCTCCAGAAAGATGGCCGGGGCATGCGGAATCTCCAGCGAGAGATCTTTGACGTAAAGCTTTTCGATATTGAATATGGCCTGTGTCTGTTCGGGTGTTGCGTTATCTGTGCTCATGGCTCGTCCTTGGTTCTGTCAAATATTGATTCAAACGTTCATTGCGCCAGCAGGCGGTTCAGCTCGCCACGGCGGTCGAGGGCCGCCAGATCGTCGTAACCGCCGACATGAAAGTCGTCGATATAAATCTGGGGCACGGTGCGCCGTCCGGTCTTTGCGATCATCGGCTCACGCAATTCGGGATGCAGGTCGATACGAATCTTCTCGATCTCCGTGATGCCCTTGCTGTTCAGCAAGCGCTCGGCATTGACGCAATACGGGCACACTTCGGTGCAATACATCACGATCTTGGACATATCACTTTTCCAGCGGCAGACTGGCCTTTTGCCATGCGATCACACCACCCGTCAAATTGTAGGCCTGGGCATATCCCTGCTTGCCGAGCAAAGCAGTAGCGGTAGCCGAGCGTTGTCCGCTGCGGCACATCACGATGATGGGACGATCCCGGAATTTTTCCAGTTCGTTCATACGTTCGTTCAGTTTTCCCAACGGGATCAGTTTTGCATTCAAGATGTGCCCGCTGTCGTATTCCTTCTGTTCCCTCACATCCAAAATGACAGCCTCTTTGTGGTTGATGAGTTGCAATGCGCCCACGGTATCGACCTCTTTAATACCGCGCAAGCGGTTGCCGAAGAACGACCACAGCAGCATCAAACCGCTGCTGATCAACACCAACAACATCATGAAATTATTTTCCAGAAACTGCACGTTGATACTCCTCATTTTTTTGGGTAGCGAATTCTAACAGAGCGGAAAAGTGCGCAGGGTCTTTCGATGCCATCTGCCCCAGCTTGACATACGCCCCCTGAAATTCCCCCGGATAGGACCACAGGGCCTGTTGCAGCTGTAGCTTGGCCTCCGCGACACGACCGGACAGCGCCAGCAGCCAGGCCTGACGATAAACCACGGAAGCGGTGGGCACAAAACGCATCGCGCGCTCGTTGAGTTCGAGCTTCTCCGCCAGACGATCCTGATCCAGTTCGATCAACCCGGTCATGAACAGCTCCGCGTAATGCCGCAGCAGGACGAATTCGGAAGCCTCCAGCAAGTGCTCACGCAGACGCACGTTATAAGTTGCCGCACCACCGCTCACCGGACGCAAGGCCAGTGCGGATTCCAGTTTCCTGTAGCCCTGAAAGAGCTGCACTAACGACAATACCCCGCATAACAGCACCACGACCACCGTGAAGCGAGACATGTTGCGCATCGCCAGACGGTACACCCCGCTGTCCAATATCCCCAGCAAAAGTGCCGCGATGCCGATGAAATAGCCGTACCAGAGCGGATACTCCAACAGGCTGTGTATCGCCAGCACAACCAGCATGGCGTATCCCCACCAGTGCTCGACCGAGTGGCGCTCTAGCCATGCGCGCCGTCCCCACAATATCAGCGAACCGAACAGGATGGACAATCCCGCCAAACCGGTCTCGGCTGCCAACTGCATCACCAGATTGTGCGCGTTGTTATACAGGCCGACGATATGAATATCCTGTAATACCGCCCCCAGCTGGAAATGCTCCCAGGCAAACTGGCCGACCCCAGCCCCCAGCAGCGGATATTGCATCCAGATCAGCCACGATTCCCGCCACAGGTATAAACGGATGGCGCCACTCCCGGTCTCGTCTGACATGCGCTCGAGCGGTGTGAGTGCCCCCCCGACCCCGGCCATTCCGGGTATCTGTACGATGAAATGCATCACAATGAAACCGGCCAGCAATAACAACGCATAGTGCAGGAACGGAAGGAATGCCTTGTCGCGACGCTGCCACAGATAAGACAGGCCAATCAGGCCCAGCAGATAGAGCCATGCACTGCGCGAGCCGCTCAACACCAGCACAAACAACAGCGGTGCGGCCAACAGCAACACCTGCCATATCCGCAATGAATAACGCACATGCAGCAAGCCGAGGGAGATCAGCCCCAGTGCAATGTAATCGGCATAATGGTTGGGTTGGGCGATGTTGCCATACACCGCTGCGGCATTTTTCACCGTCACCACCGCATTCAGAAAAGAATGCCAGCGATAATGCTGAACGAGTCCGGCCAGCGCGTTCAACTCCGCCCCCAACACCATAAAACCGGCTAGGACGACCGCCAGCAAAGGCAATCCCAATTCATTGCGCAAGCGCTGTCCCAGCATGACGAGCAAGGCCATCCACAGGAAATACATGGCAAACAGCAGTGTCTGTTCGAGACTCGGGATCTTGCCGAGCAGGTATTGCAACAACAGCAACAGCAATAGACCTAGCGGCAGCAGGATGACGCGAGGGATCTCCGGCTGCTGCCAGTATCGCCTGCCCAGCAGCAACGGCATCGCACACAGACCCAGCAATGCCGCTCCCCATTCCTGATAGAAGGTGGTGATGGGATAAGCGTGGTTGTAATACAGAAAAGGCAAAACCCACATCAATCCGACGAACGTCAGACTGATGTGGGCGGGCGTGAGTGAACGGAAACGAAGTCTGTTTAGCAACTGCCTTTTACGCCGAACTTGGCGAGGATGTTATTCAACGGACATATCTGCGTGAAACCGCTCTGAAACAGGTTCAAGCCGACAAATGCGGTGAAGAACAAAAAATATGAGCTGACAAACAACGGGCTGGCTTCCACTCCCAGCGACAAAGACAGCAGGATAAAAGCGCCTGCGACGATACGGACGATACGTTCTGCATTCATGTTTAATACTCCTTGATAGTTGAAAATTTTACTTTATTTTTCCTCGCCCTGCCGCGAGATATAAGCTAAAACGGGACTGGGACTCAGACAGCCTTCCGCGCGCGGCAGCCCATCCTGATATACCGACCTTACAATCCCCGATTACAATCCCCGATTAACGTTTATTAGAATATGCTAATATTTGACAAAGAACAAGCCCCCACGGTCGTCACTCACATATCCCAACGACCGTATAGAATGCCCGTCTGGGGAGTATTACGGAACACACGCGATGACCAAAATAAAAACCTCCAAGCCTATCCGTATCGGGCTGCTGCCCCCCTTGAGTGGCCTAGTCGAGATATATGGCAGCGAAATCTCGAACGCAGCACGTATCGCATGTGACGAGATCAACGCGCGAGGCGGGGTTCTGGGACGTCCGCTAGAACTCGTCATCGAGGATGACGGCAGCCTACCGGACACTGCGGTTCCCGCCGCCCTGCGCCTGGTAGAACAGCATCGCTGCGTCGCCATTATCGGCAACCTGCTCTCCAATTCGCGTATCGCTGTCGCCACTCAAGTGGCCGAACCGAAGCGTATCCCCTATCTGAATTTCTCGTTCTACGAGGGCAGTATCGCCGGAAGATACTTCTTCCATTTCGCTGCCTTGCCTAACCAGCAGATCGACAAGATGATCCCCTTCATGGCCAAACGTTACGGCCTGAAGATGTTCTTTGCCGGCAACAACTATGAGTGGCCGCGCGGCTCGATCGACGCGGCAAAACGTTCACTGATCGGACTGGGCGGCGATATCGTCGGAGAGGAATATCTCCCCATCGGTGCCGAGCTACACAAGATCGACGGTCTGCTTGAACAGGTGGCACGATCGGGGGCGGATGTGTTCGTACCCTATTTCGCAGGGACGGACCAGATCAAGCTGCTGACGCGCTTTACCGAGATGGGACTGAAGAATCGCATGGCAGTTGTGATGGGGCATTACGACGAGATGATGGTCAGCCGACTACCTGCCGCAGTCCGCGAGGGCTTCTACTCCAGCAACACCTACTTCATGTCCGTGGACAGTGACGCGAACCGCGACTATCTGCAACGCTTGCAACAACTCCCCGGCATCACCGGGATCTGGCCCAATGGCAACGGCATCATGACCAATTTCGGCGAAGGCACCTATCTTTGCGTTAATGCTTTCGCCAAAGCCGCAGAACTCGCCGGAACGACCGAAGCGGAAGCCCTGGTGAACGCACTCGAAAACCTCGACATCACAGGCCCGCAGGGCAAGGTCGTGATGGATGCGCAGACGCACCACGCCAGCGTGAATTCCTATCTTGCACGCTGCAATGCCGATGGCACCTTCGCCGTGGTTGAGTATTTCGGACGCATCTCGCCGCAGATACCGGAACGCTACCGCGTACAGGCAAGCGGAGCCAATCTGCATGAGTCTTCGCCAACCACACAGATCGTGGCGCGTATCGCCGCCGAGGCGAATGCCGCCATGCGTAAACTCGATGCGGCACAACAGATCCTTTCCGTGGCCGATATGGCGATCGTCGCGACGGACCAGCAAGGCATCATCACCGAAGTGAACCTGAGCGCCTGCCAACTGTTCGGTTATAGCGCGCAGGAAATGGTCGGCATGCCGGTGCATCAGTTGTTGCCGCCGCATTTCCGCCAGCAGCACGCCGGACTGGTGAACGATTTCGTCGCAGGAGAAGAGACCGAGCGGCGCATGGCCTCGCGCGGCAACGTTACGGGCTACCGCAAGGACGGCAGCTTCTTCCCGCTGGAAGCCTCCATCGCCAAGTTCCGCAATGGTGATGAATGGATGCTGGTCGTCACCATGCGCGACATCACCGAGCGCAAACGCGCCGAGGAAGACATGTTGTGGCGCGCCACCCACGATGTCCTGACCGGATTGCCCAACCGGGCACTCATCCGCGAACGCCTGATCACTTCCTTGCAGCGTTCGCAACGGCAGGGACTGAGTGTGGCGCTGCTGTTCATCGACCTTGACGGCTTTAAGCTGGTCAACGACACGCATGGCCACGAAGCCGGGGACGCGCTGTTGAAAGCGATCTCATCGCGACTGATCGAGCTGGTTCGTCCGGGAGATACCGTAGCGCGCCTGGCAGGCGACGAATTCGTCATCCTGTGCGAACAAGTCGAGCAACCCACAACGATTTCGGCCCTGGCCGAACGGATCAATGTCGCGCTGAGGCAACCGGTGGAATACGGTGCAATATCCCTGTTCGTCACCGCCAGTATCGGCATCGCGGTCGGCCACGGGACCACCCACAGTGCCGACGACATCCTGCGCTCCGCCGATTCGGCGATGTATGAAGTCAAGGAAAAAGGACGCGACGGCTGGCAGTTCTTCAGCGACAGTCTGGAAGAAAAGGTTCGCCAGCGACTATCGGTCACTCAGGGCCTACGTCTGGCGATTGAGCGCGACGAGTTCTCCTGCCGTTACCAACCCATCGTTTCCACGGAGGATAGGCGCATCGTCGGTGCGGAACTTTTGCTGCGCTGGCACTCTGCCGACGGCGACATCTCCCCTGCGGTGTTCATCCCGATCGCCGAATTGACCGGCAGTATCATCCCGATCGGCATGTGGGTGTTTCGCCAGGCTTGCCTGACCGAAGTCGATTGGCGGCAGCGCTGGGGGGAACAAGCGCCTTCCTATATCTCCGTAAACGTCTCTACACGGCAATTGAACGAAGCCGACCTGGCGGAGGAGTTCGCCGCCATACTGCAACAGACGGGCGCCGATCCGACCCGGATGTTGATCGAGATCACCGAGACTTCGCTGATGGCGGATGTGGATACCAATCTGCAGGTGTTGCGCCAACTTGCGCACCTCGGCCTGCGCGTCGCGGTCGACGACTTCGGCACCGGGTATTCCTCTTTGGCGCAATTGACCCGCATGCCGGTCAGTGTATTGAAGATAGACAAAGCGTTCGTAGACGGCATCGAGCAACATGCCAATAGCCGCACGGTGATTCGCGCCATCATCGGGCTAGCGCGCTCGCTGAAACTAAGATTGGTGGCAGAGGGTGTGGAGAACGAGGCTCAGATGATGGAGTTGCGTTCGTATGGCTGTGACTCTATCCAGGGCTACCTGTGCCATCGCCCGCTGGATGCGCAGACCTTTATCGAAACGATGGAACGGGAACAGCAAAACTCTCCCGCCGGGAAAAATGATTCCCTGTTCTTTTTGCTCTATGTCAGCCAGGCCAGCAAGACGATGGATGAGCAGGATATCGCCGAACTGCTGCGCATCTCCAGAGCCAACAACCAGCCTGCCGGCATCACCGGTTGCCTGCTTTATCAGGATGGCTATTTCATGCAGATGCTGGAAGGGGAACGCGCCAAGGTCTTGGCTTTGATGGAGCGCGTCAAAAAAGACCCCCGCCATTGCGATCCGTTCATCGTGGCACAAGGCAACACACAACGCCGCGAGTTCCTGGATTGGGGGATGGGGTTCCCGGACATGAACAGACTGGACGGTGAACCCGATTTCGGCCCGTGGCAGAAACGTCACTTCAGTTTCTGGGAGCTCGCCCAGGATGCACGCACCTGCTACATCTACATCACCGCCTTCAAGAACAACACTGCGGCCGGCGACCGATGATTACCGGTCAGGCGATACTACAGAACACATCGCGCATCATACTGACCAGCTTGAGCGTGCGCGGGTCGCCGATACGGTAATACACCCGGTTGGCATCCTTGCGTGTGGCCAACACGCCTTTGTCCCGCAGAATGGCAAGATGCTGGGAGATATTGCTTTGCGACGTGCCGACATTATCAACGATGTCCTGCACACTCAATTCTTCCCCTGCCAGCACGCACAATATCTTCAACCGCAAGGGATGCGCGATCGCTTTGATCGCCATCGAGGCCTGCATGATATCTTCGTCTTTATCGATCAATCTGCCTGTCATTTTCGTTCTCTATACTTTCATTCATGGAGGCCATTACGACACCTCGAAATCGGCTAAAATACGCAGCTCGTAGTGTGCATAGTTCGAGCTAAATTAGCAACCACTGATATTTAAATACGCAGCCCCGGTCAGTGCCGCGTGAAAGTTGATCCACCATGAAAATCACACCAGTGCTTCTTCTCATCCTAGACGGTTTCGGTTATCGCGAAGACACCGATCATAACGCCGTCACCCAGGCGCGCAAACCCAACTGGGACCGGCTGTGGAATAGTTATCCGCACACACTGATCAATGCCTCCGAGTTGCATGTGGGACTACCGCGCGGCCAGATGGGGAACTCCGAGGTCGGACACCTGAACATCGGTGCCGGGCGCGTGGTCTATCAGGATCTGACCAAAGTGGACGTCGCCATCGAGGACGGCAGCTTCTATGCCAATCCTGCGCTCGTCGCAGCCGTGGCAACCGCCAAGAGCCAAGGCTCGACGCTGCATATCCTCGGCCTGCTCTCCCCCGGCGGTGTGCATAGTCACGAACTGCATATCCACGCCATGCTGGAACTGGCCGTGCGAGCCGGTTTGAAAAAGATCGCTATTCACGCCTTCCTGGACGGGCGCGACACTCCACCGCGCAGTGCGGCTGAATCGTTGCAGCGCTTACAGGAAAAATGTGATGCGCTCGGCGCGGGTCGTATCGCGACCATTTGCGGTCGTTTTTTCGCGATGGATCGTGACAACCGCTGGGAGCGCGTACAGATCGCCTACGACATGCTCACGCTGGGCAAAGCGCCGTTCTCTGCGGCAACCGCACAGGCAGGATTGGATTTGGCCTATGCACGGGGCGAAAACGACGAGTTCGTGCAGGCGACTCTGATCGGAGAACCCGCCGCGATGCAGGATGGCGATAGCGTGGTGTTCATGAACTTCCGCGCCGACCGTGCCCGCGAGATCACCCGTGCATTGACTGACGAAAAGTTCGATGGGTTTGCGCGCGCGCGTTTCCCCAAGCTGGCCAACTACACCACCCTGAGCAGTTACGGGGAGGAGTTCCATTTGCCGGTCGCCTATGCGCCGACCGCTATCCACAACGGACTGGGGGAATATCTCGGCAAGCTCGGTCTGAAACAGTTGCGCATCGCCGAAACCGAAAAATATGCCCACGTCACTTATTTCATGAACGGCGGCATCGAACAGCCCAATCCCGGCGAAGACCGCATCCTGGTGCCCTCGCCCAAGGTCGCGACTTACGATATGCAGCCGGAGATGAGCGCCCACGAGGTGACCGACAAACTGGAAGCAGCGATCCGCAGCAAGAGCTATCAGGCCATCCTGTGCAACTATGCCAACGGTGACATGGTCGGCCATACCGGCGATCTGACTGCGGCGGTGAAAGCGGTCGAGACGCTGGATACCTGCGTCGGGCGCGTGGTGGCCGCCATGCTGGAAAGCGGCGGCGAGGTGATCATCACCGCCGACCACGGTAACGCCGAGCAGATGCTGGACCGCACCACGCAACAGGCACACACCGCCCACACTCTCAATCTCGTCCCGTTCATCTACATCGGCCGCAAAGCACGCATCGCCGAGACCGGCGCATTGCAGGACATCGCCCCGACCCTGCTGGCCATGATGGGGCTGCCCCAACCGCCAGAGATGACGGGACGATCACTCATCGAGATCTTGTGACCGCAGTGCTTCGCTCTTTGCTGCTGAGTATTTGCCTGATCGCGGGCAGCACCGCCCACGCCTCGCAGCAGGAAGAGCTGGAGAATCTGCGTAAACGCATCAGCGCTTTGCAGCAGGACTTCGAGAAGACCAATGAATCAAAATCGGAAGCCGCCGATGCACTGCGCGCATCCGAGCGCATCATCAGCGACAGCAACCGTCGACTGCGCGAATTGTCACAGCAGCAAAAAGGTGCGAACCGCGACCTGGAGCAGCTACAGCGGCAATCCACTCAACTGGAAAAAGACATGCGCAACGAGCAGGCCCTGCTCAGCAAACTGCTCTATCAGCAATATCTCGGCGGCAAACAGGAATATCTCAAACTGTTGCTCAACAATCACGATCCCAACCAGGTAGCCCGCGAACTACAGTATTACGATTACATCGCGCGCAGCCGTGCCGCTTGGCTGAAGACCCTGCGCGGCAACTTGCTCAAACTCCAGAGTGTGACGACGGAGGCGCGCCAGAAAAGCCAGGAGATCGCCACGCTGCAAAAAGAGGAACAGGCACAGCGCCAGCATCTGGAGAGCGAAAAGAGCGCACGACAAAAGACGCTGGACAAGATCGCCAAACAACTTAAACAGCAGCGCAAGGAGATGGGTCGTTTGCAGCGCGACGAGAACCGCCTGTCGCAACTAGTGGAAAAACTCTCCAGGATGTTGTCGCAGACGAGGAACAAGGGGCCATTGAACGAAAAACTGCCCGACAGCACGTTCGACGGCAAGCCGTTCGCCACACTCAAAGGCAAACTGGCATTGCCGGTGAAGGGGGAGATCGCCAATCGTTTCGCGAGTGCCCGCCCCGACAGCACGGTATCCTGGAAAGGGTTGTTCCTGCGCGCCTCGGCCAGCCAATCGGTCAAGGCCATCGCGGCAGGACGGGTGGTATTCGCCGATTGGCTGCGCGGCTTCGGCAACCTGCTCATCATCGACCACGGCAACGGTTATATGAGCCTGTATGGCAACAACGAATCCTTGTTCAAACAGGTCGGCGACACCCTGCGGGGAGGCGACAGTATTGCCTCGGTGGGCAACAGCGGCGGCAATGAGGAATCCGGTTTATACTTTGAACTGCGTCACGAGGGGAAACCGCTCGATCCGATGAAATGGGTCTCCCGCTAACGTGCATAACTATCGAAAGGCATCACATGCGTAGTCGTATCGAAAAGCTCGGTTTGGTCGCCGTTGGCCTGATCACCGGAGTGTTCATCAGCCTGCACTTCTCCGCCATTGCCGAGAAAGATACTCTCGCGCCTCTGCCTATCGAAGAACTGCGCGCCTTTTCCGAGGTCTTCGGTCGCATCAAGAGCGACTACGTAGAACCCGTCACCGATAAAAAACTCATCACCGAAGCAATCAACGGCATGTTGAGCGGTCTCGATCCTCATTCAGCTTATCTCGACGCGGAAGGTTTTAAAGAGTTACAGGTCGGTACTCAGGGAGAGTTCGGCGGCTTGGGCATCGAGGTCGGCATGGAAGACGGCCTGGTCAAAGTCATCTCTCCGATCGAAGATACGCCAGCGTTTCATGCCGGGGTCAAGAGCGGCGACCTCATCATCAAATTGGACGACACTCTGGTCAAAGGCTTGACGCTGAACGATGCCGTCAAACGCATGCGCGGTAAGCCGGGCAGCAAGATCGTGCTCACCATCGTGCGCAAGAACGAACCCAAGCCGCTGGTCATCAGCATCGTGCGTGCTGTGATTAAAGTTCAAAGCGTCAAATCAAAACTGGCCGAGCCGGGATATGCCTTCGTGCGTATCACCCAGTTTCAGGAACACACCGGCGAGAGTCTCGCTGCTGCCCTTGATACATTGTACAAACAAAGCGACGGCAATTTGAAAGGGATCGTGCTCGATCTGCGCAACGATCCGGGTGGACTACTCACCGCCGCAGTAGCGGTATCCGCAGCATTCTTGCCCAAGGATTCATTGGTGGTCTACACCGAAGGACGCACCGATGACGCCAAGATGCGCCTGACTTCAAGTCCAGAAAATTATCTGCGCGGCAACGGCAACAGCGACTATCTGAAAAATCTGCCCTCCATCTATAAAAATCTGCCTATGGTGGTGCTGGTGAATAGCGGCTCTGCTTCTGCCTCCGAGATCGTGGCCGGCGCATTGCAGGATCACAAACGTGCAGTCATCATGGGAACACAGTCTTTCGGCAAAGGCTCCGTGCAAACCATTCTTCCCTTGGGCAACAACACCGCCATCAAACTCACCACGGCGCGTTATTACACACCGAGCGGACGCTCTATCCAGGCCAAAGGCATCGTTCCCGACATCCTGGTAGAAGATCCCGCAACCTCCGCGCTAGATAACTCGTTACGGCTACGCGAAGCGGATTTGGATCGCCATCTCAGTAATGACCGTCAGAGCGACGACAAGGCCGGAGAAGCCGTCAAACCCGCTCCGAAGACTCCGCCCAAGAACAAAGACGGGGAGAATGCCAAGCCCGAACTCACCGAATTTGGCGCGAAAAACGATTACCAGTTGAATCAGGCGTTGAATCTGTTGAAAGGCATGAATATTCTGCACGGAAAGTGAGCTATGAACCCATTCGAACTGCAAAAAACACGTGAACTTTTTTTCTCGGAAGAACCCTTCTGCCAACTGGAGCAAGCCTATCTGTTGCTGAGCAGCATGGAAAACATGAAGGTGGAACGTGGTAGCCAGCCGAATAGCCTGATCATCCATTACAGCCTAGAGCACTACACTCACGAAGGCTTGGAGCAGGCATTACTCAAGGAGGGATTCCACTTCAAAGAAGGCTTCTTCGACAAGGTGATCAAACAGGTGGTGCACTACTGCGAGGATGTTCAGTACCACAATCTGAGCACACCGGAACACCCCACCAAGAAGAACGAATCCGAGGTATTCGCCCAAGTGTACGACGCTCATCCTCACGGCAACCACGACGCCCCGCCCAAAGACTTGCGCGAATATAAATAATCTAGCGCATGGACGATCAGCAACTACTGCGCTACAGCCGCCATATCCTGCTGCCCGAGATCGGCGTCGAGGGGCAACAGAAAATCAATGACGCACATGCACTCATCGTCGGCGCAGGCGGCCTAGGTTCCCCCGTTGCGCTATATCTGGCCGCCAGCGGAGTAGGTACGATCACCTTGTGTGACAACGACAATGTTGATCTGACCAATCTACAGCGTCAGATACTGCATCGCACCGCCAGCATCGGCAGCAGCAAGGTCGCATCCGCCCAAGATGCGCTGCATGACATCAACCCTGCGGTAAAAGTCGTCTCAGTGAACGCACGCATCGCCGGTGAGTTCCTGCTCGATTTGGTCGCCCAAGCGGATGTCGTAATCGACTGTAGCGACAACTTCCCCACTCGTTATGCCCTCAATCAGGCCTGCGTGCAATTTGGTAAACCGCTGGTCTCCGGTGCCGCCATCCGCTTTTCCGGGCAAATCAGTGTATTCGATTTTCGCCTTGCCGACAGCCCCTGCTACAACTGCCTCTATCCGCAAGAGACCGAGAGTGAAGAGATCCGCTGCTCCACCATGGGCGTGTTCGCACCACTGGTCGGTATTATCGGCAGCATGCAAGCCAGTGAAGCACTGAAACTTTTGTTGAATGTCCCGACCACACTATGCAACAGACTAGTGCTCTTGGATGCACTCCAGATGGAGCCGCACAGCATCAGACTCAAACGCGACAGTAGCTGCGTTGTATGCAGGCATCGCTGAGCCTACCGCGCCGTTGTCCCCGCTCCAAAGCAAGAAGCCCGACACGAGGTTGGGTATTTTGCATTATAGGAGTCTGACGCCAGTCCTGAGTTTATCGTAGCCAGTCCTGAGCATGCCGAAGGGGGATGACCTACTTTGGCTCCCACGTAACTTGCTACGCAAGTTAGTGTCCACCGCAACGAGCCTTTGGCTGTTGTGGTTTCAACATCACATCGGCTACGCCGATATGAGTCTTCACCGCCACCTGCCGCAAACGTCAGGTGGTCACTGCGTTCAAGTAGCTCATTGTTAAACCTACAAAGCAAAACACCCCGCCT
>CAZNAD010000024.1:0-26827 GCA_964571195.1 uncultured Gallionellaceae bacterium | reverse complement strand
TCCAGTTCGCGGCGCAACATCAGGCCTTCCTTCTTGGAAACCTTCTCGATGCTGCCGTCGGCCACCATGGCTTCCAGTTCGCGCAGGCGCTTGATGGATGTCTGCACCGTCTTGAAATTGGTCAGCATACCGCCCAACCAGCGGTAGTCGACATAAGGGGAACCGGCACGGAGCGCTTCTTCGCGGATGATTTCGCGCGCCTGACGCTTGGTCGCAACGAACAGGATGGTGCCTTTTTTGGCAGCCAGCTTGCTCACGTGCTTCAACGCATCGTTGAACATCACGACGGTCTTTTCCAGGTTGATGATGTGGATCTTGTTGCGGTGACCGAAGATGAACGGTGCCATCTTTGGATTCCAGAAACGGGTCTGGTGTCCGAAATGGACACCGGCTTCCAGCATTTGACGCATAGTTACAGCCATGATTACTCCAATGTGTTAAGGGTTAAGTCCTCCACCCGTCAGCTTGACCCTTGCGGGCACCCCAACATGAACGGATGTGCGAATTATGTTCTCCGGCAGATGCCGATAAAACAGGGCGCGGATTGTAACCGAAAGCGACTCCGGACTCAAGGGAACAACGGGATAACAATACCGGACATAAAAAAAGCGGGGATTTCTCCCCGCTTGAAGCCGTATCCGTTGGTTCAGTTCTTTGCCGACCGTGACGGGAAACCCGCCAATTCGGTGGACATCTTCAGTGTGGCCACCACCACGGCTTGTGTTCCCTGCCCCGTGCCCAGTGCCGATACCTGTACCGCAGGTGCCGTGACTGCGCCCTGAGAGTGCGCCAATTTTGCCGCATCTTCCGCCGTCGCCACAGAACTTCCACCTGCCACCAGGAAACTCAGGCTGAACACCATCGACGCGGCCAGGGCGACTTGCGATACCCTGCTGATCAGGCTGGTTTTGCGCAACTTCATCAACAGCTGGCCGGTCTCAATTTCGGATCTGATGCGTTCAAACTCTTTCTTTTCAAAAGCGGTCAGTTGACGGTCCATCTCTTCGCGAGCCCGCATCGCCATAATTGTCTGTTCCTCGGCCTGCAGTTTTTCGTTGGCGGCATCTCTTGCCAGTATCTCGGCTTGAGCACGTTTTTGTTCTGCCTCTGCCGCGACCTGCTCGGCAACGACCCGCGCTTCAACCTCTGCTGCTGTGCGACGCTCCTGCTCCAAGCGCGCCTTGATCACTTCTCCGGCACGGGATGTCTCGTCGCATTTCTGCTGTTCAATCTCAAGCTGTGCGGTCTCGACACGGATAAGCTCTTCCGCCATCTGTTTGTTCTTCAGCGCCACTGCCGCACGCTGGCGAGCCAGCACGGCGGCACGTGCTTCTGCCTGCAACGCCTCCTCGGCGACTTTGCTGGCATTCGCCTCGGATTCGCAACGTACCCTGGACATATTCAATGCGCGCATCTCAATATCCTCTCTCGATTTGGCAATTGCGGTTGCGGCGGCGGCGGCCAGTACGTTTGCCGCTGCGGCTTCCTGCGCCCGCACTTCCATGGCAGCACGGGCATTATCTGCCTCTATGGCCCGCAACTCGGTATCCATACGTTCTGTGATCGTTGCAATCGTCTTGTTTTCAGTGATAACTCTTTCTTCTGACAGGCGTTTTGCATTTTCTTCCAGTGCGGCACGCTGCGCAGCCGCCTCGGTCGCACGCTGATCGGCTTCGATACGCTGGCGCTCGGCCTCGACGAGTGCTTTCTCGGCAGCCAGGCGCTCTTCTTCCGCCAGGCATTCGACCACCATCAGATGGGCATGCTCTTCAGCCAATTTCAGACGTTGATTGATAGCATCCAGCTTCTTCTGCAATTCCTTGCTTGCCTGCATATCTGCTTGGGCAGTGGCGGTTTCGTCATCGCGGATCTGCGCATCCAAAGCGGCGCGCTCTGCGGACATCAATTTTGCGTATTTCGCCATCTCGGCCTTTTGTTTGGCCATTTCCGCCTCTTCGTTCGCGGCTTCGATCGCTTCGGCTTCTGCGTGCAACTGCAATTCCACGGCATGCGCGGCACGCATCTCCGCTTCGGCACGATGACGCGCCATTTCGATCAGTTCCCGCTCGGCCTGCAAACGGGTTTCTGCCGCTTGTTTGGCCTGCATTTCGGCAGCCAGATGGTCGCGCGCTTCCATTTCCGCCTGCTGCAACAAGACATTCGCGGCTTCGCGTTCTTTCGCGGCCGCCTGCTCAGCTTCGACCCTGGCATTCAACAATGCCAGCATCTCCTGTTCGGCATGCAACTTGCGCTCCGCTGCAAGACGCTCTTCCTGTTCCTTCTGTGCGCTCACCTTGGCCAGCTCCGCCGCCTGCAACTCTGCGGCGACACGGGCGCGGGCATCGGCCTGAGCAGCTTGTTCGGTACGGACACGCAATTCGATCGCTTCTGCGACCTTGTGTTCTTCTTCGGCACGAGCCTGTTCGGCACGTTCGGCCTCAAGTGCGGCAGCGACCCGTTTCTGAACCTCGGCCAAAGCCAGAGTCTCCGCGCGGGAACGAGCCTGATTTGCTTCCAGCACAGTGGCTTCAGCCATCATCCGGGCATTCACCAGCGCCAACACCTCTTTTTCCGCATTGAATTTATCCTGCGAGGTCTTTGCCAGTACCATTTCGGCACGGCTCTTTTCCTGCGCCAACAGCGCGGCCTCATGATCCAGACTGGCCCGTTCCTCGATCAACGCGCGGGTACGGCGCTCTTCTTCCAGTCGCTGCTCAAGTTCTGCCTGTGCCAGACGTTCTGCGGCAAGCTTGGCCTGAACCGCTTCGGTCAATAACTGCTCGGTTTTCAGTTTGGCGTTGGCCGATTCGGCCAGTTCGCGCTCCAGCCGCAGACGCGACTGCACTTCGGTGATCGTTTGTGCCTCGGCCCGGCTACGTGCCTCAATCTGCTCAGCCAATTCGTTCTCTTGTTGCACTTTGTTATGTGCAATAGCTCTGGCATGCGCTTCGGCACGTGCACGAGCTTGTATCGCGAGCTGCGCCTCAATCTCGGCTTCCATGCGGTTGCGTGTTTCCTGGATAGCCTCGGTTTCGGCACGATTCTCATCGGTCACCAAACGAATTTTCTTTTGAGCTGACATGATCTACCTCATTAGCGTTATATAACCAAGATTCTGGCCTGTCGTTAAGGTAGCAGTTTGCCATTTCCGGCATGTGCCGAATAAAGGCGGGAAAACCGGCCAATTCGACGGCGAGAGCTCAGCCGCTACTGCCATTCGCCGCGATGCGCTTATAATTCAGGCAGAAAATCAATGCGGATATCCGTCCATGCCAGCATCGAATCCTATCGTTACCTCTCTAGTCCTGCCGGGCATTCTTGTTTGTGCTGCCTGCGCTTGCATGACGACAGCCCAGGCCGAACCAAACGGCAGTTATTCTTCATTCAGCCTGTCTTACCGGAGCACGACCTTTTCCACCCCGATTTGTATCGGCACCGAGTGTCACGACGGGCTGGCTGGCCCGAGCATGGTCTATTCGTACCAGTTCGCCCCCAACTTTGCCCTGGGACTTTCAGCTTCCTACCTACAGTCGGCGGGCAGCACCTCCACGCTGAAATCGACCGGCAGTTCGGTATTTTTACAGGCCATCGTCGATATAGGAGCGCAGGTGGATGTGGGGGCTCTGCTGGCACCGGTTTCCAGTTCATTACAGGCGTGTTCGACACTCACCTCGATCTGTACCGTGACTGGCGACAGCGGCATTGATGCGGGGGTGTTCGGCAAGGTCTTTCTGGATGAGGAACGAAGCAGCAGTATCGAACTGAGTTATGACGAGATCACCTACAGACAAGCGGCACGGACTTCCGTCATCGGCCTGTCTTTGGTGACGGTACTGGCCGGGCATCACCGTTTGGCTCTGTATGCGGACCAGATAGAGGATATCAACGGGAACAACAGGTCACACAATCTGGGTTACGGTTACAGCTACCTATTCTGACAGCTGCGCCATTGTGAAATACAGCAGCTAGAAACTATCGCCCCCAGTCAAATTCCCGCCCCGCTCTCTGAGTGCCGCCTCCAGCGCCTGCTGGCCGTTGCCGCTAAAGCTAATGAACTGCAAGGGGACGCGGAAGTGGTCTTCTTCAGAAACGCCGATGGCATTGCGGCATTTGATCTCGATCTCTTTCCAATCCTGTATCTTGTTGCCTTTGGGTATCCTGACTGCCAAAACAACAGGTTCGTGGCAATTCACCATATTTTCGATGAACACGGTCGCACCGCTCAACGAAATGTCGTGCGTATGCCCGTGATAGACGACCTCATGGCCATCCTGCCTCACCAGCAACACGACATTCCAATAGACTACGCTGCCGCGCATCTTATTCCCACTCGATGGTCGCGGGCGGCTTGCCGGAGATGTCGTACACCACGCGGTTGATGCCGCGCACTTCGTTGATGATGCGGTTGGACACCTTGCCCAGCAACTCATAGGGCAAATGCGCCCAGTGTGCGGTCATGAAGTCCTGTGTCTGCACTGCACGCAAAGACACCACCCATTCGTAAGTGCGACCATCACCCATCACGCCGACCGATTTGACCGGCAAAAACACCGTAAAAGCCTGACTGGTCAGGTCGTACCAGCTCTTGCCGCTGGCATCTTTGGTGTTGCGCAGCTCTTCGATGAAGATGGCATCAGCGCGGCGCAACAGCTCGGCGTATTCACGCTTCACTTCGCCCAGTATCCGAACACCGAGCCCGGGACCGGGGAACGGATGGCGATACACCATGTCCGCAGGCAGCCCCAATGCCACACCGAGTTCGCGCACTTCGTCCTTAAACAGCTCGCGCAACGGCTCCAGCAGCTTGAGGTGCATGGATTCCGGCAGGCCGCCGACGTTGTGGTGCGACTTGATGGTGTGCGCCTTCTTGGTCTTGGAACCGGCGGATTCGATCACATCAGGATAGATGGTGCCCTGCGCCAGCCACTTGGCGCTCTTCAGCTTGGCCGATTCGCGCTGGAACACTTCGACGAATTCGCGACCGATGATCTTGCGCTTCTGCTCGGGATCGGTGACGCCGGTCAGGTGCTTCATGAATTCGCCGCTGGCATCCACATGCACGATCTTCATGTGCATATTCTTGCCGAACGTCTCCATCACTTGTGCGCCTTCGTTCAGGCGCAACAAGCCGTTGTCGACGAACACGCAGGTAAGCTGGTCGCCGATGGCACGATGAATGAGCGCGGCCGCCACGGAGGAATCGACGCCGCCGGACAAGCCGAGGATGACTTCCTCATTGCCGACCTGCGCCTTGATCTTGGCCACGGCTTCCGCGATGTAGTCCGGCATGTTCCAGTCCTGACCGCAACCGCAGATGTCGTGTACGAAACGGCCGATGATGGCCTTGCCCTGATAGGTGTGGGTGACCTCGGGATGGAACTGCACCGCGTAGTAACGGCGTGACTCGTCCGCCATCGCAGCGAACGGCGTCGCTTCGTTGGACGCGATCACACTGAAACCCGGCGGCAGCGCCGAGACCTTGTCGCCGTGGCTCATCCACACGTCGAGCAGGCCGTGACCTTGCGCGTTGCTCTTGTCCTGGATGCCGTCGAACAGTTTGGAATGTCCCTGCGCGCGGATCTCGGCATAACCGAACTCGCGCACTTTTCCGCTCTCGACCTTGCCGCCCAGTTGCGCTGCCATGGTCTGCATGCCGTAGCAGATGCCGAACACCGGCACGCCAAGTTCGAACACCACCTGCGGTGCTTTCGGTGTCTCATCTTCGTACACCGAGTTCGGTCCGCCGGAAAGGATGATGCCCGCCGGATTAAAGGCACGAATATCGGCCTCGCTCATGTCCCACGGATGCAGCTCGCAATAGACGTGGGTTTCGCGCACACGGCGCGCGATGAGCTGGGTGTACTGGGAACCGAAATCAAGGATGAGGATTTTTTTATGCATGGCTAGAACCTGGGAAGGGTAAAGGAGGAAGGGAGCGCGCCTGCGGCTCTCAAGGGGAAAAATGCTCCGGTTTTACCCTTCCCCCTTCTCCCTTCCCGCATTGTTTAGTCAATGTGGTAATTCGGCGCTTCCTTGGTGATCTGCACATCATGCACATGGGATTCGCGGATGCCCGCAGCGGTGATCTGCACGAATTCGGCGCGTTCATGCACTGCGGCGATACTCTCGCAGCCGAGGTAACCCATGCTGGCGCGCAGACCGCCCATCAGTTGATGG
This sequence comes from uncultured Gallionellaceae bacterium, assembly GCA_964571195.1. GTDB lineage: Bacteria > Pseudomonadota > Gammaproteobacteria > Burkholderiales > Gallionellaceae > PALSA-1006. The sequence goes on along the minus strand of CAZNAD010000024.1, from coordinate 20,650 downwards.
ATCACAGCCAGTACACTGCCCTTGTACGGCACGCGACCTTCCACACCTTCAGGCACCAGTTTATCCTGATTGCCTTCGTTGTCCTGAAAATAACGATCACTACTACCCTGCTGCATCGCACCCAAACTGCCCATGCCGCGATACGACTTATAAGAACGCCCCTGAAACAGCTCGATCTCGCCCGGCGCTTCTTCCGTACCGGCAAACAGACCGCCCAACATCACTACATGTGCCCCGGCTGCGATGGCCTTGGAGATATCACCGGAGAAACGCACGCCGCCGTCGGCGATCAACGGCACACCGGTACCGCGCAGCGCCTCGGCCACATTCTGGATCGCGGTGATCTGCGGCACACCGACACCGGCCACGATACGTGTGGTACAGATCGAGCCGGGGCCGATACCGACCTTGACTCCATCGGCACCGTGATCGATCAGTGCACGGGCTGCCGCACCGGTGGCAATATTGCCGCCAATCACTTCTATCTTGGGGAAATTCTTTTTGACCCACTGCACCCGATCCAGCACACCCTGTGAATGGCCGTGCGCAGTATCGACCACGATCACATCCACACCGGCTTCGGCCAGCAGCGTGACGCGCTCGTCCGTGCCTTCACCCACACCGACTGCCGCACCGACACGCAGACGACCCTGCTCATCCTTGCAGGCATTGGGGTGTTCGGTGGATTTCAGGATGTCTTTCACCGTCATCAGCCCGCGCAACTCGAATGCGTCATTCACCACCAGCACACGTTCTATGCGGTGTTCGTGCATCAGGCTGCGCGCCTCGTCAAGTTGTGCATTCTCTTTGACGGTGATGAGCCGTTCGCGCGGCGTCATGATGGCTCGCACCGGCTGATCCAGACGAGTCTCAAAGCGCAGGTCGCGGTTGGTCACGATGCCGACCAACTGGTTCCCCTGCACCACTGGCAAGCCGGATATCTTGAATTTGCGCGTCAGGTTGAGGACTTCACGTACCGTCATCTCGGGCGAAACCGTGACCGGGTCTTTCACCACGCCGCTCTCGAAGCGTTTTACCTTGGCAACCTTGTCAGCCTGGGCTTGTGCAGACATGTTCTTGTGCACGATACCGATGCCGCCTTCTTGTGCCAATGCGATCGCCAGACGGGATTCAGTCACCGTATCCATCGCAGCCGACAACAGGGGAATATTCAGGGATATCTTGCGGGTAAGCTGGGTACGCAGACTGACATCGCGCGGCAACACATTGGAATGAGCCGGAACCAGCAATACATCGTCGAAGGTGAGTGCTTTTTGAATGATGCGCATGAAATCTGTCCTCTGCAAAGCGCGCATTATATCAAAAGAATGCCCCCCGCCACTTCCGCTTCAACAGCCAGAGATGGGGGCGTCCGACGCTGTACTGCGCATCCCCCCGCTCAATCGGTTTTTTTGCTTTCCATCGCGGTGATGCGCTTCTGCGCTTCTTTGGCCAAAGCATGCTCTGGATGTTTGGCGATCACTTCGACATAACGCTTCTTCGCCTGCTCCTTGTCTTTCAGATTGGTGTCCGTGATATCGGCATTGGCGAACAGTGCCTTGACCGCATCGTTGCTGGCCGGTACCAGTGCGATGATGCGGTCGTTGATCTCCATCGCCATCTTCCAGTCCCTGAGCGTAAAGACCGCGATCCCCTCGGCGGTATTGAGCGCATCCAGAGCATCTTTGCCTTTGAATGTCTCCGATATCCTGATATGGCGCTCGATTGCTTTGGCTGGCTGGCTGACGCGGTTCTGATAGATCTGCGCCATCGCGCGCAGACTGAGCAACACGATAGGATCGTCATTGTATTTGGCAACGATGGCATCGTAGGCCTTGAGCGCAAGGGGGTAATTGAACACTTCCTCTTCATATATCTTGGCCAGGGCAAGATGTCCAGACTTCGCTTCGGGCGAATCGGGATACTGTTCAATCAACTGGGCATAGGTCTTGCCCGCACGATCAAACTGTTTCAGGCCCTTGCGTTGCACGTGAGCCATCGACAACAGACTATCGGGACGCAGGGGGCTGTCTGGATAGAGCAACAGCAGCTTGCTGAAATGTGCGATGGCGATCTGGTCATCCGTCAATGCCGCCTGCTTGGCGAGAGCGTGTTCGATCGCATCCTCATCAAGAAAATCGTGGTTGCTCATCAGGAATAGTGTGCTTTCGGCAATCAATGCGGGGGCAAAAACCGGTTCGTTCAAAGTCTTGCCGACATCCGCCAAGTATGCCGCCAGTCGGTGGTCGCGCTCACCCTGCACCGCCTTGGCCTTTTGGGTCAGCTCTTTGATCACGCCGGCCTGTTTCTTCAATTGATCAGAGGCCAGCTCCTTCAACTGCTTGTTCGCCTCGTTGTGCCAGGCGGAATCTGGATAAGCCGCCAACAATATCAACAGATCCACAGCCGCTCCCGGATATGCCTCCATACGGCGATGTACCTGAGCCTTTAGATATAACACCTCCGCCGTCTCCGCAAGATCGGGGTGCCGGATGATGAAATGATCCATATTAAGCAACAGATCCTGATCGATCGGATAGACCGAGGTTGAGAAAAGGCTGGTGAAGAAGCCGCTGTTGCGCGAGGTGTCTTTCACTACAGCACGAAAAGACTCTATCTTTTGTAGAGCGGTCCGGCTCCTCACCTTGTTCAATCTGTCCGCATCCGTTTCGAGCGGGGGCGGGGGCGGAACACAATCCGTCTTACCCGGGGGCGTCTCCGCTGCCGGCGTGACGACTTCTGCACCAGGCTGGGGATTATCGGCAGCTGGCGCGTCGACTGGCACTGCGTCAACCGGTACTGTCTCCACAGCCACCGCAGATCCATCGATATTTTCGGACGAAGGAAGCTCAGTAGCTCGAACAGCAGTCGCGAATAGCATCACAACAACCAGCAATATCAGATATCGCATCTTGCCCCTCCCCTTAACAAACCAAATATTTTTGCGGAATCCTAGCATAGATAACCCGTGCGCGAGGGCGCTGCCAACAGTCGTCACCAGCCTCGGCGCAGACTTTGGAAAAAGATCGTCGTACAGTCGCCCATCCTTTACAATGCCAGAAAAAAGCGCTTATCGGGAGAAGAACGATGTCAGAAAAAATCACTGCTGGCGGCACACATGCACATATGCCCGACTTGGCATGGAGCCAGGTACGCGAAACCATGTTGATGCTGGAACTGGCCACCGCACAGATAGAAGCCGCGATGACCGAAAGCAATACCTCTATCGATGTATTGACGGACAGTTTCACCACCATGGCGGGCTATATGGGCATGATCAACGAGCGTTTGTCCACGCTGCCGGACGAAGGCGAGATCGGCTCGACCAAACGCGAAATGGCAGGGGCCGCAGAACATGTCACCGGCATGGTGCAGCAGTCGATCATCGCGTTCCAGTTCTACGACAAGATGTCCCAGCGCCTGTCGCATGTCATCCACAGCCTGGCGACACTCACCGAGCTGGTGGGCGACCAACGGCGCATCTACAACCCGTCGGAGTGGGTGGTTCTACAGGAAAAGATCCGCTCCAAATACACCACGGTGGAAGAAAAGGCGATGTTCGAGTCCGTCATGAAAGGCATGCCGGTCGCACAGGCACTGGAATTATTCATGAGCGAGATGAAGGACAAAGGCAGCGACATCGACCTGTTCTGACCGGCCAGACAGGAGCCGGTCTGCTGCTAGGCCGGCACCGCACTCTCGTCGCGCATACGCAGCGCTTCTTCGATATCCACCGACACCACCTTGGACACCCCGCGCTCCTGCATGGTCACACCGATCAATTGCTGCGCCATTTCCATGGCAATCTTGTTGTGGCTGATGAAAACGAACTGGGTATGCACCGCCATCTTCTTGACCAGGTTGCACAAGCGTTCGGTATTGGTGTCGTCCAGCGGCGCGTCCACTTCGTCGAGCAGACAGAACGGTGCCGGATTGAGCTGGAACAGGGAGAACACCAGCGCGATGGCGGTGAGCGCCTTTTCGCCGCCGGAGAGCAGATGGATGGAAGAGTTTTTCTTGCCCGGAGGATGCGCCATCACCTGCACACCGCTGTCGAGGATCTCCTCGCCGGTCAGCACCAAACGCGCGTCGCCGCCGCCAAACAACACCGGGAACAACTCGGCGAGATGGCGGTTCACTTCATCGTAGGTACCCATCAACAGATCGCGCGACTCTTTGTCGATGCGACGTATCGCGGCCTCCAGTGTTTCCATCGCCTCGTTCAAATCCTTAGCCTGCGCATCCAGATAGGCCTTGCGTTCCTGTGCCGCCTGCAATTCTTCCAGTGCAGCAAGGTTCACCGCACCGAGTGCGGCGATTCCCTCATTCAAACGGCTCAACTCGGCTTGCAGCGCAGCCGGTCTGGCCGGGTTGGCTTCCAGATGGGCAAGCAGCGGGCTTTCATCCACGCCTTGTAACTGTTCCGCCCATTGTTCGAACTGTAGCCGCGCCTCCTGCTCTTTGAGGGTGATTTCGTTCACCTTTTCACGCAGTGGATTGAGCTTCTGCTCACACGACATGCGCTCCTGTTCCAGCCTGTTCAGGGTCAGCGTTGCGTGCTCCAGCACGTTACGTGCCTCGGCCAAAGCTTGCTCATGCACCTGACGTTGCTGTAACACCGTTTGTAATTGCTGCTGATTCACGTCGTCGGCCATATTGGCCAATTCGTGACGGGTGTGAGCCAAGGCCAGTTCCAACTGGGTCAATGTCGTGACGCTGTGTTTGATGTTGTGATCCAGATCGCCGATCTTGTCGACACAGGTCTTGGCGAAGAAACGAGCCTCCTGCAATTCATGCTGAACCTTTTGCGAACGTTCGCGTTGTTCACGCAACTGCACGTCCTGAGTATAGGCATGTTGTCTGGCCTGCTCGGCGATTTCCTGATGTGTCGCCATATCCTCGCGCAACACCAGAATACGTTCGGTGATCTCCTCCAGTTGGCGCTGCTCTTCATTGGCACGGTCCGCCAACTCGCGCAACTCCTGCGAGATCTGCATCCTGCGTTCATGAGTGCGCTCATTGGCCTGGGTCAACTTGAGTATCTGCATCTGCATGGCATGTTGTTTCTGCTGCAAATCGTTGACCGATCCCCGCAGAGGCCCGATACGGTTTTCGATATTCCGGTATGACTCTTCCGCCTGCGACACGAGTTGCCTGCTCTGTTCCAAAACAGCCTGTTGTTGCTCCGCCTCAAGTTGCAGCCCTTCGATCTCGCGCTGACGGGCCAACACACCGTGCAATTGGCTATCCGGTGCGTGAAACAACACGCTATGTGCACCAACCAGATGCCCCTGAATTGTCACCAGCCATGCTCCCGGAGGCAGTTCGGCTCGCCGTGCCAAAGCTTCCGGCAAATCGGCCACGGCATACACCCCGGACAACCAGTCTTGCACCACCGGCAATGCCTGTACATCCTCGCAACGCACATAGTCAGCCAATGGCGTTAATCCCGCATGGGCTGGCGCGCCGGTAACACGCGCACCATTGGCCGCAAAGACCGCCAGTTTGGCCGGTGGCACATCGCGCCAATCAGCCGTCTCTTCCAGACTGGACAAGGCCAGCGCGTTCAAGCGCTCGCGCAATACCGCCTCCAGCGCGTCTTCCCAACCCGACTCGATACGCACAGCCTGCCACAGACGCGGCGCATGCTCCAATTGATGCGCCGCCAACCAGGCAGAAAGGGCCTTGTCGTTATCCAGTTTTCCCTGCAACTGCCTGAGCGCGGCCAAGCGCGCCTCTACTTGTCCCGCTTGGCGTTCAGCTTCTTGTGCGGAGACACGCTTGCTGCGCCGCTCAGCATCGGCCACAGGCAATTGTTCCTGTAATTGCGCCAGCATCTCCTGCTGCGCCTCGAACTCCTGCTGCACCTCCGCGACCTGCTCCTGCACCTGTTGCAGCACCTCGTTGTTCGGTTGCGGCAAATTATCCTGCTCCAGCATCAGCTTGGATCTGCGCCCGCCCAACTGTTGCAGATTGCTTTGTACGTGGCCGCGCTGTGTTTCGGCCAATTGCAATTGCTGTTGTGCCAACAACTGTTCACGCTGCACGCTGTTATGCTGCTCCTGAGCCGCACGAGCGGCATCTTCCATTCTCGGCAACTGTTGCGCCTCGGTCTCCGCATGGCTCTCGCAGATCTCCACGCGTACCGCCGCTTCCTGCTGCTGCTGTTGCCAATGCGCCAACAGCGACTGCAAGCCCTGCAACTGGCCGCGCTGCTGCTCGATCTGGCGCTCACCGTTGGTGATCTGTTGCGCCATACGGTTGCGCTGCTCGTTCAGGAACGCGATCTGCTGCTCCAGACGCGACACTTCCGCATTGGTGGCATACAGGTCTCCCTGTCTGGCATGCAGCGTGTCCGCCAGCGCAAAATGTTGGCTGCGCGCCCCTTCCAGAGCATTTTCGACCTCGCGCAGCTTGGCGATCTCGGCTTCCAGTTCGTTCTTGGTCTTTTCGACTTGCTGGGCCAGGCGCACCCTGCGCGCCTCGGCCTCCTGTTTATTGACCAGCCACAACAGGCGTTGAGCCTGCTCGCGTCCAGACTCCATATCCCGGTAACGTTTCGCGACCTCGGCCTGTTCTCCCAAGTGCACCAACTGTTTATCGAGTTCCTGCAGGATATCGGAGACACGCAACAGATTGTCACGGGTATCGCCCAGACGCAGTTCGGTCTCGCGACGGCGGTCGCGGTATTTGGAAACACCGGCAGCCTCTTCGAGGAACACCCGCAACTCTTCCGGTTTGGCCTCGATGATGCGCGAGATCATGCCCTGTTCGATGATGGCGTAGGCACGCGCGCCCAAGCCCGTGCCAAGAAAGATATCGGTGATGTCTTTGCGGCGTACGTGCTGGTTGTTGATGAAATAACTGGAATCGCCGTCGCGTTGCAATACGCGCTTGATGGATATCTCGGCATAACTGGACCACTGTCCGGCGGCTTTGCCCAGCGAATTATCGAAGATCAGCTCGACACTGGCTCGCGCCACCGGCTTGCGGTTACCGGAACCATTAAAGATGACGTCCTGCATCGATTCGCCGCGCAACGCCGAGGCGCGCGACTCGCCCAGTACCCAGCGCAACGCGTCGATGACATTGGACTTGCCGCAGCCGTTCGGGCCGACGACACCCACGAGCTGTCCGGGCAGCGCGATGTGCGTGGGATCGACGAAGGATTTGAATCCAGCAAGCTTGATATGGGATAGACGCAATTTGATTCGAGCTAACTCAGGCTAACGATATAATGCGCACCATTCTAACCTAAGCCGGGCAACGTAACAAAATGAGCACACAAGCCAACAAGACACTGGAGACTTTTCCCAATCCCCATCCCGGGCGTGACTACCATATCCACATGGAGATACCGGAGTTCACCTGCCTGTGCCCGAAGACCGGCCAGCCCGACTTCGCCACACTGGTTCTGGATTACATTGCCGACGAGCAGTGCGTTGAACTAAAAAGCCTCAAGCTGTATATGTGGTCGTTCCGCAACGAGGGGCACTTCCATGAAGATGTCACCAACCGTATCCTGGATGATCTGGCCGCTGTCACCCGTCCACGCTTCATGCGCCTTACGGCCAAGTTCTACGTACGCGGCGGAATCTTCACCAATGTCGTCGCGGAATACCGCAAACCCGGCTGGCAGCCCGCACCACGGGTGGAGCTAGGCCAGTTCGACATCCAATCCAATACGCGCGGTTGATTTGGTTATTGCTCTGCCCGCTCCGGCGGCACATCCCGATAGAAGCGATAGGTGTTTTTTCCGCTCTGTTTGGCCAGATACATCGCCTCGTCCGCCTGCTTGATAAGCACTTCGGCATCATCCGAGGCATCGGGATAAATAGAGATACCAATACTCCCACCAATATGGCATTGCGTCCCTTTGAGCTCAAAAGGACGTGATAACGCAACGATGATCTTGGTCGCCGCAAAAGCCGCATTTTCGTCCGAGCCGATCTCGCTCAACACGAAGATGAATTCGTCCCCACCTACCCGCGCGACCGTGTCCGACCCCCGGATGGTATCTTTCAAACGCTGCGAAACACCTTGCAGTAATTGATCCCCCGCGTCATGGCCTAGCGTATCGTTGACCTTCTTAAAACCGTCCAGATCGAGGAACAATACCGCAACCCTATGCTTCTTGCGTTTGGCCAAAGCAAGCGCATGTATCAGGCTATCCATGAATAACGCCCGGTTTGGCAGATCGGTCAGCAGATCGTAATGCGCCAGATGTGCGATCTTCTCCTCGGCACGTTTACGCTCGGTAATATCCCGAACAATACCGACGAAATAACGCTGGCCGGCCAGCACCATTTCAGACGCCGACAATTCCATAGGGAACTGCTCGCCATTTTTGCGTAGTGCGGTCACTTCACGTCCGCACACGCCAAGGATCTTGGCCTTGCCCGTCTCCCGATAATGCGCCAGATAACCGTCATGTTCGCTGCTTACGGGCTCTGGCATCAGCATCTTCAGGTTCTGCCCGGCCACCTCCTGCTGTGAATAGCCGAAAATTTGTTCGGCTGCGGGATTGAAGCCTAATATTTCGCCCAACTCATTGGTAGTGATGATGCCATCCATCGCGTTATGGATGATGGCTTGCAGTTGGCTCTGACTCTTCTCCAGTTCCACCTTCATCTGCTTCAAATTGGTCACCATCTGCCAGAACAGCAATACCTCGGAACCGCTCGCCACCCGTTTGTGTTCACCGAATACCCTGCTTACCTCAACAGCGATATCGTCGTCGTGCGAGAGGTTATAGACGATACAGTCCGGGTAATCTTTGCAGGCCTGCAACGCTTCCCGTGCATCTGTATAGGTCGGAATGCCGAGACTTTGCGCCAGCTTGATACCGGATGCCTCCGGGTTGGGGTCAACTATGGCCAACACCTCGACCAGATTGTCTTCCTGGAACATCTCCAACAGCGCCGACCCGCCGCGCCCTGCCCCGATGATGAGTACTGGATAACCCTGTGGTTTCTTGTTTTTTTGTATCGTCATAATTTACCCGCCAATACCTGTTATCCAGCCCGCACAAACTGATCCCACTCCCAGCCCGACCCCAATAACTCATGCCACTACGTCAAATGTGGATATTACTTCAGCAACCCGTCGCTAGTCACGAATTCCAGCGCATTCTGGTCTGGATCTCGGCAGAACAAAGCGGCCCGACCGGAACGGCTCAAGGTATAAGGCACCCCCGCGCGTTCCAGCACAGTCATCAGTTTAGCCAGATCATCGACACCCAAAGCGACATGGCGATCACGCCCGCCGTGGGCCGGACGCAACACCTCAGCATCCGGGTTCGGTAACAACATCAGATGGATCTGCTGTCCCGGTGCGATGTCGTACCACACCCCGTCGTAACCCAAATCGGGCCGTTTGTGATCGAGATGCAATCCCAGCACTCCCTCGTAAAAGCCCCGCGCCCGCGACAGGTCGTGCGTCAAAAAAGTGGCGTGCTGGATACCGGTGAACATCAAACTTTGACCGGAACGACTTTGCTTGCCGCCAACTTGGCGCGCGCCCTCGCCTCGTCTGTATCTTTACCATTGGCCAAGGCTACGCCCATGCGGCGTTTCTTGAACGATTCCGGTTTGCCGAACAGGCGCACGTCCGATTCTGGCACACGCAACGCCTCTTCCACCCCCTGAAAGGCGATACCTTTCTCTTCGAGCTGTCCGTAGATCACAGCCGATGCACCGGTCGCGCGCAAGTCGGTATCGACAGGCAGACCCAATATCGCACGGGCATGCAGTTCAAATTCATTGAAACGCTGAGTACACATGGTCACCATGCCGGTGTCGTGCGGGCGCGGACTGACTTCGGAGAACCAGACCATATCGCCTTTCACGAACAACTCCACACCGAAGATACCCAAGCCACCCAGATCGTCGGTGACTTTTTTCGCAATGTCACGCGAACGCTGCAATGCCAGTTCCGACATCGCCATCGGCTGCCAACTTTCGACGTAGTCGCCGTGTACTTGCACGTGGCCTATGGGCTCGCAGAAGTGTGTCTCAATCTCGCCGTTTTCGCCCACTGCGCGCACGGTGAGTTGTGTGATCTCGTAATCGAAGTCGATGAAACCCTCAACGATCACCCGGCCCTGATTCACCCTCGATCCGCTGGCGGCATAATCCCAGGCGACCTCAACTTCGCCTGCATGATCGACTTTCGATTGGCCTTTACCGGACGACGACATCACCGGCTTGATGATGCAGGGATATCCGATACCCCCATCGATTGCTGCCTTCAATTCTTCCCGGCTGCTCGCAAACTTGTACGGCGAGGTCGGCAGCCCCAGCGTCTCGGCAGCCAAACGACGGATACCCTCGCGGTTCATCGTGAGCTGAGCGGCACGGGCGGTGGGAATCACGCGCGCCATACCCTCGCTTTCGATCTGCACCAACATATCGGTGGCGATGGCTTCGATCTCAGGCACGATGAGATGCGGCTTCTCTTGTTCGATCAGCGCGCGCAGCGCCGCTCCATCCGCCATATTGATGACATGCGCGCGGTGTGCCACCTGATGCCCCGGCGCATTTTCATAACGATCCACCGCGATGACCTCCACGCCCAGACGCTGCAACGCGATGATGACTTCCTTTCCCAGCTCGCCGCTCCCCAGCAACATGACCTTGGTTGCGGAAGCTGACAACGGTGTACCGATGCTAAAACTCATGCTTTGTTTCCCTGAATGTCTGAAGTATGCATTTTGCCCGATAACAGACTGGCTGAGACGATGAGCGCCGCGCCCAACCAATCACGCAGCTCCATCAGCTCGCCCGCGAGAAGATAAGATGTGATTGCGGCGACCACCAGCTCGAATAGGAATAGCACCACGGCACGGTTAGCCGTCATGTGGGTGACGCCATATTGCACCGCGAACGCGGTCGCACACAATACGATCCCCATCAGTACCAGCACCAACCAGAACTGCGCACTGATCGCCGCCAACTGTACGACGACATCACCTTGCCAGAGCAGGAACGGCAGGGTCAGTACCACCGTACCCAGCCAGATACTGAACGATTTCGTCTCCACAGACAGATGCACAGCACGGCGCGAGGTGACATTGGACAGGGCAAACCCCATACCCGCAGAAAGCCCCAGCCACTCGGAGATGTTTTGCGGCAGGGGCAACCCCATACTCGGCTCCCACAACATCACCACCGCACCGCTCAATGACAGCAGGACGACAAAATAGCCGTAACGGTTGAGGCGTTCACCGAGTAGCCAGAACGAGAACAGGATGGTCCACACAGGCGCAAGATAGAACAACAGCAGCACCCGCATCACCTCGCCGTGCAACATGCCCAGCACATAACCGAGATTGGCCCAGCCCGCACTCAGGATGAGCAACACCACCCAGCCTCCGAAGACGGAGCGATCACGCCATACTCGCGGCAACATGAACACACCAAACGCCATCGCCAGCAGATAGGTGATCATGGTAGCCATCGCGCCCGTGACGCCGACATCCTGCAACACACGATAGGGATACCAGATCAGCCCCCATACCAGCGCCCCGCTCAATACTCCGGCAACCGGCATCACATTTTGTTTTGTTGGCACTCGCCCGACCTTTATAATGCGCGCTGATTACAGCACGTCGTGAAACCGCAATGAACCCTGACTTGAATCAGCTGCAACCCTACCCGTTCCAAAAACTCGCCAAGCTGTTCGGCGCAGTCACGCCGAACAAAGAATTAAAAGCGATCAGCCTGCATATCGGCGAACCCAAACACGAGACACCACGCTTCATCAAAGAGGCGCTGGTCGCCGGACTCGACGGACTGGCGAATTATCCCACAACCCTCGGCAGCGACGCGCTGCGTAGCGCCATTGCCAACTGGTTGGCGCACCGTTACGGCATCCCGACACCGGATGCGAAGACGCAAGTGTTGCCGGTGAACGGCAGCCGCGAGGCCTTGTTCGCCTTCGCGCAGGCCGTGATCGACCGCAGCAAGAACGATCCGGCGGTGGTCTGCCCTAACCCGTTCTATCAGATCTACGAAGGTGCGGCCTTCCTCGCGGGTGCCACACCCCACTTCCTCAACACCTTGCCGGAAGACGGTTACGCGCTGAATTTCGCGCAGTTGCCGGAAACCGTGTGGCAGCGTACGCAACTCATCTACGTGTGCTCGCCGGGTAACCCCAATGGCCGGGTCATGCCGCTGGCAGAATGGAAAACACTGTTCGAGATGAGCGACCGTTACGGTTTCGTCATCGCTTCGGATGAGTGTTATTCCGAAATCTATTTCGGCGACGACAAGCCGCTGGGCGCGCTGCAAGCCGCACAACAACTGGGGCGCGGCGACTACAAGAATCTGGTGGTGTTCTCCAGTTTGTCCAAACGCTCCAATGTGCCGGGCTTGCGCTCCGGCTTCGTCGCGGGCGATGCAGCAATCTTGGAGAAGTTCGCGCTGTACCGTACCTATCACGGCTGTGCCATGAATCCTGCCGTACAAGCCGCCACCATCGCCGCGTGGAACGATGAAGCACATGTCGCGGAAAACCGCCGCCTGTATGCCGAAAAATTCGCCAAGGTCATCGCCATCCTCAGTCCCGTCCTGCCTGTGGCAAAGCCGGATGCCAGTTTCTACCTGTGGCTGCGCACCCCCATCGCCGATACGGCCTTCGCGCAGGCACTGCATCGCGACTATAATGTGTCCGTCTTACCGGGTAGCTTCCTTGCCCGCGAAGCGCACGGTATCAACCCCGGTGCGAACTTCATCCGCTTGGCGCTGGTCGCCGATCTGGATGAGGCATTGGAAGCAGCACGACGCATCGCCGAATTCACTCAAAAACTAAACTAGGAAATCACCATGCCGCAATTGCAAGCCATCATCGAAGAAGCCTTTGAACGCCGCGCCGACATCACACCACGCAACGTGGATGCGCAACTGAAAGAATCCATCAACACCGTCATCGAGTATCTCGATCAGGGCAAACTGCGCGTGGCCGAGAAGATCAACGGCGCATGGGTCACCCATCAATGGATCAAGAAGGCCGTGCTGCTGTCGTTCCGCATCGAAGACAACGCTTTCATCAAGGGCGGCTTCACCAACTACTTCGACAAAGTGCCGTCAAAATTCGCCGACTACAACTCCAAAGAATTCCGCGAAGGCGGCTTCCGCGTGGTGCCGCCCGCTGCCGCACGCCGTGGCGCTTACATCGCCAAGAATGTGGTGTTGATGCCTTCTTACTGCAACATCGGCTCCTATGTGGATGAAGGCACCATGGTCGACACCTGGGCCACCGTGGGTTCGTGCGCACAGATTGGCAAGAACGTGCACCTCTCCGGCGGCGTCGGCATAGGCGGCGTGCTGGAACCGGTGCAGGCCACCCCAACCATCATCGAAGACAACTGCTTCATCGGCGCGCGCTCAGAAGTGGTCGAAGGCGTAATCGTGGAAGAAGGTTCGGTCATCTCGATGGGCGTGTTCATCGGCCAGAGCACCAAGATCCTCGACCGCGAAACCGGCGAGATCCATTTCGGTCGCGTACCGGCCGGTTCCGTGGTGGTCAGCGGCAGCATGCCTTCCAAAGACGGTTCATACAGCCTGTACTGCGCCGTGATTGTGAAGAAGGTGGATGCCAAAACGCTGGGTAAAACCGGCATCAACGAATTGCTGCGCGGAATCTAAAAAACAGGACTGAGGATTGAGGACTGGGGATTTAGAAGATACGGCGACCGCTGCGCTGCTAACTCAATCCTAGTTCCTCAATCCCAACTCCCAGGAGAATCTCATGATCATTACGCCGTTGCTGCAACTGGCTGCCGAAAAAAAAGCCTCCGACCTGTTTTTCTCGGTCGGTGCGCCGATCAATGTCAAGATCGACGGTATCGCCATGCCGGTCAATGCCCAGCTCCTGGATGCCGAGACCATCAAGCGTATCGCCTACGAGATGATGACGGAAACGCAGATCGCCGAGTTCGAGCTGAACATGGAGATGAACTTCTCCTTCCGTGTCCCCGAGATCGGCAATTTCCGCGTCAACATCTTCCGCCAGCGCGGTGATGTGGCGATAGTCATCCGTTATGTGCGCGGACAGATACAAGACATTGAAGAACTGAACCTGCCGCTGGTGCTCAAAGAGCTCATCATGGAAAAGCGCGGACTGGTGCTGGTGGTTGGCGCGACGGGTTCCGGTAAATCCTCATCTCTGGCCGCCATGCTCGAATACCGCAACAGCACCAAGAGCGGACACATCCTCACCATCGAGGACCCCATCGAATACATCTTCAAACACAACAAATCCATCGTCAACCAGCGCGAAGTCGGTACCGATACAATGGATTACGGCAGTGCGCTGATCTCCGCCATGCGCGAAGCGCCCGATGTGCTGATGATCGGCGAGATACGCGACCGTGACACGCTGAAACACGCGCTGATCTTTGCGCAGACCGGCCATCTCTGCCTGTCCACGCTGCATGCCAACAACAGTTATCACGCGCTCAACCGTATCGTGAACTTTTTCCCCTACGATGCCCGCCAAAGTGTGTTGTCGGACCTCTCCATGTGTCTGCGTGCAGTGATTTCGCAACGTTTGATTCGCAACAGCCAGGGCAAACTGGTGCCAGCGGTCGAGGTGTTACTCAACTCGGCGCTCATCGCCGACCTGATCAAGAACGACGAGATCGACAAGATACGCGAAGCGATGGAGCAAAGTGTCTCGGCCGGTTCACAGACCTTCGAACAGGCGCTGTATAAACTCTTCAAGGCCGGCCTTATCACCAAGGAAGAAGCCTTGCGTAACGCCGATTCGGCCAGCAACCTCTCCTCCCTGATCGACTATTCCCAGACCACCAAGATGAAGGCCTACGACCCCGCCACGTCTGCACCGAACGAGCCTCCTGCAAACAATCCGGCTGCCGCGAAATTCGACACCATCAAACTGAATCTCGAATGACACCATGAAGTTATATGGCATCCCCAACTGCGGCACGGTGAAAAAAGCACGCGACTGGCTCACAACGAACGGCGTCGATTATGAATTCCATGATTTCAAAAAACAGGGCGTCACGGAAGCGTTGTTATCCGGCTGGATGAAGCAAGTCGGCTGGCAAAGGCTGCTCAAGAAGACCGGGCCGACCTGGGGACAACTGCCCGATACGGTGAAAGCCTCGATCAAGGACGACGCCTCAGCGCTGGCTCTGATGCTGGAAAAACCCAACGTCATCAAACGTCCGGTGTTGGAGCACAAGGGTAAAGTGCTGGCGACCGGATTCACACTAACCGACTACGAAGAACTGAAACTATGAGCAGCACACTGGAGCTCGCCAAACAACTCATCTCGCGCCGTTCGCTCACCCCACAAGACGACGGTTGCTTGGACATCATCGGCACCCGCCTCGCCGTGCGGGACTTCAAGCTGGAAAAGATGCGCCATGGCGAGGTCGACAATCTGTGGGCGCGGCGCGGTAACACCTCTCCCGTGATCTGTTTCGCCGGACATACCGATGTCGTTCCCACCGGCCCGGCTGACAAATGGGACAGTCCGCCATTCGAGCCGACCGTGCGCGACGGTATGTTGTACGGGCGCGGTGCGGCAGACATGAAAGGTTCCATCGCTGCATTCGTCACCGCCGTCGAAAAATTCGTCGCCGAATATCCGCAACACCAAGGCTCCATCGCCCTGTTGCTTACCTCGGACGAGGAAGGTATTGCGGTGGACGGCACCGTGCGTGTGGTCGAAGCCTTGCAGGCGCGCAACGAAAAAATGGATTACTGCATCGTCGGCGAGCCGACCTGCGTGAGCAAACTGGGCGACACCATCAAGAACGGACGGCGTGGTTCGCTCTCCGGCACACTCACAGTCAAAGGTGTACAAGGTCACATCGCCTACCCTCATCTGGTGAAGAACCCCATCCATCTGGCCGCTCCGGCCATCGCCGAACTGGCCGCGACCGAGTGGGACAAGGGCAACGAATATTTCCCGCCGACCTCCTGGCAGATCTCCAACATTCGCGGCGGTACCGGCGCGACCAATGTGGTGCCCGGCACGGTGGAGATGCTGTTCAACTTCCGTCACTCCACCGCCAGCACCGTGGAAAGCCTGAAGTCGCGCTTCATCGCCATCCTCGACAAACACGGGCTGCAATACGACTTGGAGTGGGAAAACTCTTCCGGCAAGCCCTACCTCACCCCGCGCGGCGACATGGTGGATGCGGTTGCCGCTGCCATCCAGCAGGTAACAGGTATAACGACCGAACTCTCCACCAGCGGCGGCACCTCGGACGGACGTTTCATCGCCGACATCTGCCCGCAAGTGATCGAACTCGGCCCGCTGAACGCCACCATCCATAAACTCAACGAGTGTGTATCCGTCGCCGATCTGGAAGCACTGTCCGAGATCTACCGGCTGACACTCATCAAACTTCTGGTAAAACACGTATGACTACGCTGCATCACTTCTCCGATACGGCGGAACTCGCCACCATCCGTGACTGGCTACGTTTTGCCGTGAGCGCCTTCAGCGAGAACAAGCTGAGTTTCGGCCACGGTTCCGCCAGTGCCTACGACGAAGCCGCCTACCTCATCCTGCATACCCTGCATCTGCCGCTGGATACGCTGGAGCCTTTCCTCGATGCACGCCTCACCAACCACGAGAAAAAAGCACTGGGCGAACTGCTCAAACAGCGCGTGGAACAAAAAGTCCCCGCCGCCTACCTCACCCACGAAGCCTATTTGGGCACACTGCGTTTCTATGTTGACGAACGTGTCATCGTGCCGCGCTCCTTCATCGCCGAATTGCTGCACCAGAATCTGTTCCCTTGGGTCGAGTCCACCGAAAGTGTTGATAGTGTGCTGGATATGTGCACCGGCAGCGGCTGTCTCGCCATCCTCGCTGCACATATCTTCCCCCATGCCGAGGTCGATGCAGTCGACCTCTCCGCCGATGCGCTCGCCGTGGCAAAACGCAACGTCGACGACTACAGTTTGCAAGAGCGCGTGCATCTGATCGAGTCCAACCTGTTCGCCAAGCTGGACGGCAAAAAATACGACATCATCATCAGCAACCCGCCCTATGTCGATGCCGAATCCGTCGCCGCCCTGCCCGCCGAATACCTGCACGAACCCAAACTCGCGCTCGGCAGCGGCAAAGATGGCCTCGATGCCACCCGCGAAATCCTCAAACAAGCCGCCGCCCACCTCAACCCCGGCGGCATCCTAGTAGTCGAAATCGGCCACAACCGCGATGTGTTAGAAGCTGCCTATCCCGATCTGCCGTTCAACTGGCTGGACGTTACGGCGGGCGACGAGTTTGTGTTCCTGCTGCATCTCGAAGATTTACCGGACGAGCAGTAAGCGGAGTTTCTTGTGGCAAATAATTGGAACATCCCTTCGTGGTTAGAAAGCGAAGTTAGACAAAGGGACACTCAGTGCATTTACTGCGGTGTCAAATTCACGCCAGCTAAGGTATCCAAAAAATCTGCTGCCAGCTGGGAACACATCATCAATGATGAAACTATCATTTCCAGAGAAAACATTGCCCTTTGCTGTTGCGGCTGCAATGCCAGCAAAGGACAAAAGCGCTTATCGGATTGGCTCCACTCTCGATATTGCGCGGAACACGGCATTACCCCTGATTCAGTCGCGCCCATTGCCAAACTCGCAATTCTGAATGGTCAATAGTTGAGTGGAAGTGATTTAATCCCATGCCTGTCGAACATTATGAGAACTTCCCCGTCGCCTCTATCCTGTTGCCCAAGCGCTTGCGCCGGGCAGTGGAGATCATTTATCACTTTGCGCGACAGGCGGACGATTTCGCCGATGAAGGTGAGATGCCTGATGCGGAGCGGCTGGCGAAACTGGATGAGTTCCGTGCCGAATTAAATCGCATCGCTGCGAACGAAACCCCTCTCACGCCGCTGTTCAATGACCTAGCCTTCATCATCGAACAGCACCAGCTACCGATACAACTGTTCCATGACTTGCTGGATGCCTTCTCGCAAGATGTGGTGAAAAAGCGTTACGCGAATTTTGACGAGTTGCTGGATTATTGCCGCCGCTCGGCCAATCCGGTCGGGTCTTTGCTGCTGCATCTGTATGACGAAGCCACACCGGTCAATCTCACCTATTCCGATGCGATCTGCACTTCGCTGCAACTCATCAACTTCTGGCAGGACGTAAAAAAAGATATCACCATCAACCGCATCTATCTGCCGCAGGACGAAATGGCGCGCTTCGGCGTAACGGAAGCGCATATCACCGAAGGCCTTGTGGATGAGGCTTGGCAGGCATTGATGCGATTCCAGATCGCACGCGCGCGCGACATGATGAACAGCGGCAAGCCGCTCGGCACGATTCTCACCGGACGCATCGGGCTGGAGATGCGTCTCATCATCGCGGGGGGATTGCGCATCCTCGCTAAACTGGACGGCGTGCGTTACGACATGTTCAACAAACGTCCGGTGTTGCGCCCGTTCGACTGGGTTATCATGCTGATGAAATCAGCCCCATTCTGAATATGACTCCATACGAATACTGCCAAGAAAAAGCCGCTTCCAGCGGCTCCAGCTTCACCAGCAGCTTCCGCTTCCTGCCCAAAGACAAACGACAGGCAATGACAGTGCTGTACGCTTTCTGTCGCGAGGTGGACGATGTGGTAGACGAGTGCTCGGATGCCAACGTGGCACGCACTACGCTCGATTGGTGGCGCAACGAGGTCGCCGCTGTTTATAACGGTCGCCCGACGCACCCGGTGTGTCTGGCGTTGGTGCCTGTAGTCAAACAGTTCAAATTGCCGCAGGAACATTTGCTGGAGATCATCGACGGCATGGAGATGGACCTCGACCAGCCACGCTACGCCGATTTCAAGGCGCTGCAACTGTATTGCTACCGCGTCGCCTCGGTGGTCGGTCTGCTCACTGTAGAAATTTTCGGCTACACCGACCGCCAGACGCTGAAATATGCGCACGACCTCGGCATCGCCTTCCAGCTCACCAACATCATCCGCGACGTGGGCGAAGATGCGCGGCGCAACCGCATCTATTTGCCGATGGACGAACTGCAACAGTTCGGTGTACCGGCGGCAGATATTCTCAATGCGCGCGAAACCGAAAATTTCCAGAAGCTGATGGCCTTCCAGATCGAACGCGCCCGCCAGTATTACCGCCAGGCGCTCGAACATCTGCCCGCCGCCGACCGTAAAGCGCAGCGTACCGGGCTCATCATGGCCGCAATCTATCAAGCCACGCTGGACGAAATCGTCGCCAGCGGTTGCCATGTGCTGAAAGAACGCGTCTCGCTCACGCCGACTTATAAACTATGGCTGGCAATCAAGGCATGGTGGCAAAACTAAACGAATTCCCCTCTCCCCAACCCTCCCCCGCAAGCGGGCGAGGGGGCAATCGTAACAATCATCATTTGAATGTGGGCATCATCGGCGGCGGCTACGCCGGCATGGCCGCCGCCGTCACGCTTGCCGCGCGCGGCATCCCCGTCACCGTCTTTGAAAGTGCCAAACAACTTGGTGGTCGCGCGCGCGGCGTGCTGCACAACGACACGCAACTGGATAACGGCCAGCACATCTTGCTCGGCTGCTACCGCGACACACTCAAACTCATCGCCCAAGTCGGCGGCAATGTCGAACAGGATTTCCGGCGCTTGCCACTGCAACTCACGCTGCACAAGCGCTTTGAACTCAAAGCCCCGCATCTGCCTGCCCCGCTGCATCTGCTCGTTGCCCTGCTCGCGGCTAAAGGTTTGTCGTTCGCCGAGCGGTTTCAGGCCGCGCGTTTCATGCTGTCCATGCGCCACAATAAATTCAAACTGGTGCACGACATCAGCGCGCTGAAGCTGCTGCGTAGCCACGGACAAAGCGAGGATTTGATCCGCCTGATGTGGGAGCCAATTTGCACTTCGGCGCTGAACACGCCGACACACAAAGCCTCCGCACAGGTATTGCTCAACGTGCTGCGCGACAGTTTGAACGGCAGTTTTGCGGATAGCGAAATGCTGTTGCCGACCATCGACTTCTCCGCCCTGTTCCCGGAACGCGCGGCGCAGTACGTGATACAGCACGGCGGCACGGTGTTAACTTCCTGCGGCGTGGAGGCCATCGTGCCGCGCGACGAGGGCATCGAACTCGTCACGACACAAGCCTGTCCTGAGCCAAGTCGAAGGAGCGCGCAACGTTTCAGCCATGTCATCTGCGCAGCCTCCCCCGCCAATAGCGCACGCCTGTTCCGCGCCATACCCGCGCTGACTCCCGTCGCCGAGCAGATCGAGGCCATCCCCTATCAACCCATCTACACCGTGTATCTGCAATACCCCGCCCACATCACCCTGCCGCAGCCCATGCTGGGCTTCGACCGCTGCTTTGCGCAGTGGCTGTTCGACAAAGGCCGTATCGCTGAACAGCACGGACTCATTGCCGTCGTCATCAGCGCCGAGGGCGTACATCAGGAATTCGAGCACGAACAATTGGCGCAAAAAGTGGCGCAGGAATTGCACGAACAACTGGGCATCGCAGACACGCCGCTATGGCACCAGGTCATCGCCGAAAAACGCGCAACCTTCTCCTGCACCGTCAATCTATCCCGCCCCGATTGCACCACCCCGCTCGCCAACGTGTTACTGGCTGGCGACTTCACCGCAGGCGACTATCCCGCCACGCTGGAAGGCGCGGTGATGAGCGGCAT
>CAZNAD010000023.1:0-29553 GCA_964571195.1 uncultured Gallionellaceae bacterium | reverse complement strand
ATCTCGGCAGTCAGATGATCCAGCAGATGTCCGGCGACGATTATCAGGTGGTGAAGCTCGCGGTGATGGGTGAAGTGAAAACCTATTTCCGCCCCGAGTTCATCAACCGCATCGACGAGGTGGTGGTGTTCCACGCGCTGGACGAAAAGAACATCAAGAGCATCGCGAAGATCCAGTTGCAATATCTGGAGAAACGCCTTGCCGCCATGGAGATGAAGCTGGAAGTCACCGATGCCGCACTGGCTGAGATCGCCAACGCGGGCTTCGACCCGGTGTACGGTGCGCGTCCGCTGAAACGGGCCATCCAGGCGCAACTGGAGAACCCGCTGGCGAAAGCCATCCTCGAAGGACGTTTTGCCGCCAAGGACACCATCAAGGTAGACTGCAAGGCAGGCGTGATGAAGTTCGACAAAGGATAAGCTGCCGCGTGCCGCAGTGTGGCGGCTAGGAGCGTGTCCCGTATGTGATCGTTGGACATCCGCGTACGGGGCACGCTCCTGTTGTTTTGCGCGGATACATTTATTGGGATCGATGAAATGCAGATGAGATATGTACTGAACGGGCAACGGAAGCCTGCCAGCCCGTTGCGCAAACTGGCCACACTGATCCTGGCCATAGCTATGCTGGCGCTGGTTGTGATGTTCTCGGTCGTGGCGCTGGCCGTCATCCTCGTTGTTGGTGTGGTGGCCTTTGTCTATATCTGGTGGAAGACACGCGAGCTGCGCAGGGTGATGCGCATGATGCAAAGCTTATCCACTGCGGAGCGGCGGCGGCAGGAAAAAGCCAGTAACGACGGGGTGTTTGAAGGAGAAGCGGTCGAGGTGGTGGAGCCGCAAGACCGGAAATAAACCCTGCTGCGGATGGCGACAAGCCCGGCGATGCCGGGCTTTTTAGTGCCCGCCGTTCTGCACCTGCCCCATGATAGGCAAGACATCGCGCGCCAGCTTGAGCGCATCGAATACCTTCAGCGCCGCATAAGCATCGTTCGCGGCGTACAACATCTGCTGCGGGCTAAGTTCGCGCTGCGACCAGTCGGTGGTGGTCACCTTCTTCGACTTGGCGAAACGCTGCCCGAACACCAGCCCCACCGCATTACGCACGCCCATCTCCTTCTGGTAGCCCTGCATACTGAACACCGTATTCAGATCGACCACCCCGCCAAACTGGATGCCGAACTTCTTGAAGATATGCGCGTTATCCGACCTGAGTCCGAAACCCACCTTGATGATTTGCGCCGAACTTAGCAATGCCAGCAGCGCCGGCAGGCCCTCCGTCCGGTGCGGCTGGAACAGATAAGCCCGGTCGGGCAGAGCGAACTGCACCACATGCGGGCCGTCGCTCGTTTCACCTACCGCGAACGTCGGCTTGGATTCGGTATCGAACCCGACGACACCCGCCGCCTCGATCTCGGCTGCCGCAGCGGCAAATTCAGCCGCAGTCCTAGGCACGCGGATGGCATCAAGCGTGAGGCCGGGAAACGGCTCCATCAATGCGATCTCGGGTTTCCCCGGAACGTGTTTTTTCAGCGGGGGCTTATTTATTTCCAAGCGCGTATGCCGTCAACAATGCCAGCTCCTCACGGTAGATGCGTTTGAACAGGAACTTGATGAGTGCATTGGCGACGAATCCCAGACTTTTCATCTCGCTGGAGATCGTCACCCTAGCCGCTTTGCCGCCGTCGAGCGGATCGACGATGAAACTGGTGACAGCCAAACCGTCGGTGGTGGACTCGACCAAGATGCGGCCCGGCTCCGGTTCTGTGATCACGCTCTGTGCCGCTTGCGCCTTGCCGAACAGGATCATCTCGAAACGTATCTTCGTCCCCGCGCCTGAGCCGCCTTCCTCCACCACCAAGTTACGGAAATACTTGGGCGGAATGATGTGCGGATGGCCGTTGCGATAGTCCGCGATGATGCCGTACACGTGTTGCGAAGGGGCAGGGATGGCGGCGGATGCCGAGATGTTGAATGTTCCCATGTGTTCTCCTTTAAATATAGGTATAAGCAAGATTCATCAAACACAGTCGAAAGCATCCCCGCCGCCCGGCGATCGTTTGACAATATTAGAATATTCTAATATGATGCGCGCCTTGGAAACAGGCAGGTACGTCACATGCGACACCGTGGGGATGCTGCTTGAACTGGACTGTCATCGGTAATTTTATACGGACTCGATATGAATATGAATAAATTAGGGGTATCCGGCCGGATCGCTGCATATTTCCAGAGCGCGCAAATCACGCCGCTGCTGGCGATCATTGCTTTCATGATGGGGATATTTGCCCTGGTGGTCACCCCCCGGGAAGAAGAGCCGCAGATCAATGTCACCATGGCGAACGTGCTCATCCCGTTTCCCGGCGCCTCCACCAAGGATGTCGAAAAGATGGTCTCCATCCCGGCGGAACAGGTGTTGTCGCAAATCTCCGGGATAGAGCACATCACCTCCAGCTCCATCCACGGCATGTCCATCCTGTCGGTCCAGTTCAAGGTGGGTGTACCCCGCACCGAAGCGCTGGTTCGCCTGCACGATACCGTCCGAGCCAACCAGGATTGGCTGCCCAAGGGACTCGGCGTGCTGGAACCCATCATCAAGCCCAGAGGGATTGATGATGTGCCCATCCTGACCCTGACCTTGCATGACAAGAACAACCGCATGGATAGTCTGGCGCTGGAAAAAATTGCCAACCGGATCGAGAGCGACCTGAAACGCGTCAAGGGTACCCGCGAGGTGAAAACCCTGGGCGGCCCGCATCGCGGCATCCGTGTCGAGATCAATCCGGAAGCCATGGCTGCGAGTGGCATCACCGTCCATGACCTGAGGATCGCCCTGCAATCCGCCAATCTCGGCTTGCCGGTGGGAGACCTCATTCACGGTGACAAACTGGTGCAAGTCGAATCCGGTCCGTTCATCCGCTCGGCAGACGATGTAAAAGACATCGTCCTCGGTGTGCGCAATGGCGAACCAGTATTCGTCAAGGATATCGCCAAGGTGACGGACGGCGCGCAGCAAACGCAGCGCATCGTCTGGCACGGCGAAAAAGCCGGTGCAGAGGCCGAATCGGCGTTGTACCCGGCCGTCACCCTGTCGGTGACCAAAAATGCGGGCGAAAACGCCATCGAGGTGGCCAATGGTCTGATCGAGGCCATCGATACACTGAAAGGCGTGGCTGTACCGGACAATGTCGAGATCGTGGTGGCGCGTAACTATGGCGAGACCGCCGATTCCAAGGCACAAAAACTGATACAGAAATTGCTGTTTGCGACCGTGTCGGTAGTGGCGCTGGTGTTTTTCCTGCTGGGCCGGCGCGAAGCGCTGATCGTCGGTGTGGCGGTGATCCTGACCCTGACGGCCACCCTGTTCGCCTCCTGGGCGTGGGGCTTCACCCTGAACCGGGTGTCCCTGTTCGCGCTGATCTTTTCCATCGGTATCCTGGTGGACGACGCCATCGTGATCGTGGAGAACATTCACCGCCACCAGCATCTCTATCCGCACAAGCGCCTGATCAACATCATCCCGGCTGCGGTGGATGAAGTGGGCGGAGCCACCATTCTGGCGACCCTGACCGTGATTGCGGCATTGTTGCCGATGGCGTTCGTGAGCGGCCTGATGGGGCCGTACATGAGCCCGATCCCGATCAATGCCAGCATGGGCATGATCCTGTCGCTGACCATCGCCTTTGTGATCACGCCCTGGCTGGCGCTCAAGCTGATGAAACACAAGACCCCGCACGGCCAAGTGGGAGAAGTGATAGAGCAGGTCGATACCGTCATCGAACATGCCGAATCGGCCGCGCACAAATGGCTGAAGCCCAAGTTCCAGGCGATCTTCCGCCCCTTCCTGCGCGATGACCACGGCTCACGCAACCGCAAATTCCTCGGGCTTGCCGTTATGGGCATGATCACCCTGTCGGTGGCGCTCCCGGTGGTCGGGCTGGTGGTGCTGAAGATGCTGCCGTTCGACAACAAATCCGAGTTCCAGGTTGTGCTCGATATGCCTTCCGACACCCGCGTGGAAAAGACCGCTGCCGTGCTGAAGGAAATGGGTGCATATCTGGCCAAGATGCCGGAATTGAAGGACTATCAGATCTATGCCGGTACCGCCGCACCGATCAACTTCAACGGTCTGGTGCGCCAGTATTACCTGCGCGCTTCCGAGGCGCAGGGCGACATCCAGGTCAATCTGGTGGACAAGCACGAGCGCAAGGAAAAGAGCCATGCCATCGCCATGCGTGTGCGCCCGGCGCTGGATGCCATCGCCAAGAAATACGACGGGCGGGTAAAAGTGGTCGAAGTACCGCCCGGCCCGCCGGTGTTGTCGCCGCTGGTGGCCGAAGTGTACGGGCCGACCGATGAAGGACGTTATGCCATTGCCCAGAAGATACTGAAGGTATTCCAGGAAACCGAAGGCGTGGTGGACGTGGACGACAGCGCGATCATGGCATCGCCCAAGAAATTCCTCGTGGTTGACCGTCGCAAAGCCAGCCTGATGGGGGTGCCGCAACAACTGATCGTCGCCACGCTGAGTGCCGGACTGTCCGGCGAAGAAACTGCCTTCCTGCATGACGAGACCAAATACCCGGCGGCCACCATCATCCGCCTGCCCGAAAGCAGACAGAACACGCTGGACGATCTGCTCAAGCTGACGGTGCGCAACGCGAACCGCGAATTGGTGCCCATGCGCGAACTGGTGCGTGTGGTGGATTCCACCCGCGAGCAGCCGATCTACCACAAGGATCTGTTGCCGGTGACCTATGTGGTTGGCGATACCGCAGGCAGCAACGACAGCCCGCTGTACGCCGCATTCAAGATGCGTGCGGCCATCCAGCAGATCACCGACGAGCACGGCAAGGGACTGGACGAATATTTCATCAGCCAGCCCAAGGATCCGTATCGCAGCTACGCCATCAAGTGGGATGGCGAATGGCAGATCACCTACGAGACTTTCCGCGACATGGGCATCGCCTATGCCGTGGGTATGATTATCATCTACCTGCTGGTGGTGGCGCAGTTCGGTTCTTACCTCACGCCGCTCATCATCATGGCCCCCATCCCGCTGACCATCATCGGCGTGATGCCGGGACACGCCCTGCTGGGGGCGCAGTACACCGCTACCTCCATGATCGGCATGATCGCGCTGGCGGGTATCATCGTGCGCAATTCCATCCTGCTGGTGGATTTCATCAACCTGCAATTGAAACAGGGCGTGCCGTTCAAGGAAGCGGTGGTCAACTCTTCCGTCACACGCGCGCAACCCATCATGCTGACCGGGCTGGCCGC
Source organism: uncultured Gallionellaceae bacterium (assembly GCA_964571195.1). GTDB lineage: Bacteria > Pseudomonadota > Gammaproteobacteria > Burkholderiales > Gallionellaceae > PALSA-1006. The sequence continues at coordinate 24,277 of CAZNAD010000023.1, read as the reverse complement.
CATGCTGGGAGCCTTCTTCATCCTGGATGACCCCATCTTCAACGGCCTCGCCATCTCGCTGATCTTCGGCATTTTGGTGTCGACACTGCTCACGCTGGTGGTTATCCCGTTGCTGTATTACGTTGTATACGCCGGCAAGCCCATGGTTACCGACCACAAACAAGGAGAACACGCATGAAGCGCAAGATGAGCACACTCGCCGTACTGGCGGCTCTGGGCGGCATTTCGCTCTCCGCCCCGGTGCTGGCGGACGATCTGCTGCAAGTCTGGCAGGCGGCCAAGGAACACGACCCGCAATACCTCGCCGCGCAGTCCGATAAATCCGCCGGTACATCGCGCCGCAACCTGGGCGACACCCTGTTCAAACCCAGCGTGAGCCTGGTGGCCAGTGCCGGTGCGGTGCAGCAGAACACCACGCTGGCGGGCGCACAGTTCTCCCAGTCTGCGCTGGGCAGCTACAACAACGCCAACTTCAACACCTCGATCAATTCCGGCCTCCACACCAAAGTGGCTTTGCAGGCGGCCATGCCCCTGTATGACCGCGAACTGTCGGCACAGCAGGACCAACTGAAACTCTCGGCAGAGGTGACGGACAGCGGCATGGACGCAGCCGATCAGGCGTTGCTCCTGCGTGTTTCGGAAAATTATTTCGAAGCGCTCAAGATGCAAACTACGCTGGCCCTGCTGACCGAGCAGGAGCAAGCCGTATCGGCCACCCATGCCGAAATCAGCCGTCGCCAGCAACTGGGCGATGCCAGCAAGATCGACGAGCGTGCAACGGCGGAACAGGTCGAAGCCGTCAAAGTGAAATTGCTCAACACCGAACTGGCCCACCATAATCAATTGCTCGCACTGACCGAATTGACCGGCAAGGCCGTCAAGGTGAACCCGCTGGACGAGCGTTTCAATGCCGATGCCATCGTGGTGGGCAGCGCCGGTGGTTGGGTTGCCAAAGCCCGGCAAAACAACCCGCAACTGAAAATGCTGGCCTTGCAGGAACAGGTCAAACGTTCCGAGACCAACCGTTATGGCTCGGCATATTCCCCCAAACTCAGTCTGGTCGCCCAGCTTGAGCGGCAACGCGCCGACGGCAGCGGCGATTATGGTTCGGCCAGCAGCAGCGCCACCAACCACATGCTCGGCGTGCAATTGTTCGTGCCGCTGACCGATGGCGCGCGCTCCGCCCGGAAAGAAGAGTCCTACTACCTCGCCGAAAAATCACGGCAGGAATATGAGCGTGCCGCGCTTGAGATAGACCGGCAGATCAATTCGCTGTGGTTCGCGTTGAACGGCGGCAAGGCACGTATCGAAGCCCTCGGCAGAATGGTTTCCCTGAGCCGGGAAAAACTGGACGCCACCCAGCGTAGCCATCGCCAGGGATCGCGTACCACACTGGAATTGCTGGCCGCGCAAAGCGACTACATCGCGGCCAGATTGCAACGGCTGGAAGAACAGATCAACCTGATCCAGAACCGCATGCGCTTGGGTGCGCTGGCCGGTGACATTTCCGAAGCAGACCTGACGCTGGTCAATCGCTTTATCGCCCGGCCATGACGGGGCGGCCGGAGGGCCGCAAGGGATGCTAGGTGAATGCGGCGCGGGCACGCAACTGCCCGCACGCCCCCTCGATCTCCTGTCCGGCTGAGTCGCGTATCTTGGCGAGGATGCCGCGTTGTTTGAGGTACGCCACCATCGCCACGATGCGTTCGGTGGAAGGGCGGCGATAGGGCAGGCCGTCTACCGGATTGAACGGGATGAAATTCATCACCGCATATTTCTCGGAGAGCAAAGCGGCGATGCGCTCCAGCTCCGCATCACTGTCGTTGACACCCTCGATCAACGTCCATTGGTATTGCACCGGATAATGGGTGGCGCGCGCATACACCTCGGCGCGCTCCACCAGCTCTTCGATAGAAATCTGCGGCGCATGCGGCAACAACTTCGCGCGCAATGCTGCATCGGTGCTGTGCAACGAAAGTGCAAGAGCCGGTTTTATCGCAGGAGTCGAAAATTGCTCGGCGTACTGACCCCCTCTCCCTATGGGGGAGGGCTGGGGTGGGGGTGCTTTTATTCCCTCGCGCTCAGGAAGAGGGGAACACCGCTCCATCAACCTCTCAAACACCCGCACATCCCCCACCGTGGAAAGCACCAGCTCCTTGTGCCCGATGTTGCCCTGCGTGCCCAGCACATCAATCGCCTCCAGCACATTGTCCAGATTGTGCGCCGGTTCGCCCATGCCCATGAACACCACCTTGCTCACCGCGCGACGTTTGCGCGCCAGCACCACCTGCGCCACGATCTCCGCACTGCCGAGTTGGCGCAGCAGACCGTTCTTGCCGCTCATGCAAAACACACACCCCACCGCACACCCCACCTGCGTCGAAACACACAGCCCGCCGCGCGGCAACAGCACACTCTCTACCATCTGGCCGTCGTGTAGCTGCACCAGCAGCCGAGCTACCTCCTCATTGTCGGAGCACCTATTTGGTTCCCTCTCCCGCTGGGAGAGGGTTAGGGTGAGGGAGCTACTCATTGAATTGTCTCCCTCACCCCGTCCCTCTCCCAGTGGGCGAGGGGACAAATCGGATTTGTTCGGTACATCCTTTGCGGGGTATTCGCCATGCAGCCGCGCCAACTCCTCCAGCTCCGCCTCGATGGCAGGCAACTCCTTGCGCAACGCAGCGGGAAAGAAGGTCTCGGCAGGGCTACCCTTGCGGTCGTATGAGCACAGTTGACTCCAGCCGCGCAGCAGCCGGTCTTCGTGGCAGGGTTTGCAGCCTAGGTCGTGCAGGCGTAGTCGGAGGGTGGAGATACGCATCGGGGAGCAGGGCAAGTGTGTCTGGAAATGTGGGCAGTGAACGCGCCCGGATTTTAACCCAGGCGGAGGCCCGGATTGGTCGCCTCAATCGAACTTCTTGCGCAGCTCGTCGCGGTCGAACCACCACGCATCGCCGACGATGATGTTCACCACCTTGCTCAAACGCGGCAGAAACACCTGCGGGTCGCGCAGTGCCAGCTTTTCCATCCAGCTATCCAGCGCGGCCTGGTCGCGCACCTTGCTATGGCGTTCGGCCACGCGCCCGATCAGCGTGTTGGCGAGGAAGCTCAGGCTTTCGTGGCTCGCATCATCGGCGCGCAGATCGATCACATAACGCGCGGTGATGGCGGCGAGGGCGGCACCGTCCGAATTGTCCGGCGTCTCCTCCACGATATGCATCATCATCGCCAGCGTCAGTTCGGGATCGACCGGAAAACTCACCGCCAGCCACACGCCCATGCCCAGCGCCGCCACGGAACCGGGCTGTTCGCACTGGTACAGCACATCGCAGGCCTCCACCGCATCCTTCCAGGCATCGAGTTGCAGCGCCGTGTCGAACGCCTCACGTGCCAGCGTCCAAGCCTCGGGCTTGCGCGCCAGTGCCACCAGCGTCTCCGCCGCATCCAGTTGCAGGCGTGCGCGTGCCAGAGGCTCGGCGTTGTTGCTCAACTCCTGCAACTTCGCCGCCAGATGCTGCATCAGCCCGGCGCGTTCGTTGTCCTTTGTGCTGTCTTTGATTTCAACAAGATTCTTGCTCATGTTGCGCTACTCTTTGGCGGTAAGCATATGCGCATCGCGCGCAAGATTTGCTGCTCTTTGCTCAACTCTGCTGTGTTCATGGAAAGATACCGGAGTGCATAACGGGCTGCGACTCTAATGGAATGAGTGCGGCACAGCTATGCCCCGTTCGGGTCACAACCTGCCAAGCCCAACTGGTGATACATCCACCGCCACCTTGACGCTATCATCCGCCCACCTCGATTCGGGCACTCCCCATGCAAACACGCAAACCCATCAACATCCCCGTCGTATCCGCCACCGCGCAGCAGGATGCCATGAACGACAGCAACTGCTCCGGCAACGAGATGGTCGCGCTCATGGTGCTGGGCGACAGCATGCAGCCGGAATTCAGCGAAGGCGAGATACTCGTCATCGAGATGGGCATGGCAGCGGGCGAGGGTGCGTTCGTCATTGCCGAAGTGGCGAAAGAAGACTTCATCTTCCGCCAGCTCAAGCGCGATGCACACGGCGGTTGGCTACTGCACGCACTCAACCCCGCGTATCCCGATACCGCCATCTCCGGGCTGGAGATCATCAAAGGCGTGGTCACCCACAAGAAGAAATCGGGGGATAGGAAGTCGGTTAAATACTATGGCGCAGACGGGGCAGTGAGGTCGCAAGGGGCGACCAAGTAGGATGGGGCGAGCAGCGCGATACCCGTCACCTGTCTTGCATATAGCCACCTTGCCGCAAGACCATTAAAAGACCATATTCGGTCCTATCAATCACAAGGAGCCCGTCATGCGCCCGGCCAATATCAAATCCATCAGCTACCTCAAAGCCAATGCCGCCGAGGTACTGCAAACACTGTCGGAAAACCGCGAACCATTTTTGATCACTCAAAACGGAGAGGCTCGAGCCGTCATGCAAGACATCGCCACCTACGAGAACACGCAAGAAACATTGGCGTTACTGAAGATATTGGCACTGGGCAATCAGGAGATCGCAGAAGGCAAGACCACTCCCATTGCCAATATCGCCCGCCGCCTGCGCGCAAAAAAGATTGCGAAAAAGTGAAGCTTTACATCATTACGGGTTATAGCTACCATGTAGCCATAATTGAACGAACTAGGGGTGGACATGGAAATCAGCACAGTTGCTCATGCAAAAAATAACTTGCCCAAGCTGATACATGCGGCTGAGGCCGGCGATGACATCCGCATACATCGGCATGGCAAGCTGGTGGCGGTGCTGGTTTCTGCGGATCGCTACCAGCAGCAGTTCAATCCGGGGGAAGGCATATTTCAAGCCATTATGCAGTGGCGGGAAAAACAGCCGGGGTTTGACCTGCGCGATGCTGAGGTGGATAGCTGGCGCGACCGCACGCCCGCCAAGGAGTCCTCATGGGGCTGAAGTATTTGCTCGATACCAACATCCTCTCCGAACCCGTCAAGCCACACCCCAACGAACATGTACTGCACAAGCTAAACCAATACAGCGGGCAATACTGCACCTCTGTGACTGTCTGGCATGAATTGCATTACGGCGTTGAACGCATGACAGACTCGACGCGCAAAAAAAGTTTATTCGCTTATCTCGATACGCTGGAGCAGGGCGGTTTGGTTGTATTGCCTTACGAAAAAATGGCCGGGCAATGGCTGGCAAAAGAGCGTGGCAGACTTTCAAAACGGGGCATTACCATCCCTTACGCGGATGGCGAAATTGCCGCAATCGCGCACACCAACCAGCTCACCTTAGTCACGCGCAATACATCTGATTTTGCAATTTACAAAGAATTGAAAATCCAGAACTGGTTTACGGCTTAATCTCGGCGGGCTTGTTTTTCAGCCAGTGGGGAATAAAGGGTCACGTTCTTTTAGTCCCTTGGTTGGGAAGGGCGCAGACCTCATGAAGCCGTGGTCTATCCCCGACTGTTTTCAGTCGGTAGGTCGGGTTACGCTGAGCTACCCCGACCTACATGGCTTCTACGGCTTCCGGCGTTTGGAGGACAGGTGCTGCTTGCCCTGCACCAGATCCTTGGTCGGAATCCAACTGCTCTTCGACTTGGGCTTGTCGGTCTGGATGTTCTTGCCCTTGTGGTTGTGTTGAGCCACCTTGTAGCTCTGAATCGCCGCCAGCAACTGCTCCTGAGTGACCCGAATGCTTGGGTGTTTGACCTTGGGATCAAAGTCGGAGAGCTGTTGCTTGAGGTGGGCCAGCCGAGTGGCACTGTCGTCCTTGGCTCGCAGCCCCGCCATCATCGCCTGCGCTACGGCAGAGAGGGTATAGCCACCCTCTGCCTCGGCGATCAGGCCACAAACACTCATACGCGCAAACGCATCCACCAGTTTGGACTTGGCCGGAATCTCGCCGTGCCGTGCCATGGCCAGCGCGGTGATGATCTCGTCCAGCGCGGCCGGGCGACGCTTGGCCGCAACGGTGAGGGACAACAGCAGGGCGGCATCGTCGTCGTGAACGGGGTACATGGTGAACCTTTGCAGAGTTGGGAATTTTAATGGGGTGGCATCGTATTGTATTTTGATATGCGACGCTGACCCTTTAATTTCTCAGGCAGGCGTAAGGCCTCGGCGGCTAGTGAGAAGAGCGACATCCTTTAAATTGCTGCTGCGGTGGAGGTTCGGCAGAACTTTTTGTTGTGTTTCAGGTGTCCAGAATATTCGCAGATGTTTACGCGCCCGAGTTATGGCTGTGTAGAAGATGTTGTGTGTGATGTCGTCTTCGTTGGCATCGGTGATTACGATCTTGACGGAGTCATACTCAAGGCCTTGCGCCTTGTGGATTGAAACGGCATAAGCTACCTGGAATGGCACGGACGTATCCAGTGAGTCATCGTCCTCATCGCCGGTTTCGCGCTCGTAGACGGAGAAACGCACAGTTGACTCACCAATGTATTTAAGCTCGTTTCCATCGACGTCAAGTTCACTGATTGATCGGTAGAGTTGAACGTCGAACTGTATCCGATCAGGGAGGTGGTCGATACCGACAATCCGTCCCTTCAGATTGTTGTAGATGGCCCCTCTGAACCTCTCGGTATCGTTGAAGAGAACAGGGTCTCCGATTTTGTACGTAGAATCTCCCCAAGTGATCGCTGCCTTTGGGTTGCTGCTCTGCAAAAAACGGTTAATGTTGTTGATACCGTAAAGACCGTCGTAATTCAGGCAAAGGATGATTTCGTCCCCGCCTTGGGTTTGGAACAGCGTCTTGTCAAGCACAGTCGAATACCCGTTACGGACCATGGCTTCGGTAATGTCGTCGTCGATATGGCGAACTTTGGTCCAGAAATCCAAAAGTGCATGGTCTTGGGCTCTATATGGTTTCGTCAGCTCGAACACGGATGCACTTGGAATGAACGAACGAATAATTGCAAACCAGTTGCCGAACTCGATTGATTCGATCTGATAGGCGTCACCGACGAGCACCAGCAGCTTGAATGAGGTCTTATTCAGTACCTCAATCAAGTCAGCATTACTTACAGTGCTGCACTCGTCGATGACGACAAGATCGTATTCCTGACCGTAGGTTCTCCGGTTAATCTGGCTGCTGATTGTCCTGAATTCCGAGTTTTGTGCGTTTACCTTGCGTTCAAGGTTGTCGATTGCCGGATGGGTGTGTGCAAGGAAGAGCTTCTTCTTGTCGTTGAAGTAGCGGGCAATGTGATCAACCATAGTCGATTTTCCGGTGCCAGCGGCCCCATAAATCAGAGCTACGCGAGACTGATTGAACAATTGCTTGAGAGCATCCTGCTTCAGCGAATCGTCTATGCCACGATATGATTCTTTGAGCCAGTGTTCGACAGCTTGGGTGTGTCCGGCAATCCCGGACGAAGCATATTCTTGCAGTTTTTTGACTATAGCAAAGGTGTCATTCTCATATCTGCCGATGAAGACATGTCCCTTGTCGAGCAAGAGCTTCCGGCTCTCTAGGTGTGTACGGTAGAGCTTGCTGTTGTGTATCGAGACCAAGTTGCTGACATCTCCAAACTGCTCAAGGTCGGCTACGGGCGAATAAAGCATACCGTGACGATCAACGTTGTTTTTTACGCGTCGAGCGAGCAATTCATGGCTTCGATCAGTTGCATCTAAGCTTTCGACGAGATCCCAGTACCGGGGATTATGTCCAGGAAGTGAGGTGCAGAACGGCATGGTGTCGAATGGGTTGCAGCCGTACAGAAGTTTCATTCCGGACAGGAAAGAACAGCCTCGCTCGTCATACTGTGACTTCAATATTTGGTTGCGCATCCGCAGCAGGAGATAGCGAAGAATGTTGTGTCCTGGGGCAGTTGGTCTTACGATGCGGCGCACTTCATCCAGCATGGTGAATATCTGTGGCTTGTCAATTTTGGCCGTTCCTGTCGCCTTTATTCTTGCGTACTTCTCGTCTGGCCAATCAATCAGGTCAAGCAAACTACCGGAGTTCGCAGTCAGTCCATGCATCAGGAAACGGTATTCCTCCGAGTCACTCCGAACGGCTATGGACATACCCAGTAATCGCGCAAGGTTTTTTAGCTCCCATGGTCGAATTGCAACATCCCATTTGTGAATTATCGTGATTGGCAAAGTCTGACCCAGCACTTTGATCGAGTCATGCTGGAGCAGTAGCTGGGCCGCGTACTTGTCATCCATATCGATATCCGTGAAGGCGATGATGCGATCGAACTTGTTTACCTTGTCGAAGGCGCGGTAGAAGGTGACCTCATAGTAGATGCGCCCGCCGACGAAGAAGGGGCGCGTCTTGTGGATATAGTAATGATATTTGCGGCTCCTACCTGGTGGAGATAAACGGTTCGCCTCAATCCTATCGGCGATCTTTTCGTGGTACTCCCGTAGAGATGGATCAAGGTCAACAGGGAAGTTTTCAAGATTATTCAACACCGTGATGTCACAGTTTTCTTGAAGTAAGCTTCGGACTCGGTGGAGGTACTCGTAGTACTTGAGCATCAAACGCTCGGAGGCGTCCTCATCAGGGGAGTAATGAGAAACACTTTTCTGAAGCAGTCTGTGGAACTTGCCGAGAAAGTTAAGCTTCCCTTGGCTTTTGATAAAGGCGAGCGCCGGATTTACATCGTCGTAGTGAAATTCTGCATCTGTAGAATTTTTGTGGAGAAGGACAATTACTGCTTCAACCAAATTCCTGAGTTGAGAGAGGATATTTTGGGAAAGAAATGCCCGATCTTCAGCATACGATACGATATTACGGCAGATAATCTCGTTGGCACTTTGTATCTGTTTGCTTACGGTAGTCATTGGCTATCAAACTCCTTTTTACAACACGGCATGCGATTCGGGGCTGTGGTGACGTGGAGCGAGTGATGTGGGGTTAGCTCAGCTTCGCGTTATTTCAGCCCCACCCCCAACCAAGCATCCGAAGTCAGCGGCCTCTTCAACGTAGGCAGTGTCTCTTCCAGCCAAGCCAGCGCAAGCTTTTCCTTCTCGCGCCACAATGCTTCACCCAATCCCTTCTTCATCATCTGTATCGGCGCGCTGCCCTTGACCATGCCATCCCAGAATTCGCCAGTGCTGCCAACGGGGAAGGCTTTGGTGATTAGGCGTATCTCGACGTTGCGGAACCCGGCTTCTTCCATTTCTTGTTTGAAGCGTTCGGGGTTTTCCAGTGTGCCGATGGAGCGTTGAGGTTGCGGCAGGTCGGGCTTGATGGCGCGCAGTGCGCCGAACATGGTTTGCATGGCGGGCGATTGATCCACGGGTGCCCAACTGGTGATGGCGATGCTGCCGCCCGGTTTGAGCGTGCGGTAGATTTCGGCGAAGCCCTTTTGCCTGTCGGGGAAGAACATGAGGCCGAACAGCGAGAAGGCGGCATCGAAGGTTGCGTCCGCATAGGGCAGGGTCTGCGCGTCGCCGCAGTGCAGGGCGATGTTGCGGTGGCCGGCTTGTTCGATCTTGTTGCGAAACACGGCGAGCATGGCTTCGGAGAAGTCGATGCCGTGTATTTGCTCAGCATGCTGCGCAAGCCGCGGCGCCAATGTGCCCGGCCCGCAGGCGACATCGAGCACGGTTGAGTTCGGTTTGAGTTTGCTGGCGGCAATGGCTTCGTCGGCGAATTGCTCGAACACGAGCATGGTGGTCTCGGCGTAGCCGTCGGCGACGAGGTTCCAGGGTTCGCTGGCGGAGAGCGGGTTGGCGCTCATGGAGTCTCCCCTCTCCCTAGCCCTCTCCCTGCAAGGGAGAGGGGATAGAGAGCCATCAAGTCGTGGATGGCTTCAAAGACGGCTTTGAAACGTATGTCGTATTTCTTTTCAAGGGCGGTGAGTTTTTGGGAAAGCTCGGCATTGGTGGCGAGCATTTGCCGCAATCGCACAAAGGCACGCATGATCTCAATATTGACCTGAATGGCACGCTCGCTGCGCAGGACGCTGGAGAGCATGGCGACACCTTGTTCGGTGAAGGCATAGGGCGCGGTGCGCCGACCGCCCCATCGTAGCGTTTCCAGAGCCTCCGAACTTGAGGTCACAGATTGTGACCTCAAGACGTTAAACTCATGATTGGTAAGCTGAAACATAAAGTCTTCCGGGAATCGCTCTAGGTTGCGCTTGACCGCTTGTAGCAGCACCTTGGTTTCCACGCCGTAGAGCATGGACAAATCTGCATCCAGCAAAACTTTTTGCTCGCGCAGCAACAGAATGCGGTGCGTAATTGTTTCCAGCGGCAATAGAGAAGATTTGCTCATTTAGCAAAATTAAACGGAGAAATTTGGGGGAGACCACGATTTATCTGGTCTGAGTTGCGGATGCTTAGTGAGAAATGAGACAAGTGCTTCCCCTTTTGCGAACAGTCGTGATGCTGGCTATCACCCGTCATTGCGGGTTTGTGTCTTGCGCCAGCTCCTGTTCTGGGGGAATTCGCCTTTAGCCTCGCGCCGTTCGTGCGGCGGGATGTGCATCGGGCAGATTTGCAAGTGGGACGAACTGTATTTGAGTGCGACGGGGTGTGTCAATGAAACTGAGGAATTGGCTTTCGATTCGATCATCGTCTCAGGTGTATTGCCCGACATCCTCGATCACTGCATCAAGCCCGCTGTAAAGCACGTTCATCACTTCGTGGGCATGAAAGACGCGGTGTCGCCTTTGCTGGGTGGCAGGGCGCAGTATGTCCAGCGCAACCAGTTCGGATACGGCATCGTTGGCTGCGGGGAAGGTGACGCCCAGACGTTGTGTGATCGAGTTGATCGTTACCACGGGTTGCCCCAGCAGCAGTCCTCCGACTTTCCAGATGGTGGCGTGCCGGCGCTTGCCTTGTTGGGTCAGCAGGTTTTGCCAGCGTTGGTGTATGGCGCGCATGTCATCGAACAGTCTGGTGGTGTGTCGGCATGAGGCGATCACGCTTTCCAGAAAGAGGCGTATCCACGGTTCCCATTGCAGCTTGGTCTGCACTTGCAATAGCGCATCGTAGTATTCCTGTTGGCGCAGTTTCAGGAACGAGGCGAGGTGGATGGGGGGCTTGCCCTCGGCCTTGAGCATTAGCGGCAGTAGCAGGCGGCCGGTGCGTCCGTTGCCATCCAGAAATGGATGGATCGCTTCGAATTGCACATGTGCGATCGCGGCGCGCAGCAGTACGCTGACTATTGCTACGCCATCCGGCTCGTATTGCAGCAGTCCAAGCAGGTCGTCCATCAGTCGCGGCACTTCGCCGGGCGGCGGCGGGATGTAGCGTGCTGTCTCCATGCGCAGGCCGATGTAGTTTTGCCGGTCGCGCCATTGTCCGGGCGCATATTGGGTTTGCCCCGCCATCAATTGCGCATGCAGATTGCGGACGAGGTTCAGGTTCAGCGCCGCTTGGCCATATAGATCGATTTCGCGCGCGCCCGCCATGAAGGCGCGTACATAGTTCATGGTTGCATTGGCATCAGTATCGCTTACTTCGTCTTCTGTTCCTGCTTCGATCTCGTGTATCAGCAGGCCATCGAAGCCGGTGTGTGTGCCTTCGATCTGGCTGCTGTCGACAGCTTCACGCCGATTTAGCATGTACATCAGCAACTCGGCATCGTGCGGATTCCGGTTGATCGCGTCGGTCAGTAGTTCCAGTTCCCTTTGGGCGAGCACCAGCAGCCCATGACAAGCCGTGACATTGACGCTGACAGGTGCTGCGGGGGGGATAACGGCAAAGCATCCAGAGTGTCCCGGTATCGGCACACAGGTTCTTTTTAGGTCGGGATGAAGATCGGTTTTACGCATTGGAAAGGTTTAATTGCGCCATCCTTATTAAGTGTTTCTATGTTATACGCTTAATAAAGTGCTCGCAATTAAATCTTTCATGCGGGCACGCAGTATGCGTCATTGCAACTTGGGGGCTGCTCTGCATTTCGGCGCGGCGAGTGGCGCTGCTTTACAAATCTTTACCTTTCCCACAAATGTCAGCAACGCTCTGCTCCTAAAGTGACACCCAGCCGCCACACACGGTGCGGCATCAAACTTTCAAGGAGAACGAAATGAGCGAACAAACTACGACCACGCAAGATACGAACACCGAGAATAAAGACCGTTGCTGCGGCAGCAACAGGCATGAGCATCGTTGCCACGGCGGGCATCGCGGTCGCTGTTTCGGCAAGGTGTTGGGGCTGATGCTGGTGTTTGGCCTCGGCTTCTTTGCGGGCAAGTCGTTCGCTTGCGAGCCGGGCTTTGGTCATCACGGCGGGCCGGAGGCGTTTATGTCCGGCAAGCCGGTGGATGTGGAGCAGGCCAACAAGTTTGCCGACAAGCGTATGCAGCACATGCTGAAAGAGGTGAAGGCGAGCGATGAGCAGAAGGCGAAAGTATCCGCCATCGTGAAGGCCTCGGTGGAGAAGGGCGCACCGCTGGCCGAGAAGATGCGCGACAACCATGTGCAGATGCGCAAGCTGATGTCGGCGGCGACGATAGACAAGGCGGCCATCGAGACGCTGCGTGCCGAGCAGATGAAGCTGGCCGATGAGGCGAGCAAGCTGGCGATCCAGACGATGGAGGATGTGGCCGGGGTGCTGACGCCGGAGCAACGCGCCAAACTGGAAGAGAAGATGGGGAAGCGCGGCTGGATGCATCGCGGTTAAGGGCTCATCAGTCTCTTGTATGGGTATAAACCAAACCGTTCATCAAGCTGGAAGTTTGGGTTTTTCTCCGCGTGTTCCCCCACCCCAGCCCTCCCCCGGTGGGAGAGGGAGTTAGAGCGTAGAGGCTTTGGGTTAAGTCCCTCTCCCACCGGGGGAGGGATTAGGGTGGGGGAACAGTCTTTGTTTTACTGCTAACAGTAAGGAAGGGAATGGCAATCTCAGTTGCTAACTGACGAATGCTTCGCCCCGCTTGGTATGATGCGGGGCAATTATTTTGGAGTTTCACATGAACCATCGCATCCTCATCATCGACGACGACGAACGCTTGTGCGGCATGTTGCAGCAGTATCTGGGCAATGCCGGTTACAGCGTTGATGCGCGCCACGCGATTGCTCCCGGCCTGCAAGCTTTGAAGCAGGAGGCTTACGACGCCCTTGTGCTGGACTTGATGTTGCCGGACGGCGACGGGTTGGATGCGTGTCGCCAGTTGCGCGTTTTCTCCACTATTCCGGTATTGATGTTGACCGCGCGCGGCGAGGCGATGGATCGCATCCTCGGCTTGGAGATGGGCGCGGATGATTATCTGCCCAAGCCTTTTGAGCCGCGCGAGTTGCTGGCGCGGTTGAAGGCGATCTTGCGGCGCGGCAAGGTGGGCGGCGCTGAGGTGTTGCGTTTCGGCAGGCTGGAGATCGACCGTGGCGCGCGCTTGGTGCGCGTGGAGGGCAAGCCGTGCGAGATGACTTCGTACCAGTTCGATCTGCTGGTCGCGCTGGCCGATAAACCGGGACGGGTGATGAGCCGCGAGCAGTTGCTGGATGCCGTGAAGGGCGAGCCACTGGAGGCGTTTGACCGCTCCATCGACGTGCATATCTCGCGTATCCGCGCGGCCATCGAGGATGACCCGAAACATCCGCGCCGCATCATCACGCTGCGCGGGGCGGGTTATGTGTTCGCACGCAATCAGGATGGCGAGGAGGGCGCGGCATGAGGAAGCTCTATTTCCAGATCTACATGGGCGTGATCGCCAGCCTTGCGTTGCTGGTGGTGCTGGCCGGTGCACTCTGGCATTTTCAGGGGGCGGAATCGCCGCAGAACCAGATGTTCCAGACGGTGCGCGATGTGATCATGCTGGCTTTGCCTTCCGCCGATGCGCCGCCCGAACAGCAGCAGGCCGTGCTGGAACGGTTGGCGCGGCCTGCTTTGCCGCGTATCTCGCTGTATTCCGCCGACCATCATCTGTTGGCGCACACCGGCCCGGCGCTGATGCCGCCCGCGCCGGATGCGCCGGATAACGAGTGGTTGCATCGTCCGGGGCACGAGTCGGCTTGGGCCATGCATCTGCCGGATGGTCGCTGGCTGCTGGCCCAGCCGCCGCATGACCGCCCGCGTCCGCCGTTGCCGATCTTCATGATGCTGGTGTTGATCGGTCTGGTGGTGGCGGTGGTGGCCTATCCGATGACGCGGCGCATGACCAAGCGCCTGGAGGGTTTGAAGCAGGCGGTGGAGGCGTTGGGCGAGGGTGATTTCAAGACGCGCGTGGAGACTCGTGGCTGTGACGAGGTCTCTTCGCTGGCGCACAGTTTCAATCAAGCGGCGGAGCGTATCGAGTCTTTGCTGGCGGCGCATAAACAACTGCTGGCCAATGCCTCGCACGAGCTGCGTTCGCCGCTCACGCGCATCCGCCTCGCGCTGGAAATGCAGGCGGAGCGCCCTGTGCCGGAGTTGCAGGCCGAGCTGCGCCAGAACATCGCGGAGCTGGATCAGCTTATTGAAGAAATTCTGCTGGCCAGCAGGCTGGATGCGACGCGCGAGCCATTGCATATTGCCGATGTGGATGTCGCCGCCTTGCTGGCCGAGGAGTGCGCGCGCAGCGAGGCCAATTGCGAAGCGCTGCCGTTGAATCTGCAGGGCGACGAACGTCTGTTGCGCCGTTTATTGCGCAACCTGCTGGAGAACGCGCGGCGGCACGGCGGGAACGAGGTGACCGCGAGCCTGGGCAAAGATGCCGGGCAGGCGGTGATCCGGGTATGCGACAACGGCAACGGGATCGCGGCGGAAGAGCGCGAGCGTATCTTCGAGCCGTTCTACCGTCCGGCGGGCAGTCGCGAGAAAGAGGGCAGCTACGGGCTGGGGCTGGCGCTGGTGCGGCAGATCGCCGAACGGCACGGCGGCAAGGTGTCATGTCTGCCGCGCGCCGAAGGTGGCGCGTGTTTCGAGGTGAGGTTGCCGCTGGCTTGATGGGGCGGAACACTTAGGGGGCACCGCACAAACCATACAAGCCGAAGCGGGTGTTTCCATTTGTGGATTGGGGAATGGAGCGTGTTCCCCCTCCCTAATCCCTCCCCCGGTGGGAGAGGGACTAAACCCCAAAGCATCTCCGCTCTAACTCCCTCTCCCCCTGGGGGAGGGCTGGGGTGGGGGGGCACTTAGAGAGGACTCTCAGTTTTCGGGCTACTGGCGAATCTGGTTTTAATCTATGCAAAGTCAGATGAGTCAGTATTTATATGGAGCGACAAGCGGGAATCGTTATTCTTCGCGATAATGCTATCGCTCCTTTCATTCCGACATCGACATCATGTGGCTGCAAAAAGAGATACGACTTCAACCCAGGCCGCGCGGCTTCCATCTGGTGACTGAAGAGATAGTGCGCCAGTTGCCGGAGCTGCGCGATTTCAAGGTCGGCATGATGAACGTTTTCATCCTGCACACCTCGGCATCGCTCACGCTGAACGAGAACGCCGACCCGACGGTGCGGCAGGATTTCGAGAGCTGGTTCAACCGCGCCGTGCCGGAAGACGAACCTTATTACCGCCATCGCGACGAGGGCGCGGACGATCTGCCCGCACACATCAAATCCAGCCTGCTCGGCGCAAGCCTGAACATCCCCGTTTGCAACGGTCAGCCCAAGCTGGGGACTTGGCAGGGTATCTATCTGTGTGAGCATCGCGAGCAGGGCGGCAGTCGGCGCATCGTGGTGACGGTGCAGGGAGAGTAGTTGTTGCGAGCGAAGAAAAGCCCGGCATGCCGGGCTTTTTAATGACTGCTACCGCGTTCAATGCGTAGTGGTGGGAGTGATGAAGGGCTGGGTGTCGTTGCTATGCTTCTTCGCGTGTTTCGCGGTTCGTTTTTCTTTTGCGGTCAACAGTGGCTTCTTTTTCGAGTCTTTATCGGCGTGGTGGGATTTGGGCATGATCGAACTCCTTGTGGTGGTGAAGGGAAGAGTTGCGATTTCATCCTACTCCGATAGTTAGACCGTGTACGATTTACATTTACGTCGCCATGTTCGCAATATCGCAAGAGGGAGGTTGTCATGTCTAGCATCCGTCCACCCGCCGTCGCCGGTATGTTTTACCCCGCCGAACCCGGACAGCTCGTACAGGATGTGCGGCAGTTTCTGCGCGAGGCGAATCCCCCTGATCTGGTTCCCAAGGCGCTGATCGTGCCGCATGCGGGGTATATCTATTCCGGCGCTGTCGCCGCCTCGGCTTATGTCTCCCTCGCACCTATCGCGTCACGCATCCGCCGGGTGGTGTTGCTGGGGCCTACGCATCGTGTGGCGGTGCGAGGCTTGGCATTGCCCGATGTGGAGGCGTTCGATACGCCGCTGGGACGGGTGATGCTGGATGCCGCAGCGGCACGCGCCATCGCCAGTTTGCCGCAAGTCACGCTCAATACGCTGGCGCACGAGTTCGAGCATTCGCTGGAAGTGCAATTGCCGTTCCTGCAAAGCGTGCTGGACGATTTTACTTTGCTGCCGTTGGCGGTGGGCATGGCTTCGCCGGAGGAGGTGGCCGAGGTGCTCGAAGCCGTGTGGGGCGGAGACGAGACGCTGATCGTCATCAGCTCCGATCTTTCGCACTTTCTGCCTTACGCTGCCGCGCAGCACGTGGACAACGGGACGGTGCAATCCATCTTGAAGTTGCTGCAGCCGTTGACGCATGAGCAAGCTTGCGGCGGCACGCCGATCAACGGCCTCATCATCGCGGCGCGACAGCATCACCTCACGCCGCATCTGCTCGATGTGCGCAACTCCGGCGACACCGCAGGCAGCAAGGACAGGGTGGTGGGGTACGGCGCGTTCGCTTTTACCGGGGAGGATGTCCATGACGTCTAAACTCAACGGGAATGGCAAGTGTGCCGCCCCCGATAATGAAACTTGCCATACCCGTTTCCCTCTCCTCAATCCTCTCCCGCAAGCGGGCGAGGAGGCAAACGAATCGCTACGCGAGATTCGTGTTGGTTCGCATGAACTGGGGCGCGTGTTGCTGCCCATCGCGCGTGCGGCGATCTCTCGGGCTTTGGGTGTGCCGCAGACGGCGGATGAATCTGCGCCGTGGCTGGCGGAGCAGGGCGCGTGTTTCGTGACGCTCACGCAGTACGGCGAGTTGCGCGGCTGTATCGGCACGCTGGAGCCGCATCGCTCTTTGCTCGACGATGTGAAAAGCAATGCCGTTTCCGCCGCCGTGCGCGATTCGCGTTTTGCGCCGCTGAGCACGGCGGAACTCGGCATCACCCGCATCGAGGTGTCGCTACTGTCTGCGACGGAGCCGATGACGTTCGTCGATGAGGGCGATGCGCTGGCGCAACTGCGCCCCGGAGTGGACGGTGTCGTGTTCGAATATCGCTACCATCGCAGTACCTTTTTACCGCAGGTGTGGGAGCAGTTGCCCACGCCGCAGACTTTCATGGCGCATCTCAAACGCAAGGCCGGGTTGCCAGAAGATTTCTGGGCGGATGGCATCACTTTGGCGCGCTACACCGTCACCAAAGTGAGCGAGCCGGATTGAGGCGAGACACTTCGCATAAGGAGTTCAGATATGGACGAACCGATCAGCAGCGCCGAACGTTACCCCGCCAAGTACTGGCACCGTCTGGACGACGGGCGCATCCAGTGCGATCTGTGTCCGCGCGATTGCAAGCTGAAGGAGGGGCAGCGCGGTGCGTGTTTCGTGCGCGGTCGCGTCGGCGATATGATGGTGCTCACCACTTACGGGCGCAGCTCAGGCTTCTGCGTCGATCCCGTGGAAAAGAAGCCGCTCAATCATTTCTATCCCGGCAGCAGCATCCTCTCGTTCGGCACGGCGGGCTGCAACCTCGCATGCAAATTCTGCCAGAACTGGGACATCTCCAAATCGCGCAGTTTCGACAAGCTCGCCGATCAGGCCACGCCCGAAGCCATCGCCAATAGCGCGGTGGAGCTGGGCTGCAAGAGCGTGGCTTTCACCTACAACGACCCGGTGATCTTCGCCGAGTATGCGATGGATGTGGCCGATGCCTGCCATGCGTGCGGCATCAAGACGGTGGCGGTGACAGCGGGGTATATGCACGACCAGCCGCGTCGCGATTTCTATGCCAAGATGGATGCGGCGAACGTGGACTTGAAAGCGTTCACCGAAGATTTCTACTTCAAGCTCACCGGCGCGCATCTGCAACCGATACTGGATACGCTGGTGTACCTGCAACACGAGACCAAGGTGTGGCAGGAGTTGACCACGCTCATCATCCCCGGCCATAACGATTCCGATGCGGAGATACGCCGCATGAGCGACTGGATCGTCAAAGAGTTGGGGCCGGATGTGCCGCTGCACTTCACCGCGTTCCACCCCGACTACAAGATGACCGATATCGCTCCCACGCCGCCTGCCACATTGAAACGGGCAAGACACATCGCGCTGGAGGCGGGCATGCACCACGTCTATTGCGGCAACGTGCACGACATCGAAGGCGACACCACCTTCTGCGCCTCATGCAAGAAGCCGCTGATCGTGCGCGACTGGTACGAGATACGCGCCTACGAATTGAGGGACGACGGAAGCTGCCCGCACTGCGGCGCAAAGCTGGCCGGGCATTTCGAAAAGTTCACGGGACAGTTCCGCAGGCGGCGCATGCCTGTTGTCATGGGCGGCAGTTAATGCACGTGGCCGATGGCCTTCAGTTCTGCGTGTATCTTTTCCGCGAGCAGGGCGGTAACCGGCGCATCGTGGTGACGGTGCAGGGGGAATTAAGACTTTACGCGCGAGCTGTCGGCAGCATTTCCAGGGCGTCGCGTATCTCTGTGAACAGTGGCCGTTGATCCACTTGGCTATTGTCGCAACGTCGCTGCAAGGCCCGCAACGCGGCGATGTCGGCCTTACTTTCCGGGGTGGTGTCGCAGCGATCCAGCAATTCTTCCAGCAGACAGGCATAGGCGCGCACTTCCAGGCGCTGTATTTTTTCGGCTTGTCGTGTGTCCTGCGGCAGGAATGAGGCCGCGCCAAAATCGCCCAGCAGGCAGTCGCCGTTGTCGTTCCACAGGATGTTGTGTCCATACAGGTCGCCGTGAGTGATGCCCTGTTTGTGCAGGTGTTCGGCCACGGCGGCAATGCCAAGCGCGATGTTCAGTGCGGCGGGCAGGGTGAAGCGCAGCTCTGCCGGATAGATGTCGCGGGTGCAGGATTGCAGACTCGGCGGGTTGGCGAGGTTGCGGAAGCTGGGGGCTATGAGTGACAGCACCAGTCCCGGTGTCTGCTCGGGATGGTCGCTGATTTTGCCGATGACGGGGATGAGGCCGGGGTGTGCGCCGGCGGCGATGCTGGCGGCTTTTTCGCTGCGCGGCAGACCGTCGCTGGTGAGCGCGCCCTTGAACATCTTGACCGCCACCGCTGTGTCATGGGGCTGGTGATGGGCGTGGTAGATGACGCCGGAGGCACCTTCGCCGAGTTTGTGCTGCAAAGTCAGCGTATGCCACTCGATCTGCGTGATGTGCAGATGTTGCAGTGCGGCGGCTTCGCGGCTGTCGCTGCATGGGTTGCCGGAATAGGCCAGCCAGGCAAGACGCGGCAGGTCGAATAACCACTCCGGCAGTTGTTCGAAACGGTTGGCGGCGACGCGTAACAGTTCCAGTTTGTCGCAAGCGGCCAATTCCTGCGGTAGCTGGTGCAGTTGGTTGCCTGCCAGCATGAGTTTTTGCAAACGCGAGCAGTTGCCGAGCGCGGCAGGAACTTCGCGCAGGCGGTTGTCGGTGAGGATGAGCCAGCGTAGTTTGGGCGGCAGGGCGGCAGCAGGTAGCACTTCGATCTGGTTGGCTTTGAAACCGATCATTTCCAAATTGGGGCAGCGTCCCAGCACTTCCGGCACGCGCGTGAAGCGGTTGTCGGAACAGAAGATGACGCGCAGTTTGTGCAGACGCGGCAGGTCGTCGGGCAGGTCGGTCAGCGCATTGCCGGAGAGGTTGAGGATCTCCAGCGTATCGGCCAGATCGAATATCTCGGGCGGGAATGCGGTGAGGCCGCAGGAGAGGTCTAGACGTTTGATACCGGCCAGTTCGCCGACTTGCAGGGCTGATAGTGTGTGCATGGTGCAACTATACCGCACTGTCACGAGGCGGTTGCGGATGGGTGGTGTGGGTCTGTTCCGGTGTAGCGAATATCAAATGGAAACCGCCCGGTTGGCCGGGCGGTTCTGAATCAACCGCGAGCGATGACGGCGTCGATCTCGGTGAAGGTGCGCGCCAGTTCGAAGCTTTGCACTTGAGCGCCCAGTTGGCGGGCGATCTGGGTGATGGAGAACAATCCGCATACGGTCTGTTTGCCGTCGGCTCCTTCATCGACCACCAGTGCGTGTTGGCGATGGGATCTTTTCAGGCTGGCGACGATGTTGCCGACTTTGGCTTGTTTTACGTCGTTGAATTTCAATACTTCCAGTTCGCGCTGGGTGGTCATGATGTCGCGCACCATGATGTCGGCATGTGTGCCGCCTATGTTTTGCAGGAAATGCATGGGTTTTTCGCCCAGCACGTCGTTGGCGGTGAGCAGACCGGCGACCTGTTCGTTGTCATCCAGCACCAGCAGCATACGCACGCCGTAACGGATCATCTTGGAGTTGGCCTTGTCCATGGAGGTCTTGGCGCGGACGCTGATCACCGAGACCTTGTTCAGGTCGGTCATCACATCGGTGGCGGCATCGCTCAGTTTGACGTGGGCAGGAAGCTCTTGCACCGGACGCACAACACTCGAACCGGTTTTCAGCGGACTTGCCGACAGCGGGCTATATTCTTTGCTCATGTTTCCACTCCCTAAAGGTTGACTCGATGTTTGATGCGGACTGTGGCGCAGTAGACCATTTGCGTGCGGTTTTGGCAATGTGTAGGACTCGATTTTTTGCTGGGGATAAGGAAAATATTCATGATACCGAGATGGCGAATGATGCTCATGCTATGTTACGGTGCAGTACGGGAAGTATTGATGCGCGAGGCGTCACCTGACGCCTGTTATCTGTAGGAGTTCGAGGTGTTGCATGCATGAGATGTCACTGGCCGAGGGTATCGTGCAACTGGTAGAAGAGGCCGTGCGCGCCGACGGCTGTACCAAGGTCAAAGCTGTGTGGCTGGAGATCGGCCAATTGGCCGCAGTGGAGAAAGAGGCGCTGCGTTTCTGCTTCGATGCGGTGACGCGAGATACGGTCGCCGAAGGGGCACGGCTGGAGATCATCGAAACGCCGGGGCAGGGCTGGTGCATGAAATGTGAGGGTAATGTCGCAGTCACGGCGTTGTACGACGCCTGTCCGGTGTGCGGCGGCTATAAGATACAAGTGACCGGAGGCAACGAGATGCGCGTTAAGGAACTGGAAGTGGAGTAGGAGGCGATTATGTGTACGACATGCGGATGTGGTTCGGGTCAGACGTTGATCGGCGGACATGCGCTAAGGCAGCGCAAACAAGCAGCAGGGAAAGTGCAATATCGGATGCCGGATCATTCGGCGCACGATCACGCTCATGTGCATAGCCACGACTCGATAGATTATGGCACCGGCCCTGCCGGTGCACACGCACCGGGAATGAGCCAGGCGCGCATGGTGAAGATCGAGCGCGACATCCTGTCCAAGAACGACAGTTATGCCCATGAGAACCGCAGTTATCTTGCGGAGCACGGCATCTTTGCGCTGAATCTGGTGTCCAGCCCCGGTTCCGGTAAGACCTCGCTGCTGGTGAAAAGCATCAGTGCTTTAAACGGCAGTCTGCCGCTCGCCGTGATCGAAGGCGATCAGCAGACCGACAATGATGCCGCGCGCATCCGTGCTACCGGCGCACCCGCCTTGCAGATCAACACAGGCAAGGGCTGCCATCTGGATGCCTACATGGTGGGGCAGGCCATGCAGAAAATGGGTTTGCAGGACAACAGCCTGCTGCTGATCGAAAACGTCGGCAACCTGGTGTGTCCGGCCAGTTTCGATCTGGGAGAAGCACACAAAGTCGCTATCCTGTCCGTGACCGAAGGTGAGGACAAACCGCTCAAATATCCCGATATGTTCCGCGCCGCCGACCTGATGCTGCTGAACAAGTGCGATTTGTTGCCCTACCTGACCTTCGATGCGAATCTTGCCATCGAAAATGCGCGCCGCGTGAATCCGGACATCAAAGTGATCCGCATCTCCGCGACCAGCGGCGAGGGCATGGAGGAGTGGCTGGCGTGGATCAAGGATGGGTGCAGGAAAGCTGTCGCGGCGAGTGCGGATATCACCGGTGCTGATGCCTGAACATGTTGCCGCGTACCGCCATTGTTCCCTTGCCGTATGCCGCACCTCCCGTGCTGGCTTGCGGCGCATGGCTGAAGAACACCGTTTGTCTCACGCGCGGCAACGAGGCTCATGTCTCTCAGCTCATCGGCGATCTGGATAGCGTCGAGGCGCGGCTGATGCTGGAGCAGTCGGTGGCCGATCTGTGTCAAGAGCTTGGGGTGAGGCCGGAGCTGGTGTTGCATGACCTGCATCCCGATTTCTTCAGCACTCAATTCGCGCAGGCCTATGCCGCGCAACACCAGCTACCGGTCATCGCCGTGCAGCACCATCATGCTCACATCGCCGCCATCTGTGCCGAGCACGATATTGCTGCGCCGGTGCTCGGGTTGGCGCTGGACGGGGTGGGGCTGGGCTTGGACGACACGCCGTGGGGCGGCGAACTGTTGTGTGTACACGGTGCTGATTTCGAGCGTATCGGCCATCTGGCACCGCTGGCCATGCCGGGCGGTGACCGTGCCGCGCGCGAACCTTGGCGTATGGCGGCTGCGGCGTTGTTCCGTCTGGGACTAGGCGACCAGATCACATCGCGTTTCCCGGCGCAAGCAGCCGCGCAGACCGTTGCCGGAATGTTGCAGCGAGGACTGAATAGCCCGACCACTTCGAGCATGGGGCGGCTGTTCGATGCGGCAGCCGGGGTGCTCGGGGTGAACGAGGTGCAGGCGTTCGAAGCGCAGGCTGCCATCCAGCTGCAAAAGCTGGCAGAGCAACATGGCATGGTTGAGCCGCTTTCTGATGGATATCTGATCGATGCGGCTGGCGTGCTGGATTTTTCGCCGTTACTCAGAGTGCTGGCTGATCGTCCCGATGCCGCTTATGGCGCGGCATTGTTCCATGCCACGCTGGCGTCGGGGTTGGCCGTATGGGTGCAGCGTGCAGCCGGTGAGCGTGATATCCCCTACATCGCTTTGGGTGGTGGCTGTTTTCATAACACATTATTATTGCAAGCACTTTCTGCCAGACTGTCTGTGCAGGGACTGCGTGTATTGACCGCGCAGCGGATGCAGCCGAACGACAGTGCTATCTCCTTGGGGCAAGTCTGGGTCGCCCTGCAAACCTTACTTCGGAAGATTTAACCATGTGCCTCGCTATTCCCGCCCGCATCGAAGAACTGACTTCTCCGGGCAATGCTATCGTCAATCTGGGTGGTGTGCGTAAAGAGATATCTTTGGCGCTGGTGGATGATGCGACCGTCGGCGAATACGTCATCGTGCATGTCGGTTATGCCTTGCAGAAACTGGATCAGGAAGAAGCCGAACGCACGCTGGCATTGTTTGCCGAGATGGGGCAACTGGATGAGTTGCGCGCAGAATTGGGAGCGGCGCAATGATTGTTCTAAAAACAAAAATATCACCACAGAGACACAGAGGCACAGAGGAAAAACGGAGCGAGGTTTTGCCTTTCTCTGTGTCTCTGTGTCTCTGTGGTGGGGGGGGTTAATGAAATACGTCGACGAATTCCGCGACGGCGAACTTGCCAAGAACATCTCCGCCAACATCGCGCGTGAGGCCGTCCCCGATCGTACTTACCGGTTGATGGAATTTTGCGGTGGGCATACCCACGCCATTTCGCGCTATGGGCTGGTCGATCTGTTGCCGCCTAACGTGCGCATGATTCACGGCCCCGGTTGTCCGGTATGTGTGCTGCCCATCGGGCGCGTGGATCAGGCGATACGCTTGGCGCGCGAGCAGGGCGTGATCCTCTGCACCTATGCCGATACCGTGCGTGTGCCTGCTTCCGACAACCTGTCGCTGATGCGTGCCAAGGCCAATGGTGCGGACGTACGCATGATCTATTCCACGCAGGATGCACTGAAGATCGCGCGCGACAATCCGGCGCGCGAAGTGGTATTCCTCGCCATCGGTTTCGAGACCACCACACCGCCGACGGCGGTGGCGGTCAAGCAGGCTGCCGCCGAAGGATTAAAAAATTTCAGCATCCTGTGCGACCACGTGCTCACGCCCGCTGCGATGCACGCCATCCTGGCCGTGGAAGGCGGCGTGACGCTGGACGGTTTTGTCGGCCCCGCGCATGTCTCCACCGTCATCGGCAGCAAGCCGTATGAGCCGTTCGCCGACGATTACGGCAAGCCGGTGGTCATCGCCGGGTTCGAGCCGCTGGATGTGA
>CAZNAD010000022.1:8242-34104 GCA_964571195.1 uncultured Gallionellaceae bacterium | reverse complement strand
CGACTAAGCCCGCAAGCGGGCAAGTCGCTGGTTATCTCCCGCAAGCGGGCGAGGGGGCAAACGTGAAAAGCAATGTCGGTCGACGTAAGAAGCAGGTCAACGTATTGGCTGGCTCCTTCCTCACCCCCGGCGATGTCGAACACATCAAGGAACTCATCGAGGCATTTGGTCTGCGTCCGCTAGTGCTGCCAGACATCGGCGATTCGCTCGACGGCCACCTCACCGAGATGGAAAGCTCGCCGCTCACCGTGGGCGGTACGCCGGTCAGCGACATTTCCAGCATGGGCGAATCCATCGCCACGCTGGTGCTGGGTAACTCGCTGTTCGATGCAGCGGACTTTCTCAAACAGCAAACAGGTGTACCGGACTTCCGTTTCGACAGCCTGATGGGGCTGGATGCGGTAGACAGTTTTGTTTCCGCACTAGCCGACATCAGCGGCAAGCCAGTGCCGGAGAAGATCGAACGCCAACGCGCGCAGTTGCAGGACGCGATGGTGGATTCGCACTTCATGCTGGGGTTCGCGCGCATCGCCATCGCCGCCGATCCCGATCTGCTTTATGGCTACGCGCGTCTGGTGAGCGAGATGGGTTGCGAAGTGGTGGCCGCCGTCGCGCCGGTACGCGCCAACATCCTGCAAAGTGTGAGCGCGACGCAAGTTGGCATCGGCGATCTGGAGGATTTGGAGATCGCAGCCAAACGCGGCAGTGCGCAACTGGTCATCAGCAACTCGCATGCGGTGGAGACCGCGCGCCGTCTCGGTGTACCGCTGCTGCGCGCGGGCTTTCCGCAATACGACCTCATCGGCGGCTACCAGCGTCTGTGGGTAGGTTATCGCGGCACACGGCAGGCATTGTTCG
Organism: uncultured Gallionellaceae bacterium; assembly: GCA_964571195.1. GTDB lineage: Bacteria > Pseudomonadota > Gammaproteobacteria > Burkholderiales > Gallionellaceae > PALSA-1006. The sequence goes on along the minus strand of CAZNAD010000022.1, from coordinate 33,246 downwards.
ATCTGGCCAACATGTTAGTGGAGCACGGTCACCATGAGCCGGAACCCTACGTCTCCATCTATGCGCAGCGCACAGGGAATGCCTTGCATTCCCCTCTCCCTAACCCTCTCCCGCAAGCGGGCGAGGGGACAAACGAGAAAAACAATTTTGGAAGGTTGGGCTATGCGACATCTGCGCCTGATACAGCCCACTGAGGAGATGGCGATGAAAGTGAAGATCGCATTCGCGACCAGTGACCGCAAGGCGGTCAATCAGCATTTTGGCGCGGCGGAATCGTTCGCCATCTATGAAGTGGGCGAAACCGAGACCAGACTCATCGAAGTAGCCGAGTTCATCGAGACCGCGATGGACGGTCACGAAGGCAAGCTCGCCGCCAAGGTGGAGCTGCTGGGCGATTGCGCGGCGGTGTATTGCAACGCGGTGGGCGCATCGGCCATCCAGCAGTTGCTGGCTGCGAGCATCCAGCCGATGCGCGTGGATGAAGGCGTACTCATCGACGATCTGTTGTGCGGCCTGCAAAAGAGTCTGCTGAGCGATACGCCGGTATGGCTGGCGAAACATCTGAAAAAGCAGGCGGGCGCAAAGAATTTCGCCGAGGACGAGGAGTGGCAGGAATGATAGAGACAACTGCTCGTGTGCTAACCGCCGAGAACGGCACCGTAATGGTCGAGCCGACTGCGCAATCCGGCTGCGGCGGATGTTCATCGCGCAGCGTGTGCGGTGTTTCCGGGCTGGGTAAATATTTCTCGCACAACCGCAAAGCCATCGCCATCAAATGTGATGCGAACGTAAAGGCGGGCGACGAATTGGAATTGAGCATGGATGAAGGCGATCTGCTCAAGGCGGGAATGATGGCTTACCTGTTGCCCAGCGTATTGGCATTGCTTGGTGCGGGCGGCGCGGCGGCGCTCGGGCTGGGTGATGTCGGCGCGGTGTTAGGCGCGGCAGCCGGAGTTGCCTTGGGGATTTTACTGGGACGGCTCACAGGCTGGGCGCCGCAGATGGTTGCACAACGCAAGAACGAATTTTCTAAAGGAGATACACCATGACTCAAGCAGCAGACCCGTTATTGTCCACCGACTTCATCCAGGAGATGGTCAAGCAGATGCGCGCCATCGACAGCTATGGCACTTACGATGGCTGGCCGGTGGATCGCATCCTCGCGCCGTATGTGGTGACCAAGGAACAGCGCCGCGAGATGCCGGTGATCGGCGACCCGGACGAGATTCTGCTGTCGCGCATCAAGGCGTTCTACAACGCCATCGCTTCGCTGATCGAAAAGGAATGCGGCCTGATGGCCGTGCCGATGATCAACATCACGCACGAAGGCTTCGGTCGTGCCGTCATCACCGTGGGCAAGCTGGTGGTGATGGACAAAACGCTGCGCGACGTGCACCGCTACGGCTACGAGAGCCTGTCGAAGATGAAGGATGAGGCGGACAAATTGTTGTCGGTAGCCCTGAGCATGGTAGGCAAATATCCAGAAGTGGCGGGGATGTAGGAGGAAGGCGATGACCGAAGAAGAACTGAAAGTGCTCGACAAGGAAGTGAAGAAGCTCAAACGCATCTCCAGCGAATGGGCTTCGCAACTGCATGATCTGGTCGAGGACAAACTGCCCGCCGGCTACAAAGAGATACCCGGCATCGCGCAATCGACTTACGACGCTTGTCAGGCTTGGGCCGAGGCAAACGAAAGATTGATCGCGGCACAGAAAGAACTGTAATTGCAGGCTTATCCGTTCGTGCTGAGTAGCGCAGTTTCATGCGCGTATCGAAGCATGGGCGGATATGAATAGCGAAATTTGAAAAGGACAAAGCATGGCTAACATCACCGGAACCACCCGAGGCGGCACACCTTACGAACCCACTTTTCTCACCGAACTGAACTCGGCGAATTGCATTGGCTGTGGCCGCTGCTACAAGGTCTGCCCGCGCAAAGTGTTCGAGCTGGTCGAGCGCAGCGAGGACGACGAGAACTACGATGAAGACGAAGACAACAGCATGGTGATGACCATCGCCGATGCGATGGACTGCATAGGCTGCGGTTCGTGCTCGCGCGTCTGCCCTAAACAGTGCCACACGCACCAAGCTCTACCGGCAGGTGCCTGATTATGGCGAGACCAACAAGACACGTTTTCGTCTGCTCGCAAAACCGTCCCGCCGGACATCCGCGCGGCTCGTGCGGCGAGAAAGGCTGCGCCGAGGTGGTGGACGAATTCATGAAGCAATGGATGCAACGCCAGGTGTTCGCGCAAGTGATGGTGACACCGAGCGGATGCATCGGCCCGTGCAGCATGGGGCCGAACGTGCTGGTCTATCCCGAGGGTGTGATGTACAGCAACGTCACCAAGGCGGATGTGGGCGAGATATTCGACCAACATCTGCTGGGCGGAAAACCCGTTGAAAGACTGAAGACTCCTTCCGATATATGGTAGTTATCGCGACACCGCGAGTGCTCCCCGTCGAACTGGATGCTCTGGCCGGACGCATCGTGCAGGCATTACAGCAGGAGGCGGAACGTTTCAGCGCAACCGGGGCGGCACCAAAGATCGTGCTGGCCGCCGCACGATTCACCCGGGTCACCGACCCGGCCAACCAGCGCGCCGGGTACGAGGGTATCTGGCGCAATGTCCGCAATGACCGCTGCGGTACGCTCACTTTCAACAGCGACGGCAGCTTTTATGCCGAATTTGACCTGTTCTGCCCGCACCCGCGCGACACGCGCTGGTTCGTGGAGATGGTCACCGCCTGGGGCAACAGCGAAGCGATACGTTGCGAAGCTAAATTGATCCCGAATCTGTGAGGTGAACAATGAGTAGATTCCAAATGGGCGACATGGTGTTCGCCGCAATAGACCTCTACAACGAATTGCTGGAAGAGACGGGCGAAAGCAGCATCCCCGGTGTGGCACCGGATGCGCTACTGGCGGCGGCGGGTACGCGCGGGGTGGTGGTCAACGTCGGACATGCGCAGGAGATGCCGGATGAGGATATCTATCTGGTACGTTTCGAGACCGATGCCGAAGGTACACTGGGCGAACCCATCGGCTGTCTGGGTGACGAGCTGCAAGGACTAGACTAACCATGCACAACTTCTCCGCAAATCGCTCGCAGCACCGCGCCTTGGGAGAGTTGATCCACCTGCGGCTCGGCGAACAGACCGTGTTGCGCCTCACCCCGGCGGAAGCCTCCAGTCTCTCATTCGCACTGACCGCCGTGCGTAACGGCATCAGCCCGGAGCGCGAAATCTACATGAGCCCCATCGCCAGTGACACCGCCTTTGTCGGCAATGTACATGCGGCCGGCATCAGCATCGTGTTGAATGTTGGTACGATGGAATTAAATTGGAATGAAGTTGGCTCGTTGGCCGCCACCTTGGCGCACCATATCAACTGAATCAAAATTTCTCAGCCGCTACCACGATGCAGTCGAAAGACTGATGACACATCGCAACCCTCTTCATCTGAAAAATATCTAGGCCGTTTAGGCGGTTGCCCTAACAATTTTTTGTTGCTAGTGTGCGGGCGATGTATTTATAGCCCCCCGTGTTGCTTGGACGGAGGAAAGGTCAGAGCTCACGACGTCCGCAATCGGCCATTTGCAGTCGATCAAGCTGCGCGTAATTATGATCGCGCGAAAGTCATGGATCGTCCATGATTGTTTAATCAGAAATCTATACATAGCAGGCAGCCACCATAAATTTCATCGCCAAATTCAAGCTGAGCTTATATTTTCCTCAGCCATTGGCATTTTCATTAGTCAATTAATAATGAATTCATTTATTACAAATTTATGGAATAGCAGAACAAAGAAGCTTCGCGTTGTTATAGCTATTACAGCGTTCTTTATTTCTGTTTGGATTGTATTTTTTCCACACCCATACTATTGGGCAGTCGGAGCCGGCATTTTATTTATGCCAGTCCTTATTTTATTAACGCTAATAGACAGGGATGGGTTCGAGCTCCAAGAACCAAAAAAATCAGATGCAAATCGAGTAAATTTAGTTGGCCCATTCATATTTGTTCTCTGTGCGCTAATGCTACGTGGAGCAGCTGACATACAGATTGCAGATGATTTTGAAGTTACAAAATTAGTAATTCCAACAGGTCTTTCCATTGCGCTCATAGGTTGGGTAATACTAAAGAGAGCTGACTTTCTTTTATTGCTATTGCTTTCGTTGGGTTACTCACTTCCCTTAGTAATGGAGTTAAATAAATGGGGGCCTTCGAAAAGCGAATTCGTCATCATTGGTAGCATAGAAAGGAAATATGCATCGGGCAAACCATTAAATCAGACCATTGTTATTCGTTCAAATTACGCAGAGGTGCACATCCATGTAAATAGAGATGCATATCAGCGCTATCGCATAGGCGATACTGCATGCGCAAAAAGGCAAGAGGGCTGGCTGGGTCTTGTCACACTGTTTCCGATTCGTTGTCCGTAACCAGCTCCCGGCTAAGGTGGTAAGGAGCTGCATAGAGCTTGATGAAGCCGTAAGAATTTACTATTCCTCAATGTCCGCAACGGATTAGTAGCGGGCGAACAAAATATCAAAACAACCACTTCCACTTACCAGAGAATCTCGCGCCAGAGCGGTACGACGGCGCGGATTCACGCCTGCCAGACGCCAAAACCAGCCGCGCGCAGATCGATTCCCAACGCCACTTCCTTGTCCTGAGCAGCCTCATAGGACATCGGGTTGTACGCCTCATAAAGGTCCGGCCACAGTCTCAGGCCATATTGCTTCACGTAGCGATTGGCTTGGATACCGGCCTTGTGTTTGTCAAAACGCACATCCGGGTCCAGGCCGGTCATGCCGACATAAACACACGGCTTGCCCGGCTGATAGTTCGGATTGCATCTCTTGAATTTGCCCTCGTGCAGGACCTCTTTGGACAGCTCGATCACATAGACGCTGTAATGGTCACGCTTGCCCATCTTGATGCGAGGTGTAACTCAGGCTGCTGGCGTGAAGCGCGCTTGCAAATACGCAATGATGGCGCTTGATTCGTACAGCCACTGGCTGTCGCCCTGTTCGTCGATGATATGCAGACACGGTACTTGCAGCTTGCCGCCACCTTGCAGTAGGGCCGAACGGTTCTTTTCGTCATGCTGTGCATCGCGCAGCTCGATAGTCAGCGACATTCGGCGGAGCTCGCGCCGGACTTTGATGCAGAACGGACAGGTCTTGAACTGATACAGCACCAGATTGCGCGTCTGTGCGTCGATACGCTGCTGCTCGTCGATTGGGCGAACGATGCCTTTGGGTGTCGTCACAATCTCCCACAGCAGCATGAACGGCACGAGTACGATACGCAGTGTTCTAAAGAACATTCTGATTGTCCATCTCATCTGGAAATACTCCGGCAGTGCGCGGATCGCGCTTTAACCCGCATCATTCATCCGTGGTGGCGGACTGACCATCCATCCCGCCACCACGATGCCTGCTTCGTAGAGCAGCCACAGCGGCATCGCCAGCATGAATTGCGACACCACATCGGGCGGGGTGAAGATCGCGCCGATGACGAAGGCACCGACGATGACATAAGGACGGATCTCGCGCAATTTGGCGGTGCTCACCATCCCGGTCTTGACCAGCAATATCACCGCGATAGGCACCTGAAACGTGATGCCAAAGGCGACGAACATGCTCAGCACGAAGCTGAGGTATTTGTCGATATCGGTCATCACCGCAACGCCGACGGGGGCGCTTGCGGTGATGAAACCGAACACCACTGGAAACACCGCAAAATAAGCGAATGCCATGCCGCTGAAGAACAACAGCAGGCTGGCGGCAACCAGCGGAAACACCCAACGCTTTTCATGTTCATATAGCCCTGGGGCAACGAAACGCCACAGTTGGTAGAGGATGTATGGCAAAGCGATCAGGAAAGCAGCCATCATGGCGACCTTCAGCGGGACAAAAAACGGCGTGGTGACATCGGTGGCGATCATCTGCCCGCCTTTGGGCAGCGCAGACAACATCGGCTGTGCCAATAATGCGTAGAGCTCGGCAGCCCACGGCACCAGGCAGATGAATACCAGCAACAAGGCCACCACTGCGTTCAACAAGCGCTTGCGCAGCTCCAGCAGATGGGCGATCAAATTCTCGGAGGCACTCATCAGTCGATGGGAAATCTCTGCTGTTCAGGGGGTTTTGTTTCCGGCACCGTTTGCTCTCTGGCACGCAATATCTGCTCGGTGTAATTTCTGGGAGGCACAGGCGGGGGTACGTCGAGTTGCTGCAAATGTTGATCCAGTTGTTGTCCCATCTGCCCGACCGCCTGCTCGGCGGAAGTTACGTCCTGCTGCACCTGTTGCTGGGTCTTGCGCAGCTCTTCCAGCGCCATATCGCGCGAGATATCGGTCTTGATCCCGTTCACATAACGCTGCAAGCGACCCAACAAGTGACCTGCGGTTCTGGCCACTTTAGGTAGCCGCTCGGGGCCGATGACGATGAGCGCGACCACCGCGATCACCACCATCTCGGAAAAACCGATGTCGAACATATCGAAAAGTCAGACTCAAACCTTGGTTTGGGTCTTCTCTTTCACTTCGCCCTCGATGGTCTTGTCGTCATGGGTGACCTGCTTAGGGGATTCTTCGCCACTCTTCATGCCGTCCTTGAATCCCTTCACCGCCCCGCCCAGGTCTTCACCGATGTTGCGCAATTTTTTGGTGCCAAAGATCAGAACCACGACCAGCAACACGATCAACCAATGCCAGATACTGAACGAACCCATGATGCGCTCCTTTGAGATTAACTGCGTTTGACCATAGGCGGGATGTTGCCGCCGCCGATGACATGGATATGCAAATGAAATACCTCTTGCCCGCCGCCCTTGCCGCTGTTGATGACAGTGCGGAAGCCGTTCTCCAGTCCCTGCGCTTTCGCCAGTTTGGGAGCCAATACCAGCATCTTGCCCAATAAAGCGGCATGACGATCTTCAGCCTCAAGTAGAGAAACCAGATGCAACTTCGGCACCAGCATAAAATGCACCGGGGCGACCGGGTTGATATCGTGAAAAGCGAACACCTCTTCATCTTCGTACACTTTGCGGCAGGGAATTTCGCCGCGCACGATTTTGCAGAAGATACAGTTATCGCTCATTTGCGATTCGCCTTTTCTGTGATGCCCGACACACCTTCGCGTCTGGCCAGTTCGTTCAACACATCGTCTGCACTCAGACCTTTGTGCGCCAGCAACACCATGGTGTGGAACCACAGATCGGCTACTTCATAAGTCAGATGCTGCTTGTCGCCATCCTTGGCCGCCAGCAGCACTTCACCCGCTTCTTCGATGACTTTTTTCAGGATGGCGTCGTCGCCTTTGCTGAACAGTTTGGCGACATAAGACGACTCTGGCGCTGCGCCCTTGCGGGCTTCCAGTGTCTCGGTCAATCGTTGCAGGATATCGTTGTTCATTTTTTATAGATCTCGTCGGGAGACTTCAACACGGGGTCGACCTCGACCCATTGCCCCTGTTCCAGCTTGCTGTAGAAGCAACTCGCGCGCCCGGTATGACAGGCGATGCCGCCCTGTTGCTGCACCTGTAACAGGATCACATCACCGTCGCAATCGAGCCGTATCTCTTTTACTGTCTGGATATGGCCGGATTCTTCACCCTTATGCCACAATTTCTTGCGCGAACGCGACCAGTATATCGCCTCGCTCTTTTGCCAGGTCAGTTGCAACGCCTCGCGATTCATCCACGCCACCATCAGCACGCGACCGGTTGCGGCATCCTGCGCAATAGCGGGAATCAGACCATCGTCCGACCAGTTGATCTTGTTCAGCCAGGATTCGTTCATAATCTGACTTCTATCCCTTGTTGCGCCATGAACTGCTTGGCCTGCTGTACCGTGTATTCGCCGAAGTGGAAGATGCTGGCGGCCAGCACCGCATCCGCCCCACCCTGTTTTACGCCGTCGGCCAGGTGTTGCAGATTGCCCACGCCGCCGCTGGCGATCACCGGGATCTCCAGCGCGTCGGTCACCGCGCGCGTCAGCGCCAGATCGAAACCGCGCTTCTGCCCGTCCTGATCCATGCTGGTCAGCAGGATCTCACCCGCGCCCAGCAACTGCATCTTTTGTGCCCACTCAACCACATCCAGTCCGGTTGCTTTGCGCCCGCCGTGAGTGAACACCTCCCACTTGCCCGGCGCTGTTTGCTTGGCATCGATCGCCACCACAATACACTGCGAACCATAACGTGCCGAAGCATCCGCCACCAGCTGCGGATTGACCACCGCCGAAGTGTTGATGCTGACCTTGTCCGCACCGGCATTGAGCAGGTTGCGCACATCCTGCACCTCGCGCACGCCGCCACCGACGGTCAGCGGAATGAACACCTGCTCCGCCACCTGTTCGATGATGCGGAAGATGATGCCACGGTCGTCGGAACTGGCGGTGATGTCGAGAAAAGTGAGTTCGTCGGCCCCCTGCTCGTCATAACGCTTGGCGATCTCGACCGGATCGCCGGCATCGCGCAGCTCGACGAAGCTGACGCCCTTGACCACGCGACCGGCGGTCACATCGAGGCAGGGGATGATACGTTTAGCGAGCATCAGATCACGACTGGCGACAATTCATCCGCCAGTGCTTGTGCTGCGCGGAAATCCAATGTGCCTTCGTAGATGGCGCGCCCAGTGATCGCACCGGTGATACCTTCGGCACGTACCGCACACAGTTTGCGCACATCATCCAGATTGGTGATGCCGCCGCTGGCGATGACTGGCACGTGCAGCGGTCGCGCCAGCTCCACCGTGGCTTCGATGTTCACGCCGGTCATCATGCCGTCGCGGCCGATGTCGGTATAGATGATGGCTTCCACGCCGTAGCCTTCAAAGCGCTGAGCCAGATCGGCCACGTCATGGCCGGTGAGTTTCGACCAGCCATCCACCGCGACCTTGCCGCCCTTGGCGTCCAGGCCGACCATGATGTGGCCCGGGAATGCGTCGCACGCCTCATGCAGAAAACCCGGCACTTTGACTGCGGCGGTGCCGATGATGATGTAACTCACGCCGAGATCGAGATAACGCTCGATGGTTTCCAGATCGCGGATACCGCCGCCCAGTTGCACCGGCACGTCACTATCACCCATCGCTTCGATGATGCTGCGTACCGCAGCTTCGTTCTTGGGTTTGCCGGCAAACGCGCCGTTGAGATCGACCAGATGCAGGCGGCGCGCCCCCTGCTCCAGCCAGTGCCGCGCCATCGCGGCGGGGTCGTCGGAGAACACGGTCGCGCCCTCCATCACGCCCTGCTTCAGGCGCACACATTGACCGTCTTTCAAATCGATGGCGGGAATGATCAGTGTTTTAGTATCCATAATTCAGAGCAGTTATACAGGATTCCAGTTGATAAAATTCTGCAGCAGCTGCAAACCTGCCGCCGCACTCTTTTCCGGGTGAAACTGAACAGCGAACAAATTATCACGCGCCACCGCACAGACGAAAGGCTGCGGGTAATCGCTGGTCGCCTGTACCAGCTCCCCGTCTCGGGGGCGCACATAATAACTGTGTACGAAATAGAAGCGCGCATCCTGGGCGATCCCGCGCCAAAGGGGGTGGTCGCCGTGGTGAACCTGGTTCCAGCCCATATGCGGCACTTTGAGCTTGTCGCCCTTCGCATCCTTGAGTTCATGCGCAAAACGCACCACTTCACCCGCCAGCACACTCAGACCCGGCACGTCGCCTTCGGCACTGTGCTCGAACAGCATCTGTAGGCCGATGCAGATGCCGAGAAATGGTTTGTTGCGCGCAGCATCCAGCACGGTCTGGCGCAGGTCGCGCGCATCCAGCTCGCGCATGCAATCCCGCATCGCCCCTTGTCCCGGAAATATCACGCGCTTCGCACCGGCGATGATTTTCGCATCATCGGTAACACTCACGGAAGCAGCAGGGGCGACCTTGCGCACGGCCTGCTGCACCGAGCGCAAGTTACCCATGCCGTAATCTACAACAGCGATATCGACCATGATTGAAGCGTTATAACGTTCCCTTGGTGGAGGGCATCACGCCCGCCATGCGCGGATCAAGTTCCAGCGCGACACGTAGCGCACGACCGAACGCCTTGAAGATGGTTTCGGCCTGATGGTGGGCGTTGTCACCGGCCAGATTGTCTATATGCAAGGTGACCAGGGCGTGATTGACGAAGCCCTGAAAGAACTCACGGATCAGGTCGACCTCGAATTCGCCCACGTTGGAACGGGTAAATTCGGCATTGAACACCAAACCCGGACGACCGGAGATATCCAGCACCACACGCGACAACGCCTCGTCCAGCGGCACATAGGCATGTCCGTAACGGCGCACTCCCTTCTTGTCGCCGACGGCCTGGGTGAATGCTTGCCCCAGCGTGATACCGATGTCTTCCACGGTATGGTGCGCATCAATGTGCAGATCGCCCTTGGCGGTGATATCCAGATCGATCAGGCCGTGGCGGGCGATCTGATCCAGCATGTGCTCGAGGAACGCCAGACCGGTATCCAGTTTGACTTTACCCGTGCCATCAAGATTGATCTCGACGCTGATCTGGGTCTCCAGAGTGTTGCGACTGACTTTTGCGCTACGCATGATTCGCCTTATGCGAGTTGGTTAATGGTGTCCTGCAATGCCGCGATGAAGCGCCCGTTCTCTTCGGGGGTGCCCACTGTAACACGCAGACAATCGGCCAACGCCGGATGTCCGCCGTTCAGATTCTTGATGAGCACGCCGTGTCGTTTCAATCCTTCGAACACCTGCGTGGCCTGTGCCACGCGGAACAGGATAAAGTTGGCTTCGCTGGGATAGGAGCGCACCCCGGCGATCCCGTCTAATGCTCCCAGCAAGCGGCTGCGCTCCTGCTTGATCTTTTCCGCCTGCTCCAGCAACACGTCGTGGTGTGCCAGCAGGCTCGCCGCGACCACCTGCGGCAAAACGCCGACATTATACGGCAAGCGCAGCTTTTCCAATTGTCCCAGCCAGGCGGCATCCCCGGCCAGAAAACCAAGGCGCAGTCCCGCCATGCCAAGCTTGGAGAAAGTGCGCATCACCAGCAGATTGTCATATTGCCCCAGATACGGGATGAAACTGTCTTTGGCAAAAGCATAATAGGCTTCGTCCACCACTACCAGCCCCGGCGCGGCCTCGATGATCTGTTTCACGGCCACCGCATCGAACAGATTGCCAGTCGGATTGTTGGGATAGGCGAGGAACACCAATGCCGGCTGTTCGCGCTCGATGGCTTCCAGCATGGCAGGCAAATCAAGTGAAAAATCCCGCGCCAAAGGCACGCCGACATATTTCATGCCGACAAAAGTAGCGATCATTTTGTACATCACGAACGAGGGCTCGACACTCAATAACACGGCATCCGGCTTGGCGACCGCCATCGCCAGGAGCTGGATGATCTCGTCCGAACCGTTGCCCAGCAACACCTCCATACCGGACGGAAGTGCAACGACCTTGCGGATATCGGCCTTGAGCTGCCGCGCAGCGGCATCGGGATAACGATTGATTTCCGCCCCGGCCACGGCCCGCGCGATCTGTTCGCGCAGCGCCGGCGGCAATGCATACGGATTCTCCATCGCATCCAGCTTGATCATGCCGTCGCTGCTCGGCACGTGGTAGGCATGCAGCGCCAGCAACTCCTGGCGGATCAGATTCTCGGGTGTAACGGTTTTGTGCGGAGACATAACTTTTGAAGACTTGCTGACGGGCGCATTTTACCCCAATCGTCGTCTGCGCCAGATGGTTTTCTGACCCGCAAAGCAAATATGGCCATTCAGAATTGCCCAAACGCGCCGGTCTGTAGTAACCTCAGCTTCGTGCAACCTAAACGTATCTGACGAGTGACTGTAGCGCATAACGACTGACCGTGGCCGACACCCCACCCAAACCCCTTCGTCTGGACAACTTCATCGCCAACCTTCCGTGTATGGCGTTTCAGTTGGTTCTCGACCGGAACAATTACTTTTCTTTCTCGTATATTGGCGACGGCAGTCAGGCCTTGCTCGGCATCGAACCCGCCGACCTCGCTGCGGATGCCAATCAATTCCTTAAACTGATCCACCCGGAAGACAGCCCATCTTTTACCGAAAGCATGCGACTTTCCGCCCAGAACCTCAGTTTCTGGAGCTGGGAGGGCCGTGTCGTGCTGGCCAGCGGCGAGTTGAAATGGCTGACACTGGGCTCTTCTCCACAAACCCGCGAAGATGGCGGGGTCGAGTGGGAAGGCCTCGTAGTCAACGTGACCCAGACCAAGCTGGACGAGCTGGAGCTGGTTCGCTCCCAGCAACAACTACGCGAATTCTCTTCCCACATCCAGGACGCCAAAGAGCAGGAGCGCCTGCGTATCGCGCGCGAAGTGCATGACGAGATCGGCGGCTTGCTCACCGCCATCAAGATGGATCTGGCCTGGCTGAAAGAGCGCCTGCCCAAAACCAAGAAGCTGCTGACCGACAAGACCACCACCATCGAAAACCTGGTGGACAAAGCCATGACTGCCGCGCGCAATCTGGCACACAGCCTGCGTCCCGGCTACCTCGATAGCTTCGGCATCGTCGCCGCCATCGAAATGGAGGCCTGCGAGTTCGAGCAGCGCACGGGCATCAAGTGCCTGCTCACACACAATGACGAAGAGATGGAGATCGATTTGCATCCCGACGTCTCCATCGCCATGTTCCGCATCTTTCAGGAATCGCTGACCAATATCATGAAACACGCACAGGCCAGCGAAGTGCGCATCCTCATCCAGAACAGCCCCGACAACATCGAGCTGACCATCAGTGACAATGGCCGGGGCTTCAGTCAGGATGCCCGCCTCAAGCCCCGCTCGTTCGGCTTGCGCGGGATACAGGAGCGCGTCGCCCATTTTGGCGGGCAGGTGACGTTCATCAGCGCGCCGGGACAAGGCACCACGGTTTCGGTCACCGTTCCGCATATTCCGCTGGATGCGACTCCCGGTGATACACTAGCGCAACCGCAACAACCCCTGTTTTAACAAAATATGCGCAACGGAGTTCAATGATGATCAATGTGCTGATAGCTGACGATCACACACTCATCCGCAAAGGGCTGAAACAGATTCTGGATGACACCGCCGACATGCGGGTGACCGGCGAGGCGGAGACGGGGGCGCAAGCCATACAGATGGCGCAGAAGACCGCTTTCGACATGATCCTGCTCGACATCAGCCTGCCGGACAAGAACGGCATCGACGTACTCAAACAGCTCAAGATCATCAATCCCGATGTGCCGGTGCTCATGTTGAGCATGCACGCCGAAGATCAATATGCGGTACGCTCCATGAAAGCCGGTGCCGCAGGTTACCTCAACAAACAGAGCGCCCCTTCGCAACTGGTCACCGCCATCAGCACCGTGGCCAGCGGCAAAAAATATATCAGCGGTGAACTGGCGGAACAGCTGGCCAACGGACTCTCCCAGGGCTACCAGGAATTACGCCATCAAGCTCTTTCCGACCGCGAATATCAGACCCTGTGCCTGATGGCCTCGGGCAAGAAACTGAGCGAAATGGCCAAAATCATGTCGCTCAGCACTAAGACGGTGAGCGTATATCGTGCCCGCCTGCTGGAAAAGATGAACCTGAAGACCAATGCCGAGGCGATCCATTACGCCATCAGCAACCATCTGATCGAGTGAGCGCCGCCCCCGCCCCGGAACAGCGGCGGAAAAACACTGCTATTTGCAATTTTGCGCAGACCGCTCATCTTCGATAATGGCAACAGCTCAACCAAGGTGTCGCTCCATAGATGACGATGAAAAAGACCTCGAATCCCTCTGAAACCGCACGCGAGACGCTGATCGTACTGGCTTCGCGCAAACTTGCCCCGACTCCCGAGAACTACAGCAAAGTCTTTCAGGAGATCGGCGGCTCATCGGAAGGCGCGCCACAATCCCCCGGCACGCCGCAACTGGAGCCGGCCTGGGCCGACCTTATCCAGGATCTGTTGCGCCAGCTGGAGACGCCGCATAAAGGCATCACCATCACCCGCAAGAAAGAGGGCTTGGAGACGGTGCTCAATCGTTTCGCCTCCAAACCGGACGAATTGTTTGGAAAATTGCAGGGCCTACTGCGCTCCTGGGCTGCCGCGCCCACCGTTGCGCTGGATGCGCCGCCGTTGCCGGCCGACGTCACACCAGCGACCACTGCCGTCAAATCGGCCAATACCCCAAAAACCAAAGGTGGCGACAGCGCCCAAGCCCATCAGGAACTGATCCTGCAATTGCGCGAGCTGCTGGCGCAGTCACTCGAGAACTCGCTTTCCACCCAACCCGAGCTGAGCGAAGAGATCAAGACGCTGGCGCATCAGGTACGCGCCACCGACAACAGCCAGATCTTCGAACTCACCAGCAAACTGCGGAACTTCTGGCTCAAGCTGGAGTTGCGCGGGGGCGACAAGACCAAGATCCAGGAAGGCTTGGCGCGCTTGCTGCGTCTGCTGGTGGAGAACGTCGGCGAACTGGTTGCGGACGACCAGTGGTTACACGGCCAGATCGTCACCCTGCAGGAGATCATCGCCAACCCCATCGATAAACGTGTCATCGCCGATGCCGAACGAAATCTGCGCGATGCCATCATCAAGCAAGGTTCGCTGCAAAAAAGCCTGAGTGATGCCAAATCGACCTTGAAAGGCCTGATGACCACCTTCATCGACCGTCTCGGCGACTTGAGCGAGTCCACCGGCCAGTATCACACCAAGATCGAAGGTTACGGACAAAAGATTGGCGGGGCGAGCAATCTGGCCGATCTCGGCCACATCCTGGAAGACATCATGCACGATACGCGCATCATCCAGGACAGTGCCTTGCGCTCACACCAAGACCTGGTATTCGCCCGCAAACAGGCCGACGAGGCCGAAGCGCGCATCCGCCAACTGGAGCAAGAGCTGGAAAAGGTCAGCGATCTGGTACACGAGGATCAGCTTACCGGCGTGCTCAACCGGCGCGGCATGGACGAAACTTTCGAGCGCGAATTGCACCGCGCCGACCGCAGCAGCGCCCCGTTGTGTGTCGCACTGCTCGATATCGACAACTTCAAGAAGCTAAACGACACGCTGGGCCATCAGGCCGGCGACCAAGCGCTGGTCCATCTCGCCAATGTGATCAAGGAATGCCTGCGCCCAGCCGATACCGTAGCCCGTTATGGCGGCGAGGAATTCGTCATCATCCTGCCGGACACCCCGCTACAGGACGGTATTGATGCCGTCGAGCGTCTCCAGCGTGAACTGACCAAAAAGTTCTTCCTCAACAACAACGAACGTATTCTGGTCACCTTCAGTGCGGGCGTCGCGCTGCGCAAAGGCAACGAAGATCAGGAAGAGTTGGTGGGGCGGGCGGACAAGGCGATGTATATCGCCAAAAAGACCGGCAAGAACCGCGTCGTCGCGGCGGACTGAAGCAAGATCGCCAACTATATTTTTTACTGAAGCTAAAGTTTTTCCCGAAGACTCCGATAACTGGACTAACGGCGGTTGAAATGCCTGAAGATACAAAGGCAGACCGAAGTGAACGGCTGACACGCCGGATGTGCAAATCGAGTCAAAAGGAGAATTAAAATGCCCTCATATATCAATACCAATCTTGCATCGCTGAACGCTCAGCGTAACCTGAATGCCTCACAAGGCGCGATGCAAACCTCCCTGCAACGCCTGTCTTCCGGCTTGCGTGTGAACAGCGCCAAGGACGATGCCGCAGGGATGGCGATTGCTTCCCGTATGGAAAGCCAGATCCGTGGTTTGAACCAGGCTGTGCGTAACGCCAGCGACGGTATCTCTCTGGCGCAGACCGCCGAAGGTGCTTTGGGGGCCGTCCAGAACAACCTGGCCCGTATGCGGGAACTGGCAGTGCAAGGCGCAAACGCGACCTCCAATGCCGACGTCGGTTCGATCAACTCCGAGTTCACCCAGCTCAACGCGGAAAACGCACGTATCATCGCGGGTACTTCGTTCAACGGTATCTCGCTGCTTGCCCAGCCGGTCAGCCAGGTGTTCCAGATCGGTGCGAACAGCACGGCGGGTGTGGACTCCCTGACCATCGCGACATCGGCTGCGATTGCACCGACATCGACCTCTTTGGGCGACTCTTCGACCACGGCTCAAGCCGAGATCTCGAAGCTGGATGCGGACATCGCCAACGTTGCCTCGGCACGTGCCGTGTTCGGTTCGGTACAGTCGCGTTTCGAGTCGGTCATCTCCAACCTGCAAATTGCAGCGGAGAACCAGACAGCAGCTCGCAGCCGTATCATGGACACTGACTTCGCTGCGGAAACCGCATCGTTGACTCGTGCCCAGATCCTGCAACAAGCCGGTACCGCGATGTTGGCTCAGGCGAACCAATCGCCCAACACCGTGCTGACCCTGTTGCGTTAAGGCTGACTTGGTAGCATGATGGCTCAGCCGATAGCCAAAACTGTCGGCTGAGTGCGTCGCGAGACACATGAAAGAAGGAGCATAAAATGCTAATTCAAAATACAACCAATACAGTGGGCCCGACATGGTTCGCTAATGAAGGCGGCATTACGGCGGTGGCCGCCCCAAGAAGCGAGTCCGCCCCAGTCGAACGTCCGGTAGCAGAGCAGCGCCAGCCGAGCATCGCAGAACTGGAAAGCGCTGTAAGAGAGTTGAATCAATCCATGAAGGCCAGCAATTCCAATCTTGCCTTCAGTGTTGATCAGGATACAAAACAGACGGTCGTCAGCGTGATGGACTCCCAAACCGGCGAGATCATCAAGCAGTTCCCGTCAAAAGAGGCGATTGCCATCTCCAAAGCGATCGGCGAAATCCAGCAGGGGTTACTGCTCAAACAGAAGGCGTAAAGAGGGACGAACATGGCGGTTTCTAGTGCGACGTCTGCATCATCGGGCACCAACATCGACGTAGGCGGTATCGTCGGTAAGTTGATGGCCGTCGAGCAGAAACCGCTAACCGCTCTCAATACCAAAGAGGCCAGCTACCAATCCAAGATTTCGGCCTTCGGCCAGGTGAAAGGGGCGCTGTCCGCCTTCCAGACCGCGTTGCAGGGTCTCAACAACCAGAACAAATTCCAGGCCAATGTGGCCACCTCTTCCGACCCGAGTGTGTTCACCGCATCGGCCTCGGTCTCCGCCGCAATCGGCTCGCACAGCATCAATGTAGCCAGCCTGGCACAAGGCCAGCGTCTGGCTACAGCAGGCGTGGCGAACAGTACGACACCCATCGGCAGTGGATTGCTGAGTTTCGAGTTCGGCAGCCTTTCCGGTGAGACTTTCACCCCGAACGTCGGCAAATACCGCACGGCCGCACTCAATAACGCGCAGATCAGCAATGCTACCGTACTGGCAAAAGCCGGCTCCGCAATCACCACGGCACAGACCTTTACCCCGGATACCAACAGCAGCGGAACAATTCCCGCCGGAACGCTGACCATCAACGGTGTAAGTGTGGGCGAGATCAATTTGCTGGATGCGGATAGCCCTCTGCACCGGGCGATCAACATTGCCGCCGCATTCGACGAGGCCTACGTCCGTTCCGGTGGAACACCGGGCACCTTTACTGCGGCGGCAGGTGCCGTGATCAAGGCCGACGACGGCGGCAATGCCGTCACCTTCGGTGTTGCTGGCGTTGCACCCAATCCAGACGAAGCCGCCGCCAATGTGCGCAAGTTGTCGACCCAACTCGGCGTATCTGTCGGACAGCTTGGTACGCAACAGACTTTCGGCAATGCCACCGTAACGGTAGCCAGCACCGCAGACCTTTCCGTCGGAGACAAGATCTCGGGCGGCGGCTTCCCCGAAGGCACCACGATTACCGAAATCATCGATTCCACACATTTTATGGCCTCCGCGATCGGTACCGACACCAATGGCACGGAGGGTGTCACGCTCAACACCAGCACGCTGTCGAGCCGCAAGACGGTGACCATCGATCCCGGCAGCACCTCGTTACAGGGTATCCGCGATGCCATCAATGCCGCCAAGATCGGCGTCACCGCCAGCATCGTCAATGACGGTAGCGCAGCACCCAACCGACTCGTGCTCAGCTCCGACGCGATCGGCGTCAGCACCAGCATGCGCATCACGGTCAGGGACGGCAATGCCGCCTTGGCGAACCTGCTCAGCCATGACCCTTCTGGCACCAAAAAACTGTCGGAGATCACGCCTGCCTCGAATGCATCGCTGACTGTAGATGGAATCCCGGTCAGCAAGGACAGCAACAGCATCAACGACGTTATTCAGGGCGTCACGCTCAACCTGTTGCGCCCCGGCGATGCCCCGGCAACCCTGGATGTCAGCCGCGATACCGGTGCCGTGAAGACTTCGGTGGAAGAGTTCGTCAAGTCGTACAACGAACTGAAGAAAGTCATCACCGAGCTGACCGCTTATAACGAGGCCACCAAGAAGGGGGCCGCATTGCAGGGGGATTCGGCGATGCGGTCGCTGGAATCCCAGATCGACACCTTGCTGAGTACTCCGCTTAATACTCCGGCAGGATCGCTGAACACGCTGTCGCAAATCGGCGTAAGCAAACAGGCCAACGGCACACTGGCGCTGGATTCCGCCAAATTCGACAAGGCCATGGAAACGAAATTCAGCGAAGTCGCTGCGCTATTCTCTTCCATCGGCAAAACGACAGACAGCCAGGTCAATTTTAAAGCGACCTCTCCCGCCACCAAATCGGGCAATTACGCTATCTCGGTCTCGCAACTGGCGACACAGGGCAGCGTGACTGGCAACCTGCGGATCAGCGACAGCTCGACAACCATCTCGTCCGGCACCACCATCAACGTAACGGTCGACGGCAGCACCGCTGCCGTTGCATTGCCTCCGGGCGGTTATAACGGATCGCAATTGGCCAAGATGCTTCAGGATGCGATCAACGCCACGCCCGCTTTCGCCTCGCGCGGTAAAGGCGTGAACGCCACCATCGATGGCAATGGTTTCCTGAGCATCAAATCCAGCACCTATGGCAGCGCCTCTGCGGTGACTTTGGCAAACAGCGCAGGAACGCCGGTAGCCGACTTCATGGGAACGCCGGTAAGTGCGCCCGGAACGAATGTCGCTGGCATGATAGACGGCGTGCCCGCCACCGGGCTTGGGCAACAGCTGACTTCGAGCGCAGGAAAATCAACTGGCTTGCAGGTTCAAATCGCGGGTGGCGCGATTGGCCCGCGCGGTACGGTGAACTATACGGAAGGTTTTGCCCGCAAGCTGAATGATTTCGTCAACTCGGCACTCAGCAACAATGGTTTGTTGACTGGTCGCCTGAACGGACTGAATTCGTCGGTGAAGGGAATATCCAAGGAGCGCGATGCGATCAACGCACGCCTGACCACCATCGAAGACCGTTACCGCA
Organism: uncultured Gallionellaceae bacterium; assembly: GCA_964571195.1. Taxonomy (GTDB): domain Bacteria; phylum Pseudomonadota; class Gammaproteobacteria; order Burkholderiales; family Gallionellaceae; genus PALSA-1006. Next base: position 13,915 of record CAZNAD010000022.1, on the reverse strand, counting down.
GGCAATATACCAAACTGGATTCCACCTTGAGCAGCATGAATAAAACCAGCGCCTACCTGTCCCAACAACTGGCCAAAATGTAAGCGGAGAACAACATGAACATGAGCGCAGCCGTAAAAGCTTACTCCAATGTCGCCATCGAATCGAAGGCGCACTCGTCCGATCCGCATAAATTGATTCTGATGCTGTATCAGGGAGCGTTGTTATCCATCGCCTCGGCCAAGAACCAGATGATACGCAAAGAGATCGCCGCCAAAGGCAAGTCCATCAGCCAGGCCATCTCCATCATCAACGACGGGCTGAAGGCCGGTCTGGATCTGAAGGCAGGCGGCCCGCTGGCACAAAACCTGTCCGACCTCTACGACTACATGACCCAGCGTCTGCTGGTTGCCAACATGAAGAACGACACCGCGATCCTGGATGAGGTCAGTACCTTGCTGCTCGATCTGCGGGGCGCTTGGGAAAGCATACGTCCGGTCGCCGAACAGCGCCCGCAAACCGAACTCGCGCAACAACCGATCACCAAAACTCCGCTGGTCTATGGAAGGATGTAACCGCATGAACGCCGTCATCGAAAAATACGAAACACTCTCCACCCTCACCGGCAAGATGCGCGAAGCCGCCGCGCAGGGGGAATGGGATCTGCTCTCCGAACTGGAAGAACAATCCGCCGCACATGTGGCGGAAATGCAGCGGCTGGATCTGGCTCCCATCGACGAAGCGACCCGCTTGCGCAAGGTTGCACTGATCAAGAAGATCCTCGCCGACGATGCCGTGATCCGCAGCCAGACCGAACAATGGATGGCGCAATTGCAACGCATCATGAGCAACGCCCGTAGCGAAGATAAATTGCAGAGAGCCTATTCCTCCGACGGCGGTTATTGACCGTCAGACCCTGCTTGTCGCCTGCACCGAGGAGGAATTGTCTCGCCCCGTCACGAATAGCACGATAGCGACCAACCATGCTCCCCACCGACGTTCTCAACACTCTCCGGGCTCTCTCTCTTAACGAGAGGCCGCTAATCACTCCGGCACCGGACAAGGACAACAGCGGCAAGGACGGCTTCGAACTGGGACAGAAGGTACAGGGGGCGATACAGGCAGAAGTCAGTCCCGGCGTATTCAAGGTTCGCGTACTTGAGCAGATGATGCACATGCAGCTCCCCGACAACCTCAAAAGCGGGGACGTGGTCGAGTTGCAGGTGATGTCGTTGCAACCGCGACTGACCTTCGGCCTGTCGGCCTCCAATAACCCGCTCTCCTCTCCAGAACAACTCAGCACCACCGCGCGCCTGCTGGCATCTCTATCCCAGCAACCGCTGGAAAAAGCTCACGTGCGCGCCATGCGCAGCGAGCCGCTGCTGGCCACTGCGGCAAGTGCGCCGGACACCACACACTTGGCCGAAAAACTGCACCAATCACTCAGCCAAAGCGGCTTGTTCTACGAATCACACCAAGCGCAATGGCTGGCGGGCGGGCGCAGCACCGCGCAACTGTTGCAGGAACCCCAGAACCAATTGACTGCCGCCTCCGCTTCGACCGGGCATATCGCCGCACACACCGACACTGCTACCATCCCCGGCCAGCTACAGCCGCTGGTGCAGCAACAGTTGAATGCGCTGGAGACTCGTCAGGTGTTGTGGCAGGGATATGTCTGGCCCGAGCAGAAGATGGACTGGGAGATCCACGAAGAGCAGCCACGCCGTGGCGGCGGTGGATATAACGGGTCGGGCGGAGAGTGGGCCACCCAGATCCGGCTCGATCTGCCCAAACTGGGCGAAGTGGCGGCGATGCTGCGCTTCAACAGCAACGGACTGAGTATCACGCTGGATGCCTCCGGCGGCCAGACCCGCGCCTTGCTCGGTGCGGCCAGCTCCCAATTGACCGCCGCACTGGCGGAGCGCGGCATCACAGTCGCCAGCGCCCTGGTCACCTCCCATGACAAGCCCTGATAAACGCCAGATGGCGGTCGCTCTGGCCTATCAGAGCGGTGATGCCGCCCCCAAGGTGGTCGCCCGGGGACGCGGCATCATCGCCCAAGCCATCATCGAGCGCGCCCGAGAACACGGTGTGTTCGTTCATGAGTCAGAAGAATTGGTCGGCATGCTCATGCAGGTCGAGCTGGATGAGCACATCCCTGCCGAACTTTACCTTGCCGTGGCGGAGCTGCTGGCATGGATATACCGATTGGAACACAAGGAAATCCCCTCTAATCCGCGCATTAACTCGGGCAGCCAGAAATAGAATGACTCCGCCTTGACCGGTTCAAGGCATGAATTCCGTCATAACCTGAATCTGGATACCCGTGCCATGATCAAAGAAAAATCCAATCCGCTCAAGATCGAGACGTTCGCCGCTGGCGAAGACCGCGAATTTCTGATCGACTCCAGGATGGAGATTCAGAACATCCTGCAAACGATTTGCAAACACCGCTCGCGCAGCGCGTTATATTACGATGGCCGCAAGCGCTTCTTCCTGACCATGTTGCTGGCTGCGGATAAGCAAGGCATCTGGATAGATCCGGCGTCCAATCCGCGCGACAACCACCATATTCTCGCCAGCGAAGAAATCGTTTTTGTCAGCACCCATAACCAGACCAAGGTGCAGTTTGCCTCCCAACCGCCGCAGTTGGCCGCGTTCCAGAATAGCGACGCTCTTTTCCTCCCCCTGCCGCAACGGTTGTTGCGCCTGCAACGCCGCGATTGCTACCGCTTGCCGACTTGGCCGCAATATCCGGTCAAATGCATTTTCAAGCCGACGGCTCAAGTCATGCCGGTGGTAGACATCAGCGTAAGTGGCCTTTCTCTCGAATATCGCGAAAAAGATGTTAAATTGCGTGCCGGCAATATCTATCCGGGTTGCGAAATCGACCTGCCGGAAGTTGGGAAATTGACCGCCACCCTGCAAGTCAAAAACTTGTTCGAGGTCGTCAGCCGGACCGGAAAGGTAAACCAGCGCGCGGGCTGCGAATTCGTCAAACCGGGACAGGAGACGATCCTGCCCTTGCAGCGTTATGTCGCACAGATGCAGCGTTTGTCGGCCAGTATGGGCGCCTATCGCTAACGTATTTCAATTCTAAGGCCGGAAAAAATGCACACCTTACACGATGACGAAGCGGAGACTCATTATCTGGGGCAGTTCATTCCCTTGCATTACCACCACAACATGCTGACCGACAAGAACCGCATGGACAACTTCAAGGCGGCGATCGATTTCGCTGTTTTCGAGGGCGCGAAAGTGCTCGAGCTTGGCGGCGGTACCGGTGTGTTGTCGTACCTCGCCGCAGGCAAAGCCAGCCATGTCTGGTGTGTCGAATTCAACCCGGTCCTGGTCGCCGAATCGCGCCGTCTGCTGGCGCTCAACCCGAACGGGCACAAGGTCGAAGTGGTGCATGCCGACGCCTTCGACTACTTGCCTCCCGAACCGGTGGATGTGGTGATCTGCGAAATGATCCACGTCGCCATGTTGCGCGAAAAACAGATCGAGGTAATCGAAGCCTTCAAGGCGCGTTACCGCAAACGTTTCGGCGACAAGCTACCGGTATTCATCCCCACCGCAGTGATCATGGCGGTACAGCCGCTGCAACAGGACTACGATTTCTCCGGCTACCATGCACCCATCATCCAATTCCAGCGCGTGTTCGCCGAACATCCCGGCGCAAAGGAACTGGCTCCGCCCCAGACCTACAGCATCCTCGACCTGTCCCAGCCGACCGGACGCGAGATCTCCTGGCAGGGCTCGTTCACGCTGGCACAAACCGGCACGGTCAATGCACTGCGCTTCTTCACCAAGAACGTGCTGACCATCAACCCGCAGGATGGCAGCACCATCGACTGGGTGATCGACTATCTTGTCTTGCCCCTGCTCCAGCCGCTGAACGCGCAGGCCGGAGATGAATTGCAGGTCTCGTTCAGCTATCTCACCGGCGGCTCCATCCGCTCACTGGAGAACAGCATACGCACCACACTGAAAGTCTCCGGCAAACCATAATGCGCAACCAGAAGGCGGACCGGTTCGTCCAAGTCGGACTGGCACATCATCAGGCAGGGCGGCTGGATCAGGCCAACACGGCTTACCAGGAGGCACTGAGCGAGAACCCCGAGCATCCCGATGCCCTGCATCTGCTCGGCATGCTGGCCCATCAAGTGGGAAACCATGAACTCGCGCGCGACCTCATCAATCTGGCACTTCATGCCAATCCGCACTCTCCGGTGTTCCATTGCAATCTGGGAACCGTGGCACAGTCGCAGGGCAAGCTCGACGAAGCGATTACGTGTTTCCGCAAAGCGATCCAGATCAATCCCGCCAATGCGGTGTTCCATTACAACCTCGGCCATGCCCTGCAAAAACAAGGGCACCTACAAGCCGCCATCGCGGCTTACCGGCAGGCACTCTCGCTGGCACCGAACCATATCGAATCGCTCAGTAATCTTGGCCATTGTCTGTTGATGGCGGGAGAAACAGTTCAGGCTCTGGAATGTTTCCGCCAGGCCGCGACCCTCGCGCCGAATCTGCCCGAGATGCATTTCAATCTGGGTACCGCCTTCAGCGCGCAAAGCAGACTGGACGAAGCCAGCGCCAGTTACCGGCAGGCCATCGCGCTTTTCCCGGACTATGCCCAGGCACATTGCAACCTGGGGGCGGCGCTCTTGGCACAGGGGCATCACGACGAAGCGATCAGCAGTTACCGGCAAGCCCTCACCTACAGCCCCGGCATGGCCGAAGCCCACTACAATCTGGGTATCGCGCTACAGGCACGAGACCAGCTGGACGAGGCCATCGCCAGCTATCGCCGCACCCTGGAGCTTCAGCCGGACTTCGTCGAAGGCCATTGCAATCTGGGTAACGCGCTACGCGCGCAAGGCCGGCTGGATGATGCCGCCGAATGTTATCGCACCGCGCTTGCCCTCCGCCCGGGCTATGCCAATGCCTACAGCAACCTGCTGTTCCTCACCGGCTACCATGCCACACTGGCACCGGAAGAATATCTTGCTCAGGCACGCGGCTGGGAACTCGCCTGCATCCCGCCTGATATCCGTCACACCGCCCGGCAACGCACGTTTGTCCGCTCACCGCTCGCGGGACGTCGGCTGAAGGTGGGATATGTGTCCGGTGACTTTCGCAAACATGCGGTCAGTTACTTCATGGAGCGGTTATTGGCGTGCCACGACCGCACGCGGGTCGAGTTGTATGCCTACTCCAACAACCGCACCCGCGATGATGTGACCGAGCGCCTGAACGCCTTGTTTGATCACTGGGTTCCGATCTCCGGCATTGCGGATGAAGATGTCTGTCAGCGCATCGCAGCCGATGGCATCGACGTACTTATCGACCTCTCCGCACATTCCGCGCATAACCGGCTCGGTGTGTTCGCGCGCCGCGCGGCACCGGTGCAAGCCACTTACCTTTATTTCGCCAGTACCGGCCTGAGTGAGATGGATTATTGGATCGGTGATGCCACGCTCGCCCCCCCGGAAATGGACGGGCATTTCAGCGAGAAGGTGTGGCGATTGCCGCGCACCTGGCTGTCCTACAAGACCATCGCCGAGGCACCGCTCCCCGCCTGGCAGCCTGCCGCTGACGGCAGTATCTGTCTCGGCTGCTTCAACAACCTCGGCAAGATCACCCCGCCGACCTTGCGGCTGTGGGCCAGGATAATGCATGCCTTGCCGA
>CAZNAD010000022.1:0-8142 GCA_964571195.1 uncultured Gallionellaceae bacterium | reverse complement strand
CCTTGCCGACGCGGGCAATCGCCAGCGCATCCTGGCCGAGCTGGCGGCACACGGCATCACTGCGGAGCGCATCGAACTCGAACCGGGCAGCGACTGGTACAACTACATGGCGCAACATGACCGTGTCGACATCGCCCTCGACCCGATCGCCTCACACGGCGGCGGCACATCGACCTGCGATGCGCTCTGGATGGGTGTGCCGGTCGTCCATCTATTGGGCGACCACGTCGGTGCGCGCTTCTCCGCCTCTCTGCTACAAAGTTTGGGCCACGACGAATGGATCGCGCATTCGGAAACGGAATATCTGGATAAAACCATCGCCCTGGCCAGAGACGTGCCGTTACGCAAACAACTGCGCTTTAGCCAGCGCGAACGGATGGCAAACAGCCCGTTATGCGACTCCCGTGGCCTCGCACACGCACTCGAAGATGCCTACACCGACATGTTCGGACGCTGGCTAGCCTCTCCCACCCTCTCTTCCTTGGTCGACTAATCATGCAAATCACCGTCCCGAGTTATTACCCCAAATTCAATTGCAGTGGAGCGCGGTGCGAGGACACCTGTTGCAGCGGCTGGTGGAATGTCAGCATCGACCGGGAGACCTTCGACAAATACCAGCAGAGCAAAGATGCAGAGCTGGCCCCGCTGTTTGCCATTTCGGTCAGCAAGAACACCCTGCCGAGCGCCGACAACAAAAGCAATTACGGACTGATGAAGATGAAAGCGGATGGCGGATGCCATTTTCTGCAAGCCGACAAACTGTGTGCGATCCACAAACACATGGGCGCACAGGCGCTCAGCGATACTTGCCGGCTGTATCCGCGCTACATCAACCGCTTCGGAGCACAGCGCGAAAACTCGCTCGGCATCTCCTGCCCCGAAGCCGCACGCCTGATCCTGCTCGATCCGCAGCCCATGCAATTCACCAGTATCAACCCCGAGCCAGCCATCGACGGCAAGGCGTTCACTTCCTATCAGTTTCCGCTGCAAAGCGAGGGTGACCCGCAACAGATCGCGATCCTGAACGACTTCCGCACCATCATTTTCGCGATCCTGCAATTCCGCGAGATCAGCGTGGGCGCGCGGATGATGATGCTGGGCTTCCTGCTCGAGGACGTGGACAAGATCGTATTTTCCAAGAAATTCTCCCACGCCTCGGAGCTGCTGCCCACCCTGCAATCCTATATCGACATGCTCTCCCATCCGCAGCAGCTGCAAGCCCAGTTCGAGCAGATCGACGCGGACATTCCGTACAAACTGAAGGTGACCAGCGATCTGATCGCGCAATCGTTGCTCAACAGCGCCTCGCCCCGCTTCAAGACTTGCCTACATGACGCGGCAGACGGATTGAAGGACGGCGATGTCGAGCAATATCTGCACAACCATGCCGCGTTCTATCGCCCCTATTTTGCCGACAAGGAACACATCTTCGAGAACTATCTGGTCAATCAGGTCGTCACCCGTCTGTTTCCCTTCACGCGCGGCTCCTATCTAGACCTGTACCGCGAACTGGTCTGCAACCTTTCCGTCATCCAGGTACTGCTGGCCGGCATCGCGACAAAACATCAGGGCTTGAATGAAGAACTGGTCATTCAGTTGTTCCAGACCTTCGCGCGCAATTCCAACCACAATCGCAGCCACATGGAAAATCTGGTCGCTTCGCTGCGCGCACACGAACAGGATTCCTTTGTTCATGTCATGTGGATGCTCAAAGAAACTGATGGGTTTGTGGTTTAACACCGAACACTTCGCTCCCTTTCAGGAACTAGAGTCAGATAGAATCCGTTATCGACATTTAGGGGTTCTTGCATGACTGCACACTGCTATACGCTGACCATCTCCTGTCCCGACCGCTCGGGAATCATTGCTGCGGTCAGCGGTTTCATCGCGCAACACGGCGGCTTCATCGTCGAAGCCAGCTATCACACCGAACAGGAGGCGCAGCATTTCTTCATGCGCCAAGAGATCAGGGCCGATTCGCTACCGTTTGAAACGGACGAGTTCCGTCGCCGCTTTGCGGCATTGGCAGCCGAATTCAAGATGAGTTGGCAACTATCCGACTCCTCCATCAAAAAACGTCTCGTAGTGCTGGTCAGCAAGCAGGATCATTGTTTGAACGATTTGCTGCATCGCTGGCGCAGTGGCGAGTTACAAGTGGATATCCCCTGCGTGATCTCTAACCATGAAGATCTGCGCAGTTTCGTCGAGTGGCATGGCATCCCATTTATCCATATCGACATGGCGGACAAAACTGCCGCATTCGAAAGAATCGCCACCCTATTCGAGCAGCATCGCGGCGACAGCATGGTGCTGGCGCGGTTCATGCAGATTTTGCCGCCGACACTATGTCAGCGCTTTCCCGGTCGTATCATCAACATCCACCACAGCTTTCTGCCTTCGTTCGTCGGCGCAAAACCCTATCATCAGGCCTATCTGCGTGGGGTCAAACTCATCGGTGCGACTTGCCATTACGTGACCGACGAGCTGGATGCCGGACCGATCATCGAGCAGGACACGGTGCGCATCGACCACGGGGATACGGTAGATGACCTGGTGCGCTACGGACGCGACATCGAAAAGACCGTACTTGCGCGCGGCCTGCGTTATCACGTGGAAGACCGCGTGCTGGTATGTGGCAACAAGACCATCGTGTTCCGCTAGGCCGTCCAGCCAACCATTAATTTTGGTCGGCACGCGACGGTCACTATATAATCGCGGTTCACAAGAGTCACAACGGTAGCGTATAGCCGTCCCATGCCCAGCTTCCTCGCCAATCTCAGCCTCAAAACCAAGGTGACGGTCTTCACCTTGATCCTGTTTTTGCTTTCGGTTGGCACGCTCACCCTCCAGTTCTCCTCTCATTTGCGCCAAGAGTTGCAAATCTCGCTCTCCAACCAGCAGCTCTCCGAAGTGACTTTTGTGGCAGAACGCATCGACAGTGCCGTCAAACTGCGCGTCGACTCGCTGGCGCTGATAGCCAGCTCCATTACACCGTCTATGCTCAAACACCCTGAGCAACTCAGCGCTTTTCTAGCTGAGCGCAAGGCTATCTACAAACTGTGTACTCTGGGCGTGATCGTCATCGACAAGAATGGCCGGGGTATCGCCGATTTTCCGCAAGCTGAAAACAGGGGGCGTGCCGATTTTTCCCAGCGCGACTTCTATCTCAAGGTTATCGAAACCGGGAAGCCCGCTATCTCCAAGCCTGGCCTGGGGCGTTTCGTCAAAGACCCGCGTCTCGTCATCTCCGTGCCCATCTTCGACAAAAATAAAAATATTGCTGGTGTATTCGCCGGCGTGATCAGCCTGAGCGACGGCAGTTTGCTGAGCGATTTCGACGTTCGCTCCCACCCCAACACCAGCGGCTATCTGGTCGCCTCGCCTCGCGACAACATGTTCGTCGCGGCAACCGACAAGAGCCGCATCTTGCAACCACTCCCCGCACCCGGCATCAACAAGATGCATGACCGCTACATGCAGGGATACGAAGGCTCCGGCATCGCCGTCAATTCGCGCGGCGTGGAAGAGCTAAGTTCCGCTAAACAAATCCCTAGCGCCAACTGGTTCGTGGTTGGGGTAATGCCGACAGCACAGGCTTTTGACCGTATCGCCCATCTCCGCAACGAGGCGTTTCTGGTCACCAGCATGATTCTTTTACTGGCGACACCCTTGTTATGGTTGTTCCTGCGTCACGAGCTTCTGCCTTTGCAACGCTCGGTAAACCGCATCCAGCAACTGAGCCGCCACAAGATGCTGGACACGCTTCCACTTGAGGGTAGCCCAGAGATCCAGCAGATGCAGTCGAGCTTCAACCAGTTGCAGAGATATATCGCCGATGACGAAGCCCTGCTGCGCGAAAACGAAGCCTTGTATCACGCCATGTTCGTCAATAACTCGGCCATCAAATTACTGATCGATCCGGCGAGCGGCTCCATCATCGACGCGAACCCTGCGGCAGAACGGTACTATGGCTGGCCGATCGCGCAGATACGCAAGATGAACATCGCCGACATCGATATGCAGCCGGTCGAACCCCCACTTCAGGAGTTGGCGCAGACAGCCGGCGAGCAGTGCCGCAGTCTTCATTCCAGACACCGCATTGCTCGCGGAGAGATACGGGATGTCGAAGTCCATTCCGCCCATGTCAATTTCCGTGGCAATTCATTACGCTATTCGATCATTACCGATGTGACCGAACGCGAACAAGCGCTATGCCGCGAGAAAATGCGCAGTGACGTGCTGGAAGGGCTGGCCCAAGGCAAGACCACCCAGGACATCTTGAACGACATCATCCGTCTCGTGGAAGACGAACAGCCCGAGGCCCGATGCGCGATCCTGCAAATCGACAAGGACGGCAAACACCTGTCGCTGCGTTCCGCTCCCAGCCTGCCACCGGCCTACCACAAAATGCTGGACGGCCTGGAAATCGACACCGGAGTTGGTTCGTGTAGCCTCTCTGCTGCCAGCGGCCAGCGCGTGATCGTCGCCGATATCCAGAAACACCGCTTTCAGCCAGAATTCAAGAGCCTGGCACTACGCTCCGACATCGCCGCCTGCTGGACGGAGCCCATTCTGTCTTCATCGGGCAAGATGTTAGGTACTTTCTCCATCTACCTCCCCCGCGTCGGCGAACCGAATGCCGCACAGATCAAGCTCATCGAACAGATGAGCAAATTGACGGGAATTGCCATGGAACGGCAGCAGGACGAAGAGTCGCTGCGCCTGTCAGCTACAGTGTTCCAAACCAGCTCCGAGGCCATTGTCATCACCGATGAGAACAACCACATCATCACCGTCAATCCCGCCTTCACCCAGATCACACAATATTCTCCAGAAGAAGTGATCGGGCGCGATCCGAAACTGTTGAGCTCCGGTAGCCAGGGCGTGGATTTTTACCGCGAGATGTGGCAATCCATCATCAACACCGGAAAATGGCACGGCGAGATCCTTAACCGCCGCAAAAATGGCGAGATGTACGCCGAGTGGCTGAATATCAGCACCGTATACGATGCATCGAACAACGTACAACAACGTATCGCGATCTTTTCCGATATCTCCGACAAGAAGCGCACTGAGGCCATCATCTGGGAACAGGCCAACTACGATACGCTTACTGGCTTACCCAACCGCCGCCTGTTCCACGACCGCTTGGCGCAGGAACTTAGGAAAGCCGAGCGCGAGGATATCCATATCGCACTGATGTTCATCGACCTGGACCATTTCAAGGAAGTGAACGACACGCTGGGACATGATGCAGGCGATCTGTTATTGCAGGATGCTGCGCGCCGCATCGCCAAATGTGTACGCGAGGCGGACACGCTTGCCCGACTGGGAGGTGATGAATTTACCGTCATCCTGCCGGGGTTGAGCGATACCGAGCGATTGGAGAATGTCGCCACCAGCATCATCCACTCACTCTCCCTGCCGTTCCAGCTAGACGCTTCCACGGTCTATGTCTCCGCCAGCATCGGCATCACCATCTTCCCCTCCGATGCCCGGGATATCAGCTCACTGCTGAAGAATGCCGACCAGGCGATGTACGTAGCCAAGAGTCAGGGGCGCAACCGCTTCAGTTATTTCACCGCCTCGATGCAGGAAAGCGCACGTATGCGCCTGCAACTGAGTAATGACCTGCGCGGAGCATTGGAGAACGGCCAGCTTGAAGTCTATTATCAACCTATCGTCGAACTGGCGACAGGCTATGTCAGCAAAGCCGAGGCGCTGACCCGCTGGCATCATCCCACTCTCGGCATGGTGAGCCCCACCACCTTTATCTCTCTGGCGGAAGACATCGGTCTCATCAATTCCATAGGCGACTGGGTATTCCAACAGGCGGCGATGCAGGCTCTGAAATGGAAGCTGAACAAGGCTCCGCATCTGCATACCGTACAGATCAGCGTAAACAAGTCGCCGCGCCAATTCGTGGCCGGAGAGGTCAACCTGGACATCGTCGACTGGTTGAAAAAACTTGCCCTGCCCCCGAGTTGCATCGTGATCGAGATCACCGAAGGTCTGCTCATGGATGAACGGGCCGAGGTAAAAGAAACCTTGCTAGCCTATCGCGACGCAGGCATCCAAGTGTCACTGGACGACTTCGGTACGGGTTATTCGGCGATGTCCTACCTGCAACGTTTCGACATCGACTACATCAAGATCGACCAGTCCTTCGTGCGCAACATGGTCAACAGCCACGGCGATCAGGCTATCGTCGAGGCGATCATCGTCATGGCGCACAAACTCGGCATGAAGGTCATCGCCGAAGGTGTGGAGACATCCCGGCAGCGCGACATCCTTGCCGCCGCAGGGTGTGATTACGGGCAGGGCTACCTGTTTGCACGCCCGATGAATGCAACCCAATTCGACGAATTTCTTGCCCGCCCCGTCGCCGACAGTTAATCAGGCTCGCTCTGCCGCCGCTTTGAGAACGGCACGTTCGACTTGCACACTCGTCACACCGTCGCTCAGCCACACCTGTCCGTCCTGAATGGTGCATTGCAGATCCATCGTGCGCTGCGCCAGCTTGGCCAGCGCCTGTGTACTTTCCACGGGCAGGTTGATGATGGTGAGATTCTTCTGGCGTTCAAATTGCGCTTTGTCTTTGGCGAACCACATATCGACCACGCGACCGCCGTAGCAATAGACGATGACTTGATCGGAGCGTCCGCAGGCTTTACGGATGAGCTTCTCGTCGGGGATGCCGACATCGACCCATAACTTGATCGCACCGGTCAGATCCTTCTGCCACACATCCGCCTCGTCATCGTTTGTCATACCCTGCCCGAACTCGAGATGCTCATGTGCATGCAGGGCAAACGCCAGCAAGCGCACCATCATGCGTTCATCGGTCTCGGAAGGATGGCGTGCCAGCGTGAGCGCGTGATCCTGATAATAGTGGCGCTCCATATCCGCGATTTGCAGATTGGCTTTGAATACGGTTGCTTTGATTGCCATGAGTTACTCCGTTACCCGCCCGCGCAACGACTTCGTCGCACCGTGCCTGACCTTGCTCTCCACCCGCTTTTTCTGCGAGCTACGCGTCGGCTTGGTGGCGACGCGCGGTTTGGGTTTGACGGCAACCGATAGCAGCAGCGCTTTCAAGCGCCGCAATGCCTCGTTGCGATTCTGTTCCTGATTGCGGTATTCCTGCGCCTTGATGATAACCACGCCGTCCTTGGTGATGCGCTGGTCGTTGAGCTGTAGCAGACGCTGCTTGAAGTCATCCGGCAACGAAGAGACGGAGATATCGAAACGCAGATGCACCGCACTCGACACCTTGTTCACATTCTGCCCGCCCGCCCCTTGTGCGCGCACAGCGCTCAGTTCGATCTCACGCTCGGGGATAATGACGTGATGAGAGATATACAGCATCGGAGTTATTCAGCAATGACCGTGATACGCACATCGCCCAAGCTCACCACCTGTCCCGCGCGTATCTTCGCGGTTTTGCGCAACTCCACTTTACCATCAACGCGCACCACGCCTTCCGCCACCAGCGCCTTGCCCGCACCGCCGCTGTCGCACACACCGGTGAGCTTGAGCAAATTGCATAGCTCGACAAATTCGCCGCGCAGTTGGAATTCGAGTTGTTGCATCACAATTTGACCGCGTGTTCGCGCGTGGTATGGAACACCACTTTTGGCCAGCGCTCTTGGGTGAGTTTTAGATTCACGCTGTTGGGCGCGAGGTAGGCCAGGTTGCCCGCCGCATCCACCGCAAGGTTATGCGACAACGCTTTTTGGAAGTCCGCGAACACCTTGGCATCGTCGCAAGTCACCCAACGCGCGGTATTGACGCTCGCACTTTCAAACATCGCGTCCACGCCGTACTCACCCTGCAAGCGACTGGCGACCACGTCGAACTGCAACATACCGACCGCGCCCAGAATCAGATCGCCGCCGTCCACCGGCTTGAACACCTGCACCGCGCCCTCTTCGCCGAGCTGTTGCAAACCTTTGTGCAACTGTTTCACCTTGAGCGGGTTGCGGATGCGCACCGAGCGGAAGAAGTCCGGCGCGAAATACGGGATGCCGGTGTACTGCAAAGCCTCGCCCTCGGAGAAGCTGTCGCCGATCTGCATGTTGCCGTGATTGGGCAAGCCGATGATGTCGCCCGCGTAGGCTTCCTCCACCTGCTCGCGCGAAT
>CAZNAD010000021.1:0-38046 GCA_964571195.1 uncultured Gallionellaceae bacterium | reverse complement strand
CTTAAAATCCGTCGCTTCGGTAAAACGGGCGTACCGGTTCGATTCCGGTTCCGGGCACCAAATACAAGGCTTTCAGGCCTTCTTGTTTCAAGAAATAGCACCTGTTGCTTGGGATGCCGTAGCCAAATCGTAACCAACCTCTAAGCTCTCCAACCTTGCCGCCGCTTGTGCCAAGTGATCAGGTGCCACGTGAGCATATCTTTCGACCATCGCTGCGGTTTTCCATCCACCCATGCGTTGCAACTCATGCGTGGGTGTTCCTAATTGGCGCAGCCATGTTGCCCATGTGTGGCGCAAATCATGCCATCGCAAGTTTTCAATTCCAGCTTTTACCAAAGCATTTTTCCACGTGACATTTACGACCTGTGAAATAGGCTTCCCATTGCAGGTAAAAACCTTCGTTGAGTGTTTGCCAATCTGCCGATTAAGTACATCCATCGCACGTGCATTCAGATTGACGGAAATCGGTTTACGATTCTTCGAATCTTCCGATTTAACCCACGCATGACAGCGCACCAAATCCACACACGACCATTCCAGTTGCAATACATTTGATTGTCGCAATCCGGTATGTAGCGTGAACAATGCCATGTCGCGCAGATGCGGCGGCAGTACTGATAACAGCCGATTCGCTTCTTCATGACTAAGGGCACGTTCGCGGCCTTCAGGTTCTTTAAAGAGCTTTATTTTAGGCACTCGCTCGACCCATTCCCATTCGTCACGTGCTCGAATAAGCACAGACCGAACGACTGCCAAATAACGGTTGGTAGTTGCCTTGCTCGCTTGCTTCAACTTTTCCGATTTAATCTTGCCGATGACATCCAACGATATTTCGTCGAGCATCATTTCGCCTAAAATCGGATGAAGCCATTTGAGCTTTTGCACGTCTTCTTTGTGTGTTGCTTTGTCGGACGTTTCTTCAAGCCACTTAATAACCGCTTGCTGCCAAGAATAGCGCGGCTTTGTGCCGAGCCGTTCCTGCTCCCATAGCGAGGCCTTGAGCCTGTCATGGTATTCCTGAGCTTTTACCTTATCGGCAGTCCCAGTGCTTCTTTGTACGACTTTTCCACTGTGGTGCAGCTTGACCCACCAGACTGATGAATCTTTGCGTTTGTAGAGCGACATAATTCCACCTCTTCGTGTGCGCCCTGCATCACCCGCGGGGAGTATTGTGCGCGTAGGTAATCCACTAGGTCAATTTCCAAGAATACCCACCGCTTTGCAGGCTTTGCCGCAGGTACTTCACCGCTCTGCGCTTTTCGCAATAGAGTGACCGGGTGAATATGTAAAAATTCGGCAGCTTCTTCAAGTATCAAAGTTTTCATGTCATGCCTCCGCGAGTATCTGCGGCAGGTATTCCGCGTAGTTTTTTATTCGCTCTGGGTACCCATCTCGGACTAAATCACCAATGACTTTGAAAGCGTCGCCGCCCTCCACCATCATCATTAAATTAGCGAGTTTCCCCACCATAAGACGTGCATTTTCAACGGCGCGAGTATAGGAAATGGTCACAGCTTTGGTGATGGTGCGTATCTTGTCCTGTATCTCTGAAATGATATTTAGGCACTTGTATGAACCAGCTAGATAGCTTCCTGGTGAGGTCAGACACTCCCAAGGAATAACGCGGCTCTTTCCTCGAAACTCTAGCTCCACGCGAACCCAAGGGCTATTGGTGTCTCCCAACTGCTTGCCCTTCTCGTAAATGCGCAACATCTTTCCGTTCTCTCTTTTTCCGATATAAAGCGTTCGACCAGATGGGCTGCCGTCCACAAGCCAATCACCAGCCAGAGAGTGCGAAGGCTGACGACCACCGCAATTAAATTCACCTTGCTGATACCAATCAGCCATTTTTTGCATGTCGAAGGTCTGTCCGGAAAAATCATCATGAGCTAGATCCGTACGACTAATTTTCCCTTGTAGATTATTGCCCCAAGCTACGAAAGCTTGCCAATCGGGAACCAGTGCGCATGCGTGCGCATTTAGTTCGACATGTACCGTGCCGCGTTGTCTTTCGCCGCCAGAAGCTATAAGGCCAAGCGGAACATCATGCCCATTTGTAAGGTCGTAGCGTGTGGTGTAGCCGTTCCATCCTCGGCCTTTACAAGTGGCTGGAATGCATTCCAATCCCAGCAATGGCGCAAGCTCTGAAAGTAGCGTTGCGATTGAGTCGGATTCATTTTCGGAGGGAGTAAAGGTAAATGCCAGCCAATCAACGTGTGCGACCTTTGGCGATGCGAACTCATGAGGAATGGGCGTAAGTGTGAGTTTTGAACGCTTCCCGTCCGAGGTTAATCTGCCTCGCTCTGTTCCGTCAGCAGTCCACACCTCTAGACCGATTCCCACGCCATGCGGTGTGTAGCTGTCGCTTTTGGTTTCCCTCGTATTACTATACGAGGGCGTTTCCGCCGCGCCCTGCGTCTGTGCTCGCAAGCTGCGCCCGCCCGCAGCTCGCGCCGCGCCTTTGTCGCTTTGATTATCGTGATTTTCAAACATAAAAGCCTCGCCAGTTATGAACGGACGAGGCTTGCGTGGCTCTTCGCTTGCAGGCTTCATCCATTCGGGTTATCGAACGATGAAGCCATAAGCAGAAATTCTCTGATTACAGCCGCTGGCAGGCTATTGCACTCTCACACTCAGCGGCATCACATAAAGGGCATTAGGTCAGTGTTGCGGTACTTCGACTTTCTCTGGCACCTCATGGCTGGTTAGAAGACTACCAAAATATATTTACGTTGTGCAAGAGCTATTTGGTATTCACTTCCTTTCTACTCTTTTGCAGGGCATACAATCGGTTCTGTATCTCATCTTCTGCACGCCATTTGTTTTGCAAATAATCCTTGGCAATAGGCCACGCCAACCAATCAAGCAGCAGGAGGGGCACTAGCTTGATTGTCACAAAGTGTGCGACACGCTGACCATGTGAAGGCCAGAATCTGTCTACAAAATGCCACACGGTGTCATAGTCCACTAGCCCCATGCAAACGCGCTGATGCCACCATGCTGAAGCCACAACAAAAGACCTCCATAGAGCGGCGAGCAGCCTATGGAAAATTCCCCCTTGTCGTTGGCGTATGAAGCGCCCGCCAAGGGGGTTTTCCCACAGGCTGACCGACAAGTAGCTGCCGACCAATACAAAACCTAGTGCCATCATTGATGTGTTCCCCATATTCCCTCCGCCGTAGCCAAATCGTAACCATGCTAAAATATCGCCCGTGTTTCCTTGTGCTTTGTATCACTACCTTTGAATCATTGCGGGTGACGCAAGGCATTGATTAAATAAACCTCTGTTCTTTTCTCTGATTCTTAAAATCCGTCGCTTCGGTAAAACGGGCGTACCGGTTCGATTCCGGTTCCGGGCACCAATCGATATGTTAAGCAAACTCAATCCCGCACAACGCGAAGCCATCACCTATCTGGACGGTCCGCTACTGGTACTCGCGGGTGCGGGCAGCGGCAAGACGCGCGTGATCGTGCACAAGCTCGCCTACCTCGTTGAGCAATGCGGCTACTCGGCGCGCAACATCGCCGCCATCACCTTCACCAACAAAGCGGCGAACGAGATGCGCGAGCGCGTGGGTAAGCTGTTGAGCGGCGGAGATGCCAAAGGCATGACCATCAGCACCTTCCATGCGCTGGGCATGCAGATATTGCGCGAGGAAGCCGGACTCATAGGCTACAAAAAACAGTTCTCCATCTTCGACTCCGCCGACACCGCCAAGATCGTCAGCGAACTGCTCGGCTCGCCGGATAAGCAGGACATCCGCCAGGCGCAGAGCGTGATGTCGAACTGGAAAGCCAATTTCATCTCCCCGGAACAGGCGCAGAGCTTGGTCGAAACCGACGAACAGCAGCGTATCGCCCTGCTCTACCCGCGCTATCAGGAAACCTTGCGCGCCTATCAGGCGGTGGATTTCGACGACCTGATCCGTCTGCCGGTCGATCTGTTCCACGCTCATCCCGAAGCATTGGAACGCTGGCAACATCGCCTGCGCTATCTGCTGGTGGACGAATATCAGGACACCAACGACTGTCAGTACCAGATGATGCGTCTGCTAGCCGGGATTCGTGCGGCGATCACCGCCGTGGGCGACGACGACCAGGCCATCTATGCATGGCGCGGCGCGAGCATCGCCAATCTGCACAACTTGCAGAAAGACTATCCGAGGCTAAAAGTCATCAAACTGGAGCAGAACTACCGCTCCTCGCAACGCATCCTGCAAAGCGCCAACCACGTCATCAAGAACAACACCAAGCTGTTCGAGAAGAAACTGTGGAGCGATCACGGCCTGGGCGATCAGGTGCGCATCTTCGCTGCCAAGGACGATGACAACGAAGCGGAATCGGTCGTACTGCGCCTATTGGCGCACAAGTTCGAGCACCGCACCAAGTTCTCCGATTACGCCATCCTGTACCGCAGCAACCACCTGTCGCGCATATTCGAAGAGCACCTGCGCGCGCAGAACGTGCCTTACACCGTGAGCGGCGGTACCTCATTCTTCGAGCGCGCCGAAATCAAAGACCTAGTCGCCTACCTGCGCCTGATCGCCAACCCGGATGATGATCCGGCGTTCATCCGTGCCGTGACCACGCCCAAACGCGGCATCGGCAACACCACGCTGGAAAGGTTGGCCAGCTTTGCCGGTACCCGTAACATCAGCCTGTTCGAGGCCGCGTTCGAAAGCGAGATGGAAGACCAGCTCCCCGCACGCCAGCACGAAGAGCTGCTCACCTTCTGCAACTTCATCAACCGCATGGAAGCCCGCGCCGCCAAAGAAGAAAGCTCGCAGGTGATGGGCGACCTGATGGACGCCATCGACTATGAGGCGTGGCTGTTCGACAGCCACGAACCGCGTCAGGCCGAGACCAAATGGGAGAACGTCAGCAGCTTTGTCGCCTGGATGAACAAAAAATCCGAGGCCGACGGCAAGACGCTATTGGCGATGACACAGACCATCGCACTGATGAACCTGCTGGAAGGAAAGGAAGAAGAAATCGATGCCGTCTCGCTTTCCACCCTGCATGCCGCAAAGGGATTGGAGTTCGGCCATGTCTATCTGGTCGGTGTGGAAGAAGGTGTGTTGCCGCACGAGCGTAGCGAATCGCCGGAGCAGATCGAGGAGGAACGCCGCCTGATGTACGTCGGCATTACCCGCGCGCAACGCTCGCTGCACATCAGTTATTGCATCAAACGCAAACGCGGCAAGGAGTGGTCGACTTGTGAAGCCAGCCGCTTCATCAAAGAACTACCCGAAGGCGATGTGATCTATGCGGGTGCTGTTCCGGCGGGCAATGCGCCGGAAGTCAGCAAGGAAGAAGGCAAAGCCAAGCTGGCGCGGCTGAAAGCGATGCTGGGTTAAGGTCATGGCAATTTCGTCTCTGACTATGAAGCTGGCCATGACCGTTTCCCCCTATCCAACTTTCCCCCGCAAGCGGGAGAAAGAGCAAACGTATCGCTACGCGAGTTTTTAAGTTACTCCCAGAACTCCGGCAACTTCTCAAAATGCTTCCAGGCTTTATGCAACGCACTCAAACGCACAGAGTGGCCATGCTCGATCTGCTCGCGTACCAGCGCGACCGCCTTCAGTGGTTTCTCCTGATCCAACTCTTCCAATAGCCGCAAAGCGATGGCACCGTCGTTGAATTCACCCAGCCTGTCCTGCAACTTCGCCAGTACATCCAGATAACGCTTGGCCTTACCCGCTTCATAGAGTGAAGAGAAAATATCGGCGCTGTAGCGCAGTCCTTTGCACGCGATACGCAGCATGTGCAGTTGCTTGGCATCCGAATGTGGATGTATGAGTGCCCCGTAGCGGCGCACTTTTTCGCTGCGTTTGTGCAATATCTTGGCCGCGAACTGCGAAATATCTTTCGAGTCACCGGAGCTGACCCAATACGAGCCGTTCATCCATGCGCCGAAGCGCAAGATCAGGCGCTGGAAATCCCCCGCATTTAATGCGGCATCGACGCGCTGGTGATAATGTCGGCGTAGCGCCTCACTCTGCTGTGCGACAGCACGTATGCCCTGTATCTTCGGCAGGGACGGCAGGGTCTGCGTCACGAACACATCCCACTCCCGCGAACGTCCCAGCGCCGTACCCAGCTCCGCAACCAAGTCGCGCAACGCTTCCAGCTCGGCATCGCCGCGATATTTGCCCGCCATACCCATCACCACCCGCAAACGGCGCAACGCGATGCGCACCTGATGCAGATACTCGTCGTCGGTCTTGTTCACCGCACCGGACACATTGGCTTGCAGATGGTACAGGCATGACCAGATCGTGCTTTGCAACGCCTCCTCTACCGAGACATGCGCATCCAGCTTCGGCATATGCGCTTTGGTGACCAAGGCTTTGACCGGCTGATGCAGGCGGTAACCGTATTCCGCCTTGCTGGTCGATTCGATCTCCAGCGGAGCTATATCGAGCAGCGCCAACCCCAAGCGAAAGAGCTGCAACGGCTCGCCGGACTTTAGTTCCAGCTCCAGTTCCGAGATCGTATATACCGCCTTTCCCGCGCGTATCTCGCCGCTGTCCAGACTCATCTCGATCAGCGCGCCCTCGAACTGCACCATGCGGATGCTGCGCGTAAAGTCGGTGACGAACAGTGGCTGCAATTCCTTCTGCATGCCATGCGAAAAAGCCTGGGCACCGATCTTTTCCAGTGCCGCAAAATCCAAGTGCTCGCCAGTGACCGGCGTCTCCCATTCGTTGCGCTGATGCAGCCCCGCCCGCACTCCCCCGCCACCTTTCAAGGTTTGCAGCCATTGTTTGCCGACACGGCGCAGACGCAACGCCATCCTGTCGTGATGCAGCTTGAGATCGGGCGTGTCGAAATAGACGCTGTAGAGTTTGTGCGTGATGGCGCGTTCGCTGCAAAGCGAGCGCAGGAACGGATGGCGCTTGAGCCGCGCCATGTGTTCGGGCGCGATGCGCAACTTGAGCTCGGTCTCTATCGCCATCAGAGGATCACCGGCTGGTCGGACAACTCGTTGGTCTTGTTGCCGACTTGCGGATAATGTTGCGCAAGATGCGCTCCCACGCTGTGTATCCCGGCGATGACACCTTCTTCGAATCGGCCCAGACGGAACGCAGCCTCCATCTCCTTGCACACCGACTCCCATACCGCCTGCCCCAGCTTGGCATGCACGCCCCTGTCCGCCACGATCTCCACATCACGATCTGCCAGCAACAGATAGATCAGCACACCGTTGTTATGCTCGGTGTCCCAAACATGCAAGCGCGAAAACACCTCGATGGCGCGTTCGCGCGCCGATTGTCCGGCCAGCAACGGCGCAAGATCCAGTCCCGCCTCCACCGCGAAACGTATCTGCCCGGCATGGGTCTTTTCCACTTCAGCGATGGTGCGCTCAATGTTCGCCATGGCAGAACGCGAAAAGCTGCGATGCACAGAGGTTTGTCCGATGGAGAGATGTTTGATGATGCGTTTGATATTCATTACCAGTCTCCCGAGGCTCCGCCCCCGCCAAAGCTACCACCTCCACCGCCGAAATCGCCGCCCCCGCCACTACTTCCCCAGCCGCCTCCGCCATAACCGCCACCGCCGAAACCATAAGGCAAAGAGGCACTGCCGCCCCCCAGTCCCTTGCTGCCCAAGATCAACGAAGCCACGAATGCGATGAGTCCAACAGCACCGGCCAGGATCATGGAAGCCAGCAATACCCAAGCCAATCCGCCTATCGCCCCGGCGACCAACAAGCCGCTGGGCAGTCGCCCGATGAACTGCTGGAGAATGAGATTGCCGATGAAGAACATGAATAGCCCCGCCGCGAACAGCAGCTCGAAATTCCCCATACCACTACCGGAAGAGGACGGCGCCGTACGCGACGGCTCAGGCAGCGGCTCACCTTCCACCACCTTGATGATGGCCGCCACACCGGCATCGACACCGGCATAAAATTCGCCGCGCTTGAAATACGGCGAGATGATCTCGGCCACGATGCGCTTCGCCGTGGCGTCGTTCAGCGCCCCTTCCAGCCCGTAGCCGACTTCGATACGTAACTTGCGGTCATCTTTGGCGACCAGCAGCAACACCCCGTCGTCCACACCTTTGCGCCCCGGCTTCCATGCCTCGACTACACGGATGGCGAACTGTTCGATGGCTTCCGGCTGCGTGCTGGGCAACATCAATACCGCGATCTGAGACCCTTTGGCGGCCTCGAACGCAGCCAGACGCGCCTCCAGTGCCTGTACCTGGGCGGCATCGAGTGTGGCGGTGAGATCGGTGACACGCTGTTTGAGCGGCGGAACCTCGACCTCGGCTTGCGCTGTGCCGCATAGCAACAGCACAAGCAGCATGAACTTAAACATCATAGCGGTTATTCCGCTCATGCTTCGATACACCTTGCTACGCAAGGCACTCAGCACGAACGGAATAATCTCTTTCCGTTCGCCCTGAGTAGCCGCAGGCGTATCGAAGGGGTGCGTCGAACGCCGCCACAGCGTTTTCATTTATTTTGCGGGTGCAGCCTGGGGTGCGGCGAAATCGACTGCGGGCGCTTTGGATACGGCCTTTTCGTCTTCCACCGTGAACGAAGGTTTCACCTCGTAGCTGAACATCATCGCGGTCAGGTTAGTCGGGAACGAGCGCGCCAGCACATTGTAGGCCTGCACCGACTTGATGTAGCGATTACGCGCCACAGTAATGCGGTTCTCGGTACCCTCCAGTTGCGCCTGCAAGTCGCGGAAAACGGTGTCGGACTTCAGTTGCGGATAGTTCTCCGTCACCATCATCAGTTTGCTCAAAGCCTGAGTCAGTTCGCCCTGCGCCGCCTGGAACTTGGCAAACGCCTGTGCGTCTTTGATGAGTTCCGGTGTCGCCTGGATCGTACCCACCTTGGCACGCGCCTCGGTCACGCCCACCAGCACGTCTTTCTCCTGCTGCGCATATCCCTTCACGGTGTTGACCAGATTGGGGATCAAGTCGAAACGGCGCTGGTATTGGTTGAGCACTTCCGCCCAATCAGCCTTCACCTGCTCGTCATTGGTTTGAAAATCGTTGTAGCCGCAACCGCTCAACAACAGCGCCATCACCAGTATCCATAACTTACGCATCTTCAGGTCTCCTTGGTTGAACTAAATCTAACGCAAAAACTATAACACCAAATCAAAATCCTTCACCACAGAGACACCGAGGCACGGAGAAAAGCAAAATACCGCAGTGACCTCAGACGGGTTTCTCGGTGTTCTCTGTGTCTCTGTGGTGACATCGCTGTTTATCCTCTTAAACCGCCTGCCCGGCAGCAAAGCCCGAAGCCCACGCCCACTGGAAATTATAGCCACCGAGCTGCCCGGTGACATCCACCACCTCGCCGATGAAATATAAGCCCGGCACATCATTGGCTTGCATGGTCTTGGACGAAAGCGCCCGCGTATCGACACCGCCGCAGGTGACTTCCGCTTTGCTGTAACCCAGCGTGCCGGTCGGGGTGATCTGCCAGTCGTGCAACTGTACGGCCAGTGCCGCCAGCGTCTTTTCCGAAAGTTGATTCACCGGCTTGTTGTCGGCAAAGCGGGCGCACCATATCTCGGCAAAACGCTTGGGCAGATATTGTCCCAGGAAGTTATCCAGCAACAAGCGGCTGCCGCGCTGCTCGGTGAATATCTGCCCCATATCGTGATCGGGCAACAGGTCGATGTGTAACGGCTGCCCCGGCAGCCAATAGGAAGATATCTGCAAGATCGCCGGGCCGCTCAGGCCGCGATGGGTGAACAACACGCTCTCACGAAAGCGCTGTTTGCCGAAACCCACCACCGCCTCGACAGAAAGCCCGGCCAGATCGATATAGTCGCGCCACTCCTCGGGGTGGAAACTGAGCGGCACCAACCCGGCATGCAGCTTGGTCATGGGCAGGCCAAACTGCTCGGCTACCTTATAACCAAAGGGGCTCGCACCGATCTTGGGGATGGATAAGCCGCCGGTGGCGATGACCAAAGAGTCTGCACGAAAGTTGCCGCGACTCGTACTCACATAGAACGCATCGCTGCGGCTGATCTCCTCAATGTCGCACGACAACAGCAGCCTCACCCCCGCCGCCTCGCACTCCGCCTTCAACATCTTGATGATGGCCTCGGCACCGTCGTCGCAAAACAACTGTCCCAAGGTCTTCTCGCTGTAGTGTAGGCCGTGCTTCTCCAGCAGGGCGATGAAATGTTGCGGGGTGTAACGAGCCAGCGCGGAGCGGCAGAAATGCGGATTCTGCGACAGATAGTTGTCCGGCTTGATATCGAGATTGGTGAAATTGCAGCGTCCGCCGCCGGAGATACGGATCTTCTCCGCCAGCTTGTGCGCGTGGTCGAGTAGCACCACCGAGCGCCCGCGTTTGCCTGCTTCGATGGCGCACATCAGCCCGGAGGCGCCGGCCCCGACGATCAGGACATCGACAGATGAAAAATTAGTCATAAGCGACCGCAGTTGTAGGAGCGTGCCCTGCACGCGACAGCCTGTCAGGTCGCGAGCGTGGCTCGCTCCTACAGGGAGAGGTGTTTCAGTTTTGTCTCTTTATGCCTGCGTTTCCAGTTGTTTCCACAAACATGCACCTTTGCTGGCCTTGTCGATGTCGGCCAACTGGGTGGCATGTAAAGCCAGCTCCTCTTCGGTGGCGGGCAACACGCGTACACTCATGCGGATCACTTCGCCGTTGGCGGAAAGGTTCTCGGTCACGGCTTCATGCGCATCGTCACCCAGCAGACTCTCCTGCCCGCGTGTCATGGCCAGATATACCTCGGCCAGCAGCTCGGTATCGAGCAACGCGCCGTGCAAGGTACGGTGCGAGTTGTCGATGAAATAGCGGTCGCACAGCGCGTTCAAGTTGTTCTTCTTGCCGGGGTGCAGCTCCTTCGCCACCTTGAGCGTGTCGATCACCTTGTTGGTCAGCGGCGGCAGGTCGAGCTTGGCCAGCTCGGTATTCAAAAAGCCCATGTCGAACGGCGCGTTGTGGATGATGAGCTCCGCATCACCGATGAATTCCAGCAAGGCCGGAGCGATCTCGGCGAACTTGGGCTCGTTCTGCAGCCGATCCAACGTCAGGCCATGCACCGCCGCCGCGCCCTCGTCAATGTCGCGCTCGGGGTTGAGATAACGGTGGAAGCTGCGTTCGGACACATTGCGCCCGTTCAATTCGATGGCGGCCACTTCGATGATGCGGTGTCCCTGTTTGGGGTCGAGGCCAGTGGTTTCGGTATCTAGCACTATTTGTTTCATTTTCAACCTTTCACCACAGAGACACAGAGACACAGAGAAAGGCAAGGCAACAGCGGATAAACGCCGCCACCGTACCCGGAGTCAATCATATGGGGCTGGTTTGTTTTTCCTCGGTGTTCTCTGTGTCTCTGTGGTGAAATCGCTTTTCCCTGTTTCATTTTTCTTTCCCGTTCAATATCTCTTCCACGCCCCGGTTCGCCAACTGGTCGGCGCGTTCGTTCTCTTCGTGTCCGGCATGGCCTTTGACCCACACCCATTCGATCTGGTGGCGGCTGGCGGCTTCGTCCAGCCTGCGCCACAGGTCTTCGTTTTTCACCGGCTGCTTGGAGGATGTCTTCCAGCCGCGCTGTTTCCAGCCGTGTACCCATTCGCTGATGCCCTGCTGCACGTATTTCGAGTCGGTATGCAGGCGCACATGGCAGGGACGGCTCAAAACCTCCAGCGCCGAGATCGCCCCCATCAGCTCCATGCGGTTGTTGGTGGTATGCGCCTCGCCGCCGTACATCTCGCGCTCTTTGCCCTTGGTGCGCAACAACGCCCCCCAACCGCCCACGCCGGGATTACCCTTGCACGCGCCGTCGGTGAAAATCTCAATGATCGTGTCAGTCATCCTGGCTCCGTTGCGAGACTTCCCGGTTCAATTTCGGTGCCGCAGGCATCAACTTGCTCACCAAGCCCTTGTTCCATTGCGGTTTGATGAGGCGCATACCCGGCACCCGTTTCACCGCATGCAGGTAATACACCCCGCCGCACACCGCCCACCAGCGGTCACCCGCCGGTTCCATGAAATGGCAGCGTTGCAGCCATTTGGGGCTGATCATGGGCGGCGCGTAACAGGCGAAACGCCCGCCGACGATCTCGAACCCCAGCAAAGCCAGCCAGTCTTTCAGGCGCGACAAGGTGATGAAATCGCCGCACCACGGATAACCCACCTTGGAACCCATCGCCCGGCGCAGCCCCCACAGACTGCGCGGATTGAAGCCGCTGATGATGACATTGCCCTCGGGACGCAACACCCGCTCGATCTCGCGCAGGATCTGGTGCGGGTGTTTGTTGAATTCCAGCACATGCGGCAACAAAGCCAAATCCACACTGCCCGTCTCGAACGGCAACTCTTCCATCTCCATCAACACCTGCGCACCGACCTCATGCGCGGCGGTAAAGCGCAGCGGCATACGGCTGGCGCGCAGAAACTCATGCTGCGGCAGCCCCAATTGCAGCGCATTGAAGCCGAAGATATCCGCTACACTACGGTCGAAATACTCCTGCTCGCGCGCCAGCAGATATTGCCCCTGATGGGTATCCAGCCATTCGGCCAGCGAATTAGCGGTAGGCATACAGAACCACTTTTATAGAATCCATCATGCTTGAGATCGTTCCCATCCCGGCTTTGACCGGTACCTATGACAATTACATCTGGGTGATGCACAACGGCACACACGCCGTCGTCGTCGATCCGGGTGACGCCGCGCCTGTCTTGGCCTACCTGCAAGCACAGCGATTGGCACTGAGCGCCATCCTCGTCACCCACCGCCATAACGACCACATCGGCGGCATCCCCAAACTGCTCGAAGTATATAACACCCGCGTGTATGGCCCACGCTCAGAATCGATCCCCACCGTCACCAATCACCTCGGCGAAGGCGACAGTGTGGACATCGCCGAGTTGGGGCTGCATTTCGACATCCTCCACCTGCCCGGCCACCTGCCCGAACACATCGTCTATGTAGGCAACGGCATGCTGTTCTGCGGCGACATCCTGTTCGGCTGCGCCTGCGGCAAGATGTTCGTCGGCACCCCTCAAGAATTCCACCACTCCCTGCAACGCCTAGCCGCCCTGCCCGACGACACTCAAGTCTATTGCGCCCACGAATACACCGAATCCAACATCTGCTTCGCTCTGCTGTGCGAACCGAGCAACGTGGCCCTGCAACAACGCCAACGCGACGCCCGCGCCCTGCGCCAGCAAGACCTGCCCACCCTGCCCAGCACCATCGCCCTCGAAAAAGCCACCAACCCCTTCATGCGCTGCGCCCAGCCCGAGATCATCGCCAACGTCATGCGCCACTTCGAACTGACAGCCGCCCCCGCAGACGAGCCCGCCGTCTTCGCCGCACTCAGAGCATGGCGCGACCGTTTTTGAAGCCTTGTTTTGGTTGCAGTAAACCCCGTTCTAGTTTATTCTGCGCGCCCTTCGGATAACCAGCGACTTGGCTGTTTTAACAGCCTTAGTCGAATGGCTAGTCGTTCCATCAGGGGTGGATGAGCGGTTTAAGTCGCACGCCTGGACAATGAGTCTGGCGAAGACAGGCTCATTGCGGTGGAGGCTAACTTGGCGCAGACAAGTTAAACCGCGTAGCGGTGGCCGAAACCAAAGCGTGTCCGAAGAGTAGCAGTGAAAATCTGGAGGGGTGGATGAGCGGTTTAAGTCGCACGCCTGGAAAGCGTGTTTAGGTTTATAGCCTAACGGGGGTTCGAATCCCCCCCCCTCCGCCAAATACAAAAGGACGTCCGTTAGGATGTCCTTTTTTATTTGGTGATGGGGAGGTGTGGACGAAACCCCTTGGGTTCGACAACAAGCTGTCGGCAGCTTGTTGCGGCGTAGGCTAACGTGAGCTTGCGAACGTTAAGCGCAATAGCGCGGCCAAAGCCACCAGCAACTCGCGCAGGATGCCCGCAGGGCAGTCCCGACGTAAGGAGGGATGAAGCTTTCGCGGATACAACGCGAAAGCTGAACAATCCCCCTCATCCCATTACGTTCGCCAAATAGAAAAATGACATCCGCGTGGATGTCATTTTTTGGTGCGCCCGAAGAGATCAATCTGGGCACTGGATAGCGAACCTTATTCTGCCTTAACGTAAAAGTGAGGGGCTGCGTGCTTTTGCGCAGTCCCTCTCGACTGCCGAGTTAGGGGGTATTTTTCGCTTACTTTTTTTTCAAGTCTTCGAATCTTTTCATTAATTCTTCTTGCCTTTGTTTCAACAGCCTAAGCCGTTCTTCAGGGGAAGCACTATAGGGGATGACATTGGTTCCTGTTGGGCATTCAATCATCGAAATGGGTTGCAGATCCACTTTTATTGAGCCGATGGCTGACTCGATTAACGCAAGCTGAATATTTTTTTGTGCATTCACCAACAAAAGCGCTGCCTTGTTTCCATACGCAAAATAATCCATGAATCCAGAAAATAAAAAGCAACGTCCGTTAACCTGAAAAACATCCTTTTCCCACTTGGTATTAAGCGGTGGCTCGACCTTGGAAACTTCGCCAACATCTGCGATGACGTAGTTCCTCATACGCTCTTGTTGGCTAAACATGGCCCACCCATCGGCGACAGCTTGCGATGAAATGGAGGCCAGAAATAATACTACCAATAATTTCCTATCAATAATGCTGTTGCAGTTCATTTTCGACCTCGTGGATAAGCGACATTACTTGCCGACAAAAGGCTAAGGCGGGAATGCCTTTTCCAGACAGGCTGCCGAAGTGAAAATCTTCTGGCACTTGTTGACCGCTTGTCATGATAGATAACGGATAGTGATGAGTATTCCCTTTGCGGAGCTCATAAAGCTCCTTAGTTACTTCATGCTGCCCCGCTGTTTTTACGTAGGTCGGTCGCTTTGCATCTTGAAATACGCCCACATAGCGACGAAGTGTTTCTAGCGCCTCTTCATTTTCAATTGAATAGCCCGTTTCTGGATTATGAAAACTTTGATATGCCCAGATGGCATTGATTTCGAAAAAACTATAAGCCGCGCCAAAAAATGCACTTATGAGCCAACGAAATTTAGCCTTATCGGCTTCCTGAGTTGCGAGTTCGAGAAAATATTTGCATTCAGATGATTTGTCCGATGGGTCTGCTATTGCATCAAGATCAAGCAGATTTAACCAATCCTCGGAGTCAGCAGAAAATTTCTTCGGCATTACCCATTACCCTCTAACGTAAAGTAGATGACCAAAACGCCGGATATGCTGGAGCTATTTGCGGTATAAGCTGGGAAATCATTTTTATCACTTTGATCCTTAACAGAGTAGATGAGGCAAACAATGCATTTATTCCCGACAAACGCGGCGTTCTATCATTCCCCGCCCAAATAGCACGGAGGGCTACAAATGCATCGCCGCGAAATCTAACAGCAATACCCCCACATTTCCACCGCCAATAATATCTAGATACTCCAGAGCGTCTCTTCCTCCTCGCGTTTCAATCCTACACAACCTATTGCTCACCGCATTGACTCATCCTATCCTGTGAGTATAGGATGCGCCAATGGACACGCCTGAACACACTTTGGAATGGCTGCTTGATTACGATGGAAGGCAACACTTTTTCGCCAGCGGCCACTTCCTGAAATTCGAAATCAGGCTGGTTGCGCAGTCAGGCCCAGTGCCGCACGGCATCGCTTATTCCTTCACTTTCCATGATCCAGACGGAACGAGGCTGCTGGGTTTCGACAATGCGCATCCAGTGCCGCATGCTGGCGGGAAGTTTGTAAAGGCCAAGCCGGATGCCGATCACTGGCATAGAACGGTTAATGACGAAGGCCGCCCATATGCCTTCATATCGGCGGCGCAGTTGCTAGAAGATTTTTTTGCCGAGGTTGAGAAGCTTTGCGAGGCGCAAGGCATATCGACCGAGGTGGTGGATGACAAGGAGACATGATGATGAAAATGAAGATCCAGTCTATGCAAGACCTGAAAAAGGAAATGTTGTCTGTCGCCCGTGGTAAGGACAAAGCGCCTGCCGATGCGGCCCAAGTCTCTTTCGAGTCTGTGGAGGCCGTGATTCGACTGCTGACTCCCGAAAACCGTTTTCTGCTCGCCACCATAGACCAGAAGAAGCCTGCATCCGTAGCCGATCTGGCAAAACTGGTGCAGCGTGCCGAGCCGAACGTCAGCCGCACATTAAGCAAGCTGGAAGCATTGGGCTTTGTGCGCCTACGCCAAGGTGCAGGTAAAGCCAAAATACCGGAAGTGGCGATCCATCACCTAACGGTGGACATGGACATCTGCGCGCAACAAGACCGAGTGGCGGTTGCTTAACTCGATTTAACCCGAATCGGACACCCATGAGCGACCTCAAAGACCTCACCTCTGCCCTACTCAAATTCCGCGACGAGCGCGATTGGGCGCAATTCCATAATCCCAAAGACCTCGCGCTGGCGCTGAACATCGAGGCGGGCGAGTTGCTGGAGGCTTTTCTGTGGAAGTCTGCCGAGCAGGCGGACATCGAGCAGGTGAAGGAGGAGCTTGCCGATGTGCTGGCTTTTGCTTTGTTGCTGGCGGAGCGCTACGACTTTGATGTGAAGCAGATCGTGCTGGATAAGATCGCGAAGAACGCGCTGAAATATCCGGTGGAAAAGTCCAAAGGCATCGCCAAGAAATATTCCGAACTGTAGCGCCCTCTCCCGCCTCGTCATCCGACAAGGCGGATTTTTCCCTAATCCATCACATTCAATAATTCACATATCACATTGTATAAAAGCGACTATCTAAAATAGCCAACAATGTATTTTGCATCTCCTCATCGCTTTTGATTGAAATTCAAACAAGCGTTTGATACAGTCGTTTACCTTCTTCATCCCGCGCTCGGCGCGAAGCAAAACCCAACATGAGCGCACGACACCCCGAAACCGAATCTTCAGAATGCACCCGCGACCGCCTGCTGGTGGCGGCACGCGAGGTGTTCGCCGAATCCGGCTTCAAGGGAGCGACGGTGCGCGAGATCTGCCGCCGTGCCGGGGTGAACGTCGCGGCGGTGAACTACCATTTCAACGGTAAAGAGGCCTTGTTCATGGCGGCTCTGGAGCTGGAGCCGGTGGAGAACATGATCGCTTCTTCCTGCGGGACGGACGCTGCAGAAGTGCGCTTGGGCCGTTTCATCCACGAATTCATGCTGCGTTTGATGAACGGCTGCTGCACGCCGCACAGCCAACTGATCATGCGCGAATTGCTGGAACCCTCGCCCGCGCTGGATAGCATCGCCAACGAGATCATGATCCCGCTGCACCGGCATCTGACCGGTCTGGTGCGCGAGATCGTGGGTGAGCGCGCCAGTGACGCGGAGGTGCGCCGCCATGTGTTCAGTCTGCTCGGGCAATGCAGTTATTACCGCAATACCCGGGAGATGAACCGGCTGATGTACCCGGAGCTGGCCTATGACGCGCAGGAGATCGAGGCGACGGCCAGACACATCACTGAATTTTCGCTGGCCGGATTACGGCAGGCGGCAGGTAAATGAAGTACGACCGCGATCACGACCGACCGCATGAACGGAGAAACGATATGAAACGAAGCCCCTCTACCCTTGCCACCCTGAGCACGTTGATGCTGGTTTTGCTGCTGGGCGGCTGCGGCAAAGGCGATGAAGCCAAGCAACCGGCTGCGGCTCCAGCGGCCCCGCCTCCGCCCGAGGTGGATGTCATCACCGTGAAGACGGGCAACGTGTCGGTGACCAACGATCTGCCGGGACGTTTACAGGCTTATCGCACCGCCCAGGTGCGCGCACGGGTGGAAGGTATCGTCGAGAAACGCCTGTTCACCGAAGGCAGCGATGTCAAGATCGGGCAGGCGCTGTACCAGATCGACCTCGGCAACTACCGCGCCAACTTCGAGGCGGCCAAGGCTGATCTGGCCGTGGCGCGGCAGAATCTGGAAAGTGCGAAGAAGCTGCTGGAGGAGAAATTCATCAGCCAGCAAAGCTTCGACCTGACCGCCGCGAAGTTCAAACAGTCGGAAGCGGCCTATTCCAAAGCCCGCGAGGATATGGAGAACACCCGCGTGCCCGCACCGATCTCAGGCCGTATCGGACGTTCACTGGTCACCGAAGGCGCGCTGGTCGGGCGTGGTGAATCGACTTTGCTGGCGACCATCGAGCAGACCGACAAGCTGTACGTGAACTTCACCCAGTCGGGCGCGGATGTGTTGCGCCTGCAACAGGCGGTGAAAGCGGGCAAGCTGAAACGCAACGAGACAACCAAGATCGAGCTGGTGCTGGAAGACGGCAGTATCTACGCCCTGCCCGGCAAGGTGTTGTTCGCCGAGATGGCGGCCGACCCGGCCACCGGCAGTGTGGCGTTGCGCGCCGAGGTACCCAATCCCAACCATGAACTGCTTGCCGGTTCTTTTGTGACCATCCGCTTCCCCACGGCACAGGCCGACAACGTGATCGCCGTGCCGCAGCGTGCGGTGCAGGCCAGCAATCAGGGCCAGTTCGTGATGCTGGTGGGCGCCGAGAACAAGGCCACGCCGCGTCCGGTCAAGACCGGCGGCATGAGCGGCAGCGATTTCATCATCGAATCCGGTCTGCAAGGCGGCGAACAAGTGATCGTGAACGGCTTGCAGAAAGCGCGTCCCGGTACCGTGGTGAAAGCCGTGCCGCTGGGGGCGGCTACGGCCAAGCCCGCCGCGACTCCCGCTCCCGAAAAGAAATAGAGGTAGGCCGTGATCCCAAAATTCTTTATCGACCGGCCCATCTTCGCCTGGGTCATCGCCATCGTCATCCTGCTCAGCGGGGCGTTGGCGCTGCGCCATGTTCCGGTGTCGTCCTACCCTGCCGTTGCGCCGCCCGCGCTGGCCGTCACCCTGAACTATCCGGGTGCATCGGCCCAAGTAGTGGAAGAGACCGCCGTCTCGCTGGTCGAGCAGGAGATGAACGGTATCGAGCATCTGCTCTATATGGAATCGGCTTCCGAGCAGGGTGTCGGCACCATCACGTTGACCTTTGAGGCCGGAACCAATCTGGATGCCGCCTCGGTGGAGACGCAGAACCGCATCAAACGCGCCGAAGCGCGTCTGCCCGAGGAGGTGCGCCGTCTCGGCATCAACGTGGTGAAGTCGGCGCGTAACTATCTGATGTTCGTTTCGCTGATCTCGCCGGACAAGAGTTATGACAACGTGGCGCTGGGCAGTTATAGCGCGGCCCATGTGCTGGAGAGCGTGCGCCGGGTGCCCGGCGTGGGTGAGGCGATCCAGTTCGGCACCGAATATTCGATGCGTATCTGGCTCAGGCCGGACCGGCTGCAAGCCTACGGCCTGACACCGGGCGACATCAGCCGCGCCGTGCGAGCCCAGAATACGCAGCTCGCCACCGGAGAGATGGGGCAACTGCCCGCGCCGGAAGGACAGCAACTCAACGCCATCATCGTCACCAAAGGGCGGCTGAGCACACCGGAAGAGTTCGGCAACGTGATCGTGCGCGCCAATAGCGACGGCTCCAGTATCCGCGTGAAGGATGTGGCGAAGGTGGAGCTGGGGGCGCAGGACTATTCCATCGCCGCACGCATGGACGGCCAACCGACGGCGGCCATCGCGGTGCGTCTGGCGCCGGGTGCGAACGCGCTGGATACCGCCAAGGCAGTGAAGGTCAAGATGGCCGAACTGGCCAAGTTCTTCCCCAAGGGGGTGGATTGGGTGGTGCCTTACGACACTTCGCAGTTCGTCGACATCTCGATCAAGGAGGTGGTGAAGACCCTGGCCGAGGCCATCCTGCTGGTGTTCCTGGTGATGTATCTGTTCCTGGAGAACTTCCGTGCCACGCTGATCCCCACCATCGTGGTGCCGATCGCGCTCACCGGTGCGGTCGTGGGGCTCTACACCATCGGTTATTCCATCAACACGCTGACCCTGTTCGCCATGGTGCTGGCTATCGGCGTGGTGGTCGACGATGCCATCGTGGTGGTGGAGAACGTCGAACGTATCATGACCGAGGAAGGTCTGCCGCCGCGCGAAGCCACGCGCAAGGCGATGGGCCAGATCTTCAACGCCATCATCGCCATCACCGTGGTGCTGATCGCAGTGTTCATCCCGATGGCTTTCTTCAGCGGCTCGGTCGGCGCGATCTACCGCCAGTTCTCGGTGACACTGGTGCTGACCATCATCTTCTCGCTGCTGATGGCGCTGACCCTTACCCCTGCCCTGTGCGCCTCGATGCTGCGCCACACGCCGGGGCACGAGCTGAAGCCGAGCACCGGCTTCTTCGGCTGGTTCAACCGTTTCTTCGAGCGTGTGACCAAGGGTTATCAGGCCGGTGTGGCACGGGTGCTCAAACGCACCGGGCGTTATCTGGTGATCTACGCGCTGATCCTGGTGGCGGTGGGATTCCTGTTCAGCAAGTTGCCGACCAGCTTCCTGCCGGAGGAGGATCAGGGTTATTTCATCAGTGTGATGCAGTTGCCGGCGGGGGCGACCCGCGAGCGCACTATCGAGGTGTTGTCGCAGGTGGAGCAGTTCTATCTGAAACAGCCGGAAGTGGAGCATGTGATCGGCGTGGCCGGGTTCTCTTTCTTCGGGCGCGGCCAGAATGCCGCCATCGCCTTCGTCCGCCTGAAAGGGTGGGATGAGCGGCCCAAGCCGGAGAGCTTCGCTTCGTCCATGGTGCAGCGCGCCAACATGATGCTGTTCCGTATCAAGCAGGCGATGATCTTCTCCATCAACGTGCCGCCCATCCCGGAACTGGCCGCCGCCGGAGGTTTCGACTTCCGCTTGCAGGACCGTGCCGGGCAAGGCCGCGAAAAACTGATGGAAGCGCGCAACATGGTGCTGGGCATGGCCAGCAAGAACCCCAATCTGGTCGGAGTACGTCCCGAGGGACAGGAGCCTTCACCGCAACTGCGTCTGGAGATCAATCAGCTGAAGGCGCGTACGTTGGGCATCGATCTGGCCGATCTGAACGAGACGCTGCAATCGACGCTGGGGGTGTCATACATCAACGACTTCGTGCGCGAGGGCCGCGTGTTGCGCGTGCAGATGCAGGCCGAGCCGCAAACCCGCTCCACCCCGGAACAGATCCTGCGGGTGCCGGTGCGTAATCTGCAAGGCGGCATGGTGCCGTTATCCGAGATCGCCACGTTACGCTGGACAGTGGGCTCGCCCAAACTCGACCGCTACAACGGCATCCCGTCGATGAAGATCGCCGGTAGTCCGGCACCCGGACGCAGCAGCGGCGACGCATTGAACGCGATGAAAGAGATCGCCGCGCAGCTTCCGCCCGGCTTTGGCTTCGAATGGTCGGGCACTTCCTACGAGGAGAGTCTGTCGGGCAGTCAGGCTGGTTTCCTGTTCGCGCTGTCGCTGGTGGCGGTGTTCCTATGTCTGGCGGCTCTGTATGAGAGCTGGTCGGTTCCGTTCGCGGTGGTGCTGGTGGTTCCCATCGGCATTCTGGGTGCTTTGCTGGCGGTGACCTTGCGCGGCCTGCCCAACGATGTGTATTTCAAAGTGGGTTTGATCGTCATCATCGGCCTGTCCACCAAGAACGCGATCCTGATCATCGAGTTCGCCCGTCACTTGCAGGAACAAGGCAAAGACCTGGTGGAATCGACGCTGGAAGCCTGCCGTCTGCGTTTCCGCCCTATCCTGATGACGTCCATCGCGTTCATCCTGGGCGTGTTGCCGCTGGCGATCTCGACCGGTGCGGGGGCGAATGGACGTCACGCCATCGGCACCGGGGTGATGGGCGGCATGATCACCGCGACGGTGTTGGCGGTGTTCCTGATCCCGGTGTTCTTCGTGGTGGTGCGCCGCATCTTCCCCGGCAAACCGGCTATCCCGCATGATGACTAGGCGGTGTGATCCCCTGTGATCCTGCGGCTAAACAACAAGCCCGTGCCAGCCACGGGCTTGTTGCTTTTTACTTGGCGGTCAAGCGCCACAGGGAAGTGATTTCGGCGGCGCGTGCGGCATGCAGCGCGTCAGTGGTGTCGGTGACACGCGGGTGATGCGGCTTCACATCGTGCCGCCCCGCGACCCGCAGACCGGCAGCATCAATGGCCGAGAGTAATTCGGCGCGACTGCGCAAACCCAGATGTTCGGCCAGATCAGACAGGATGAGCCAGCCCTCGCCGCCCGGCTCCAGATGCGCGGCCAGCCCGTTCAAGAAGCCGAGCAACATCTTGCTGGCGGGATCGAACACGGCGTATTCCAGCGGGGAACTGGGGCGCGCCGGTAACCATGGCGGGTTGCACACGATGAGTGCGGCACAGCCTTCAGGGAAAAGATCGGCCTGTACCACCTCCACCTGCGAGGCCAAACCCAGACGGCTCAGGTTGTCGCGCGCGCAGGCCAGCGCCCGGCTGTCCTGATCGGTGGCGACGATCTGTTTGATGCCGCGCCGCGCCAGCACGGCGGCCAACACCCCGGTACCGGTACCGATGTCGAAGGCGAGTGACTGCCGCGCGAGCGCCTCGGGCAGCGGCGCATCGTTCACCAGCCCCACATATTCGCCGCGTATCGGGGCGAACACGCCGTAGTGCGGATGGATACGCGCGTTCAACACGGCGACCTCGACGCCGTTCTTGCGCCATTCATAAGCGCCGATCAGTCCCTGTAGTCCGCGCAACGAGGCGATGTATGGCTCGCTGGCCGCGCCGTAGGCTTGTTCGCAGGCGGCACGCACATCGGGGGCGCGGCGTAGCGGAACACTGTGGTCGGCCTCGAACGGCAGCAGCAACATACCCAGGGTACGGGCGCGTTGCGATTGGGCTTGGCGGTGCAGATGGAATGCTTCTGCCGGGACGGCTGGGGATGTTGCCACTTTGGTTTTGGCTTTGCGCGGTTTCTCGTCGGCACGGCGTGCCATGGCTTGCAGCAGTTGGCGCGCATTCTGAAAATCGCCACGCCATAACAAGGCCGTGCCTTCGCAGGCCAGACGGTAGGCGGCATCAGCGGTCATGCGGTCATCCGCGACGACGACACGTTTGGGCGGCGCTGTGCCGTTCTCGGAACGCCAGCGCGCGGTTTTATCGACACCGTCTTCGTGCCAGTGGATGAGGGGAAAGTCGCTCATCTGCCCTCTTCCCGTTTGAGTTGCTGGTAGCGCAGTTTGGCGGCGTGGTCGTCCTTGGCCGCGTCGATCTCGCGCATGACGGCGCGCACGTCGGCTTTCTTGGCAACTTCGTGGAAGCGTCCGGTGAGCGGGGTGTCGGGCAGCAGTTCACCGCGCTGGTAGATGGCCCATATCTCTTTACCGTAACGGGTCTCCAGCAGTTCGGGGGCGAACTGGCCGAAATACGCGGCCAGATTATCGACATCGCGTTCCAGCATGCGGCTGGCATTGTTGTTGGCGGCGGCATCCACGGCTTGCGGCAGGTCGATGATGACGGGGCCGTGACTATCGACCAGCACGTTGAATTCGGACAGGTCGCCGTGCACGATGCCCGCGCACAACATGAGCACGACCTGGCGGATGAGGAAGGCGTGGAATTCGCGCGCTTGTTGCGGTGAGAGTTCGAGGTCGTTGAGCCTTGGGGCGGGTTGTCCTTCTGCGTCGGCGACCAGCTCCATGAGCAACACCCCGTCATAAAAACCGTAGGGATGGGGCACGCGCACGCCAGCGGCGGCGAGTTTGTACAAGGCATCGACCTCGGCGTGTTGCCAGGCGGCTTCCTGCTCCTGACGGCCATAGCGCGAGCCTTTTTCCATGGCGCGCGCCTGCCGGCTGTTCTTGACTTTGCGGCCTTCGGTGTAGTGCACGGCCTGATGGAAGCCGCGCTGGTTGGCCTCTTTGTAGAGCTTGGCGCAACGGATCTCGTCGCCGCAGCGGACTACGTATACCGTGGCCTCTTTACCGCTCTTGAGTTGGCGGATGACATCATCGACCAGACCGTCCTCGACCAGCGGCGCTATCCTCTTGGGGGTCTTCATCGCGGCATGGGTTCGGTCAGAGCAGTTGGCCCAGCTCCAGCACGGCGAAGATCGCTGCGGCCAGCGCCAGATTGGTCGCCACCAGTTTGCGTATCGTGCCCAATATCGCGCCAGCGCGCGGCCAGTCCTGTGCCTGGACTGCCGCGACGAAAGGACGGTACACGGCGAAGAACAGATAGACGAAGATGCCCTGCATCACGCAGCCCAATAACAACATGACATGCACGGCATGCGAGACGTTGCCCATGCCGCCGTACAGGTGAATCAGGTACAGCCCGCTGAATACGGTGAGCAGGGAGAACAGCCACACCCATTTGAAGAAACGGTTGAACACGTCGTTCCACAGGCCGAGCCGTTCCGGGGCTTGCAGCATCTTGGCGGCGCTGGGGCGCAACACCATATAGGCGAAGAACATGCCTCCGACCCAGACGGTGACGGACAATACATGTAGGAATTTGATCGCTAACATCTCAGTTCTCCTGTCGTAATAATCTGCGTACCGGGCCGAAACTCTTGCGATGTTCGACCGACGGACCATGTTGCTGCAAGGCGGCGAGATGGGCCGCCGTAGGATAACCCTTGTGCACCGCGAAGCCGTATTGCGGGAAGCGCTCATGCATCTCCAACATGGCCGCATCACGCGCGGTCTTGGCCAGGATGGATGCGGCGGAGATCTCCGCCACGCTGCTGTCGCCCTTCACGATGGCACGGCTGGGCAGGCCGGTGTCGGGACAATACAGACCGTCCACCAACACCTCATGCGGTTGCAGCGCCAACGCCTCGACGGCGCGGCGCATCGCCAGCAGACTGGCGCGCAGGATGTTGATCTCGTCGATCTCCGCTGCGGAGGCCGTGGCGATAGCCCAGGCGCTGGCATGCTGGCGTATCTCCAGCGCGAGCCGGTCACGTTTCTTTTCGCTGATCTTTTTGGAATCGGCCAAACCGGGGATGGGACGTTGCGCGTTCAGGATGACGGCGGCGGCATAGACCGGACCGGCCAATGGCCCCCGCCCTGCCTCGTCCACGCCGCAAACCAGATGTATCCGGCTCATTTAGGCAGCGTTCAGATACGGCAGGATGGCTTGTGCGGCTTTGTGGGCGGTATCCTGCTTGAGTTGGGTATGCATCGCGCCGAACAACACTTCCAACTCGGCCACCGCATTCTTGTCGCCCACCAGATTCAGCAGCGCCTGTGCCAGATTCTCCGGTGTCGCGTCGTCCTGCAGTATCTCCGGCACCACGAACTTGCCGGCCAGCACATTGGGTAGACCAACATAAGGCAAGTAGGCTTTACGTTTGCTCAGCTTATAGGTCAGCGGCGACATCTTGTAGGTGATAACCATCGGGCGTTTCAGCAGCGCGGCTTCGAGTGTGGCGGTTCCCGAGGCGACCAGCACGCCGTCGGCGGCGATCATGGCGTCGTGTGCATGGCCGAACAACATGGTGATCGGCAGCTCCTGCGCCTCCAGCTTCCACAAGGTGTCTTCGAAGATAGTGCGTGTCTCGCGGCTGGCCAGCGGTACCAGGAATTGCGCGCCGGGCGATTTTTCCAGGATCAGTTTGGCAGTCTGGATATAAGTCTCGGCCAGATGGCGCACTTCGCTCTGCCGACTACCGGGCAACAGCGCGAACACCTTGGTTTGCTTGTGGATGCGCATCTGTTCGCGCATCAACTCGCGTTTGGGCACTTCCGGCAGCATGTCGGCCAGCGGATGTCCGACATAGGTGACCGGTACTCCGGCCTGTTCGTAGAGGGGGGCTTCGAACGGAAACAAAGTCAGGATATGCGAGACCGCACTCTTGATCTTGTGGATGCGTTCGCCGCGCCATGCCCAGATGGACGGACTGACGTAATGCACCGTTGGAATACCGCGCTGTTTGAGCGCCAGTTCGAGATCGAGATTGAAATCGGGAGCATCGATGCCGATGAACAGGTCGGGCGGAGTGGCGATGAGCGCGGCCTTGAGTTTATTGCGGATGCCGAGGATCTCGCGGTAATGGCGCAGGGCGTCGATGTAGCCGAACACCGCGAGTTTTTCCATCGGGAACATGATGTCCATCCCGGCGGCTTGCATCTTGGGACCGCCGATGCCGATGAAACGGGCATCGGGCAGCGCTTGTTTGAGGGCCTCGATCAGGTGGCTGCCCAGCAGGTCGCCCGAAGCTTCGCCCGCGACGAGGGCGATGGTTTTGACAGTCTGGTTCATGGATTTCAGCGGACGATGCCGCGACTGGCGCTGTTCAGGAAGGTCAACATGTTATCGATATCGGCATCGGACTCGGGAACTTGACCGCGCAGTTCGGCGATCTCTTGCTTGGCCGTCTCGAAACTGCTGCCCGCACGGTACAGGGTGCGGTAGATCTGCTTGAGCATATCCACTCGTGCTGCGGAATAACCCGCACGGCGCGGGCCTTCCTGGTGCGGTCCTTTCGCTTCAGCCGGATTGCCGACTGCGGTGACGAACGGCGGCAGGTCCTGCGACAGACGGGTCTGGAAACCGACCATGGCGAAGTCGCCGATACGTACGAACTGGTGGATGCCGGTCATGCCGCCGATCAGGGTGCGGTTGCCCACGTTCACATGTCCGGCGAACTGTACCGAGTTGGCGATGACGTTGTGATCGCCGATGTGGCAGTCGTGTGCCACATGCACATAGGCCATGATCCAGTTGTCGCTGCCAATGGAAGTGATCCCGCCATCCTGCACCGTGCCCAGATTTAGAGTGCAACTCTCACGTATGGTGTTGTTGTCGCCGATGATGAGCTGCGTCGGCTCGCCCTGGTATTTCTTGTCCTGCGGGATCTCGCCGATGGAGCTGAACTGGAAGAAACGGTTGTTCTTGCCGATGGTGGTATGCCCGTCAATGACGACATGCGGCCCGACCACCGAACCCGCGCCGATCACTACATGTGCGCCGATGATGGAATAGGCACCGACCGAGACATCGTCGGCCAGTTGGGCATCCGGGTGGATGATCGCGGTCGGATGGCGCATCACTTGTCCCGCATCGTACACATGATCTCGGCCTCGGCGGCGACCTGGTCGTCCACTTTGGCGACGGCGCTGAACTTCCACAGGCCGCGTTTGTTGAACAGCGGTTTGACCGTGAGAATCAACTGGTCACCCGGCACGACCGGGCGTTTGAAACGCGCGTTGTCGATACCGACGAAGTAATACACCTTGCTGTCATCGGCTTTGCCCGCTCCGGCAGTGAAAGACAGGATCGCGGCAGCTTGAGCCATGGCTTCGATAACCAATACACCCGGCATCACCGGATGGTGCGGGTAGTGTCCCGGAAAGAACGGTTCGTTCATCGACACGTTCTTCAATGCCACGATCTCGTTGCCCGGGTCGATAGACAATACGCGGTCGATCAGCAGGAACGGGTAACGGTGCGGCAGGTGCTTCATGATTTCGTTGATGTCCATGGTGATACTCATCAATCTCTCCTCTTTAATGCTTCCAGTTCTTTTTCCAGATTCTTGATACGCGCCACCATCTCGTCCAGATGACGCAGGTGCGCGGCATTTTTGAGCCAGCCGTCTTTCTCGCTGAACGGATAGATACCGCTGTATGTGCCTTTTTCGCGGATGGATTTGCCGATCAGGGTGAACGAGGATATCTCCACGCCATCCGCGATGGTCAGATGCCCCAGGATGCCGGCACTGCCGCCGATGCGGCAATAACGGCCAATGGTGGTGCTGCCCGCGATGCCGACACAGCCAGCGATGGCGGTGTGCGCGCCGATACGCACGTTATGCGCGACCTGTATCTGGTTGTCCAGTTTTACATCGTCTTCGATCACGGTGTCGTCCAGCGCGCCACGGTCGATGGTGGTGTTCGCCCCGATCTCGACATCGTTGCCGATGATGGCTCGGCCGATCTGCGGAATCTTCAGCCAGCGTCCGCCTTCCATCGCCAGACCAAATCCGTCCGCACCGATGACCGCCCCGGAATGGGCGATGACATTGTTGCCCAGCACGCAGTCGTGGTACACCACCACACGCGGATACAGTCGGGTGTTCTCGCCGATGACGGCATTCGCTCCGATGCTGCAACCGGACATGATGATGCTACCGGCACCGATACGCGCCCCCTCGCCTATCGTGACGTGGGCGGCGATATGCACTCCGGGAGCCAGAATCGCCCCCTCCCCGATCACGGCACTGGCATGGATACCGGGGGCAAAAGCGGGCAAAGGATTGAGAAAAGCCGAGAGTTTGGCGAAGTAGGAATACGGGTTGTCACAGACGATACGCGGCAAGGCGGTGGCATCGGCATCCGCTTCAGACAGAATCACGGCACCAGCCGCAGTTGATTCGAGTTGTTTGCGATATTTGGCATTGGCGAGAAAGGCGATCTGTTCCGCCGTTGCGCATTCCAGCGTGCCGATTTGGGTGATCGCGACCCCGCTATCCCCTTCCACGCGGCCGCCAAAGCGCGCCACGATATCTGCCAAACGGTAGGCGGTACGATCCATGACCAATCCCGCTCCTTATTTACCGGCTTTGTCGTCCGCCAGGAACTCCAAGACTTTTTCGGTGATGTCGATCTGCGGGTTACGGTATACCGCTTCCTGCAGGATGAGGTCGTATTTTTCGCTTTCGGCGATGGCCTGTATCGCTTTGTCCGCACGAGCCAGCACCTGTGCCAATTCTTCGTTCTTGCGCAGGTTGAGGTCTTCGCGGAACTCGCGCTGCAGACGCTGCAGATTGACGTTCAGATTGGCCAGTTCACGCTCCTTGCTGCGATGCTCCGCATCCGGTTTGCCGCTGTCCTTTTCCAAAGCGGCCTGGATCTCCTTGGCCTGCTTCATCATCTGTTTGATCTCCTGGTCGCGCTGGGCGAACTCTTTTTCGATCTTTTTCTCGGCCTTCACGGCGGGGACAGACTCGCGCAGGATGCGCTCGGTGTTGACGATCCCGATCCGAAAATCAGCGGCATAGGCAGGAACGGCACACGCCGTCAGCAACAGACCCATTCCCAGTAACTTTCTCATCTTTCCTCCTTGTAACAAGCTCATCCGGCAGACCGTATCAGAACAGTGTGCCCAAAGTGAATTGGAAACGCTGTAGTTTATCCTGTTCTTGGACACCTATGGGAATACCATAACTCAGACGGATCGGCCCCACCGGCGAGAACCAGGTCAGCGCCCCGCCGGTCGAGTAGCGCATCCCTATCGAGGCCAGACTCTGTGTCGCTTCGCCATAGACGGCACCGCCATCCACGAACAGGCTCAAACGAACCGATTTTTCCTTTTCAAAACCCGGCATAGGAAACAGCAACTCAGCATTGCCGATCACGCGCCGGTCGCCGCCGAGCGCATACCCGTTGGTATCACGCGGCCCCAGGGAGTACGAATCATAACCGCGCACGGAGCCGACCCCGCCGGCATAGAAATTCTTGAAGAACGGCAGCCCCTGCCCATCATATCCACCCGCGACACCTGCCTCACCGTTCATCATGAAGGTGACATCACGATTGACGGGATAGAACCACTGGTGCTGATAGGTCAGCTTGAAATAATGCTGACTGGAAGCCGGCAGACCGACCTCGCTTGAGGCACGTTGCATGGTACCTTCGGTCGGATATAACGCGCTGTCGCGGTTATCCCGGCTCCAGCCGATAGAACCCAGGTAGTTGATCGTTCTTGCCCCGTAGAGATTGATGTAATCAGAATATCGCTGCGGACTCAAGGAGGTCAGGCCGATGGTCGTATCTTCAGCGGCAAGTCCATAGTGGATCATTTGGTCTTCACTCAAGGGGACTGCAAAACGTACGCCGCCGCCCAAACTCTCCGAGGTGTATTGGCTGACACTAGCCTGAGTAGAACTGGTCTTGCGGTTGTAGATATCGAAACCGCGACTGACTCCCTCGTCCGTGTAATAAGGATTGGTATAGGAGACCGAGTAGACTTTATTGAATTCACTGGTGTTGATCTGGGTAGAAAGCGAATTGCCGGTGCCGAACACGTTGCTCTGGCTGACACTGCCCATGAAGGTCACACCTTCGGTACTGCTGATACCCGCACCGACGGACAATGTACCGGTCGATTTTTCCTCCACCGATACGTTCAGATCCATCTGATCCTTGGTACCCGGTACCGGCACGGTCTCGACATTGGTGGAGCCGAAAAAGCCCAGTCTGTCGATCCGCTGTTTGGAATTCTTGATCTTTTCAGTGGCGAACCATCCGCTTTCCATCTGTCTGAATTCGCGGCGGATCACTTCGTCTTTGGTCTTGGTGTTGCCCAAGATGTTGACCCGGCGGATATATACGCGCTGGAACGGGTCGGTCATGAAGGTGAAACCGACCTGATGTTTCTCTTTGTCGATCTCGGGTACCGCATTCACATTGGCGAAAGCATAACCTTCATCCCCGAACTGTTCAGTGATCTTCTGGGTCGAGGCCGTGATCGCTTTGCGCGAGAACACATCGCCCGGCTGCAAGCTGACCATCTTGCGGATCTGTTCATGGGAGAACACGGACTGCGGACCGGCCACCTGCACCGACGCGATGGAGTATTTGGGGCCCTCGGTGATATTCAGCGTGATGAAGATGTCTTTTTTGTCGGGCGAAATGGAAACCTGGGTGGAGTCGATGGAAAACTCCATATATCCGGAATCCAGATAGAAGGTTCGCAGGGTCTCCAGATCCGCCGACAGCTTGGGCTTGGAATACTGGTCGTTTTTGGTCATCCAGCTGAAGGTGGTCGGCGTACTCAGCTTGATCATGTCCAGCAACTCTTCTTCGCTGTAGACCTTGTTACCCACGATATTGATCTGGCGAATCTTGGCGACTGTACCTTCG
This sequence comes from uncultured Gallionellaceae bacterium, assembly GCA_964571195.1. Lineage (GTDB taxonomy): Bacteria > Pseudomonadota > Gammaproteobacteria > Burkholderiales > Gallionellaceae > PALSA-1006. The sequence continues at coordinate 7,377 of CAZNAD010000021.1, read as the reverse complement.
TGCACCCGGAAATTCACCGCGACGCGGTTACGTTCCAATTCCGTGATCGTGGTCTTGACCGAGACGCTGTATTTGCCGCGTGCGACATACTGGCGCTTGAGTTCCTGTTCGGATTTTTCCAGGGCCGATTTGTCGAAGATGCGCCCTTCCGCCAAGCCGACGTGTTTGAGATTGTCGCGCAACTGATCCTTGGGGAAGTCGGTCACTCCATCGATCTCGATCCCGGCGATGGAGGGACGCTCGCGCACCGAGACGATCAGCACATCCTGCTCGGCTTTCAGGCTGACATCTTTGAAAAAACCGGTCGAGAACAAGGCGTGTATCGCCATCGTCGCCTTGTCGTCGTTGAGTGTATCGCCGACCTTGACCGGCAGATAGCTGAACACCGTACCGGCCTCGGTACGCTGTATCCCCTCAACACGGATGTCTTTAATGACGAAAGGTTCGACCGCCCAGACAGACGCAACGTACAACAGCGGGAACAGTCCCGCCAGTCTCTTAAAATTCATTCGTTTTCAATCCAAAAACAGGCGGCTGATGTCGTTATACAACGCAAAAGCCATCATGGTAACCAACAATGCAATGCCTATCCGCTGTCCGGCCTCCCAGAAACGTTCGGATACCGGGCTGCCTTTAATCCATTCAACCGCATAATACAGCAAATGCCCCCCATCCAATAAGGGGACGGGAAGTAAATTCAGCACGCCGAGACTGATACTGATGAGTGCCAGAAACGCCAGATAGGCTCCCAGCCCGATCTGGGCGGATTGTCCGGCGTAATCGGCGATGGTGATAGGCCCACTCAGGTTCTTCAGCGACACCTCGCCTTGTATCATCTTCCACATCATCTTCAGACTGACCACCGAGGTCTCCCAGGTCTTGCGCAAGGCTTCGGTCAGGGCGGTATCAAGGGGATAGCGCACTTCGGTCAGCAGCGCCTCGAACTGTGCGCGGTCTATCTTGGGGGCGGCACCGATACGCCCGATCTGCCGCCCGGACTCGGAGAGCGTATCCGGCGTGACCGATAACATCCGTGTAACGCCGCCACGTTCGACTTCCAGACTGAGCGCTTGGCCCGGATGCGCGCGCACCGTTTCAACGAAGACATCCCATTCCGGGACCCTCTGCCCGTTCACTGCCAATATCCGGTCCTGTTCCTGCAAGCCACCCCGCTGGGCGGCACCACCATCGACGAGTTTGTCGATCACCGGCAAGACTGTTGGGCGGTAGGGACGCAGGCCGAGTTTGTCCAGAAAATCACCATCCAGATCGCCGGGCTGTAATACGCTCATGTCCAGCACGCGGAAAAAGGTTTCGCCTTCAGCGCTGCGCAACTCGATATTGGCCGTGCGCTGCTGCAAGATAAGGTCGAGCAGTAACCAGCGTACTTCCTGCCAGCTCGGTGTAGTTTGCCCGTTGATAGCGACAATGTTGTCCCCGGCGCGAAGTTGCGCAACTGCCGCCGGCGTGGCTGCCGGGATATCCCCGAGCACGGGTCTGATACCGGGTACACCGTAAACGAATAGTCCCCAATACAGCAGCACCGCCAGCAGCAGGTTGGCCAGCGGTCCGGCCACCACGATGGCCATACGGTGCAGCACCGGCTGCCGATTGAAGGCGCGGGCCAGTTCATGTTCGGGCACCTCACCTTCGCGCTCGTCCAGCATCTTGACATAACCACCGAGCGGGATCGCCGCGACCGCCCATTCGGTCTCGCCACCGGCGAAGCGTTTGATATAAAAAGGTTTGCCGAAACCCAGCGAGAAACGCAGCACTTTCACATTGAACAGCCGTGCGACCCAGTAGTGTCCCAACTCGTGGAAAGTCACCAGTAGTGCAATCGCGATGATGAACGCGAGTAAGGTCATGAGCGCGCGATCCAGGCGTGTGCTGCGGCACGCGCCTGAACATCCGCCAACAGCACATCTTCCAATTCAGTCACTGCAACCGTCGGCAACTCATCCAGCACATGTGCGATCAGACGCGGAATATCCAGAAAACTGATGCGCCGTTCGAGGAACGCCTCCACTGCCACTTCGTTGGCCGCGTTCATCAGCGTCGGTGCCGTCCCCCCGGCACGCAGGGCGCGATACGCCAGTGCCAGGCAAGGGAAACGCTCAAGGTCTGGCGCGACAAAATCGAGTCGCGCGATCTTGAACAGATCCAGTGGTGCTACACCCGCATCGATCCGCTCTGGATAGGCCAGACCATATGCGATAGGCGTACGCATGTCGGGATTGCCCAATTGTGCCAACACCGAACCGTCCACGTATTGCACCATGGAATGGATCACACTTTGCGGATGTACCACCACCTGGATGGCATCGGCTGGCGCATTGAACAACCAATGTGCTTCGATGACCTCCAGACCCTTGTTCATCATAGTGGCGGAATCGACCGATATCTTGCGCCCCATGCTCCAATTTGGATGGGCGCACGCCTGTTCCGGCGTGACCCGGCGCAGATCGGCCAGAGAGGTATTGCGGAAGGGACCGCCGGAAGCGGTGAGCAATATCTGGCTCACCCCGTTTGCGCCCATATCTCCCGAATAACGCTCGGGCAAGGCCTGGAAGATGGCGTTATGTTCGCTGTCGATGGGTAGCAGCGGTGAGCCGCTCTGGCGCACGACATCCATAAACAGACGTCCGGCCATCACCAGCGTTTCTTTGTTCGCCAGCAGAATACGTTTGCCCGCACGTGCCGCCGCCAGAGTCGGACGCAATCCCGCCGCACCCACAATGGCCGCCATCACCGCGTCGACCTCGGTTGCCGCAGCGACCTGTTCCAGTGCTTCCACGCCGCCCAATACCTCGGTCGCCAGTCCCGCCGCCCGGACACGCCCGGCCAGCCGCTGACCGGCCTGTTCGTCCAGCATCACCGCAAAACGCGGCTTGAAACGGACACACTGTTCGAACAGCAATTCGTCCTGCTGATAAGCGGTGAGTGCATAGACACGGTAGCGTTCGGGATGGCGCGCCACCACATCCAGTGTGCTCTTACCTATGCTGCCTGTCGCGCCAAGTACCGTGATGGATTGTGGTTTATTCATGTGTTCATATCTGTGATTGTCGAACTGGCTGCCGAAGCGGTATCGGGCCGCGCTCAGGCCATTTGTTGGAACACCAGCGCAATGGCGGCGAAAGGCAAAGTCGAGGTCAGCGCGTCGATACGATCCAATAACCCGCCGTGCCCGGGCAGCAGAGCGCCACTATCTTTCACTCCGGCCTGACGTTTGACGGCGGACTCGAACAGGTCGCCGATCACAGCCAGACCGACCCACCACCAGGACGCGATGATGATACCGGGGAACACGGGATAATTCTTGAACAGTCCGCTCCCCCAACCGACCAGCAGGACATAGCAGGAAACCACGATCAATGCACCGAACACGCCTTCCCAGGTCTTGCCGGGACTGATGGCGGGAGCCAGTTTATTCTTGCCGAAACGCTTACCCGAAAAATACGCAGCTGTATCGGCGACCCAGACTATCGACATCGCCCCCAGCAGCAGCCAAGGGCTGACATTGCGCAAATCGATCATCGCCAGAGCCGTCGGCAACACCACGGCCCAGCCGACCAGTCCCATCAACCACGGATTCGTGGGCTTCCAGCTGGCGATCATCCAGGCCGGAACCACCAGTACCCACAGCACGATGGCCATGAAATACCAGAACAGGTGCAACAAACGGCTGGCTTCGACTGTCGTGCTGTTATCGAACCACAATATCCCGGCCATCATCGCCAGCGTGGCGACACAGTAAAAGGTCGAGACACGCCCCGTCATGCCGGACAGGCGAGCCCATTCCACTGCACTTTGCCAGACCATGAGTGCGACCAGTGCCGACCATCCCCAAGCTGGCAGCACAAATACAGCGGCCAGCAGCAGCACAAACAGAATGATGGCGGTGATGACACGCTGCTTAAGCACCCGTTTTGCCCTCGGTGAGCTGCTCGCTGGTGCGTCCGTAGCGCCGCTCGCGTTTCTGGTAGGACTGAATCGCTTGTTCCAGCGCCGCTTGATCGAACGCGGGCCACAAGATATCGGTGAAATAAAGTTCGGTATAGGCTAATTGCCAGAGCAGAAAATTGCTGATGCGTTGCTCGCCCCCCGTACGGATGAACAGATCCGGTTCAGGCGCATAATGCATAGACAGATAAGGCTCCAGATCCTCTTCGCTGAAGTCTCCGGCTTTCTCAGGATGGGCTTTCCACAGCCCCTGCATGGCATGCATGATGTCCCAGCGACCGCCGTAGTTGGCGGCGATGGTCAGAGTCAGACCATCATTCTCAGCGGTCAATTGCTCGGCCTCGGTAATATAACGCCTGAGTTGCTCATCAAAACGCGACAAGTCGCCGACGATCTTCAAGCGGACGTTCGCCTCATGCAGCTTGCCGACCTCACGTTCAAGCATCTTCACAAACAGTTGCATCAGGAAAGAGACTTCTTCGGGCGGGCGGCGCCAGTTCTCGCTGCTGAAAGCGAACAAGGTGAGGTACTCCACGCCCAATTTACGGCACGCTTTGACCATCTCGCGTACGGTTTCGACCCCGCGCTGGTGTCCCGCCACACGGGGCAGGAAACGCTGTTTGGCCCAGCGTCCGTTGCCGTCCATGATCATGGCGATATGGCGCGGGACGAGCGGCGCATCGGGGATGATACGGGTGGAACTTTTAAATAGCGCCATTACAACTCCCTAGAGTTAGGATTGAGGGGAGTCCCGCGAAGGTTTTTACTCTCAATCCTCAATCCTAGCGCCTGATCAGACGGCCATCAGGTCGGCTTCTTTGGCTTGCAGCGCCTTGTCGATCTCGGTCACAAAACGGTCGGTGAACTTCTGCACCTCATCCTGCGCGCGGCGTTCTTCATCTTCGCCGACTTCCTTGTCCTTGAGCAGCTTTTTCAGCTGTTCGTTGGCATCGCGACGGATATTGCGCACGGCGACCTTGGCGTTCTCCGCCTCGTTGCGCACGACTTTGATCAGGTCGCGGCGACGTTCCTCGGTCAGCATCGGCATCGGCACACGGATGATGTCGCCATTGGTCGAGGGATTCAGACCCAGGTCGGAATCGCGGATCGCTTTTTCGATCGGGCCGATCATATTTTTTTCGTATGGCTGCACACCGATGGTGCGCGCATCTGTCAACGTCACGTTTGCCACCTGGTTCACCGCAGTCGGGCTACCGTAATAGTCCACCATCACATGATCCAATATGCCGGTATGCGCGCGACCGGTACGCACCTTGCCGAAATCCGCCTTAAGTGCCTCCAGCGATTTCGTCATTTTCTGTTCTACGTTCTTCTTGATGTCAGCAATCATCTCTAATCCCTCATCAATCGCAATGTACCAATGTACCTTCGTCTTGTCCCATCACCACGCGCTTCAAAGCACCCGCTTTGAAGATGCTGAACACGATGATGGGCAGCTTCTGGTCGCGACACAGGGTCAATGCGGTCGCATCCATGACTTTCAAATCTTTGCTGATCGCCTCGTCGAAGCTCACCTTCTGATAGCGCGTCGCTTTCGGGTCTTTCTTGGGATCGGCGGTATAAACTCCGTCCACTTTGGTGGCTTTGATAACGACCTCGGCATCCATCTCCACACCACGCAATGCGGCAGCGGTGTCCGTCGTGAAGAACGGGCTACCGATACCGGCGGCAAAGATCACCACTTTGCCATCTTCCAGATAGCGCAGTGCCTTGCCGCGAATGAACGGCTCCGCCACCTGCTCCAGACTCAGCGCTGACTGCACCCGGCACTGCAAACCGGCACGCGTCATCGCATCCTGCAAAGCCATTGAGTTCATCACAGTAGCCAACATCCCCATGTAATCGGCGGTCGCTCTATCCATTCCGGCCGCGGCAGGTGCCACACCACGGAAGATATTGCCGCCGCCGATCACCATCGCCACCTCCACCCCCAGCTCGGAAACTTCCTTGATCTCGGCCACGATGCGTTCGATCACAGTACGGTTGATACCGTAACTGTCATCGCCCATCAGGGCTTCGCCGGAAAGTTTGAGCAGGATGCGTTTGTAGGCCGGGGTGTTGGACATAGGTTTAGCCTTTCTTGATAGCGGCAACGGTCGCCGCAACTTCAGCCGCGTAATCTTCGACCTTCTTCTCGATGCCCTCACCCACCACGAACATCTGGAAACCGGTGACTGTAGCGCCCTTGCTCTTCAGCAATTGTTCGACAGTCTGCTTGCCGTCTTCAGCTTTAACGAACACTTGGCCCAGCAGAGTAACGTCCTTGAGGAACTTCTGCACGGTACCTTCGGCGATCTTTTCCAGCATCGCTTCCGGCTTGCCGGCTTCTTTGGCCTTCTCGATGGCGATGCGGCGCTCGGTTTCGATGTCTTCCGCGTTCACGCCGGAAGCATCAACCGACTTCGGCTTGCTGGCGGCAATGTGCATCGCCAGATCGCGCCCCATCGCTTCGTCGCCGCCGGTAAAGCTCAACAACACGCCGATGCGACTACCGTGCAGGTAGCTAGCCAGCTTGCCGTTGCCGGCTTCATAACGGGCAAAGCGACGAATCGTCACGTTCTCACCCAGCTTCATCACCAGCGCCTTGCGGGTTTCTTCCACGGTGGATCCGGCCATCGGCAAAGCCAACAGCGCGTCAACGTCAGCCGGATTGGACTTGGCTACGATTTCGGCAACGTTTTTGGCGAATGCGACGAAGTCGTCGTTCTTGGCCACAAAGTCGGTTTCGCAGTTCACTTCGGCCACCGCACCGGCTTTGCCGTCGGCAGTGATAAACGCGCCAACCACGCCCTCGGCGGTCACGCGCGATGCGGCTTTGCTGGCCTTCGCGCCGCTCTTGATACGCAGCAGCTCTTCAGCTGCCTTGAAGTCGCCGTCAGTCTCTGTCAGCGCCTTTTTGCATTCCATCATGCCGAGACCAGTCGCCTGGCGCAGCTCCATAACCATTCCTGCGGTAATTGCCGCCATATTGCACTCCTAACAAATCACATTTATAAAAAAAGGGGCTTGCGCCCCTTCGTCCAGGAGAGGCTACTTACGCAGCACTCGCCTCGACTTGTTCCGTCAACTCGGTCAGCGCGTTGGCGCGGCCTTCCAGAATCGCATCGGCTACACCGCGTGCATACAGGCGGATTGCCTGGCTGGAGTCATCGTTGCCGGGAATCACAAAATCCACACCCAGCGGGCTGTGGTTGGTATCGACCACGCCGATCACCGGGATACCCAGCTTCTGCGCTTCAGTCACAGTACCTTTTTGATAACCCACGTCGATCACGAAGATCGCGGATGGCAGGCCTTGCAGATCCTTGATCCCGCCCAAGCTGCGCTCCAGCTTCTCCAGTTCGCGGCGCAACATCAGGCCTTCCTTCTTGGAAACCTTCTCGATGCTGC
>CAZNAD010000020.1:0-41176 GCA_964571195.1 uncultured Gallionellaceae bacterium | reverse complement strand
CCGCTCTCTTCTGCTAAAATCGCGTGATTGGGATAGACATCCAGAATGGTCTGGATGATGGCATTTTCGGCTGCGCGATCGACTTCGCTGACATAATCGGCGTTGGATTTTTTGGTGATCGTCAGGTGGTCGACGTTATCGGCGGCGCGATGGATGAGATTTCCGGCGCGACGCGCGGCCTTCACCGCGATGTTGAGCATGGGATGCATGAGAGCAGAACCTTTTTAATGAACGAAGAAACGGTCGCTATTTTAATGGGTATTGGGTTTTGAATAAACAAGAACATTCGGCGGCGGTGTTGGACAACGTCAGGGTCATCCTCAGCCACACCACTCATCCCGGCAATATTGGTGCGGCGGCACGGGCTATGAAGACCATGGGGTTGACCCGGCTGTATCTGGTCAATCCGCGCTTCTTCCCCGATGCACAGGCCACGGCCATGGCGGCCGGAGCCGACGATGTGCTGGAGAACGCGGTGGTATGCACTTCGCTGGATGAGGCGTTGCGCGGCGTAGTGATGGTGGCGGGGATGTCGGCGCGTGTGCGCGACATTTCGCAGGAGGTGCTGGCACCGCGCGCGGCGATGCCGTTGCTGGTGCAGCAGGCCGGACAGCCGGTGGCGCTGTTGTTCGGGACCGAGATGTCGGGGCTGACCAACGATGAGCTGGCGCGTTGTCAGTTGATGGTGCGCATTCCGGTGAATCCCGATTTTTCTTCGCTCAATCTGGCGGCTGCGGTGCAGTTGCTGAGTTATGAGCTGCGCTTGGCTGCGGGACAGGGGGATTGTGGCGCGCCGGAAGTGACTCCCGCTCCGGCGGAGCATGTGGAGGGCTTCTTCCGCCAGTTGGAGGAGACGCTGGTCGAGATCGAGTTCCTCAACGGCAAACACCCGACCAAACTGATGCACAAGTTGCGGCGGCTGTACGCGCGGGCGCGACTGGAGCCGGAAGAGATCAATATCCTGCGTGGTATCCTCACGCTGACGACGCAGTACCACGGCCAATTGAAGCGAGATGCGAGCAATGTTCAAAGCGATTAAAGAAGACATCAAGAGCGTATTCGACCGCGACCCGGCTGCGCGCAGCACGCTGGAGGTGCTGACCTGCTATCCCGGTGTGCATGCGCGCATCCTGCATCGTATGTCGCACGGCTTGTGGAAATGGAAACTGTTCTGGCTGGCGCGGTTGTTATCACACATCGCCCGCTTCCTGACCGGCATCGAGATCCATCCGGGGGCGACCATAGGCCGGCGCTTCTTCATTGACCACGGCATGGGAGTGGTCATTGGCGAGACGGCGGAGATCGGTGACGATGTGACGCTGTATCACGGGGTGACGCTGGGCGGTACCTCGTGGAAAGAAGGCAAACGCCATCCGACATTGGGCGACGGGGTGGTGGTCGGCGCTGGAGCCAAGATATTGGGCCCCATTGTCATCGGAGCCGGAGCCAAGATCGGCTCCAATGCGGTGGTGGTGAAAGCGGTACCGGCGGGAGCCACGGCGGCGGGTATTCCGGCGCGCATCCTGGACGAGGTGAAGAAATCAGGCGGTTTTAATGCTTACGGGCTGAGCGGCGATCAGAACGATCCGGTCTCGAAAGCCTTGCACGGTCTGATCGGGCATAGTGTCACGGTCGATCAGCGCATCGAACTTATCCTGCAACGTTTGGAGAAGATGGGCGTGGGGGTGGAGGAGGAGCGCGCTACGGCGGATAAGTTCGATCCCAACTATTTGAACAAGATTGTTGATTAAAAGAATCGGGTATTCTATGATTCTCCCTCGCAAGAGGGGCGCGTGAGCGTCAGACAATAAACATTCACCGGGGAGAGATGATGCGTTTGACCACTAAAGGACGGTTCGCGGTAACGGCGATGGTTGATTTGGCGACACGGGGCGGGCGCGGCCCGGTCACGCTGGCGGGTATCAGCGAACGGCAGAAGATCTCGTTGTCTTATCTGGAGCAACTGTTCGGCAAGTTGCGCAAGAACAACGTGGTGGCCAGTGTGCGCGGCCCCGGCGGCGGTTATTGCCTGGCGCGTCCGGCCAACAAGATTTCGATCGTGGATATCATCCTTGCGGTGGATGAGCCGTTGGATGCTACCAATTGTGATGCAAAAGGTAATTGCCAAGACGGCAAACCTTGTTTGACGCACGATCTCTGGTTTGGTTTGAATCAGAAGATCCATGAATACCTTTCCGGCGTGAACCTGCAGCAACTGGTGGACGGACAGAACAAGGGCGGCACCGAAATTTCCAAGATAGCCGCGCCGAAAGAAACTGCCAAAGCCGCACACGTGTCAGCCTGACACTTAACCATTAAGAGATTCACATGACCTTGCGCTTGCCCATCTATCTGGACTACTCCGCGACCACACCGGTCGATCCGCGCGTGGCCGAGGTGATGATCCCTTATCTCACCGAGAAGTTCGGCAATCCGGCTTCGCGTTCCCATCCGTTCGGCTGGACGGCGGACGAGGCGGTGGAGCGTGCGCGCGAACAGGTCGCGGCGCTGGTGAATGCCGATCCGAAGGAGATCGTGTGGACTTCCGGTGCGACCGAGTCGAACAACCTCGCGCTGAAAGGCGCGGCGCATTTTTATGCCGACAAGGGTAAGCACATCGTCACGGTGCAGACCGAGCACAAAGCCATTCTCGATACGGTGCGCGAACTGGAACGACAGGGATTTGCGGCGACTTATCTCGACCCCGAGCCGAACGGTCTGCTCGATCTGGACAAGCTCAAAGCTGCCTTGCGTCCCGATACCACCATCGTGTCGGTGATGCTGGTGAACAACGAGATCGGTGTGATTCAGGACATCGCCGCCATCGGCGAGATCTGCCGCGCCAAGGGCATCCTGTTCCATGTGGATGCGGCGCAGGCGACGGGGAAAGTGGAGATTGATCTACAAAAACTCAAGGTCGATCTGATGTCGTTCTCGGCGCACAAGACCTACGGCCCCAAAGGGATAGGCGCTTTATATGTGCGGCGCAAACCGCGCGTGCGTCTGGAAGCGCAGATGCACGGCGGTGGCCACGAGCGGGGCTTCCGCTCAGGTACGCTGGCGACACACCAGATCGTCGGCATGGGAGAGGCATTTCGTATCGCAAAAGAAGAGATGGCGACGGAGAACGAGCGCATCCGCATGCTGCGCGACCGTCTGTGGACAGGCTTGTCAGACTTGGAAGAGGTTTACTTGAACGGCGACATGGAGCAACGCGTGCCGCACAACCTGAATGTGAGCTTCAACTTCGTCGAAGGCGAATCACTCATCATGGCGGTGAAAGACATCGCGGTGTCCAGCGGTTCGGCGTGCACCTCGGCCAGCCTGGAGCCGTCGTATGTGTTGCGTGCGCTAGGACGTAACGACGAACTGGCGCACAGCTCCATCCGTTTCACCATCGGGCGTTTCACCACGACCGAGGAAGTGGATTACACCATCAAGCTGCTGCACGAAAAGATCGGAAAACTGCGCGAGCTATCCCCCTTATGGGATATGTACAAAGATGGCATTGATATGAATACTGTGCAGTGGGCAGCCCACTGAGAACCGCCCTTTGCTCGCCTGGCGGCGTTGTCGACCAGCTTGTTTACCCAAAGTAAACGGCGCTGATCTCCGCCTTGCCAGACAAGCAAATCATCGGTTCTCTGTATAGAAAGCGAGAGTACAAAAAATGGCTTACAGCGAAAAAGTATTGGATCACTACGAGAATCCGCGCAACGTCGGTTCATTGGACAAAGACGACGCGCTGGTCGGCACCGGCATGGTTGGTGCACCCGCCTGCGGCGACGTGATGAAGTTGCAGATCAAGGTGGGCAAGGACGGCATCATCGAGGATGCCAAATTCAAGACCTATGGCTGCGGCTCGGCGATTGCTTCCAGTTCGCTGGTCACCGAATGGGTAAAAGGCAAGACCGTCGATCAGGCGCTGGCGATCAAGAATACGCAGATCGCCGAAGAGCTGGCCTTGCCGCCGGTGAAGATACACTGCTCCATTCTGGCGGAAGATGCCATCAAGGCGGCGGTGGCGGATTACAAGGCAAAGAATGGCGCGATGGTGGAGACCGCCGCGTGTAACGGAAACAAATGATCGGAGAATGAAATGTCAGTCACGCTAACTGAAGACGCAGCCAAACATGTGCAGAACTTCCTGAGTAAACGCGGCAAAGGCATCGGCCTGCGCGTGGGCGTCCGTACCAGCGGTTGTTCCGGTATGGCGTACAAGCTGGAGTTCGTCGATGAGCCGGACGAGGCTGATCTGAAATTCGTCAGCAACGGAGTCACCATTCTGGTCGATCAGCAGAGCCTGCCTTATATTGCGGGCATGGAGCTGGACTATACGCGTGAAGGGCTGAACGAAGGGTTCAAGTTCAACAATCCTAACGTGAAGGATCAGTGCGGTTGCGGTGAGAGCTTCAAGGTTTAATGAACGTAAAATCTTCACCGCAGAAACATCGAGACGCAGAGAAAAACGGTAGTGTGATTTCTTTGACCGGATGTGTCGTGACGCAGGTTTTTTCTCTGCGTTCCGGTGGCGAGGTTCGTTGAATGGCCGCTTCTGATTTTCAGCAGGACTTCTTCTCGTTATTCAGTCTCCCCGCTCGCTTCAGGATCGATATCACTGCCTTGGAGCAGGGCTACCGCGCGCTGCAAGCCCAGTTCCATCCCGATAAGTTTTCCCATCTTCCTGATGCTGAGCAGCGTCTGTCCATGCAGTGGTCCACGCGCATCAACGAAGGTTACCAGACCCTGCGTAAACCGCTGAACCGCGCGCGATATCTGCTCACGCTGCGGGGAGTGGATACGCAGGAAGAGACCAATACCGCCATGCCGCTGGATTTTCTGATGGCACAGATGGAATGGCGCGAAGATATCGCGGCAGCACGGCAGACCAAAGACGACGCGGCCTTGGACGAATTAGCGGACAAACTGCGTCAGGAGACCCGCAGTCTGGAGCAGCAACTCGGCTGTTTGCTCGATGACGAGCAAGACCATCTTGCGGCGGCGGGGATTGTGCGAAAATTGAAGTTCTTTGAAAAACTGGCGGAAGAGATCGCTTCCGCCTTCGACGAGCTGGATCACTGATGGCACTGCTACAGATCTCCGAACCCGGCCTCAGTGCCGCCCCGCACCAGCACAGGCTGGCGATAGGTATCGACCTGGGCACGACCAATTCGCTGGTGGCCACGGTGCGCAACGGCATCAGTCTGGTGTTGAACGACGAACACGGGCGTGCACTGCTGCCTTCCGTGGTGCGTTATCGGGCCGATGGTGCCGTACAAGTGGGCGATGCCGCGCAGGCGGTGCAGAGCGAAGACCCGGTCAACACCATCGTCTCGGTGAAACGTTTTATGGGGCGCGGCCTGAATGATGTGGGCGACGTTGCCAATTTGCCTTACCGTTTCGTCGATTCTCCCGGCATGCTGCAACTGCGCACCATCGCGGGCGTGAAGAGCCCGGTGGAAGTGTCTGCCGAGATACTCAAGGTGTTGCGCGACCGCGCCGAACAAAGCCTGGGCGGAGAACTGGTCGGTGCGGTCATCACCGTGCCGGCCTATTTCGACGATGCCCAACGTCAGGCGACCAAAGATGCCGCGCGTCTGGCCGGGCTCAATGTCCTGCGTCTGCTCAACGAGCCGACTGCGGCGGCTATCGCTTACGGTCTGGACAATGCTTCCGAAGGCATCTATGCGGTCTACGATCTGGGCGGCGGCACTTTCGACATCTCCATCCTGAAGCTTGCCAAAGGCGTGTTCGAGGTACTCGCTACCAACGGCGATTCGGCACTGGGCGGTGACGATTTCGACCATCGCCTCTATTGCTGGCTGCTGGAAAAGAACCGCCTCTCGGCGCTCGGCGCACAGGATACACGCGTATTGCTGACGCGCGCGCGCGCGGCCAAAGAGGAACTCACCGACCGCGTGGAGACCCGCATCACCGCCGTGTTGAGCAATGGCGAGATGATAGACACCGCCGTCACGCAGGAAGATTTCCACGCCATGACGCAGAACCTGGTGGCGCGTACCCTGCAGCCGATGCGCCGTGCCTTGCGCGACGCCGGGTTGAGCGTGGACGAGATCAAAGGTGTGGTGATGGTCGGCGGCTCTACGCGCATGCCACAGGTGCAACGTGCCGTGGCCGATTTCTTCAAACAGGTTCCGCTCACCAATCTCGATCCAGACAAGGTTGTGGCACTGGGTGCGGCGATCCAGGCCAACGTGCTGGCGGGCAACCGCAGCGAAGACGACTGGCTGCTGCTGGACGTGTGCCCCCTGTCGCTGGGTATCGAGACTATGGGCGGCCTCACCGAAAAGATCATCCCGCGTAACAGCACCATCCCCACCGCGCGCGCGCAGGAATTCACCACTTTCAAAGATGGGCAGACCGCGATGAGTGTGCATGTGGTGCAGGGCGAACGCGAACTGGTGAGTGATTGCCGCTCGCTGGCGCGTTTCGAATTGCGCGGTATCCCGCCCATGGTGGCGGGTGCGGCGCGTATCCGCGTCACCTACCAGATCGATGCCGACGGCCTGTTGAGCGTCAGCGCGCGCGAACAGAGCAGCGGAGTGGAAGCGCACATCGTGGTCAAGCCGTCGTACGGGCTGAGTGATGCCGAGATCGCACGCATGTTGCAGGAATCACACGGACATGCCCGCGACGATATGCTGGCGCGCGCGTTGCGCGAGCAGCAGGTCGAAGCCAGCCAGTTGCTCGAGGCGGTGGTTAATGCGCTGGAGCAGGACGGTCAGAGTCTGCTCAGCGTGGACGAACGCGCCGTCATCATCGCCGCGATGGATGAGCTGCGCACACGATTGCAGGATGGTGACCACCTCGCCATTAAGCGCGCCGTCGGGCAGTTGAATGACGCGACAATGGGCTTTGCCCAGCGGCGCATGGACAAGAGCGTGTCGCATGCGCTCACCGGACACAAGATATCGGAACTGGACAACTGATATGGCACAGATCATCGTTTTGCCGCACGAGGAACTTTGCCCCAGGGGGGCGCTGTTTGAGGCAGCCCCCGGCACCTCCATCTGTGATGCATTGCTGGCGCACGAGATCGAGATCGAGCATGCCTGCGAGAAATCCTGTGCCTGCACCACCTGCCATGTCATCGTGCGCGAGGGATTCGGCAGTCTGGCAGAAGCTACGGAACTGGAAGAGGATATGCTGGACAAAGCCTGGGGCTTGGAAGGTAACTCGCGTCTGAGTTGTCAGGCGGTGGTGGGCGACACCGATCTGGTGATCGAGATACCGAAGTACACTATCAACATGGCGAAGGAATCTGGCGGAGGTCGGCATACAAAATGAATTGTCTGTGTCAGATTCTTTCCCTCACCCCCGTTCCCCCTCTCCCTTATGGCGAGGGGTACAGTTGGTTGCTACGCGGATTATGATTTTGGAAGGGCACTCAAAATGAAATGGATAGACGTGCGCGATATCGCGGTCGCCTTGTCGGAGAAACATCCCGATATCGACCCCAAGACCATACGCTTCGTTGACCTGCACAACCTGGTGGTTGATCTGGGTGGCTTCGATGATGATCATCATCGCGGCGGTGAGAAGGTGCTGGAAGCGATCCAGTCCACATGGATAGACGAAGCGGATTGATCGGTGCAAAGCATGGAGGCGTGAGATGAACAAGATACTGCGATTGTGGCAAGACACCTCGGCGCGCTGGCTGTACACGGCCGGTGCGGGGGTTGTCGCCGGACTGTTCTGCGCGGCGCTGGTGCTGCAATACATCCTGCACGAAGAGCCCTGCCCGCTGTGTATGGTGCAGCGCGTCATCTTCATCGCTATCGGCCTGTTGTTCCTGCTCGCGGCGATACATCATGCCGGACGTGTCGGGCGCTGGGTCTATTCGTCCCTGATCGCCCTTACGGCACTGGGCGGGGTGGCAGTGGCGAGCCGCCATATCTGGATACAGAATCTGCCCAAGGATCAGGTTCCCGCCTGTGGCCCCGGTCTGGATTACATGCTGGAGAATTTTCCCATGGCCGAAGTCTGGCAGGAGCTGATGCACGGTTCCGGTGAATGTGCCGCCAAGGGCTGGACCTTCCTCACTCTGGGTATCCCAGAATGGTCCTTGCTCTGGTATGTGTTGCTCGGAGTGTTTGCACTGGGCATCGCGCTACGCAAAGTCGATTGAGCCTGAAGTCCTTCCGCTCCCGGCGGGACGGTTCCCTGAAATGAAAAGAGGGCTTCGATACGAAGCCCTCTTTTTTATCGGTGCCGGGACGATCAGTCTTCGAAGCGTTTGATCATGATGCGCCGCAGCAGATTGTCCTTCACGATGAACTGGTGGTACAGCGCGGCGGCCACATGGAACATCACCAGCAGCAGCGTCACACCGATGAACAGTTCATGGAACTCTTTGGCTTCGACCTTGTGGAAATCGGGGATCAGTGCCGGATCGGCCATCTTCAGCGCGTCGATCACGCCCGAGGTGGCCACGGTGGCGATGCCGGAGATCACCACGGCGATGACCGCGATGTTCATCAGCACATGGGTCGCCGCCGCAAGTTTGTTGAGCAGCGGATTGGCATTCGCGGCAGCCGGTTCGCCGTCTTTCTTCCTGAAGTAGATGCGCAGCAGTGTCAGCAGTAATACGGCATCGCCGATCAGAAAATGGACGGGGTACATCGACAGTTTCTGTGCGGCATCTTTGCTTTCATCCAATTCGTGGCCGAGAAAGAATGCGGCGATGAACAAGAGAAAGATCAGCCAGTGGGTGACGGCGGTGCGTTTGCTGTATTGCTTCATGGTTCCATCCTTTTCAAGTAGGTAAAGACGGCGCGCATTGTAGCGCAAGCGCACCTGTTTTCAGGTCACGGTAATGTTACAAACCCTGTTGGCGGCGAGGTTGTTGCAGCCACGCCGCCACGCCGGCCCCGGCGGCATGGCCGCTGGCGAAACAGGCACTGAGCAGATAACCGCCGGTGGGAGCCTCCCAGTCCAGCATCTCGCCCGCGCAGAACACGCCCGGCAGCTTGTTCAACATGAGTTGTGTATCCAGCTCCGCAAAGCTTACCCCGCCTGCGCTGCTGATCGCTTCGCTCAAGGGGCGCGGGGCGAGCAGTTTGAGCGGCAGCGCCTTGATGGTATGCGCGAGCAACGCGCCATCCTGCATCTGTTGCGCGCTTAATACCTCGCGCAGCAGGCTGGCTTTCACGCCAGTCAGCCCCAGTCGGCTTTGCAGATGACTGCCCAGTGAGCGCGAGCCGCGCGGGTGAGTCACCTCGCTTTGTATGCGCTGCGGCGAAACGTCTGGCAGCAGATCGAGATATAAGGTCGCGCTGCCGCTGTGTTCGATCTCGTCGCGCAGGGCGGCAGAATAGGCATAGATCAATCCGCCCTCGATGCCGTGCGCGGAGATCAGGCATTCCCCGCGCCGCTGAGTCTCACCAAACGTCACAGCAACCGATTTGAGCGGCTGTCCGGCGAAACGCTCGCGCAAGTGTGTGCTCCAGGCGACATCGAAGCCGCAATTACTTGCGCGCAGCGGGGCGATGGTGATGCCGCGTTGCGCCAGTAGCGGCACCCATGCCGCATTCGAGCCAAGCTGCGGCCAACTGCCGCCGCCCAGTGCCAGCACCACGGCATCGGCCTGGACAGAGTGTTCCCCTGCCGCGCTGGAAAAACGTAATGCCCCTTGTCCATCCCATCCCTGCCAGCGATGGCGCACATGAAAAAACACGCCGCATTCACGCAAACGATGCAGCCATGCGCGCAGCAGCGGAGCCGCTTTCATGTCGGCGGGAAACACACGCCCCGAACTGCCGACGAAGCTGGTGATGCCGAGGCCGTGCATCCATGCACGCAAAGAGTCGGGGGGGAAGGCGCGCAGCAGCGGCGCTAGCTGTTCCGTCCGCGTGCCATATCGCGCCAGGAAATCGGTGAACGGTTCGGCGTGGGTGATGTTCATGCCGCCTTTGCCCGCCATCAGGAACTTGCGCCCCATGCTCGGCATCGCGTCGTATACCGCGATCTGTGCATCGGTCTGCGACAACACTTCGGCGGCCATTAATCCGGCCGGGCCAGCGCCGATGATGGCGATCTGTTTTTGTGTGGTGCGCTCTGCGGACATCGGTGTGGGGGAATGATCTGCGACACCGCGCATTATCGTTGAATCACCCGCGCTGGTCGAATGACGCAGGTTCAAGCAGGGTGTGGTAAGCGTGCTCGTAGTGCGTGCCAGGCCGTTTCGTCCTGTGCCCCGTTCAGCGTGATCGCGTCAGTCCGTTCCCGCGCTGAAAGTTGTTCCTGTACGGCGCGCAGTTTTTCCAGCACAGCGAGGTCGGCTTCCGAGGCATCGTTGCCCTGTTTCTGGCGGTGCAGAATACGGTCGCGCAAGGTCGCATCATCGGTACACAGCGAGACGATGATGAATGGGACGCGCAGTTCCTGTGCCAAGTGCTGAAATACTGTGCGTTCGTCGTGTCGGAGAAAGGCCGCATCGACGATCACCGTAAAACCGGCACGCAGCACGGTACGCGCACCGTTCAGCAGACGGGCGTAGGTGGCACGGGTGGCGGCGGCGCTGTAGATGTCCTGTTCGACCGTGCGGCTATTGGCCAGCGCAGTCAATCCGAACAGGCGCTTGCGCTCGACATCCGAGCGCAGACGGATCGCGCCGATACGTTGCACGACAAGCTGTGCGAAGCTGCTCTTGCCGGAGCCGGGCAGGCCGTGGGTGATGAGCAGGGCTGGGGGCTGCGCAGCGAGACAATGACGGGCCGTCGCCAGATAGGCGTGGCAAGCCGTCATGGCGCGCCGTTGCTGTGTCGGTGTGAGCGCAGCCTGTTGTGCCCGGATGGCGTTGACCTTGGCGCGCACAGTGGCGCGATAAGCCGTATACAAATGCAACACCTCCACCCCGGCATAGTCACCGCTGATCTCCAGGTAGGCATTAAGGAAACGATAGGCCAGCGGCGGCAGGTCGTGGTGCAACAGGTCCATGAACAGGAACGCCACTTCGTCCATCACGTCGATCCGGCGCAGCGCGGGGTTGAAATCGATTGCGTCGAAAGGTGTGGGTGTCGTGCCGATGAGCGCGATGTTGCCGAGATGCAAGTCGCCATGGCATTCGCGTACGTGCCCCTGCTGCTGGCGCAGGGCAAGGCGCGGAAGGAGATCGTGCAATACCTGTGTACTTGTTTGCTGCAACTCGCTCAGGCTCGCGACAGCATTTGTGCCATGCAACAGTTCGCTCAACTGGGCGTAGTTTTGTGCCAGTGCCTGTTGTAGGGTCGCCGCATAATCGTTGTAGTTGTTCAGCGGAGCCAGTTCGTTATGGAAAAATGCGAGTGTGCTGGCGAGCGCATCCATATGGCTGGCATCTACTTTACCGCGCATGACAAGCCGATCCAGCGTCTTGCTGGAAGCGAAGCGGCGCATCTTCACCACATATTCGATAGCGGGTTCCGTGCCGAGCCGGGGATGTGAGGCACTGCCGCCGACGGGGACGACCTCAAGGTAGAGTTTGGCTGCCAGACGGCGATTGAGACGCAACTCTTCGTTACAGTCGCGGTGGCGGGAGGTCAGCGTGCGGGTATCGAGGAAGCCCAGATCGAGTGCTTTCTTGATCTTGTAGGCATACCGTCCGGCCAGCACGATCCACGAAATATGGGTCTCGATGATGCGTATGCTTTTGGCGGCATGGGGATAAACAGCCGGGTCGCGTAGCGCTACGATGAGTCGCTGCTGCTCCGATAACCCGGTCTGAGTCATGCACTTCTCCCGATGTATGCGCCGCGCCACCATGTTGTTGCCCATCGTGCTCAACTGCTCCGCCGACAACAGACGTTTGGCCAGCGGGATCAACTGCGCGTTCTCCAGTGTGATGTGACGATCATACACGTCGATGAAATGTTGCGCAGTGGCGGCATCAAGTGCTGGCCGCTGCCGTCAATCATAGAGTCAACAGGTTAATCGGCGAGTTGTGTTGCGGCGCAGCAGCTGCCAGATGCCCCTACTCAACGATCTGAATGCAAAAAATATCCAATACCCATGCCTTGTTTATCGCTGTAACCGCAAGTTCGCGACAGCAGGATGCTTACCGTCAATATCTAGGCCGTCTATCACAAACAACTTTAGCTTGTTTCTGCAATTCATTGCTTTTTAAGTCAATTTATTTTACATCAACTCGATGTGCTAACTCATTGTCCTGTAAAGAAAAAACCTGATTTTTGGCTTGACCGGGCATATTTTTTTCAATATAGTGGCGTCAAGTGGTGAAAAGTGGGTTTTTGTGGGTGAGTTAAATCAGGGTGTGATGGATGTTTCAGGGGGCGACACAACTTAATCTGGACGGCAAGGGGCGACTCGCGATACCGACTCGGCATCGCGACATGTTGCTTGCGCACTGCGCCGGGCAGTTGGTGTTGACGGCTGATGCCGACGGTTGCCTCTTGGTTTACCCGCAACCCGAGTGGCAGCCAATTCGCGAGAAGCTGATGAAGCTTTCCGCTTTCGATCCGCGCATTCGCGCGTTGCAACGTTTTCTGGTGGGGCATGCAGAAGATGCGGTGATGGATGCCGCAGGACGTGTGCTGGTCTCGCCGACCCTGCGCAGTTATGCCGTGCTGGACAAGCGCGTGATGCTGGTGGGGCAGGGTAATAAATTCGAATTATGGGACGAGGCGCGTTGGCAGGCGCAAAACGAAAAGATGACCGGCTTTACTGCGGACAATCTGCCGCCTGAATTGGCTGGTTTTACGCTGTGAGCGATGGACTGATTCACGCGACCGTCTTACTGAATGAAGCAGTTGAAGCGTTGCAGATCAAGCCGGATGGCGTGTACGTGGATTGCACCTTCGGGCGCGGTGGTCATAGTCGCCTGATATTGGAAAAGCTGGGCGCGCGTGGCCGCTTGATCGCGCTGGACAAAGACCCGTTGGCGATCACGGCAGCACAGGCAATCAGCGATGCGCGCTTCCAGGTCGTGCATAGCGGTTTCGAATACTTGAGTCAGGTGTTGCGCGAGCTGGGTGTCGGGAAAGTGGATGGTGTGCTGCTGGACTTGGGTGTGTCTTCGCCGCAGTTGGACGACGCGCAACGCGGGTTCAGCTTCCGTTTCGATGCGCCGCTGGACATGCGTATGGATACGAGTCGCGGCGAGACGGCGGCGCAGTGGTTGGCAACAGTGGATGAAGGTTTATTGGCGGAGGTAATTAGTGGCTACGGCGAAGAACGGTTTGCTAGGAAGATTGCAAGAGCGCTTGTTGCTGCGCGCCAAGAAACACCCATCCTCACCACGCGGCAACTCAGCGAGATCGTCGCGCAAAACGTGCACTCCCGCGAGCCCGGGAAAAATCCGGCGACGCGCACCTTTCAGGCTATACGGATTTATATCAACCGCGAGCTCGAAGAACTCGAGAGCGTGTTGCCGCAGTGTATGGACAGCCTGAAAGTCGGAGGAAGGATGGCGGTGATCAGTTTTCATTCCCTGGAAGACCGTATCGTCAAACGCTTCATGCGCGATATGGCGCAGGGCGACAAGCTCCCGCGCAATCTGCCGATCCGTGCCGCCGATATTCCGCTTGGCAAAATCAAACTTGTCGGCAAGGCGATCCACGCTTCGGAGCAAGAGTTGGCGGACAACCCGCGCGCGCGCAGTGCGGTGCTGCGCGTGGCCGAATATACGGGAGGGGCGGGTGCTTAGATTGAACCTGTTCCTGCTGGCATTGGCGATCCTGTGTGCCCTGGGGGTGGTGACTTCCCAGCATAAGGCGCGCAAATATTTCATCGAGTTGCAGGGCGAGAAGGACAAGGCGCAACAGATGGAGGTGGAGTGGGGGCAGTTGCAGCTGGAGCAAAGCACGCTGGCGTTGCCTGCGCGCGTGGAGAAAATCGCCAGCGGCCAGTTGCACATGCATATGCCGCAGGGTGCGCAAATCCAGTTTGTGCGTATGGAAAACGGTAAGGTGGCGGCACCATGATGCATCACGCCGGCAACGTGCAGACCAGTGGACAGATGGCTTTGCCGCCGTGGCGTTCGCGCGTGTTGTTCGTGTTCCTGCTGTTGCTGCTGGCCGGTTTGCTGGTGCGAGGCATCTATCTGCAAGTGATCCATGATGATTTCCTGCAACAAAAAGGCGATGCGCGTTATGGCCGGGTGATCGACATCCATGCACATCGCGGCATGATCAGTGATCGTCATGGCGAACCGTTGGCGATCAGCACGCCGGTCGACTCGATCTGGGTCAGCCCGCAGGATGTTGAAGCGACACCAAGACAGATCCGGCAGCTGGCGCAGGTCATCGGTGTTAACCCGGACGAATTGAAGAGCAGGATGCTGGACAAGAGCCGTGACTTTGTCTATCTGAAGCGGCAGTTGCCACCGGAACAGGCTGGCAAGGTGGTCGGTCTGGGTATCGCCGGTGTGTCGTTGAAGCGCGAATATCGCCGTTATTACCCAGGCGGGGAGGTGACTTCGCATCTGCTCGGTTTCACCGATGTGGACGACAACGGACAGGAAGGCATAGAGCTGGCCTGGCAGGCGCAACTCGGTGGCAAGCCCGGTAGTCAGCGTGTCATCAAGGATCGGCGCGGTCACATTGTGGAGGATGTGGCCAGTGTGCGCGCGCCCAAAGAAGGTAGCGACATCGCGCTGAGTCTGGACAGCAAGTTGCAGTTCCTGGCCTATCGCGAGATCAAGCAGGCGGTTGAGTCGCACCAAGCCAAGGCGGGTTCCATCGTGGTGCTGGATGCCAAGACCGGAGAGGTGTTGGCGCTGGCAAACTGGCCGAGTTACAACCCCAACAACCGCGAAAAGCCCGGCGTCAACCTGTTGCGCAACCATGTGGTGACCGATCTGTTTGAGCCGGGTTCGACGATGAAACCGTTCACCGTAGCGGCGGCACTGGAGTCCGGCAAGGTCAGGCCCGAGACAGTCATCAATACGGAACACGGCGTTTATACCGTGGGCGGACGCAAGATCCACGACACCCATCCCGAAGCGTCGCTGACGGTGGCGCAGGTGATCCAGAAATCCAGCAACGTCGGTGCGGCCAAGATCGCGCTTGCGATGCAGCCGCAGTCATTCTGGCAGCGACTCAGTGACAACGGTTTCGGCACCCAGACCGGGTGTGGCTTCCCCGGCGAAGCGGCTGGCCGATTGCGCGACCACAAGAGCTGGAAGCCGATCGAGCAGGCCACCATGTCTTACGGCAACGGGATATCCGTCAACCTGTTGCAACTGGCGCGCGCCTACACGGTGTTTGCCAACGACGGCGAATTGAAGCCGGTCTCGCTGCTCAAGCAGGAAGTGCCTTCCGTCGGTGTCAGAGTCTATTCCGCATCTACGGCACGAGCCGTGCGCGACATGTTGGAGATGGTGGTGCGACCGGGTGGTACGGCACCGCAGGCGCAGATCGTGGGATATCGCGTGGCAGGTAAGACTGGCACGGCGCACAAGCTGGAAGGCGGGCGTTACGTCAACAAATATATCGCATCCTTTGTGGGTATGGCACCGGCATCCGATCCACGCCTGATCGTTGCGGTGATGGTCAATGAGCCGGGCGGGGCGGAGCATTTCGGCGGACAGGTCGCCGCGCCCGCATTCAGCAATGTGATGGGAGCGGCATTACGCCTGCTCAATGTGCCGAACGATGCGCCGCTGAACAACGTCATGCAGCCTTCACCCGACCAGCTGATCGGGGAGGAGGTATGAATATGGCAACGGATATCCGCCTGGACGATTGGTCGCAACGCCTGGAAAAACTGGGCGTGAAGGTCGTGCATCTGGTCACCGACAGCCGTATGGTGCGGGCCGGTGACACCTTCGTGGCTTATCCGGGTGCGCAGACGGACGGTCGCCGCTTCATTGCCCAGGCGATCACCAACGGCGCAAACGCGGTGATCTGGGATGCCCATGGTTTTGCATGGGATGAATCCTGGCGGGTGCCGCATCTGGCAGTGGCCGAGTTGCGGCAACAGGCGGGTGCATTGGCCGACCATGTGTATGGCGCGCCTTCCAGCAAGCTCTGGATGGTTGGGGTGACCGGCACGAATGGCAAGACCACTTGCAGCCATTGGATTGCGCGTGCGCTGAATGGCCTGGAGCGCAAGACGGCATTGCTGGGGACGTTGGGCAACGGATTCCCCGGTGAATTGCATCCATCCCCGAACACCACACCGGAAGCGGTCAGTGTGCACGGCCTACTGGCGGAGTATCTGCAACAGGGTGCGCGCGCGGCGGCGATGGAAGTCTCTTCACATGCCTTGGCGCAGGGGCGTGTGAACGGTGTGCATTACGATGTCGCATTGCTGACCAATCTGAGCCGCGACCATCTCGATTATCACGGCGACATGGATCATTACGCCGCAGCCAAACGGCGGCTGTTCGACTGGAAACATCTCAAGCATGCCGTGCTGAATCTGGACGATGCTTTTGGTGCCGAATTAGCCGAGACATTGCGCGATGCGGAGGTCGAGGTGGTGGGCTATGGCATGAGTGATGGAGCGCTGCAACAGGCCGAGCGGCTGGGTATCCGTATGGTGTTCGGTGCCGCGCTGCACATGGATGCTCAGGGTATGGCGATACATATCCGTTCGAGCTGGGGCGCGGCGCAATTGCACAGTCGTCTGATCGGGCGCTTCAATGCGGCTAATCTGCTGGGGACGCTCGCCGTGTTGCTGGTCGGTGGCGTCGAGCTATCCAGTGCGATCGAGGAACTGGCGCAACAGAAGGCCGTGCCGGGGCGCATGCAAACGCTGGGCGGCAAAGATAAACCCACCGTTGTGGTCGATTATGCCCATACGCCGGACGCGCTGGAAAAAGTGTTGCAGACCTTGCGCGAAGTCACTCCCGCCGGTAGCGGCAAGATCATCTGTGTGTTCGGCTGCGGCGGCGACCGTGATCGCGGCAAACGCCCGATGATGGGTACGGTCGCATCCAGATTCGCGGATGAATGCATCATCACCAGTGATAACCCGCGCAGCGAAAGTCCCAAGGCCATCATCGACGCGATTCTGTTCGGTGTGCAGGGGGATGCCCATCAGGTGATCGAAGACCGTGCCCATGCCATCACCCGTGCCGTCGGTGCGGCGCGTGCGGAAGATACCGTGTTGATCGCGGGCAAGGGGCACGAGGACTATCAGGAGATCAATGGCGAGAAACATCCCTTCAGCGACAGCGAAGTGGTGCGCCGCGCTTTGAGCGTATGGGCGCCGGTCGATCTCAAACGTGAATGGAGTACGGCATGATGCTGCTCTCGGATATCGCGCCATTGTTGGGCGGCACACTGGTCGGGCCGGATGCGCGCTTCGCGGCAGTCTCCACCGACAGTCGCGCCATCGTGCCGGGCGATCTGTTCGTGGCGTTGCGCGGCGAACATTTCGACGGTTTCGAGTTCGCCCAGAAAGCAATAGAGGATGGCGCGGCTGCCGCACTGGTGAATGCGGACAGCTACAAAAAGAGCGGTTCACTCCTCGATCCGCGTTCTCCGGTGCTGGCGGTGGAAGACACCCGCATCGCGCTGGGTAGATTGGCCGCGCATTGGCGCGGACAGTTCGCGATCCCTTTGATCGGCATCACCGGTAGCAACGGTAAGACCACGGTGAAAGAGATGCTTGCCGCCATCCTGCGCGAGCAAGCGGGCGAGGTGGATGCAGTGTTGGCGACCAAGGGCAATCTGAACAACGATATCGGCATGCCGCTGACCTTGCTCAAGCTGCGTGCTTCGCACCGTTATGCGGTGATCGAGATGGGTATGAATCATCCGGGGGAGATCGATTATCTGACGCGCCTCGCGCGTCCCGATGTGGCGCTGGTGAACAACGCGGCCAGTGCACATCTGGCCGGGCTGGGCACGGTGGAAGCGGTGGCACTGGCCAAGAGCGAGATATTCGCCGGACTGGGGCAGCACGGCGTGGCGATCATCAATGCGGATGATGAGTTCGCGCCGTTATGGCGCGATGCCGCCAGTGCACATCGCATCGTGGATTTCGGCCTGAACGGAAAAGCCGCCGTGACTGCTCGCTGGCAGGCTCGCGGTTTTGCCACGCTGGTCGAGGCGCGTACCCCGCAAGGAGAGTTTGCGGTCGAACTACAGGTGCCGGGTGTGCACAACGTGCGCAATGCACTTGCGGCAAGTGCTGCGGCTATCGCGTTGGACATCCCGCTATCCGTCATTGCGGCGGGTTTGCAGCGTTTCGGAGGTGTTGCTGGTCGCCTGCAACGCAAGGTCGCGCTGCATGGCGCGATGTTGATCGATGACACCTACAACGCCAATCCCGCTTCGCTGTCTGCCGCGCTCAAAGTGTTGGCGCAGGCGCAGGGCAAAAAAATCCTGGTGTTGGGCGATATGGGCGAGCTCGGTGCCGATGCGGCGCGTCTGCATGCCGAGATCGGCGCGGAAGCACACAACCTGGGAATCCAGAGAATGCTGGCACTGGGCGATCTGAGCAGTTATGCCGTCGATGAGTTCGGCACGGGGGCGACGCATTTCAAGCGTATCGAAGACTTGCTCGCTTGCTTGGAACAACACCTTGATTCCGACAGCACGGTACTGGTTAAGGGTTCGCGGTTCATGAAGATGGAGCGGGTGGTGCAACACTGCACCGCACTGCAATAAGGGAGAGATATGTTACTTGCATTGGCACACTGGTTATCGCAAGACGTCAGAACATTCGCCGTGTTTAACTACATCACGTTGCGTGCCGTGTTGGCGGCGATGACTGCACTGTTCATCTCGTTTATGGTCGGCCCCGCGATGATACGCAAGCTGGCGGCGATGAAGATCGGGCAGTCTGTGCGCAGCGATGGTCCGCAGACTCACTTGGTCAAAGCGGGTACGCCGACCATGGGCGGCGCGCTGATCCTAACTTCGGTTGCCATCACCACTTTGTTGTGGGGCGATCTCACCAACCCGTACATCTGGGTGGTGTTGCTGACCACACTGGGCGTGGGCGCTATCGGCTGGGTGGACGACTATCGCAAGGTGGTGCATCGCAATTCCGACGGGCTGTCCGCCAAGGCCAAGATGTTCTGGCAATCACTTATCGCTTTGTCGGTGGGTCTCTATCTGTGGAATACGGCCTCCACTCCCGCGCATACCGAGCTGATCGTGCCGTTCCTCAAATATGTCGTGATCCCGCTCGGCATGTTCGGTTTCATCCTGCTGGTCTATCTGGTCATCGTCGGCAGCAGTAATGCGGTGAATTTGACCGACGGGCTGGACGGTCTGGCGATCATGCCCACAGTGATGGTGAGTAGCGCGCTGGCGATCTTTGCCTATGTCGCCGGACACGTCGTTTTCGCCAAATATCTGGGGGTGCCGTATATCCCCGGTGCCAGCGAGTTGGCGGTGTTCTGCGCGGCTATCGCGGGAGCCGGACTGGCCTTTCTCTGGTTCAACGCCTATCCCGCCGAGGTCTTCATGGGTGATGTCGGCGCGCTGGCGCTCGGTGCCGCGCTGGGTGTGGTCGCGGTGATCGTGCGGCAGGAGATCGTGCTGTTCATCATGGGCGGCGTGTTCGTGGTGGAAGCGGTGTCGGTGATGCTGCAAGTCTCCTATTTCAAATACACCAAGAAATTTTACGGCGAGGGCAAGCGCATCTTCCTGATGGCTCCCTTGCACCATCACTTTGAACAAAAGGGCTGGAAAGAGACACAGGTCGTGGTGAGGTTCTGGATCATCACCATGTTGTTGGTTCTACTCGGATTGGCGACGTTGAAACTGAGATGATGCTGCAACAGCTCAAAGACAAACCGGTACTGATACTCGGCATGGGGGAGACCGGGCTATCGCTCGTGCGCTGGATGCTGGTGTACGGGGCGAAGGTGCGTATCGCGGACAGCCGCAATGTGCCGCCGTCGTTCGCCACCTTGCAGGCGAGTTTCCCGCAAGTCGATGCGCGTTGCGGTGTGTTCCGCAGCGACTTGCTGGACGGAATAGAGCTGCTTGCGATCAGTCCCGGTATCCCGCTGAGCGATCCGCTGGTACAGAAGGCGCAAGCGCGCGGCATCCCGGTGGTGGGCGATATCGAGTTGTTCGCGCAGGCCTTGCCCAAAGAACATCCCCCGAAAGTGATCGCCATCACCGGGGTGAACGGCAAGACCACTGTCACCAGCATGGTGGGCGCGATGTGCCGTGCCGCCGGACTGGACACCGAGGTGGCCGGCAATATCTCTCCGGCTGTGCTGGATGTGCTGATCCAGCGCAAAGGCAAACATCCCGATGTATGGGTGCTGGAACTGTCCAGCTTCCAGTTGGAGACGACCTACACACTGAGCGCGGATGCCGCAACCATGCTCAATATCAGCGAAGACCATCTGGATCGTTACGCCGATATGGCCGACTACATCGCGGCCAAGGCACGTGTCTTCCGTTGTGACGGGCGCAGCAGCGTGCAGGTATTGAACCGCGACGATGCGGAGAGCATGGCGATGGCCCTGCGTGACCGCCTGATTCAGACTTTCGGTTTGGAAACGCCGCCATTGGCCAAGAACGATCTCGGTATCGTGCATGAGCAGGACGGGGAATGGCTGGTCGAAGGCGCGCGCAAGTTAATGAATACGGTCGAGTTGCAGGTGACGGGGCGTCACAATATCTCCAACGCACTGGCGGCGATCTCGTTGTGCCGTGCGGTCGGCTTGCCCATGTCGCCGTTGCTGAATGCGTTACGCGACTTCAAGGGTCTGCCGCACCGGGTGGAAAAAGTCGCCGAGATCAATGGTGTCACGTATTACGACGACTCCAAAGGAACCAATGTCGGGGCGACCGAAGCAGCCTTGAAAGGACTGGGCTGTCCCACCGTCATCATTCTCGGCGGCGACGGCAAGGGGCAGGATTTCACTCCGCTGCAATCCGCGGTGACGAGTCACGCGCGGGTGGTGGTGCTGATCGGCCGCGATGCGAACAGGATCGCCGAAGCATTGCATGAGTGCGGTGTGCCGCTGATGCCGGCAAAAGATATGCAGGACGCGGTGCGCATCTGTGCCGCCGAAGCGCAGCCCGGAGATGCCGTGCTGTTGTCGCCAGCCTGTGCCAGTTTCGATATGTTCAGGAACTACCAGCATCGCGCGGAAGTGTTTATCGCTGCCGTGCGCGAACTCGAGGCGGGGGGCGCATGATCACTACCAGCCTGAACACGCCCCGGCGCGTGATGACCGACTATGACACCGTGTTGACGTGGATCATCGCGGCGTTGTTGTCCATCGGTCTGGTGATGGTGTATTCCGCTTCGATCGCCACCGCTGAGGCGGGCAAGTTTACCGGCTATCAGCCGACCTATTATCTGGTTCGCCATACGATATTCATTTGTGTCGGACTGTTCGCCGCTATCGTCGTCTTTCAGGTGCCGACGCAGACCTGGCAGAATCTGGCACCCTATCTGTTCCTGTTCGGCGTGGTGCTGCTACTTCTGGTGCTGATCCCGGGGATCGGCAAAACCGTCAACGGCAGCCGCCGCTGGCTGTCGCTGTTCGTCATCAATCTGCAACCCTCCGAACTCATGAAAATGTTCGCCGTGTTGTACGCGGCCGATTACACCGTGCGCAAAGGCGCGGTGAAAGACAGTTTGAGCAAGGCGTTCTTCCCCATGTTTGGTGTGATGGCACTGGTCGGCACACTGCTGTTGCTGGAGCCCGATATGGGCGCGTTCGTGGTGATCTGCGCCATCGCCATGGGCACGCTGTGGTTGGGCGGGTTCAATCTCAAGATATTCGGCGGTCTGGTCATCGCACTTCCCGTTGCGTTCGCCGCGCTGATTCTGTCTTCCCCCTATCGTATGCAGCGTGTGATCGGTTTCATGGATCCCTGGTCGGATCCCTACGGTAAAGGTTATCAGTTGAGTCATGCGCTGATCGCTTTTGGTCGCGGTGAATGGTTCGGTGTCGGTTTGGGGGCCAGTGTCGAGAAACTGTTCTATCTGCCGGAAGCGCATACCGACTTTCTGCTGGCGGTGATCGCCGAAGAGCTGGGCTTCTTCGGTGTGAGCGCGGTGATCCTGCTGTTTGGCTGGTTGATCGTGCGCGCGTTTGCCATCGGTCGCCAGGCGGCCATGGAAGACAGATTGTTCGCCGCGCTGGTGGCACAGGGTATCGCGGTGTGGATAGGTGTGCAGGCAATGATCAACATCGGCGTGAACATGGGCGTGTTGCCGACCAAGGGATTGACCCTGCCGTTCCTCAGCTTCGGCGGCAGCGGTGTGGTGGTGAACCTGATGGCGATGGCCGTGTTGCTGCGTATTGATTATGAAAACAGACGTGTTGCGCGGGGACTTCCGATATGAGTCGTACCATCCTCATCATGGCAGGCGGTACCGGCGGGCATATCTATCCGGGCTTGGCCGTGGCCGATGCT
This sequence comes from uncultured Gallionellaceae bacterium, assembly GCA_964571195.1. Taxonomy (GTDB): domain Bacteria; phylum Pseudomonadota; class Gammaproteobacteria; order Burkholderiales; family Gallionellaceae; genus PALSA-1006. Next base: position 18,866 of record CAZNAD010000020.1, on the reverse strand, counting down.
TTGCGTGCGCAAGGTTGGAACGTGGTATGGCTGGGCGCGCCGAGTAGCATGGAAGCCGATCTGGTGCCCAAGCATGGTTATCCGGTAGCGTGGGTGAATTTTTCCGGCGTGCGCGGCAAAGGCCTGCTGCGTTTACTCACTTTGCCGTTCACTTTGCTGCGCGCTTTGGGGCAGAGCGCGGATGCGATCTTCCGTCACCGTCCCGATGTGGTGCTGGGCATGGGCGGTTACATCACCATGCCGGGTGGGCTGATGGCAGCGATCCTGCGCCGTCCTTTGGTCGTTCACGAACAGAACTCCATCGCCGGATTGAGCAACAAGGTACTGGCAAAACTTTCCACGCGCGTGTTGAGCGGCTTCCCCGATGTATTAAAAGGCACGCAGTGGTGCGGCAATCCGGTGCGAGCCGATATCGCCGCAGTCGCCGAGCCGCAGGCACGCTTCGCGAATCGCAGCGGCGAGTTGAATGTGCTGGTCGTGGGCGGCAGCTTGGGCGCGCAGGCATTGAACGAAGCCCTGCCCAAAGCACTTGCCATGATGAGTGAAGCGGAGCGCCCGAATGTTTTGCACCAGACCGGCAAGAAACATTTCGAGGCGGTGCAAAAACTGTATGCGCAAGCCGGTGTGAACGCCGACATCCGCGCTTTCCTTGACGACATGTCAACTCAATATACCAACGCCGATGTGGTGATCTGCCGCGCGGGGGCATTGACCATCGCCGAGTTGGCTGCGGCGGGTGTGGCAAGTGTACTCGTCCCGTTCCCGTTCGCAGTGGACGATCACCAGACGCACAACGCGCGTTTCCTGAGCGAGCACGGTGCGGCGCTGTTGTTGCCGCAAAAAGAACTGAACGCCGAGAAGTTGGCGCAACTGTTGCGTGAACTGACTAGAGAGAAGCTGCTGGCGATGGCTCAAGCCGCACGCAGCCTGGCGAAACCCGATGCGACAACGCAAGTCGCTAATGTTTGCAAGGAATTGGCGGGATGATTAAAACAATTCACCACAGAGACACAGAGACACAGAGGATGGCAAAAGCGAGAGAAGCTTTTGTTGTTCGGTCTGGCGTGTTGTCGAGATATCGCATGGGTGCTCCGGCAAATATTGGGAGTGGTTTTTCTCTGTGTCTCGGTGTCTCTGTGGTGGGAGGTTTTCAATGAAACACAAGATCAAACACATCCATTTCGTCGGCATCGGCGGCTCCGGCATGAACGGTATCGCCGAGGTGTTGCTCAACCTGGGTTTCCAGGTAAGCGGCTCTGACCTGTCTGAGAGCGCGGTCACGCAGCGCTTGCAGACGCTGGGCGCGACCATCCATTACGGTCACGATACCCAGAACCTGAAAGACGCCGATGCGGTGGTGACCTCCACTGCGGTCAAGGCAGACAACCCGGAAGTGGTGGCGGCGCGCGAGCAGCGCATCCCCATCGTGCCGCGTGCGGTGATGCTGGCCGAGTTGATGCGCTTGCGTCAGGGCATCGCCGTGGCGGGCACGCACGGCAAGACCACCACCACCTCGCTGGTGACCAGCATCCTGGCCAAGGGCGGTTACGATCCCACCTTCGTCATTGGCGGACGTCTCAACAGCAGCGGTGCGAATGCAAGGCTGGGCACGGGGGAGTTCATCGTCGCCGAGGCGGACGAGTCCGATGCCTCGTTCCTGTACCTCACGCCTATTCTGGCGATCATTACCAACATCGATGCCGACCACATGGAGACTTACGGCCACGACTTCGGCAAATTGAAACAGGCCTTTGTCGATTTCATTGAACGTCTGCCGTTCTACGGTCGCGCTATGTTGTGTGTGGATGACGAGAACGTGCGCGACATTCTGCCGCGCATCAGCAAGCCGATCACGACTTATGGCTTCAGTGAAGAGGCGCAGATTCGTGCAGTGAACGTGCGCCACGAAGGCGGCAAGATGCGCTTCACGGCGCTGTGCCGTCACAACAGCGTGCCTATCGATCTGGACATCACGCTCAATCTGGCGGGGTTACACAACGTGCTGAACTCGCTGGCGGCCATCGCGGTCGCGCTGGAAGTGGGTGTGGCGGAAGAGGCCATCGTGGCTGCGCTGGCCGAGTTCCAGGGGGTGGGGCGGCGCATGCAGCGTTATGGCGAAGTTCCGCTGCCGAACGGCGGTTCGTTCACGCTCATCGACGATTACGGTCATCACCCGGTGGAGATGAAAGCGACGCTGGCGGCGGTGCGCGGTGCCTTCCCCGACAAGCGTCTGTTGCTGGCATTCCAGCCGCATCGCTACACGCGTACGCGTGATCTGTTCGAGGATTTCGTAAAGGTGATGGCGAGTGTCGATGTCCTCGCGCTGGCCGAAGTCTATGCGGCAGGCGAGGCACCTATCGTGGCGGCAGACGGGCGCGGACTGATGCATGCGTTGCGCGTAGCTGGGCAGAGCGAGGCCGTGTTCGTGGAGAGCATCGCGGACATGCCGCAGACCATTTTGCAGATGGCGCGCGACGGTGATGTGGTGCTGACCATGGGGGCGGGTTCCATCGGCGGTGTGCCGAATCTGGTGAAACAGTTGACCAGCAAATGAATATGAATGAACCGGCACAGTTCAAAACGGAAGGGCTGCGAGGCGAACTCAGCTTCGAGGTCGACATGCGCCGTCATACCAGTTGGCGCGCGGGCGGCATGGCACGTCGCATGTACCGCCCTGCCGATCTGGCTGACCTGCAAGCGTTCTTGCGGCAACTGCCGTCAGATGAACCACTGCTGGCCTTGGGATTGGGCAGCAACCTGCTGGTGCGCGACGGCGGTTTTCGCGGCACGGTGGTGTTGATGCAGGGGGCGTTGAGCGAATTGCGTATGGAGGGAGACGCGGTTTACGTGCAAGCGGGTGTGGCTGGCGCGAAGCTGGCGCGTTTCGCTGCCGCGAACGACTTGTGCGGTGCGGAGTTCTTCGTCGGCATCCCCGGTACGCTGGGCGGCATGTTGGCGATGAATGCCGGATGTTATGGCAGCGAAACTTGGCAGAAGGTGGTGCGCGTGCAGGTGCTCACGCGTAGCGGTGAATTGCTGGAGCGTACGCCGGAAGAGTATGAGATCGGATATCGGCATGTGGCTTTGATGGAGAAGGGAGAAGGGAGAAGGGAGAAGGGTGGTGAAGCGGCAGTGCCCGAAGGTTTTACCCTTCCCCAAGAAGAATTCTTCGTCGGGGCATGGCTGAAGTTTGACGCAGGTGATGTGGAGCAGGCGCGCCAAGATATCAAAGCGCTGATGGAGAAGCGTAGCGCGAGTCAGCCTTTGCAGCAGCCGAATGCGGGCTCGGTGTTTCGCAATCCGCCGGGTGGTCATGCGGCAAAATTGATCGAGGGTTGCGGATTGAAAGGAAAGTGTATCGGCGGTGCGCAGGTGTCGGAAAAACATGCCAACTTCATCGTGAATACAGGCGATGCGACGGCAAAAGATATTGAAGATTTGATTAACGAAGTGCGGGCAACGGTGATGCAACAGGCGGGTGTCGATCTGCAACCAGAGGTTCGTATCGTAGGAGAATGGATTTGAGCAAGTTTGGCAAAGTGGCGGTGTTGTTCGGCGGGCGTTCGGCAGAGCGCGAGGTGTCGTTGAAGAGCGGTGCGGCGGTGTTGGCCGCATTGCAGCGCAGCGGAGTGGATGCACATGCCTTCGATCCGGCAGAGCGCGATTTGTCCGATCTGAAGAAAGAAAAGTTCGAGCGCGTGTTCGTCATTTTGCATGGACGCGGCGGCGAGGACGGTACGGTGCAGGGTGCGCTGGAGTTGATGGATATTCCTTATACCGGAAGCGGCGTGATGGCCTCGGCCATCGCGATGGATAAATGGCGTACCAAGCTGATCTGGCAGGCCGCCGGGTTGCCCATTCCTGAGTACGAGGCGCTGACCGGGCCGACCGACTGGAACGCGATGGCAGACCATCTTGACCTGCCGTTGTTTGTCAAACCATCGAGCGAAGGCTCCAGCGTCGGAGTGACCAAGGTGAAAACCGTGGAGGAGTTGCCAAGCGCTTATGCTGCAGCCGCGAAACACGACAAGGTGGTGATTGCTGAAAGTTTCATGAGCGGCGGCGAGTACACCGCGACCATCCTCAATGGGCGCGCGCTGCCGGTGATCAAGATCGAACCGGCCAACGAGTTCTATGACTACGAGGCGAAGTACCTGCGCGACGACACGCGCTATCTGTGTCCCTGCGGGCTGAGTGCCGAGCAGGAGGCGGAAATGCAGCAATTGGCGTTGCAGGCGTTCCAGTTGATCGGTTGTGCGGGCTGGGGACGTGTGGATTTTCTGCGCAGCGAAGACGGCAAGCCCTATCTGTTGGAGATCAACACCGCGCCGGGCATGACTGACCATAGTCTGGTGCCGATGGCGGCACGTCATGCGGGCATCAGTTTCGAGCAGTTGGTGGTGCAGATACTGGAGGGGGCCGGAATTGGAAAGTAGGTTTATTACGATTGCTCCCTCGCCCGCTTGCGGGAGAGGGTTGGGGAGAGGGTAGTGTGGGATAACGCGCCACTGTTGCGCACACTCGCCAATCTGCTGTTCGGTCTCAGCCTAGTGCTGATGCTGTACGGAGCGGTGCGATATGTGCTGCGTTTGCCGGTGTTTCCGCTCAATACGGTGCAGTTGAGTGCCGCGCCGCAGCAGGTGCCAGTGGAATTGCTGGAGCGGGTGGTGCGTGAACAGGTGCGCGGTAATTTCTTCTCAGTGGACATGAAGCGCGCGCGTCTGGCGTTCGAGCAGTTGCCGTGGGTGCGCAAAGTGAGTGTGCGCAGGAAATTCCCGTGGAGCTTGGAAGTGGAGCTGGAGGAGCATGTTGCGTTGGCGCGCTGGAACGGTGTTGCACTGGTGAACACACATGGCGAGGTGTTTACCGTGCCGCGCGAAAACGACACTGACGTTCAGGTGTTACCAGCCTTTATTGGTCAGCCGGACACCTCCGCGCAGATGGCGAAGTTGTATGTCGAACTGAGCCAGACGCTGCAACCGCTACAGCAGCAGGTCACACAAATGAGCCTGTCACCGCGTTTTGCATGGCAGGCCCGTCTGGGCAACGGCATGGTGCTGGAGTTGGGGCGCGAACAGATGCAGCAGCGCATGGCGCGTTTTGTCGAGGTGTATCCGTACAGTCTGGCGACTCTTGCCGGCGACGTGACACATGTCGATTTGCGTTATCGCAACGGTTTTGCCGCGCGCCTGCCGAACGGGTTGGCGGTGCAGAAAAAGCAGGCTTCTGGAAACAAGGTTTAGAGGGCAAATACGATGAGCAAAAACAGGGAAGTCAAAAACTTGATCGTTGGTCTGGATATCGGAACATCGAAAATCGTCACCATCGTCGCCGAAGTCAAGCCGGAAGGGACGCTTGAGGTGATCGGGGTCGGCATGCACGAGTCCTCCGGCATGAAGAAGGGCATGGTGGTGAACATCGATGCCACGGTGGCGGCGATACAGCGCTCTCTGGGTGATGCCGAGTTGATGGCGGACTGCAAGATACGCGAGGTCTATACCGGCATCGCGGGCGGACATATCCGCAGCTCGAATGCCAACGGCATGGTCAAGATCAAGGACAAGGAAGTGATCCAGGCCGACATCGACCGGGTGGTGGAGACCGCCAGCTCGATCAGTCTGCCGGGAGACCAGCAGATACTGCATATCCTCGAGCAGGAGTTCAGCATCGACGGGCAAGAAGGGATCAAGAAGCCGCTGGGTATGAGCGGTATGCGTCTCGAGGTCGAGGTGCACATCGTCACCGGTGCAGTGGCCGCAGTTCAGAACATCCTCAAGTGTGTGCATCGCTGCGGTCTGGAGATGAACCAGATGATTTTGCAACCGCTGGCTTCCGGTCGCGCAGTACTGGCCGACGATGAAAAAGACCTCGGTGTGTGTCTGGTGGATATTGGCGGCGGAACCACCGATGTCGCCATCTTCACCGGTGGGGCGATCCGCCACACCGCAGTGATCCCCATCGCGGGTGATCAGATCACCAATGATATCGCGATGGCTTTGCGCACGCCGACCAAGGATGCCGAAGACATCAAGATCAAGTACGGCTGCGCGTTGCGTCAGTTGGCCGACGATGCGCCGATCGAGGTGCCCGGCGTGGGCGAGCGCGGTGCACGCACCTTGTCGCGCCAGACATTGGCGGATGTGATCGAGCCGCGCGTGGAAGAGCTGTATGAATTGGTGCAGGCCGAATTGCGCCGCAGCGGTTACGAGGACCTGTTGTCCTCCGGCATCGTGCTCACCGGCGGTAGCAGCGCCATGCAGGGTATGGTCGAGCTGGGCGAGGAGATGTTCCACATGCCCGTCAGGTTGGGGCTGCCGCGTTATGTCGGCGGCTTGGCCGATGTAGTCAAGACACCGCGCTTCGCTACCGGCGTCGGTTTGTTGTTATACGGCCTCGAGCAACAGCAGAAACACGAGGATCTGCGCATGCAATCCGGTTCGTTTAGCGACGTGTTGGCAAAGATGAAGACGTGGTTCCAGGGAAATTTTTGATTCGGTTCAGGGTGAAGTTCGGTTGGTGGTTTCTTTCGGGTATTTGAGTGTTGGTTTGTAATTTGATAAGGAGAAAACGATGTTTGAACTAATGGATGCACAACCACAAGGGGCGGTAATCAAGGTGATCGGTGTGGGCGGCTGCGGCGGCAATGCGGTCGATCACATGATCGAACAAGGTGTGCAGGGGGTCGAGTTCATCGCCATCAATACCGATGCGCAAGCGCTCAAGCGCAGCCAGGCTCGGGTGCAGTTGCAGATCGGCTCGGCCTTGACCAAAGGCTTGGGCGCGGGTGCCAAGCCCGAGGTTGGCCAAGCGGCAGCGGAAGAAGATCGCGAGCGTATCGCCGAGATCATCCAGGGTGCGAACATGGTGTTTATCACCGCCGGTATGGGCGGTGGTACGGGCACCGGTGCTGCTCCGGTCGTGGCGCAAGTGGCCAAAGAAATGGGCATCCTCACTGTGGCGGTGGTGACCAAGCCGTTCGTGTTCGAGGGCAAGCGCATGACGCTGGCGCAGAGCGGCATCGAGGAGCTGGCCAGTTATGTCGATTCTCTCATCATCGTGCCGAATGCCAAGCTGATGGAAGTATTGGGCGGCAAAACTACTTTGCCCGCCGCGTTCAAGGCGGCGAACGGTGTGTTGCAAGGTGCTGTGGCAGGTATCGCCGAAGTCATCAATGTGCCGGGCATGGTCAACGTGGACTTTGCTGACGTGTGCACACTGATGTCCGAGAATGGCATGGCGATGATGGGGGCGGCGACCGCGACCGGTGAGAATCGCGCCAAGAAGGCTGCCGAACAAGCTATCGCCAGCCCGTTGCTGGATGATGTGGATCTGTCTGGCGCGCGTGGTGTGCTGGTGAACATCACTTCCAGCAGCAACCTGACTCTGGAAGAGCTGCACGAAGTGATGAACTGCTTCCAGTTTGCCGCGTCGGAAGCGACCGTGATCGTGGGTTCGGTGTTCGACGAGGCTATGGGCGACGAACTGCGCGTGACTATCGTGGCGACGGGACTGGGTTCGGTGGCGAACAAGAAGCCGAAGCCGGTGTTGGTACCGCAGATGCAATTGCGCACCGGCACTCACGATGTGCCTATGGTCGATTACCGCGAGCTGGATATGCCCGCCGTGATGCGCACCGGACGCCATCGCGAAGCCACGGTCGAAGCGATGAAACAATCGGGTGTGGAAACCCTGGACATCCCGTCTTTCCTGCGCAAACAAGCGGATTGATGGTGGCGGGGAGGCGGCTGGCGGGGCGGAATGCGGTTCCTGCTGTGTTAAACTGCGTCCCTGAGTCTTGGTGATCTATCGAAGAGAGAACATGGTCAAACAGCGTACGCTAAAAACGACGGTGCAGGCGACGGGCGTCGGTCTGCATACGGGCGAGAAGGTCTATCTGACTTTGCGTCCGGCACCCGCCAACAGCGGTATCGTGTTCCGCCGGGTCGATCTAGTCCCGCCGGCGGATATACGTGCCGATGCGTACGCAGTTCATGACACACGTCTATCGACCTGCCTGGAAGCTGGTGGTGCGCGGGTGGCGACGGTCGAGCACCTGATGTCGGCATTGGCCGGATTGGGGATAGATAACGTCGTGGTCGAGTTGAGCAGTTCCGAGTTGCCCATCATGGACGGCAGCGCGGGGACATTCGTGTTCCTGTTGCAGTCGGCCGGTATCGTCGAACAGGTCGCAGCCAAGAAGTTCATTCGCATTAAAAAGACGGTAGAGGTCAAAGAAGGCGACAAATGGGTGCGTTTTGATCCGTATAACGGTTATAAACTGAGTTTCACCATCAATTTCTCCCATCCGGTATTCGCCAACACCAAGCAGAATGTGATGATTGATCTGGGTGAACATTCCTATGTCAAGGAAGTGAGTCGTGCGCGTACCTTCGGTTTCATGCAGGACGTGGAATATATGCGTTCACAGGGGCTGGCGCTGGGTGGCAATCTGGACAACGCCATCGTCATGGATGAATACCGCGTCATCAACCCCGATGGCCTGCGCTTCGAGGACGAGTTCGTCAAACACAAGGTGTTGGATGCCATTGGTGACCTGTATCTGCTGGGGCATCCGCTGATCGGTGCATTCTCCGGCTTCAAGTCCGGTCATGCGCTGAACAATGCCCTGTTGCGCGCGATGCTGGCGGACGAGTCTGCCTGGGAGTTCGTCACTTTCGACAAGACGGAAGAGGCACCGGACTTTCTGCGTTTACAGCTGCAAACGGTTTAAGTCGGGGCGCTCATGCTGGCACTGCGACTGTTACTGCTTCTGTCGGCATTGCTCATGGTGCTGTCTGGCGGGTTATACATATTCACCCGCGATGTGCGTTATCTGCGCTTCACCTGGCAGGTCGCGCGTTTTGTCGTGGTGATGTTACTGGTGTTTGCCGTGTTGTTCCTGCTGGAGCGTTATGTGCTGATCGGTTGGCGGATATTGCCCTAACTGCGGCGCGCCAGACGAGTAAGTGCCTGTTTCAGTGGGGAGTCGGCCAGCGTTTCTGCCAACTGGTTCAGTTGCGCCTTGCCTTTCGTGCCGATCTCGCGCGCTTGGGGGGGGGGGATATAGGGCGGGGTGCTGACTTGCACCTGTACCTGAATTACAGTAACCTCGCAGCCCCTCATTTGCAGTCCGGTGATTATATCAGTACTCATTTGGCGCAATTTGGCGGCGATTGCGCCGTTATCGGCGATTAATGTCAAGGTTGTTCCGTCGCTCTGTGCTACCCGGCAAGCACGCGACAACGCTGGTGGGACGAGTTGGGTCAATTGCCGCTGTAATGCCGTGAGCTGTTGTGCTTTGCCTGTGAGCTGACGCAGTTCACGGCTGGAGGTTAAAATGGCGTTGAGACGGTGTGTCACAGTGGCGGGGGGTATGATGTTGAGAAAGGAGGCGGCGTGAATATTATTCTAGTTTCCAGTCAGTTGGCAAAAGCGCGCAGCGTCACGCTCACTAAAGTACACCTGTTGGTGTTGGCCGTTTTGATGTTCGCGCTGTTTATCGGTGCGGTGCTGATGACCCAGTATGCCATCGTTCGCCTGCAACCTGGCAGTATCAGCAACGAATTGCGCTTATGGTTGGCCAGCGCACAACAGGACGAACAACAAAAACAACAGGCCTATCTGCACGAAAGCCTGGATACCATGGCACAACGCTTGGGACAGATGCAGGCGCAGTTGTTGCGACTGGACACGCTGGGCGCGAGACTGGCCAAAATCAGCGGCATGAAGCCGCAGGAATTCTCTTTTGACCAGATACCCGCGCAAGGTGGTCCCTATGTACCAGTGGCTCAACAGAGCGAGATGTCTCTGGACAATATGAATCGGCAGCTTGCTACGCTCTCCACGCTTTTGAGTGACCGTAGCGACAAGCTGGTGGCGTTGGAGACGCTGCTGATGCAGAACACCTTGAGCAAAAGACTATTGCCTTCGGTGGCTCCTATCACTGAGGGGTGGTACTCATCCAACTTTGGCTGGCGCATTGATCCGTTTACGGGCAAAAACGCCATGCACGAAGGGGTGGATTACATGGTGCAGGCGGGCACGCCAATCTACGCATCAGCCGCCGGGGTGGTGGTGTACGCGGATTACCACCCGCAGTATGGTAATATGATTGAGATTGATCACGGCAACGACATCGTCACGCGCTATGCGCATGCGTCCCGGCTGTTGACCAAGGTCGGTACTGTGGTACGGCGCGGGCAAGTGATCGCCAAGGTGGGTAGCACCGGGCGCTCTACCGGCAATCACCTGCACTTTGAAGTGAGGTACAAAGGCTTGGCGCAGAATCCGGTGCGGTTCCTGCAAAATGCCGCAAGTTGATCGCGTTAGCTTTGCAATAAGGGTGAGCGCAGTCTCACCCTTTTTTATTTATTCGCTGTAGTGACAGAGTAAACACAAGAACATGATTTCCAAATTGCTGAAAAGTGTATTCGGTAGCCGCAACGACCGCCTGCTCAAACAATATCGACGTACCGTAGAAACTATCAATGCCTTGGAATCCGGCATCGCCGCCTTGTCCGACGAGGCGTTGCGCGACAAGACCGCACAATTCAAGCAGCGTGTGCAACAGGGCGAGACGCTGGACGATATTTTGCCGGAAGCGTTTGCCGTGGTGCGCGAAGGCGGTAAACGCGCTTTACAGATGCGCCACTTCGATGTGCAACTGATCGGCGGCATGGTGCTGCATTACGGCAAGATCGCCGAGATGCGTACCGGCGAAGGCAAGACCCTGATGGCGACGCTGCCAGCCTATCTGAACGCGTTATCCGGCAAGGGTGTGCACGTGGTTACCGTGAACGACTACCTTGCCTCGCGTGATGCGGAGTGGATGGGGCGTCTGTACCGTTTCCTCGGCCTGTCGGTCGGTGTCATCCTGTCTAATATGGATCATGGCGATAAACAGGCCGCTTATGCCGCCGATATCACATACGGCACCAACAATGAATTCGGTTTCGATTACCTGCGCGACAATATGGCTGCGCGGGCGGATGAGCGTTTTCAGCGCGGGCTGAATTTTGCTGTCGTCGACGAGGTGGACTCCATCCTGATCGACGAGGCGCGTACCCCGCTCATCATTTCTGGTCAGGCGGAAGACAATCTCGATGTCTATCTGCGCATGAACAAGATCGTGCCGCATCTGGTGCGCCAGCAGGAAGAAGACGGCGCGGGCGACTTCAATGTGGACGAAAAAAACCACCAGATATTGCTCACCGAAGCAGGGCACGAGCGCGCGGAACAACTGCTGGCACAGGCGGGTCTGCTGCCTGCCGGTGGCAGCTTATATGATCCGTCCAACATCACCCTGATCCATCATCTGTATGCGGCGTTGCGCGCGCACGCGCTGTACCATCTGGACCAGCATTACGTGGTACAGAACGGCGAAGTGGTCATCGTGGACGAGTTCACCGGACGCCTGATGTCGGGACGCCGCTGGTCGGATGGTCTGCATCAGGCAGTCGAAGCCAAAGAAGGCGTGGCCATCCAGAAAGAGAATCAGACGCTGGCGTCGATCACTTTCCAGAATTACTTCCGCATGTACAACAAGCTGTCCGGCATGACCGGTACGGCGGATACGGAAGCCTACGAATTCCAGTCCATCTACAACCTTGAGACAGTCATCATCCCGCCGCATCGTCCGACTGTGCGCAAAGACATGATGGACAAGGTCTATCTTTCGACCAACGAGAAATATGTGGCGGTCATCGCGGACATCCGCGATTGTTACCAGCGCGGCCAGCCGGTGCTGGTGGGTACGACTTCGATCGAGACCTCGGAGCTGCTGTCCCGCTTGCTGGAAAAAGAAAAACTGCCGCACCAGGTGCTGAATGCCAAGCAGCATGCGCGCGAAGCCGAGATCATCGCGCAGGCAGGTAGTCCGAAAATGATCACTATCGCCACCAATATGGCCGGTCGCGGCACCGATATCGTGCTGGGCGGAAACGTGGAGAAACCCATCGAACTGGTGCGCATGGACGAGAGTTTGGATGCGGCTACGCGCGAACAACGTGTGGCGCAATTGCGTGCCGAGTGGCAACCAGTGCACGAACAAGTCGTAGCCAGCGGCGGCCTGCACATCATCGGTACCGAGCGGCATGAGTCGCGTCGTGTGGACAACCAGTTGCGTGGTCGCGCCGGTCGTCAGGGCGATCCCGGTTCCAGCCGTTTCTACCTGTCGCTGGAAGATCCGTTGTTGCGGATCTTTGCCTCGGACCGCGTCGCGGCGATCATGAACAAATTCAAGCTGCCCGAAGGCGAAGCCATCGAACACAGCTGGGTGACCCGCGCCATCGAGAACGCGCAGCGCAAGGTGGAAGCGCGCAACTTCGACATGCGCAAACAGATCCTCGAATACGACGATGTGGCCAACGACCAGCGCAAGGTGATCTATCAGCAGCGCAACGAACTGCTGGAGAGCGATGATATCTCGGAGACTATCGCGGCCATGCGCGAGGGTGTGATGAGTGATCTCGTCGGTGAGTATATTCCCCAGGGCAGCATGGAAGAGCAATGGGATGCCCCGGGACTGGAGAAGGCACTCGCTGCCGAATACCAGCTGCACCTGCCGGTGGCGCAATGGCTGGAACAGGATAAGCAGCTCGACGAGAACGGTGTGTGCCAGCGCGTGGTTGAGGCCGCGCTACAACAGTACCAGGCAAAAGTCGATACGGTCGGCGGCGAAGCCATGCATGGTTACGAACGTATCGTCATGCTGCAAAGCCTGGATCAGCATTGGCGCGAACATCTTGCCGCGCTGGATCATCTGCGTCAGGGTATCCACTTGCGCGGATACGCGCAAAAGAATCCCAAGCAGGAATACAAGCGCGAGGCATTCGAGTTGTTCGCCGCCATGCTGGAGAGCATCAAGCGTGATGTAACTCAGACATTGATGAATGTGCAGATCCGCAGCAGCGAAGAAGTGGAGGCGGTGGAAGCCCCCCACACGCCGGAAAATGTGCAGTATCATCACGCCGCTTACGAAGAGGTGGATGCGGCGGGAGAGTCGGAAAACGCCGAACATAAACCCTTCGTGCGTTCGGGAGAGAAGGTCGGGCGCAACGATCCCTGTCCGTGCGGATCGGGGAAAAAATACAAGCAGTGCCACGGGAAATTGAGCTGATTATTACGGGGAGAGCATAAATGGTAACGAGCGATTTGATCTTGAATGCATTGCGCAATTCCACTTTGTCGGAGGAACTGCGCGATTCCGAAATCGACCTGCTGGCAAGCCTGATCACGGTACGTGATTACAAGGCGGGTGAATACATCCTCAAGCCGGGAGATACCGAGTTGAAAGACTCATTGCTAATCTTGGGCAGCGGCGACGTGGAAGCGACCGCTAACACCGGTGGTGAGCAGATGACCCTGCACTTGCTGCAAACTGGCGATCTGGCCGGCATCATCGGCTTCGTTGGCGGTAATACCATGCAGATCAGCGCGACCACTATCGCCAAGACCGACAGCAAAGTGCTGGTGCTGGAGCGTTCCCGTTTTGAAACGTTGCTGAATTCGCAGCCCGCTATCGTGTATTACGTGATGCGCGGCATCGTGCGTCATACCCATGGCATTGTGCGCCGCATGAATATGCAATCGGTAGAGATGAATAACTACATCCATAAGACCCACGGTCGTTATTAATACGGCGGCACGAGGGCGCGGGCATGGAAAAAAAGCTAATAACAAGTGTCTTGCGCACTTCCGCTGTATCTAGGGATTTGCGCGATTCCGAAATCGCGCTGTTGGCTGATCTGGTCACGGTGCGGGAATACAAGGCGGGAGACTGCATACTCAAACCTGGCTTCCCCGATTTAAAAGACTACTTGTTGATTGTTGCAGCCGGGAATGTCGAGGCTACTTTCATGTCGAACGGAGAGTCGGTGACATTGCACCAGCTACAGCCTGGCGATATCGCCGGTGTGATTAGCTTCGTGGGTGGCAGTGTGCAAAATATCAGTGCCACGGTCTTGGCGAAAACGGATAGTCAGATACTCATGCTGGAACGCGGCAGTTTGGAATCGCTGCTGAGTTCTGCCCCGGCAGTCGTGTATTGCGTGATGCTCGGTGTCGCTCGTGATGTGTACAGTACCGCACGGCGATTGACCACCCAATCGGTAGAGATGAACAATTACATCTATCACACCCACGGTCGTTATTGATTAAGGAACCCTCCATGCCTGTGAATCTCTCTGCGCCCGTTGCGGCACAACTGTTGCCCGTTGCGGGCGTTTCTTTGGGCATCGCGGAATCGGGCATCAAACGCGCGAATCGCAAAGATTTGCTGGTCATCAAGCTGGAGGAAGGCGCTACCGTTGCGGGCGTGTTCACCTCCAATCGTTTTTGTGCTGCTCCGGTTACCCTGGCCAAACAACATCTCGCCGCGAACAAAGGTATCCGTGCGCTGATCGTGAACACCGGCAATGCCAACGCGGGCACAGGTGAGCAAGGTATGAGTGCGGCACGCAATACCTGCGACGAACTGGCGAAACTACTGGGCTGTGCGCCCGAGCAAGTGCTGCCGTACTCCACCGGCGTCATCATGGAGCCGTTACCCGTCGAAAAAATTGTTGCCGGTATGCCGCAAGCCATCGCCAATCTGAAAGCCGACAACTGGTTTGATGCGTCGCAAGCCATCATGACCACCGACATCGTCGCCAAGGCAGTGAGCAAACAAGTGTTGATCAACGGCAAGACTGTCACCGTCACCGGCATGTCCAAAGGTTCCGGCATGATCCATCCCAACATGGCCACTATGCTGGGCTACATCGCCACCGATGCTGCCATCGCGCAACCGCTGTTGCAGCAGATGGTGAGCGAAGCGGCGAACCGTTCGTTCAACTGCATCACCGTGGACGGCGACACCTCTACCAATGATGCGCTGATGCTCATTGCCACCGGCAAGAGCGGTGTGGCGATTGATGCGGCTAACCAAGCCGCAATGCAAGCTGTCATCACCGAGGTCGCCACGATTCTGGCACAAGCGATCGTGCGCGACGGCGAAGGTGCAACCAAATTCATCACCATCAAAGTGGAAGGTGGCAAAGACGAAGCCGAGTGTAAAAAGATCGGTTATGCCATCGC
Organism: uncultured Gallionellaceae bacterium; assembly: GCA_964571195.1. Taxonomy (GTDB): domain Bacteria; phylum Pseudomonadota; class Gammaproteobacteria; order Burkholderiales; family Gallionellaceae; genus PALSA-1006. The sequence goes on along the minus strand of CAZNAD010000020.1, from coordinate 3,791 downwards.
GCACTCGCCGCTGGTCAAGACCGCATTTTTTGCTTCTGATCCGAACCTCGGGCGTATCCTCGCTGCCATCGGTTATGCGGGCGTGGGCGATCTTGATGTCTCCAAACTCAAGCTGTATCTGGACGATGTGCTGGTGGCCGAAAATGGCGGACGTGCAGCGAGCTATCAGGAAGCCGACGGTCAGCGCGTAATGCAGCAAAGCGATATCACCATCCGCGTGGTGCTGGGTCGCGGCGCGGTGAACGCCACGCTGTGGACTTGTGATTTCTCTTACGATTACGTGAAGATCAACGCGAGTTATCGCAGTTGATTTTTCAAGCTCATCTGTCTTAGTTCCCTCTCCCTCAGGGAGAGGGTTAGGGTGAGGGAACGTTTTTTGTTTTCCCTGCGACATTTCAAAACCAACACCGTCGGGGGTAGCCCGACAGCTAGTTACTTTTTCTTGCTTCGCCAAGAAAAAGTAACCAAAAAGAAGGCGACCCCGGTTTGCCGCCCACTTCGTGGGTACCCTGCGTTGCTCGACTGGTCAGGCGGCTGCGGAACTCGCGCTACGCGCTCAGACAGTCCTCGCCGAAATCCCCTGACCAGCCTGTGCTACTCGGCGGCGCACAGGGGAAGTTGGCGGTCATTTGGAAAGATGCTACGGAATGGATAAGTTAGAAAAATTTCTCACTCGCGCCGAAGGTTTGCTCGCCCGCCTGGAAAACGTATTACCCGGCGCACAGCCGACAGCCCCGGACTGGGCTGCTGCCGCAGCCTTCCGCTGGGATCATTTGCAGCGCACGCTGCATCCCGTTGCCAATTTCCAGCGCATCACACTCGCCGACCTGTTCGGCATCGAAGATCAGAAACAACGCATCCAACAAAACACCCTGCAATTCGTGCGCGGCGGTACAGCGAACAACGTGCTGCTCTCTGGTGCTCGCGGCACGGGTAAGTCATCGCTGGTGAAAGCGCTGTTGAACGAATATGCCGCGCAAGGCTTGCGCGTGATCCAGATCGACAAGCAGGGGTTGACCGATCTGTCGCATATCGTCGGCCTCGTGCAGGGGCGTAGTGAGCGCTTCATCCTGTATTGCGACGACCTCTCCTTCAGCGATGCCGAACCGGGTTATCAGGCGCTAAAGGCCGCACTGGACGGCGACCTGGTGGCGTTCTCCGACAACCTGCTCATCTACGCCACATCAAATCGCCGCCACTTGATGCCGGACTACATGCAAGACAACCTCGCCACCAAGCATGTTGGCGATGAAGTGCATCCGGCGGAAAGTGTGGAAGAGAAGGTGTCGCTATCCGAGCGTTTCGGGCTGTGGGTTTCGTTCTACCCGTTTACGCAGGATGAGTATCTGGCGGTGGCCGCGCATTGGCTGGCGCATCACGGATGGAAGCAGGGGCTTACTGATGAGGTGCGTATGGCGGCGTTGCAGTGGTCGTTGATGCGGGGTTCGCGCAGTGGGCGGGTGGCGGGGCAGTTTGCGAAGGATTGGTGCGGTAAATTCAATATCTAAGGGGAGCTGGCGATAATTCGCATCTCTGTAACCAACCGACTTCATCTCCAAGCTTTTTGCCATTGCATTAGAATATGCTAATATGCGAAATCTACTATCAACTGGAGTCCCGCTATGTTTGGAATGAATGTTCAAGAGATCGATGCCTCCCTGTTCGCACAATGGCTGGAAGATGAAAACTATCAATTGCGCGTGATTGATGTGCGCCAGATGGAAGAGATCACCCAAGGCACTGTGCCGAAGGCCGAGGCGTTGCCACTGCATACCTTGCCCGCCAAAGTACACGAGCTGGATAAGGCCGAGAAACTGGTTATGGTCTGTCGCAGCGGTGCACGTTCGGCACAGGCTTGTATGTTCTTGCAGCAGCAAGGCTTTTCCAATGTTTATAACCTGCGCGGCGGGATGATGGGCTGGGTACAGAGCGGTTTTCCTGCGTATCAACTGGCTTGATTCCATTCACATCGGCAAAAAGGAGTAAAGCATGAAATCAAACAGAATATTCTGGATAGTGGCGGCCATCCTTGGCGCGATCGTGGTGACGCAGCAACTACAGGCGAATCAGGGCGTAGATGTGAAGCAGGCACAGCAGATGAATTCCCAAGGCGCGCTGTTGCTTGATGTGCGTGAACCCACGGAATATGTGGCCATCCATGCTCCGAATGCGAAACTGATCCCATTAGGCGAAGTGGAGCAGCGTTTAAAAGAGCTGGAAAATTACAAAGACAAACCTATCGCGGTGATCTGTCGTTCTGGTCGTCGTTCGGCTCAGGCGGTCGCGCTGTTGCAGGAAGCCGGTTTCACCCAAGTCAGCAACGTCCAAGGCGGAATCCTTGCATGGGAACAGGCCGGGCTGGAAGTTATCAGGCAGTAGTCGAGGCACAGCCCGCAGGGCTTTGTTCCGGCGCCTGTTGGGAATTTGTAGGTTGGGTTAGCGCAGCGTAACCCAACATTTAAAATCAACACCAACACCGTCGGGGGTAGCCCGACAGCTAGTCACTTTTTCTTGCTTCGCCAAGAAAAAGTAACCAAAAAGAAGGCGACCCCGGTTTGCCGCCCACTTCGTGGGTCCCCTCGATCATTCACAAACAAGCGGGGCTGCGGAACTCGCGCTACGCGCTCAGACAGTCCTCGCCTAAACCTCCGCTTGTTTGTGAATGATCGAGGCGGCGCACAGGGGAGGGAAATGCGAAAATCAAAACCATATGGCGGGCAATTAATTGCCCGCCATAGTCAAAACAATTCGACTCCGGTACATTGAAGCCTTCCGCGAGATTTACAAAGGAAATTTGAAATGGCAAAAAAAGCACTAAAACATATAAAAGGCCCCGATTTCACAAAGTACTTTGTTCCAATTATTGAGATTCTTCGAGAGCTTGGTGGGTCAGGTAATCCTGCTGAAGTTACAGATTTGATTATTGATCGCTATAACATTTCTGAAGAAGAGCTTGAGTTAAGAAATAAGAATGGAGGCTCTACGGTAAAAAACCGAATTGCGTGGGCCAGATTCTATTTGGTTAAAGGCGGAGTGCTGGATTCCACCAAGCGTGGAGTTTGGACACTCAAGCCAAACTACTTAGAGCTAATTGACCTCGATAAGCCAAGCGAATTCTTCTCTAGGACTCATGGCACTTTTGACAAGAAAAAAGAGGTGTCTTCGCCAGATATCCCTAAAACATTTGGAATAGATGAAGAGATAGAAGAGAAAGTAGAAGACGAAAACTATCGTGAGCAGGTTCTTGAGATTTTAAAGCAGCTTCCACCAGAAGGATTCGAGCGACTATGCCAACGGCTACTTCGCGAATCTGGATTTTCACATGTAAAAGTTACAGGAAAATCGGGAGACGGGGGAATCGATGGGTATGGGGTTTTAGAGTTGAATCCGCTGATGAGTTTCAAAGTTCTTTTCCAGTCGAAGAGATACAAGGAGGTCGTTTCGTCAGACAAAGTAAGGGACTTTAGGGGAGCTATGGCTGGGAGAGCTGATAAGGGAATAATCATCACTACCGGGCGGTTTACTCAAGATGCAAAAAATGAGGCCGTTCGGGACGGTGTGCCACCCATAGAATTGGTTGATGGTGAGAAGTTGGTTTCAATGTTTGAAAAGCTTGAATTTGGACTAACCCCAAGAGTTGTTTTTGATATTAACCATGATTTTTTTAAAGAGTTTGAGTAGCCCGACAGTGTGGGCACGAAGTGCCCACGCGGTGGTTTTAGGTTTTTTGTTTCTCCATCCCCTGTGCGCCGCCGAGTAGCGCAGGCTGGTCAGGGGATTTCGGCGAGGAC
>CAZNAD010000019.1:0-46969 GCA_964571195.1 uncultured Gallionellaceae bacterium | reverse complement strand
AGACAGGGGCTGTCGTCGAGACTGGGGCGGTAGTCGAAATCGGAGCGGTAGTCGAAATCGGAGCGGTAGTCGAAACCGGAGCGGTAGTCGAAACCGGAGCTGTGGTTGAAACCGGAGCAGTCGTTGAGACCGGAGCTGTGGTCGAGACAGGAGCCGTAGTCGAGACAGGAGCCGTGGTCGAGACAGGAGCCGTGGTCGAGACTGGAGCGGTCGTGTTGACTGGTGCTGACCCCGTTACACTAGGAGGAGTTCCTGAGTTTGCCGCAGACGATGTGTCGGCTGCTAGTGCCGCTTCTGAGGTTGGTGGGACAGATGCGCTGCCCTCATTTGTGTTTGGAGCAGGGTTGCCAGAGGGGCTTCCGCTGCTATTAGGCGCTTGTGCAGCCGATGAGTTGCTTGTTGTGTTGGCGAAATCTGACGCCCCCGTCTTCGTCATGCCAGTTGCATTGGCCGAATTCGATACCGCAGCATCCTCTTGGGGAAGGGTTAGGTCGACAAAAGGTACTGCGGTCTGTTGGCCGCTACTATTGGAGTCGATAGCCGCAGCGGTTTTTCCGTTGTTTGTGATTGCTTGAGCTTTGACACTGAGACTATCTTCACTGATGTTGCCAGAGTCAACTTTGACACGATCCAGCGCTTCGTTCTTACGCAAATCGGACTGGATGTTTTCATTGCCTGCACCATCGACCCGCACTTGAACGTTCCCGCTGCTGTCAGCTTGACCGAGTGTTTCTCCCGTATTATCCCCGCCCGCACTTAGTGAAGTCATCTCGTCAAAAGAGACGGCGAGCTGATCTGCTGCGGTATTTACGTTGACTGCGGGTTCGGTATTTGGGGTGCCGTTTTCGTTGTCGCTAGCCATGATGTATCGCCTCTCTGAATTAATCGTCCCCTCGTTTAGCTGGAACGATCCATTGAATTCTTCACTGAGTCCATACTATAGGGGGAAATGGCAAGATGGTAGACAGCCAAAAGTTATAGTCCTAGCGCTCATGGAATGACATGGAGACAACATCAATCAACGGCTTAACTAGATATACAAGAAGGGTTTTTTCTCCGGTTAGGATTTCGGCCTCTACACTCATACCCGGTTGCAATAGATTGCGTCCGGGTGTGTTGCCGACATAGGGATTGTCCAGCTCGATTAAGCCTTGATAATAGGTCGTTTTATTTTCTCCCACCATGCTGGAGGCACTGACCCGCTTCAGACGTCCTTTGACGAAGCCGAATCTGGAGTAGTCGTAGCTGGTCACACGCAGGTTAACGGGTTGTCCAACCCTGACAAAACCAATATCTCTAGGTGATATACGGACTTCCGCCTCAAGTACGGCATTGTCTGAAACAACTTGCATGAGTAAGGCTCCAGGTTGGACAACCTGACCGACGTTTTGTACTTTTACGTCAAACACGTGACCGCGAATCGGGGCGCGAACCTCAAGCCGGTTTACACGTGCCAGTAGGCGTTGGAGTGTCTCTTCCACTTCGGCGATCTCTGCACGTATCGATCCTAGTTCTGCCAGTGCATCGCGGCGTGATTGATTAACCGTATCAATGCGGCGATTGATGCTTTCCGCTAATTCATTTTCGGTAACTCCAATCTCTTCGGTGATCCGGTTCACCTCCCCGGAGGCTGTTGCTTTGGCGCGTCTGGTTTCCAGCAGAACAGTACGGTTGACCAACTGCCTAGAGGCTAGATTCTCCCGCATTGCAGCAAGTTCGCCTGTCAGAGCCTGTTGTTCCTTGGCGACATCAAGAGCCAGCTTAAGCTGATGGACACGTTGTTTGCGTTGAGCAATCTGGCGATCAAGTATTGAAAGGGATGATTTCAATGTATCAATTTGAGTGATATAGATATTATGCTGGGAAGAAATCATTTCCGGTTGATCTATGCCTAACGAGGCAAAGTCAGGTTTTCTTTCCTCGGTGAATGCTTCTAGGCGTTCTTCGCGCAGACGCAAGGAATCAAGGCGGGCCGTCATCTGTTTATAGTCTGCGGAAGCCTGGGTACCATCCATGCGGAGTAAGATGTCACCTTGTTCGACCAGCTTGCGTTCTTCGGTCAGAATTTCCGCTACGATGCCTCCATCCAGATGCTGAACCAGCTTGACGCTACCTGAGGGCATGACTTCGCCAGGTGCTCGTGCGACTTCTTTCATACGGGTCAGTGCTGCCCACACCAGAAATATCAAAATCAAGGCCCCGACCAAGTAAAGGATGGGGCGTACGAAGGCCGGAACAAGCTCCTCTTCGATATGTATGCTTTCGGAAAGAAGGCTGCGTTCCCTTGCGCCTAATGGCGGCTTGAATGGAACTTCTCCATTTTCCAGGTCGATTTCTTGCTTTTTCGGCCGCTTCTTGAAAAACATCTCAGGTCAACTCCGCCATCACTTTATCTTTGATTTTATCAAACGGCCCCATTGCGATCATATTGCCGCGTTGCATCAGAATGATACTGTCGGCCAGACGCATGTGCGCCGGTCGGTGCGAAACGATGATGACGGTAGATTTTCCTCGCAGCCATTCGATGCAGCGCGTCAGAGCGGTTTCGCCGGCCTCATCCATGCCATTGCCAGGTTCGTCAAGCAGCACGATGTCGGCCGGTTTGAGCATTGTACGCGCTAGCGAGAGCCGCTGGCGGAAACCATGCGCCTGATGGGATGCTCGGCTGCTGGATACGCGAGTGTTAAAACCTTGCGGAAGAGCGGCGATATCTTCGGTCAATCCGGCCATTTCCACGGCCCAGTCCAGCTCGGCATCCGATGCGGTTGGATAAGCCAGGCGCAGATTCTGGGCAATGGTGCCATAGAACAACTCACAGTTTTGTGGCATGTAACTGATTTTGGCACGCAGATCGGCAGCGGTCAGTTGGCGGATGTCCACGTTGTTGATGCGGATCGTTCCGGCTTGCGGAATATAAATACGTTCGATTAGTTTAATTACAGTTGATTTTCCAGAGCCGTTTCCACCCGCAATGGTAATTACTTGCCCTGGTGCGACGGAGAAGGACACGCCCAGCAGCGCGGGGTCGGCATCGTTCATATAGCGAAAAGAGACACGCGAGAAACTAAGTGTCCCCCCAGTTACCGTGCCTATGGTTTGAAATACGCCGATGTCCGATTCGCCGCGCAGTCGCATCAAATTCTCCACCTGACGGATGCTGGAGCGGATATGAACCACCGAGGCGGCTGCTAAGAAGATGTTCTGTAATGGTCCCGTGACGCGCCACAGGATCATCATGGTCGCCACCATAGTGCCGCCGCTGATATCGCCCTGTATCGTAAAATAGGCTGACACCGCCAAGGCCATCAGTCCGGTTGCTGAGCTGATCAGTTGAGCTGCGCTGTTGATGCGGGCGTGTAATACGCTGTTGTTATAGTTGGCCATAACCGCTTTCCCGCTCAAGTCGCGGAACCGGCTGATCCAGGATGTATTGGCACCGACAGCGCGGATCGAACTCATATCGGTTAATGCTTCACTCAGAAATTCCCATCGAGCGGTGGATACCGTTCCCGATTTGGCAACGGATGCTTCGCTTGGTTTGCGGGTGAAGAGCCAGAGCAGGCCGTAGAAAATTACCGAAGCCAGTATGACCAATAGTACCCAGGGATTTAGAACGGCAATAGCCAACAACAACACTAAGGTCGAGGGGAGTTCAAAAATCAGAAGAGAGGCTGGGCCAAGGAAAAAATCACGCAGACTTTCCAAGTTTTTGAAACGGCCTACCTGATTGCTGACACTGGCACCGTCCGAGGCAGAGGCCGGCAGGTTGATGATGCGCTGAAACAGGGTGTTGCCGAGTATGTATTCGAAACGACCTCCGATGAAGGCCATAATCTGGCTTTTGAGATTGCGTAGCAGACTGTCTACCGTGATGGCGACTGCGGCACCGATCAGCAGAAAGGAGCCCATGACGATGTCGCCGGAAGGGAGTACCACATCCAGAATCGCTCTGACGAACAGAGGGGCTGCCAACGCCAGCAATGCGCCGGCGATAGTCAGGACAAAGGCCATCAAAATATGGCTCTGGAAGCGTGCTAACAGACCCGCAAGCCAGCTTGTCTCCGTACGCCTGGATTTTGCCGGTGCATCCGTTTCCTGAAAGAGAAGAATTTCGCCGGTTTCCGTGCTGGGCATCAGCTCTGTTTCGGCACGCAGGGTGCTGTCGAATATGCGCAGCTTGCCATTGGACAAGCGCTCGAGGATCAGCATGGCTGGTTTGTCGTGTGGGATGAACAGACAAGGCATCAGGCGGGAGTCGAGCAGCGCCAATTTGCCGTCGAGATGTTTTGGGAAAAGCTCCAGACTGGACATGATCGCGCATAATGCGGTGACATCCAGACGTCGTACCAGATGGGGCATGGCATCCGCTAATTCTCGCGGTTGTCCCTGCCATTCCAATGCATGCAACAGGGGCAGCAGGCAGATGGAAAGATCTGAATCATCGTCGAATTGGCGATGGATGACGTCGGACAGATGCTCGGTAATCTGGGGGCGCTCTAATGTGGTCACGATATCCGCCGGAGCCGGTGCGGCAACCGATTTGATCGCGGGTTCCTCAATCACGCCTTCGTACAGTCGCCCGTTCACCAGTGAATAGGTCTTATCTGCCAGTTTAACCAGAGACGGTCGATGTGTGACCAGCACAATCGTGCGCGATCCTTTCAGTTCTTCCAGATAGTCGCGCAACAGTTGGTCCATGCGCATATCGAGTGCGATATTGGTTTCGTCGAACAGAATGACGCTGGGGTGGCGCACTAGTGCGCGGATGATGGTGATGACTTGCCGCACTCCAGACGGAAGGGTGTCTGCGACACCTTCTCCGACATTGGTCTCATATCCGAGCTTCATGCCGGCGACAATCTTGTCCAGTCCCAGCTTGCTGGAGAGCATTAATGCTTCCTCGTTGAGGCTGTCATCGAACATTGTCATGTTTTCCAGCAGGTTGCCCGATATGATCGTGCCGGTCTGCGGGAGCAGGGCGATCTCTTTATGTATACTGCCTTTGGCAAAATCGTTCAGGCGGAGTCCGTCCACGAGAACCTCACCTGAGGAGGGTTGAATCAAGCCGTTCATGAGTGACAGCAAACTGGTCTTGCCACTGCCGCTGGCACCTAATATGGCGATGCATTGCCCAGCCTCCACTTTCAACGAAAGGTCGGAGAACAGCTCTGTCCGTAATGCGAGATTTGAAAACAGAAGATCTGCGCCACCTTCTCCCTTGCCGCCGGATACGCCACCGTACAGTACGTTCTTAGATAGCGACATCGTCGAGATCGAATCAGCACTCTTGTGCTTGAGTACGATGTTGCGCAATTCCAATGCGATTTCAACGGGGGGTAGTGTCGGCTTGCCCTCGTCGTTGTCGTAGGGCATTTCGAATATCTGATTCAGGCGGTTTGTCGCGGCCACAAAAGACTGGTAGCGCATCCACACGGATAATCCACTGCGCAAGGGTTGCAGTGCGCGCACGGAAAGCATCATGCAGGCCGCCAAACCGCCGGGGGTCATCTTTCCGCTAATTACGATCCAGGCGCTGGTAAAAGCGACCGAGACAATCATGACCTGTGAAAACAGCATCCCCATATTGGAGGCCATCGAATTGCCGCGTATCAGGGCATCACCGAGTTGGGAGTTGGTCTCCTGTAGACGCTCGTAGCGGCGTAGCATCAACGATTCCATGGTCAGCGTTTTGACCGAATAGATACCGGACAAGACCTCAGTCAGGAATCCTAGGCGTCGGTCATCTTGCACGATGCGTTTTTGCACCTGATCGCGCATCCAGTTGCCGAAACGGTAGATCAGATAGAAAAACAGCAGGAGCAGGAGGATAGGCACGATGACTAACCAGCCGCCGATGATGTAGATCAGGATGGCGAAAATGACCACAAAGGGCAGATCGAAGAGTACCAGCAGGGCTTGTCCTGAATAGAAAGAAGCCACCTTGGTAGTGGACAAGACCCTTTCCTGATGCACCCCCGGTTCATCCCGTTGATAGCGTTCTAGGGGGACGCGCATCAGGTGTTCAAGTGCCGCGACGCTAGTGTTGTGCTCGAAACGAGCCCCTAGCCAACTGGTAATTTGGATATTGATACCACGTAAAACCTCTTCCAGAATGAGCGCGATGACTACCCCGATAACCAGAAAGGTTAAGGTTTCTATTGATTTGTTGGTGACGACCCGATCAAGGATTTGCAGAATCGCGAGGGGAAGCGCCAGTGCCAGAAGGTTGGATAAGAGGCTGGACATTCCCAGCGCAGGTATCATCCGGCGCAGGTCGGGAGAGTTGAAAAGTTGGCGTAAGGCACTATTCTCCATCCCCCCGAGGGCGGTTCCCTTACGGAAAGGGTTCCAGATGAAGATCGAAAAAGGAATCTTCATGGTTGTTGGACCACATGAGGGAAATGAAAGGAGTTGGTCATTGTCGTTCCATCACCAGATTATCGATAGCCTGACGGAGCAATGGGTGGGTGAATGAAAGCCAGCCTTCTGAACTGCACGCCAGCACCCCGGCTGCAACAGCCCGTTCCATCTGTTGGCGCAATAAGTCTATGTCTTCTTCCAACACTTTTGCGACCTCGGTCAAGCTGATGCCAGCAGAGTTTTTTGCAACTTCGCGCAATAAGTTGTAATCCAGCCCCAGGCTATCAAGGCGAGCATTGATAGCCACGCGCAGAGGCAGCGTCAGGTGTTCATCTTCGTGATGTCTGGCCAGCTCGACGGCGAACAGGGGCACCCCTGCCGCTGTGGTTGTAATGCGCAGAACCTTCTGTGCTCTTCCCTTGATCGCGTCTTTGCCTAATGCATTGCGTACCAATACCTGAATGGCTTCGGCACTGAGTCGCCTGAGCCGAATGGTCAGATCCGCAGCAGGCGCATTGTCGTGTCCCCATCTGCGCCCGGAGAGGATCAGGAGTTTTCCGTTATGCACGGCATTTTTTCCTGCGGCATAGACCGCAGCCTGTTGCTCTTTGTTGAGCAGGTGAAAATCATCTACGATACACAGCTCAGGGGGATGTATGGAAGTGGCTCCGAGCCATTCCGTTATCATTTCGATGGTGCATTCTTTTTCATTCAGGGTGTCATACAGGTTCTTGCCTAATGCTGACGGCAGGCTGCGGCAAAAAGAGACATGTCCTTTCTGCTGGATACACAATTTGGCGATTGCATCACACAGACTAGATTTTCCCATGCCCATCTCGCCTTCGACGAAGATCAACTTCCCTATACCTTTAGCGGCCTCGGTCAATGCGGCATAAAGTTGGGTCAATTCGGTGACGCGACCAACTAGCTGGTAAGTCCGGCGTGCGCCGGTCCAGCGTAACTGCTTCAACTCGCGAAACAACATGGTCGGTGACACTTGTTGTGTTCCACCGATACCAAAGAGTTCAATCAGATCCAGTGCGGTCGATTCGAATAGAAATGAGCCCGCAGGAATATCGCTGAGTAATTCGCGGGCCGAGGCGATTGCCGTGCTGGCAATGGCTTCCCCGGTCCAGCCGCCGAAACGCTTCATACTCGCAAAGGCGATGCCGGCCGTCATGCAGCCATGCAGCATTTCCGCAGTCTCTTTATTTATCGTTAAAAGGTCTTCATAGACTACACGAGCAGTCTGTAACGCAATGGCAAGATCAAATTCCGTGACCCGCTGTATGCCGAATATGAGGTCTCCGGCATTGCCGTTCCTCGCCAGAAACACTGCGTCGTTTGCCGATGCCATTGCAGCCAAGCTGCCGTACATAAGTTTTGCTGCCAATGGGGGCGTATCTTGCGGCAAAGCGATACTGAGCACTACACATGGGCGACATGCCAGAAGACTGGCCATGGGCAAACTGGAATTGCGGTTTTCCTGTTCGAGGAACAGTTCCATGCCGTGAGTCGCCGCCATAGCCCGGTTACTGACATTGAGCTTTTTGAAGATCGCGACAATATGTTGTTTGACCGTGCCTAAGCCGATGCCCAGTTCCTGAGCAACTTCTTTATTGACCTTGCCAGCTTGTAGCAGTTTGAGTATCTGAAGCTGGCGCGGACTCAGTTCAGGCGTTGGTGCGTCTTGTGGAGTGTTACTCATGAGTTACCTCCCGCCATACTGTGCCTGGAATTATCCTGAATTACTGGCGCTATTCCAGATGGTTTTTGTGCCGAGAATGATTCGGATGAGACTACGCTGCAACCTTGGTCTCCACTCTTGAGCATGGTGCAGAATGCTTCAGCTTCTTGTTGCTGGATGAAACGTGCAATGAATAATTTGTAACTGTCAGGAGAATTTTTGCCTGCTGTGCCGGTATTGATTTGGCGGCGCGGTAGGATAGTGCGCCCCTTCATTTGTGCTGGGAAGCGGGTGAGCATATATCGCCATGCGGCAGCGATGGTATGGTATTCGTATTCAGCTGCAATCTCGACCAGCCAGAATTGTTGAGCGGACCAATCCAGGCCGTTGAATTTTTCTTTTCCGGCAGCACTCTTGGCTGGAGGTGATTGTTTTTCCTGTGACTTGAGCGATGTGAGCAGGTCGAGCCGCAGGGGAAGAGCTGGCTGGACACTCGCAGGTGTCGCAGCGCGTGCGGTCAAGGTTGATGCGCTATCCACAGAGGCTTTCGCAATAGGGGCAGGTGGCTGGAGTGGTGCAGATACCGCCGCCGTTTGACGCAAGCGGGATAAATTTGGATCTGTGACGAACTCACCTTTTCCCTTGAGGGTCTCAGCCGGTAATACTCCGCAAGTCTGCTGTCCTAGGCGCAGGACAGCACAAAATTCCTCGGCAGTTTTTTGCTCGGGGAAAGTGCCGACATATAAGCGATACCAAGAAGCACGCTCTTTTTCTCCAATAGTGACCAGTCCCTGCCGGTGCGGCAGCAATATCTTGTTTTCAAACTGCTTGGGGAATCGTGCGTTCAGATCTCGCCAAGCGGGCAATACCGCTCCCCGGTCGAATATGCCAGTGATCTCGACTAACCAGGATGTTCCGCGCGCATCCCATGAGCTACCGCTCCAATCCACTTTCTCTGCCAGTGCCCGATTGTTCAATCGGGCGGCGAACATCAGGTTGTGCGAGGACTTCATGAAGCGACCGCTGGCATCAATCGAGGCATTTTCATTTCCGCTAAAACCGGACTTTCCTTGCAGGGTGTCGCTCTCGGTCAGAACCGAGCCGTAGTCGACCTCCTCGGTCAGCGGAAGAGGGCGAGTCCCTGTTCCGGGCATGGCATCACCGCTAGGTACACCACCGCCCAGCGAGCTGAACAGGTCGACCAATCCGCGGAAGCGCTCCAGACGAATGCTGTACAGATCGTCCAGATTTCGTTGATATGTACGCTGGGTATCCAAGATAGACAGATAATCCACGGCTCCAGACATGAAGGTTTCCTGATTGTAATTCCACGCCCGCAATGATGATTCGGTGGCCATGTTCTGAGCTTCTTGGCGTTTCCCGGTGTAGTTGATCGCACTGAGCGCATCGTCGACCTCGCGCACGGCGTCATAAATGACCCTCACATAGGTCTCCAGCATTTCCTCGTGAACCGCTTTGGCAAACTCGATTTCTCGTGCCCGTTTCCCGCCGTCGAATATCGATATCGAAAGATTTGCGAGGGTGTTCCAGAAAAGGGCTTGGGGCAGAAGTAGCTGTGACATATACATGCTGCCGTAACCGACTTGTGCGGTCAGATCAAGCGGCGGCAAGATACGCGCTCGCGCAATGTCGATATCGGCATCGGCTGCCAGCAGGCGCGATTCGATGGCGCGAACATCTGGTCGACGCAACAATAGAGCTGATGGCACACCGGGCAGTACCATCGGGAATCGAACCGAATTCAGTCCGTTGTACGAGAGTTTGAGTGCCACTGGCATCGAACCAGTCAGCGCAGCGATGCGATTCAGGATGATCTCGCGTTGCTGGGAGAGCACAGGTGTCGAGGAGCGTGCCGCATAGATGGCCGCTTTTTGCTGTTCCATTTCGGTGATGGTGGCGTCGCCGATTTTTAATCGGGCATTGACCGAAGCCAGCATCTCGGCCAATGATTTCTCGGTCTCACGTGCAACTCGCAGGCGGTCATTGATCGATAGGTACTCGATATAGGCCATCGTGACACCAGCGGCAATATTCCGTTGCATGTCATCGCGCTGATAGGTGGCACGCAACAATTGCAATTCAGCCGACTCATACATGGATGCGGTTTCACCCCAGATATCAGGGCGCCAATCTCCCTTTAGACTGAGTTGGTTCATTGTTTTCGCACCGTAGGACGATATCCCGTTCCCAAACGAAAGCGGCAAAGAAAGAGAGGGAAGCTTGTCGGCACCGGCTTGATCGAGCCGGGCTTTGCTTTGTGCGATGCGCAGGGTCGCAATTCTGAGATCGGGATTGTTCGCCAGTGCGCGATCCATGAGAATGTTCAATTCCTCGCTACCAAGGAGACGCCACCATTCTGCCAATGCGGTACTGAAGGATGAAGCGAGTACCGGAGCCAGAGAGGGGGCTGATAGAGGGGGGGTATTCCTGAATTCCGCTACATCTTCAACGGTAGGAATTTGAGCGAATTGTTTGGGCAGGGCGGGAGAGGGGACATCGTACTGATTTCGCTTTGCGGCGCATGCCGTTAACAGAGAGGCGAGCAATGCTATGAATACAAGACGCTGTAAACACTGGGTAAGCGGAACTAGGTGCCGCCTATGAAATCGAGCCCTCGACGCTATCGGCATAAACCTCTTAATTCGGGACGTATCGCTTTCTTTTTTGTTCCGTGAAAGCTAATACTCCCCTCAACTCCTACGGCGGCAATAATACCATAAGATATATGAGGTTGGGCTATGTATGGCGATTATCTTCGCGCCAGTATGGGCAATTTCCCCGGCGGTCTAATCCGGGAAGGATGAGGAGTGTCTAGCGCTTAAGGGGGGAGATTACAGGCCTAAAGAGGCGAGCAAGTCATCCACCTCATCTTGTCCGTTGACACTGTCCTTGCTACGGTGTGCGGGGCCGGAGGTCAGACCTTCGGTGCTGATCAAGGAATCTTTGCTGTCCGGGGCATATTCTTTGAGGATGTCGAGCAGGATGCTTTCGATCTCAACGGCGGCATTTACGATCTTATCGACCATCTGGCCGGCCACATCACGGAATTCCTGTGCTTCCATGATCTGCATCAGGTTGTGGTGGACGGTTTCCTCTGCCATGGCGATCTCACCAAGCTTGGAGACCGCTTCCATCACCAGTGCCTGATGTTGGGTGAATCCGGCATCGGACAGACGCATGGAAAGTTTGGCACAGGTCTCGCGGCTATGTTTGGTCAGCGGTAGCGAGGTTTCCACCGCACTGATGGTCTTTTCCGATGCCTCATGCATGGATTTGTCGATGAAAGACAGGCGCTCGCGGGCGTCCGGCATCGTGGATGCGGTCTTCTCCAGCGGACGGATATGGCCGAGCTCTTTCAGGATGCGATGCAGATTGGCGGTGGCGATACCGATTTTTTCGACTTTCGGATCGGTGATTTTTGTGCGCTTTTTGCGTGTCGGGGTGGTGGTCATGGCATCCTCACTTTTGCATGGTCTGGAAGATTTTCTTCAACTTCTCATCCAGAGTGGCTGCGGTGAACGGTTTGACGACATAACCGCTTGCACCGGCCTGCGCGGCCTCAATGATATTCTCGCGCTTGGCTTCCGCCGTTACCATCAATACGGGTAAGTGCTTCAGATTTGCATCGGCACGGATGGCGCGCAACAAGTCTATCCCTGTCATATTCGGCATATTCCAATCCGATACCACGAATTCGAAGTTGCCTTCGGTGCGCAATTTATTCAGTGCATCCGCCCCGTCCTCTGCCTCGGATATATTGGTGAATCCTAGTTCTTTCAATAGGTTGCGCACGATTCTGCGCATGGTTGAAAAGTCGTCTACGACGAGGAATTTCATATTTGGATCTGGCATACCTTGCTCCGGTTCAATTTCAATCTTATAAGCTTACCCGATTTTATTTGTCATTGAGTAGTCCCTGCATCGCGGCCACCGGTTTAACGTGGGGGAAATAGACGTCTGTAAAGCGGCTGGCAAGCGCTTCCGACCAAGGTTGTCCTTCTCTGCAGACGACCTCTGTCCAGAAGTGGGCGAGTGCCGTGTCATAGGTTTCGATGGCGGCAGGATAACGGGAGGCATCATAGCGTTCGTTGTGGCGGAATGTCTGGATGTCCAATCGGGGTTTTTGCGGCGTGTCTTGGTCGATATGGCCGATACAGAGACCGACCAAGGGAAAAGTCAGCGGCGGCAGTCCGAGCAGGTCGATGATGCCTTGCGGGTTACGACGGATGCTGCCGATGGGCACGATGCCCAATCCCAGCGATTCGGCGGCGGTGATGAGGGTGCCGAGTACGATACCGGCATCGACTGCGGCGACTCCGAAACCTTCCATGCTTTCATGGATGATCTGAGTCTTACCCGCTTTACGCACGGCGAGGTCGGTCTTATGAAAGTCGATGACGATGGTGATAAACACCGGCGCGCGGACGATCCAAGCCTGACCGCCGGAAAGTTGTGCGATCTTGGCGCGACGTTCGGCATCGCGCACCACGACCAGCGAAATCTCCTGCGCGTTCATCGAGGTGGGCGCGCGATGGGCGGCGGCGATGATCTGGTCGAGCATCTCGTCGCTGACCGGGGCGGTCTTGTAATCACGGATGCTGCGGTGGGCTTGCTGGACACGTAGAGTCTCGTTCATGTTTTCTCTCAGGGATTGATATGCATCGCTTTGGCAACGACCTCTCGGGTCAGGTGCGGGGCGAACAGTTCGATGAAATCGTAAGTATAACCGCGCAGGAATTCGTTTTTGCGGATGGCGAGGCGGGTGGTATTGGCTTTGAACAGGTGTGTTGCCTCAATCTTGCGCAAATGGCGGTCACGCTCGGGGATGAAGGCGAGTTCGGCGAGGATGCCGATGCCCAGTCCCAGCTCGACATAGGTCTTGATCACGTCGGCGTCGATGGCGGTAAGGGCGATGTTGGGTTCGATACCGGCAGCTGCGAAGGCCTCGTCGATCTTGCCGCGTCCGCTGAAGGCGTAGTCGTAAGTGATGACGGGGTATTGTGCGAGCTTCGCCAGTGTCAGTTTCTTTTCGTCCAGCAGCGGGTGTTTGGGCGGTACGACCACGCAATGGTGCCACTCGTAGCAGGGCAGGGTGACCAGCCCGTCGTAGAGCGACAGGCTTTCGGTGGCGATGGCGACATCGGCTTCGCCGCTCAACACCTGTTCGGCGACCTGCGTCGGGTTGCCCTGATGCAGGCCGAGTTTCACCTTGGGATAGCGCTTGATGAATTGCTTCACCACGGGCGGCAGGGCATAGCGCGCCTGGGTGTGCGTGGTGGCAAGGATGAGATGGCCGCTGTCCTGGTCCTGAAATTCCTGCCCGACCTGCTTCATGTTGTCCGATTCGAGCAGGATGCGCTGGGCGATATCGAGGATGGCTTTGCCCGGCTCGGTCACCGCGACGATGCGTTTTCCGTTGCGTACGAATATCTCGATGCCCAGCTCTTCTTCCAATAGCTTGATCTGCTTACTGATGCCGGGCTGCGAGGTGTACAGCGCAGTGGCGGCTTCGGAGATATTGAGGTTGCGGCGCACGATCTCGTTCAGGTAGCGCAACTGTTGCAAGTTCATGATGGATTTCCTTAATAACCAATAGTTATAAAATATTAACATAATGCCATTTGGAAATATAACGAGTGGCAACTAGAATCCACTCCGTGAATCGATAGAGAGACGAATATGGACTGGTTGTACACGGTATCGGGTTTTGCGGTGGGGCTGATCGTCGGGGTGACCGGGGTCGGTGGCGGGTCGCTGATGACCCCGCTGCTGGTGCTGTTCTTCGGCGTGTCTCCGGCTACGGCGGTGGGTACCGATCTGCTTTACGCCTCGCTGACAAAATCGCTCGGCGGCTGGGTGCACAGCCGCAACGGTTCGGTGGATTGGAAAGTGGTGGGGTTGCTGAGTCTGGGCAGTTTTCCGGCGGCGTTGGTCACCATCGCGCTGTTGAAATATCTCGCGCTGGATGAGAAGACCCTGCGTAGTCTGGTGACCAGCGTGTTAAGTGTGGCGTTGCTGGCGACCGCTGTGGCACTGTTATTGAAGGACTCAATCAAGAAGTTGGCGCGCCGTCAGGACGGCTCGGTGTATGAGTTGCATCATCGTTATCTGCCTGCGGCGACCATCGCGACGGGCTTGATAGTGGGAGTGCTGGTGACCATCTCGTCCATCGGTGCGGGTGTGTTGGGTACGGTGGCGTTGCTGTTCCTGTATCCGCGCATGACGCCGGTGAAGGTGGTGGGTACGGACATCGTGCATGCCGTGCCGCTGACTGCGGTGGCAGGTATGGGGCACATGGCGCTGGGTACGGTGGACTTTGTGCTGTTGGGAAGTCTGCTGCTGGGTTCCTTGCCCGGTATTTATATCGGTAGTCATCTGAGTGCGAAAGTGCCGGAAAAAGTGTTGCGTCCTGTCTTGGCGGCGATGTTGTTGATCATCGGTCTCAAGATGGTGTTTTATAAATGAGGTGAAGAATGAGTGCGAACAATCCCAATAAACCCAAACAAGTAAGTTGGTTCAACGGCTGCGGCGGACGCATCGGTGTAGTAGTCGGTCAGACCGGCGAGCACGCCTACATCGGCTTGGCCTTGCGCCACGATGAAGATTCCGATGTGGCGCACATTCTGGCCTATGGTGCGAAATTTCCGCTGGCTGCGGCATTGCTGCTGCCCGTTTCCAAAAGCTATCCGGTCGAGAATCAATAATGTATCGCTACGATAGATTCGATCACCAGTTGGTCGCCGAGCGCGTCGCGCAGTTCAGAGACCAAGTGCGCCGCCGCCTCTCAGGTGAGTTGAAGGAGGATGAGTTCCGCGTACTACGTTTGCAGAACGGCGTGTATATGCAGGTGCACGCCTACATGATGCGTCTGGCCGCGCCTTACGGCATGGTGAGTTCTGCGCAGATGCGTATGTTCGCGCATATCGCACGCAAGTATGACCGGGGGTATGGTCACTTCACCACGCGCCAGAATATCCAGTTCAATTGGCTCAAACTGCAAGACACGCCGGACATTCTGGCCGATCTGGCGACGGTGGAGGCGCATGCAACCCAGACTTCGGGCAACTGCATCCGAAATATCACGACTGACGAATTTGCCGGAGTGGCGCAGGACGAACTGATCGATCCGCGTCCCTATGCCGAGTTACTGCGCCAGTGGAGTACCTTCCACCCCGAGTTCGCTTACCTACCGCGCAAGTTCAAGTTTTCGATCACGGGCGCAACACAAGACCGCGCCGCCATTGAGATCAACGACATTGGTTTGCAGGTGGTAAAGAACGCGCAGGGCGAGGTTGGTTTCCGCGTGCTGGTCGGCGGCGGTCTGGGGCGCACGCCGGTGATCGGTACCGAGATCAGTCCGTTCGTGCCCTGGCAGCACATCATCACTTACGCCGAATCCATCGTGCGCGTTTATAACGAATTCGGCCGCCGCGATAATCTGTACAAGGCGCGCATCAAGATACTGGTGAAGGCCATCGGTATCGAAGAGTTCCGCCGTCAGGTGGAAGAGGAGTGGAAGTTCAGCAAGGATGGACCGAGCACTTTGACGCAGGCGGAGCTGGATCGCGTAGCGGCTTGCTTTACCGCGCCGGACTATGCGCAACTGCCGCAAACGGATGCCGCAGTCTCCTCTTTGCTGCAAAGTAACAAGGGCTTTGCCAACTGGTATAAGCGCAACGTCAAACCACACAAAGTGCCGGGTTATGCGGCGGTGGAACTGTCGCTGAAACGTACGGGTGTCGCACCCGGTGATGCGACTGCGGAGCAAATGGATGCAGCGGCGGCGCTGGCCGACAAGTACAGCTTCGGCGAATTGCGCATCACACACATGCAGAATCTGGTGCTGGCGGACGTGAAACAATCCGAGCTGGTTGCGCTGTGGGAAGTGGCCAAAGCACACGGCTTTGCCACACCGAACATCGGCCTGCTGACCGACATCATCTGCTGCCCCGGCGGTGATTTTTGCACATTGGCCAATGCGCGCTCCATCACGCTGGCCAAAGCGGTGGACGAGCGTTTCGACGACATCGACTACCTGCAGGACATTGGCGAGATCGACCTGAACATCTCGGGTTGCGTGAATGCCTGCGCCCACCATCATGTCGGCCACATCGGCATTCTGGGCGTGGATAAATCGGGTGAGGAGTGGTATCAGGTGTCCATCGGCGGCTCCAAGGGCAGCCCTGCGAATATCGGCAAGATTATCGGGCGCTCATTCTCGTTCGCGCAAATTCCCGAAGTGGTCGCGCGGCTATTGCAGGTATATGTGCGTGAGCGTCACGCGGACGAACGTTTCATCGACACCGTGCGCCGCACCGGCCTCGACCCGTTCGTGGAATTTGTCTACGCTACGCCCGTGCCGGAAGACGTAAAGCTGCTACTGCCCGATTACGACTTGATCAAACAGGGGACGCCATATGACCAACCCTATTATTCGCCGAGGTTCTGATGCTGATTAAAAATAATGCTTTGGTCAATGACGAGTGGACGGTATTGCGCTTGCATGAGGGCGAGGCGGCTGATAGCGTCACCGTCCCTGCCGGCAAGGTCATCGTGCCGCTTCCGGTGTGGAACTGCCAGCATGAGGTCTTGCAGAAGCGCAAGGAGTTGGGGTTGTGGCTGGCAAGCTTTGAGCGCGCTGAAGACATCCCGGATGAAGTGAGCCGTTTTCCGGTGATCGCTGTGGATTTTCACAAATACACCGACGGTCGCGGCTATACCTTGGCCTACCGTCTGCGCAACCAATACGGTTACCGAGGAGAGTTACGCGCGATGGGCGATATCCTGCGCGACCAGTTGTTCTATTTGCAGCGCGTCGGCTTCGACACGTTTGCAATCAGGGCGGATAAGGACATCAACGACGCACTGAACGGACTGAAGGATTGTTCGATTAGCTATCAGGCGTCGACCGACAATCCGCAGCCGCTGTACCGGCGTGTTGAGAGGGGAGTGGCGCGATGAGTAGTTTGCAGAAGAAGATCGACCAGACCGTTGCGGTTTTGGATCAGGCGGTGCGAGAGTTTCCGCCTGTGACCTTTGCCAACAGCCTGGGGGCTGAGGACATGGTGCTGACCGATCTTATCGCCAAGCATCAACCGAACATCGATATGTTCAGTCTCGACACCGGCCGTTTGCCGCAGGAGACCTATGACCTCATGCAACAGGTGCGCAACAAGTACAACGTACCGCTGATCGTTTATTACCCGGATGCCACTGCGGTGGAGCTGTATGTAGCACAGCACGGAGTGAACGGTTTTTACGACAGCGTGGAGAACCGCAAGTCATGCTGCCATGTGCGCAAGGTTGAGCCGTTGCGCCGTGCGTTGGTAGGGACTAAAGCGTGGATCACCGGAATGCGGCGTGAACAGGCTGTGACGCGCGGCAGTCTGGAATTGTCAGCTTTCGATGCCGATAACCGTATCCAGAAGTTCAATCCGCTGCTGGAATGGACGAATGCGGAAGTTTGGGAATACATCAAGGAAAATGACGTTCCGTATAATGTGCTGCACGACCAGTTCTATCCCAGTATCGGCTGTGCGCCTTGTACCCGCGCCATCACGCCGGGAGAGGATATCCGTGCCGGGCGCTGGTGGTGGGAAAACCCAGAGGGCAAGGAATGCGGCTTGCATGTAAGTCGCATTCCAACGGCGCATGCGTAGCATGCTTGCCCTATGGGTTTCGGTGCAGGGTAATGTCGGAAGCGAAGCGGACGACGTTAGCCGGAGCCAAAATCCGCAGAATAAGGAATGCGGGCTGCATGTGGGCAAGACCTCGACACTGAAATTTACCGCAGCAAAATAAGTTTAAAAATTAGAGAGAGAAATATGAGCAGTCACACCTTCACCCATCTGGACGCTCTCGAAAGCGAATCCATTCACATCATGCGAGAGGTCGCGGCGGAGTGCAAAAATCCGGCGTTGCTGTTTTCCGGCGGCAAGGATTCCATCGTGATGCTGCGCTTGGCCGAGAAGGCATTTCGTCCGGCGAAGTTTCCGTTCCCGCTGGTGCATATCGACACCGAGCACAACTTCCCCGAAGTGATCGAATGTCGCGACAAGCTGGCGAAGGATTTGGGCGAGCGCCTCATCGTGCGTTCGCTGGAAGATTCGATCAAGCGCGGCACCATCGTCATCAAGGACGAGAGCAAGCCGCGCAACCCGTTCCAGTCGGTGACGCTGCTGGAGACGATTGCCGAGTTTGGCTTCGACGCTTGCATGGGAGGCGCGCGGCGCGACGAAGAAAAGGCGCGCGCCAAAGAGCGCATCTTTTCCTTCCGCGACGAGTTCGGCCAATGGGATCCGAAGAACCAGCGCCCCGAATTGTGGGATACCTACAACACCCGCGTGCATGCCGGAGAAAACATCCGCGTGTTTCCGATCAGCAACTGGACCGAGATGGACATCTGGCAGTACATCGGCCGCGAGAAGCTGCATATCCCGAGCATCTACTACGCGCACGAACGCGAAGTGATTCGCCGTGGCGGTAATGTGATTCCGGTGTCGCATCTGGTGCAGCCCAAGCCGGGCGAGAAAGTGGAATTGGCGACTGTGCGCTTCCGCACTGTGGGCGATATGACCTGTACCGCACCGGTGGAATCGACCGCGAGCACGGTGGAGGAAATCATCGAAGAGACGGCGACGACACGCATCACCGAACGCGGCGCGACACGCATGGACGATCAAACATCCGAAGCTTCGATGGAGCTACGGAAAAAGGAAGGGTATTTCTGATGAGCAACACCACACAATTACTACGTTTCATCACCGCCGGTTCGGTGGATGACGGCAAGAGCACCCTGATTGGTCGATTACTGCACGACTCGAAATCTATTTTCGAAGACCAGTTCTCTGCCATTTCCAAGACCAGCGAAAAGCGCGGTATGGCAGCGGTTGACCTCTCTTTGCTGACCGACGGTTTGCAAGCTGAGCGCGAGCAGGGTATTACCATCGATGTGGCCTACCGCTACTTCGCCACGCCCAAGCGCAAGTTCATCATCGGCGACACGCCGGGGCATGAGCAGTACACGCGCAATATGGTGACGGCGGCTTCCACCGCCAATCTGGTGGTGATTTTGATCGACGCGCGTAAAGGCGTGCTGACGCAAACGCGCCGCCATACCTATCTCGCCAGCCTGGTCGGCGTGCCGCACATCGTGCTGGCGGTGAACAAGATGGACATGGTGGATTATTCGCAGGCGCGTTTCGACGAGATCGTGGCCGAGTACAAAAAATTCGCCACGCAACTGGAATTGCACGATGTGCATTGCATCCCGCTGTCCGCATTGAACGGCGACATGGTGGTGGAGCGCGGTGACAAACTGGACTGGTACAAAGGCCCCGCGCTGCTGGAATTGCTGGAGACGGTCGAGATCGATCACGACGTGAATACCAGCGATTTCCGCTTCCCCGTGCAATGGGTATGCCGCCCACAAACTGAGGAGTATCACGATTTCAGAGGTTTCATGGGACGTATCGAAGCGGGCGAAGTGTCGGTGGGCGATGAAGTTACCGTGCTGCCGTCGGGACGCAGCTCCAAGGTGAAGGAGATCGTCACCTACGACGGTAAACTGCAAACCGCGTTCGCTCCACAATCGGTGACCATCACGCTGGTGGACGAGATCGACATTTCGCGCGGAGATATGATCGTCAAGACCGACCATCTTCCACCCAAGGTGGAGAAGGAGTTCGAGGCCATGTTGTGCTGGCTGTCGGAATCGCCGCTGGACAAAAATCGCAAGTATCTGGTCAAGCACACCACGCGCACGGCAAAGTGCCTGTTCTCACGTCTCTTCTATCGAGTGGATGTGAATACGCTGGAGCCGCACGAGGTGGAAAAGCTGAACATGAACGACATTGCGCGCGTGGCGCTCAAGATTCAGCAACCGTTGGTATTCGACAGTTATGAGATTGACCGTGCGACCGGCAGCTTTATTGTCATCGATGAAGCGACCAACAATACCGTCGCTGCGGGGATGATCGCCTGACGCGATGTCACGGATTGGGCGTGGTTCACGCCTAATCCGCCCTGTGGTATTGTGCGAGCCAGTTACAGTCCTTCCTCCGAATACTGCCATGAGCCTGCTTTCTCTGATCGCCGCTTTACTGCTGGAGCAGTTCCATCCCCTAGCGACGCGCAAATACCTGTTCACATGGATGAACGGTTATGTCGACTTCTTCCAGCATCATTTCAATGCGGGTGAGCATAAGCACGGCAAGATCGCCTGGATCGCGGCTATGTCGCTCCCGCTGCTGTTGGTTTCCTTGGTCTATTGGCTGTTGGTGTGTATCCATCCGATATTCGCCTGGATCGGATGCGTGCTGGTGTTATATCTCACCATGGGTTTCCGGCGTTTCAGCCATTATTTCACCGATATTCAAAAGGCTCTGCGCAAACGTGATCTGGATACCGCACGTGCCTTGCTGTCGGAGTGGTGTGGCAAGTCATGCCATGAGCTGAATGCCGAAGAGGTGGCACGCGTCACCATCGAGCAGGCATTGCTGGCTTCCCATCGCAACGTCTTCGGCGTGGCGATATGGTTCGTCATCTTCATGTTGGTCGGTCTGGGGCCGGCTGGTGCGATCCTGTACCGGCTCGGATTGTTCCTGAATATGCGTTGGGGGGAGTCGGCCAGTGAAGACGTGCATGATTTCGGCCAATTCGCCCACCAGGCCTATCGGATCATGGAGTGGCTACCGTTGCGGTTGACCGCGATGACGTTCGCCATCGTCGGGGACTTTGAAGATACGGTCTATTGCTGGCGAGTCCAGGCACAAACCTGGCCGGATCCAGAGGCCGGTATTGTGTTGGCCAGTGGAGCGGGAGCCTTGGGTGTGCGCCTCGGTTCTACCATCGTCCAGGATTCTTCCCCGGTGCATCGTCCAGAGATCGGCATGGATGAGGAAGCCGATGCAGATTTCATGCAGAGTGCCATCGGTCTGGTGTGGCGTGCCTTGGTGTTCTGGTTGCTTCTGCTGTTGTTATTGAGTCTGGCTAATCTGGTGGGCTAACGATGTCCGATGTAGATGTTGGACAGCAAACTTCCCGATTCCTGGGGGAGCGGCATCGTCCATCCGGGCTGAATTCCTTTTTCGCCTCCCCCCCTCCCACTTTCTCCGAATATATTCGATCATCGCGCGACATGATCGCCCAGGCCCGATGTGGGCAGAGTGAAGCCGGACAGGAGCAGATACTCGAGGGTAACTCGCCGTTCGAGCTGCATCCCGTGGCAGGCACCGGAAAAACGCATCCTTATCAACGCGGGATCGTGCTGGTACATGGCTTGAGTGATTCGCCTTATTTCATGCGCCATCTCGCAACGATATTCTGTGAGAGCGGTTTTCGCGTGATGGCGGTGTTGTTACCGGGGCATGGCACACGTCCGGGAGATCTGCTTGAAGTGTCCTGGCAAGAGTGGCCCAAAACAGTGGAATATGGGATCGAGCAATTGTCCAAGGAGGTGGATGAGGTGTATCTGGGGGGGTATTCCGCCGGTGGAGCCTTGAGTGTCTATCAGGGGGTGCGCGACTCGCGGGTGCGCGGATTGTTCCTGTTCGCACCGGCATTGAAGATATCGCCACAGGCAGCATTCGCCGAATTCCACAAGTGTTATAGCTGGTTGATGCCAGCGGCAAAATGGTTGGCCATTAAACCGGATAACGATCATTTCAAATACGAATCATTCCCCAAAAATGCTGCGGCACAGATGTACGCATTGACGCGGAAGGTGCAAAAACAGATGGCTGAATCTAGGCTGCGGATCCCCGTGTTTGCGGTCGTAAGCCAGGATGATGCGACGGTTAACACTCCGGCTACAGTACAGTTCATGCAAAACTTTCCGCATGACTCCAGTCGATTGCTTTATTTCTATTCCGATCCCGAAGGGATTCCGCGAGAATTACCAAGCGGCAGGTTGGACAGCCTTGATGCTCGTTTTCCTGAGCAGGGGATTGTCAGTTCGGCACATACCGCTATCGTATTGCCGCAGAAGGATGAGTACTACGGAGATCACGGCACATACCGCAACTGTATTCATTATTATCCAGATGCGATGTCGTCGTATGAAGCCTGTCAATGTGGGCTTGCCCCAATCAGACAAGGCGAGATCACGGACCGATTACTCGGGTCAGGGCTGATGAGGCGTTTGATGTTCAACCCGAATTTTGCGGCAATGGAGGTTGCCATACGACGATTTATCGCCGACTTGCCAGCCTGAATCAGGATCTGGCACGGATGCTACAGAAACTGAGCAGATCGCCGAGTGCTTCCTGAGCTTCCTGCATCGAAAGGAAGGAGCCGAGGAACTTGGATTCGTTATCATAGAGGCCGCGCCGTGTCTGTGGATCTATGGTGAGAAAGATGTTGAGCATGATGGTCTCCTTTCAAATTCCTTATCGGATATTTCGAGAGAGACTTGAGGGATAACTATAAATAAGCAGGGGGGGAATATGGCAAATGAGATGGATGTGTTTATCAAACTGCTTTCTCTGGCGAAAGCCTTGAAGGGGTTCGGTATCGACGAACTACGCGATCTGCTGAGCATTTCATCAAAAGCGATGTGGAAGACGAGCGAGCATGCTTTTCTCGAGGGAGATCAAGGGCGGGATATGTTCATCATCTGTTCTGGGAAAGTAAGTATTTGGCGCAAAAGTGGAGGAAGGGGGGTGCCGCTGGCGAGGTTGGCAGAAGGTGAGAGCTTCGGTGAGATGGGTTTGATCCGTGGTGGTGCACGTAGTGCTTCTGCCACAGCGCTGGAAGATACCGTCGCGTTGCGTATCAGTCAGGAACGACTGCATCAGGCACCCGCTGCAGCTGCGCTGTTGTATCGGAATCTGGCTAAAGATTTGGCCGAGCGCTTGAAGATCGCCGATGACATCATCGTATTTCAGACCCAATCTGGCGCGGATAGTCCGCATTTGATGACTATCGGTAGAGGTCGCGCCAAGCAACCCCTAGTTTGAACGTATACGACAGGTGATCGGGAATGAATCTGACAGAAACTGAAATCGATAGCGAAGTTGTTTATGCGGGAGGCTTTATCCGGGTACACAAAGACCATGTGCGTCTGCCGGACGCAACTGTCAGTGTACGTGAATATATCAAGCACCCCAGTGCAGTCGCTATTCTGGCCTTGCTGGATGATGGTCGTCTGATTTTGGAGCGCCAGTTCCGTTATCCACCGCGACAAGAGTTCATCGAATTGCCCGCAGGGAAGATCGACCAGGGTGAGACCGCACTGCAGACCGCGCAGCGTGAGTTGCTGGAAGAGACCGGTTATGTGGCCACAGAATGGATACATCTGACGACGGCATGGCCGTGTATCGGTTATGCCGATGAACGCATGGAGTATTTTCTGGCGCGCGGATTAACACAGCAGGAACGGAAGTTGGATGAGGGAGAGTTTCTGGAAGTGTTTGAACTATCTTTGTCCGAAGCAATTGACTGGATCAGGCAAGGAAAGATCAGCGACAGTAAGACGATCATAGGATTGTTCTGGCTGGAAAAAATGCTCAATAACTGGGCGTAGTATTGCAATATATCGGCGCATCTTTATGGTGCGCAATTCTAAAAAGCGCACCATATTGGCGATGTCTGCAGGCTAATTTGCATTTCTTTGTTGCATAAAATCCTTAAAAATCAGTATATAGATTTGCTGGAACGGAATTTGCATTCTGTTGTGAAATTTGCACTTTTTTGGAGATCTCATGGAAGAATTGAAAGTCGGTATTGATGCATTATTTATTCTGCTTGGCGCTATCATGGTGCTTGCTATGCATGCAGGGTTCGCGTTCCTTGAGCTGGGGACAGTACGCAAGAAGAACCAGGTCAACGCGCTGGTCAAGATCATCAGCGACCTCGCGGTCTCGACCATCGCCTATTTCTTTATCGGTTACGGCATCGCCTACGGTGTGAACTTCTTCGTCGGAGCAGAGCAACTGGCAGCGAGCAACGGATTCAGCTTAGTGAAGTTCTTCTTCCTGATGACCTTTGCAGCCGCCATTCCGGCTATCGTCTCCGGCGGTATCGCCGAGCGCGCCAAGTTCAATCCGCAACTCGCCGCCACATTCATGCTGGTCGGTTTTGTTTATCCTTTCTTCGAAGGTATCGCCTGGAACGGTGCCTATGGTATTCAGGAGTGGCTGAAGAGCAGCTTTGGTGCAAATTTCCATGACTTTGCCGGCTCCGTGGTGGTGCATGCGGTGGGTGGGTGGATCGGACTTGCTGCCGTGCTGCTGCTCGGTGCGCGCCATGGTCGTTACAACAAGGAAGGTCGTATCTCCGCGCATCCGCCGTCCAGCATCCCCTTCCTTGCACTCGGTGCTTGGATACTCAGCGTAGGCTGGTTCGGCTTCAACGTCATGTCGGCACAGAGCGTCAGCGGTCTCACCGGCCTCGTCGCCGTGAACTCGCTGATGGCCATGGTCGGCGGAACACTCACCGCGCTGTGGTTGGGCAAGAACGACCCCGGCTTTGTGCATAACGGCCCGCTCGCGGGGCTGGTCGCCGTCTGTGCTGGCTCGGATGTCTTCCATCCTATCGGTGCCCTCGTTGTTGGCAGCGTGGCTGGTGCATTGTTCGTGGTTATGTTCACCCTCACTCAGAACCGCTGGAAGATCGATGATGTGCTCGGCGTGTGGCCGCTGCACGGCCTGTGTGGCGCATGGGGCGGGATCGCAGTGGGTATCTTCGGACTTCAGGCACTGGGTGGCACCGGCGGCGTGGCATTCGGCGGCATTAGTTTTATGTCGCAACTCATCGGTACGCTGATGGGTATAGGTATCGCGCTACTGGGCGGTTTCGTCGTGTACGGAGCCTTGAAGCGTGTTGTCGGTATCCGCCTCGATCAGGAGGAAGAGTTCAACGGTGCAGACTTGAGCATCCATAAAATTACCGCCACTCCCGAGCGAGAGTCGGGGTGGTGATCATCTGAATGGTTGGCTGGATATAGATATATGTCTATATATTTATTCAAAGACTAGTGCGTTATGCATATTGACTCGCTCTTTAGGGAGGAATAACTTCGGCTCCGCGACTTGCTGGGAGATCAATATGCAAAATCCAAAATGGCTGCTTTATCCGACCAACTGGAATGTCAGGTTCCTGTGCGATTGCAAAAAGAAAAATAAGGAGGTCAAGGTCCATATTGGCGTAGCAAAAAAATTATCCACGCAGCGCGTGAGTCTGATAAGTGATCATCAGATATGCCAGAACAAAAAGATCGTGATGCAACTGACGATACCGTCGTTATGGACTGGAGATTCTCACAAGATCATCAAGGCCGTCGGCTTTTCCATGGGAACCATCGTCAAAGATAGTGGCTTCGTGACCGAAATATCGTTTCTGCACTTTGAGGATGATGGTCGGGAGGTTCTCGAGCATAATTTGCACCTTCATTTCGGCTAGGATATCGTTACCCCCATGTGCAAATAAAAAGCGTCCCGATTACTCGGGACGCTTTTTATTTGCACATGGTCAGGTCGCGTCTGTATCTCTAGCGATTGCCGTTCCCGTTTCGAGTCTGTGAAAATCCACCGCCAGAGCGGCGAACTCCGCCATTCCCTGTGCGATCTCCTGCACCAAAGCCGCTACGTTGACTGGGAGTTCCAGTGTGAGCACGTGAGCTGTTTCCGGCACCGAAGCCGCGCGGGGCGGCGGCACGGTTCCCGTCCACATTGCTGGTGTGCGCCGTAGTGTTTGCGCCGAAGCGGTTGTGGCTATGGCCCTCACGATGCACGTGGGTACTGCGGTCGTCGCGCGTAAAACTGTGACGACTGTCCGGTGCATGATGACGCGGGGCTCCGCTATTCGTGTTGCGAGGTGCGCCGAATCCATTGCCGCGCGGTGCTGCGCCACGCGGACCACCATTGCCGCGGCCGCTTGGCGCGGGACGCGGTTTGAACTTCGGCTCAAGTCCGGCCACGGTATGCGCTTCGATGCGTTGACCGGTGTATTGCTCGATCTTTTTTAGATGCAAGGCATCGCGATTGGAAGCAAACGAGACCGAAATGCCGGTTGCGCCGCCTCGACCGGTACGGCCGATGCGGTGCACGTAATCTTCGGCGAACTTGGGCAGGTCGAAGTTGATGACGTGCGAGATACCGGCAACGTCGATACCGCGCGCAGCCACGTCGGTGGCAACTAACACGCGGATCTGGCCGCGACGCAGGTTGACCAGCGTGCGGTTACGCTCGCGTTGGTTCATGTCGCCATGCAGGGCGGCTGCAGAATGGCCTTGTGCGGACAAACTGTCCGCTAGGGTGTCTGCGTCGCGCTTGGTGGCGGTGAAAACGATGGCCTGATTCAGTTCGGTGTCGCGCAGGATATGGTCGAGCAGGCGGTTCTTGTGTGCCATGTCGTCTACATACATCAACTTTTGTTCGATGTTCTCGTGACGCGCTTGGGTCGCTGTTACGCTGATACGTTTCGGTGTCTTCAATAGGCGTTGAGCCAGATTGCCGATCACGCCGTCCAGTGTGGCGGAGAACAGCAGGGTCTGGCGTGTCGCCGGTGTGGCGGCGGCGATGCGCTCCACGTCGTCGATGAATCCCATGTCCAGCATGCGGTCGGCTTCGTCCATGATGAGGATCTCAAGGCGCGAGAAGTCGATACGTCCGCGCTCGATGTGGTCGATCAGGCGGCCTGGTGTCGCCACCAAGATGTCGACCGGGCTGGAGAGCAGTTTGTTTTGCAGCGGGTAGGGCATACCGCCGAGGATGCTGACCACTTTCAGGCGCATGTTCTTGCCGTATTTGGTGGCGGCATCGGAGACTTGTTGTGCCAGTTCGCGTGTTGGTGTCAGTACCAATACGCGTGGGCCTTTGCTGCGGATGGCCGATGGTTCGGCGATACGATGCAGGGATGGCAGAATGAACGCGGCTGTCTTGCCGGTGCCGGTCTGTGCCGATGCCATCAGGTCGTGGCCAGCCATCACGGTCGGAATCGCTTCGGCTTGGATAGGCGTAGGTACGGTGTAGCCGGACTCTTCTACGGCTTTTAGGATGGATGGGTGCAGACCCAGCGTGGCAAAAGTCACGGTCGGAGTTGCGATAGCTTCTGGTGTTGCTGTGTTTTCTATAGACACGTTTATTCCTTACGTTTAAAAGTAACAGCGCATGCGTGGCTCAATGGCCACACAATGAAATTCAGTAGGAGTTTATGGCTCTACCGGCGCAAAACATCGTCGCTAACCGGTAAAACAGGACGCATCAGAACGACATGTAGTCGGAGACGCTAGGGGTCAGGAAACGATGGACTCAGCGCTGCACGTACATCGCAGCGAGGCGCGCATTATAGGGGGATGTTTTCGAAAAGCAAGGTTTTTCTGTTATCAATCCGAATGAAACTTTGATGACATGGGCTGAAGCTGGGTTGCCTTCTGGTACAATCTCATTCAAAGAGCAGCTCAATAAATGCTTCTGGAGGATGGTATGTTACCGAATGAGAAGGCACGATTTGTAAGCTTGATGACCAAAAACACCTACGCGATGATTCTGGCGGGAGGGCGAGGAAGTCGTTTGCACCAGTTGACGGATTGGCGCGCCAAGCCCGCTGTTCCATTTGGCGGCAAGTTCCGCATTATCGATTTCGTTCTGTCCAATTGCGTTAATTCCGGTATCCGCCGTATCGGTGTGGCGACACAATACAAATCGCACAGCTTATTGCAACACATCCAGCGCGGCTGGAGTTTTCTGAACGGTAAGTTTGGCGAGTTCATCGACGTATTGCCCGCTCAGCAGTGGATGCAGGAGTCTTGGTACGCGGGTACGGCGGATGCGGTGTTTCAGAATCTGGACATTCTGCGCGATACCAATCCCGACTATGTATTGATCCTTGCTGGTGATCATGTCTACAAGATGGACTATGGCAAGTTGCTGGCCTTTCACGCGGAAAGGAACGCAGATATGACCGTCGCCTGTATCGAGGTGCCGATCAGCGAAGCTAAAGCTTTCGGCGTGATGGGTGTGAACGCTGAATCGCGTGTGGTGAATTTCACCGAAAAGCCCGAGCATCCCGCAGCGATCCCTGGAAAGCCCGCTATGGCGCTGGCCAGCATGGGTATCTATGTGTTCAACACCAAATTTCTGGTCGAACAACTCTTGCGTGATGCGGATGATCCCCATTCCTCTCACGACTTCGGCAAAGACATCATTCCGCACCTGATGTCCGCAGGGTACCGGGTCTTTGCCCAGAGTTTCGAAGACAGTTGTGTGCGTGATGAAGGAGGTAACTCCTATTGGCGCGACGTGGGAACCATAGACTCCTACTGGGAAGGAAACATGGAGCTCACCAAAGTGGTTCCCGATCTGAACATGTACGATAAAGAATGGCCGATCTGGACCTATCAGGAGCAGTTGCCGCCAGCCAAATTCGTTTTTGACGAGGACGAGCGGCGTGGCATGGCTGTGGATTCACTGGTTTCGGGCGGTTGCATCATCAGCGGCGCTGCGGTCTCGCGATCGTTGCT
Source organism: uncultured Gallionellaceae bacterium (assembly GCA_964571195.1). Taxonomy (GTDB): domain Bacteria; phylum Pseudomonadota; class Gammaproteobacteria; order Burkholderiales; family Gallionellaceae; genus PALSA-1006. The sequence goes on along the minus strand of CAZNAD010000019.1, from coordinate 18,440 downwards.
GTATTCGAACGTCAAAGTCCACAGCTACACGACAGTGGAAGATTCTGTGTTGCTGCCCAATGTCGAAGTAGGGCGGAACTGCAAGATCAGACGCGCCATTCTGGATAAAAATTGCATCATTCCAGAAGGCCTCTCCGTAGGATATGACCGTGCTGCGGACGAGAAACGCTTCCATGTCAGCGCCAACGGCATCACACTGATCACTCCAGAGATGCTGGGGCAGGATATGGGGCGTGTGCGTACGGCAAAGAGCTGAGCCTGTAATTCCCTTGCCGTCACGCGGCAAGGGAATGGCATTGAAATAATCACCAATTCTGATTCAAACGGAAATTCATGAGTAAACCCCTTGATTTGGTCTTTCTCTGGCATATGCACCAGCCGGATTATCGCGATTACAGCACTGGCGATTTTGTGTTGCCGTGGGTTTATCTGCACGCCATCAAAGATTATTCCGATATGGCCGCACACTTGGAGAATCATCCCCGGATGAAGGCGGTCGTCAACTTCGTACCTATCCTGCTGGATCAGATGGAGGACTACGAACAACAATTCGCCACTGGCCAACTACGTGACCCATTGCTACGCCTGTTGGTACGCGAAGATCTTAACGCGGTCAGTGAGATGGAGCGCCAATTGATTCTGGAAAGTTGCTTCCGCAGCAATCTAGGCAAGATGGTTGCGCCATATCCCGCATACAAACGCTTGTTCGATCTGTTCAAAACTATCGAATCGAGCGGACCGGTCGCCTCGTCTTATCTGTCAGGTCAGTACTTGGCTGATCTGTTGACTTGGTACCACTTGGCCTGGTTCGGCGAGACGGTGCGGCGCGAGCACGACGTGTTGATCGAGATGATGAGCAAGGACGAGAACTTTACCTATGCGGACCGCCGCCTGATCTTCGATCTGGTCGGCAAAGTCGTCTCGGGCATCATTCCGCGTTATCGCAAGCTGGCCGAGAGCGGACAGATCGAAATATCGGCAACACCGCATTACCATCCGCTGGCACCACTGCTGCTGGACTTCAATAGCGCACGCGAATGCGACCCCAACAGCAGCCTGCCTCAGGCTTCAATCTATCCGGGTGGTAAGACCCGGGTACAGGCACATATCCATTCGACCATTACCAGCCATCGTGCCCGTTTCGGCATTACCCCTCACGGAATATGGCCGGCGGAAGGGGCCGTATCGACATCGTTAATCGAAGTGCTGGCCGGGCAGGAATGCCGCTGGGCTGCCAGCGGAGAAGGGGTGTTGGCCAACAGTTTGCGCAAGATCGGAGACCTGCCCGAGCGTGCGAAATATCTTTACCGGCCTTACCGCTTGAAAGGCGAAGCTCATAGTGTGAGTTGTTTCTTCCGCGATGACCGTCTGTCCGATCTTATTGGCTTCGAGTATTCGAACTGGAACGGGAAAGATGCCGCGAATAATTTTGTCTCACAACTGGAAGAAATCGCCAACCAAGCGGGCGACGAAGTGCCGTTGGTCGGGGTTATTCTGGATGGCGAAAATGCCTGGGAATATTATCCCTATAACGGTTACCACTTTCTGAACGACCTATACACCGCACTGGAATCTCATCCGCATATCCGTACCACGACCTATTCCGAATACTTGGATCGCTCAGTGTGCAAAGATGCAGTCGGTTATGCCAAGCCCGGAGAAATTCCGGGATTGGTCGCTGGTAGTTGGGTTTATGGCACATTCTCCACATGGATAGGTTCGCCGGACAAGAATCATGCATGGGACCTGTTGTGCATGGCAAAACAGAGCTACGACATGGTGATGGCAGCCGGACGTTTGTCTGCCCAGGAAAAAGAGGCCGCAGAGAAACAGCTCTCATCCTGCGAGAGTTCGGACTGGTTCTGGTGGTTCGGGGATTACAATCCCTCCGATGCAGTGGGCAGTTTTGATCGCCTTTATCGCCACAACCTGATGCAGCTGTACCGTTTGTTGAAGCTCCCCGTTCCCGAAAACCTGCATTCCCCGATCAGCCGAGGCGGGGGCGAAGCCGAAGGTGGCGGCACGATGCGGCGTGGTTCATAAAGCGGACCCGTCAAGGCCCCACCGTTCTGAAAGGTTGTTCTATGCATTTCCCGCGTAGCAGTGGCATCTTGCTTCACCCCACCTCCTTGCCCGGTCCGTATGGCTCGGGTGATTTTGGGGCAGAAGCTTTCCATTTTGTAGACTGGCTGGAGTCCGCAGGTCAGAAGCTGTGGCAGATATTGCCGCTGGGCGGGATCGGTCCGGGCAACTCTCCCTATATGAGCAGCTCGGCATTTGCGGGAAACGTGCTGTTGATCGATCTGGAAGACCTGCGCGAGCAGGGTTGGTTGGAAGCCGGTGATCTGGCCGCACATCCCGGATTTGATCCGCAGCGCGTGGATTATTCTGTCGTCTACCACTACCGCATGGAGAAATTGCGCATCGCCGCACAGCGCTTCGCAGCAGAAAAAACGCGCAAGGGGTTCTTGTCTGCTTTGTTTTCGGGTGAAAAGAGACACGCGGAATTCGAGAGTTTTTGTACCGGCGAGCAATCGTGGCTGGACGATTATGCGCTATTCATGGCGCTGGCCGAACGACACCACTGGCAAGACTGGGCGCACTGGCAGGACGGTCTGGCAAAAAGAGAAAAAGCAGCGCTGGAAAAAGCGGCAGAGGAATTGGCGGTTGAAGTCGCATTCTGGAAGTTCTGCCAGTGGAATTTCTTCCGCCAATGGCGGAAGTTGAAGCAGTATGCCAATCAGCGCGGCATCCGGATCATTGGCGATATCCCCATCTTCATCGCCTATCAAAGTGCCGAAGTATGGGCGCGCCAGGAATTGTTCGAATTGGGCGAGGACCATCTGCCTACTGTGATCGCCGGCGTGCCGCCGGACTATTTCAGTGCGACCGGACAGCGCTGGGGCAATCCGCTCTATCGTTGGTCTGCACACGAAACGGAAGGGTATGCCTGGTGGATCGAGCGCCTGCGCAAGACCATGGAGTTGGTGGACATCGTTCGCATCGATCATTTTCGCGGATTTGCGGGCTACTGGGAGATACCCGCCTCGGAGCAGACCGCGATCAATGGTCGCTGGATGCCGGGACCGGGCGAAAAATTATTCGACGCCATTGAGGCCAAACTGGGTACTTTGCCCATCATTGCGGAAGATCTGGGAATTGTCACACCGGATGTGGTTGCCCTGCTGGAGCATTTCGATTTCCCCGGCATGCGAGTTCTGCAATTCGCTTTTGGCGGCGATGACCGGAATCCCTATCTGCCACACAACTATGTCCACAATACCGTCGTATACGGCGGCACCCATGACAACGATACCGCCATCGGATGGTTCGACTCCGCCTCGCCGGAAGAGCGTGCATTTGCCTGCAAATATATGGCTACCGACGGGGCAGAGATCAATTGGGACATGATTCGCGCGGCGTCCGCTTCTATCGCGGACATCGCCATCCACTCCCTGCAGGATGTGTTGGGGCTGTGCGGGGAGCATCGCATGAATCTGCCCGGACAAGCCGAAGGTTACTGGGAGTGGCGCTTCACTTGGCAACAGGTCGCGCCGTGGCATGCGCAAAGATTGCGCGAAATCACCGCTACTCACGGACGCTGCTAGGGCAACAGCGCGGCTTCGATGTAGATATGCACGCCACACACGGGCGTGATCTGTGCCGCCGGGATCGCCTTGCCGGACTGCCAGTCTTTGACCGCTTGCGCCTTGCCGCTTCCGGTGACCAGAAACATCACTTGATGCGCCGCGCTCAAGCGACGAGCACTTAGCGAGACACGTTGTGGCGGGGGTTTAGGGGCATCTGTCACTGCCAAGGTGGCAGGGGCGTCCGGTGCTGTTCCGGCATCCTGGCCGGGGAACAGGCTGGCAGTGTGTCCGTCTTCACCCAGACCGAGCAGCACCAGATCGAAATCCATAACCTTATCCAGCGTGGCGGCATAACTTGCTGCCGCCTGTTCTGCCCCTAGTTCTGCGGGGATGAAGTGGATCTGTTCCGGTGGAATGGACACATGATCCAGCCAGGCCGATGCGGCCATGCGGCTGTTGCGTTCAGGATGATCCTGCGACAGGCAGCGCTCGTCACCAAAATAGACCTGCCAGGCCGACCAATCGGTCTGTATATGACGCAGTGCCTCGTACACTCGTCGGGGGGTGGTGCCGCCTGCCAGCACGATACGAAACGCACCGCGCGCCATGATGGCCTGATCGGCGGCGCGCATGATCGTTGTCACGGCGGCATGCTCAAGGGCGTTAGCATCGTCAAAACGGTGCCAACGCCGCGTTTGTGTCCTTTCATTCCGGGATTCTGATGGCATAAGATTCATCCAATAAAATGGTCGTGTCAGGTATGATTCTACGGCGACAGCGCGCGCTTGCGCAGTTTATTTCCAAGGAGAACAGAAATGCGGATGGCGATGATCGGGTTGGGCAAGATGGGCGGCAACATGGTACGTCGCCTGCGTCGGGGCGGAGTAGAGGTGGTGGGCTACGACCGTTCGAATGAAGTTGTCACACAACTGGCGAAAGAGGCTGGTATGCTCGCTGCCGTTTCGGTCGAAGACGCGGTCGCGAAGCTGTCCTCACCGCGTATCGTCTGGCTGATGTTGCCCAGCGGTGATCCGACCGAGCAGCAGATCCGTGCGCTGGCACCTACGCTGAGCAAAGGCGACATCATCGTCGATGGCGGCAACTCCAATTATCACGACAGTCAGCGGCGTGGTGCCTGGCTGGCGGAGCAGGGCATAGGTTTTATGGATTCGGGTACTTCCGGTGGTATCTGGGGGCTGGAGAATGGCTATTGTCTGATGGTCGGTGCCACTGCCGAAGTCGCCAAGACCATGACTCCCATCCTGCAAGCCCTGGCTCCCGCAGCCGACCGAGGCTGGGCGCATGTCGGTCCGGTCGGTTCCGGCCACTTCACCAAGATGATCCACAACGGTATCGAATACGGCATGATGCAGTCACTCGCCGAAGGGCTGGAACTGCTCAAGGGCAAGCAGGAGTTCGCGCTCGATCTGGCGCAGATCACCGAATTGTGGCGGCACAGTTCGGTGGTGCGTAGCTGGTTGCTGGATCTGACGGCGGAAGCCCTGAAGGGCGATCAAGAATTGGCTGGCATTGCGCCGTTCGTGCCCGATTCCGGCGAAGGCCGCTGGACGGTGATCGAATCCATCGACCAAGGCGTGGCGGCACCGGTATTGACTCTGGCTTTGCAGATGCGCTTCAACAGTCAAAGTGAGACGGGTTACGGTTACCGCCTGTTATCTACCATGCGCAACGCTTTCGGCGGGCATGCAGTCAAACACGCGAGCGAAAAATAATGAAGACCATCGAACCCTGCACTCTGGCGATCTTCGGTGCGGGCGGCAATTTGAGCCGCCGCAAACTGATCCCCGCCTTGTTCCGTCTGGAGATCGCCCATCGCCTGCCAGAACAGATGGTGATCTTGGGCTGCGATATCATGGTGCGTACTCGCGAAGAATGGCTGGTACTGGTCGCCGAGATCCTGCGCGGCGTCTATGCCAAAGGGATAGATGAAACGGCATTGCAGCGTTTCTGCGCACGCTGGCAATATTTTGCGCTGCCTCCCGGTGACGATGCCGCTTATGGCCGCCTGCATCAACTGCTGGATGGTAATGCGGACTTTCCGCCCAACGTGGTGTATTACATGGCCGTGCGGCCGGCGGACTATCCGACCATTGTCGACAAGCTGGGTCATGCCAGCCTGCTCAAGGAAAAGAACGGCTGGCGCCGCGTGGTGATCGAAAAACCGTTCGGTTACGACCTGCTCAGCGCGCAGACGCTGCAAGCCAGTCTGTATCGCCATCTGGACGAACCGCAGATCTACCGCATCGACCATTACCTCGGCAAAGGCACGGTGCAGAACGTGATGGTGTTCCGCTTCGCCAACATGTTGCTGGAGCCGCTATGGAACCACCATTACATCGATCATGTGCAGATCACCCATTCCGAGACGCTGGGGATCGAGAACCGGGCCGACTATTACGAGGGCGCGGGCGCATTGCGCGACATGATCCAGAGCCACTTGCTGCAATTGCTGGCACTGGTGGCGATGGAGCCACCGGTGTCTCTCACCGCCGAACATCTGCGCGACGAAAAAGTGAAAGTCCTGAAAGCGATCCGGCCTATCACCCAGAACGCGGTACATGCCCATGCTTTCCGCGGGCAATATGCCAGCGGTGTGATCGATGGCAAGTCTGTGCCCGGTTATCTGGAAGAGAAAGGCGTCGCCTCAGACAGCACCACGGAGAGTTATGCCGCATTGAAACTGTTCATCGATAACTGGCGTTGGGCGGGGGTGCCGTTCTACCTGCGCACCGGAAAACGGATGGCCGAGAACAGTTCCGCGATCTGCATTCGCTTCAAGAATCCGCCGCAGGATCTGTTGCGGCGCAGCCGCCAAGGTCCCTCGCATCCGAACTGGATCATGCTGGGCATCCAGCCCAACGATTGCCTGAAGATGGAGATGCAGGTCAAAGTGCCGGGACTGGACATGAACACCCGCACCATGAGCCTGGATGCGACCTATCGCAAAGAGAGCGACGAGGATTACGATGCCTACGAAGGTTTGCTGCTGGACGTGATGCTGGGCGACCATTCCCTGTTTCTGCGCATCGACGAAGTCGAAGCGGCGTGGCGTGTGGTCGATCCGGTACTCAAGGTCTGGGCGATGGAACGCGATTTCATCAACACCTATCCGGCGGGCAGCTGGGGGCCGCGCGGCACCTATCGTCTTTTTGATCGTGACGATCAGTTCTGGCGGCATTCGCTCGAACCGGAAGGCGCGGACACGCAGGCATATTGATGACCTATTTTCTGGCGGGTGACATCGGCGGAACCAAGACCTTATTGCAGATATTCAGGCAGGGGGAAGCGCGCAGCCCCATCCTGTGCAAGTCTTATCCGAGTGCGAGTCATGATGGTCTGGAAGATATGCTGGAAATATTCCTGCATGAGGCCGGAATACGGGAAGTCGCTGCTGCCTGCTTCGCACTGGCTGGTCCGGTCGCCGGACGCCAAGTCAAACTCACCAATCTACCTTGGGCTGTTGACGCAGATGCCCTCGTGGCACGTTACCACATTCCGCGTGTTACTCTCATCAATGATTTCGAGGCGGTGGGACTGGGCATCGCGGCGTTGCAACCGGATGACCTGCTGCCATTGCAGCAGGGGGAAGCACAACAGCAGGGTGTCCGTATCGTGGTGGGGGCGGGTACCGGCTTGGGTGTGGCCTGGCTGACCTGGCAGGGAGATCGTTACGCAGTTCATCCATCCGAAGGTGGACACATCGATTTTGCTCCCGCCGACGAAATGCAGATCGCTTTGCTGCAATATCTGCAACAGCGTCACGGCCACGTGTCGTACGAACGTATCGTCTCCGGTCCGGGCTTGGTGGCGATCTACGAATTCCTGCGCGACAGTGCGCGCTTTACACCCTCTCCCGCGCTGCTGACCGCACTGCAAAGTGACGACGGAGCCGCCACACTCGCCCGTTTCGCGGTGGGTGGAAGTGAGCCAATCGCCCGGCAGGCCTTACAACTATTCATCTCCATCTATGGCGCATTCGTCGGTAACATCGCGCTGGCAGCCTTACCACGCGGCGGTATTTATATCGCCGGAGGCATCGCCGCCAAGATCGCGACAGAGATGCAGCAGGGTGGATTCACACAGGCCTTTCTGGCCAAAGGTCGTTTTGCTGGACTGCTGGCGACGTTGCCGTTGGCTATCGTAAAGAACCCCCAGGTCGGACTGTTGGGGGCCAGCCTGCGCGTGCAACAAGCCTAGCCACGTGTGCTTTGTGTTTGACAGGGGGGAGAATGTTTAAGATACTCCACTTTGGGAGGGATGTTTTCTATCCTATTGAATTCTAATAAATCATGTCCATAGAGAGATGAAAGACGACTCGATCAAAGAGGCGGTACGAAATTTACAGGTACTGATCGCTCATGAGACCGGCTCGCCGTTGCGGCGTGAGGCCGAAGCCGAGTTGACCAGCATTGTCCAACGCGCCTGTGGGGACGGGAGCGAGTTGGATGTCGAGCACACCTTTGTGAGTTGTGATGTCACCATCCTGCTTGCCGACCTGCGCGGCTTCACTTCCATTTCCGCTACCCTGCCTGCCGGCACGGTGATCGAAATGCTCAACCGCTGTCTGGCGCGTATGAACGAGATCATCTTTCATTATCACGGCGTGGTGGATAAGTTCATGGGAGATTCCATCATGGTGCTGTTCGGCGCGCCGGTGGAGCAGCCGGACGATGCCGAGCGCGCATTGACCTGCGCGGTCGAGATGCAGCGCGCGATGGTGGAGCTCAACAATCAGGGGCGCGAGATGGGCTTGCCCGAGTTATTCATGGGTATAGGTATCAACACCGGCAGTGTGATGGCGGGTCGCTTCGGTTCAAACTTTTATTCCGAATATACAGTGATCGGCGACGAGGTTAATCTCGCTTCACGCATCGAAGCATTCAGTTTGCGCGGACAGGTTCTGATCAGCGATCACACCTACAATCTGTGCCGAGATTTTGTTACGGTCAGCGATGCGATGGAAGTATTCGTCAAAGGCAAGACGCAACCGGTCAAATTGCGCGAATTGTATGCCATTCCTTCGCTCGGTCTCGAAGTGCCGCGCAAAGAAGTTCGCCGCAGCCATCGTATGGAAGTCAAACTGCCCTGTACCTTCAGCCTCGTCCAGAGCAAAATCGTCATGCCCCAGATAACCGAGGCCACCATCCGCGACATCGGTTATCACGGCATGCTGATCGAGACCGAGTTACCGTTAAAAGTGCTCGACGAGTTGAAACTTGAATTCGATTTGCCGCTGGTCGATTTCAAAGCGACTGACATTTATGCCAAGGTAGTCAAATTGAAGCGAGATGGAGAGCGCCACCTTGCCGGGCTGGAGATTACATCCTCCAATCCAGATGCCAATATGAAGATTCAGCTGTTCGTGCAGTTGCTGGTGACGGCGGCTGCTTAACGCAGGATTGTTTTAGGCTGAGCCGCCATGATCAGATTACTCACCTCGCTAGCTTTATTTTTTACTTGCACGATGGGGCTGCCGTTCGTCCATGCCGAACAGCTTGAGCCGGAGACACCGAAAGAAGCTGAAACGGAGGTATCTCGGTTCGAGGTGTTTGACGAACTCGAAAAAAAACCTGTCGTCACTTCCCGTGCGGAAGAGATTTCCAGCATAGACTCTGCGGCTACCGAAATAAAACGGCTGAGTGACCTCATCATCAGCAAGATCAATTCTTCCGAAAAAGAGATCGCAAATGCACGCAAACAGATTCAGCGTCGTTATACCGCTCAAGTCGAGGCCGTGAAACGCAGTCCTCAGGATGAGTTCGAGACCGTTGCACAATTCAAGACGAGAAAGGTGCAACAGCTCATGGAGCGTGCACGTGAGCGCGATGCCGAACTGGCTAAGGCGGAGGCGACCAGGCTCGTGGTACAGGCGGAAATCGAGGCACTCTACCTGCGTATCAAGAGTCTGGATGAACGCGAGTATGTATTGGGCGGCGAGAGTGTCGCCAGCGAACTGGGGCGTTACAACGCTGATCTGCGAAGATTTCCCGTCCGCTTGCACAGCAAGACCCGGAACGTGAAACTCGAACTGAAAGGCATCATCCCTTTGCCGGTCGAACAGGCCAAGCTCTTCAAGCAACAATGGCTTGCAGGGTTGATACGGCCAGAGGTCAAGACCAGACTCGGTCGCAACAAGCTGGAATTGGCTTTGGTAAACCATGCCGACAATACACGCTTGACTCTGCATGGCACGATGTTCCTGACCCCGGAGATGCTGGTAAGCGAAGAAGCCGCCGCCAAACTGATCGGGGAAATGATCCCCATTCCCGGCAGGGATTTCGAGATCGGCAGAACCGAAGTGACTCAGGAGCAATGGCTGGCGGTGATGGGGAAAAACCCATCCCGTTTCAAAGGTGACAATCTTCCCGTGGACACGGTGAGCTGGAACGATGTCCAGCTCTACCTGAGCAAGCTGAACGAGAAGACCGGTAAGCAATATCGCCTACCGACAGAAGCCGAATGGATGCTCGCGTGTTATGGCGGAAAAAAGACCGAATATTGCGGGGGCGACAACATTGATGCGGTGGCTTGGTACGACAATAACAGTGCCAGTCGTCCCCGTCCCGTCGGCGGGAAAAAAGCCAACGCATATGGCCTGTACGACATGACCGGCAATGTCCGGGAATGGGTCAGGGATGGGGATAAGAACAGACGTGTGCTCTTGGGGGGGGCATGGTTCAGCCCCGCAGAATACCTGCGCGCCAACAACCGCCGCAAATATGAGCAGACGTACCGTGATTACGACAGCGGCTTCCGCTTGGCCAGAACGCTGCCTTAGGTATCTTCACCACTGTTGCAATGTCGCCGGGATGATTCGGGTCATTTGCATAAAACCCGAGCACAAGGCAGGAATATGAAAATTCATAAAATCGATGTCGCGCGCGGAATCAAATGGGTTGAGGTGCCAGAAGCCAATCTGCGTGTGTTGTGCGGATGCCCGGCCGATGCGGTGAAGCATTTGATCAAACGTGGATTGATCTTGCCCCAGGAGATCAAAGGAGTTTCCTGTGAGAGTGGGCCTAATGCCATTCTTCTTTCCGATGTGTCCCTGCAAAATAGCGAGTTCGCTAATCTGGCGGAGTTTCCTGTGTTGCAGATGTTATACCGGCAAGGGATGCTTATTCCTAACCATCCGAACAATACCGGGAAGAAGCCGATATTGATTGGCTCCGCAGAACAACTCGATTCACAGATGAGATACATCTATCGAGGAAACTATGGTTTGGTATCGCGTGAAGAAATCGTTCAGACAGGGATCCCGGAGAAGCAAGCAACAGACCTGATGCGGCTGAAACTCAAATTCGCATTCGGACGTATTCGCCCAACCAGCGATTTTATCGATGCTAGAGTCATCGGGAGTGAACCAGTAGAGGTTGATGGAGGGGTTAAAGTACGGCGTTTGGAATCAAATATCTTTGAGTTTTCCTATAACGATGAGAGCGTCACTGTTGACCTTAATCTGAATGCCGGTGATACATACGAGAGTGCCTATCCACTGGCTTTTCGCCGCTTCGAACCGGAATATTTCGCTGTCATCCACTCGGGCGAAGGAGATGGATGGGATGTCAATCGTCCCAGTATGTCGAGCATCCTTACCTATCAGGGGCGGTTATATCTCATTGATGCGGGACCCAATCTGGCAAATACCATGGCAGCACTGGGTATCGGCATAGATCAGGTTGACGGTATCTTCCACACTCACGCCCATGATGACCATTTTGCCGGACTGACGCTGTTAATGCGGGCAGGACGGCGCATTCGGTATTTCGCAACACCATTGGTGCGCGCTTCCATTGAGAAGAAACTTTCCGCACTGCTCGGTTTGGAAGAAGAGCATTTTGCGAATTTCTTCGATGTTCACGATCTTGTTCTGGATAAGTGGAATGACATTGAAGGGCTGGAGGTGATGCCGCAACTCTCGCCTCACCCCGTTGAGAACAATATCTTCGTTTTTCGAGCCTTGTGGGGAGATGGTTACCGTACCTATGCCCATTTTGCAGACATCGTCTCTCTAAGTGTTCTGGAAGGCATGGTGACTACGCAGCAAGAAATGCCCGGTCTCGATCTGGAGACCTTTGAGCGAACACGAACTTCATATCTGGCGACCTACGATCTGAAAAAGATAGACATAGGCGGAGGCATGATCCATGGCGATGCAAAAGATTTTCGCTACGACTCTTCATCACGCATCTTGCTGGCCCATCGTGCTACCGAATTGACCCCGGAGGAGAAGGAGATCGGATCAAGTGCCTCATTCGGTACAGCCGATGTCTTGATCAAAGGTTTGACAGACGGTATGCGACGCCATGCATTTTCATACCTGGAGGCAAATCTGCCCGGGGTGCCGATTCATGACCTTCGTATGCTGCTTAATCACGCTATCACCGAGATCAATCCTGGTGCGATATTACTTAAAGAGGGCGAGTGGCCCAAAGAGATGTTGCTGCTATTAAGCGGCTGGGTGGAAAAAATCCGTACACGGGACAATCTTTTCGGCAGTTTGTCCGCCGGAGCATTGATCGGCAGCGATGCGATGCTGGAAAACAGAGCATCTAGACACACCTATCGAGCATCTTCATTTGTCTATGTATTGCGATTGCCTATCGGGCTTTATTCGGAAGTGATACGCCGCAATGGCCTCCTGGATAGCGTGCAACACGTTTCCAAGATGCGTATCTTTTTGAAATCGACAGATTTGTTTAACGAAGGTATACCGGTTGAGGTATTCACACGAATTATCGGCGGGGCAAGCAACAAACGATATCAATCCGGTGAGCTTATTCAGGGAAGTGATGTGCGCGTGATCAATTTGATGCGCACGGGAAAAGTTGAGTGTGTTATCGGTAACAAAGTGTTGGACACTCTTGGTGAAGGGGATTTCTTTGGCGAGGAAGGGGCGATCCTTGAAATCCCAAGTCTATTCAATCTGCGGGTCTTGGAAGACACTGAGGTTGTCCAGATACCGAGCGGGTTGCTCAAGGATGTCCCCATCGTGCGCTGGAAAATCCTGAACAAGCATCAACAGCGTGCTTCGCATCTGGTTAGAAGCGAGGGGCACTCGGGGACTTATATCTGGAATGACTCTTTTTCCATTCGTATCGCCCGGATGGATGGTCATCATAGGCGTCTTTTCGAGATTGCCGACATGATTTTGGAGCACTTGAGCAATGACTCGGATCGTGCTGCACTGGCCAATGTTTTTGATGCGCTGGTCGATTACACCAGATATCACTTTGCTTCTGAAGAGGAGCTGATGGTGTTGTATAACTATCCTCGTACAGAGGAGCATAGAAAAAAACATAGTGAGCTGATTCGGCAAGTCCTCGAATATACGGAAAAGGCACTGGAAGGGAAGTTGCCCGATAAGGATAACTTCCTCAGGTTCATGGATGGATGGATGATTCGACACATTCTGGATGAGGATCGTAAATACGGTGCATTCCTCAATAGCCAGGGAGTGTATTGAGCACTGGCTTGAGCCGTAAATTCATTGATCGACAGGGCTCTGAACCCTGAAGTCATCCTTAGTTTCGCAGCTTCGCAAACGCCGCCGCCATTGCATTGTTTGGCACCGCTTGACGCTCCTCTTGCCGCTTATGTTGCCCTATGCGTTTGGCATCATTTTGCCGGTCGGATGTCGATGCTGCTTTGCTGCTTGATGCGGCAGTGTCGGTCAGGCGCATGGTGAGGGCGATGCGTTTGCGTTTTTCGTCGACTTCCAGCACTTTGACTTTGACCACTTGCCCGGCTTTGACGACGGTGTGCGGGTCTTTGACGAAGGTGTTGGAGAGGGCGGAGATGTGTACCAAGCCGTCCTGATGCACGCCGATGTCCACGAACGCGCCGAAGGCGGCGACGTTGGTGACGACACCTTCCAGAATCATGTCGGGGCGCAGGTCTTTTAATTCTTCCACGCCTTCCTTGAAGGTGGCGGTGGTGAATTCGGGGCGCGGGTCGCGGCCGGGTTTATCCAGCTCTTTCAAAATGTCGGCGATGGTCGGCACACCGAATTGTTCGTCGGCGTATTTACCCGGATTGAGCGATTGCAGCAGCTTGCTGTCGCCGATGATTTCCTTGATGTCCTTCTTGAGGTCGGCGAGGATTTTTTTCACCACGGGGTAGGATTCGGGGTGCACGGCGGAAGCATCCAGCGGATTTTCTCCGCCCATGACGCGCAAGAATCCCGCCGCCTGTTCAAACGCTTTTTCGCCCAGACGCGGCACGTCCAGCAAGGCTTTGCGCGAGGTGAACATGCCTTTCATGTCGCGGTGCGCGACGATGTTTTGCGCCACGACGCTGGAGAGGCCAGAGACGCGGGCGAGCAGGGGAGCCGAGGCGGTGTTCACGTCCACGCCCACGGCGTTCACGCAGTCTTCCACCACCGCATCGAGTGAGCGCGCCAGTTGGAACTGGCTCACGTCGTGCTGGTACTGGCCGACACCGATGGCCTTGGGGTCGATCTTCACCAGCTCGGCCAGCGGGTCTTGCAGGCGGCGCGCGATGGAGACTGCGCCGCGCAGCGACACGTCCATGTCGGGGAATTCGCGCGAGGCGAATTCGGAGGCAGAGTAAACCGACGCGCCCGCTTCGGAGACGACGATCTTGTTGAGCTTCAAATCGGGGCGGCCTTTGATGAGGTCTTGCGCCAGCTTGTCGGTTTCGCGCGAGGCCGTGCCGTTGCCGATGGAGATCAGCGCAACCTTGTGTTTCTCGGCTAGCTTGGACAGCGTGTGCAGCGAACCTTCCCAATCGTTCTTGGGCTGGTGCGGATAGATCACGGCGGTATCGACCACCTTGCCGGTGGCATCGACCACGGCGACTTTCACGCCGGTGCGCATGCCGGGGTCTAGCCCCATCGTGGCGCGCGGCCCTGCGGGCGCGGCCAGCAGCAGGTCTTTCAGGTTGCGCGCGAAGACGTTGATCGCCTCGGTTTCGGCGCGTTCGCGTAGCGTGCCGCGCAACTCGGTTTCCAGATGCAAAAAACTCTTCACGCGCCAAGTCCAGCGCACGGTGTCGGCCAGCCATTTGTCGGCGGGACGGTCTTTGTTGGCTATGCCGAAACGCGCGGCGATGCGGCCTTCGCACGGGTTGAACGGCGCATCCCACTTCGGTTTTTCGACTTCGCTGTCGAGGCGCAGCGCGACCGTGAGCATCTCTTCGCGGTTGCCGCGAAACACCGCCAGCGCGCGGTGCGAGGGGATGGTGTTGATGTTTTCGGAGTAGTCGAAGTAGTCGGCAAATTTTTCTGCTACTTCCTCTTTGCCTTCGATCACCTTGGTTTCCAGCACGCCGTGTTCTTGCACGTAGACGCGCAACTCGTTCAGTAGCTCGGCATCTTCGGCAAAGCGCTCCATCAATATCTGGCGCGCGCCATCCAGCGCGACCTTGGTGTCGGGCACGCCGGGGTTATCGCCGTTGGTCGTGGAGAAGGCAGGCTTCAAATAATTCGCCGCTTCCGTCTCAGGGTTCAGCATCGGGTCTGCCAACAGAGCATCAGCCAACGGCAGCAGTCCTGCTTCCAGTGCGATCTGCGCCTTGGTGCGGCGCTTGGGTTTGTATGGCAGGTACAAGTCTTCCAGCCGGGTCTTGTCTTCGGCGTGGGTGATGGCGTCGAGCAGCTCCGGTGTCATTTTGTTTTGCTCTTGAATCGAGGCAATGATGGCCGTGCGGCGCTCTTCCAGTTCGCGCAAATAGCGCAGACGCTCTTCCAGCAAGCGCAGTTGAATATCGTCCAGACCACCGGTGACTTCCTTGCGATAGCGGGCGATGAAGGGCACTGTCGCGCCTTCGTCAAGCAGCGATACGGCGGCGGCGATTTGCGCGGCTTTGGCGTTGAGTTCAAGGGCGAGGCGTTGTTCGATAGAGGGCAGCATAAAAAATATAGGTAGGCAAAAAAGGGTGGTTAAAAAATAAGGGAGATTGGTGTAGGTCGGGTTAGCGGCTTTTCGCGTAACCCGACGACGGGCTGCGATGCACTAAAAAACGTTGGGTTACGCTGCGCTAACCCAACCTACATTTTGGGGTTAAATCGGGTGCAAGGTTCCATCAACTAATTTCAATTGCCGCTGCATGCGGCTGGCGAGGTCGAGGTCGTGGGTGACGACGATAAAGCTGGTTTGTAGGCGTTCGTTGAGCGATTGCATGAGGTCGAACAGGGCGGTGGCACTCACACGATCCAGGTTGCCGGTCGGCTCATCGGCCAGCACGCAGGCGGGCTCGGTGACCAGAGCGCGAGCTACCGCGACACGCTGGCGTTCGCCGCCGGAAAGTTCGGCGGGCAGGTGTGGCATGCGATGCGCCAGCCCAACTAGCTCCAGCATGTTCGCGGCCACCGGCTCGGCTTGTTTGCGCGTCATGCCACGTATCAGCAAGGGCATGGCGACGTTTTCCAGCGCGGTGAATTCCATCAGCAGGTGGTGGAACTGGTAGACAAAGCCCAGCGAGCGGTTGCGCATCTCGCCACGCTGGGTTTCGTTCATGGCAAAAACATCCTGCCCCAGAATCTGCACGCTGCCGCTGCTGGCTTTATCCAGCCCGCCCAGCAGATGCAGCAGGGTGCTTTTGCCTGAGCCTGAACTGCCGATAATGGCCAAGCGTTCGCCGCGCGCCACGTCGAGATTTACACCGTTCAACACCGGAACGTTGAGTTCACCCTGCGTAAAAGTCTTGCGCAAGTCGCGGCAGGAAATCACGAGCTCACTCATAGCGCAACGCCTCCGCCGGTTGGGTCTTGGAAGCGCGCCAGCTCGGGTACAGCGTGGCGATCAGGCTGATGGCGAACGAGAAGGTTGCCACGGCCAGCACATCGCCGCGTTGCAAATCCGAGGGCAAGTCGGTGATGAAATAGACATCTTTGGCTAGGAATTGCACGCCGAACAGGTGTTCGATGAAGGGTACGATGCTGCCGATATTCAGCGCGATGACGATGCCGCTGACCACACCGATGATTGCGCCAACCAGACCGATCAGTACGCCTTGCACCATGAAAATCTTCATGATGCTGGAAGGCGATGCGCCCAGCGTGCGCAGGATGGCGATGTCGGCCTGTTTGTCGGTGACGGCCATCACCAGCGTGGAAACGATGTTGAACGCGGCGACCGCGACGATGAGCGAAAGGATGATAAACATCATTTTCTTTTCCATCTGCACAGCACGGAAGTAGTTCGCATTCTGGCGTGTCCAGTCAGTGGCGTAGAGGTTGTTGGGCAGGCGACTTTCCAGCTCCAGCGCGATACGTGGAGCTTGATCGAGATCGTTCAGGCGCGCACTGATACCGCTCACGGCATCACCGATGCGGTAGAGTTTTTGCGCGTCCTGCAGGTGGATCAGTGCCAGCGCGTTGTCGTAGGGCGACATGCCGATCTCGAAAATTCCCACCACATGGAACTGTTTGAGGCGCGGAATCATGCCGGCGGGGGTGATTTGCCCCTGCGGGGTAATGAGCAGGATGTCGTCACCGACCCGTGCGGCCAATGTGTTGGCCAAGTCGCTGCCCAATACGATGCCGAATTCCCCGGCACGCAGCTCCGCGAGTTTTCCGGCTTTCATCTTGTCGGCGATGCCGGTGAGCTTATTCTCCCCTTCCGGCAGAATGCCGCGCACCATCACACCTTCAACGCTATCGCCCCGCGACAACATGCCTTGGCCGTTGATATAAGGGGAGGCACCTTGCACATCGGGATGCCCGCTGACGATATCCAGCACCGGCGGCCAGGCCGTTAACTGCCCGTTCGCCTCGCTGACTTGCAAATGAGGAGTGATGCCGAGAATACGTGCGCGGATCTCTTTCTGAAAACCGTTCATCACCGACAGCACAATGATGAGCGCGGCCACGCCCAGCGCAATGCCCAGCATGGAGATCATCGAGATGAACGAGATGAAATGGTTGCGGCGCTTGGCGCGGGTGTAACGCAGACCGATGAGAAGTTCGTAGGGACGCAAGGGGAAATTGGCAAAAATTAACGGACGCTAGTTTGCCACAAGTGGGCGGATAGCAGAAATATTCGGGAGGGAATCAGGGGGTATGACCCCGATTCACGAGTACAGTGTGAGTGAAAGAGGTTTTCTATAGCATAAACGTCAACGTTGGAGGTAACCAGCCTTGCGCGACTTAATGAGCAAGGTATGGGCTGACCGAAAGGTTAGGAATTTTGACGGATATAGCATGATGGACAAATCCTTAGATTAGGAATTTCCTTACCACAGGCCGCACAAGTATTGGGAACGCTCAACTGCATCAATCTAACCCAATGACTTAAAAGAGCGCCAAAGACAGCAGCAACGTAGGAAGGAGTTTCGTGCTCATAAATACATGGAGGCCGCCACTCGTTAAAACCTTCTTTGCCAAGGAACAGCGAAAGATAGCTAGTCATCGCCTGCTGAATATCTTCTGCCTTCAGCGATTCCAAACAGTTCTGAATTTTCGTGATAGGTTCAAAGATGAACTGACTATCGGAGGCTCCATGATCTTTACAGAACTTAAAGAGCGCCTCGGCTGCAGCGGTTTGACTCGAAATCCAATCAGATAGGTAAACGTTCGACATAAGAGAGGGGCCTAACAGTTATTAGACGGACGCATTTATCCGCATATAATTAAAAATGGTGAAGCGTGCAAATTCAAAATAACCGCTTGATTCATTGATGCCGCCTTATTTTGCTTGTCCGCATAGGCATAATAATACGGGAGCGCATGAATGTCTCTTACGGGTACAGGCTTGGGCCAGAATATTCAGGGTGTCGGGTATCAGGGATTGGCGATGGTGTCTGCCGCACGGATGCCGCTCATCACCGCGCCTTCCAGCGTGGCGGGATAGTCGCCTGCGGTGAAGT
>CAZNAD010000018.1:0-47318 GCA_964571195.1 uncultured Gallionellaceae bacterium | reverse complement strand
AGACCAAAGGGCCGGAAACGGTCAAACCGTTCTACCCGCTGGATGCGCCCGCGCTGACTTACAGCATGCCCGAGTTCGGTATCGAGATGCCGTATGCGCCGACCGAGTTCACCCAGGTGAATAGCACGATGAACCGGCTGATGGTGAGTCGGGCGCTCCGTCTGCTCGACCCGCAGCCACATGAGCGCATCGCCGATTTCTTCTGCGGCCTAGGCAACTTCACTTTGCCCATCGCGCGCAGCGGTGCGCAGGTGCTGGGCATCGAAGGCAGCGCGGCGCTGGTGAAACGCGCCGGGCAAAACGCCGCGCATAACGACCTGTCTGGCAATACCAAATTTGAAGCGATGAATTTGTTCGAGATGGACGAACAAGCGCTGGCCGCCAAAGGCCGCTTCGACAAATGGCTGGTCGATCCGCCGCGCGACGGCGCAATAGAGCTGGTCAAGGCGATCACGCCGGAGATCGCCCCGCAGCGCATCGTGTACGTGAGCTGCAACCCTGCCACACTGGCGCGCGATGCCGAAGTGCTGGTGAACGTGAAGGGCTACGCGATCAAAGCGGCGGGCGTGATGAACATGTTTCCGCACACCTCGCATGTGGAGTCGATCGCGGTGTTCGACAAGACGCTCGCATAGCGAGCGTCTTGCGGCGCTACCAGTCTGGCAAAGTGATCGATGCGGATGGCGGGGATGAATTACTTGCATCCAGATTAAAGCCGGAACAGTGCAGGCCGAAGTTAGATTAACGTCGATGGTCTTGCGGGAGTTGGTTCTCGGCCTAAGTAGCCGATTCGCTCTCTTTACATTTTGTCCATTATTGTATTCACTGCGGAAGCTCTAATCTCTTCGGGTGCGCTCGAAGAGATTAGAACTCATGCCCCTTTGGTTTGTGGCTTCTCTTTATATTGTAACTTATTGTTATTATTGATTACATATAGTGCCCCCCGTTCTCCATTTTGCGATATTTTGACAAGTAGAGTCCCCTCAAGTCCCTCTAAAGTTTCCCTCTCATCTGTCAAGTAATGAATTGGGTTATTATCCCCTGGCTATTTGCCGTATTTTTTTTACGGCGTGCCTGCTATTATGGGCACCTACACAATTTATAGCGACGTTCGTGCGAAGGCGCAAACACTGGCGACGAAAGGCAAATCTATGTTGGCTCGGTTTGAAGTGGAGAATTTCAAAGGTTTTAAGGCGCGAACAGTCTTTGACTTATCAGAGACGAAGAACTATGAATTTAACTCGGACTGTGTTCAAAATGACTTGGTAAATAAGGCCATGGTCTATGGCAGGAATGGTTGCGGGAAGTCAAACCTAGGCCTTGCGATTTTTGACCTTAGTACACACCTAACAGACAATCAAGCTACCCCGCCTCTCTACAATAACTATTTACACGCCGACGCGCAAAGCGACACAGCAAAATTTAAATATGTCTTCGAATTTGGTAAGACAGCCGTCGTGTATTCTTATGAGAAAAAGTCACCTAGGGAAGTGGTCAGCGAATCATTAACAGTAGATGGTGTTGAGGTAGTAAACCTTAGTAAGCAAGGCCAGTTTGTTAACTCGTTGAAAGGAGCGGAGTCGTTAAAAACCGACCTAAAGGAATCGAATATTTCTGCGTTGAAATACATTAAGAGCAATGCGGTACTTGATAATGATGTGACGAACGCAGCTGTTAATTTATTTTTCGATTTTGTAGAACGGATGCTGTTCTATAGAGCTGTCACCATGGGCCCTGCCGAGTTTATTGGCTATGAGTCGGGCATTACAAACATTCTTCATGATATTGCAGAAAACGGCCACATTGGTGATCTGGAAAAATTGCTGAACGATGCTGGCGTCAAGTGTAAGTTGACGATGATTGAATCCAATGGGAAGAAGTCTATTGGCGTAAAGTTTAACAAGGCTGTTGTAAATCTCATGGAGATTGCATCAACGGGGACGAAGCCACTAATCCTGCACTATTTCTGGATGCAGCATTTGGCTCAAAAACAAAGAAACGCATCCTTTATCTTTATTGATGAATTTGATGCAAATTATCATCACGAATTAGCTGCGATGATTGTGGAGCAACTGAAGAAGTTGAATTCCCAAGTTGTCCTTACTACACATGACACCTCCATCATGAGCAACGATTTGATGCGTCCTGATTGTTGTTTTGTTATGAGCAACAAGATCAAACCGCTATATAAGCTCACAGATAAGGAACTTCGATTTGCTCACAATATAGAAAAAATGTATCGCGCCGGAGCATTCAATGCCTGACGTAGTGCTACTTATCTTTGAGGGCGAAAGAACGGAGTCAAAAATTTTCAACACTCTTGAGACGTCCTACTTTAGTAACTCTCAAACCACAATCCTTCGTGCCACGTATGATGCTGAAATTTACCAACTTTGGCGAAAACTAGCAGCAGATGAAGACCTCGATATAGTTGAGGTCGTAAGAAAAATTAATGTTAAAAACCAAAAAGAACTAGCGGGTATCTCGCGCAAGCAGGTCTCGCAGACGTTTTTATTTTTTGACTATGACGGGCATGCAACAAATGCGTCTGACGAATCAATTGCGAAAATGCTGGCGCATTTCAATAACGAAACGGAACACGGAAAACTCTATATTAGTTATCCAATGGTGGAAGCCTTTCGGCACATCAAGCGTACGGTTAACTTTCGTGACACAACGTTTGAGATAGCTCTGGGTGCCAACTATAAGAACCACGTCCATAACTCAAGTGATTTTCTGGACATCAAGAGAATTGGGAGATCAAGCTGGCACCATATCATCATTGAAAATTACCGGAAGGCCAATATGCTAATTCGCGGCATTTACCGAAAGCCGCGTTTTTGCAGCAGGCTACGCGAAGACTTTCACCAAGAGGGTATTTTTGCGGGGCAACGGAAACACTTCATCAACCCCAAAAAAGAGGTTGCCGTATTGAGCGCGTTTCCTTTTTTTATCGTTGAGTATTTTGGCGAAGCGGTATATAAAAAACCCTAAATCTGACAATTTTTCCTATGATTGGAAGAATTATTCAACGTATTATCGAAAGTTCAAAGCCTACCCCAGACAATATTGTGTCCCGCGATGCATCCAGCTAAAGGGCAGCTTCGCGTTGAACTAACTTCAATAGTCGCTTCGGGGCTGAAGTAGAAGTGGTTTTCTTAGTTGTCGATGACCGCTGAGGCCTGCGGATTCAACCGCCGCTCAGGCGTTCTTTACCTTCAACGCCTCGCCCTCAAACTGAATGCCCGCCCATCCCGTTTTCATAAAGTTTCTGATGTTCTGGTGATCCGTGCCGTCGGGGTGTTCAAGTACATCTTTGCGGTAATAGTCGCCAAAGCAGTGCAGGGTCTGTTGCGGCGTGAGTTGCTGTAGTTTGGCGAACGAGAATATCTTGCAGGAGCCGTTGTTCTGTCCGGCTTCGCTGCGCAGTGTGCCGTTGGTAAAGGCGGTCGGGGTGAAGTCGTACAGGGCATCGATCACGGCGATGGTGTCGTTGAAGGCGATGTTGCCCGGAGCCGTATTCAGGCGTTGCAAAAAGTTAGTCAGTTCCATTGTTCATCCGCTTGTGTGTGTGGTCGCCGCAAGAAAAAGGCGGCTTGCGCCGCCTTGTTTGATTTGCCGGTCGGGCGATTTGTCAGTCGCGTTCGCCGTTGAATGCCATCAGCAGGCTTAACAGGTTGACGAAGATGTTGTAGATGTTCAGATACAGCGTCATGGTCGCCATCACGTAGTTGGTCTCGCCACCGTGGATGATCTGGCTGATGTCGTACAGGATATAGGCCGAGAAGATCAGTACGGCGATGGCCGAGAGGGCGAGTGACAATGCCGGTACCTGGAAGAAGAGGTTGGCCAGCGAGGCGACCACCAGCAGGATCACGCCAATGAACAGGAACTTGCCCATGAAGCTGAAGTCTTTTTTCGTCACCGTGGCGATGGTGGCCAGCGTGAAGAAGATGATGCCGGTGCCGCCTGCGGCCATGCCCACCAGTTGCGCGCCGTTACGCAGGTGCAGGGCGTGTTGCAGGATGGGGCCCAAGAACCAGCCCGCGACAAAGGTGAAGCCTAGCAGGGCGACGATGCCCCATACGCTGTTGCGCAGCGCGGCCACGGCGAACAGCATGCCCATCATCACCGCGAACATCACCAGCGGTGCCATGATCGGGTAGTTTGCCATGAAGGAGAAATTGGTCGACAAGCCGATGAATGCGCCGATGACCGTGGGAATCATGGTCAGCGCCAGCATCAGGTAGGTGTTGCGCAGGACTTTGTTCTGTTCTACCGCGAACGTGCCGGTTTGCGAAATAGTCTGGTATTGCATGGTTATATTCTCCAATGGTGCGTTACACAAAAGAATGAGTCCGTTGCTCAGTAGCGGGCGTAAGACTACAGAAGCAGGTTAAAAGTTGCAATTTTACGGTGAATATTTTGCGAGTCGCTTTCTCGAGCCCGCCCAGTTCGGGTATGATGCGCGCCATTCAAAAGCGACAGCCCAGTTTGAATGCCAATACGGAGGTTTGGGTGAGTGGTTTAAACCAGCAGTCTTGAAAACTGCCGAACAGAAATGTTCCGTGAGTTCGAATCTCACAGCCTCCGCCAGAATACATTTATTATCAATGAATTATTGATTTATCTAAGGGTTTCCCTTAGGCGATATTTCGTTTGATTATTTCATTTTTGTCATGTAATAATTCGTCGCCGTCTTAGGGAAATGTCACGTGTCTCGATAGTGAACTCCTGATCTGCGGCAGGAACCAACGGTCTGCCCTTTCTATCAGGAGGAAGTTATGGATAAAGATCAGTCGCAAATGAATCTTCACGGTTCGTTGCATCATGAAAAGAGCTTTGAAGACACAACGCAGTCGCATGTTTCTTTCAATTCGCATGAGCAAAAGCCAGGCAGCCACGAGGCCGACCTGGATGCCCTTGAGGCTAGGCTGTTTGCCATGGCCGGTTCCCGCACCAATTAACCCATCTGTTCGATATTAGGGAAGGTCTGTTAAGTCCGAAAACCATGGTTCGATACGTTTTCCGTTCGTCCCGAGTGCCGCGCTTGCGTGGTGTATCGAGGGAGCGAACGGGAAACACTCACCACGAACGGACTTAATCAGACCTCCCCTAGAGTTCGGGCTTCGTTTTCGTGAAATCACTCTCTGCGTTTGTTTCCTGCGCAATTCTGGCGCTCGCTGCGGCATCGGCTGTTGCCGCAGCGGAAAATTGTCCTGTCACTGATAAAGAATTCCTCCAGCAGATCACATCGGCCCACGATTGGTTCGATGTGCATGCGACATACAAACACAATCTTCCGGCCTGCCGGGATGAAGGTTTGTACGCCGACGGATATACCAACATGGTGGTTGGTGTGTTGGCCGGGAACTGGGCGGATTTGCGGACATTGCAAGAGTTGACGTCAAAAGACGAGGCGTTCCGGGAATTCGTGCTGCGACATATCGGGATCAGTGCCGGTGAAGACGATCTGCGACAGGTGGCGCGTCGGGCGCGGAGCGACTGTGCCGGGGATTCGGCTCGCTTGTGCAAGGAGATCGCTGCACGTTGCAAAGCGGCACTCGGTGGCAAGCGCTAGGGATGTATTACCGGCACTACAAGGGCGGGATATATGAGTGGCTCTGCGAGGCAAAGCTGGAAGCAGACCCGACGGTGACGCTGGTCATCTATCGTTCACCGGAAGGTATGACATGGGCGCGCCCGCGCGAGGTGTTTTTCGAGCAGGTGATGCACGAGGGAAGGTTGGTGGATCGGTTCGAGCGGATTGATCCTCCGCCCAAATAAAAACGGCGATGCAGACGCATCGCCGTTTTTGCTGGTGTAACTCGTTTAGCTGCCGCTCATCTCCAGCATCAATTGGTTGACGCGCTTGACGAAGCTGGCCGGATCGTCGAGTTGGCCGCCTTCCGCGAGCAGTGCCTGATCGAACAACACGGCGACCCAGTCGTCGAACTTCTTGTCCTCGGTCTTCAGGCGCAATACCACGGGATGTTTCGGGTTGATCTCCAGAATGGGTTGCGATACGGGTGCCTTTTGCCCGGCTGATTTCAGCAGTCGCGCCAGATTGGCGCTCATGTCGTGTTCGTCCGCCACCAGACAGGCGGGCGATTCGGTCAGGCGATGGGTCACGCGCACTTCCTTGACGCGCTCGGCCAGGCTGGACTTGATCTTGTCGGCCAGCTCCTTCATCTCGCTGGCGACGTTCTCCTGCTCTTTTTTCTCTGCTTCGTCTTCCAGCTGGCCGAGGTCGAGTCCGCCCTTGGCTACCGAGACCAGTGATTTGCCCTGGAATTCGAACAGGTTAGTCACCACCCACTCGTCCACCCGATCCGACAGCAACAACACTTCGATGCCTTTTTTGCGGAACACTTCCAGATGGGGGCTGTTCTTTGCGGCATTAAAACTGTCCGCAGTGATGTAATAGATTTTGTCCTGACCTTCTTTCATGCGGCTCACATAGTCGGCCAGCGCGACGCTCTCTTCCGCCGTATCGGCATGGGTCGAGGCCAGACGCAGCAATCCGGCGATCTTGTCCTTGTTGGCCTGATCTTCGCCGATGCCTTCCTTGAGCACGCGGCCAAATTCGCCCCAGAACTTGGTGTATTTTTCAGCATCGCTTTTGGCCAGATCTTCCAGCAGCGCCAATACCTTGTTGGTGCAGCCTTTGCGTATCGATTCGATGTCTTTCGACTCTTGCAGGATCTCGCGCGAGACGTTCAGCGGCAGGTCGCTGGAGTCCACCACGCCGCGTACGAAGCGCATATAGCGGGGCATCAGTTGTTCCGCATCGTCCATGATGAACACGCGGCGTACATACAGCTTCACGCCGTGGATGGCATCGCGCTCCCACATGTCGAATGGGGCGCGGGAAGGGATGTAGAGCAACTGGGTGTATTCCTGACGACCTTCGACACGGGCATGGGTCCATGCCAGCGGGTCCTGGAAATCGTGGCCTACGTGTTTGTAGAACTCCTTGTATTCCTCGTCACTGATCTCGTTCTTGGCGCGCGCCCACAGAGCGAACGCCTTGTTGACGGTCTCATCCTCTTCCAGCATCTGCTGGGCACCGTCTTTCCATTCCTCTTTCTTCATCACGATGGGCTGGACGATGTGATCGGAGTATTTACGGATGATGGAGCGGATCTTTTGCCCGCTGAGCAGGTCGTCCTGCCCTTCGCGCAGGTGCAGCACGATCTCCGTGCCGCGCGCGGCTTTGTCCATCATCTCGATGGTGAACTCGCCGCTGCCGTCCGACTCCCAGCGCACGCCCTGATCGGATTTTTCCCCGGCGCGGCGTGTGGTCACCGTCACCTTGTCGGCGACGATGAAGGCGGAGTAGAAGCCCACGCCGAACTGGCCGATCAGGTTCGCGTCTTTCTGCTGGTCGCCGGAAAGGCGCGCAAAAAACTCGCGGGTGCCCGATTTGGCGATGGTGCCGAGATTGTTGATGACTTCGTCGCGGCTCATACCGATGCCGTTGTCGCTGATGGTCAGCGTGCGTGCCGCCTTGTCGTAGGCGATGCGGATATTCAGTTCGGAATCGTTTTCGAACAGCGCGGCATTGTGCAGCGCCTCGAAGCGCAATTTATCACTGGCATCCGCCGCATTCGAGATCAGCTCGCGCAAAAAGATTTCGCGGTTCGAATAAAGCGAATGGATCATCAGCTGCAAAAGTTGCTTTACTTCGGCCTGAAAACCCAGGGTTTCGCGGTTGCTAGTAGTGGTGTCGCTCATCGTTCTCTCCGTGATTGCAAAAATTGGGACAGGCGGTTACATGGGGGCGATGCGCCTGTTTTCAAGAGACAGGGCGATGAAATTCTTGTTCGGCAAGTCGGATTTGAAGGGGGAGGGCTTTTCGGCTATAATGCGCGCCAATTCAAAGGCGGGATGAACACACGGTTCGTCCCGCTTCTTTATGTCCAGTTTGAGGGGGTTCCGGTGTCGCAAACAAGTCCTGCCATTTTAGTTTTAGCCGATGGGACAGTGTTTCGCGGAACCGCCATCGGAGCATCAGGAAGCAGTGTCGGCGAGGTGGTGTTTAATACCTCGATGACCGGTTATCAGGAAATCCTGACCGACCCGTCCTATTGCCGCCAGATCGTGACGCTGACCTATCCGCACATCGGTAATGTGGGCTGCAACCCGGAAGACGTGGAGTCGCGCCAGGTGTTTGCCAGCGGTCTCATCATCCGCGATCTGTCGATGACGGTGAGCAACTTCCGCGCGACACAATCTTTGCCCGAATATCTCAAGGCCAACAACGTGGTCGCCATCGCCGGGATCGACACACGCAAGCTGACACGCATCCTGCGCAGCAAAGGCGCACAGAGCGGTTGCATCGCCACGGGCGACAACGTCGAAGCGGCGCTGGCTGCGGCGCGCGGTTTTGCCGGGTTGGCGGGTATGGACTTGGCGCAAGTGGTGACTTGCGATAAGTCTTACGAATGGAAGCAGCGCGAGTGGGAGTTGGGCGCGGGTTATCGTGATGCCACCGAATCGAAGTTCCATGTGGTTGCTTATGACTTTGGCGTGAAGCGCAACATCCTGCGCATGCTGGCCGAACGCGGTTGCAAGATCAGCGTGGTTCCGGCCAAGACTTCTGCGGCCGAGGTGCTGGCGATGAAACCGGACGGCGTGTTCCTGTCCAATGGTCCCGGCGATCCAGAACCATGCGATTACGCGATCAATGCGACGCAGAAGTTCCTCGAAGTAGGCATGCCATTGTTCGGGATCTGCTTGGGGCATCAGATTTTGGGTCTGGCTTCCGGTGCCAAGACGGTGAAAATGAAGTTCGGCCATCGCGGTGCGAACCATCCGGTGCAGGACACGCAGAGCAAGCGCGTGATGATCACCAGCCAGAACCACGGTTTCGCGGTGGATGCGGCGACGTTGCCGAAGAACGCGCGCGTGACGCATATCTCGCTGTTCGACGGCACGCTACAGGGCTTCGAGCTGACTGATAAGCCCGCGTTCTGTTTCCAAGGTCACCCCGAGGCGAGTCCCGGGCCGCATGACGTGGACGGATTGTTCGACAAATTTGTTGGATTGATGGAGAAGAGGCGGTGAAAAGTGAACGGTGAAAAGTGAAATGTAACGGCAGAGCGCCGCTTGCTTTTCACATTTCACATTTCACGTTTCACGTTTCACGCAAAAAATGGCAAAACGTACTGACATAAAAAGTATCCTGATCATCGGCGCTGGCCCCATCGTCATCGGGCAGGCGTGCGAATTCGACTATTCCGGCGCGCAGGCCTGCAAGGCGCTGCGCGAAGAGGGCTACCGCGTCATCCTGGTGAACTCCAATCCGGCCACCATCATGACCGACCCCAATATGGCGGATGCCACCTACATCGAGCCGATCACCTGGCAGATGGTGGAGAAGATCATCGCCAAGGAAAAACCGGACGCGATCCTGCCGACCATGGGCGGACAGACCGCGCTGAACTGTGCGCTCGATCTGGCCAAACACGGCGTGCTGGAAAAATACAAGGTCGAGATGATCGGCGCGTCGCGCGACGCCATCGACATGGCGGAAGATCGCGAGAAATTCAAGCAGGCCATGACGCGCATCGGGCTGGCTTCGGCGCGCTCGGCGATTGCACACAGCATGGAAGAAGCGCTGCAAGTGCAGCAGGTGATGGGTTTCCCCACCATCATCCGCCCGTCCTTCACCATGGGCGGCAGCGGTGGCGGCATCGCCTACAACCGCGAAGAGTTCGTCGAGATATGCGAACGAGGTCTGGAAGCTTCGCCGACCAAAGAGCTGCTGATCGAAGAATCGTTGCTGGGTTGGAAAGAATACGAGATGGAAGTCGTGCGCGACCGCAACGACAACTGCATCATCATCTGCTCCATCGAGAACCTCGACCCGATGGGCGTACACACCGGCGACTCCATCACCGTCGCCCCGGCGCAGACGCTGACCGATAAAGAATATCAGATCATGCGCGACGCCTCGCTGGCGGTGCTGCGCGAGATCGGCGTGGAAACGGGCGGTTCCAACGTGCAGTTCTCCATCAACCCGCAAGACGGGCGCATGGTGGTGATCGAGATGAATCCGCGCGTGTCGCGCTCCTCGGCGCTGGCCTCCAAGGCCACCGGCTTCCCGATTGCGAAAGTGGCGGCCAAGCTGGCTGTTGGTTACACGCTGGACGAACTCAAGAACGACATCACCGGCGGTGCAACACCCGCTTCGTTCGAGCCGACCATCGACTATGTGGTCACCAAGATTCCGCGTTTTGCCTTTGAGAAATTCCCGCAAGCCAACGACCGCCTGACCACGCAAATGAAATCGGTGGGTGAGGTGATGGCGATAGGCCGCACTTTCCAGGAGTCGTTCCAGAAAGCCTTGCGTGGTCTGGAAGTGGGCGTGAACGGGCTGGATAGCAAATACAGCGACCGCGAGGCAGTCTGTGCAGAGATGGGCAGTCCCGGCCCGGATCGTATCTGGGCGGTAGGTGATGCCTTCCGTCTCGGTATGAGCGTGGAAGAGGTATTCAACGTCAGCAAGATCGACCCGTGGTTCCTGGTGCAGATCGAAGACCTGATCCGTCAGGAAAAGTCGCTGGACGGTCGCACCTTGGAAAGCCTGAATGCGGACGATCTGCGCGTGCTGAAGCGCAGTGGTTTTGCCGATGCACGTCTGGCCGTGCTGCTGGATACGGACGATGCGGCAGTGCGCGCCTATCGCCACGCGCTGAAAGTGCGTCCGGTATTCAAGCGCGTGGACACCTGCGCCGCCGAGTTCTCCACCAACACCGCGTACATGTATTCCACTTACGAAGAAGAGTGCGAATCGCAGCCGACCGACAAGAAGAAAATCATGGTGCTGGGTGGCGGGCCGAACCGTATCGGCCAAGGTATCGAGTTCGACTATTGTTGCGTGCATGCCGCGCTGGCGATGCGCGAAGACGGTTACGAGACCATCATGGTCAACTGCAACCCCGAAACCGTTTCCACCGACTACGACACTTCCGACCGTTTGTACTTCGAGCCGCTGACGCTGGAAGACGTGCTGGAAGTGGTGGCAGTCGAAAAACCTGTTGGCGTGATCGTGCAATATGGCGGTCAGACGCCGTTGAAATTGGCGCACGGCTTGGCCAAGAACGGTGTGCCCATCATCGGTACCTCGGTGGACATGATCGACATGGCCGAAGACCGCGCGCGTTTCCAGGAGATGTTGCGCGAACTGAATCTGAAACAGCCACCCAACCGCACCGCCAGCAACGTGGCCGATGCGGTCGCGGGTGCCGCCGAGATCGGCTACCCATTGGTGATGCGCCCCTCCAACGTGTTGGGTGGTCGCGCCATGGAGATCATCCATGCGCAACCCGATCTTGAGCGTTACATGCGCGATGCCGAGGAGATGTCCAAGACCTATCCCGAGCGTATGCCTATCCTGTTAGACCGCTTCCTCAACGATGCGATCGAAGTGGACGTGGACGCGGTGTCCGACGGCAAGCAAGTCATCATCGGCGGCATCATGGAACACATCGAAGAGGCGGGCGTACACTCCGGCGACTCGGCGTGTTCGTTGCCGCCGTACTCCCTGTCCGCCAAGCTGCAAGACGAATTGCGCCGCCAGACCGTGGCGATGGCCAAGTCGCTGAATGTGGTCGGTCTGATGAACGTGCAGTTCGCCATTCAGGGCGAGACCGTCTACGTGCTGGAAGTGAATCCGCGCGCTTCACGCACCGTGCCTTATGTTTCCAAAGCGACCGGCGTGTCGCTGGCGAAGATCGCTGCGCGCTGCATGGCCGGACAGACCTTGGCAGCGCAGGGCGTGAGCAAAGAAGTGATCCCGCCGTATTATTCGGTGAAGGAGGCGGTGTTCCCCTTTATCAAGTTCCCCGGCGTCGATACCATCCTCGGCCCCGAGATGAAGTCCACCGGCGAAGTGATGGGCGTGGGCGAAACCTTCGCCGAAGCCTTCGTCAAATCGCAACTCGCCGCCAGCGTGAAGCTGCCGAAGAGCGGCAAAGTGTTCATCAGCGTGCGCGAAGCGGACAAACCCGGTTCGGTCGAGGTCGCCAAGAGTTTGCACGAACTGGGCTTTGTCATTCTGGCGACACGCGGTACCGCATCGGGAATCTCCGCTGCGGGTGTGCCGGTGACGGTAGTGAACAAGGTCGCCGAAGGTCGTCCGCACATCGTCGATATGATCAAGAACGGCGAAGTGAATCTCATTGTTAACACGGTGGACAGCAAGCCGTCGGTGATGCGCGATTCGTATTCGATACGCCATGCCGCGTTGCAAGGCCGCGTGACCTACTACACCACGCTCGCCGGGGCGCGCGCCGCCTGTATGGGGATGCAGCATCTGGCCGAGTTGCAGGTCTACGACGTGCAGTCTTTGCACCGTCGTCTGAAAAACTAATTAAGGGAAGAGCGGTATGAGCAAGGTTCCATTGACAGTCAACGGCGCAGAGCTATTGCGCAACGAGTTGCACCGCCTGAAGACGGTGGAGCGTCCCTCGGTCATCAACGCCATCTCGGAAGCGCGCGCGCAGGGCGATCTGTCGGAGAACGCCGAATACGATGCGGCCAAGGAAAAACAATCCTTCATCGAGGGGCGTATCGTCGAGCTGGAGTTCAAGCTGGGCAGCGCGCAGATCATCGATCCCAAGACGCTGAATGCCGACGGTCGCTGCGTGTTCGGTTCGACCGTCATTCTGGAGGACACCAAGACGGGCGATGTGGTCACCTATCAGATCGTCGGCGATGATGAGGCCGATATCAAGAAACGCAAGATATCCATCAGCTCCCCCATCGCCCGCGCCCTGATCGGCAAATCCAGCGGCGATGTCGCCGAGGTGCAGGCACCGGGCGGGGTGCGCGAATATGAAGTGGTGGAAGTTCAGTACATCTGAGGCTGGGAAGGGGAAAGAGGGATGGGAGAAGGGTAAATCCGCTCCCCCCGGAAAGAGGCGAGGTTTTTACCCTTCCCTCTTCTCCCTTTACCCTTCCCCAAAGTTTTAAGACCGGTTCCCCAGCTGTTTCTTGGTGAGCGGTTTGCCCTTTTTGCGCTTGGGGGCGCTGGTCAACGGGATGGCAAGCGGGCGATAGATCACCAGAATCTTGCCGATATGCTGAACCGCTCCCGCGTTCAGTTTGGTGCAGATTTCTTCCTGCATGGCGGCACGTGCCTCGCGGTCGTCGTTCATCACGCGGATCTTGAGCAGGTCATGACTTTTCAGGCTGCGCTCGATCTCATCCAGAACGGCGGGACTCAGACCGGCGTTGCCGATGATGACAACCGGATTGAGTGTATGGGCGCGACCCTTGAGTTCGAGGCGCTGTGCAACAGTGAGATTTAACATGTAGTACTCCAGATAGGGCGCGCATTTTACCTAAAAACGGTGCCCGATCCGCAGATTATTGGTAAACAGACCCGATGAAGCCTTCCAAGACCAGCAAACAATGGATGATGGAGCATATCAACGATCCCTATGTGCAGCGCGCACAAAAGGACGGTTACCGCTCGCGCGCCGCATACAAGCTGCTGGAGATCGACGAGCGCGACCACCTGCTCAAGCCGGGCACGGTGGTGGTCGATCTGGGCGCGACGCCCGGCGGCTGGTGTCAGGTGGCGGCGAACAAACTCGGGGCGAACGGCAGGATCATCGCGCTGGACCTGTTGCCGTTGCATCCTTTGCCGCGCGTGGAGTTCATTCAGGGCGATTTTCGCGATGACGCCGTGCTGGCACAGCTGGAAGAAAAGCTGGGCGGGCAGCAGATCGGCCTTGTAATCTCCGACATGGCACCCAATATCAGCGGCATCGACTCGGCGGATCAGGCGCGCGCCATGTATCTGGCCGAACTGGCGCTGGAGTTCGCCGTGCAGCACCTCAAGCCGGGCGGCGCGTTCCTGGTGAAGGTGTTTCAGGGCGTGGGTTTTGAGGATTACCTGAAACTGATGCGTAGCCACTTTGTCAAAGTGGTCACACGCAAACCCAAAGCCTCCCGCGACCGCAGCAGCGAACAATATCTGCTGGGTATGGAAAAACGGAGCTGAACGCTTGAGTAATCAGGTCGGAACGTGTCTAATACGGCGCTATATATTACGGCTCAATTTGAGAGGCGAGAGTGAACAATCTATTTAAGAGTATCGGAATCTGGATGGTCGTGGCCTTGGTGCTGATGACCGTGTTCAACCAATTCAATGCCCGCCAGCAATCGTCCGCGCAGGTGCAGATGGATTATTCCCAGTTCCTCGACGAAGTGAATCAGGGGCATATCGCCAAGGTGACTATCGAAGGCCGCACCCTGAAAGCCGTTTCCAACGAAGGCAAACGTATCACCAGTTATGCCCCCAGCGATCTGTGGATGGTCTCCGACCTGCTCAAGAACGGTGTCAGTATCGAAGCCAAGCCGGAAGAAGAGCAGTCCTTCCTGATGAGCATCTTCGTGTCCTGGTTCCCGATGCTGTTGCTGATCGGTGTGTGGATATTCTTCATGCGCCAGATGCAGGGCGGCAAGGGCGGCGGCGCTTTCTCGTTCGGCAAGAGCAAGGCGCGCTTGCTGGATGATGCCAAAGAACGTGTCACTTTCTCCGATGTCGCCGGATGCGACGAAGCCAAAGAAGAAGTCTCCGAGCTGGTCGATTTCCTGCGCGATCCCTCCAAATTCCAGAACCTCGGCGGACGCATTCCGCGCGGCGTGTTGATGGTGGGCAGCCCCGGTACTGGTAAGACCCTGCTGGCGAAAGCTATTGCGGGAGAAGCCAAAGTGCCGTTCTTCTCCATCTCCGGTTCCGATTTCGTCGAAATGTTCGTCGGTGTCGGCGCGGCGCGTGTGCGCGATATGTTCGAGCAAGCCAAGAAGAATTCGCCCTGCATCATCTTCATCGATGAGATCGACGCGGTCGGACGTCAGCGCGGTGCAGGTATGGGCGGCGGCAACGACGAACGCGAGCAGACGCTGAATGCGCTGCTGGTGGAGATGGACGGCTTTGAAGGTGCCAGCGGCGTCATCGTTATCGCCGCGACCAACCGCCCCGACGTGCTGGATTCGGCGCTGTTGCGTCCCGGTCGTTTCGATCGCCAAGTCGTGGTGCCGTTGCCGGACATCCGTGGTCGCGAACAGATCTTGACTGTGCATATGCGCAAAGTGCCGGTGGCGACCGATGTGAAAGCCGACATCCTGGCGCGCGGCACGCCCGGTATGTCCGGCGCAGACTTGGCCAATCTGGTGAACGAGGCGGCACTGTTCGCGGCCCGGCGCGGCAAGCGTTTCGTTGAGATGGACGATTTCGAATCGGCCAAAGACAAGATCATGATGGGTACTGAACGCCGCACCATGATCATGCCGGAAGAAGAGCGCCGCAACACGGCGTATCACGAGTCCGGTCATGCGGTGGTAGCCAAACTGCTGCCCAAGACCGATCCGGTGCACAAGGTCACCATCATCCCGCGCGGTCGCGCATTGGGGCTGACCATGCAGTTGCCGTCGGAAGACCGCTACAGTATGGATAAGAACCGCATTCTGGATACGCTGGCGGTGTTGTTCGGCGGGCGTATCGCCGAAGAGATATTCATGAACCAGATGACCACCGGCGCATCCAACGACTTCGAGCGTGCCACCGATATGGCGCGCAAGATGGTCACCCAGTGGGGGATGTCCGAGGCATTGGGGCCGATGGTGTACGGCGAGAACGAAGGCGAAGTGTTCCTCGGTCGTTCGGTGACCACACACAAGAACGTGTCCGAAGCGACCATGAAGAAAGTCGATGAAGAGATACGCCGTATCATCGACCAGCAATATGCGCTGGCACGCGGCCTGATCGAAGCCAACCGTGACAAGATCGAGGCGATGACCAAGGCGCTGCTGGAATGGGAGACCATAGACGCCGAGCAGATCAACGACATCATGGCGGGCAAGCCGCCGCGCCCGCCCAAACCGGCCACCGCGACCGCCAGCACCCAGCCGCCGCAGGATGCCACACCCACAGCTCCTGCGACACCTGTCGAACCCGCGCAAGAAACCTGAAAAGCAGGGAAGGGAGAAGGGGGAAGAGAACGCACCTTCGGTGCTCAAGGGTTAATGCGGCACAGATGGTTTTACCCTTCCCCCTTTCCCCTTCCCCCTTCCCAGATGTTCCTCCATTGCGGCAAATTTACACTAGACCTGACACAGCCCAAAGTGATGGGCATCGTCAACGTTACCCCCGATTCTTTTTCCGATGGCGGCAGGCATCTGTCGCATGAGGCGGCTATCGCTCATGCCCGCAAACTGATAACGGACGGTGCCGACCTGCTCGATATCGGCGGAGAGTCCACCCGTCCCGGTGCCGCAGCCGTGAGCGAACAGGAAGAGTTGGAGCGCGTGTTGCCGGTGATCGAGGGGCTGCGCGATTGCGCCGTGCCGATCTCCATCGACACCTGGAAACCCGCCGTGATGCGCGCGGCACTGGCGGCGGGAGCAAGCATGGTCAACGACATCAACGCGCTGCAAGCGCCGGATGCCCTGGCCGCTGTAGCGGCTAGCGAGGCTGCGGTATGCCTGATGCACAAACAGGGCGATCCGGGGAACATGCAGCGCGCACCGCACTATGCCGATGTGGTTGCGGAGGTGTCCGCATTCCTGCAAACCCGCATCGAGGCGACGGTGGTGGCGGGCATCGCGCGTGAGCGCATCGTGATTGATCCCGGCTTCGGTTTCGGCAAGACGTTGGAGCATAATCTCGCGTTGTTGAATAACATGCAGGAGTTTGCGACACTCGGCGTACCCGTACTGGCGGGGCTGTCGCGCAAGTCCATGCTGGGCGCATTCACCGGGCGCGCGGTGGATGAACGGCTGGCCGCGAGTATCGCGGTCGCGCTGCTGGCGGTGCAACGCGGTGCGGCCATCGTGCGGGTGCACGACGTGCGCGAGACGGTGGATGTGTTGAAGATTTGGAATGCAGTTAACAACAAAAAACCCTCACCACAGAGACACAGAGACACAGAGAAAACCTAGAGAAGAGATTCTTGGGATGTTTGATCGGTTGCTTGTGTGTTTTTTAATTTCTCTGTGCCTCTGTGGTGAAAGGTTTTGATAGAGGTTACTTATGAGCAGAAAATATTTCGGTACCGATGGTGTGCGCGGCAAAGTGGGCGAATACCCCATCACACCGCAGTTCGTGATGCATTTGGGTTATGCCGCCGGCAAGGTGCTGGCCAATGCCGAACATACTCAGGGTGAACGTCCCGCCGTGCTGATCGGCAAGGACACACGCATCTCCGGCTACATGCTCGAATCGGCGCTGGAAGCCGGACTGATTGCGGCGGGTATCGACGTGTATCTGGCCGGTCCGGTGCCGACCCCGGCGGTGGCCTACCTCACCCGCGCCTTGCGTTTGCAGGCGGGTGTGGTCATCTCCGCCTCGCACAACCCCTTTGAGGATAACGGCATCAAGTTCTTCTCCGGCGACGGAACCAAGCTGCCCGACGAAGTCGAACTCGCCATCGAGGCCGAGTTGGACAAAGAGATGCTGACCAACTCGTC
This sequence comes from uncultured Gallionellaceae bacterium, assembly GCA_964571195.1. Lineage (GTDB taxonomy): Bacteria > Pseudomonadota > Gammaproteobacteria > Burkholderiales > Gallionellaceae > PALSA-1006. The sequence goes on along the minus strand of CAZNAD010000018.1, from coordinate 29,831 downwards.
GGAGGGCTTGGGTAAAGCCAAACGTATCGACGACGCGGTCGGACGCTATATCGAATTCTGCAAAGGCAGCTTCCCCGCCCACATGAACCTGCGCGGGATGAAGATCGTGGTCGACAGCGCGCACGGTGCGACCTACCACATCGCCCGCAATGTGTTCCACGAACTCGGTGCGGACGTGGTCGCCATCGGTGCGGAACCCAACGGCAAGAACATCAACGACGGCTACGGGGCGACCAAACCTGCCAACCTGCAAAAGGCGGTGGTCGAGCACAAGGCGGACCTCGGCATCGCGCTGGACGGCGACGGCGACCGTCTCGTCATGGTGGATGCGGCAGGCAAACTCTACGACGGTGACCAGTTGCTCTATGTCATCGCCAAACACCGCCAGACGCAGGGGCTGATGAAGGGTGGCATGGTCGGCACTCTGATGACCAACCTCGCTTTCGAGCATGCCATGCAGCGGCTCGGTATTCCGTTCGCGCGCGCCAAGGTGGGCGACCGTTACGTGATGGAAGTGTTGCAGCAGAAAGACTGGCAGATCGGCGGCGAGAATTCTGGCCACATCATCTGCCTGGACAAACACAGCACCGGCGACGGTATCGTTTCCGCGCTGCAAGTGTTGCATGCGCTCCGCGCTGGCAAACAGACGCTTGCCCAGGCGGCGCAGGAGCTGGTGATGTATCCGCAGATCCTCATCAACGTCAAAGTCAGCGGCAAAGCGGCTGCGCTGCTGGAGCTACCCGCCGTCAAAGCCATCGTCACCCAAGCCGAACAGGCGCTGGATGGCAAAGGGCGCGTGTTGTTGCGCCCATCCGGCACCGAACCTTTGTTGCGGGTGATGGTCGAGGGCGAAGACGGGGGGCTGGTACAACAGTGGGCGGAAAAGATCGCAGGCGTGGTGAGGGACGTGGCGGGGCAATAAGCCCCTGTCAGTGACGCTGTTATCCGGGTAATGGGCCGGTTTTCCGTGCCTGTTTGCCGTTTGCTTCCCCCCGAGCGGGCATATACTGCACACTGACATGGATGGGTATCGTAGCGCTGCCCCGTATCCACAGGAGAACATTATGCCCTCATATATCAACACCAATCTCAGCGCGCTGAATGCGCAACGCAACCTGAACCAGTCGCAAGGTTCGCTGAACACTTCCTTGCAGCGGCTGTCTTCCGGCCTGCGGGTCAACAGCTCCAAAGACGATGCGGCGGGTCTTGCCATCGCCTCGCGCATGGAGAGCCAGATTCGCGGTGCGAACCAGGCGGTGCGCAACGCAAGCGACGGCATCTCGCTGGCGCAGACGGCGGAAAGTGCATTGGGCAATATCCAGAAGAACATGGCGCGTATGCGCGAATTGGCGGTGCAGGGCGCGAACGCCACCTCCAATGCCGACATCGAGTCGATCAACACCGAATACACCCAACTGCATTCAGAAAATCTGCGCGTGATCGAGGCGACCTCGTTCAACAATATCCAGCTACTTTCCGCGCCGGTGAATCAGACCTTCCAAGTCGGTGCCAACAGCCGTTCGGGTATCGACGATCTGACCATCACCACCGACAGCGCACTGGTACCGACCTCGGTGTCGCTGGGCACCTCTTCGGAGACAGCGCAGGCCGAGATCGCCAAACTGGATGCCGATATCGCCGCAGTGACCTCAATGCGTTCCGCCTTCGGTGCGGCCCAGAGCCGTTTCGAGACCGCGATCGCCAACTTGCAGATCGCCTCTGAGAACCAGTCTTCTTCGCGCAGCCGCATCATGGATACCGACTATGCGGCGGAGACCTCGGCATTGACCCGTTCCCAAATCTTGCAGCAGACCGGCACCGCGATGGCGGCACAGGCCAATCAGTCACCGAACTCGGTGTTGACCCTGTTGCGTTAGTGTTGATCCGCCGGTTGCTTGCATCGTACCGGCGTCAGGAAGAACAGCAAGATAACCCCATTTACATCTGGTATGTCGCCTGTAGCCACAGCGAGCGTGGTGCCATGGGCAGGTCGTTGGGAATGGCGGTGCCTGGTGCCAAGCTGGGCTCTAGCACGGTGGTGTTGAACAGATTGCGCACCGATGCAGCGTATTCCCACTGGCTCTTGTTGCGCGTGGTGCGCATCGTGATGTCCACTGTGGTGTAGTCAGGCACTGGTGCGCGCGCGTCGCCTACCGGACGGCGGCGGTCAATGATGCGGTTGAGTTGCGCGCTGGAGAGCCAGCCACCGGTAAAGCGCCAGTCACCGCGTGCATAAATGTGATGATGCGGCGCATAACCGGCATCTTGCTTGGTGGCATCGTCGATGGAGCGTTGATATGAATAGTTGCCCGTCAGGCGTACCGAGTTGCTTGCGTCCCAGACGGCTTCAAGTTCTCCGCCGCTGCCGGTTTGCCTGTCGATGTTGGTATAGATATTTCCGACTCCCGCAGCCGTGTTGGGGCCGAGACGGATGATGTCCTGCGCATCGTAGTGAAACAGACTCAGGTTAATCTGTGTATCCCGGTGGGCTTGCCAAGAGAAAGCGGCTTCGAGTGTCTTGATCGTTTCCGGCTTCAGGTTGGGGTCGCCGTTAGCGACGGGGTTGATGCCGTATTGTTCGTTGAAGGACGGGGCACGGAAGGCGTGGCCGTAAAGCAACTTGGTGGTGAGATCGAGTGTGGTATCCCACACCAACGCGAGACGCGGATTGGTGGTCGTGCCAAAATCGGAATAGCGGTCATGCCGCACGCCAGCGGTGAGCGTCCAGTCACGGGCGAAATTCCACTCGTCTTGGGCATAGACATAATTCACATGGCGCATATGCGGCGTGATGAACGGTTGTCTGTCGGTATAGTCCGCAGCTATGCCGCCATTGAAAGCCAGATCCGGCGTGGGTGCGCCTGCGGCATTCAACAGGTTGTTCTTGATGGTCTTGGTTTTGTAAAGATCAAGGATGTCGCGTCCTACCCCCAATCTCAGGCTGTGTCTCTCAAAGCCTGAATAAGTGGCATTGCCGGATACTCTGAGCTGCCTGTCCCACGAATTTGGCCCGCCGATCAATCCGTTGGGGAATACGTTTGCGCCAAACTTGCTACCTGCCGGATAGAGTTGCAGGTTGGTCGGGTAGGTGAATGCGTAGTATTGCACTGCGGCGGTGATGCCCACATTCCAACTTGGTGCGAATTGGGTGTCGTTCCACGAAAGGTCACTACCAACGTGCTCTGCACGGCCATAGCTGTTCGGGTCCAGCGCCGAGGAAACGCCGACGCCGGTCCCCAGTTTGTCGCGAAACTTGTAGTTGGCACGCCAACGCCATTTGTCATGGGCAATATTAAGGCTGCTATCAATCATGTTGTAACCGGTGTTGACCGCTCCGGGAGCCAAGCTGACGGGGGCTAAGCCGGAGGTTTTGTCTTTAAGCGTTTGAGCATCGGCTTGAATGATTTCACGCATACCATCGGTGGTGCCGACATTCAGATAGGCCGCTATGTCTATGTCTTGCCATTGTCCACCGTGTTGTACCCAAGTGTTCCTGGTATTGAACGAGCCGATGGAAGCGCTGAGTTCGGTGCCCGGTGTGTCGGCGGCGGTCTTGGTGATGATGTTGATCACGCCGGCATAAGCATCCGCGCCATATAGTGCTGAGCCCGGGCCGCGAATGATCTCGATGCGGGCGATGTTCGCAACTGGTATGCCGATCCATGCGGACCCCTTGTCGCCGGTGTACATAGTCGTGGTAGGGATACCGTTTTGCAGGAGCAAGACCTGAGGGTTAGTTGTCCCGCTAAAAATGCCACGGAAGACATAGGTCGATGCGTATCGAATTGCCGTGCGCGAGACATGGAGGCCCGGTACGGTTTCCAGCACCTCATCGAGTTCTTTGGCTCCCATGGCTTTGATGTCCTGAGCGGTGATGACTGAAGCCACGGCGGGCGCGCGTCGCATTGATTGCGCACTGCCGGTGGCGATGCTGATGGTGGATTTGTCGCCATAGGCTAGCGCCAACTCCTCTTCTTCTTGGGATTGTGCAAATGCCGTGCTATTCGATGCCAGCGCAAGAAGCGCGGCATAAAGAGCCGAGTGGTGTGCGTACATGGTGAATCTCTCCTCTTGTGCTGCACTGGTCGATCTAAAGTCAACCATCTACTACCGGAGATACTAGCGCAGTTTTGCCGAGAAGGGGGGCGGGCGTTGGAATTTTGCCTCGTTAAAGTGCGTGCTGTATCTGGAGGTAAAACGCGCGCCCTGCGACGGGTAGGTCCGAAGTGATGCTGGATGCTTTAAAGGTCGGCTCCCGTACATCTTGATTGAGTAGATTCGTCAACGAAGCGCGTGCATCCCAGTTCCCTGCAAATTTTTCACGTCGCAAGATCAAGTCCACCGTAGTGTAGTCAGGAATCTGAGTGCGAGTATCACTCGGTTCGCGCATTCGATCTTCCACGCGATTAATTGTGGTACCGAACTGCCACAGTGGCATGAATCGCCAGTCGGCACGTGCAAAATAACGTCGATGAGGTGCCATGCCTGCATCTTTGCCAGTGGCCTCATCTGTGGAGTGTTGTAAGGAATAATTGCCGGTTAGTCGCAGGCTACTGCTCGCGTCCAGCGTAGCTTCAAATTCCAAGCCGCGTCCGGTTTGATCTCCCGCATTCTGCATCCTTGTGCCGACAAGCTGAATAATATTGCGCATGCGGTAAGTAAAAAAATTCAAATTGGTTTGCAGTTTTTCCACCGGCTGCCAGGAAAATGCCAGTTCATCCGTGGTAATGGTCTCTGGTCTGATATTGGCGCTACCGACTTGTACGGGGTTATTGATGGCATATTGCTCGGCGAACGTGGGGGCGCGGAAAGCTGCGCCATGCATTGCCTTGACCACGACATTGTAGGCAGCATCCCACACCAGTGCGAGGCGCGGATTGGTTGTGCTGCCGAAATCCGAATAGCTGTCATGTCGCATACCTGCTGTCAGCGTCCAGTCCTTGACGATATTCCATTCGTCTTGGGCAAATACATAGGACAGATTGCGTTTTTGCGGCAACATAGAGACCAGAGCTGGATTGCCGGTTGCATTTGTCAAGCTACCAAGTGGTGCAAATACTGCGCTGAAATTTTTTGTTTCCAGAAATTCGTACATATCGTCTTCACGCAGCCCCGCGCCGATTCTGACCCGATGCTGATCAAAACCGGTATAGACGGTGGAAACGCTGGCATGGATGTGTCGTTCGGAGTGTCCGGGATTGCCGATCATCCCGTTGGGGAAGCCGGAGATTGCCCCTGCGGGAAACAGTGTATAGGTCGGATCGGCCTGCTTTTGTTCGATATTGTAATAACCAACAACCCCGGACACATCCCAGTTAGGTGCCCAGTTGGCTTGCTCATAGTTCATGTCCAGATACAGTCTGTTTTCAGATACGCGCGCGTTGGGATCCAGAGCCCCTGCTATCCCTGCGCCGGCTCCCATGTTGCGTTGTTGATAAGCCGCCCGAAAGCGCCAAGCTTCATAGGACAGATCGGCGCGCGTATCCAGCGACCTGCGCTCTTCGCTCACCGGGCCGGAAGCGGATACGGCATCTTTCTGGATGATGCCTTTCTGTCCGTCGGTATTCCCTGCGCCAAGATAGAAAGTGGCATCCAGCGCCCCCAGTTTGCCGCCATGTTGCAGCCAAGCGTCGCGGCTGTTGAAACTGCCAACGCGCGCACCGTATACAGTGCCGTCGATGTCTGCGGTAGTCTTGGTGATGATATTGATCACACCGGAGAATGCGTCTGCGCCATACAGCGCAGAACCGGGGCCGCGTATCACTTCGATGCGTGCCACATTTTCCAGCGGCATGCCTCCCCAAATCTGGCCGCGATCCCCCTGAAATACATTGGTGATCGGAATGCCATTGACCAGCATCAAAGCCTGCGAATTTTGGAAAGTATGGATGCCACGGAAGCTGTAAATTATTTTCGAGGCAACATGCGATTTGGAGACATGCAGCCCCGGCACGCTTTCTAGCACCTGATCCAGATCGGTAGCACCTATGGCTTCGATGTCGCGTGATGTGATTACCGTCGCCACGGCAGGCGCGCGGCGTAGTGCTTGTTTGCTACCGGTGGCAATACTGACGGTGGACTGATCGCCGTAGGCCAGCGCCAAGTCTTCTTCTTCGGTGGTTTGGGCGGCTGTCTCAGCGGCGTGGGCAATAATCAAAAAAACAAAAAGCAACCAGCTTTTCCTTAAGCTATGCATGCTAGCTCCTTTCATGATTTTAAATTATCGCAATTTCAGATGCCCAACCGCGCCTGAGCATGATTGTACTGACTATGGTAAAAAAGTACGCTCTCCGTCGATTTCCTACCCTAAATGTTTAGGGCACAGGTCGTGCCGACATTCCGGTGTATTCAATAATCGGCGCAACGCAAGAGCAGGAATGTATCCGATAATTTTTATAGGGGGCATGCTACCGTAATTTATATTTTTTAACCATGACGGGTGTAAGGTCAGAGTGAAGCCTGATATGATCGTGCCCAGATAGGGTGTGCCGGAGGCGCGGAGTGCTGTGAACGATCCGGCGAATAACAGGTAACGCGCAGAATTTGAAAGAGAATTTCGGCTGGTTTTTTTAACCGACAGTGAGAGCGTTTAAATAACACCGAAAAAATTAATGAGCATGACCCCAGTTTTTTCATTATCCGGCAGTATGCCGCTCTTACGTTTCCGGCTAGGTCTCGGAGCTTGCCTGATCGCGGCCTTTGCGACTGCGCCCGCATCGGCGACTTCGGATGGTTCCACCGATGACCATTCCTCCTCCAGCGTCCCCTTGTGGCAACAGGATCATGCGCCCTCGATCCGTGCCGTGGGGCTGGGTTATAGCGTCCCGCACGATTCCACCCAAAGCGATGTTGAACTGCTCCACTCCATCGAGGTGATGTCCGATGTCATGGTCTTCCCGATCTGGGTCGCGGGTCCTGTCACTGCAAATGCCAATCACAAGATCGCAAACAAAGTGGCGCAGGCCACGGGCATGGGCAACATCGCGGTGATCTATCCTGATATCGGTGAGCCATATCGCAGTGTGTTCAAGCAGATCATCGAGGGCATCGAGGATAAAGCCAAAGGGCGAGTCACCAGTTTTGCGGTGGGAGCCAATTCGAACGCGAGTGAGTTGAGCGATTCGTTGCGCCGCTCCGATACCAAGGTGGTGATCGCGCTGGGGCGGCAGGGAGTGAAAGCCACCTCCGGGCTGGATGGCGATATCGACGTGGTGGTGGGGGGCGTGTTGTCTTCGCCGGAGGGCGGGGCGCGCAAGCAACAAGTGAACACGCTCTCGCCCGATCCCGCGCTGCTGTTCTCGCGTTTGAAGGGGATGATGCCCAAGGTGCGGCGCATATTCACCGTGTACGACCCGCGCCAGAACGAATGGCTGATGGATCTGGCGAAGGAGGGGGCTCGTGCGCAGGGCCTGGAGCTGGTGACCTATCAGGCGCAAGATCTGCGCAGCGCCATGCTCGCCTATCAGGAGATTCTTGCCAGTGCCGATAGCGTTCGGGATGCGTTATGGTTGCCGCAAGATTCCACCACGGTGGAAGAGAGCAATGTCTTGCCGCTGGTGTTGCAGGAATCCTGGGCGGGTAATCTGGCGGTGTTCTCCAGTAGTTTCAGCCATGTGAAGCGCGGCGTGCTGTTCTCCTTGTATCCCGATAATGTTGAGCTGGGACGCCATCTCGCGGGTAGCGCGCTCAGTATCCTCGCTGACGGTAGGCGCGGCGAGTCATCCATGTCGCCGCTACGTGAAGTATTGATGGCGGTTAATTTGCGTACGGCCAAACATCTGGGACTCAGCACCGGCAGGTTGCAGAGTTTCGACATGGCTTTCCCCGAACGATGAGGCGAAATGAATAAGATCCTCGCACCGTTCTTCCAGCAATTTACTTTCTCGCGCCAGCTCAGCATCTTGGTCACGGTGGGGATACTTTTTCTCGCATTGCTCTCTTCCGTGACAGGATCGTGGCAGGTGAACGAGCGCGTGCGCAACGACCTCGTCGAGCAGGGGCAGCGCATCACCGAGAATCTGGCGCGGCAAAGCTCGCTGGCGCTGATCTTCGCTTCGGCGGATAACGCTTCCGAAGCGGTGAATGCGACCATGGCCTTCCCCGGCGTGGTCGCGCTGGAGATACGCCAGGCCAACGGACATATTCTGCTGGCGCGCGGGGACATTGATCCGAAGAAGTTTTTGCACCAGACCGAACAGTCTTCCGGTTTGCAGGCCGCCGCCATGCTCGATGCGGAGAATTCCGAGGCGTGGCACTTCGCGGCACCGGTCTATTCGCAGCCGATAGCCGAATCGCCCTTTGCCGATGACTCTAAGCCGGAGTTGCTCGGCCACGTCTCCGTGGTGATGAGTAAGGCGGCACTGATGCGTATGACTTCGGATATTTTTGCCTCCAATCTGTTGACCTCGTTCTCTTTCGCTTTATTGTTTCTGTTCCTGATCCGTCACCTCACGCGCAATATGGCGCGACCGCTGGAGCAATTATCGGCCAGCATGGGGCGCGCTCAGGCGGGCGAGTCGCAAGTGCGTGCCGAGCCGGGGGGGCCGAAAGACATTGCGGGCATGGCCTATGCGTTTAACGGCATGATGGAGGTGCTGGAAGAGCGCGAGGCGGCTTTGCGCATCGCCGCCATCGCGTTTGAAACCGAAGAAGCGATGATGGTGACCGATAAAAAAGCGGTGATCATCCGGGCCAATCAGGCGTTCGCAGAACTCACCGGCTACAGCACGGATGAAGTGATCGGCAAGAATCCGTCCCTGCTCAGATCGGACCGGCAGGATGATGAATTTTTCGCGCGCATGTGGGAGCGTCTGCGACGCGAGAACAATTGGCAAGGCGAGATATGGAACCGGCGCAAGAACGGCGAGATATTTCCGGCCTGGTTGAATATTACTGCCGTAATCGGCAAGAACAATGAAGTCACGCACTACGTCGGCACCTTCATCGATTTCACCGAACGCAAACGCGCCGAGAACGAGATACATCATCTGGCGTTCTACGATTCTCTCAGCCAGCTACCCAACCGGCGCATGTTGCTGGACAGATTGCGCCAGGCGGTTGCCACCGGTGCGCGCAACCAAACCAGCGGCGCACTGCTCTTCATCGACCTCGATAATTTCAAGACGCTGAACGACACCAAGGGGCATGGGGTCGGCGATCTGCTGTTGATCGAAGTGGCGAGACGTTTGCAGGCCTGCGTGCGCGAGGGTGATACCGTGGCACGTTTCGGTGGCGATGAATTTGTGTTGCTGCTGGAAGGGTTGAGCGAAGACAGCTCGCAAGCGGCGGTGCAGGCGCGGGCCGTGGGCGAAAAGGTGCTGGATGTGCTCAGTCAGACATACATCCTGGACGGAAATGATTTCCACAGTTCGTCGAGTATGGGCATCACCCTGTTCGCCAATTACAAACAGCACTTGGATGAGTTGTTAAAACAGGCCGATACGGCGATGTACCAAGCGAAGCGATCAGGGCGTAATACCTTGCGTTTCTTCGACCCCGCGATGCAGGATGAGCTGGAAGCCCGCGCGCAGATGGAGATCGGATTGCGCGATGCGGTGCGCAACCGGGAGTTCGAGCTCTACTACCAGATGCAGGTCAACCAGAAGGGGACGATACTGGGTGCCGAAGTGTTGTTGCGCTGGATACACCCTAAGCAAGGCATGATCTCGCCGGTGCAATTCATTCCGCTGGCGGAAGAGACCGACCTTATCCTGCCCATTGGCCGTTGGGTGTTGGAGAGTGCTTGCGAACGCATCAAGATATGGGAGCGCGAGGCGCGTACCCGTGAATTGCAACTGGCGGTCAATGTCAGTGGACGCCAGTTCCGGCAGCAGGACTTTGTCGCTGAAGTGAGCGAGATCATCAGTCGGTCCAAGATCGATCCGACACGCCTCAAGTTGGAGCTGACCGAAAGTATCGTGTTGGACGACGTCGCGGATACCATCGCCAAGATGCAGGCGCTGAAGAAAATCGGCGTGAGTTTTTCTATGGATGACTTCGGTACCGGATATTCTTCGCTGGCCTACCTGACGCAATTGCCGCTCAACCAATTAAAAATCGACCAGTCGTTTGTGCGCCACCTCGGTAGCCGGGATTCTGATGCGACTATCATTCAAACCATCATCGGTATGGCGGGCAATCTGGGCATGAATGTGATCGCCGAAGGGGTGGAGACCCAAGCGCAGCGGGATGCGCTGGAACGTATGGGATGTACGTTCTATCAGGGTTATCTGTTCGGCAAGCCCGTGCCCTTGGCTGAGTTCCTCACCAAGCTGTAACTCTGTAGCCTGTCGGCGTATCAGGTGATGACGGTCGGTTTGTCTCGCCCTGTGCGGGATACCAGCTCCGAGACCTGCAACGCGATCACGATCAATTCGGCCAGCGCCGCCTGAGCATCGAGAGGGTGCCGCTGCACATCGGCTTCGAAAGCTTCCAGATAGACCCGTAAGGTCGCTCCCTCGGTACCCGTGCCGGAGAGGCGGAAGATGATGCGCGAGCCGTCGCGGAAGATGATGCGTACCCCTTGGCCTTTGCTCACACTGCCGTCCACCGGGTCGGTGTAGCTGAAATCGTCACAGGTGTTCACGGTGTATTTGCCGAACTGTTTGCCGCTGATAGCGGCAAAATTGTCGCGCAGGTGCTGCATCACACCGTTCGCCGCTTCTGTCGGCAAACCTTCGTAGTCGTAACGCGAATAGAAGTTGCGGCCATATTTCGCCCAATGTTCACGCACGATAGTTTCCACTGGTTGTTTGCGTGCGGCCAGAAGGTTGAGCCAGAACAGCACCGCCCACAGCCCGTCTTTTTCGCGCACGTGATCCGAGCCGGTGCCGAAACTTTCTTCGCCGCATAACGTGACCTTGCCCGCGTCCATCAGGTTGCCGAAAAATTTCCAGCCCGTCGGCGTTTCAAAACAGGGGATGTTCAGTGCCTGTGCCACGCGGTCGGCGGCGGCACTGGTGGGCATGGAGCGCGCGATACCTGCCAAGCCTTTTTTGTAAGCGGGTGCCAAGGTCGCGTTGGCTGCGAGCAGGGCGAGACTGTCGGAGGGGGTGACGAAGAAATGTTTGCCCAGAATCATGTTGCGGTCGCCGTCGCCGTCCGAGGCTGCACCGAAATCCGGCGCGTTGTCGCCATACATGATCTCCACCAGATCGTGCGCGTAAGTCAGGTTGGGGTCGGGGTGTCCGCCGCCGAAATCTTCCAGCGGCACGCCGTTCATCACGCTACCGGGCGCGGCACCCAGGCGTCCCTCAAGGATGTCTTTGGCATAAGGGCCGTTCACCGCGTGCATGGCGTCGAACTTGATGCGGAACCCGCCCTTTAGCAGCGCGCGTATCGCGGCGAAGTCGAACAGCGATTCCATCAGTTCGGCATAGTCGCTCACCGAGTCGATCACCTGTACTTGCAGGTCACCCAAGGTCGAAGTGCCCAGCGTGTCGAGCGACACATCCGCCGCATCGAGTATCTTGTAACTGGAGATGCTCTTGCTCTTGGCGAAGATCGCCTCGGTCACCGTCTCGGTGGCGGGGCCGCCGTTGCTGCTGTTGTACTTGATGCCGAAGTCTTCTTTCGGGCCGCCGGGGTTGTGGCTGGCGGAGAGGATGATGCCGCCGAAAGTTTTATATTTGCGGATCACACACGAGGCGGCGGGGGTGGAGAGAATGCCGCCGCGCCCGACCAGTACCTTGCCGAAGCCGTTGGCCGCCGCCATTTTCAGGATGATCTGGATCGCGGTGCGGTTGTAGTAGCGCCCGTCGCCGCCCACTACCAGCGTCGCGCCCTTGGGCGCGGCGATGCTGTCGAAAATGGACTGGACGAAATTCTCCAGATAGTTCGCCTGCTGAAACACCGGGACTTTCTTGCGCAAGCCGGAGGTGCCGGGTTTCTGGTCGGAAAAGGGCTGGGTGGTAACAGTGCGGATGCTCATCAAACGACCTCCTAGGGTGGATTCAATAACGATCTCTTCTGGGCAAATCATACCACCGCCCTGTTATGAATAACCCTATATTCAGCTTGTCGGTTAAGCTTGCATATCTTTGCAATACATTTCAGATATGAGTCACGGCAACGCCCATCAAATCCTGCGCGACATCTTCGGTTACTCCTCGTTCCGTGGTGCGCAGCAAGCCATCGTCGAACATGTCGCGAGCGGCGGTGATGCGCTGGTGCTCATGCCGACCGGCGGCGGCAAATCCTTGTGTTACCAGATTCCCGCGCTGCTGCGCGACGGTGTCGGTATCGTGGTGTCGCCGCTCATTGCGTTGATGCAAGACCAAGTAGATGCGCTCAAGCAGTTGGGGGTATCCGCCGCATTCCTCAATTCCAGTCTGGAGGGTGAAGCGGCGCGCGAGGTAATGCGTCAGATACGCGCGGGAGAATTGAAGTTGTTGTATGTCGCACCGGAGCGGTTGATGACGGAGGGGTTCCTTGAATTGCTGGAGGAGTTGAACGGAGTTTCCCTCACCCTTATTCCCTCCCCCAATGGGGAAGGGGCGCAAAGCCCTTCGCCCTCTGGGAGAAGGGTTGGGATGAGGGAACGCCCCGGCATTGCCCTGTTCGCTATCGACGAAGCCCACTGCGTCTCGCAATGGGGGCACGACTTCCGTCCTGAGTACCGCGCGCTGACCGTGTTGCATGAACGCTTCCCCAATGTGCCGCGCATCGCGCTCACCGCCACGGCGGATGCGCCCACGCGGCGCGAGATCATCGAGCGGCTGGCATTGGAGCAGGCGCAGCAATTTGTCTCCAGCTTCGACCGCCCCAACATTCGTTACCGCGTAGCGCTCAAGGACAACGCGCGCAAGCAATTGCAGACCTTCCTCGAAACCGAACACCCCAACGATGCGGGCATCGTGTATTGCCTGTCGCGCAAGAAGGTGGAAGAGACTGCCGCGTGGCTGAAGGAGCAGGGCTGGGATGCGCTGCCGTATCACGCCGGGCTGGATGCCGCTGTACGCAGCAAGAACCAGCAAAGATTCTTGCGCGAGGAGGGCGTCATCATGGTCGCCACTGTTGCCTTCGGCATGGGTATCGACAAGCCCAATGTGCGTTTCGTCGCCCACCTTGATCTGCCCAAGAGCATGGAAGGTTATTATCAGGAAACGGGTCGCGCCGGACGTGACGGTTTGCCCGCGAATGCGTGGATGGCATACGGTTTGGGCGATGTGGTGTCCATGCGCCAGATGCTGCTCTCCGGCGATGCGCCCGAGGAGCGCAAGCGTGTTGAACTGCAAAAACTCGATGCGTTGTTGGGCTTCTGCGAATCCACCACCTGCCGCCATCAGGCCATCCTGCGCTACTTTGGCGAGGAACATCCCGGCGATTGCAAGGAGTGTGATAACTGTCTGTCGCCGGTGGACACTTGGGATGCCACGCTAGCTGCGCAGATGGCGCTGTCCTGCGTGTACCGCACCGGGCAACGCTTCGGTGTGTCGCACCTCATCGACGTGCTGCTGGGCAAGGCCACGCCCAAGGTCGAGCAATTCAACCATCAGCAACTTTCCACCTTCGGTATCGGTAAAGACTTGGCACAAACGCAATGGAGCAGCGTGTATCGCCAGCTTGTTGCCGCCGGATTCATCAATGTCGATATGGAAGCCTATGGCGGCTTGAAGCTCACCGAAGCCGCGCGTCCGGTGTTGAAGGGCGAACAGGAAGTGTGGCTGCGCCGCGATGCCGATCCCGCCAAGCGCAAAAGCAGTAAAGCCGAACGTGGCTCGCGCCTGCGCGAAGCTTTTGCCGGAGCCAACGAAGACCCATTGTGGCAAGCGCTCAAAGCCAAGCGTATGGAATTGGCACGCGAACAGGGTGTGCCGCCTTATGTCATCTTCCACGACAGCACCCTGCTGGAAATTCTCAACCACAAGCCGCAAACGCTGGACGAGATGGGGCGCATCAGCGGCGTGGGGCAAGCCAAGCTGGCGAAATACGGCGATGCGTTCTTGCAGGTGGTGGAAGACATGGCAAATTGAGTGCCATGTATTTGGTATATATCGTTCTGAATCGCTACATGAATTGGGCTATGATGGAGCCTGATGTTCCGGTGTATTCTTCGTAAACGGGAGGAATCGCTTCCCACATACCTTTTCAATTTTATCCGCCGAGATGAGATCGTTCTTCACAATTCGAACGCAACTGTTGGCATTGGTACTCGCCATTGCGCTGCCTATGGTCGGTGTTCTTGTGTACACGATCATGGAGAGTGCTCAACAGCGAGTGCTCGAAGCCAAAGCATCTGCGCATATCTTCGCCAACTCTGCCGCCGCAGACGTGGATCGTGTGCTGGCGACCAATCGCGACCTGTTGGTGCAGATGGCGAAACGTCCCGTTATCCGCAAGATGGATGCGCGGCATTGCGACCCGATATTGTGGGATTTCCGCCAGTTGTTCCCCAAGTCCGCGAACATGACGGTGATCGACATGCAGGGTACGGCCATCTGTTCTGCGGTTCCGCAGCCGGGGGGCAAGCCGGTATCGGTGGCCAAAGCCCCGTGGTTCAAAAAGTCGCTAGAGATGGATGGATTCGTTGTGAGCGATCCGTTCTTCGGCCCCATCACCGGCAGATGGGTGACGGTGCTGACCTATCCGGTCCATGACGATCAGGGCAAGAAGATCGGCTTCCTCGGCTTGCCGCTCGATCTTGCTTTGTATGAGCCTAACCTTTCCAGCGCCCCATTGATCAACGGTACGACCCTCGGAATCATCACGAAGGACGGTGTTTTTGTGTGGCGCAATCTCGATACCGAAAAATGGGTGGGAAAAAAACACAGCAACAATGAAGCTGTGCAGGCACTCCTTGCGGGCAAAGATGGTCAGATGGAAGGGATAGATGCGGTATCAAGGCTTTACCATGTCGATAAGGTTTCGAGCACCGATTGGATCACTTACGCAGGCATCCCGAGCGATTACGTCTATGCCCAACTGCGCGATACCTTACTCAGGAACGTACTGCTGGGGCTCGTCAGTCTGATCGTCATTCTCGTAGTCGCATGGCTGATCGCACGCCAGATATCGCGCCCCATCGGCGCACTCGCCTCTGCTTCACGTGCCATCCGAACTGGCGATCAGAATGTCCGGGCAGAGCTGGATGGTCCGCCGGAGATCATCGAGGTCGCGCGCGAATTCAACGCCATGCTCAACGTGCGCTTGGAAACGGAAGCTGCGTTGCGCGACAGCGAAGCAAAACTCTCCGACGCGCTGAAGATCGCCCGCCTCGGTCACTGGGAGTATGAAGTGGCGAGCGATGAATTCATCTTCAACGACCAATATTATTCCCTGCATGAAACGACCGCCGATGCGATGGGCGGCTACCATATGCGCTCGGCTGATTTCGCCCGGCGTCTGGTACATCCCGATTCCGCACCGCTTGTCGGTGCGACGATCCAGCAAGCTTTGGGCGCAGACAGCCAAACGGAAGTCATTCAAACCGAAGCGAAGATTTTGTGTGCCGACGGCGAGGTGCGCTGGGTGATGGTTCGCCTCAAGGTCGAGCGCGACGGCCAGGGGGATGCTGTCCGGCTGGTCGGGGCCAATCTGGATATCACTGAACGCAAAATCGCCGAGCTCACGCAGGTGCGCCTGAATCGCGCGCTCAAGCTATTGAGCGATTGCAACACGACGCTGGTGCATGCCGAAGATGAAACAAAATTGCTGAAGGATATCTGCCGCCTCATCATCGAGGAGGGCGGTTATCGCATGGCATGGGTGGGCTACGCCGAGCACGATGAGGTCAAGACCGTGCGCCCGGTTGCACAGTGTGGCGATGATCACGATTATCTGGGTGTCGTCGGGATAAGGTGGTCGGACACCGAACAAGGAGGCGGCCCGACGGGGACGGCGATCCGAACCGGGAAGACGGACATCAATCCGAACTACCAGACCAACCCGCGTACGGTACTGTGGCGCGAGGCCGCACTGGCCAGCGGTTACCACTCCAGCATCGCCTTGCCGTTGAATGATCGCAGTCGTGTGCTGGGCGCGCTCACCATCTATTCCGGCGAAGTCGATGCCTTCGGCGCAGAAGAGGTGAAATTGCTGGAAGAGTTGGCCAACGATCTGGCTTATGGCATCCAGACCTTGCGTACCCGCATCGAACATGCGGCGGCAGAAAAGCAACTGGAGTTCCTCGCGCATCACGATCAACTGACCAAACTACCGAACCGTCTGTTGCTGCGCGACCGTTTTGAGCAGGCGCTCGCGCAGGCGGAGCGGGCGCACTCAGGCGTGGCGGTGATGTTCCTCGACTTGGACAACTTCAAACAGGTGAACGATACGCTCGGCCATACCTACGGAGACAAGCTGCTGGTGCGGGTGGTCGAGCGTCTGCGCGGTTGCCTGCGCGATGCCGATACTATCAGCCGCCAGGGCGGCGACGAGTTCGTGATTCTGCTGCCCAACTTGCGCGATCTGGCGATCATCAGCGGCATCGCGCAACATATCATCGAGTGCTTTTCCGACCCTTTCGAGATCGACAACTATTCCATCAACGCCACCTTCAGTATCGGGGTAAGCCTGTACCCGGACGACGGCAAAGAGTTCGACATGTTGCTCAGGAACGCGGACACCGCGCTGTATCAGGCCAAAGATAGCGGGCGCGACACCTACCGTTTCTTCTCCGAAAAGATGAACATCGACGCGCAGGAGCAATTGCAATTGCAAGGGCAACTGCGCAACGCGGTGAAGAATCAGGAATTCATCCTGCACTATCAGCCGCAGATCGACATCGCCAGCGGGCGTCTCATCGGTGCGGAAGCGCTGGTGCGCTGGCAACATCCCGAGCTCGGTCTGATCCCGCCAGGTAAATTCATCCCGCTGGCGGAGCGTAGCGGGCTGGTCATCCCGATGGGTGACTGGGTGCTCAACGAGGCATGCCGCCAAGCGCAGGTCTGGCGTGACAAAGGCCATGCCATGGTGATGGCCGTCAACCTTTCCGCCTTGCAATTCAAACGCGGCAATCTGCTGGAGACCGTCGCCCATGCACTCAAACGTTCCGGTTTGCCCGCAGAGATGCTGGAGCTGGAGCTGACCGAATCCATCCTGCTGCAAGACATTGATGTCGCGATCAAGACCCTGCGCAGCTTGAAAGACATGGGCGTAAAACTTTCCATCGACGACTTCGGTACGGGCTATTCCAGCCTCTCTTACCTGAAGCGCTTGGCAGTGGATAAGCTGAAGATCGACCAGTCCTTTGTGCGCGACCTCACCGAAGATGGCGACTCTGCTGCCATCGTGCGCGCGATCATCCAGCTCGGACATACCCTGCAACTTACCGTTATCGCCGAAGGCGTCGAGACCGACGCGCAACTGGCATTCCTGCGCAACTACGGTTGCGACGAAGTGCAGGGTTATCTGTATAGTCAGCCTGTTCCCGCCGAACGTTTTGTGGTGTTACTGGAGAAATGATGCCGATCTTGCATATGATCTGCCGGGTATTCTGTCTGTTGCTTGCAACTTCCTGCACGGCACAAGCGAGCAACTGGTTGCAGTTGCAGGGCAACGAACCAGCCAATGCGGCGGCGTTCAGGGTGCAGGGGTTCGTGCAACCCAGCTACACCTACATCGACGCTGGGTCGATCAGCGGTTTGCAGGGCGCTTCCGCTGCGCATAACGGCAAATATTCCACACTCAATCTCAATTGGCCCGAACTGCAACAGGCGCAGCAGTTCCAGGTGATACGCGCCGGCTTGGGCGCGCGCGGAAGGCTCAACGACGAGGTCAATTATTTCCTCGCGCTCGACGCGGGGCAGAACGGCGTCAACTATTACCGCAAGGTCACGCTCACCGATGCCTCGCTCACCTTCAACCATATCCCCGGTGCGCGTGTCCGGGCGGGGCTGTTCAAATTGCCGACCAGCGAAGAGGCGCTACTGGCCATCAACGTGTCTTATCCCTACGTGTATAACTCCAATGCCGTGTTGTACATGCTGGTCGGCCTGCCCGTCGAAGCGAGCGGTGCGGTCAACGTCAGCGGTGCCTCCGCAGCCAGATTGTCCAGTGGTTTCTCCGGCTTTCGCGATTGGGGTGTGCAGGTCTATGACTGGTTCGAACGCGGCCAGTGGGAATACTCCTACGCCGCGATGGTTTCCAACGGCGCGGCCATCGACAGTCCGACAGACAACGACAGCCGCAAGGATTTGACACTGCGTTTGCAGGCTTCCTACTTGCTTGGCGGACAAGGCCCCAACCGTCAGGACCTCAGCACCTTCGTGTGGCGGCAGTCCGGTGCCAGACAATTCGGAACGGAACATTACGGCATGGTGCGCGAGGGGCTGGGCATCAAATACCTGCAAGGTGCACATCGTGTCACGGCGGAATATCTGCGCGCCAGCGGCATGGTGGTGGGCGGGCAGACGCCGCCCTTCGCCGGTCAGGCCTTTGTGGCCGGGGTGAACGAAAAGGCCGGGGGCGGATATGTCGAAGGCGGTTGGCGCTTCCAGCCCAAATGGGAAGCCAATCTGCGTTACGACTATCTCGACTTCATGACCGAGACTGCCGCCAACGAGCGCGAGTTCGCTACCACCACGCTGGGTCTCCAGTATTTCATCGATCCGGCGACACGCGCGATCTTCAATTACGAGCGGCGCAACATGAAAGTCACCAACCCGCTGGCTATCGCGGCCGGAGCGGCACGCAACAACGCCCTCACCATCGCGGGTGATCTGGGCGACCGTATCAGTCTGCAACTCACCTGGTCGTTCTGACCGTCCCGCATCCCCGCTCCCGCTTGCGGGCGAGGGGCGGATTCGATTTTCGAGATTGAACCCCCGCGCCAGTTGAGGCAAGATGCGCACCTTGCATTTCGTATAACCAACACAAAGAGAAGAAACATGGGCGCACAGTGGAAAGCCAGACATAAAGAAGTCGCAGCGAACGCAAAGGGCAAGATCTTCGGCAAACTTGCCAAAGAGATCATGGTGGCCGCACGCGGCGGAGCCGACCCGGCATCTAACTCGCGTTTGCGCCTGGTGGTCGAGCAGGCCAAGAAAGCTTCCATGCCCAAAGACACGCTGGACCGCGCCATCAAAAAAGGTGCCGGTTTACTCGATGGTGGCGCGCAACTGGAACGCCTGGTGTACGAAGGCTTCGCCCCGCACCGCGTGCCGGTTATCGTCGAATGCCTGTCCGACAACGTGAATCGCACCAAATCCAGCATGAATGTGTTGTTCCGCAAAGGCCAGCTCGGCGCGGAAGGCTCCGTATCCTGGGACTTCAGCTACGTCGGCATGATCGAAGCCACGCCCAATAGCAAAGACTCTGATGCCGAAGTCGCCGCCATCGAAGCGGGTGCGCAAGACCTCGAACCGTCCGAGGAAGGTGCTACGCTGTTCATCACCGACACTACCGACCTCGATGCCGTGTGCAAGGCGCTGCCCGCACAGGGCTTCACGGTCGTCTCCGCACAGCTCGGTTATCGTCCCAAGAATCCCGTCACCATCAGCGATGCAACCGAACTCGAAGAGGTGCAAGCCTTCCTCGAAGCGATCGACGAGGATGATGATGTGCAGAACGTCTATGTGGGCTTGGCGGGGTAGTCCTATAACTTCGTCCGGGATGGATTTAAGAAATGGATAAACACCGGATCATCCTTGGCTGGTTGTTCCTTGCCGTTGCGGCGCTGGTTTCGGTGGTGATCGTGTTTGCGCTGAACAACCATTTCGGCAATGCCGAAACACCCCAGATCGGGTTGACCATCAAGGCTGCCATGGCCGTTGCAGCCTTGTTCGTCGGAGCAGGAATCTCACTGCTGGTCGATTTTCGGTATACGGCATGGATATGCCTGCCGTTCTCGTTGCTCATCCTGTTTTCGTTTCCGGTGGGGACGGCGCTGGGAGGCTACTACCTCTGGTATCACTGGACGCGCCAATACAGACGTAGGCGTGACGCATCGCAGTGAGTCGCTGTTGTAGGGACTGCGTGAAAAAACTGTTCCGTCCCTACACTTAATGCGGCAAAACTTCTTGCTTGAGGTGAACCCGGTTTATTTCGGGATGCGGATGCGGTGTTCGCTGTAGTCGCCGCGTTCGGCGCCGAGATGGCAGGCCGCGCAATTGGCCGGACTCTTCACCTTGGGATTCTTCCAGGTGGCGCTGGATACCTCGCCATGTTCACGCATGAACCATCTTGTTTCGGTGATGCGCAATACCGGCTTGCCCGCAGTATTGGCTTTGCCGCCAGAGTAATGTTCGAGGAACGTTCCAATTTCTTTTGTCGTGGCAGCATCCAGACTTGCATCGGTACCAAAATGCTTATCCAGCCCGGACATCATCGCCTTCCAGGATTCGGCGGGTAGCAGACGCGGCGGAAAGGCCACATGGCAAGCGCCGCACTCGGTCTTCCAGTTGGCGTTGTTTGCGGTGGGTACGCGCATATCATCGTCGTCATCTTCTTCTTCGGCATGTGCGACGGAAATCATTCCGCCGGATAACAACGCGACAACGGTAAGCATGTTCAATAGATTGTTAAATTTGATGGGCATGATGATTTCCTCGGTTGCAGATGGCAATCTAAGATAGGCTGAGAAGCATAAAGTTCCTTAAGCGATAAGATTCGCATTCGGAAAATTGACGCACTTTCGCTCATCCCCGTATACTCTGCCCCATGCAAACGCAATTCATCTCTGCCGACTTCATCATCGCCAAGCGACTGTGGCTAGCCCTGCTAGCCCACTGCCGCAGCGCGCTCCCGTATTAAGTTAATAAATCTAACGTTGTATTTTTTAACCGGGCAACTGCGGGTCTTCCGCGTTGCTCAGCCTCAGACCCGCATTAGCTCATCACCTGGGGTCTAACATCATGGCAAGTCAAATTCGCAGTACCTTCGCTCAACGGGATGTATTTCTCGGTGTCGTCTTCGCGCTGCTCGCGGCGGTCGGCTTTTCGGCCAAGGCGATTCTGGTGAAGCTGGCGTATCTCGACAGTGTGGATGCGGTGACACTGCTGGCCTTGCGCATGGTGTTCTCGGTGCCGTTCTTCATCGGCGTGGCAGTGTGGGCCAAGCGCCAGCACGCCGCGCCGTTGAATACGCATGACCGCTTGCTGGTGCTGGGCTTGGGGCTGATCGGTTATTACTGTTCCAGCTTTCTCGATTTCCTCGGCTTGCAATACATCTCCGCCGGGTTGGAGCGCCTCATCCTGTTCCTCTATCCGACCATGACGGTGATCCTCGCCGCCGTGCTGTACAAGCGCACCATCGGACGCAAAGTCATCGCGGCGATGCTTTTGAGTTATGCGGGTATCGCGCTGGTGTTTTTACACGATGTAGGGATGAATCAGGGTGATGCCGTGCTGATCGGTTCTGCGCTGGTGTTTGCCAGCACCTTGTCCTACTCCATCTATCTGGTCGGGGCGGGGCACGCCATCGCGCGCATCGGTGCGATGCGCTTCACCGCGTATGCCATGGTGGTGGCGAGCATCGCCTGTGTGGTGCAGTTCGTGCTGATGCGTCCCATGAGCGCGCTCGACTTGCCCGTGCGCGTGTACCAACTCTCCATCGCCATGGCGATTTTCTCCACGGTGCTGCCGGTGTTCATGCTTTCTTTCGCCATCCGTCGCATTGGATCGGGCAGCGCTTCGCTCATCGGTACTATCGGCCCGGTCAGCACCATCTACATGGCTTACGTCTTTCTCGGTGAGCACATCTCGCTGTTGCAGGTGGTGGGATCGGCATTGGTGCTGTGTGGCGTGCTCATCATCAGCCTGAGCAGCAAAAAAGAAGCGCCGTGAGTTCAGCTTTCGCGCAACGGGTAGGCATCGTAAAGATGTTTGCCCAGCGCCTTCCATGCATCCCCGGCGTGTACGTCGCGGTCGTCTCTGGCGGCGCTTTCCATGGTGCGGATCATCACCGAGATCAGGGCGAAAAGTTCCGCCTTGGTTCTTTGTTTGCGGTCGTTGGAGGCATAGGCTGCTTGGGCCTGGGTCGGGCCGAAGGTTTTGCATTCGGTGGCGAGTTGCTGCATGGCGCTCTCATCGTGCCAATCCAGGCCTAGCGCCAGCAGATGCCGGACCAACTCGGTCTCGATCTGGCTGACTTCATCCCAATGATTCTCGATCTGGCTCATTTCAGTTCTCCTGCGGGGTTGGTGCCTGTTCAGATTGTAAATGACTTCGCGTCTGGAGCCATCATACGCCTGTGGCGCGGGCAAGTGAGAGCGAGCGGCTAAGTGCCTATTTGGGTTAAACTTACGCATCTTTAATCCACTCATCGAAATCAAAATGGTACAAGGCCAATACGTAATGTCCATGCTCCGTGTGAGCAAGATCGTTCCCCCCAAGCGTCAGATCATCAAAGACATCTCCCTGAGCTTTTTCCCCGGTGCCAAGATCGGCCTGCTGGGTCTGAACGGCTCGGGTAAATCCACCGTGTTGCGCATCATGGCGAAGCAGGACACCGAATACGACGGCGAAGTGCAACACCTGCCCAACATCCGCATCGGCTACCTGCCGCAAGAGCCCGTGCTCGACCCCGCCAAGACCGTGCGTCAGGAAGTGGAGTCTGCCTTGGGCGAAGTGATGGAAGCGCAAGCCAAATTAGACGCCGTATACGCCGCTTATGCCGAAGAGAACGCCGATTTCGACGCACTCGCCGCCGAGCAAGCGCGTTTGGAGAACATCATCGAGGCAAGCGGTAGTGATGCTTCGCACCAGATGGAGATCGCCGCCGATGCGCTGCGTTTGCCGGAGTGGGATGCGGTCATCAAGAATCTGTCCGGCGGTGAAAAGCGCCGCGTGGCGCTGTGCAAGCTGCTGCTGGAAAAGCCCGACATGTTGTTGCTGGACGAGCCGACCAACCACTTGGACGCGGAGTCGGTGGAATGGCTGGAGCAATTCCTCGTGCGCTTCCCCGGCACCGTGGTTGCCGTGACCCACGACCGCTACTTCCTCGACAACGCCGCCGAATGGATATTGGAACTCGACCGTGGCGAAGGCATCCCTTGGAAGGGCAACTACTCAAGCTGGCTGGAGCAGAAGGGCGCGCGTCTGGCACAAGAGCAGAAGCAACTCGATGCACATTCCAAAGCGATGAAGCAAGAGTTGGAGTGGGTGCGCCAAAATCCGAAAGCGCGTCAGGCCAAATCCAAAGCGCGTATCGCAAGATTTGAAGAACTCAATTCGCAAGAGCACCAAGCGCGTAACGAGACGCAGGAAATCTTCATCCCCGTGGGCGAACGTCTGGGTAACGAAGTCATCGAGTTCGACGGTGTGAGCAAAGCCTACGGCGACCGCCTGCTGATCGACAACCTCAGCTTCAAGATTCCGCCCGGCGCCATCGTCGGCATCATCGGCCCCAACGGCGCGGGTAAATCCACGCTGTTCCGCATGATCACCGGCAAAGAAACACCGGACAGCGGCACGGTGAAAATCGGCCAGACCGTGAAGATCGCGCATGTGGACCAAGCGCGCGATTCGCTGGAAGCCAACAAGACCGTGTTCGATGCCATCTCCGGCGGCAACGATATTTTGACCGTGGGCAAATACGAAACCCCGGCGCGCGCCTACATTGGCCGCTTCAACTTCAAAGGCTCGGATCAAGGCAAACTCGTCGGCCAACTCTCCGGCGGTGAGCGCGGCCGTCTGCACTTGGCGCAAACCCTCATCTCCGGCGGCAACGTGCTGCTGCTCGACGAACCCTCCAACGACCTCGACGTGGAAACCCTGCGCGCGCTCGAAGATGCGCTGCTGGAGTTCGCCGGCTGCGTCGCCGTCATCTCCCACGATCGCTGGTTCCTAGACCGCATCGCCACCCACATCTTGGCTTGCGAAGGCGATTCCAAGTGGACGTTCTTTGATGGTAACTATCAGGAGTACGAGGCGGACAAGAAGAAGCGGCTGGGTGAAGAGGGCGCGAAGCCTAAGCGGATTCGGTATAAGCCGATTAGCCGGTAATCTTAATGATCAAGGGCGCGATCAACCCTTGTTGTGATTAGCGAGTCAAAAGGGGCTGGTATGTTTGATGATGTTGGTAAAACGATCAAAGCAATTCTTTACGACAGAATCACCAGCCCACTCTTTGGGACGTTTGTTCTTTCTTGGTGTGGATGGAACTGGCGTCTAATTCTGTTATTTCTTACTGACTCTTCCACAGAAGTCGTGAAGAAGTTTCAATATGTCGATTCGGATATATATCCGTCAATCAGTGTAATTGTCATTCATGGAATCTTGTTACCGCTGACAACAACAGCTTTTTTTATTTATATATACCCTTGGTTTGCAAGAAAGGTATATGGGTATTGGCGAGAGCAGCAGAATCAGCTAAAAATACTTCAGCTTGAGAAGGATAAAGAGAAGCCTCTTACTAAAGAGGAAGCGCAAGAAATAACTAGTCAGGCGCTGCTCTCTGAACTTCGATATCAAGAAGAACGAGAAAAGCGAGAGACGAGGATTAGAGACTTAGAAAACTTGGTTAAGTCGCTGCAGCCGGAAGGCGGGATCGTTCCAGTAAATGAGTCAATTAAGCCGAAGGAAGGGTCAATACAAGCAGAGAAAGAAAAATCTTCAAAAAATGGAAAGATGTATTCAAAAGAAATTAAAGAAGGAATGTTTTCTGTTCTGCGAATGATTGATACTTTGGCGCCGGGAAGCTCCATAGATAAAGATGACTTTATGTTGAAAGTTCCTAATGATAGTGAGCTATCTGAATTGGAAAATATCGTTGTTCTTCATTGCTTAGATAATCTTGTAGAGGATAGATACGTCCATATGTCTCAAGGAGGATGGATATCTGTTACTCCCAAGGGACGGACTGCGCTGGTTAATAAAAAATTTGAAAATTAAACGAATCAATGGGGGCAGACTCCATTGGTCTAGTGATAGCTGGCAACTGTACGATAATTCGGGTGCACCTACCGTGTTGTTAGATGAAGGACAGAACAAATGAAAGCTCCTGTTTCTCACTCCAAAGACCCCGACCTGCAAAAGGCGCCGCAAGCCTTGATGCGCGCTTCCGAGAAGGCACGCCAACTGGCCGAGCAAACTGGCACGCCGTTCGTTGTGCGCAAATCCGCCGCCGTTGTAGCTCCCCTAGGCGATGATTTTCCAAGCGATATCACTGATGATGACCTCGGAGTGGATGTGCCGCGTCATGACTTGTAGTCACTGGCTATTTGAGGAACTAAAGAAGAATCAAAGGGGTCAGGGGCGCAATAGTTTTGAAAAGTGAAATGAGCATCAAGTAGCCCCCAAGAAAAGAGATGTGCTTGTTGATGATTTGAAATACCCACTACCACAGACCACGGCGAAGGAAGAATGATGAAAAAGCTCCTGATGTCCTTTGCGTTGTTGCTGACAGGTTGTGTCGGGCTGCCCGAGAACGTTAAACCTGTCGATCATTTCAATGCGGATAGATACCTCGGCAAATGGTTTGAGATCGCCAGACTGGATCATGC
The DNA here is from genome assembly GCA_964571195.1 of uncultured Gallionellaceae bacterium. Taxonomy (GTDB): domain Bacteria; phylum Pseudomonadota; class Gammaproteobacteria; order Burkholderiales; family Gallionellaceae; genus PALSA-1006. The sequence goes on along the minus strand of CAZNAD010000018.1, from coordinate 4,450 downwards.
GTTTGAGCGCGGTCTTTCCCAGGTGAGTGCCAGTTACAGTCTGCGCGATGACGGCGGCATCCGCGTGATCAATCGCGGTTACGATGCGCAAAAGCAGCAGTGGAAGGAAGCCGAGGGCAAGGCCTATTTTGTGAATGGCAAAGACCTGGGTTATCTGAAGGTGTCTTTCTTCGGTCCGTTCTATGGCGCGTATGTCGTGGTTGAGCTGGATCAAGAGGCTTACCAATACTCGCTCGTCAGCGGGCCGGATAGATCCTATTTGTGGATATTGTCGCGCACACCGCAGATGAGCCCGGAGGTTCAAAAGCGTCTTGTCGAAAAAGCGGCGGCATTGGGGTATGACACGGGCAAGCTGATCTTTGTCGAGCAGGTTGGTGGGAGCTGAGGGCAGTACAATAGTTTTGGTGAAGAGTAAGGGAAAACGAATCAAATTGGTGCAGGGGGGCTATTGCGTCGGCCCTGTCATGTCTTATAAAGCATATAGCCGGGATCGGCAATCGTGCCGAAGTCCGTTGCGCAATGCTTTTCGGAAAGCGCAGCCGTGACGGATGAGATCGATGCGGTATTTTTATCCAGTAGCAGTTCAATAATTTTTTCGGGTGTAAACGATGTCCGCCGAGTTGTATGACCAGATAGCGCCTGAGAATAAGTCCGAAGTCGATGCCCGTTGTGTGCGGACGCTGTTCGCGCGTGCGCGGCAGGCAACGATGTTGGCGCCGCTGGGGACGCTATTCATCTTCTGGGTGGTGCACGATATCGTCAGTCTGCCGCTGGCGCTCGGCTGGGTGATTCTCAATACCCTGCCGGATGCGTTCACCTTTGTGCAGACCTCTCGTTTGTTGAAGAATCCGCCGGCGGATGATCGTATCGCAAGCTGCCACAATCGGCAGGTTGTGCTGCGCGCACTGCAGGGGTTGTCCTGGGGGGCTGCGGCGGTGCTTTTCCATGCCGATCCGATCAGCGATATGGTCGTCCTGCTCGTGCTGGTTTCCATTTCGGCGGCCAGCGTGGTCAACATGGCCCCCTCGTTCCGTACTCTGGCTGCTTTCTGCTTCGCCATCCTGATCGTCCCTATCCTGTTCTATTTCTCGCTGGGCGGCGCGTTGTACGGCAAGATCGCGGTCGGGTTATGCATTCTGCTGCTGATCGAGATGCAGTTCGGATGGGATGCCTATCGCCAGTTCGCCGGCGGCGTGCATCAATTGGTGCTGAACCTGCGGATCAGGGAACAGATGGAGATGCGCAATGCCGAGCTCGACGATCTCAATCAAAAACTCAGGACTATCGCCATCCATGACCAGCTCACCGGTTTGTACAACCGCCATTTCATGGTGGAGCAGATCGAGCGACAGCACGAGCTTTTTACCCGTCATGGAAACGTTTGTAGCATCGTGTTGTTCGACATCGACCATTTCAAGCAGGTTAACGACAGGTATGGCCATGCGGTGGGCGACGATGTTCTTGTGGCTTTCAGCCGTCGCGTCGAGGTGCTGCTGCGGCAGGGGGATGTACTCGGTCGCTACGGCGGCGAAGAGTTTTTGCTGTTGCTGCCGATGATAGACCTGAGCGCCGCGTTACAGCTCGCCGAACGCATACGCTGCGCTCTGGCGGATAGCCCGGTGCAGCTCAAGTCCGGGGAAGTCACCGTCACCGCGTCGTTCGGTGTCGCCCAACTCGAATACGGCGAAAAGGCGGACGACTGGCTGATACGCGTAGATCAGGCTCTGTACCGGGCGAAAGAGCATGGGCGGAATTGCGTGATGGCCTAGGGGATTGAAAGCAATTGCATGGGACAAACCTCGGTGTATTCCTGCAAAGTTGCTGTGCAGGATGGACAGGCGGGGGCTTTTTTGAATAAGGCGCAGGCGCACCATGGAATTGACCCAGCTCGGTTTGAATGACGAACTAGCGCAACAGGCAAAGTGCGGATCAGGCCAGCGCCTGGCGCGGGTGACGGCTGTGGATCGTGGTCGTTATATCGTGCGCGATGAACAGGGTGAAGTACCTGCCGAGCTGACGGGCAAATTCCTTTACGCCGCCGCATCCTCGGTGGATATGCCTTGTGTGGGCGATTGGGTGTGTGCCGAGTATCACGATGCGGCGTCGCATGCGAGCGTCCATGATCTGGTGTCGCGCCGGTCTTTTCTGCGGCGCAAGTCTCCCGGTAAGAACATCGATTTTCAGATGATCGCGGCGAACATCGACGTGGCGTTCATCGTGCAGTCGTGCCATTTCGATTTCAATGTGCGCAGGCTGGAGCGCTATCTGGTGATGGTGAACGAGGGGCGGATCGAGCCGGTGCTGCTGCTGACCAAGACGGATCTGGTGAGCGCGGACGAGCTTGAGCGCATGATCGGCAACATCCGCGCGGCTGGCATCACAGCACGTATCATCGCCCTCAGCAACCTGACGGGCGAAGGCGTGGCGCAAGTACGGGAGGTGATGGAGGCGGGCAAGACTTATTGCCTGCTCGGTTCTTCCGGTGTGGGCAAGACGACGCTGATCAATCAACTGCTCGGCCAGGATGCGCTGGAGACCGGCACTGTCAGCGGCACGGGCGAGGGCAGGCACACCACCACGCGCCGCCATCTCATTTCGCTCGACAATGGCGCGTTGCTGATCGATATGCCGGGCATGCGCGAGCTGGGTATTCTGAGTGCGGGCGAAGGGCTGGACGATAGCTTTGCCGACATCACGGCGCTTGCGTCCAGTTGCCGTTTCTCCGATTGCAGTCACAACAACGAGCCGGGCTGCGCGATCCGCAAAGCCATAGCCAGCGGCGAGCTGAACGTGGAGCATTACCGCAGTTACCTGAAGCTCAAGGCCGAGTCGGATTTCAACGAGATGTCGTATGTGGACAAACGCAACAAGGATAAGGCGTTCGGCAAGATGGTGAAGTCGGTGTTGAAGCATAAGAACAAGTGAGATGACGGAACCGGCAAGCCAAGTATCGTTTGACGCAGCCTAAAGCGAGAGGGGTAGAATCACCCGTAGCGATTTGCAGTCGATCTACAGCCAAGGAGGTTCATCATGGGCAGCAAGGACAAGAAGAAAGAATCAAAGGGCAAGAAGCCACAACCCAAGCCGGTACCGGCGGGGAAGTGAGTCTCGGCAGTTGCGGTCGGGGTGGAACAATCCGTGTTTGCCGGGGCATTCTATGGCTTCGGCATGATTGATATCTGGACGCAAAGATGAAAGCCATTGTCTTTTCCGAATACGGCCCGCCCGAGGTGTTGCACCTCGCGGAGGTGCCCAAGCCCATTCCCAGGGGTAACGAGGTGTTGATCAGAGTGCGTGCGGCATCGGTGAATGCGGCGGACTGGCGCATGATGCGCGCGAACCCGTTTCTGGTGCGTTTATATTCTGGGCTATTCAGGCCTAAGCGCATCACTTCACTGGGTAGCGATGTGGCCGGGGTAGTGGAAGCGGTGGGGACAGATGTCACGCGCTTCAAACCGGGCGACGAGGTGTTCGGTGAGTTATTCGCTAGCAATTTCGGCGGGTTTGCGGAATACAAGTGTGCCTTCGAGCGCGAGCTGGAATTGAAGCCGTCCAATGTTTCGTTCGAGGAGGCGGCAGCGCTACCTCTGGCGGGGATGACGGCATTGCAGGCTCTGCGCGATGTGGGGCAGGTTCGCGCCGGGCAGAAGGTGTTGATCAACGGTGCTTCCGGCGGCGTGGGTACATTTGCGGTGCAGCTCGCCAAACATTTCGGCGCGGAGGTGACTGCGGTGTGCGGCACGTCGAAGATGGAGCAGGCGCGCGCACTGGGGGCAGATCATATCATCGACTACACGCGCGAGGATTTCACGCGGGGCAGCGAGCGTTATGACCTCATCGTGGCGGTAAGCGGTAAGCGGTGAGCGCTCCATCTTCGATTACCGTGGCGCGCTGGCACCGCAGGGGCGTTATGCGATGGTCGGTGGCGGCAGCAAGCAGTTGTTCCAAGCCTTGCTGCTGGGCCCCTTGCTTTCTTTTGGCGGAGTCAGGATGTCAGCGGTGACGGCGAAAGCGAATGTGAATGATTTGCGATTGCTGAAAGAGTTGGTTGAGTCAGGCAAGCTGAAGCCGGTCATCGACCGCCGCTATCCGCTGGAACAGGCCGCCGAGGCAGTGCGCTATGTCGAGCAGGGGCATGCCAGCGGCAAAGTGGTCGTTACCATTTGATTTTTTCATGAGTGATTGGCGTCATGGAATGTACCGGACTCGATTCAATTCCAAAAGTTTCGCATACAAATGAAAAAGCCCACCCTTGCGGATGAGCTTCTTCATTTGTTGGTGGAGGCGGCGGGAATTGAACCCGCGTCCGCGAGCACTCTACAGATAGTTCTACATACTTAGTCTAGTTATTTGATTTTATCCGGCAGACGCCAACCGACAGGCTGCTACTGGACGAGTCACCTAAATTTAATGCCATACAAAGTAACCCTGCATGACACGATTCCGTGTA
>CAZNAD010000017.1:0-53423 GCA_964571195.1 uncultured Gallionellaceae bacterium | reverse complement strand
ACCGACTCGGCGGTGCGTATCACCCACATCCCGACCAACATCGTGGTGCAGTGCCAGAACGACCGCTCGCAGCACAAGAACCGCGCCGAAGCGATGTCCATGCTGAAGTCGCGCATGTACGAAGAGGAGTTGCGCAAACGCAATGCCGAGAAGCAGGTGCTGGAAGACACCAAATCCGACATCGGCTGGGGCCACCAGATCCGCAGTTATGTACTCGACCAGTCACGCATCAAAGACCTGCGCACCAACTACGAAGTAGGTAATACCCAGGCCGTGCTGGATGGCGATCTGGACGATTTCATTGCAGCGAGCTTGAAGCAAGGCGTTTAACTTAAGAGAACGATTATGACCACCGAACCGACCCTGATACCGCATGACGAGAACCAGATCATTGCCGAGCGCCGCGCCAAACTGAGTGCCCTGCGCAAAGAAGGCGTCGCCTTCCCCAACGATTTCGAGCGCAAGGATATGGCCGGGGCATTGCATGCCGAATTCGGCGAGAAGTCGCATGATGAACTGGAAGCCGCACACATCGCCGTCTCCGTCGCGGGGCGCATGTTGTTGAAACGAGTGATGGGCAAAGCCAGCTTCGCCACCGTGCAGGACATGAGCGGACGCATCCAGTTGTTCATCAGCAACGGCGATACCGGTGAAGAGGCACACAACGCTTTCAAACATCACGACCTCGGCGACATCCTCGGCGCCACCGGTGTGTTGTTCAAGACCAAGACCGGCGAACTGTCGGTGCGTGTCACACAGCTCCGCCTGCTAACCAAGGCGCTGCGCCCCCTGCCGGAAAAATTCCACGGCCTCACCGACCAGGAACAAAAATACCGCCAGCGTTACGTCGACCTCATCACCAACGAAGAGACGCGCAAAACCTTTGTCATCCGCTCTAAGGTAATTCAGGCGATACGCGAATTCTTCGCGCGCCACGATTATCTCGAAGTCGAGACACCGATGTTGCACCCCATCCCCGGCGGCGCATCGGCCAAGCCTTTCATCACCCATCACAACGCGCTCGACATGCAGATGTACCTGCGTATCGCGCCCGAGTTGTATCTGAAGCGTCTGGTGGTGGGCGGATTCGAGAAGGTGTTCGAGATCAACCGCAACTTCCGCAACGAGGGAGTTTCCACGCGGCACAACCCGGAATTCACCATGATCGAATTCTACGAGGCCTACCGCGACTACAAGTATCTGATGGACTTCACCGAGAAGCTGCTCGCCGAAGTCGCACGCAAGGTGCTGGGCACTACGATCATCAGTTATCAGGGGCGAGAACTGGATCTGGGCAAACCATTCCACCGCTTGACCATGGTTCAGGCGGTGCAAAAATATCATCCGCAATTCAGCGATGCGCAATTGAACGACCGTGACTTCCTCATTAACGAACTGCAAGACCTGAAAGCAAAATACAACCCGAAAGACGCCGTGGGCGGCTTACAACTCTCCCTGTTCGAGGAGCTCGCGGAACATCAACTGTTCGAACCGACCTTCATCGTCGATTATCCCGTGGAAGTTTCACCGCTGGCACGCAGCAGTGATGCCCGTCCCGAGATCACCGAACGTTTCGAGCTGTTCGTCGTCGGACGCGAACTCGCCAACGGCTTCTCCGAATTGAACGACCCGGAAGACCAGGAGGCGCGTTTCGATGCTCAGGTAATGGCGAAGGATGCGGGCGACGAGGAAGCGATGTTCAAAGACGGCGATTACATCCGCGCGCTGGAATACGGCCTGCCCCCTACCGCCGGCCAAGGTATCGGCATTGACCGTCTGGTGATGTTGCTGACCGACAGTGCCGCGATCCGTGATGTGATCCTGTTCCCGCACATGCGCCCGGAGTCCTGATCCGTATTCATGCAGCAATAAGAAAGGGGCGCAGAAGCGCCCCTTTCTTATTGCTGCATTCGAACTTCGATCACTCTGACTTGGTTGCGCGTTTACGCTCGTGTTCCTTCAGGTAACGCTTGCGGATACGGATCGATTTCGGTGTCAGCTCGACCAGCTCGTCGTCGTCGATGAACTCGACCGCCGATTCCAGCGTCATCTGGATGGGAGTAGTCAGACGCACGGCTTCATCGGTACCCGAGGCGCGCACGTTGGTCAGCTTCTTGCCCTTGATCGGATTGACGATGAGGTCGTTGTCGCGGCTATGGATGCCGATCACCATACCTTCGTACAACTTGTCGCCGGGCGACACGAACATGCGACCGCGATCTTCCAGGTTCCACAGCGCATAAGCCACCGCCTCGCCATCTTCCTGCGAGATCAGCACGCCGTTGTGGCGACCGGGCAGATCGGCCTTGACCGGGCCGTAGTCGTCGAACACATGGCTCATCAGGCCGGTACCGCGCGTCATGGTCATAAAGTCGGATTGGAAGCCGATCAGACCGCGCGCAGGAATGTGATACTCAAGGCGGGTACGTCCCTGGCCATCGGATTCCATGTTGGTCAGTTCACCGCGACGGCGACCGATCTCTTCCATGATGGAGCCCTGATGACCGTCTTCCAGATCGATAGTCAGATTCTCGTACGGCTCGCATTTTTCGCCGTTGATCTCTTTGTAGACCACGCGCGGTTTACCGACGGCCATCTCGAAGCCCTCGCGGCGCATGTTCTCCAGCAGGATGGTGAGGTGCAACTCGCCGCGACCAGAAACGCGGAAAATATCCGCATCCTGAGTATCTTCGACACGCAACGCGACGTTGGTCAGCAATTCTTTGGTCAGACGGTCGCGAATCTGGCGGCTGGTGACGAACTTGCCTTCGGTACCGGCCAGCGGCGAAGTGTTGACCATGAAGTCCATGGTCAACGTCGGCTCATCCACCAGCAGCATCGGCAGACCGACCGGATTATCCTTGTCACAGATGGTGACACCGATACCGATGTCTTCCAGACCGGAGATGATGATGATGTCGCCCGCTTCGGCGCTATCGACCGGCACACGATCCAGCCCCTGGAAACCCAGCACCTGATTGATACGACCGGAACTGACCTGTTTCTCATGGTTCATCACCACCACCGCCTGGCCCGGCTTGATGCGGCCATTCAGCACACGACCGACACCGAGGCGACCGGTGAAAGTGGAATAGTCCAGCGCGGCGAGTTGCAGTTGCAGCGGTGCATCAGGGCTGCCCGGCGGAGTCGGCACATGCTTAAGCACGGTCTCGAACAAAGGCTTCATATCGGATGCCGAGCCGCCTTTGGAGGGTGCATCATTCAGCTCGAGGCAAGCCCAGCCATTCAGGCCGGAAGCATAAATAACCGGGAAGTCGAGTTGTTCGTCGCTGGCACCCAGCTTATCGAACAGATCGAAGGTCTGATCCAGCACCCAGTCTGGACGCGCGCCCGGACGGTCAACCTTGTTGATCACGACGATGGGCTTGAGACCCAGCGCCAGTGCTTTCTTGGTCACGAAACGGGTCTGCGGCATCGGGCCTTCCACCGCATCCACCAGCAGCAGCACGCCATTCACCATACCCAGCACGCGCTCCACCTCGCCGCCGAAGTCGGCGTGTCCCGGCGTGTCGACGATGTTGATGTGGGTACCGTTGTATTCGATGGCGGTGTTCTTCGCCAGAATGGTGATGCCGCGCTCTTTTTCCAGATCGTTGCTGTCCATCACCCGCGCATCAACCTTCTGGTTGTCGCGGAAGGTGCCGGATTGGCGCAGGAGTTGGTCAACGAGGGTGGTCTTGCCGTGGTCAACGTGGGCGATGATGGCGATATTGCGAAGCGCGCGAGACATGATCTGCTACCTACATAAGATTCAAAGGGCGCGCATTCTAGCACAGAGCGCATACCGATTGAGCAAATCAACTTGTGCCACAAAACTCACCACCAATAACAGCAAGCAAAAACCTCCGCCCGTTCATCCGACTCTTGAAACGGGGACACTCAGATGTTATTTGCTCATAGGCTCTCATGAGGGCTGGTCAGAAGGCTCCTGCCTAACCATATGTTTAATATCGACCTGCTCAAAATTCCCGGCTCAGCCCACCATAATATATAGGCCTTCTGGCGTATTTCATTCTGCGCCATCCAGGCGTATGTTCCATCCCCCGGCTTGGCAACCTCCCAGCACCGACTCAAGGAGACAAATATGGGCAGCTCTCTACCTAAAATCAATTACAAGATGCGCGACCCGGCAAACCGCCACTTCGGCTTCATTGAGATTAACAATATCGAGAGATATTGGATCGACGATCTGGAAGAGTTCTATCAGGCGTTCGGCTACAACAACGAACTACGCAAACAAGGAATCATGCCGGATGAATTCATCTGGGAGGAATATATCCGGGATACGAAGAAACATACTGCATGTTATCGATTTCATATTCTTGAATACCTTTTCCAGCACTCCAAACCGTTCCGGCAAAAACACTGGGCAGACTACAAACTGTGGATCGAAGAACACACTTCCGCGATGAAAAAGAATGATGAGCACTGCTGCACTTGCAAATGCAAGACAAGTGCTGCACATGCGACCACCGCCTCCGCCAAGACTCCGAACATCCTGAGCTTGGAAGAACTGTAAAAACCAAGAGTCGAAACATCCTGCCCATCAAACAGAAAGGCTCGCACTAGTGCGAGCCTTTCTGTTTGATGACTAAAAAATCGTACCGGACGCTATATTGAGACAGCGTTATCTCGCATCAAAATCAGGGGAGAATTTTTCCAGCAGCGGCTTCATCAGGCAGTCTTCATTGATGACATGATTGATCAACCAGTCACGCAGAAAATTGGTGAAATGTCGGGCCACTTCCGGCGACCATCCCTGCCCCATCTCTTCGATCTCGGCTCTCACTTGGTCAAGTTGTTTGATCAGCGACTTGTGGGACAAACCGAGTTGTTGCACCTGTGCATAACCGGCTGCATTGGCGATCTTTTCTTCCCGGTCAAAATGCACCAGAGAATAATTGGAAAGGTCGTCGAGTAATCGACTCAACTCTGCCCTGTCCTTCGCTTCCAGGCTCTGCTGGACCATGTTGATGATCTCGATAAGATACTTGTGGTCGGTATCGATCACATTGTTCCCGACACTTAATTCTTCGCGCCATAAGAGCTTCATCACGCCTCCCGAACGATCTGTAATTGTCATGGTGACACTTCCCGCTCACTTACCAAGCCAGAAAAGCACACGCACTAGGATAACAGTTTTTTGGGAGGGGAATCAGAGGGGCTGCGCACAGTTAAATAACCGATGCACCGTCACTGGCGCAAAAGAACGAACTCAAAAACTGCCCTGAGAAAAAAGCCCCGTATCGCTACGGGGCTTTATATATTGGTGCCGCTTATCGGATTCGAACTGATGACCTACCGCTTACAAGGCGGTTGCTCTACCAACTGAGCTAAAGCGGCGAAGAAGAACACTGGAGGTACGATAAAGAAGCAGAACTTCGCGACCGACAACTGATGTACTCCTAGAAAAGCGCCGCCATTATACATAGGCGGCGCGATTTCTCAAATCAGCATGTAGCTCTAGCGGGTATTTCACTTTGCCTATGTCTGGAACGCTGGCAGAATGACCCCACTTCCACTCACAGGAGAACCGCATGAAAGCCCCTATCCGTGTCGCGATCACCGGCGCTGCCGGGCAGATTGGTTACAGCCTGTTGTTCCGCATCGCCAACGGCGACATGCTGGGACGTGAACAACCCATCATCCTGCAACTGCTGGATATTCCCCAGGCGCAACAGGCCTTGCGCGGCGTGGCGATGGAACTGGAAGACTGCGCCTTCCCCATGCTGCAACAAGTCATCATCTCCGACGATCCGCGCGTCGCCTTCCGCGATGCCGAAGTCGTGCTCATGGTCGGTGCGCGCCCGCGCAGCAAGGGCATGGAGCGCAAAGACTTGCTCGAAGCCAACGGTGCCATCTTCTCCGAACAGGGACGTATTCTCAACGAGGTTGCAGCCCGCCACGTCAAGGTGCTGGTAGTGGGCAATCCCGCCAACACCAATGCGCTGATCGCCATGAAGAATGCACCCGATCTCGATCCGCGCAACTTCAGCGCCATGATGCGGCTGGACCACAACCGCGCCATCACCCAGGTCGCCCTGAAGCTGTTCCAGCCCATTCAGGACATCAAGAAGATGGTCATCTGGGGCAACCATTCCGGCACGCAATATCCCGACCTCTCCCACGCTGAAGTGCGCGGGCGCAAGGTGGCCGACATCCTGCAACAGAATGGCTGGGAAGACTGGGCCGAAAGCGTGTTCATTCCCACCGTGCAAAAACGCGGTGCAGCCGTGATCGAAGCACGCGGATTGTCCAGCGCGGCCAGTGCGGCGAATTCCGCCATCGCCCACGTGCACGACTGGCTGCTGCATTCTCACCACAACGACTGGGTCACCATGAGCGTGCCCTCGGACGGCAGCTACGGCATCCCCGAAGGCGTGTTGTACGGCTTTCCGGTCACCTGCCGCAACGGCCACTACCATATCGTGAAAGATCTGCCCATCAGCGAACTGGGACGCAAACACATGATGGACAGCTATCAGGAGCTGCTTGCGGAACGTGAGCTGGTGAAACACCTGCTCAACTGAAACCGCATGTACGGCCTAGATATTCCCGTAATTATCTAGGCCATCCTGTCTATTGTTCCCCGCACCGATACGGTGCAGAATCTGACACATCATGGCAATCCGGCGATAGTAATGTATCCTGTGACACGCTTAACAAGCTTCCTTCTCTTCGCTGGTTTTTGCTTCGCTACTCCCGCCTCCGCCCTTGAGCACGTCACGTTGCAACTCAAGTGGACGCACCAGTTCCAATTCGCCGGTTATTACGCCGCTCTCGAAAAAGGCTATTACCGCGAAGCCGGTCTTGATGTCCAGCTGAAAGAAGCGAACCCCGACACGGATACCGTCGCTGAAATTGTCAGTGGCAATACCGAATTCGGCGTCGGCAGTAGCAACCTGATCCTTGCCCGCGCGACCGGCAAACCCGTGGTGACACTCGCCGTCATCTTCCAGCGTTCTCCCTATGTAATCTTTGCCGCCAAAGATAAAGGCATCAACAAGCTGAGCGATCTCGCCGGGAAACGCATCATGCTGGATGACCAGTCCGGCGAACTGATGCTCCTGCTCAAACGATCCGGCCTCCAGAAAGATTCGTTCACCCTGATCAAACACAGCCAGAACCCGCAGGATCTTATCGACGGCAAAGTCGATGCCATCTCCGGTTATGTTTCCACCAAGCCGTATTTCTTCCAGCGAGCCGATTTCGCCTATCAGACTTTCTCGCCGCTCGCGGCCGGGATAGATTTCTACGGCGACAACCTATTCACTTCCGAACAGGAACTACAGGCGCATCCTGAACGTGTACAGGCTTTCACCGAAGCGAGCCTGCGCGGCTGGCGTTACGCCCGCGACCACCGCGATGAAATCATCAATCTGATCGCGAGCAAATACGCGAAGCAGAAGTCGCACGACTTCCTCGAATTTGAAGCCGAACAGATGATCCCGCTATTGCAGCCGGACCTGATCGACATCGGCTACTCCAATCCGAGCCGCTGGCAACATATCGCCGAGGCCTACGCGGACGCAGGCCTGCTGCCGCACGACATTCGACTGGATGGGTTTCTGTACACTCCGCCCAATGACGGCTCCCTGCTCCATCACAGCGTGGAAATTTTCCTGCTGTTGCTCGTCCTGATCGGTGCTGGAGCGATATTGATCTATTTCATCTATCGCAAAATACACTCCAACCTCAAACAACTGGAAACCGCACGTCTGCGCGAACAGGCCCGCACCCTCGTCCTAGAACTGCTGGCCAACGGCGCTCCCTTGCCAGAGATACTGAATGCTGTGGTCAAAAGCGTGGAGATCGAAGACACACATACCCGCTGCTCCATCCTGATCATGGACAAGGATGGCAAACATTTGAACGTAGCTGCCGCCCCCAGCCTGCCTGATTTCTACTCGACCGCGATTAACGGACTCGCCATCGGCCCGAATGTCGGCTCCTGCGGCGCATCCGCCTACTTCGGCAAACGCACCATCGTGGAGAACATCCTCACCCATCCCAGCTGGGAACCTTACAAAGAATTGGCCACCAGCGCGGGATTGGGTTCCTGCTGGTCTGAGCCCATCATCTCATCGACTGGCAAAGTGCTGGGCACCTTCGCGATCTACCATAAGCAAGCGCGTTATCCCACATCGAACGACATCGAGCTGATCGAACGCGCCGCCCATCTGGCCAAAATCGCCATCGAAAAAAACCAGGCGGAACAGTCTCTGCTGCAAAATAATTATCTGCTCTCCAAAATCTCCGCTGAGGTCCCCGGCATCATCTTCCAGTTCCGGCTGTATCCCGATGGCCGCAGCTGCTTTCCCTTCATCAGTGAAGCGGTACGCAGAATGTACGGCCTCACCCCCGAAGACTTGCGCGAAGATGCCACACCATTCTTCGGCTTCCGTCACCCGGAAGATGCAGCCAGACTCGCCGCCTCAGTAGAAGAATCCGCCCGCAATCTCACGCGCTGGCACATCGAATACCGGCTGATCCTGCCCAGCCAGGGCATGCGCTGGCGACTGGGTGACGCACAACCGGAAAGATTGGAAGACGGCAGCATACTGTGGCACGGCTTCATCACCGACATCACCGAGCGCAAGAACACCGAAGAACGCATCCGCCATATGGCCCAATACGACGCATTAACCGACCTGCCCAATCGCGCCCTGTTTAGCGACCGCCTGCAACGGGCGCTCGCCATCGCGAAACGCGGTCAGAACAAACTGGCGCTATTGTTCCTGGACTTCGATAAATTCAAACCCATCAACGATTCACTGGGACACGCGGTCGGCGACCTGTTATTGCAAAGCGCGGCAAAACGGATGCAGGAATGCATGCGGGGGTCGGACTCCATCGCCCGCATCGGCGGCGACGAGTTTGTCGTACTGCTCCCCAATGTCACAGGTGAACAGGATGCATTACTCGTCGCCGAAAAGATCAGACAAGCCATCGAAAAACCATTCGAATTGGGGGGACATGCGCTGGAGATCAGTACCAGTATCGGCATCGCGATTTACCCGCGACACGGCGAAGACGAGATTGAATTGGCGAAACATGCCGACTTGGCAATGTATTACGCCAAGCAGAATGGGCGGAACACCGTGATGGTTTACCACCACAACATGAAAGTCGCCGGACAATAGAAGATCACACCGACTCGCGCACCAGCGCAAAGCCCCCGCCCGGCGTTCTGAAATTGGTGGTCTGCCCCTGATAGAGACGCGCCGCCACCAGTTGTATCGCACCATCATAGACATAACAGCGCACATCGTATTTCAGCATCACCACGGCATCATCCGCTCGCGCCACACACTCTCCCGGCAGCGCCAGCCGCTGCGCGACATAACCACCGGACACGATCTCCTCGAACACACGCCGGGTCAGCTTATCGCCACGGTAGGCACCTTTTGCACCATAACCCGAGACCGGCTTGAAGAACCATTGTTTGCGCTCATCCCACCAACGCTCCGCATCATGTGCATCGACCAGCCGCGTTTGCGGCACACCAGTTTGCAGCACCGCGATCGTTGCTTCATCCGCACCGAGTGCGCGCAATGCTGGCGCATCCGATAACCGCGCCAGATTGCGCTTGTCGGCATAACGCGTATAAGCCTGCGGATGCGGCGTCAGCACCACCTGCCTGTCGTGGTAGGCGCGCAGCAGCTCCGGGTGATGTTCCAGCGCGAAATCGGTCAGGCGGTTGTAGATCAGATCGATCTTCTCGCTGCCCAGATAAAGTCCATCGGCAGTGACCGACAGCTCAGCAGGATCGGCGATGACCGCGTGTATGCCGGCACGTGCGAACATCTGCTGTGCCAGCAGGAATTCGGGATAGAGATATTGTTGTGCAGGCTGCTCATCAATGATTGCGACTGTCTTCAGCGCTAGGTCTCCCCGCTCCAGTCGCCATTCTGCGCGGAACATCGCCATGAACACCTGCTCAAGCCCATCGGCGGCCAGCGCCTTGCCGGGCAACGCAGTCTGTCGCTGACTCTCCAGCAGCAGCGCATTCAGGAAGCCACCGCCGGCATTGGTGTTGATCTCGATGAGATGTGCACCGCTGTCGTTCAGATGGAAGTCGTAACCGAAGAACACCCCTTGGCAGCGCGTCTCATCATGCCGTTCCGGCCAAGCCGGTGACTGCACCACTCGTTCGACGGCGGTAACAACGGCCTGCATAGCGGCCATCTGTTGCGCGGGGATTGGGAGCGGTACCGCCGCGAACAGATGAGCATGCCGCTCACCCAGCGCCGCCTGAAATTCATCGCTCTGCCGACGGACAGCTTGCGCCAACGCAGCGCTGTCGATCAACACTGGTGCAACCTCATTTGCCATTGGCCGCCGCGATCCCCAGCAACTTGTCTTTCAAATCGGCCTGCGCCGGTCTATCGCCCAGCCACGCCATCAGGAAACCACGGATGAAGCGGGCATCGGCGACGCGACCGATCTCTTTACCGTTCAGGCTCACACTCACTCCGGTACCGGGCTGGTGATCCAGCACCAAATGGTCTCCCTTGTTGATGTCAGGAACCTTGTCGAAGATGGCGGCGAACTGCTTCCATCCCCCTTCCGCGAGTTTCATCTCGTCCGCGCTGAGATTCTCGGTCATCAGCTTATAGGTCGCCTCCAGCAACTGCACACTGGTCACGCCGAACATAAAATCCAGAGTGACACGTTTGCGCGACTGTTCGTCCAGCACTTCCGCGACGGTATGTTTTGGCTCCGGCAGATATAAGGCGATAGCGTAAACATGGAACATGCCCACCATGAGCCGCGTCCCCGCGCCGTTGAGCAGCAGCGGCTGTCCGCCCACCTGCACCTTCTCCGCCACTTTGACCCCGGCCAGTTCGATAGCACCGACCATTTGGCTCAACGACAGCAACAACACCGACAGCACAATACGTTTCATCATCTCTCTCCGAAGTCAGTCATCAGCTACCCAGCAATGCCGCCTTCAGATCATCCGACACCGGCTTGTCACCCAACCAGATCATCAGCAACGCGCGATAAAAATCTTCGCCCGCGATACGCCCCAATTCAACACCGTTCAGCAACACGCGCGTGCCTTCCGCCGGTATCCAGTCAAAAGCGATCACATCGGCGCGTTTCACGGTCTTGTAGTTATCGAACAGCTTGTCGAATGCCGTCATGCGTTCCCGCAATGCAGCCAATTCTGCGGCACTGTGATTCTTTTCCATGCCTTTGCGGAAGCCACTCAGAAAACGCTCCAGATCACCCTCGCCCACCAGCACATGCAGTGCGATGCGTTTTGGCCGGGCATCGGCGAACACCGCAGCGGTCGTTTGCGATTTCTTCTCCGCCAGATACAGGCCCACCGCATACATCTTGAAGAACACGATGCTGCGCACGCCCGCACCGTTCAGCACCAGCTTGGTATTGCCGACCTGCACCTCATCTTCCAGCGTTATTCCCTCCAGCGTCGCCGCTCCCGCCTGCATCGACACACACAACAAAAACATCACTATTAATCTCTTCATGCCACCCTCTATCATTTCAAAAATCCATCACACAAGTGCCACATGGCGCGGCGCGTCACAATGCCTCGAACACCCCTGCCGCGCCCATGCCCGTGCCGATACACATCGTCACCATACCGTATTTTTGCTTGCGGCGACGCAGGCCGTGCAACAGCGTCGCCGTGCGTATCGCCCCGGTCGCCCCGAGCGGATGTCCCAGCGCGATCGCGCCCCCCAAGGGATTGACGATGGCCGGATCGAGACCAACATCGTTGATCACCGCCAGCGACTGCGCCGCAAACGCCTCGTTAAGTTCGATCCAGCCCATATCGTTCAAGGTCAGCCCCGTCTGCTTCAACACACGCGGGATCGCCTCTTTTGGGCCGATGCCCATGATCTCCGGCGGCACTCCCGCCACGCTGAAACCGTGAAATTTGCCGATAGGCGTGAGGTTATAACGCTTCAATGCGGACTCGGAGCACAGCAACACCGCCCCCGCCCCGTCCGACATCTGCGAACTGTTGCCCGCCGTCACCGAACCGCGCTGTGCAAATACCGTTCTGAGTTTGGATAAGGCCTCCAGCGAAGTATCCGCACGCGGCCCCTCGTCCCGTGCCGCCTCGCGCGTCTTCGTATTCACCTCGCGGCTATCCATATCCGGCACATGCTCGCTGATATGGAAAGGAGAAATCTCATCGCTGAACTCGCCGTTGTTGATCGCCGCAATGGCGCGCTGATGGCTCTGCAACGCGAAGGCATCCTGCGCCTCACGACTCACCTTCCAGCGCTCCGCCACCTTCTCCGCCGTCAGCCCCATGCCGTAAGCGATGCCGTAGTTCTCGTCGCGCTCGAAGATGGCCGGATTGAACGCGATCTTGTTGCCCATCATCGGCACCATGCTCATGCTCTCCACACCCGCCGCGATCATCACCTCCGCCTCGCCAAGCCGGATGCGATCCGCCGCCAGCGCCACCGCCTGCACCCCGGAAGAACAAAAACGGTTGATGGTCATGCCCGGCACCATGTTCGGAATACCCGCCAGCAACAGCGCGATACGCGCCACATTCATACCCTGCTCCGCCTCCGGCATCGCACAGCCGACGATCACATCACCGATGCTGGCCGGATCGAGCGACGGTACCTGCCCCAGCACACTCTTCAACACATGCGCCAGCAGATCGTCGGGGCGCGTGTTGCGAAACATGCCGCGCGGTGCCTTGCCTACCGGAGTGCGCGTAGCGGCAACGATGTAGGCTTCCTGGACTTGTTTGCTCATGGCGCGCTCCTCATATTTCTTTCGTTATCTGAATCTTCATCCGGCGCATTCTGCAAATAAAACTCATGCAGCTTGGCTTGCAGCAGCGCCTTATCCGGCAACTGCGTTTGATACTCCGCGATCAACGCCGGAGAAAGACTGCGACTCAAGGCGTATTCCACCACCTCATCATCCTTGCTCGCGCACAGCAGCACACCAATGGCGGGCTGTTCGTGCTGCTTCTTCACATCACGGTCGAGCGCTTCGAGGTAAAAGCCCAACTTACCCAGATACTCCGGCTCAAACCGCCCCACCTTCAGTTCGATAGCGACCAGACAATTCAAGCCGCGATGGAAGAACAGCAGATCAAGCGCAAAGTCGCGCCCGCCCACTTGCAGCGGATACTCGCTGCCCACAAAACAAAAATCGCGCCCCAGCTCAATTAGAAAATCCTTGAGCCGCTGCAACAAACCTTGATGCAAATCCGATTCGGCATGGCCTTGCGGCAGATCGAGGAATTCGACCATGTAGCTGTCTTTAAAGACGCTCATGGCCTCGGAATGAATTTGTGACAGCAGTGGTGACACTTTTGCAGGGCTGAGAACTGTGCGCTCGAATAAGGCTGCTTTGAGTTGGCGTTCCAGTTCGCGGCTGCTCCATTTCTCACGGATAGCCACACGCAGGTAAAACTCCCGCTCTTCCAGTGACTTACCCTGATTCAGGATGATGAGATTATGCGTCCACGGCAATTGTGTCAGCAGTGCTGTCACTAATTTTTCATCGCGATAAGCCTCATAAAATTGCCGCATCCGAAACAAATTGCGCGAGGTAAAACCGCGCAACCCCGGCTGAGTCTGCGCCAGATGCTCGGCCAGTTGCGCCACCACCCCGTCGCCCCATTCCGCCTGAGCAATCTTGCGGCTGATGAACTGTCCCACCTGCCAATACAATTCGATCAGCGTTGTATTCACCGCCAGCACCGCACGCTGCCGCGCAGCGTGGATCAGGTGTGTGATCTCGTTGAAATCGGATTGTGAGTTAAGCGGTGTCGTCATGTTGTTATGCAAATATCAAAACTATTGTGATGCTGACCCCATATCACGCCAATTTGTTTGCTGCCAATTTCGCTTTCACCTCTTCGCATCAAACTCTCTCTTAAGCGTAGCTAAAACCTCCCCATACGTCTCTTTTATGTTGTTCTTGGCATACCTAATTTGGTGAATGCCATGAATATTAGAAAACTCAGTAGTATTTTCTTCCAACAAGATGATGGCGCGCGCGAAACCCAGCTTCCCTTGAAATAAACCCAATTCATGGATTACATTTTCTCTCGCATGAAGGTTTCCATCCGCATCTTTATCTTCGCCCGTCATCACAAGAATCGCGAAGGAACTTTTTGCGAGCATCTCGTCAAGAATATCTCGAATCGTATGTCCCGCCCTAGCACCAACCTCATATGCCTCAATCTTGTAGCTATGTTTATCTTGAAGATGATCCTTTAAATCTCGCCACTGTAAATTTCCACCATGCCCGATAAATACAACCTTTTCTTCTTCATTTCCCTTTTGATCGGGCAACTGACATTTCGGTGCCCAATTTGTGAATACTTGATGCACCTCTTCAACAATTGAACGGTCAGGTGCTGCAATAGAAATGTCTGTACACTTTCCATTAAACCAAAGATAAATCTTGTACTTTCCATACTGTGCGCCTTTCGTATAGCTCGCACTCTCATTTTCCTTCTGATAATCAGAGAAAAACTCCGACTCAGAGTCATGGCTCCACTTTTCATTATCAAACGTCACAGTCAAAGACAAACTGATGCAATTTCTTTCCGCAGGAACCAAATATTTATCTATTATTGCCCAAGCTTCCTGAATGGCTTCGAATGAAAACTTTGTGCTATGAAAATGTTTTTCTTTGTTCATTTTCTAAACTACTCCTTTAATTCCTCAGCGGCTTCCCGTTCTTCAACATATGCTCGATCCTTGCCTGCGTCTTTTCGGTCGCCAGCAACTCCATAAAGTGCTTCCGCTCCAGATCGAGCAGCCACTCCTCATCCACCAAACACCCTGCCTCCACATCCCCGCCGCATAACGTTTCGGCGACACGGCAGCCGATGTTGTAGTCGTGTTCGGAGATGAAGCCGCCTTCGCGCATGTTGAGCATGGCGGCTTTGAGGGTGGCGATGCCGGTGCGTCCGGCGACGGCGATCTGGTGCGGGTGCAGCGGCGGACGGTAGGCGGTGGCGTTGAGGGCTTTGGCTTCTTCTTTGGCGATGTGCAACAGCTCAAACTTGTTCAGCACGATGCGGTCGGATTGCCTGAGGTAGCCCATCTCTCTCGCCAGCTCGGCGCTTTTGGCGACTTCGCCCATGGCGATGTTCTGAAAGTAGCGGCGCACAAAGGGAAACACGTCCACATGGTTGTCGTTGGCAAAACGTTGCGCCTCTTGTGCCGCGCGTTGCGCCATCTCTTTGCAACCGCCTCCGGCGGGCAGCAGGCCGACGCCGACTTCGACCAGACCGATGTAACTCTCCAGCGTGGCGACAATGCGGGTGCAGTGGATGGAGAATTCACAACCACCGCCCAATGCCAGACCATCCACTGCGGCGATGGTGGGCACTTGCGCGTATTTGAGACGCATAGAGACTTGTTGGAACTTGGCGACCACGGCTTCGACATGTGGCACGTTGCCGATAGCAGCATTAACTACATCGCCGATCCCGCCATGTCCAGCAACGGTGTATTTGACGCGGTTCACCGCGCCTTTGAGTTTTCCGAACAGACCCGTGTCCGCTGCCGGTTCCTGCACGCCCTGCATCAGTTGCAGCAGGTTTGCCCCGGCGGAGAACGGTGGTTCGCTCTGCCACAGCACAAGTGCGCTGAAATGCGCTTCGGCTTCATCCACCGCGCGCAGGATACCGTCCAGCACTTCGTTGCTGACGGTGTGCATCTTAGTCTTGAAGCTGAGGATGGCGATGTTGTCACCGCTGTGCCACAGGCGCACTTCGGGGGTCTCGAATACGGTCTCGCCGTAGTGATGTTCTTCGCCGATGAGGGCATCGGGGTAGAGTTGGCGTTGATACACCGGCAGTGTAGAGCGGGGTTGGTAGTGTCCTGCGTTGCTCAAAGAGGGTCCCCTCACCCCCAGCCCCTCTCCCTGAGGGAGAGGGGAGCTTAATTTCCCCTCGCCCGCTTGCGGGAGAGGGGTTAGGGGAGAGGGTGAATAAGAACCTTGTGCGGTGTGCACTCCTGTGTGCGCCGAGTCGGTGGCCCATTCCGGCAATGGCGCACTTGCCATCGCTTTGCCTGCGGCGATGTCGGCAATGATCCACTCTGCGACTTGTTGCCAGCCTGCGGCTTGCCATATCTCGAACGGGCCGCTGTCCCAGCCGAAGCCCCAGCGCACGGCAAGGTCAAGGTCGCGCGCGTTGTCGGCGATGTGCTCCAGTTGCAGCGCGCAATAATGGAACACGTCGCGGAAGGTGGCCCACAGGAACTGTGCCTGTGGATGCGGATTGCGGCGCAGCCCGGCCAGTTTCATCGCCCAGTTGCGCTCGCGCAAGATCTCTTTCACCTCGGCGTCGATCTCGCTGTCGGACAGGCGATACGCATTGGTGTGCAGGTCCAGCACGTGTATCTCTTTGCCGACCTTCTGGTAGATGCCTTTCTTGCTCTTCTGCCCCAGCGATCCCTGATCGACCAGATAACCGAACCAGCTCGGCAATTCGAAATGGCGATGCCACGGGTCTTCGGTGAGGTTCTCGCGCATGGTGTTGACCACATGGGCGAACACATCCAGACCGACCACATCCAGCGTGCGGAAGGTGGCGCTCTTGGGGCGTCCAAGGTAACGCCCGGTGAGTGCGTCCACCGTGTCGAAGCCGAGGTTGAATGCGGCGGCATGGTGTTTGGTGGCCAACATGGAGAACACGCCGATACGGTTGGCGATGAAGTTGGGTGTGTCTTTGGCGCGCACCACACCTTTGCCCAGCGTGGAGACGAGGAAGGTCTCCAGTTGGTCGAGCAACATCGTATCGGTGCCGGTGCAGGCGATCAGTTCGACCAAGTGCATGTAACGCGGCGGATTAAAGAAATGGATACCGCAAAAGCGGTGGCGCAGATTCTCGGGGAACGCTCCGGCGAGGGTGTTGATGGACAGGCCGGAAGTGTTACTGGCGAAAATGGTGTGTGCCCCCAGATGCGGCGCGACCTTGCGATACAGATCGGACTTCCAGTCCATGCGTTCGGCGATGGCTTCGATCACCAGGTCGCACTCGCGCAACTTATCCAGATGCTGTTCGTAATTGGCAGGCTGGATAAGAGTGATTCTGGTCGGGCTGGAGACGGGTGCCGGTTCCAGCTTCTTCATATTCTCCAGCGCCTTGTTCACATTGCCGTTGGGATCGCCGTCTTTGGCGGGCAACTCGAACAGCAGCGTCTCGACATTGGCGTTGACCAGATGTCCGGCGATCTGCGCCCCCATCACCCCGGCACCGAGTACGGCGACTTTGCGGATATGAAAATTTGCGCTCATCTATCTCTCCAGTTCTGCCTACCCGAGGCGGGGCCTGCCACAACAGTTGCCATCACACACCGGCTCAGTCTGCCGGAGGCAGCACTCTGGGTTTACGATCTTCGCCCACGGCGACATAGGTGAGAGTCGCTTCGGTCACTTTGACACAGGTCTGTTTGACCGGGTCGCGCTGCGCGTACACCTCGACATTCACCGTCATCGAAGTACGTCCGACCTTGGTGATGTCGGCGTAAAAACTCACCACGTCACCCATGAACAGCGGCTGTTTGAAGATGAACGAATTCACCGCCACGGTCGCCACTCTGCCGCGCGCGCGACTGATGGCGGGGATGCTGCCCGCGATGTCCACCTGCGCCATCACCCAGCCGCCGAACACATCGCCGGTGATGTTGCAGTCCGTCGGCATCGCCACCACGCGCAGGGTGGCGTGTCGGCTGGGCAGGGTCGTTTCCTGTTCGCTCATATCTCAATGTCCTTCATAAAGTTGTTCGATCTCTGCCGCGTATTTTGTCACGACACGGTTACGTTTCATTTTCAAAGTGGGCGTCATGATGCCGTTCTCTATGGTCCACGGCTCGTTCAGCAACAACACGCGATGGATACGCGCATAACCGGGGAACTCGCGCAATTGTGCCGCGATGCGCTGCAAGGCTTGTTGCTCGACGCGCGTGTCGCGCAGCGATTCCGGCATGTCGGGACGCACCCCGACCGTCTGCGCGAACTGCGGCCACAACTCGGCATTAAGCACCGCCACCGCCACCATATACGAACGTGCCTCGCCCAGCACCAGCACCTGCTCGAACAGATGGTCGCGCGTGATGGCGAACTCGATATCCGCCGGGGGAAGTTTCTCGCCGTTGGACATCACGATGATCTCTTTTACCCGGCCAGTGATGGTGATGTGACCGGAGGCGCTGATGCGGGCGATATCGCCGGTGTTCAACCAGCCCTCGGCATCGATCATCTCCCGCGTGGCCTGCTCGTTGTTCCAGTAGCCCATCATCACGTTCGGGCCTTTCACCAGCAGCGCATCATGTTCGCCCAGGCGCACCTGCACCCCGCGTATCGGCTGACCCACCGACTCGGGGAAATTGTTCTCGGGATGGTTGCCGCTGATGACCGGGCTGGTCTCGGTCAAGCCGTAGCCCTGCACCACGGGCAAGCCCAGTCCGACGAACACCCGCGACACATCGGCAGACAGGGCGGCTCCGCCACTGACCGCCGTGCGCAGGCGTCCGCCCAGCCGGGCCAGCAGTTTGCGCGCCACCAGCCGGTCCAGCAGCGGCCACAGCAGGAAAGTCGGACGCCATTCGCCGCGTCCTTGCTGGTGCAGAAAACGCGCCCAGCCCACTTCGACGGCCAGATGGAACAGTTTCTTGCGCAACGGCGACCCCTCGTCCAGTTTGGCGTTGATGGCGGCATAAATACGTTCGTAGATGCGCGGCACGGAGATGAGCAGGGTCGGCCTGATGGTTTGCAGGTCTTCGCTCAACAGGGGGATGGAGCGCGCGAACGCCACCGTCGCACCGGTCATGATGGTCAGGTAATAACCCAGCGTGCGCTCGAAGGCATGCGACAGCGGCAGGAAAGACAGGAACAGATCGTCGTGTTTCACCGTAAAGGTGTCCAGACAGGCATGGGCATTGGACAGGATGTTGGCGTGGCTCAGCATCACGCCTTTGGGTTTGCCCGTGGTACCGGAGGTGTACACGATGGTGGCGAGCCGTTGCGCATCGGCAACGCTATCCGGCTGCAATTGCGCCACGGCGGGCAGCCAGGCATCAACATGTTGCAAACGCGCCTCCGCATGCTTGCCGATGTTATCGATGCTGACAAAACGCCGCACCGAGGTCATCTGCTCGCGCACCGCGCTCAGTTCCTGCCATTGTTCCTGTGTCTCGAACAGCAGCACTTTCACTTTCGCGTCGTTGACGATGTAGGCGATGTTCTCGGCCCGATCCACGGTATACAGCGGCACCACCACCAGCCCCAGCGAAAGCGCGGCCTGGTCAAAATAGATCCACTGCGGGCAGTTGCGCAACATCACCGCAACACGATCACCCGCCTGTAGCTGCTCGCCTTCCAGCGCCGCTTGCCAGCGCGCGACCTGCCCGCCCACTTCGCGCCAGATGATCGACCGCCAAGCCTCGTGTCGTGTATCGAAATAACGGTAAGCGACCGTCTCCGGTGTCCGCTGTATACGTTCGCGCAACAGTCCGTGCAAGGTGACGGCCTGTTCGGGGGTGATCGCAAGTCGTGTATGTTCAGTCATTGTTGTCCTCACGTGCTCGTTTTATGACAAGAACAGGTCTTCATACAAAGTCGCGCCAGGTGTCACCGCATAAGGTGCCATATCCGTCACTCCTTCCGCGCGCAACACTTCCTCGTCGATGAAGCAATTGCCGCTACAGGTGCGACTGTCGCGCGACAGGATGGCATATGCCGCGTCGGCAACGATGGCCGGATGACGCGACGCGCGCAGGATGTCCGCCGGGAAATTGTGCTCTATCGCTGCGGTGGCGATGGTGGTGCGCGGCCACAAGCAGTTACAGGCGATGCCCTGTTCGGCGAACTCCCGCGCCATGCCCAGCATACACAGGCTCATGCCGTATTTGGAGATGCTGTAGGCGGCGTGCGGGGCAAGCCACTTCGGGTCGAGGTTCAACGGCGGCGACAGGGTCAGGATGTGCGGGTTACGCGCCCGCAGCAGATGCGGGATGCAGGCTTGTGCGGCCAGAAAGGTCGCGCGCATGTTCACCTGCCACATCAGATCGAGACGCCTGACCGGTGTTTGCAGGGTGGGGGTAAGGTTGATGGCACTGGCGTTGTTGACCAGCACGTCGATGCCGCCGAAATGCGCGGCAGCCTGTTCCACCGCTGCGGCGAGGGCGCGTTCGTCGCGCACATCGAGCTGTAGTGCCAACGCTTGACCACCTGCCTGACGTACCTCTTCCGCCACGCTGTGTATGGTTCCGGGCAGCTTGGCATGCGGCTGTGCCGTTTTGCCGGTGATGATCACCCTGGCCCCGTCGCGCGCGCAGCGCAAAGCGATCTCGCGCCCGATGCCGCGCGAAGCGCCGGTGATGAAGAGGGTTTTGTCACGCAGGTTGGGCATATTCAGTGTGGCGGATTATCCGCGCGGAAACGGCATGTTCAGCGCCCCGCCGCCAACTGTTCCGGCGCAAAATCATCCACCATGATGACCTTGCGGCGCAGCGCGTAATCACGTTCCAGTTGCACAGCCTGTGCTTCCGTGAGCAGACCCGCCGCGCGCGCTTCGGCGATCTGTCCGGGTTCATCCAGCGCCTTCAGCTTGCCGGCTTTGCGCGCGTCCGCCAGTTCAGCCTGTAGCGGCTCGCATCTGAGCGTGCTATCCAAAGCGGCCTCCAGCGCACCCACCGCATCACGCTCGTCACCGGAGATGTAGCAACCTGCGGTGAGCCGCTCGCGTGCCGGAGTGGGGCCGATGATGAGTGCGGCGACCTCATGTCCCAGCGCATCACTCGGCGGACGGCGGCATTGCCCCAGCGGGAAGATGAGTGCGCGCAACAACAGCGCCGCTGGGCGGTTGGGGAAGTTCTGCAACACACCATCGAAGGCGAGCTGGATACGATACAAGCCGTCCTGCATCGCCCAATCGAGCAAGGGCATATCCTGCGGCGGGCGACCGTCATCCTCGAACTTCTTCAGCACCGCCGAACACAGGTATAACTGGCTCAACACATCGCCCAGACGCGCCGACAGTTTCTCGCGGCGTTTGAGTCCGCCGCCGAGTACCAGCATGGCGATATCCGCCGCAAAGGCGAACGAGGTGGCATAACGTGTGAGCAGCTGGTAATAACGCCGCGTCGGTTCTTCCGTGGGCGCATCGATGATACGACCGCCGCTCAGCGCGAACAGCAGCGAGCGCACCGCATTGCTCATGGCAAAGCTGATATGTCCAAACAGCGCGGCATCAAAATCGAACACGGCGCGTTTTTTGTCGGCCTCATGCGCGGCCTTGATCTCTTTCAGCACATAGGGATGGGCGCGCACTGCGCCCTGCCCGAAGATGATGAGACTGCGCGTGAGGATGTTGGCCCCTTCGACGGTGATACCGATCGGGGTCTGCTGGTAGAAACGCGCCAGATAGTTGTCCGGCCCCAGACAGATACCTTTGCCGCCGTGGACATCCATCGCGTCGTTGATGACCACCCGCCCGCGCTCGGTGCAGTGATATTTGACGATGGCCGAGATCACCGATGGCTTCTCGCCCAGATCGACCGCCTGCGCGGTGAGCACCCGCACCGCATCCATCACGTAAAGGTTGCCCGCGATACGGGTGAGCGCCTCTTCCACACCCTCGAACTTGCCCACCGGCATATGGAACTGTTTGCGCACTCGCGCATAGGCTCCGCTGCTGCGCGCTGCCAGTTTTGCACCACCGGTGGCACTGGCGGGCAATGAGATCGAACGTCCCGCCGCCAGACATTCCATCAGCATGCGCCAGCCTTGGCCGATACGCTCTGCACCGCCGATGATGTAGTCCATCGGGATGAACACGTCCGTACCTTGTGTCGGACCGTTCTGGAACGCCGAGTTGAGCGGGAAGTGACGGCGACCAACACGCACTCCCGGCGTATCGACCGGGATCAGCGCCAGCGTGATGCCGCGTGCGACTTCCGGGCCGAGCAGATTTTGCGGATCGTACAGTTTGAATGCCAGGCCCAGCAGGGTGGCGACCGGTGCCAGCGTGATGTAGCGCTTCTCCCAGCTCACGCGCACACCCAACACGTCGGCTTGTCCGTTGAATTCGCCGTAACAGACTGTCCCCACATCGGGGATGGCACCCGCATCGGAACCGGCGAACGGCCCGGTCAACGCGAAACAGGGCACTTCTTGGCCATTGGCGAGACGGCGCAAGTATTTGTCTTTCTGCGCTTGCGTGCCGTAGTGCAACAGCAATTCGGCGGGGCCGAGCGAATTCGGCACCATCACCGTCACCGCCGCCGTGCCGCTGCGCGAAGCGACCTTGGTCACCACGGCGGAGTGGGCCTGCGCGGAGAACTGCAAACCGCCGTATTCCTTCGGGATGATCATGCCGAAGAAACCCTTGTCCCTGATGAACTGCCACACCTGCGGCGGCAAGTCCTGACGCACATGGGTGACATCCCAATCGTCGATCATGGCGCACAACTGTTCCACTTCGTTGTCGAGGAAAGCCTGCTCTTCAGCGCTCAGACCAGGCTTGGGCAACGCCAGCAACTTGTCCCAATGGGGATTGCCGCTGAACAGCTCGCCATCCCACCATACCGTACCCGCATCCAGTGCTTCCTGCTCGGTCTGCGAAACCTGCGGCAGTATCTTGCGGAACACACCGAGCAGGGGTCGGCTGACCAGAAAACGGCGCAGGAACGGCAGGCCGAACACCACCACGACCAGCAGCAGGGCAATATAAACCAGTTGCAGCGCGGTATCGGAGATGCGGCTTTGCACCGCGATGAGCGGCACGAACACCATCGCTGCCAGCAGCCAGCTCAACAAGGAGGCGCGAAAAAAGGAAAGCGACAGGAATACGGCAAGTACCGATACGAACAATAGAAATGCCATCGCGACTCCCCCTGAATGTTTTTTGTATGTACGTGCAGAACTTTAACTCTTCTGCCGCATTCCCGCTACGCTTGCGCCGGATTTCATATCCGCACGCATCTGCGCTCAGTCTGGAATGCCCAGTGCGGTCTCGAACACCGGCCTGCCGGTGATGAATTGGGACAGGGTGAAGGCAGCCGTCGGCTGCATGTTGATGCAGATCATTTTGACGTTCAGTGTCAGGCAGGTACGGGCCAACTTGTCGAGCCAGTCGTAATAGACCGGGTCGATCACCGGCAAGGAGTTCAGATCGTAATACAAGCGCCTGCCCTGCCCCTGCTGCAGATGCGCGACCAACTCCAGAACCAGCCTGTCCTGATCCTGGATGTTCATGCTGCTCAGCGGCTCGAACAGAAAATCGCCCTTGCCGATCCGAGTCAGATGTATGCCCGCGATTGCCATCAGTTCGTTTTCTGGCTCACATGGATGCCCATGCGCAGGAATGCTTCTTTAAGTCCGTCCGACAGACTCGCGCGTGTGGTCACTCCGGTCAGGTCGATGTTCAGGCTGACCAGTGCGCGTGCGATCTCAGGATGGATGCCGGTGATGATCGCATCCGCCCCCATCAATTGCACCGCGCGCACCATCTGGATCAGGTGGTGCGAAACCTGAGAATCAATATTTTTGACCCCGGTGAGGTCCATCACGACCGCGCGGGCATGGTCTTTGGAGATGCGGTTAAGCAAGGCCTCCATCACCAGCATGGTACGGCTGGAATCGAGTGTGCCGATGATGGGCAGTGTCAGCACACCGTCCCATATTTCCGCGATCGGTGTCGAGGTCTCGCGCAACTCCTCTTCCTGCGCCTTGAGCGTATTCTCCCGCTCGACCAGATAGGTGCGGAAGATCGCCATGATGAGCGAGTCGAAATGCTGCGCGAAATACAGCAACACCGAACGCGACTGGGTGAACGGGATACCGCTGTCGCGCTCCAGCGCGGAAATCAGGGTGTATTGCAACTGTTGCGCATAACGCACCACCTCTTCCACGTTGCCACCGCGCATCAGGACGCGCTGCGCCAATCCAGAAAAGAATGTCTCCAGCGCGTGGAACTGCGGCGAGGTGCGTTTATGCGGGTCTTTCGAACCGAGCAAACCGGTGATCAGCGTGACGAACTCGCTGCTCAGGTCGGCGACCTCGTCTTCATCCATCAGCTTGTTGTCGGCACAGAAGAACTCGCGCCCCGGCTCCTCCAGTTGCCCGGAAATGTTGCCGATCTTCAACGCGAACAATGCCGCCAATTTTTCGCTGGATTCCTTTTTCTGCACCATCTTTATCTCCCCTATCCTATGGAACAAACACAAATCGACTGGTCATCCGAGATCCGCCCCATGATATTGCCCAGGGTGTAGGCGATCAACTGCGGGTGCTGGTTGAACAAGCCGACAAAATTGGCGGTATCCCAGTTTCTGCGTATGCCATCGCTCGCCGTGACGACGACATATTTCTTCTCGAATCCAGTCTCCAGACCGGTCGCCGAGCGGTGCTCGCGCCCCAATATGCCGGGAGCGAAAGTGAAATGCTGGATCTGCTCCTGATCGTAGAGATGGGCGGTCATATCACCGATCCCCGATATGCGCAGATTACATCTGGCCAGATCGATCTCCCCGGTGATAGCGACCGCCCCGCGTGTATTAACGAGCTGCCGGTCCACCACCGCCAGTATTTCTTCCGGCGTGTCATAACTGTCCAGATGGGTAGACAGGTCGGATGTCGCGGCCTGCGCCTCCTCGCCGTGACCGAGGCCGTCCAGATGCAACCAGCGCAGGGTCTTGCCGGATCGTTTCAGATAGATCCGGTCGCCGTTGTAACGCTCATCGGACAAGGAGCGCGAGTATAGGCCGAACTTGTATCCCGACTTCGCCTCTTTGTTGTCCTTGTCGAGATGGAAGCGTGCCAGGATCACCGTTCCGCTCCATTTCTTCGATTGTCCAGCGCGTTCCTGCTGCGTGTAGATATACGACTCATCGCTCAAGCGACGAATCGCCCCCAGTCCTTTGCCCAGTGTATTGGACGTCGAATATCCGTCCGTCTCCGCCGTGGCCAGATTGGCGATACCGGGGCCGAAATCCAGCGACAGGATATCCAACACTCCGCCGGGTTGTTTCCACAGTTGCACCATACCGCGCCCCGCAGCATGTTTCACGTTGTTGCTCACCAGTTCGGAAGCCACCAGCAGCATGTTCTCGCGCTTCAGGTCGCTGACGCCGAAACGCTGCGTGAGGGCGACCAGTTTGGAGCGCAGCAGAATCAGTGAACTTTCGCTCTGCGTCGCATTGTTGAATAGCAGCTTGCAGTCGGTGGCACTATCGAAGATTTCAGACACAGGATACTTTCGCGGTACAAGCCGTTCCGCACAAATGGGTATCGCCCTGCTCGCATCCGGCGACCACGGCTCTGCCCCGTCCGCGATTCTTGGCCTCGTACAGGGCGCTGTCGGAGGCATGGATGAAATCTTCCAGCGTAAAATCCTTGCGGGTGTGCTGGTCGATGGTAGCGATGCCGACGCTGACTTTGCCGTCCATCTGTTGGATCACTTGTTTCGATTTCTCGCATGCTGTGCCGAAGTCCGCATAAATCATCATGGCGAACTCGTCCCCGCCGAAACGGAACGCGCAATCCACATCCTCGCGAATCACGCTGCGCAGGATATGCGCCATCTTGTTCAGGTAGGAATCGCCGAACAAATGGCCGTTTTCGTCGTTGATGGCTTTGAAGTGATCCAGATCCAGCATCACCAGCGACAGCGGAGAGATGCGCTGACGCATGGTATAGCGGAACGCCTGATTCAATCGCTCGTCGAAAGCACGACGATTCGGCAACATGGTGAGTGGATCGGTCGCAGCCTGACGGATGGAAACCTGCAACTCGGCCTGGCGGCTGAGCAACTTCACTTGCAGC
Source organism: uncultured Gallionellaceae bacterium (assembly GCA_964571195.1). Lineage (GTDB taxonomy): Bacteria > Pseudomonadota > Gammaproteobacteria > Burkholderiales > Gallionellaceae > PALSA-1006. The sequence continues at coordinate 27,602 of CAZNAD010000017.1, read as the reverse complement.
TCGGCCAGCTCCTGTTCGGTACGTGCGCGTGTCTCTTGCAGATGACGCTCCATCGCCGCATTGCGTTGTATCAGTATCTCTGGATCGGCGGCTTCGGTGGAGCGGTGCAGATGGTCGCGCAACTGTTCGATGGACGCGCGTTCCACCTCGCCCGTTTGCATGATGGTCAGCTCCTGAGCCGTCCAGCACGCGCGCAAAGTCCGGTCGTGCAATTGCAGGCTGATGGGGAAGGGGTGTCCGCGGCAAGCACCTGCGGCACGCAGACGTTGGCTCAATTCGAGGCATGCGAGCGAAGTCCTGAAGGCATTTCCTTTGAAATGCCTGCTACTTTCCATAAGAAAGCCGACGAAGTTCTGTAGATCGGGTTCGATCATCAGATTTAGTCGCAGGAGCTCAACTGATTCCACAGTACCTCGCCGCGTTAATCCAGAGCGGCTTTATAAAGGACTGGCACAGCCCGGTCAATACCCCCGCCGGGGAGCCTCTGCTACCGCCGCCGCGACAATGCCCAAGCGACATGTTCGCGCACCAGCGCCGACGGATGCGAGACTCGCATCTGCAAGGCATTGACGATCTGCGCGGTGGGCGGTGCATTGCCCAGCGCCACCGCAATATTGCGCAGCCATTGTTCGTGCCCGATGCGGTGGATGGCACTTCCCGCCAACCGGGTATGGAAGGCCGCCTCATCCCAGGCGAACAACTCGACCAGCGCGACATCGTCCAGCCCGTTGCGCACGGCGAAGTCCGGCTCGTCCGAGGTCTGCGCGAAACGGTTCCACGGACAGAACAATTGGCAGTCGTCGCAGCCATAGATGCGGTTGCCGATGAGCGGGCGCAACTCGACCGGAATGCTGCCGGTAAGTTCGATGGTGAGATAGGAGATACAGCGCCGCGCGTCGATCCGGTAAGGGGCGATAATCGCCTGTGTCGGGCAGACCTCGATACAGGTCCGGCAAGTACCGCAATGCTCGTCCTGCGGCATATCGACCGGCAGCGGCAGGTCGATGAATATCTCGCCGAGAAAGAACGCCGAGCCCTGCTCACGCGACAACAACAGCGTGTGTTTGCCGCGCCAGCCCAGATGCGCCTTTTGCGCCAGCGCCACTTCCAGCACCGGCGCAGAGTCGGTGAACACCCGGCACTGACAATCGACTTGCGCACGTATTTGTTGTGCCAGTCGCTCCAGACGGTTGCGCAACACCTTGTGATAATCGCGACCGAGCGCGTAACGCGAGACAAAGGCGCGCGCGCCTTCCGTCAACACCTGCCGCGCGTCTTTTGCCTGTGCCGGGACGTAGTTCATGCGCAACGAGATGACGCGCAACGTACCCGGTACCAGCTCCGCCGGACGCGCGCGTTTCACACCGTGTTTTGCCATATAATCCATCGCGCCGTGATGACCGTCCTCCAGCCAGCGCAGCAGATGTGTCTCCGCCTCATCCAGGCGGGTATCGCTGATGCCCACGGCCTGGAAACCGAGCGCCTTGCCCCAGACCTTGATGGCGTCGGCCAGTGCGGCATAATCAATTTGAGGTGTCTCTTTTTGCATAGACCGAATCATAGCCGAATCAGCCTGCCGGACGAGACCGCCACGGCAGACTTCGCCGCACGTCTCGCGCCCATCCTGCAAGCGGGCATGACGGTCTATCTGCGCGGCGACCTTGGCGCGGGCAAGACCACACTGGTGCGCGGCCTGTTGCAGGCGCTGGGTTACCGGGGGCGCGTGAAGAGTCCGACTTACACGTTGATTGAGCAGTACGACTTGCCTGGGTTAAACTTGCGCCACTTCGATCTGTACCGCTTTCGCGATGCCGAAGAATGGGAAGCGGCGGGATTCCGCGACGAGTTCAACCGGGACAACACCTGTCTGGTGGAATGGCCGGAGCAGGCAGCCGGTGTGTTGCCCCCCGCAGACCTGGAGATCGTTTTCACCATCCAGCAGACAGGACGCAACCTTGATCTATATGCCCATACCGATGCAGGTGAACGATGTCTGAACGCTTTGTCCGCCTGATACTGCTCTCCGCCTTGTTATGGCTGCCACAGGCACAGGCCGCCATCACGATCAGCTCGGCTCGGGTATGGCCGGCGGAGGACTACACCCGCCTGACACTGGAATCGAAGCAAGCGATCCGTTACAGCCTGCTCACCCTCAAAGACCCCGAACGTCTGGTCATCGACCTGAACGATGTGGACATCACCCCGACGCTGAGCGAATTGACCGGCAAGATCGGCAGCAACGACCCCTACATCAAAAGCGTGCGCGTCGCCCGCTTCAAACCCGGCGTGGTACGTCTGGTACTTGACCTCAAGACCGAAGCCAAACCGCAATTGTTCAACCTCAAACCCGTGGCCGAATACGGCAACCGTCTGGTGCTGGATGTGTATCCGGCGGTGGCCGTCGATCCGCTGATGGCGCTGGTACAGCAGGGTGAAGACAAGCACAAGGTGGACACCGCCGTAAAAGCGGCGTCGGCCCCGTCCCCCGTCTCCCCTCCGGTGGTCGCCGAGATCAAGAGCAAGCCCGCGAACATCCCCGCCGCACCCGCTGAAAAAAGCGAGAAGACCCCGCCCGCCGTTGCGCACAGTGAACTCAGCACACGCATACTGGTCGTGGCCATTGACGCCGGCCACGGCGGGGAAGACCCCGGCGCGCGCGGACGCAAAGGCACACACGAGAAAAACGTCACCCTATCCATCGCGCGCAAACTCAAGGAACAGATCGACGACACACCGGGTATGCGCGCCGTGCTGATCCGCGACGGGGATTACTTCATTCCGCTGGGTGGGCGGGTGGAAAAGGCGCGCAAGGCCCATGCCGACCTGTTCGTTTCCATTCACGCCGACGCCTTCGTCAAGCCACACGCGCGCGGCTCGTCCGTGTTCGCATTGTCCGAACGCGGAGCCACCAGCGCTTCCGCGCGCTGGTTGGCGCGCAAGGAGAACGATGCCGACTTGATCGGCGGTGTGAACCTGGCTATCAAAGACCCTTATCTGGCGCGCACCCTGCTCGACCTGTCGCAGACCGCCACCATCAACGACAGCATGAAGGTCGCCAAATATGTGCTCAGAGAATTGGGCAATATCAACACCCTGCACCGGGGCTTCGTCGAACAGGCCGGTTTCGCCGTGCTGAAGTCGCCCGACATCCCGTCGATACTGGTGGAAACCGCCTTCATCAGCAACCCCGAAGAAGAGCGCCGTCTGACGGATGAGGATTACCGGGAGAAGATGGCTGTCGCCATCCTGAACGGCATCAAACGTTATTTCGCGCAGAACCCGGCACTGTCGAAACAACGGGTCGCACTGGGCGACTGACGCGACTAGGCGGGGAACACCCCGGTAGAAAGGTAACGGTCGCCACGGTCACACACGATGAACACGATGGTGGCGTTCTGCACCTGCTGCGAGATACGCAAGGCCACACTCAACGCCCCGCCGGATGAGATACCGCAGAAAATACCCTCCTCGCTTGCCAGACGGCGTGCCATCTCCTCGGCGTCTTGCTGTCCGACATACTCCAGCCTGTCCACGTTGTCCGGGCTGTATATCTTGGGCAGATAAGCTTGTGGCCATTTGCGGATGCCAGGAATCTGCGCCCCCTCTTCCGGCTGCACGCCGATGATCTGGATAGCCGGATTTTGTTCCTTGAAAAAACGCGCGTTGCCCATGATGGTACCGGTGGTACCCATGCTGCTCACGAAGTGGGTGATTCTGCCTTGTGTGTCGCGCCAGATCTCCGGCGCGGTGCCTTCATAATGCGCCAGCGGATTGTCGGGATTGGCGAACTGGTCGAGGATGATGCCGCGTCCGGCGTCACGCAATTTCTCCGCCGTGTCGCGCGCCAGCTCCATGCTGCCTTCTTTCGGCGTGAGTACCAGTTCCGCGCCGAACGCGCGCATGGTCTGGCGGCGTTCCACGCTCTGATTCTCCGGCATCACCAAAATCATCTTGTAACCGCGCATCGCCGCCGCCATCGCCAGCGCGATGCCGGTATTGCCGCTGGTCGCTTCGATGAGTGTGTCGCCGGGTTTGATAGCGCCGCGCGCCTCGGCATGGCGAATCATGGACAACGCGGGACGGTCTTTCACTGAACCGGCGGGATTGTTACCTTCCAGTTTGGCGAGGATGACATTGGACGTGGCACCCGGAATGCGTTGCAAGCGCACCAGCGGTGTGTTGCCGACAAAATCTTCAAGGGTCTTGTACATGCCACCGCTCACGAGCAATCGTTCTGCTCGTTGGCCTCGGCCACGATGGTCTTCTTGTCCAGCACCGCCGCCCACAGTTTTTGCAGGAAGATACCCAGCAACATCGCGGGCAGGAACGCCCACAGCTCCCAACCCGGTGCCGCGAGCAGCGCCACCGCCGGACCGGGGCAATAACCGCCTATCCCCCAGCCGATACCGAACAGCGCCGCACCAGCGATGAGCGCGGGATCGACATGCAGTTTCTCGGAAAAATAGTAGCGACTATCCAGCACCGGTGTCTTGCGGCGCAGAATAAAACGGAAAGAGATGACCGTCACACCGACCGCACCACCCAGCACGAACAGCAGACTGGGGTCCCACTGTCCCGCCACATCCAGAAAACCCAACACCTTTTCGGGTTGCGTCATGCCCGCCAAAGCGAGGCCGAAGCCGAACAACAGACCGGTCAACAGACCAACGAAATACTTAGCCATTGGCACCTCCCAGACCGAACACATGGCGCACGATGGTGGTGGTGAGGATCGCTACGCTCAGAAACACCAGCGTCGCCACCAGCGAACGCAAAGATAAGCGCCCCAGACCACACACGCCATGCCCGCTGGTGCAGCCCTTGCCCAATGAAGAACCGAAACCGACCAGCAGACCGGAAACGATCAACAACCAGGCCGGAAAATATTCGCGTCCGGTCGGAGCAGCCCCGTAGCCGAGGTAATACAGCTTCGCTCCGACGACCAGGCCGATCAGGAACAACACGCGCCAGACGAATTCATCCGGCTTCTTGGCCGCGAACAGAACGCGACCGATGATCCCGCTGATCCCCGCCACATGGCCGGTCAGCCATAACAGCAATGCCGCCGCAGTACCGATCAGCACGCCGCCGATCAGGGCTTGAATGATGGAAGAACTATCCATTGTTCCCTCAAGTAAAAACGCCGAACTGCCGCAGACATTGCGACAGTTCGGCGATTATAACCGAGGCGTTCCGTGACGTATCGGGCTTAGCGGAGAATGTGGGGCTGTCCATACCAACGTTTACAGCATTTTTAGAGACTGGAGAGTGTCTAGTGGATCGGGAGCGATCAGAGAACAGAGATTATCAAGAAACCGTGGTCTGTCCCCTATTGTTCACGCTTTTTTAACGGCCAAAAATTGGGGAGGGCAATTAGTCATGGGTGGTGGGGTGGTCATCGTGGCTCAGGAGGTAATTTGAAACCCCATCGGGTGGATTTGCAGGCTATGCCATTATTAAAAAAATCTGACCTCGAACAAATATTCGCATATCTGCCATCGCTCGGTTTGAAGGTGTATCCCTGATTGCGCATGCAGACATTCAACATATCCAGGTTCGCATACAACTCTTCGGCAGACAGTGTGTCACCGGGATTCTTACTAGCACACTCAACTAGAATTTTGTCGTTGAGATTATGCACCCAAGGCGCGCCCTCTTTTTCCCAGTGCGGTAACTCTTGGGGGTTCGGAATAAATTTGTAGCCCTTTCTTAGCAGGCAGATATCATAAGACTGCCAACCTTTTACCTTGGAAGAATTTATAAAACCGGCTGCACATTGCTTCATATCAGTGTTCTTTTCACTTCCTGAAATACCTATTTTCTCCCACGACAAATCCTCTGGCGCAATCACCTTATCCATATCCATATCCATAAGAGTTTCACACCCCGTCAACAACGTGAGGAGCAAAGGCACCATCAAAATAATAATAGGGGACAGACCACGGTTTCCAACAACATTCATAGTAACTCTCCCTGCCTTGCATCCACCGATGTATCTTTGCTCAGAATCAATGAGGTCAGCCTCGCTTTATTTTTCTGGCGCACGTTCATTCTGCTATTCCTTTGGATGAAAGTCACAGGGCCAGGTCTGGCCCCGTGCCCATTGTTTTAAATGAAAACGCCGAACTGGCGCAGACATTGCGACAGTTCGGCGATTATAGTCAAGACGTTCCGTGACGTATCAGGCTTAAATTCAGGAGTCGGCGTTTGTGGAATGGCCGTGTTCGGAATGGATGCTGCAAAAACGTAGTACATCACCCAAGGCTTGTTCCGCCTCGGAAAGGGAGTCGAAGCGGCCCAGCACCTGAGCCTCATCATCATAGAGTCCCCGCCCTGTGTCGGGATCAGAAGTCAGTACGATGCGTATCATGATAACCTCCCGCGAAATCTGTTCAGGCTCGTTCGGTGCGGCTTGTGTTACGCCGCAACGGCTTCCGCCATGTGTTTGGTGTTTGATCTTGCCGCCGACATCTGCGCCAGCAATCCGTTTTTCTTGTGATCGGTGACCATGTTGAGCAACAGGCTTTCTTCGAAACGGAAGCAGCACAGCAACATGTTGGAGGCAGACATCTTGAGCAGCTGCGCCGGGGACAATCCCGCCACCAGATCAGCCATCTCTTCATTCACGCCGAAACTCTCCATGGCAAGATTTTTGTCGCCCTTGATCATTTGCTGGGCGAGCAGCATAAAAGACAGGTTGATCTCTTTGATCTCTTCGTGGATTTGGTTCGCGTTCATGTTTGTCTCCCTACGTGGTAATTGGATCACTCATTCGACGGTTGCATTCTGCACGGAGACTGTGTCGGAATAAATCGGAGGAAATCTAATTCTTGCGTAGGGAGGAGGCACCATCCCGATGTAGGGAAAGCGCCTACACGGACGGGGAGTATCGACAGGCAGATTATCCGTATTTTTCGTTCGCCCCAGCGCGCGAACAGGGCCAGATTTACCGCTTTACTCGACCGACTGGCTCGCGAGCACTTGCCGCGTCCAGCGGCCACCGATTGACAACGGCGCGGCAGCGTAGTATCTAGACAGTAACGAGACGGCGGTTGGTATGGGCAGCACCCGCAAATGCCCCGCACGGCTTGGAGACGAGGCGATGAACACGCTATCCGTGAATTCGGTCAACAACAACTATGTACGAACGGCTGTCGCGCAACAGCGGGTTTCGGTCGACCGTGCAAACGTGCGCGAGACCGAGACACGTCTGGAAGAATACCAAGCCCAGCTGGTTGAAGATCTGACTTATCTCAGCAAGTTACAGCGCAACGACTTGAATATCCAGCAGTTACAGAGCGAACAGGCTCAAATGCCCATCCTCGAACGCATTGAGCGGAATGCACGCTCCGCCCAACAGGCCGCCGCCGCATTGGCCTCGATGTCCAGTACCGGATCGAGCGTCGGCAGCAATATCAATATCGTCGCCTGACCCCGCACGCGCGGTTCATTCTTCTGGCAGCCCTTACTCCGAGAATATCTGGAAGTTGTTGCGGCCATTTTCCTTGGCCTGGTACATGGCGGCATCCGCATGTTTCAGCAGGGTGAATTTGTCCGTCCCGTGTTCGGGATAGATGCTGATGCCGATGCTGGTGCCGATCTCGGCGCGGTAGTCGCCCAGTTCGAATGGCTTGCCGATCAGCTCAATCACTTTGCTAGCAACCAGTGCCGCGTCTTTTTCGTCATGGATGCTGTTCAGCAGGATAACGAATTCATCCCCGCCGAGACGAGCCACGGTATCTGATTCACGCACACACTCCTGCAAACGCATGGCGACCGCCTGCAACAGGGTGTCGCCCACATGATGGCCTTGGGTATCGTTCACGTTTTTGAAACGGTCGAGATCGAGAAACACGATGGCGAGATGGGTGCGGTTGCGCTTGGCTCCCGCGATGGCAAGATCGATATGGTCGTTCAGCAAGGTACGGTTGGGCAAGTGTGTCAGCGCATCGTAGTGAGCCAGATGCTGGATACGGTCGAACGATGCCTTGCGCTCGGTGATGTCGGAGAACAGCGCGATGTAGTTGGAAATCTCGCCCAGCTCATCACGCACCACCGCGATGGAAAGCCATTTCGGGTAAGTCTCGCCGTTCTTCCTGCGATCCATGATCTCGCCCTGCCAGCAGCCAGTCTCCAGCAACACCCGCCACATTTCCCGGTAGAACTCCGGCCCCTGCTGTCCCGACTTCAGCACGCGCGGATTTTTGCCGACCACATCCTCGAACGAGTAGCCGGTAATATCGGTAAAAGCTTTGTTGACCTGCATGATGTTGTTGTTGATGTCAGTGATGACGATCGCTTCCGCGCTGTTCACAAACACCTGGGCGGAAAGCCTGAGCTTGTCCTGCCCCTCCTTCACCTGCTCCACACTCTTTTGCAGACTGTTGGCCAGCGCATTGAAGGCATTCGCCATCCTCCCGATCTCGTCGGTGCCGTGGATATCGACCCGTCTTGAAAGATCGCCGTCGTGCTGCATCGCACTCATCACCGCCTGGATCTTTTGCACCGGGCGGGTGAACGAACGCAGCATCGTATCAATCACAAAAAACAGCACCACTTGCAGGATCAACTGGCCGAACCAGAGCCAGCGGTTGATGGAATCGATCATGTTCGTCTCTTCGGTGAGATCGAGCACGATGTTAGCGGCACCGTTAACGCTGCCGACTTCGACATGGTGGCACTGGAGACAATCGGTGCCTTTGTAGTTGCGGCTCGAAATGAACGGGATCACCGCCCTGAGCGTATGTGATCCGGCTGCCTTTCTTTCAAAATAGGGTTTGCCGGTATCCAGCACAGCCTGGTCGATAGCATCTCTGGGCTGCTCTTCCGGCAGTCCCGCCCCGAATTGCCGCTTGACCTGTTCCGAACGGAAGATGCGCAGCTCTTTGATCCCCTCGGACTGGCTCATCTTGCTGATGAACAGCGAGCGGACTGCCGGATCACCGATCTGACCGGTCAGCATCAGCATGTTCATGCCGTTGATGATGCCGTCTGCTGCCTCGACGGCACGGGTCTTGGCCGACTCGATGATCTTGCTTTCGAAGCTGGACATCACCCAGCGCTGCGCAAACGCCAGAATGACAATCAGGCTCACCTGGATCAACAGCGTGAGCTTGATTTGGATACTGAGTGAACTCCACCACCTTGCGATCATCGGATCTGCCTTTATGTGCCAGAAACTCTGCGGCCTCCTAGGTTCGCATTGTAGCTTATACGCGGAAATAAAAAGCCCGCCAGTCGTCTTGGCGGGCTTTTTGACCGGTGACACACCGCTTTACTTCGGCTTTTTGTCCCCGGCTTTTGCGTCAGCCGCCCCCGGTTTAGCCGCTACCGGATCACCCGACACTTTCAGTTCGGCGCGCAACTTCGCAACACTCTTGTCCCCGAAACCCTTGACTTCCGCCAACTCATCGACCGATTTGAATTTACCGTTTTTCTGGCGGTAATCAATGATCGCCTGCGCTTTCGCGGGGCCGATCCCGTTCACCCCCTCCAGCTCGGTTTTCGAAGCAGTATTCAAATCCACCGCCGCCCATGCCCCGCCTACACATGCAAAAAAGACTGCAATCAGCAATAAGATGCGTTTCATGATTGTCCTTTCTCTAGTATCCGGCAATATCCGCCGTGTCCGATTAACGGACATCTCCAACTCAAGTTGACGCGCGCAACAGGTGTTGCACATACCGGCTGGTTCCCTGCTCTACCGTGAGGAAGGCATCCTGATATCCGGCGGCACGCAAAGCCTGCATGTCGGCCTCGGTGTGGCTCTGGTATTTGCCTTTGAGCTGCTCCGGGAACGGGATGTAACGCAGCAATTGCTGTTGCAGGATCTGCTCCAGCGACAAAGCGGCTTCACCGTTCGCACCGCGCAGGGTATTGATGGTCGCCACGGCCACATCGTTGAAACTTTGCGCCGTCCCCGTACCGAGATTGAAGATACCGGATTTGTCAGGATGCTCGAGGAAGAACATATTCACCTTGACCACATCATCGACCGAGACGAAATCACGCAACTGCCCGCCGTTGGCATAACCGTCGCAGCCCTCGAACAGTTTCACATAACCGTCCGCACGGTATTGGTTGAACAGATGATAAGCCACCGATGCCATGCGCCCCTTGTGCTGCTCGCGTTGCCCGTACACATTGAAATAACGCAGACCGACGATCTGGCTGGTGCGTTCATGCCAGCGGCGGCGCATCACCTGGTCGAACAGAAACTTGGAATAGGCATATACATTCAGCGGCGACTCGTGTTCGCGGCTTTCCTTGAATACCGGCCCCATGCCGTACACCGAAGCCGATGAGGCATACAGGAATGGAATCTCCTCGTTCTGGCAGTGGTTCATCACATCCAGCGAATAACGGTAGTTGTTCGCCATCATGTAACGCCCGTCACTTTCCATCGTGTCCGAACACGCGCCCTGATGCAGCACCCCGCGCAGGATGCCGTCGAACGCGCCGCCGTTCAGTTGCGCAAGGAAATCCTCCTTGTCCATGAAATCGGCGATCTCGCAGTCGGTCAGGTTCTTGAACTTGTCCGCCTTCTTGAGATTGTCCACCGCGATGATGTTGGTCTCGCCGCGCTCGTTGAGCGCCTTGACCAGATTGGAACCGATAAATCCGGCTGCGCCAGTGACTACGTAGTACATTTTCAACTCCTCAAAATGGAGAAGGGATAAGGGTAAAGGGGGAAGGGTAAAAGCGGCTCGCTCTACCCTTCTCCCTTCCCCCTTCCCTCTTCCCCGATGTCCTGAATAATCTCTTCGCGGCTCACCACCGCCGTCCCCAGCTTGCCGACCACGATGCCACCCGCCCGGTTCGCGATACGCACCGCGTCCCCCAGTTCGGCACCGCTGGCCAGCATCACCGCCAGCGTGGCGATCACGGTATCACCCGCTCCACTCACGTCGAACACCTCGCGCGCCTGGGTCGGCTCGTGCAACACACTTCCGGCCCGGAACAGGCTCATGCCCTCTTCGCTGCGCGTGACCAGCAAAGCTTCGAGCTGCAACTGGACGCGCAGCTTCTCCGCTTTGTTGTTCAATTCGCTCTCGCTGCTCCAGCCCCCCGCCACTTCGCGGAATTCGCTACGGTTCGGTGTGAGCAAGGTCGCGCCCTGATAACGTGCATAGTCGTCACCCTTGGGGTCGACCAGCACCGGCTTGCCCGCCGCGCGCGCGAGGCGGATCATCTCGGCGATGTGCGCCAGGCCGCCTTTGCCATAATCCGACAGGATCACCACATCGCAATGCGGCAGCTTCTCCTTGAAATCGGCCAACTTCGCCTGCAACACTTCGTGGCTGGGCGGCGTCTCGAAATCGATGCGCAACAACTGCTGCTGGCGCGCGATGGCACGCAGCTTGACGATGGTGGAAAAACCCTCGTCACGATGTAACAGGGCTTCGACACCGCCCTGTTCGGTGAGCAGACGTTGCAGGCAGTCACCCGCCTCGTCCGCCCCCACCACCGACAACAGCGTGCAGTGCGCGCCCAGCGAAGTGATGTTGCGCGCGACGTTGGCGGCACCGCCGGGACGTTCTTCCACGCGGCTCACCTTGAGTACTGGCACAGGTGCTTCCGGCGAAATACGATGCACATCGCCGAACCAGTAACGGTCGAGCATGACGTCACCCACCACCAATACGCGGGCTTTTTCAAACGATGGCAATGGGTTCATGCCACTCCTCCGATCTCTACACTGATCTGCTGTAAGGCCAACAACGGGTCGACCGCCTTGGTGATCGGGCGACCAATCACCAGATAACTGGACCCCGCCTCCAATGCGGCGCGCGGGGTCATGATGCGCGACTGGTCATCCGCTGTTGCATCTGCCGGGCGGATGCCCGGCGTGACCAGGCAAAATCCGGCACCGGCCTGCTTGCGCAACAACGCGGCCTCCTGCGCCGAACACACCACCCCGTCCAACCCGCTCGCCTGCGTCAATGCCGCCAGACGCGCCACCTGCTCCGCAGGCGTCACGCTGATGCCGAGCTCGGCCAGATCGGCTTGTGCCATACTGGTCAGCACCGTCACCGCAATGAGCTTGGGACGTTGGGAAAAATTGACCAGCCCCTCACGTGCCGCTTCCATCATGCGCCTGCCGCCGGAAGCATGTACGTTCACCATCCACACGCCCAGATTCGCCGCCGCTTTGCAGGCTTGGGCGGTGGTGTTGGGGATATCGTGGAACTTGAGATCGAGGAACACCTCGAAACCCCGCTGCTGCACCTGTTCCACCAATTGCGGCCCGGCCACGGTGAACAGTTCCTTGCCGATCTTGAGTCGGCACAAGCGCGGATCGAGCCGCGCGACCAGAGCCATCGCCGATGCTGCGTCGGCATAATCGAGTGCGACGATGATCTTCGGATCGGTCTGCGAGATACCGCTCATACCGCTGCTCCTGTCTCTTCCATGCGGCGTGGCGAGTAAGTCTCCCAGCCGTAACACGCCGGGCAATGCCAGTAGAACTGCCGCGCCTTGAAACCGCAGCGCTTGCAGCGATACATCGCCAGCGCACGGGTACGCTGATACACCAGATTCTTGACCAGCTCGACGTCGGGGCGCCGTTCGACCTTCACATCCAGCAGGGTCGCCTCCAGTAATTTATCCAGACCGAGCAGCGTCGGATGCTGGCGCAACTCGTTGCGCACCAGTCTATAGGCAGCCTCCGACCCGTCGCGCTGCAGCAGCGCATTGAACAACACATTCATCAGATCGAGCGACGGATATCTGGACAGATAGCCTTTGAGCAGGTCGATGCCTTCGTTCTCGTTGCCGCTGTTGCGATAAGCCTGCAGCAGACGTTCCGCCACCAGCGGCAGATATTGCGCATCCTGTTGCTCGATACGTTTCCATATCTCGATGGCGCGCACCGGGCTGTCCGCCAGCGCAATATCGCCCAGCATGATGGTGGCGCGCACGCCCTGCGGGTTGGTAGCCAGCGCCTGCTCCAGATGGACGATGGCGGCATCGACCTGTTTGCCAGCCAGCTCCATCGCCGCCAGTTCGCAGTAGAAGAAGGCAGCTTCTTTGCTTTGCGCCACACCGGTCAGGGCGGCCAGTCGCTGGCTGATATCGATGGCCTTCAGCCAATCCTTTTCCTTCTGGTATATCTCGAGCAGGAAATCGAGCGCCTCTTTCTCGTAACGAGTCGACTGCAAACTCAGGAAGGTCGATTCCGCACGATCGAATATCCCCGCCTTCAGATAGTCCTGCCCCAACTCGAACAGCGCCTGCTGACGCTTCTCATCATCTAGATCGCCCCGTTCCACCAGATTCAGGTGCATACGCAGCGCGCGATCCACCTCGCCCCGGCGACGGAACAGGCTGCCCAGCGCGAAGTGCAACTCGACTGTCTGCGGATCAACCTTCACCACCTCGATAAAAGCCTCGATAGCCTCGTCCTGCTGTTCATTGAGCAGAAAGTTCAGCCCCTCGAAATAGGAACGCGGCAAGGTGCTGGATTCGCTCAACAGCTCTTTGATATCAATACGCGCAGCCAACCAGCCCATGCCGAAAAACAGGGGGAAGATCAACAGCATCCAGGGTTCGAATTGGATAGTGGCCAAGATTCAGATCAGGAAGATTGGACAGGGGGACGCTGAACGCCGTCGAGTTCGGCCAGCTTGTGCTGCAAATGCAATTCGCGCTGCGCGGCCGCCAGTTCGCGCCGTTGACGCAGCATACTTGCCAGCATGCTGGCCACACCGATCAACACCCCTGCGCTGAAAAACACCAGCAGGATAACGATCAGCGAAGCTTGCCATTGGTAACCGAAGAAATAGCTCACCACCACAGGCTGGTCGTTCTTGACGGCGAACCCCAACAGCAGCAGAAACAGCAACACCCGCAGCGGCCAAACCAGATATCGCATCTTTAACTACCCGTAACATTTGTTGTGCAACGATAACATGAACCCATAAAAAATTGGCGGCACATCTCACGATAGGCCGCCAATCGACACACATCTACTTCACTTCAGGACGCGGGATAATCGACCCGTTCACGCAGTTCCTTACCGGCTTTGAAATGCGGCACGTATTTGGCCGGCACCTGAACTTTGTCACCCGACTTCGGGTTACGTCCCAAACGCGGCGGACGATAGTTCAGGGCAAAACTGCCAAAACCACGGATCTCGATACGTCCGCCGCGTGACAAGGTCGCCGCCATACTGTCCAGGATGACCTTGACAGACAGCTCGGCGTCCTTGCCCTGCAACTGCGTATAACGCTCGGCCAGCTTGGCGATAAGATCAGAACGAGTCATATCCCACTCCCGATTAAGCGTCAGCCTTGCTGGAATCCATCTTGGCCTTGAGCAATGCACCCAGATTGGTGGTACCGGCAGAGCTGGTGTTCTCCGCTGCGAACTTCTGCATCGCGGAAGCTTCGTCAGCCTTGTTCATCGCCTTGATCGACAGGTTGATACCGCGGTTCTTGCGGTCCACGTTGATGATCAGCGCGGTGACCTTGTCGCCTTCTTTCAGATGGCCGCGAATGTCTTCCACACGATCAGCCGAGACTTCAGAGGCTTTCAGGTAGGCTTCCACATCGCCGTCCAGCGCGATCACGGCGCCCTTGGCATCCAGCGACTTGACGGTACCGGTAACGATAGCGCCCTTGTCGTGTCCGGTGACGTAGCCGCCGAACGGATCACCTTCCAGTTGCTTCACGCCCAGCGAAATACGCTCGCGCTCGACATCGATAGCCAGAACGGTTGCTTCCAGCTCGTCGCCCTTCTTGTAGTTGCGTACAGCCTCTTCTCCGGCAACAGACCAGGACAGGTCGGACAGATGCACCAGACCGTCGATACCGCCTTCCAGACCGATGAACACACCGAAGTCAGTAATGGACTTGATCTGACCCTTAACTTTGTCGCCCTTCTTGTGGTTCAGCGCGAAGTCGTCCCAAGGATTGGACTTGCACTGCTTCATGCCCAGGGAGATACGGCGGCGTGCTTCGTCGATCTCGAGGATCATGACTTCCACTTCGTCGCCGAGAGCAACAACCTTGGACGGATGCACGTTCTTGTTGGTCCAGTCCATCTCGGAAACGTGTACCAGACCTTCGATACCCTGCTCGATCTCGACGAACGAACCGTAGTCGGTCAGATTGGTCACCTTGCCGAACAGGCGTGTGCCTTGCGGGTAACGACGTGCCAGACCGCTCCAGGGATCGTCGCCCATCTGCTTGATGCCGAGGGAAACGCGGTTCTTCTCCTGGTCGAACTTCAGGATCTTGGCTTCAACTTCGTCGCCCACGGTCAACACTTCGGATGGGTGCTTCACGCGACGCCATGCCAGGTCGGTGATGTGCAACAGACCATCGATACCGCCCAGGTCCACGAATGCGCCGTAGTCGGTGATGTTCTTGACGATACCCTTGACGATCGCGCCTTCTTTCAGGTTTTCCAGGATGCTCTCACGATCTGCACCCTGAGTCGCTTCCAGCACGGCACGACGCGATACCACCACGTTGTTGCGCTTGCGATCCAGCTTGATGACCTTGAGCTCCATGGTCTTGTTTTCGTACGGGGTGGTGTCCTTGACCGGACGGGTATCCACCAGCGAACCGGGCAGGAAGGCGCGGATACCGTTGACCATGGCAGTCAGACCGCCCTTGACCTTGCCGCTCACGAAGCCTTCAACCACACGGCCTTCTTCCATCGCCTGCTCCAGATCGATCCAGGCAGCCAGACGCTTGGCTTTTTCGCGCGACAAACGCGTTTCGCCATAACCGTTCTCCAGCGATTCGATCGCCACAGTGGTGAAATCACCGGCTTTGACTTCGATATTGCCCGCTGCATCTTTGAATTCTTCAACGGGGATAAAACTTTCGGACTTCAGTCCGGCATTCACAACAACGACGTTTTGTTCGATACGCACAACTTGCGCGGTGATCAATTCGCCTGCGCGCATCTCTTTGCGCGTCAAACTCTCTTCAAACAGGGAGGCAAAACTTTCCATTTCAGCGACAGCGGTCATTTTCGGTTTACTTTCAGGTATTCCCGCAAAGCGGGGGTTAGTTAATCATCCTGTATGGCGGAGAGCCAAGCAGGGCCTAGCTTAACGGGCATGACATAAGCCACACCCTCATAATGAAACACATGCCCGTTTCCCTCACCTCAATCCTCTCCCGCAAGCGGGCGAGGAGGCAAACGAATCGCTGCGCGAATTTCAAATTACCGCTTGGTAGCGATCCAGCACTTCCTGTACCGCCTGCTCGATGTTCAGAGCGGTCGTATCCAGCAGACTCGCACCTTGCGCCTGTTGCAGAGGAGCCACGCTACGCTGGGTATCCCGTTCGTCGCGCGCCTTGATATCCTGCAAAAGGGGCGCGATATTAGCATCCATTCCTTTCTCTTTCAACTGCTTATATCGACGCTCGGCGCGCGCCTCGGCGCTGGCGGTCAGGAATATCTTCAATTTCGCATCCGGGAACACCACCGAGGCCATATCGCGCCCGTCCGCCACCAGCCCCGGTGCCTGGCGAAAATCGCGCTGTTTATCCAGCAATGCCGCCCGCACCAGCGGCAGGGCCGCCACTTTGGAGGCCGCCGAACCGGCTTCTTCGGTACGCAACTCATCACCGACCCGGGCTCCATCCAGCCAGGTCTCCCCTTTTTCAAAGCGGATATCCACTTTACCCGCCAAGGCGGCCAGCCCTGCTTCGTCATCCAGCGCCACGCCATGGCGCTGCGCGGCCAAGCCCAGCAAGCGATACAACGCGCCGCTGTCGAGGTAATGCATGCCCAGGGCGTCGGCCACACGTTGTGCCACCGTGCCCTTGCCGGAAGCGGAGGGGCCATCAATCGCAATCACAGGAACAGGCTGAGTCACTTTGGAAAACTCCGTAAAATAATCGGGAAAGGTTTTAGCTACGCATTTCGGGTCGTTGATGCGGATGCCCGCTCCGCCAAAAGCGACCAGCGAGAAACACATCGCCATGCGGTGATCGTCATAAGTGCCGATGGCTGCATGTTTGATCTGCGCCGGCGGTGTGACGCGTATGTAGTCCGCGCCCTCTTCCACCGTAGCCCCCACCTTGCGTAGCTCGGTCGCCATCGCGGCGATGCGATCCGTTTCCTTCACGCGCCAGCTGGCGATGTTGCGCAAGATAGTCGTGCCGTCTGCGAACAAAGCCGTCACGGCCAGCGTCATCGCCGCATCGGGAATGTGGTTGCAATCGAGGTCAATGGCATTGAGTCTGCCAGACGCTGTCGCCTCGATCCAGTTATCGCCGAAGGTGATGGTCGCACCCATCTTCTCCAGTGCTTCGGCAAAACGCACGTCGCCCTGCACACTGGCTTTGCCGACACCGTTCACACGCACCGGGCCGCCACCGATGGCACCTACCGCAAGAAAATAGGAAGCGGACGATGCATCACCTTCGACGAATATCTCTTTGGGAGAAACATAGCGGCTTCCGGCCTCAACCGCGAAGCTCTTCCATTCATCACGCTGCACGGCAACACCAAAATTCGCCATCATCGCCAGCGTGATCTCGATATACGGCTTGGAAATCAATTCACCGACAACCTCCACCTTCACATCGCGATTGAGCAACGGCAAAGCCATCAACAGGCCAGTGAGGAATTGACTGGACACATCGCCGCGCACTTGCGCAGTATGACCCGTCAGTTGTGCCGAAGAAATCCGCAGCGGCGGAAATCCCTCGTTGCCGAGATATTCAATATTGGCACCAAGCTGCCTCAAAGCATCCACCAGATCACCGATGGGCCGCTCGTGCATGCGCGCCACACCGGAGAGCTCATAACTACCGCCCGACAACGCCAACGCCGCCGTCAACGGACGAAACGCCGTACCCGCATTGCCAAGAAACAGCTTGGCATCTTTGTTGGGCAAGTTTCCATCACAACCGTGAATACGATAAGCATTGTCACCAAGCAACTCCACCTTGACTCCGAGCGTGTGCAAAGCATCCAGCATGCGTTCGGTATCGTCCGAATGCAGCAGGTCGCGCACCACAGTCGTTCCCCGTGCCAATGCCGACAGCAATAACACGCGATTAGAAATGCTTTTGGAGCCGGGCAGACG
This sequence comes from uncultured Gallionellaceae bacterium, assembly GCA_964571195.1. Taxonomy (GTDB): domain Bacteria; phylum Pseudomonadota; class Gammaproteobacteria; order Burkholderiales; family Gallionellaceae; genus PALSA-1006. The sequence continues at coordinate 9,547 of CAZNAD010000017.1, read as the reverse complement.
CACGGTGCCGCGAGCAGACATCAAAGGGGGAAGGTCAAGGTATTCGGTATGCGTCATTTCCAGATTCATTCTTGTCACAGCAATATTTCGACAGCGCTTGCCCAATACGTTTTTGATCGCTACAAAGCAAACTCAAAACATGGAATCGTAATGGCAATCTTCGTTCCTACTGTACATGCGCGGCTCTTTATGGGAAGTATCCCGATTCAACAGATCGGTAGCCAACGCGGACTGCGCTTGTAGATCAGCCTCCGTCGCCCCTTCTTCCAGCAAAATCACCAGCACCTGACGCGGAGCATTCAACTGTACGGGATCGGCAAAGTGGATACTTCCCTGAGGATCAATGGTCGCTCTGACGGCCTGCATGATGTAATTCCCTCAAAGTTGAGACACGCAAATTCTACCGTTTTTCATCTGAACCACTCCGACTTCTATTGTTGCGTCCAGGCGCTGCGTACTTCGCGTGCCAAGCTGAACATCTCTTCCAGCTTGGCCGCGTCATTGTGTTCCAGTGCCTGATGCAGCACATACAACTCGGCGGCATATTGTCGCAGCTCTATCATCAGCGCGTCGCGGTTGGCCATGCAGATGTCGCGCCACATCTCAGGCGAGCTGGCCGCGATACGGGTGAAGTCGCGAAAACCGCTGGCGGCAAAAGACAGCAATTGTTCGCGGTTGTCGCGCTGTGCCAGATCGTGCACCAGCGCAAAAGACAACAGATGCGGCAGATGACTCACCGCCGCGAACACCTCGTCGTGTTGCTGTGCCGTCAGTTCGCTCACCTTGGCACCACACAACTCCCAAGTCTTTCGCACACGCGCCACCGCCCCTGCCGAATTTTCCGGCAATGGCGTGAGCACCACTCTCTTACCCTGATACAAATCGGCCTGTGCAGCGGCAGCACCACTCTTTTCCGCACCTGCGATGGGATGCGCCGGTACGAACTGCGCGACTTTATTGCCCAGCTTCGCGTACGCCGCAGCCACCACATCGCCCTTGGTGCTACCGCCGTCGGTGACCAGCGTATACTCCCCCAGATGCGGCGCGATACGGCTGAACAGCTCCGCCATCTGTGCCACCGGCGTAGCCAGCAGCACCAGATCGGCATCGCCCACCTCCAGAGCCACGTCCTCACCGATACGGTCGAGGATACCGAGCTTCCTGGCTTCGTTCAAAGTCGCCACGCTGCGCCCGAAACCGACCACTTCGCCCACCGCACCGGCCTTGCGCAAAGCCAGCGCGAACGAGCCGCCGATCAATCCGACGCCGAAGATGACGACTTTACCCAAGGCCGGCTGCATGGTTTTAAATCGTCCTGCCAATCGCCCCGGCGATCGCGCCGAGTGTGCCCATCAGTTTCTTCAGCTCATCGGGCGTTAATGCCTGATCGGCGTCGCACCATGCATCGCACGGGCTGGGGTGCATCTCGACCAGTAGGCCGTCTGCGCCCGCCGCGATGGCCGCCTGCGACAACGCCGGCACCATCCACGCTTTGCCGCCCGCATGCGACGGATCGACGATCACTGGCAGATGGGTCTCTTTCTTCAGCACCGGAATTGCGGTCACGTCCAGCACGTTGCGGTAGTAGGTCTCGAAGGTACGGATGCCGCGTTCGCAGAAAATGATGTTGTGGTTGCCGCCTGCCGCGATGTATTCCGCCGCCATCAGCCATTCACTGATAGTCGCCGACATGCCGCGCTTGAGGATGACGGGTTTGTTGAGGCGACCGACTTCCTTGAGCAGGTCGAAGTTCTGCATATTGCGTGTACCGATCTGGATGGCATCCACGTCGTATTCGAGGAAAGCGTCGATCTGGCGCACATCCATCAATTCGGTGACGATAGGCAGTTTGTAACGGCTGGCCGCCTTGCGGAACATGTTCAACCCTTCCACGCCTTTGCCCTGGAAGGCATAGGGACTGGTGCGCGGCTTGAACGCGCCGCCACGCATCAGACGACAACCCGCCTCGTGGGTGAACTGCGCCGACAAATCCATCTGCGATTGTGTCTCCACCGAACACGGCCCGGCGATCACCTGGATCTGCTTGCCGCCCAGCTTGATACCGCCGATGTCGATCACCGTGTCCTGCTTGTGCGATTCGCGCGACACGATCTTGTATTGTTTGGCGATGTGCATCGCCGATTCCACGCCCGGCAACGAGGTGAACATATCCGCGTCCAGCTTGCGTTCGTCGCCGATGGCTCCGATCACGGTGCGCTCGATACCGCGCGAGATATTGGCCTTGAGTCCGGCCACTTCCAGTTTTTTCACCACGGTACCGATCTGTTCGTCGGTCACTTCCCTGCCCATTACGATAATCATTTCTTTTCTCCATGTACTTGCTGGCTCATTGCCTTCTCCAGCGCAGCTAAAAATTTGGCATTCTCACTTTCCAGACCGATACTCACGCGCAACCAGTCCGGCATGTCATAGTTCGCAATCGGGCGCACGATCACGCCCAGTTCAAGCAAGCGTCGGTACATCGCCGTCGCCCCGCCGATGCGGAACGCCACAAAATTGCCGAACGAGGGGATGTATTCCAGCCCCAGCTTGGTCAGCCCCTCGGTGATCTGCACCATGCCGCGCTGGTTCAGCTCGAAGGTCTTCTTCACGAAAGACACGTCGCGGAAGGCCGCCACCGCCGCCGCCTGCGCCACACTGTTCACATTGAACGGCTGGCGCACACGGTTCAGCATGTCCGTCACCTGCTCGTGTGCCAGCGCGTACCCCACACGCAGACCGGCCAGACCGTAGGCCTTGGAGAAGGTGCGCGAAATGATGAGATTGGGGAACTCCTTGAGCCAGCTCACGCTGTCGTATCGTTTGTCTTCAGGCAGATATTCGTTGTAGGCCTCATCCAGCACCACCAGTATCTCCGCCGGCAGACCGCGCATGAACTTGCGCAAGGCCTCCGCACTCAGGAAGGTGCCGGTGGGATTGTTGGGGTTGGCGATGAACACCATCTTGGCCTTGTTGTCCTTGGCGGCCGCAAGCATCGCGGGCAGGTCATGCCCGTACCCCTGAGCCGCAGGCACGCTGATCCCGGTCGCCCCGACCGCCTGTGTGGCCAACGCATACACCGCGAATGCGTGCGCCGAGTACACCACCTTGTCGCCGGGCGCGAGAAAGGCACGCGCAGACAACTCCAGCAAATCGTTGCTGCCGTTACCCAGAGTGACGCTGGCATGGGTCACACCGTAACGTTTCACCAGCGCGTCCTTCAGTTCGAAACAGTTACCGTCCGGGTACAGCGCGATGGTCTTGATCGCCTCCTGCATCGCCGCAACCGAAGCGGCACTCGCGCCCAGCGGATTCTCGTTGGAAGCCAGCTTGACGATGCCGGTGATGCCCAGCTCGCGCTCCAGCTCGGAAATGGGCTTGCCCGGCTGATAAGGCGCGATGGAACGGATATAGGATGGTGCCAAATCACAGTAATTCATAAATCAAAATCCACCACAGAGGCTTAAAGATACAGAGAGACAGGCAAAAAAACGCAACGGATTCTACTGGTGTCGTTATGCTTTTTCGTGTCCCGGAGATTATTTAATAATCATTATTCAAACAGCGACCGGGTAGGAACCCAGCACCTTGACGAAGGCCGCGATCTGCTTGAGTTGCGCCAATGCAGCGGCGACCTTGGTATCGGCCTGATGGCCTTCGATATCCACATAGAACACGTATTCCCACAGACCGGCACGGCTAGGACGCGACTCCAGCTTGGTCATGGAGACACCGTTCTGCGCCAAGGGCACGAGCAGGTCATGCACCGCTCCCGGACGGTTCTGTGCGGACATCACCAGCGAAGTCTTGTCGCGACCGGAAGGTGCCACATCCTGCTTGCCGATGACGAGGAAGCGCGTGGTGTTGCGCGCATCGTCCTCGATATTCTGCGCCAGCACTTTCAATTTGAAATGCTGCGCCGCCTGTGCCCCGCCGATAGCCGCCGCGAACGACTCTTCCGCCGCCAGCCGCGCCGCGTCGGCATTGCTGGATGCTGTGATGCGCTCCACATGCGGCAAATGCGCATGCAACCAGCTCTGGCATTGACCAAACGACTGCGGATGCGAATAGACCTTGCGGATGACCGTCAGATCGTTCTCGTTCGACATCAGGCATTGATGCACTTGCAGCAACACCTCGCCGCAAATATTGAGATTGCTGTTCAACAGCAGATCGAGCGTGCGCCCAATCGCGCCCTCGGTGGAATTCTCCACCGGCACCAGACCGTAATTCGCCGCACCGCTTTCCACGGCGGCAAACACGCCGTCGATGGAATCAGCCGGCACGCCTGTCGTCGCCTGACCGAAACGCTGGAATACCGCCGCCTCGCTGAACGTACCGTGCGGCCCCAGATATGCCACGCGCAACGGCGCTTCCAAAGCGCGGCACTGCGACATGACCTCGGTGAACAGTGCTGCCACTCCCTGACCTGGCAGCGGCCCTTTATTCGCATCGATCAGACGCTGCAACACCTGTGCCTCGCGCTCGGGGCGCAGCACCGCGCCGTTGCCTTTGGCATGGCCGATCTGCTGCGCCAATCCGGCGCGCTGATTGAACAGCTTGAGCAACTCGTCGTCGATACGGTCGATCTGCTCGCGAAATTTTTTCAAATCGTCACTCATTCATCCGCCTCCAGCGGCAACGCACGCACCATCAGCACGCCGGGGATGGCGGCGATCTGCGCGATCAGGGTGTCCGGCAACACCGTGTCGGTGTCCACCAAGGTATAAGCCATCTCCCCGCGCGATTTGTTCATCATGTTGTGGATATTGATCCCCGCCCCCGCCAATGCCGTCGAGATCTGTCCCAGCATGTTCGGCACATTGGCGTTGGCGATGGCCAGACGGAACGCTGATTCGCGCGGCATGCTGACATTGGGGAAATTGACCGTATTGGTGATGTTGCCGTGCTCCAGATATTCGCGCAGTTGCTCCGCCACCATCACCGCACAGTTCTCTTCCGCCTCTTCGGTAGAAGCGCCCAGATGCGGCAGCGCGATGATCTTGTCGTTGACGATGGTCTTGTTACTCGGGAAATCGCACACATAACAACGCAGATGCCTGCTCGCCAATCCGGCGATGACCGCATCTTCGCTGACGATGGCATCGCGCGAAAAATTCAGCAACACGGCACCGGACTTCATGATCGCCACACGCTTGTCGTCGATGAGGTTGCGCGTCGCATCCAGCAGCGGCACATGCAGCGTCACAAAATCGCTATGCTTAAGCAGATCCTCGATGCTGTTCGCCTTCTTCACCTGCGACGACAGGCTCCACGCCGCCTCCACCGTGATCTCGGGATCGTAGCCGATCACTTTCATGCCGAGACCGAGCGCGGTCTCGGCCACCAGACGCCCGATAGCCCCCAGCCCGATCACGCCCAATGTGCGTCCGCGCAATTCGGTACCGGCGAAATCTTTCTTCCCGTCCTCCACCAGCTTGTGCATGGCCTCATCGTTGCCGCTCAGACCGGAGGTGAACTTCAGCGCTGGCACGATGTTGCGCGAGGCCAGCAACATGCCGGTGACGACCAGTTCCTTCACCGCGTTCGCATTCGCACCCGGCGCGTTGAACACGGGCACGCCGCGCGCACTCATCTTCTTCACCGGCACATTGTTGGTGCCCGCACCGGCACGTGCGATGGCCAGCACGCCGAGGGGAATATCCATCTCCAGCATGTTCTGTGAACGCACCAAGATCGCATCGGGCTGTGCGACCTTATCACCCACCTGATAACGCTGCGCAGGCAGACGCTTCAAGCCTGTCGGCGATATCTTGTTCAGCGTGAGGATGCGGAAGGTTTTTACCATCGCGTACAGTCAGCCCTTGCTACGGGCGAACTCGTTCATGAAATCGACCAGTGCTTGCACGCCCTCGATCGGCATCGCGTTGTAGATGGACGCGCGCATACCGCCGACGGAACGGTGCCCCTTCAATTGCAGCAGACCGCGTGCGTCCGCCTGCTTGAGGAACTCGCCGTCCAGATTCGCATCCTTCAGCGTGAACGGCACGTTCATGCGCGAACGGTCGGCCTTGTTCACCGGACAGTTGTAGAAACCGTTGCTCGCATCGATGGCAGCGTACAACAGATTCGCTTTGGCGATGTTCTTCTGCTCCATCGCACCGATGCCGCCGTTCCGCTTCAGCCATTGGAACACCAAGCCAGCCATGTAGATAGCAAAAGTCGGCGGTGTGTTGTACATCGAATCATTCTCGGAGTGGGTCTTGTAATCCAGCATGGTGGGCAACGCCGGATTCGCGTGACCGATCAGGTCTTCGCGCACGATCACCAGCGTCAGTCCGGCCGGGCCGATATTCTTCTGCGCACCCGCATAGATCATGCCGTATTTCCACACATCGACGGGACGCGACAAGATGTTGGAAGACATATCCGCCACCAGCGGCACATCGCCCACATTCGGCACCCAGTTGAACTCCACACCGCCGATGGTCTCGTTCGGCGTGTAGTGCACATAGGCAGCCTTCTTATCCAGCTTCCATGTGTCGAACGCCGGAACGTAGGTGCAGTTCTTATCTTTATTGTCGGCCACCACGTTCACATTGCAGTATTTCTTCGCTTCGCCGATGGCCTTTTTCGACCACTCGCCGGTGTTCACATAGTCGGCGGAAAGTTTGTCGCGCAACAGATTGAACGGGATCATCGAGAATTGCAGATGCGCGCCGCCTTGCAGGAACAGCACCTTGTAGTTGGCGGGGATAGCCATCAGCTCGCGCAGATCAGCCTCGGCCTGCGCGTGGATGCCCATGTACTCTTTACCGCGATGCGACATCTCCATCACCGACATGCCACTGCCGCGCCAGTCGATGAGCTCGGCTTGCGCTTGCAACAACACTTCCTTCGGCAATACTGCGGGGCCTGCACTGAAGTTGTAAATGGTCATGGGCATTTCCTCCTGTTGATTAGTTTTATTCTGCGCTTTCGTCCAAGCCCTCTTCCGCCTCGTCATCTTCCGGGTCGGCGATACGGCTCAGTCCGGCCAGCTTTTCGCCCTTCTCCAGATTCATCAGGGTCACGCCTTGTGTGGCGCGGCTCATCTCGCGGATCTCTTTGACGCGGGTGCGGATCAGCACACCGTTGGTGCCGATGAGCATGATCTCGTCTTCGCTGTTGACCAGCGTCGCCGCCACCACCTTGCCGTTGCGCTCGGAAGTCTGGATCGCGATCATGCCCTGCGTGCCGCGCCCGTGACGGGTGTATTCGACGATAGGCGTGCGTTTGCCGTAACCGTTTTCGGTCGCGGTCAGTACGGTCTGTTCCTCGTCCTCCGCCACCAGCAGCGCAATCACCTTGCCGCCCTTGGCCAGATTCATACCGCGCACGCCGCGCGTGTCGCGCCCCAGCGGACGCACATCGTTCTCGTCGAAGCGCACGGCACGCCCCTCGTCCGAGAACAACATCACATCATGCTTGCCGTCGGTGATGGCCACGCCGATGAGGAAGTCGCCCTCGTCCAGCGCGATGGCGATGATGCCGGCCTTGCGCGGGTTGGCGAACTGCGACAATGCAGTCTTCTTCACCGTACCGTCGCTGGTGGCGAAGAACACGAACTTGTCTTCGGGGAAAGCCTTCACCGGCAGGATGGCGTTGATCTTCTCGCCCTCTTCCAGCGGCAACAGGTTGACGATGGGCTTGCCACGACTGGCGCGAGTACCCAGCGGTACGTCATACACCTTGAGCCAGTACACGCGACCACGACTGGAGAAACACAGGATGTAATCGTGCGTGTTGGCGATGAACAGGTTGTCGACAAAATCGTCTTCCTTGGTCGAGGCCGCCTGTTTGCCGCGTCCGCCGCGTTTCTGCGCACGGTATTCGTCCAGCTTCTGCGCCTTCATGTAACCACCGTGCGACAACGTGACCACCACGTCTTCCGGCGTGATGAAGTCTTCCATGCTCATGTCCTGCGTGTGTGTAACGATCTCGCTGCGGCGCTTGTCGCCGTATTGCGAACGGATCGCCACCAGCTCGTCGCCGATGATCTGCGTCACCCGCTCCGGCTTGGACAGAATGTCGAGCAGGTCGGTGATCTTTTCCATCACCTCGCGGTATTCGCCGACGATCTTGTCCTGCTCCAACCCGGTCAGGCGTTGCAGACGCAACTCAAGGATGGCCTGCGCTTGCGCGTCGGAAAGTTTGTATGCGCGCTGGTTCCCGCTGCCCACCATGCCGAATTCGGGTGCCAACGTCTCGGGACGCGAGGCATCGCTCACGCGGCTCAACATCTCTTCCACCAGCGAGGAACGCCACGCTTTCGCCATCAGCTCCTGTTTGGCGATAGCCGGTGTCGCCGCCGCCTTGATCAGCGCGATGATTTCGTCCACGTTGGACAGCGCAACGGCCAGGCCTTCCAGAATATGGCCGCGTTCACGCGCCTTGCGCAGTTCGAATATGGTACGGCGCGTCACCACTTCGCGGCGGTGGCGCAGGAAGGCGTCGAGGAACTGTTTCAGATTGAGCAGTTGCGGCTGACCGTCCAGCAATGCCACCATGTTCATGCCGAAGCTATCCTGCAACTGGGTCTGTTTGAACAGATGGTTGAGCACCACTTCCGGCATCTCGCCACGGCGCAACTCGATCACCGCGCGCATGCCGGACTTATCCGACTCATCGCGAATTTCGGTGATGCCTTCGATCTTCTTCTCGCGCACCAGCTCGCCGATCTTGATCAGCAGATTGGCTTTGTTCACCTGATACGGCAGCTCGTCGATGACGATGGCCTGGCGGTTGCCGCCCTTGTCCAAATCCTCGAAGTGGGTGCGACCGCGCATCACCACACGGCCACGCCCGGTGCGGTAGCCTTCCTTCACCCCGGCCAAGCCGTAGATGAAACCCGCCGTCGGAAAGTCCGGTGCGGGAATGATGTCGATCAGCTCTTCGATGTCGATTTCGGGATTCTTCAACAGCGCCATGCAACCGTCGATGACCTCGGAAAGATTGTGCGGCGGAATATTGGTCGCCATACCCACGGCGATACCGGACGAACCGTTCACCAGCAGATTGGGGAAACGCGCCGGGAACACCAGCGGCTCCTGCTCGGAACCGTCGTAGTTCGGCCCGAAATCGACCGTCTCTTTGTCCAAGTCAGCCAGCAGTTCGTGCGCGATACGCGCCATGCGGATCTCGGTGTAACGCATCGCCGCCGCGTTGTCGCCGTCCACCGAACCGAAGTTACCCTGCCCGTCCACCAGTGGATAACGCAGCGAAAAGTCCTGCGCCATACGCACGATGGTGTCGTACACCGCCGTATCGCCGTGCGGATGGTACTTACCGATCACATCGCCGACGATACGGGCCGATTTCTTGTAAGCGCGGTTCCAGTCGTTGGACAGCTCGTGCATGGCGAACAACACGCGCCGATGTACCGGCTTCAGGCCGTCGCGGGCATCGGGCAGTGCGCGCCCGACGATCACACTCATGGCATATTCGAGGTAAGACTTGCGCATCTCCTCTTCGAGACTGACGGGGAGTGTTTCTTTAGCGAATTGATCCATCTGTGGCGGCTTCCTAAAAGGCTTAAAAAACAGCG
>CAZNAD010000016.1:0-57988 GCA_964571195.1 uncultured Gallionellaceae bacterium | reverse complement strand
TGCGCAGCCAGCGCGACAAAGCCGCGTTGCGCGCCGGTCTGCTCGACGGCACCATCGACGCAATTTGCTCCGATCACTCGCCGGTGGACGAGGATGCAAAACAGATGCCGTTCGCCGAAGCGGAAGCGGGCGCGACCGGCATGGAGCTGCTGCTGCCGCTGGTGTTGAAGTGGGCGGAAGAAGACAAAGTGTCACTGCCCGATGCGTTGACGCGCGTCACTATCAATCCCGCGCAATTGCTCGGTGTGAAGACCGGCCATCTGTCGGTCGGCGCGCATGCTGATGTGTGTGTGTTCGATCCTGCCGCCATCTGGAAGGTCGAGCCCGCCGCGCTCAAGAGCCAAGGCAAGAACACGCCGTTCAACGGTTACACCGTGCAAGGCCGAGTACACCATACCATCGTCGAAGGCCACGTCGCATATTCAATCTAGGTCGCTGTTGATGAATCCATTATTAGACTTCTCCGGTCTGCCACGCTTCGCGGAGATCAAAACCGAACATATCACTCCCGCCGTCGATGAGCTGCTCACGCGCAACCGCGCGTTGACTGCCAAGCTGCTGGCCGATAGCACGCCGCCGACCTGGCAGAACTTCGTGCAGCCGTTCGAGGATGCACACGAACATCTGTCGCGCGCATGGGGGCAGGTCGGTCACCTCAACATGGTGATGAACTCGCCCGAGTTGCGCGAGGTGTACAACGCCAATCTGCCCAAGGTGACGCAGTACTACGCCGAGCTGTCGCAGAATCTCGCGCTGTTCCAGAAATACAAAGCCATCCGCAACAGCAGTGACTACGCAAGACTGAGCACGGCGCAGAAGAAAGTCATCGAGAACGAGCTGCGCGATTTCCGCTTGGGAGGCGCAGAGCTGCCGGAAGACAAGAAGGCGCGTTTTATGGCGATACAGGAGGAGCTGTCCGAGTTGACCGCGAAGTTCTCCGACAATCTGCTGGATGCGACCAATGCCTACACCTGCGTGATCGAAGACGAGAAAGACCTCTCCGGCATCCCGGCGGACGAGCGTCAGGTGGCCGCCGAGGCGGCGCAGGAGGCCGGAAAGCAAGGCTGGCTGTTCACATTAAAAGCGCCCTCCTACGGCCCGGTGATGCAGTTCGCCGACAACCGTGCTTTGCGCGAACGCATGTACCGCGCCTACACCACCCGCGCCAGCGAACAACTGGCCGAGGGCAGCAAGATCGACTGGGACAACACGCCGCTGATGACGCAGATATTGAAGCTGCGCACGGAAGAAGCGCAGATGCTGGGCTTCGCCAATTTCGCCGAGTTGTCGCTGGCCAGCAAGATGGCGGATACGCCGCAGCAAGTCGCCGAATTCCTGCTTGAGCTGGCACACCGCGCCAAACGTTTTGCGGAAAACGATTTGAGCGAGTTGCGCGTGTTTGCCGCATCGCAACTTGGCTTGCTGGACTTGCAGTCCTGGGATGTAGGCTATGCAAGCGAGAAACTGCGCGAGCAACGTTATGCCTTCTCCGAACAGGAAGTGAAGCAATATTTCCCCGAGGATGCGGTGCTGGCGGGACTGTTCGGTCTGGTCGAAAAGCTGTTCGGTCTCCAGATCAAAACATCTAGCGCGCCGGTGTGGCACGAGACCGTACGCTTCTTCGACATACGCGACAACACAGATGCGCTGATCGGCCAGTTCTATCTCGATCTGTATGCCCGCGCCAGCAAGCGCGGCGGAGCATGGATGGACGACGCCATCACACGCCGGCGCACAGCTCAAGGCATTCAGACACCGGTGGCGTATCTCAACTGCAACTTCGCTGCCCCGGTAGGTGGACGTCCCGCGTTATTCACGCACGACGAAGTCATCACGCTGTTCCATGAATTCGGTCACGGCTTGCATCATTTACTCACGCAAGTGGAAGAGCTGGGCGTATCCGGCATCAGCGGTGTGGAGTGGGATGCGGTGGAACTGCCCAGTCAATTCATGGAGAACTTCTGCTGGGAATGGGATGTGCTGCAAGGCATGACACGCCACAGCGAGACCATGGAAAAACTACCGCGCGTGCTGTACGACAAGATGATCGCGGCGAAGAATTTCCAAAGCGGTTTGCAGATGCTGCGCCAGATAGAGTTCTCGCTGTTCGATTTGCGCTTACACAGCGATCACGATGCACATGGAGAACACACGGTACAGCAATTGCTGGACGAGGTACGCAAGGAAGTCGCCGTGCTGATCCCGCCTCCGTTCAACCGTTTCCAGAACAACTTCTCGCATATCTTCGCCGGCGGTTATGCGGCAGGGTATTACAGCTACAAATGGGCAGAGGTGTTATCGGCGGATGCGTATAGCCTGTTCGAAGAGAACGGTGTTTTGGATGCAGCCACCGGCAGCCATTTCCGCGAACAGATATTGGCGGTGGGCGGCAGTCGCGATGCGATGGAGTCGTTCCGCGCATTCCGTGGCCGCGAACCCAAGATCGATGCGCTGCTGCGACATAACGGCCTGGCAGACCAAATCGCCACACCCTGAGCCCTGCGAGGAAAATTTGTGAGAATCCAATTGATGTTGCTTTTCTCTCTACTGATTGCCGGAGCCACTGATGCTGCCGAATATTACCGTTCGGTCGATGGCAAAGGCGAAGTGTTTTACGGTGACCGTCCCCAGGCAGATGCGGACGCTATCGAGAGATTGAAATCACGCGCCGAGTCCGCACCCAACGACGCCCTGCCGTACGCAACACGGCGCGCGCAAGAACGTTTTCCAGTCACGCTTTATGTGGCCGATGATTGCGGCTCCGGCTGTGTCCGGGCGCGTGAATATCTGGACAAACGCGGCATCCCCTATACCGAAAAGAATCTGCGTGCGCCAGAAGAGATCGAGGCATTCAAACAGGCCTCCGGCGGGAACCTGATACCGACCCTGAATATCGGCACCAAATGGCTGCAAAAATTCTCAGAAGTCCCGTGGGCCAAAGAGCTGGATGCCGCAGGCTACCCCAAGACGGCTCCTTATGGTTATCGCCCCCCCGTAAAGCCCGCCAGCGTACCTCTACAAAACGAATGAGACTCGCTACCTGGAATGTGAATTCACTCAAAGTGCGTCTGCCCCATCTGCTGGACTGGTTGGCGCAAAATCCGATCGATGTGGTGTGTTTGCAAGAAACCAAACAACAGGATGCGGACTTCCCTCACTCGGCGTTACTGGCCGCCGGCTATCACAGCGTATTCAGCGGACAGAAAACTTACAACGGCGTGGCCATCCTGAGCCGCTCACCGGCAAGCGAGGTACAGTACGGCATCAAAGATTTTGATGATGAGCAGAAGCGCGTCATTGCCGCGACCATCAATGATGTACGTGTGATATGCGTATATATCCCCAATGGGCAGGCGGTAGACTCCGATAAATACCAGTACAAGCTCAAATGGCTGTCCGCATTGAGATCATGGCTGAAAGAGGAATTGGCGCGCCATCCAAAGCTGGTCCTGTTGGGCGACTACAACATCGCGCCGGAAGACCGCGACGTGTATGACCCGGTCGCCTGGCAAGGCAACATCCTTGTCAGCGAGCCGGAACGGGATGCTTTCCAAGGATTGTTACAACTCGGCCTACAAGACGCGTTCCGTCTGTTCGAGCAGGAGGAAAAGAGTTATTCCTGGTGGGACTACCGCATGATGGCCTTCCGCCGCAACCAAGGGTTACGTATCGACCATATCCTGATCAGCGACGCACTCCGTTGCACCGGTTGTGTGATCGACAGATCACCGCGCAAACTAGAGCGGCCTTCCGATCACACTCCGGTGATCGCCGACCTGTCAGACTGAGACAAATGACAAGCCCCGTGGTTTTGGCCACGGGGCTTGTCATAGAAACACCAACTTCTTAGAAATTCAAACCGAAACGCAACGAGCCACCTTGCTCGTTGGAATTAAAGGCATAAGCCAGGTCGAAATGGAACTTGAAGTACGGAATGCGTGGGGATATGCCCAAACCGACGGAAGTCAGGCTGCGAGAGGAATCGACCAGATCTGCACGATAACCGGCTCGCAACTGTGCCCAGCCCAGCGCACTGAGCTCGCCACCGAGAGATACATACTGGGAATAGTTTTCCAAGCCGGCTGGATCGTTCTTGGTCAGATCGGCATCCAGTGCCACGGTCGACCATTGATTCTCATGCGACACCCCGGCCCGAATCTGTGGTTTAAGACTCAGTTTCGAACCAGTGGCAACATCATTTCTCTTGAAGTCAAACTCCTGCGGCAATACGTTCTTGATCACCAAGCCGGAGCGCCACCCGTTCTCATAGTTGCGTGCAGTGCCGATGTCGAAGTTGAATGCACTATATTTTGCCAAATTCGCACTACCAGTAACACCGTCGGTGTTTCCAGAATTCGCACTTAACAACGCATCGAACAACTGTAACTGCATCAACTTGGGAGTAACACCTAGAACCCATGCTTGGTCATGATAGATAAATCCGTGGGAAACCGATCCCCCCACCTCGCTGATCATGACTCCGCGAACGTGGATCTTTGATGCTACTTGGGTATTGGTATTAAAGTTAAGCGCATTGGTAGCACTGTTCAGCGCGGCACTTTGATTGCTCACGGCTGTTGTAACATAAGTGAGACAAGTTGTTACATCGGCCGGATTTGTAGTCGTTCCATTGGCCACTCGGGTACACGCTGCTTGTGCTGTGGCATCATTTACAACCGCAGTGGCTCCCGACAAAACATCGGCGGCCTTTTTAACGTCAGCAGATAAATTGCTTAACGTTGTTGCATCGTTATATTCCAGCGTTCCACCTGCTGCCCCATATGCGTCAGCATAAAAAGCGAAGCCATAATTTTTGCCGGGCACGCCGACGACCGTCGCTGCACCGAATTCGCCTTGCAGCGGCTTGTTGCTCAACGATGAAAGCTTGTTGTTCACGGTGTCGATATTGTTTGCCACAGTAGTCATATTGCCGGGGACTTTGGCGATGTCCGCCAGAGTGGTACTTTTGGAATTTGTGTTCACCGTCGAAATTGAGCTGTTCAATGTATTCACGCTGTCACTCAACGTGGACAGATTGTTCTTCATATCGGCCGGGTCATACAGGCGCGCGCCGATGATGGGAAACTCCACGGAGTAGCTTTTGCCCGGATCGGAGGCCGACAGCAAGGCCGGGTTGAAAAAAGGTGCCGTAGCGGGATCGCCGATAGCCACACCAGCGCCACCCATCGCCATCGAGCGCGGGTCAAAAGAGTTGAACGGCAATGCCTGTGCTGTGGCACCACCCAACATCGCCACAACGATGGCGGCGAGCTTCAAATGTCCTTGCTGCATGGTATTCCCCCTTTGGTATTGAACTGTTTAATCTGCCGAGCAATCATACTACAGATAATCTGCTTTTAAAAAGCTCAAGGATAATGGGTCAGGCCTCTTCCAGCCCCAATTCCTGGATCTTGCGTGTCAGTGTATTGCGCCCCATGCCCAGCAACGTAGCCGCTTCGATACGCCGCCCGCCGGTATGTTGCAACGCCTGAACGATCAGAGTGCGTTCGAATTGTTTGGTCAGCGTATCCAGAATGTTTGGCTCGTTACGCTGCAATACCAGTGTGACCTGTTGCGCCAATGCGCCGCGCCAATCCTGATTTGGCGTGCTGGCGGCTTGGTTATCGCGCCATTCTGCGGGCAGATCGGCGATCTCCACCTGTTGCGTGGGTGTCATCACCGTGAGCCAGTGGCACAGGTTCTCCAGCTGGCGCACATTTCCCGGTATCTCCTGTGCGGCAAGATAGTTGAGCGCGGTCTCACTGAGTGTCTTTTGCTCGGCACCGAGTTCGCGCGCGCTCTTTTGCAGGAAATATTTGGCCAGCAGCGGAATGTCCTCGCGGCGCTCGCGCAAGGGCGGCAAGCGCAAGCGAATGACATTCAGACGATGGAACAGATCCTCGCGGAACAGGCCTTGTTTCACCCGCTCGTCCAGATTCTGATGGGTGGCGGCGATGATGCGCACATTGGCCTTGATCGGCTGGTGTCCTCCCACCCGGTAATAGTTGCCGTCCGACAACACGCGCAGTAACCTGGTTTGCAGCTCGGCAGGCATATCGCCGATCTCGTCGAGGAACAGCGTACCACCCTCGGCCTGCTCGAAACGCCCGTGGCGCGTGGTTGTTGCGCCAGTGAAAGCGCCGCGCTCATGTCCAAATAACTCCGATTCCAGCAGGTCTTTCGGGATTGCCGCAGTATTGATGGCCACGAAAGGCTTGTCCGAGCGGGCGCTGTGGCGATGCAACGCCTGTGCGACTAGCTCTTTGCCGGTACCCGATTCACCGTTGATAAGCACCGTGGCATTGGATTGCGCCAAACGCCCGATGGCGCGAAACACCTCCTGCATGGCCGGTGCGTGCCCCAGAATATCGGGCGCAGCCTGTGCATCTTCGGCCTGCGTGTTCTTGCGTTGGCTCTGCTCCAGAGCCCGGCGGATCAGTTCGACCGCATGGTTCACATCGAACGGTTTGGGCAGATATTCGAACGCCCCGCCCTGAAAGGCCGACACCGCACTTTCCAGATCGGAATACGCCGTCATGATGATGACTGGCAGATCGGGATGTTCATTGCGCATCTTCTGCAACAATTCCAGCCCGGAACTGCCCGGCATACGGATATCACTGATCACCATCTGCGGCTGACTGTCCGGCAACTCGCCCAGGGCCTCGTCGGCGGAGGCGAAACTCTTGTATTCGATACCTTCACGGGCCAGTGCTTTTTCCAGCACCCAGCGGATAGAGCGGTCATCATCAATGATCCATACAGGTTTGCTCATGGTTATTTTCCTAAATGGGGAAGCGGTAACATCACCGTAAAACACGTCCGTCCCGGCTCGCTCTCGAATTCGATGCTGCCCTGATGCTGGCTAACGAAATCCTGTGCCAGCGTGAGACCCAAGCCATGCCCGTCGGCACGCCCCGAAACCAGCGGATAAAAAATCTTGTCACGCAAATGCCCCGGAATACCCGGGCCGTTGTCGATGATCTGGATCGCGATGGCCAGACGGTGCAACTTCTTCATCAGCGTGACCTGGCGCGTGATGCGGGTACGCAACACGATCTGGCCTTTGCCCTGCATGGCTTGGGCCGCGTTGCGCACGATATTCAGCACCACCTGAATCAACTGCTCCTTGTCACCATGCAACTCGGGCAGACTCAGATCGTAATCCCGGCGAATGAGCAACCCTTCCGGCAGCTCCGCCATCACCACACTGCGCACCCGCTCCAAAACTTCATGGATATTAAGCGCACTGAAATGGGGCGCATGTTGCGGGGTGAGTAATTTTTCCATCAGCGAACGCAAACGATCCGCCTCCTGGATCACCACTTGTGTATATTCGCGCAGGCCGGGTTTGTCCAACTCCTGCTCCAGCAATTGAGCCGCACCGCGTATCCCGCCCAGCGGATTCTTGATCTCGTGTGCCAGGTTGCGCAACAACAGGCGGTTGGCTTGGGTCTGGTCAAGCATCTGCTCTTCGCGCGCCAGTTTCAGTGGCCGATCTATGGTATGGAACTCCAGCAACAGCGCATCATGTTCCAGATGCAGGGGCGTGGCCGCGCAACTCAGGTGCAGCTTATATCCCAGCGAGTGGGTGCCCAGTACCAACTCATGTTCAATGTGGCTGGCATGGCTGGCCAGTGCCGACTGGATAGTGCTGAAAAGCTGCTCGGTATGGGTGAAGGCATGTTGCAGCGGATGCCCGATCAGATTGCTGTTGCTCAGACCGAACAGATGTTCGGCTGCCGGATTGAGATAAGCGACGCGCGACTCGTCGTCCAGCAAAATGACGGCGGTGGCGAGATGTTCCAGCGTAGGGAAAGAAGCTTTCGGCATGGCATCAATTAAGCAGAAAACATGCCAAATAATCCGGGTTATCTATCCTGCCCGGCAAGCTCGGTCTTAAGGGCCTCGATGTTCTTTTCATGCGTCTGCACCCTTTCCTGCAAAGCGTTCTTCTCATCCCGCTTTGCTCCGCCGCGCGGAACCTTGCTGGCATAACTCTCCGGCCTCTCACCTTCCTGCAAATCCCTGCGTATCTCGGCCAACGCCTTCTCCTCGGCCTGCAGCTCGTCTTCCAATATCTTGCGGCGGGCGCTATCGCGATCCTTCTGCGTGGCGGAATCCACCCGTGGGAAATCGGCAACGTCTTCCCTGTTGCGGGAGCGCATTTTGGCCGGGGGCGGCATCGTCTGCAACGGTGCCAACTGCAACTTTTTTGAGCCTTTCAGCGGCGTGCTGGAATAGGTCACATGTCCATCGGCATCGACACGTTTGTAGATCTCGGCCTGTGCCGCTCCGACATGGCACAAGACACATAACATCAGGAAACGATACAGTCTCATATTTCAAATCCTGTGATAGGGCGGAAAGTATAGGTCAAGCCTCCCGGAGTGACAAACCGCGCGGCTCGCCCACAAAAGAAAACGGAGCCCGCAGGCTCCGTTTTATCGCCGCCAAAGATGCTTAGAGGCTGTAGTACATATCGAACTCGACCGGATGAGTCGTCATGCGAATACGGTTGACCTCTTCCATCTTCAAGTCGATGTAGGCATCGATGAAGTCGTTGGAGAACACACCGCCGCGAGTCAGGAACTCGCGATCCTTGTCCAGGGCTGCCAAGGCTTCATCCAAAGACGCGCAAACGGTTGGGATCTTTGCATCTTCTTCCGGTGGCAGATCGTACAGGTTCTTGTCTGCTGGATCGCCGGGGTGGATCTTGTTCTGAATACCATCCAGACCAGCCATCATCAGCGCAGCAAAGCACAAGTACGGGTTGGCAGAAGGATCCGGGAAACGAGTCTCGATGCGGCGTGCCTTGTCGCTGGCCACGTGCGGGATACGGATCGAAGCAGAACGGTTCTTGGCGGAGTAAGCCAGTTTCACCGGAGCCTCGTAGTGAGGAACCAAGCGCTTGTAGGAGTTGGTACCGGGATTGGTGATCGCGTTCAATGCCTTGGCGTGCTTGATGATACCGCCGATGTAGAACAGCGCGGTCTCGGACAGACCGGCATAGCCGTTACCCGCGAACAGGTTCTTGCCACCCTTCCAGATGGACTGGTGCACATGCATACCGGAACCGTTGTCACCAACGATAGGCTTAGGCATGAAGGTCGCTGTCTTGCCGTATTGGTGAGCCACGTTCTGGATCACATATTTCAATGTCTGTGTCCAGTCAGCGCGCTTGGTCAGCGTATTGAACTTGGTACCCAGTTCACATTGTCCGGCAGTCGCCACTTCGTGGTGATGCACTTCAACAGGGATGCCGATCTCTTCCAGCGCGATGACCATCGCGGCACGGATGTCGTTCAGGCTGTCAACGGGAGGAACCGGGAAATAGCCACCCTTCACCATCGGACGGTGACCAGTGTTTCCGCCGTCGTATTTCTCACCGGTAGACCAGGCGGCTTCTTCGGAATTGATCTTGACGAAGCAACCGGACATGTCGATCTTCCATTCTACGGAATCGAAGATGAAGAACTCTGGCTCAGGACCGAAGTAGGCGGTATCGCCAATACCGGAAGATTTCAGGTATGCCTCGGCACGCTTCGCGATGGAACGCGGATCGCGGTCGTAACCCTTGCCGTCAGTCGGCTCGATCACATCGCAGGACAACACGATAGTGGGTTCGTCGAAGAACGGATCGACATAAACGGAATCGGGATCCGGCAGCAACAGCATGTCGGAAGCCTGGATGCCTTTCCAGCCGGCGATAGAGGAGCCGTCGAATGCGTGACCGCTTTCGAATTTATCAGCATCAAAATGGGAGACTGGCACGCCCACGTGCTGCTCCTTGCCTCTGGTATCGGTGAAACGCAGATCGACGAACTTGATACCTTGTTCTTTGATCAACGTCAGAACGTCGGCGGCTGTTTTAGACATACTCGAATCTCCCAAGAAAAATAATTAAGACGAAGCTATTTTATGAAACGAATCCAAAATTACAGAAACAAGCCTGACAGAGCAGAAACTGTGCCACCGCGCCGAGGTCTTGCAAGTGGCGCATTGTGCCATATTTGCCAGACAGGTGCGAAACAATGCGCGCCCATAAATGGGGCGCGCAAATCCCTCTTTGCACTATTTTGGGGCGCGCCCCTGATAGATGCTGATATTGCGGAAATAGACATCATCTGCCGCGATCCGGGCACAGGCCTGCTGTAGCGCCCCGGCATCACAAGCCTCGTCCACTAACAACTCGGCATCCACCTTACCGCTCAGATAATGCAACACGACCCGGGTAGCAGGAGGCAGCTCGGCTCCCAGTCGCTCAGCAAGATGAGTCAGCAACAGATGACGTTGCGGCAAATGTGCGTTCGGTCTGGCCTGCATATCATCCTCGGAATCGATATGCACCATCACATCCATAACCTGATGCCCTTTCAACACCGCCGTGCGCGCCGCCTCGGCGATATAGTGTCCCTCGGAGACGCTGATTTTGGGATCAACAATGATATGTGCATCCACTAACGCGCTGTCCGCCATCTTGCGGGTACGCAATTCGTGCAAGCCGATCACCCCCGGCGTGGATTTGAGCGTGTTGCGAATGGCGCGCACCTCTTCTTCCTCCAGCCCGGTATCGACCAGCTCGGCCAGCGCATCGCGTGCGAACTGGATACCCATATAAGCGATCATCACCCCGACCACCGCAGCCGCGATCAGATCAAGGAAGGTATAACCGAGCAGATTGCCGACGATACCGACGATCACCACCAGCGAAGAAGCCGCATCCGAACGCGCATGCCAGGCGTTTGCCACCAGCATCTGCGAACGCACCCGCTGCGCCACCGCCAGCATATAACGGAACATCCCCTCTTTCGCTGCCAGCGCGACGAGCGCCACCCACAGGGTGAAAGGCTGCACCGTCTGCACATGCTCGGGGTGTTGCAGGCGCACCCCCGCCGCGATGAGCAGACCGACACCCAGCGCGGCAAGGCTGGTACCCAGAATCAGCGATGCGGCGGTTTCGATACGCGCATGACCATAGGGATGGTTAGCATCCGCATGGCGATTGCCGTGGCGGTTGGCGAACAACACCAGAACATCCGAGACCAGATCGGCCAGCGAATGCAGCCCGTCCGCCATCAACGACTGCGACTTTCCGAAGAATCCCGCACTCACCTGCATGATAGTCAGCGCGAGATTGATGAAGATACTGATCCAGGTACTTTTGCGCGCCGCCGCGAAACGAACCGGATGCGCCGGCTCGAAAGCGGCGGATTTGTCATGGCCGTGCGCGTGACTGTGATTTTTCATTGCTGTTGGGATAGTATGCGAGCGAGCGTGCAGGATATCACTGCACGGGCAACAATGAATATAACCAAGGAATGGAAATGGGACAGATCAGCACCACATTGGCAGCCGCACAAGAGCGCGGCAAAACAAAGAACCTGCCTTATTCGGGCGAATTGTTACCGGCAGAAGCGAACCGGCTGCTGCAATCGGCACCCGGCGCAAAGTTGGTCGATGTACGCACCCAGGCCGAACGCGACTGGGTCGGACGTATCCCCGGCGCAATCGAGATCGAATGGGCGACCTATCCGGGCATGAAACCGAACCCGAACTTCCTCGCCTCGCTGCAACAACAAGTCGACAAAGAAGCACTGGTGTTATTCCTGTGTCGCAGCGGACAACGCTCACACGCGGCAGCCACCCTGGCCGCACAATCCGGTTATACCGAGGCGTACAACATTCTGGAAGGTTTCGAAGGCGACAAGAATCCGGCGAACCGGCGCAATGTGCTGAATGGCTGGAGAGCGGCCAATCTGCCCTGGGAACAAAGCTGAACAACCGGCTGTGACCACAGCAAAGCCCGCTTCGGCGGGCTTTTTCGTTCAGCCCGCCGACCAGTTCACCATACCGCTATATGCGGTGAACAAGACCACCAGACCGAATACGATGCGGTACCAGGCGAACACGGTAAAGTCGTGTCGGCTGATATAACGCAACAAGCCGCGTACCGCGATGAACGCGCTGATGAACGAAGCCACCGATCCCACCAGAAAGATACCCAGATCCTCGGCATGGAAGTCATGGCGGTACTTCACCACCTCGTAAATGGTCGCGGCCGTCAGCGTGGGAATGGCCAGGAAAAAAGAGAACTCCGTCGCCGCCTTGCGCGACAAGCCGAAGAACAAACCGCCGATGATGGTGGCACCCGACCGCGACGTGCCGGGAATCAGCGCCAACGCCTGCGCCAGCCCCATCTTCAGCGCATCCTTCCAGTGCATGTCATCCACGCTGCCGATATGTTCACTATGCTGACGCTTCTCCGCCCACAGGATGACCAGGCCGCCGATGATAAAAGCCAGCGCCACCGGCACCGGAGCAAACAGATGCGCCTTGATGGTCTTGCCGAACAACAGGCCCAGGATGGCCAGCGGCAAAAAAGCGATGAACAGATTAAAGGTAAAGCGTTGCGCGCCCTCTTCTTTGCGCACCAACCCGGATGCCACCGCAGTCAGTTTGGCGCGATATTCCCAGCACACGGCCAGGATGGCAGCAAACTGGATGACGATCTCGAACACCTTGCCGCGCTCATCGTTGAAATTCAGCAGATCGCCCACCAGAATCAAATGGCCGGTGGAAGAGATCGGCAGAAATTCAGTTAGACCTTCGACCACGCCAAGAATGGCGGCTTTGACAAGTAACAAGATATCCATGAGCGTTAGCGTTGTGATTTTTCGATAGTGATACGGCGGTTGACCTGCTTCTTTTCCTCGTCGCTCATCTCCACCCAGCGCGTGATCTCGTCAAAGCTACGCAGACAGTTGCGGCACACATCATCACCTAGCACCGTGGTGCAGTAACCGATACAGGGAGAGTCGGCGGTGATCTCGGCGTCAGGAAGGGAAAGCGAATGTTGCATGTGCGGATTATACCTGCGGCTTGGTCGCTAGCTCCATTTGTGTGAGCCATGCCAGCGCATATTCGCGCGAATCACCGCACATCTCCGGCGCAGCCTGTAATCCGCCACAAAAGGCCGGGCGCTCAGACTTGTTGAACACCTTGCAGCGCAATTCCTCATCCAGTTGCACACACGGCACCCCGGCAGGCTTGCCATGCGGCATGCCGGCCAGGGGCGAGGTGATGGAGGGCGCGATGCAGCAGGCAGCGCAGTGGGGGCGGCAGATCATAGAGATGCGCTAAAAGTTATTGCGTGACAGTTTACCTCGACGGAAAGCATCCGGCGCAGGGTAAAATGGCGACAGACTGTCCGCAAGAATTCTCAGCGAACCAAAACTGGTTACGACAATAGTGAAAACAGCTATATACCAGGATAAACTGGTCCTACATTTCAAAACTCGGACTTTCAGCCACATCAACGGGCCGAATCGCTGGAGGACTTAATGGCTACAACCCGCTGGACGAAGGAGCAACTCAAGCTCGCATTCCATCTGTATTGCCAACTACCGTTCGGCAAACTCGATATGCGCACCCCTGAAGTCATCAAACTTGCGGGCCTGATTGGCCGAACGCCCGGCGCCGTAGCAATGAAGCTGAGTAACTTTGCCAGTCTTGATCCGGCCATCACGAGCACAGGCCGTAGAGGTCTTGAAGGGGCGTCGAATCTTGACCGAGAAATCTGGGATGAATTTCATGCTGACTGGGAAACCTTGGCTGTTGAAAGCGAAATGCTCAGACGAAAGTTGGATGCTGATGCTCAGCCGATAGACGACGCGGAAGAACAGCTTATTCCTGAAGACTTCTCCGGTGAGACTCGCAAGGTTGTTACAGAGCAACGCATCAAGCAAAGCTTTTTCCGGCGTGCAGTGTTAAGTAGCTATCGAGGACGCTGCTGCATGTCAGGTCTATCGGAGGCTCGCCTATTGGTCGCTAGTCATATCGTGCCGTGGAGCAAAGACAAAGCGAATCGCTTGAATCCAAGCAATGGTCTTTGTCTATCGGCAATTCACGATAGGGCCTTCGACAAGGGGCTGATAACGCTCACAGATGAATTCAAAATCGTCGTTTCGGATGAACTGAAACGCAAGAAGGAAGCATTCGTAATTGAAGTGCTGCTGCCATTAGATGGGCGCACGATTGAGCCGCCAGAACGTTTTGCTCCGCAGCCGGAATTTATTCTGTGGCACAGAAATCAGCTTTTTGTTGATAACCAGAAGTGATTCATCATGCTGCCTGAGAGAGAAGATGAGACGCCAATCTATTTCATCATGAATGACCAGCCGGATACCTGCGGATACTGTGGCGCACGCCTTGAGCTTCTTTCAATGACCGAGATCGAAGGCGAGCGAGTTTTTGTAAACGAATGCCTTGGCTGTAAGCGAGAAATACTAATGGTTGAAAACTAAACGGGCCGCAATGCGGCCCGTTTGCTATTCAGCGTGAGTGAAACTTAGGCTTTGTGATAAACCTCTGCCCCCTGCTTCACAAACTCCACCGACTTAACTTCCATCCCTTTCTCCAGCGCTTCCTTCTCTGGACACGCCTTGCGCGGCAGCGAAGTCGCGCACATCCTAGCTGATCTTCATCGAGAAAATGCCCCCTTGTTGACATCAGAACGTTCGTTCCCTACGATGGGACTGCTGTTTTGCCAACCGGAGACACATGTCGCCGACAGATGTTTCCAGACATCCCCTATTGAGGAGTCCTGCTCATGCAGCCCCAGCCAGCTATCTTTGAAGAACACGCGATCCGTCGCGTGTATGACGAATCCACTGAGACATGGTGGTTCTCGGTTGTGGACATCGTGCAGGTGTTGACGCAACAGCCGGATTTTCAGGCAGCAAGAAAATACTGGAACAAGCTGAAAGAGCGGCTAGGCAAGGAGGGTAGTGAGTCGGTGACAAATTGTCACCGACTGAAATTGCCCGCCGCAGACGGCAAAAATTACCTTACCGATGTTGCAACAGCTGAAACCCTGCTGCGTCTGGTGCAGTCCGTGCCCAGCCCGAAGGCGGAGCCGATCAAGTTGTGGCTGGCGAAAGTGGGTTATGAACGGATGCAGGAGATGTCCGATCCTGCACTCTCGCTGGAGCGCGCCCGCGAGACCTGGCAGAAACATGGGCGCAGCGAGAAGTGGATTCAGCAGCGCATGACCGGACAGGAGACGCGCAACAAGCTGACGGACTATTGGAAAGAACACGGTATCAAGGAAGGTGAGGAATACGCGATCCTTACCAACATCATTCATCAGGAATGGGCCGAGGTGGATGTGCGTGAGCACAAGGTGATGAAGGGTTTAAAGACGCAAAACCTGCGCGACCACATGAGCGAGGCTGAATTGATTTTTACCGCGCTGGCGGAGTTATCCACGCGCCAGATCGCCGAGAGCGTGGACGCGACGGGCATGAACGAGAATGAAGATGCCGCGAGAACCGGCGGCGGCATCGCCCGGAAAGCACGGTTGGAGCTGGAAGGTAAAACGGGCAAGCGGGTGGTTACGACAGAAAACTATTTGCCTCCTGCCAGGAAAAAACTGGGAAAGAAATAAGTCTCAATCGCGCGTACAGCCACAATTTTTCAGGATGCGAGAGGCATCACGCCTTGTGATAAACCTCAGCCCCCTGCTTCACAAACTCCACCGACTTCACTTCCATGCCTTTTTCCAGCGCTTCCTTCTCTGACACGCCCTGCGCGGCTGCAAAGTCGCGTACGTCCTGGCTGATCTTCATCGAGCAGAACTGCGGGCCGCACATGGAGCAGAAGTGGGCGACCTTGGCGGATTCCTTGGGCAGGGTCTCGTCGTGGAATTCGCGCGCGCGGTCGGGGTCGAGGCCGATGTTGAACTGGTCTTCCCAGCGGAATTCGAAACGCGCCTTGCTCATGGCGTTGTCACGGATCTGCGCGCCGGGGTGGCCCTTGGCGAGGTCGGCGGCGTGGGCGGCGATCTTGTAGGTGATGATGCCTTCCTTCACGTCAGCCTTGTTGGGCAGGCCAAGGTGTTCCTTGGGCGTGACGTAGCACAGCATGGCTGTGCCGAACCAGCCGATCAATGCCGCACCGATGGCACTGGTGATGTGGTCATAGCCAGGGGCGATGTCCTGCGTCAGCGGGCCCAGCGTGTAGAACGGCGCTTCGTGGCACCACTTCAGTTGCAGGTCCATATTCTCTTTGATCATGTGCATGGGCACATGGCCGGGGCCTTCGATCATCACCTGCACGTCGTGCTTCCACGCGATCTGGGTGAGTTCGCCCAGCGTCTTGAGTTCGCCGAGTTGCGCTTCGTCGTTGGCGTCGTAGACAGAGCCGGGACGCAGGCCGTCGCCCAGCGAGAAGGTCACGTCGTAGGCCTTCATGATCTCGCAGATCTCTTCGAAGTGCGTGTAGAGGAAGTTTTCCTTGTGGTGTGCGAGACACCACTTTGCCATGATGGATCCGCCGCGCGAGACGATGCCGGTCATGCGTTTCGCGGTCATGGGGATGTAGCGCAGCAGCACACCGGCGTGGATGGTGAAGTAGTCCACGCCCTGCTCGGCCTGTTCGATCAGCGTGTCCTTGAATATCTCCCAAGTCAGGTCTTCGGCCTTACCGTTCACCTTTTCCAGCGCCTGATAGATGGGCACTGTGCCAATGGGTACGGGAGAGTTGCGGATGATCCATTCGCGCGTCTCGTGGATGTTCTTGCCGGTGCTCAAATCCATCACCGTGTCGCCGCCCCAGCGGATGGCCCAAGTCATCTTCTCGACTTCTTCCTGGATGCTGGAACCGAGCGCAGAGTTGCCGATGTTGGCGTTGATCTTCACCAGGAAGTTGCGGCCGATGATCATCGGCTCGCATTCGGGGTGGTTGATATTGGCGGTGATGACGGCGCGACCGGCGGCCACTTCGCTGCGCACGAACTCGGGTGTGATCTCTTTCGGCATCGCTTTGCCGAAGTTTTCGCCCGGATGCTGTTTGAGCATCATTTCGGAAAGGCCATCGCGCTTCTGGTTCTCACGGATGGCGATGTATTCCATCTCCGGCGTGATGATGCCTTTGCGCGCGTAGTGCATCTGCGTGACGTTCATGCCCGGCTTGGCTTTGCGCGGGGTATGCTGAAGGTTGAAGCGCATGTCGGCGAGTGCGGGGTCGTTCAGGCGCTGCTGGCCATAGTCGGAACTCAGGCGCGGCAGCGCTTCGGTGTCGTTGCGCTCGGCGATCCACGGCGCGCGCATCTCGGCCAGACCGGAACGGATGTCGATCTTCACTGCCGGGTCGGTGTAGGGGCCGGAGCAGTCGTACACATAGATGGGCGGATTCTTTTCAACGCCGTTGTTCAAATGGGTGTCGGTCAGCGTAATCTCGCGCATCGGCACGCGGATGTCGGGGCGGCTACCCTGCACATAGATCTTGCGCGAGTTGGGCAACGGCTTGACTGCCGCCTCATCGACGTGTGCGGCAGTGGCAAGAAACTGGGGATTGGCGTTCATGGTGGTGCTCCTAAATTCACAAGAAGCACCGGAAGGATGCTTCCCTACGACGGCATTACCCGTACAGGTTCAAAGGGTATGTCTCACTTCGTAACGAAGACCCCTAGCGAGGGGCGCAAGTTACTGGAAAGACTTCGCAAAAGCAAGCCGACGAATGACGGCCAAAGTTGACAGCCTGTCACAAAATACGGAAACTGCATCCCGTGCCGATTTGATTCAGCTTGCGGGGCACATTAAACATACCAGCTAAAGCGAGTGAACCCGCTCTAGCGCCAAGCTGAACGGGTTTTTTGTTTTGGGGGTTTTGCGTGGTTTCTTCGGTAGGCATAGTGAATGCGCAACGCGCGCAGTTCGACACACCGCTGGTGTTCAAAAGCGGCGCAGTGTTGCCGCGTTACGAGTTGGTGTATGAGACTTACGGCAAGTTGAATGCGGACAAGTCCAACGCCATCCTGATCTGTCATGCGCTGTCCGGGCATCATCATGTCGCGGGTCATTACGCCGACGCGCCGAAAAACATCGGCTGGTGGGACAACATGGTCGGGCCGGGCAAGCCCATCGACACCGACAAATTCTTTGTCGTCGGCATGAACAACCTCGGCGGCTGTCACGGCTCCACCGGCCCGTCCAGCATCGATCCCGAAACGGGTCGGCAATACGGCGCAAGTTTTCCGGTCATCACCGTGGAAGACTGGGTGGAGTCGCAGGCGCGCCTGGCCGACCGCCTCGGTATCCGCCAGTTCGCCGCCGTTGTCGGCGGCAGTCTGGGCGGGATGCAAGCCCTGCAATGGTCGCTGGCCTTTCCTGAACGGGTGCGCCATGTGCTGGCCATCGCCAGCGCACCGCGCCTGACCGCGCAGAACATCGCGTTCAATGATGTGGCGCGCAACGCCATCCTCACCGACCCGGATTTCCACGGCGGCGATTTCTATCATCACGGCGTGGTGCCCACACGCGGCCTGCGTCTGGCACGTATGCTCGGGCACATCACCTATCTGTCCGACGATGCGATGGCCGACAAGTTCGGGCGCGAGTTGCGCGCCGAACAGTTCAACTACGGCTATGAAGTGGAGTTCCAGATCGAGTCTTATCTGCGTTATCAGGGCGACAAATTCGCCTCCTATTTCGATGCCAACACCTATCTGTTAATGACCAAGGCACTGGACTACTTCGACCCGTCGCACGATTTCGGCGGCGACATGAACCAGGCTTTTGCCCGCGCCAAGGCCGATTTTCTGGTGGTGTCGTTCACTACCGACTGGCGTTTCTCGCCTCAGCGCTCGCGCGAGATCGTGCGCCCGCTACTGCATAACCGCCGCAACGTCAGTTATGCCGAGATCGATTCTTCGCACGGCCACGACTCCTTCCTCATGGAGCAGCCGCAATACATGGATGTGATGCGCGCCTATCTCGACAACGTGGCCAGGGAGGGCGCAGCATGAGCCAGTTCAGCAACCAGTTCGCGGCGGAACGTCCCGACTTTGCCGCTATCGCCGCCTGGATTCCGAAGGGTTCGTCCGTGCTCGACCTCGGTTGTGGTGACGGCAGCCTGTTGCGTTACCTCAAGGAGACTCGCGCCGTGCGCGGTTACGGCGTGGAGATCAGCGACCTCGATATCGTCTCGTGTATCGCCAATGGCGTGAACGTGATCCAGAACGACCTTGAGTCCGGTCTGGCCGACTTCGAAAGCGACTCGTTCGATTTCGTCATCCTGTCGCAGACCCTGCAAGCCACCCGCCACACCGAAGCGCTGACCCGCGAGATGTTGCGCGTTGGCCGTGAAGGTGTGGTCAGCTTCCCCAACTTCGGTTACTGGAAGAGCCGCCTCAACGTGTTGCTCGGCAATATGCCCGTCTCCAAAGAGTTGCCCTATCAATGGTATGACACGCCGAACGTCCACCTGTGCACCCTGAACGACTTCGAGACATTCTGCCGCACACAGAACATCGCCATCACCGCCCGCAGCGTGATGGCCGGAACGCGCCAGATCGGCCTGCTGCCCAATTTACTCGGCAGCACGGCAGCCTATCGCTTCCAGCGCGGAATCTAAGCATGAGTCAAACCCGATTCACCACAGAGACACAGAGACACAGAGAAAACCAAGCCTTACTTAGAGTCAAACCAGATATATTTCGATGGCCGGTGAAAAACTTTGCCTTAACTCTAGGCTTGTCTTGCCGTTCTCTGTGTCTCTGTGTCTCTGTGGTGGAAGCTTTTTAAATGTCCGTCTGGCAACAATTCTTCACCCGTCGCATGTTGATCTGCGTGTTCACCGGATTCTCTTCCGGCCTGCCGCTGTATCTGCTGTTCAACCTCGTGCCCGCCTGGCTGCGCAGTGAGCAGGTCGATCTCAAGACCATCGGCCTGTTCGCGCTGATCCAGTTTCCCTACACCTGGAAATTCTTGTGGTCACCGCTGCTCGACCGCTACGTCATACCGGCATTCGGCAGGCGGCGTGGTTGGATGTTGCTGGCGCAGGTGGCCTTGTTGCTGGTAATCGCGCTGCTCGGTGGCTTTTCGCCGCAGACCGAGATGACCACCATCGTATTGTTCTGCACCCTGCTCGCTTTCCTCAGCGCCACGCAGGACATCGTGCTGGACGCCTACCGCCGCGAATTGCTGAGTGACGCCGAGCTGGGACTGGGCAACTCGGTACACGTGAACGCCTATCGCATCGCCGGACTGATACCCGGCTCGCTGTCGCTCATCCTTGCCGATTCATTGCCGTGGGATCTGGTGTTCATCGTCACCGCGCTGTTCATGCTGCCGGGAATATTGATGACCCTGTCCGTCAAAGAACCGCTCAACGTCATTCCGCCCAAGAACCTGCGCGATGCGGTGGTTGAGCCGTTCCACGAATTCATCACCCGCAAAGGCTGGAACAGCGCCTTGCTGATCCTCGCCTTCCTGTTCTTCTACAAGCTCGGCGACAGCATGTGCACCGCGCTGGCCACCCCGTTCTACATGGACATGGGGTTCACCAAAACCCAGATCGGCCTGATCGCCAAGAACGCGGGATTGTGGCCTGCCGTCATCGGTGGCCTGCTTGGCGGCTTATGGATGGTGAAGATCGGCATCAACCGTGGGCTCTGGTTGTTCGGCGTGGTGCAACTGGTATCCATCTTCGGCTTCGCCTGGCTGGCGGGCGTGGGACACCATACCGAGATCACCTCTGTGGAGCTGGCCCAACTCGCTTTCGTGATCGGCCTTGAAGCACTGGGCGTGGGACTGGGCACCGCCGCCTTCGTCGCCTTCATCGCGCGCAGCACCCACCCCGCCTACACCGCCACCCAGTTCGCCCTGTTCACCAGCCTCGCCGCCATGCCGCGCACCTTCGCCAATGCCGCCACCGGCTGGCTGGTGGAGATGATGGGATGGATGGGATTTTTCCTGCTGTGTGCAGTGTTGGCGGTGCCGGGGATGTTGCTGTTGCTTAAGGTTGCGCCGTGGAATGAGCAGAAGCAGAATGCGCCAAACTGATTTCCGCAGCGTTAACCAAGAAAAGATTTGGTGTATTTCTCAAAACAGGGAGGCTCTAAAGTTTCGAGCCCAATTAAATTAAGGCACACCATGAGAGCCGCCAGATTAGACACCTTGAAGGTGTACTTGTCGGTAGTTTTTAGGGTGTCTACTTAACGTTAGGTGCTTACCTTGACTACGGCTTTTCCATATTTAACCGATCTCGTTAGAGAGCTAAGCGGCCTCGACTTCCCGCTTCCAGTGCCGATGTTTGGACTAATGGTCGCTCTCGCATTGCTTATTTCAATCCGGGTATCACGTCTAGAAGTTCAGCGCCTTCATGAAGCCGGATTAATCGGCTTGGCGAGATACCGCGCTGAACGAAAACCTGGCTCCGTCGATAGGTATGTTCCTCCACAGGAAATCATCAGTGATTTAGCTATGCTCGCTCTAATCACTGGCTTCGTCGGCGCTCGCATATTTCATATCTTGGAGTACTCACACGAGTTCTTGATAAACCCATGGGGCATGATCTTTACGCGCAATGGCTTCACGTTCTATGGCGGACTCATTGTCGGCACGCTTGTGGGCGTGGTGTACGTTAAGAGAAAGGGGCTCGCCATTGCCCCGTTTTGCGACGCATTAGCTCCGGCAATGATGTTGGGCTACGCGATAGGAAGGCTTGGCTGCCAGTTGTCTGGGGATGGCGATTGGGGTCTTGCCTCAAATATGACACTCAAACCGGAGTGGCTCCCGAGTTGGCTCTGGGCGCAGACTTACGAGAACAATATCGTCGGTGTAGTAATCGCTCCTCCTGGTGTTTACCCGACGCCAATTTATGAAGTATTAATGGGGCTTCTTGCTTTCGCCGTTTTATGGGGCTTGCGGAGGCATTCCTTCCAATCTGGCTGGCTCTTTTCCCTGTATCTGGTGCTTAGTGGAATTGAGCGACTTGTCATCGAACAAATCCGCGTCAACTCAGTTGTCTCGATATTTGGTATGGTCGTTACTCAGGCAGAGATCATTGCGGGGGTTCTCGTACTCCTTGGTGTTTGCGGGCTTACCCTTCTGAGCCATCCTGAAAAGCGTAGCAGTAATGCCGCCAGCGCCTAATTCAAACGTTAGGCGTTAATACTCTTACATTGAAGGATTACTATGAAATCTGAAATTGTCGCTGAAGCTGCTCGTGCTACTCTTGACGGCAGCATTCCCTTTTCAGAGGTCGTCAGAAGATTAATTGAAACAGGCGTGGAGTATTACCACGTTGATTATGTTACGTTGCAAATAACCTACTACAGTGCCTCTGGAGAAGTTATCAAAACACCAATCAATTTCGAAGACTTACCATCTGTTGCAGCAGATTTTGATCTTACTGCACTGAGGGCAGCAATTCTCGATAGCCAACAAAACGGGCAGCACTACAGGGACTTTACCAAGCGCGCCATGAGTGCCGGGATTCAGGGTTATATCGCTTTTCTGCGCGGCAAGCGTGTTACCTATTGGGGGCGTGGTGGTGATAATCACACTGAATGGTTCCCTGGTGCAAACTCTTAAAATACCTAACTTAACGTTCGAGCGGGACTGCCGCGAAGCGGCCCGCGTCAGCCCCTCAATTTAACGTTAGGCTGTTGTAGAAAGGAGATTGCTGAATGACTTTATTCCGTGGTGGCTGTCTATGTGGTGCCGTGCGTTACGAAACGACTTCTGATCCTTTGAATCAGCGGGTATGTCACTGTAGGGCTTGTCAAAAAGTTATCGGCGCTGCATTCAATGCTCGCGTGCTGATGCGCATCGAACATGTTGTTATTTCTGGCCCAATCAGCACATTTCACTCTTCAGAAACTCTTGAGCGCGGTTTTTGTTCGCGTTGTGGTTCAAGCATTTTCTCGCGGCGTGTTTCTGCTGGAGTCATCGGCTTAACAGCTGGCAGCCTCGACGAGCCGTCACTATTCAAACCCGACATGCACTTTTGGGTATCTTCTAAGCAACCATGGCTAATAATCGGAGATAACCTGCCTCAATATCCAGAAGCTCCACCATCGTTAGGCTATAAACCATGAGTGATTATGATAGTTGGCCTATCACTGCATTCAATCCTGTCGCGCTAACGCGCGCCGGTTAATTTAGCCCGCGTAGGGCGCAATAACCAGCGGGCATTGCGCCGAATGTTTAATACCAACTAATCGGTATATCCCAAAGCCCCCTCGTTGCCACCGGCCCAATTTGCCGGATAAGTTCCTTCCTCAACTAGGCGATGAAACGTTGAATGTGGCCAATCTGCAACACACTTGACCAAGCCGTGTTTAACCGGGTTGATGTGCACGTAATCCTTGTGCGCCCGATAGTCGCACTCATCGCGAATCAAATGTTCCCAATATCGACGCTGCCAGATGCCGCGCTCTCCACGACGGATATGTACTGGCGATAAACTTTCGGTGCGAGGTAGCGCTTTTGAAAAGTTCATCTTGATCAGCCGCCAGCGTGTTGCGAAATCCATATCGCCAGGCGGTAATTCAATGACGCAGTGCAGGTGTTCGGGTAATACGACCCAGCCGTGAATTTTGAAAGGGTGGCGTTGTTGTACCGATTTGATAATGACGCGCAGCAGATCAATGTGACGAATCAATAAGTCGCTACCTTGCCGTTGCAGCAAGTTGACGGTGAAGAAATAGATTCCGCCCGGATGCCAGGCGCGGCGATAGTCAGGCATGGCGGAAGTATTGCGGAGGAAGACATTCGGCGCAATGCCCGTTGGTTATTGCGCCCTACCGTGTTGTGACGAGATTTGAATCGCCGATTCCGGCAGCCGCCTTCAACAACGCTACTTGCTCCCGCAAGCCATCTTCCAGAACAAATGGTCGGCGCTGTCCACCGTGATGGCGTCCCATTTCTTGGCGTCGTCATCCGTGAAGATTTCTTCGCCATTACCCATGTTCGCGCTGTAGTAGGTGAAGGATAACGTGCGGTAGCGGATCTCTTTGCAATCGTATTCGGCCTCATGTTTGACCGACAGGTACCGCTGTCCGGCGGCATGTTGTTTGGCGGTGCGCAAATCGAACAATTGCCACAGCTTCACTCTGTCGCCTTTTCGGCGAATAGAAAATGGGTTGGCATATACCGCCATCGCCTTACTCTCGCCCACCCGGCTCCAGCCCGCCTCGGGGACACAGACACGCTTCCACAATCTTTCATCCGAGCTTCCGGCCACAACAGTCTTCCATTTGTCTTCGCTCGCGTCGCTGAACAATTCTGCGCCTTCGCCGCGTGCGCCGGTATGCAGGGAATACGCCAACAGGCGGAAGCGCGCGCCGCGACAGTCGTATTCATATTGCGATTTCACCGATTGGAATTTGCCGGTGTCATATTTTCTCGGCACCTTGTAACTCGACAGCAGCCACATCGTGATGCGCTTGCCGGAAACGTCGAGCGAGGCCGGATCGGCATACGTGGTCTGGATGTCGCTGCGGTCGACCTCCAGCCATTCCGCCGATGCTACGGTGTGGGTGAAGAGCAGCAACAGGGCAACACACCACTGGGCGCGGCGAGCTTGGGTTGATATTGAATTGGATCGTTTACACATCGTTTGATTTTATTTCTTTTCGCTGGTCTATTCCAATGGGATTTCGTCCAGACTGCTCTGCTGGTTTTTTAGCGCCAGCGCCCGTTGATACAACTCGTTCTTGTTCTCGCCGCTGATCTTAACGGCCAGTTGCACCGCCTGTTTCAGCGGCAATGTTTCCATCAACACGTTTAACGTTTTTTCCGCTTCCGCGCTCAGCCCCTCTGCTCTGGCCTGCGCCGCCGATACCAGCAACACGAACTCGCCGCGCTGGTGGTTGGCATCGCTATTCAGCCAGGCCAGCGCCTCCCCGAGACGGCAGCGATGGATGCTCTCGAACAGCTTGGTGACTTCGCGCGCCAGCACGATCTCGCGCTCGTCGCCGAACACGGCTTGCAGATCCTCGACACTCTCCACAATACGGTGTGGTGCCTCGTAAAACACCAGTGTGTAAGGATGCTCGATCAATGTCTGCAACACGGCACGCCGCGCGGCGGATTTGTTGGGCAAAAATCCGTAAAACAGGAAATGCGGCGCGCTGAGGCCCGAGGCCGAGAGCGCCGCGACTGCCGCACTGGCACCGGGGATGGGAATGATGCGGAACCCGGCCACCCGCACCATCTCCACCAGCAAGGCTCCGGGGTCGCTCACGGCTGGCGTCCCGGCATCGGTGACCAGTGCCACACTTTGTCCCTGCTGCAACAGGCTAACCACCTTCTCGGCGGCGCCGCGTTCGTTATGCTGGTGCAGCGCTGACAAACGGTTGGCGCTGATGCCGTAGTGGCTTAGCAAGTGTGACGTGTTGCGCGTGTCTTCCGCCGCGATGGTGTCGGCGGAGGCCAGCACATCCAGCGCGCGCAGGCTGATGTCACGTAAATTCCCAATCGGGGTGGCGACTACATATAATGCGCACTCCAATTTCTGTTTTTGGCCACTATGCAACGTTTTTCCTTGGGAGTTTTATTTCTGGCCGCACTATACGTGAGCGCCAGTGCCAATGCCACTCCAGAACAGCCTGTTGCGGCATCCGCCGTAACGGCACAAGGCGTGGTGATAACGGTACTACCCCCGCCCCCCGCTCCGGCACTGCCAACACTCGTCGCGGATAACCCTGCACCGCATATCGCGCTGCTGTTGCCGCTCAAATCGAAATCGACCGCGCTGGCGCATTACGCCGAAGTGGTACAACAGGGCTTCTCCGCTGCGGCGGGTGTGCAACAAGGCCTTCCGGTGCGCGTGTATGCCAGCGCCGACGAACCTAAAGAGGTGGTCACCCTTTACCGTCAGGCCATCACCAACGGCGCTTTGGCCGTTGCCGGGCCGCTCACGCGCGACGGCGTGGCGGCGCTCGCGGCTTATCCCGGCATCACCGTTCCCACGCTGGCACTCAATACTTCCGATCTGGCCAGCCAGACCAACCAGCTCTATTTCTTCGGCCTGCCCGCAGAGAACGAAGCGCGCCAGATCGCCCAGATCGCCGCTGCGTCCGGCCTGCATGACGCCACTGTCGTCACCACCGGCACGGCAATCTCCAAACGCCTCGCCACCGCGTTCGCGGACGAGTGGAAAAAACTGGGCGGTGCCATCACCGCCGAAGTCCTGTTCAAGAATGATTCTTCGGTAATCACCAAATTACCGGTCGCCCCCTGGCCGGAAGGAACCGAGCCGCAACCCGCCTCCGCAGTTTCGGAAACGGGAGAACCACTTCCACCCGGTCGCTCACTTCCGCCCCCGATCGCGCCCGGCAATATGGTGTTTCTCGCCACCGACCATGACAAAGCCCGGCTGATCCGCCCCTATCTGAATCCGGGACTGCCGGTCTATGCCACCTCGCTGCTGTTCAAAGGCAACACCAACCAGCAGTTGGCCAACTACGATCTGAATGAAATTCACTTCGTTGATATGCCGTGGTTGTTGCAGCCGGATCATCCGGCGGTGATGATCTACCCCCGTGCCGGGACGGCGCTGGAACCGGAAGAAGATCGCCTGTATGCCATGGGCATCGACGCCTATCGTCTGGTGCATATCCTGCTGACCCATCGCGCGGAGAGCGGGTTGCCGCTGGACGGCGTGACCGGACGTATCAGTCTGAACCGGCTGCAATTCCAGCGCGAAGGTCTTGCTGCCTTCTTCCGCATCGGACTTGGCCTGACCGCCGACACGCTGGCGGCACTCAATGCCGCCAAAGCCGCAGCCAAAGAGGCGGCGGAGCAGGCCAACAACGGGGAAGTCACACCATCCCCGGCACCGTAAATAGCGGCGCTGAGGCCGAGGGCATCGCCGCACGCCATTTGCAGCAACACGGCCTGCGTTTGCTCGCCCGCAACTATCGCTGCCGCGCCGGAGAGATCGACCTGATCATGCAAGACGGCACGACGCTGGTATTCGTCGAGGTGCGTTTGCGCCGCAACCCCGCGTTCGGCGGAGCGGCCGCCAGTATCGACACCCGCAAACAGGCCAAGCTGATCCGCGCCGCACAACACTATCTCGCCACGCTGACCCCGCTGCCGCCCTGCCGTTTCGACGCGGTGCTGCTCGGCGCGGACACGGCAACCATCGATTGGCTCAAGAATGCCTTCGAGGCTTGATTCGGGTAATATTCGCATCCACTACAACCCGGCCTCGGGCCGAGATCGAGCACCATGACCCTGACCAGCAGAATAGAACAGCACTTCGACGACAGCGCGCAAGTCAAATTACATAGCAAGACTGTCCTGGCCCAACCCACCTCCGAAGCCGCCCGGGCGATAGTCGCCTGCCTGCTCAACGACGGCAAAGTATTGGCCTGCGGCAACGGCGGTTCGGCGGCGGATGCGCAACATTTCGCCGCCGAACTGGTGAACCGTTTCGAGGTGGAGCGACCTGGCTTGCCCGCAATCGCGCTGACCACCGACAGCTCGGTGATCACCTCCATCGCCAACGATTACGATTACAAGCAAATTTTCTCCAAACAGGTGCGCGCACTCGGCATGGCCGGAGACGTTCTGATCGCCATCTCCACCAGCGGCAATTCGCCCAACGTGGTCGAGGCGATCCGCGCCGCACATGAGCGCGGTATGACCGTCGTCGC
The DNA here is from genome assembly GCA_964571195.1 of uncultured Gallionellaceae bacterium. Classification (GTDB taxonomy): domain Bacteria; phylum Pseudomonadota; class Gammaproteobacteria; order Burkholderiales; family Gallionellaceae; genus PALSA-1006. The sequence continues at coordinate 30,534 of CAZNAD010000016.1, read as the reverse complement.
GCTGACTGGCCGCGACGGTGGCGCCATGGGCGCGATGCTGCGCCCCGGTGATTTCCACCTGTGTGTACCCACCGAGCGCACGGCGCGCATCCAGGAAGTACACCTGTTGCTCATCCATTGTCTGTGTGATGTGATCGACCATTTATTGTTGGGAGGCGAATGATGCGTTATCTGAATATCCTGTTGCTGGCAGTCTTGTTCGCAGCATTGCCGGGGTGTGCGAGCAAAGCACCCAAAGCCGGTGATTTGCGCTCGGCAGGCACCCAGCTTGAAGACGAGACGATAGAAAAGATGGCGACGGCTCGCGTCGGGGAAAAATATGAGGACTCGGCACGGGTGAACGTGATCAGCATCAACCGTTTTGTGCTCATCACCGGCGAAGCGACGACCGAACAGATCAAGACCGATATCGAACGCATCGTGCGTGCAGTGCCCAACGTGAAGCGCACCGCAAACGAAGTCTCGGTCGGCGCGCTGGCCAATTCGAGCTCACGCCGCCGCGATTCCGGCATCAGTCGCGATATCCGCTCCGGCCTGAACAAGAACAAATCGCTGCGCCCCAAATCCATCTATGTCGTTGCCGACAAAGGGGTGGTCTATCTGCTCGGCCTGGTCACCCACGCCGAAGCGGCTGCCGCATCGGAAGTCGCCAGTGCGGCTGATGACGTGAAGCGGGTCGTGCGTGTCTTTGAATACATCGATTAAAGAAATTCGCTGCGCGATTCGTTCGCTTCCTCTCCCGCAAGCGGGAGAGGATTGAGGAGAGGGAAACAGGCATGACCGGCTTCATCAATAACAACACTTCTGCGATGCCTGTTGACGTGTATCCCGCCCCGGCTTTCGAGCAAAAGATCTGTGACGCGGCTACGCTGGCGACTCGTGTCGCGCAGTTGCCGCGCCCGCTGGTGTTCACCAACGGCTGCTTCGACGTGTTGCACCGTGGCCATGTCACTTATCTGGCACAGGCACGGGCACTCGGCGCATCACTCATCATGGGGGTAAACACCGACGCTTCGGTGAAGCGGTTGGGCAAAGGTGATGATCGCCCGATCAATTCCGAACAGGATCGTCTGGCCGTGCTCGCAGCTCTGGAGTCGGTCAGTCTGGTCGTGCTGTTCGACGAAGATACCCCGCTCAATCTGATCCTCACCTGCAAGCCCGATATCCTGGCCAAAGGTGGCGACTGGAAGCCGGAGCATATCGTCGGCAGCAAAGAAGTGCTGGACTGGGGCGGTTCGGTGCACAGCATCCCCTTCCTGCACGAACGCTCGACCACCGCGCTGCTGAAAAAAATCCGCAGCCTGTAACTCTTTATTGATTCCCCGGACGCTCCCGTGACCATACAGAACCATTCCGACATCGTTGCGCTACAACATATCGGACGTATCGTTTCTCTTGTATTGCACCGAATGCTCGAAAGTGTCGAGCCGGGCATGACAACAAAGGAGCTGGATGGTATCGGAGAGCGTCTGCTGTCCGAACACGGCGCACGCTCAGCACCAAAATTGGCTTACGACTTTCCGGGAAGCACCTGCATCAGCGTCAATGAAGAAGCCGCTCACGGCGTGCCCGGCGACCGCATCATCCGACCCGGCGATCTGGTGAACATCGATGTTTCGGCAGAGCTGGATGGTTATTTCGCCGACACGGGCGGAACCATGATTGTCCCGCCGGGTTCTCCGATCAAGACCAGACTGTGCCATGCCACCCGCTTGGCATTGGCGGAAGCGATCAAAGTGGCGCGCGCCGGGCAGCCGATCAACCGCATCGGTCATGCCATCGAACGGGTTGCGCATACACACCGCCTCCGCATCATCGAGAATCTGGGCGGACATGGCGTGGGGCGGGCGATCCACGAAGAGCCGGAGCATATTGCGGGTTATTACGATGTCGGCGATCAACGCATCCTCAAAGAAGGCATGGTCATCGCCATTGAGCCGTTCCTTTCGACCAAAAGCAGGATGGTCGCGGAGGCCGACGACGGCTGGACGCTAATCGGAAAGCCGGGCAATCTGTCCGCGCAATATGAACACACCCTCATCGTCACCCGCAGCGAACCGATCATTCTGACTGTTCACTGATCGAACCAGTCGGCCTGCCCTTTGGTGCGAACGATCAGATCGCTTTGTTCGGAAACGATACTTCCAGCACGACACATCCCTCTGCCGTTTTGAACGGCCCGTGCACCTCGCCGGGTGGGCGGCTGGCATAATGCCCGGCCTCCAGCCACAGATCGAATGCCTGGTCATACAGGCGGCCACTGACGATGAATATCTCTTCCGGGTAGGGATGTGACTTGCCGCCGAACTTTGTTGTATCGGCACCGGGGAAAAACCGCGTCAGCCGCGTATATTCTCCGCTCTCTGGGTCTATGCTTAGCGTCAATTCTTCGGCCATATCTTCCATGCCGACGATCTTTTGCCACTGTTGCCGCCCCTCCGCACCGAATACATTCCAGTAAGTCACGGTTGATTTCGCCATGTGAGATCCTTTGCTTTAACGGCTTTTTAAAACGAGCCGATTTTATGCGGGCTTCTGTTCATCCTCAACGCCGATGATGCGCGTCAGGTAATGCTCCAGATTGCGCTCGGGGTGCTGTGGGTAATGCTCCGGCAAACATTCGATGCGCAGGATGCGGTCAAAACGGAAGTTGCGATATTCGCCGCGCAGCTCGCACCATGCCAGCAGTGTCCAATGGTCACCCCAGCCCACCATGCCCAGCGGCCACAAGGTGCGCTCGGTCTCCTGCTCCTTCATATCGCGGTAGGCGACCTTCACCTTGAGCCTCAGCTCGCACGCCTTGCGCAGCAGGCCGTGTGTCTCGCGTTCCGGGTTGGAATAGATCGGCACACGATACGGCAAGCGCGATATCTCGATGAGCATGGCGGGCGTGAGTACCGCCAGTATCTTGGCCTCGGCGCGTTTGGCCGCTTCGGCCAGTTCGGGATCGGTCCACGCCTGCACCATGCGGTTGCCTGCCAGCAAGGCGGTGACTTCGTCCATCTCGAACATCAGCGGCGGCAGGTCGAAACCTTTACGCAAGCGGTAACCCACCCCGGCCTCGCCGTCGATAGGAACACCGGACAGGATCAGCGCCTGGATGTCGCGATATACGGTACGCACCGCCACGCCCAACTCTTCCGCCAAGGTTTGCGCGGTGATGGCGGTGCGCCGCCCTTGCAGCAGTGTGACTAATTTGAAGAGCCGTTCGGATTTGCGCATGGCGTCATTCCACCATCAGTCCGAGAAATTCGCCATAACTTTGAGCGGCCACGTCGAAAGTGGCCAGCTCGGTTTTCTTCAGTTTGGCGAACGGTGCGTAGTCGATGTGTACCGATTTTTTCTTGAGTGTGCGCTTCCAGATACCGGCGACCCTGCCATTCAACACCATCATAGGCAAGAACATGCCGTTACCGCCGGGCACGACTTTTGTGGCATGCACGGCATCCAGCACCGCGCCGCGATCTTTGTAGCCGAGCAGATATTCGTCGAAGGAGGGCAGCAGGATAGCTTGCGGCATGGCGTCCGGCTCCGGCATTTCTTGTGGCATCCAGTAAGTATCTCCCTCGAACTGGAATTGCCGCAACTTGTCGGTCACCGCAGCCAGCGCGGCGCGTGCATCGGCCAATGAAAATTTTGTCCAAGTGGCGAAGTCCTGCACCGTTGCGGGTCCACGGCTGCTGAAGTAACGCAATGCCAGTTCAGCCAACGCCGCGTCGCGCGTCAGTTTGCGCGATTCAGACACCCACTCATCAAGCAAGGTAAAGGTCGGTTGTTTGCCTTCGTGTTGTCCGAAACAGATGATACCCGCCAGCCCCAGATGCCACAGAATGTGATAGCCGCGCTGACCTTCGGTAGAAATTTTGTCGCGCTCCAGCACGGCATACACTTCGTTGCGCTGTAACTGCCTGCCGCCCTGCAATGCTTTTTCCAGCAGCTTGCCGCTGCGGGCATAGGTGGCGGCATCGAGGCCAAGTTGGCGGTCGCGCCGATCCGTACCGCTCAGCAGGCGCGGCGCGAGCAGTTCCAACATCCAGCGCACGTCTTCCGCCGCGAGAAAATGGATGGTGCCGCGCATCGCCCAGGTGCGCACAATCTGGTGGCGAGTGATGGCTTGTTCGATGTCCGCCTGCGTGCTGCCCGGCAGACGCACCGCTATGGCCCACAGGGCGGAAGCATAATCCTGCGCCTGCATCGCCCCCAGCGTGTGCACCACTTCTTCAGGAGTCTTGCAGCAGCCACAGGTGATCTGCTGGTTGATGAGGCGCAGGCGGGCGATATCGTTCATGCCGTCACACCTTGCTCTTGCGCACTTTGGGTTTCGGTAGCGGTAGTTCGCGCGCCGTCGCCTGCACCAGATCACACAGCCACTCGCGCTCTTCCCATTGATCCGGGGTGACCAGCAGATGCGGCTTTGCGCCGGGATAAGGCGAACCCTGCACCACCAGAGACAACAAGGCCTGCCCCGCTTTGGTCGGCTTGAGGTAGAGCTGGTCGTCGCACACCAGACCGACCGGCTTGCCCGCCAGATAAAGACAGTATTCGCCGAACATTTTCTTGGCCGATACTTCTCCTGCGCGGGAAAGTTGGTCTAATAAAAAGTCGATGGTGTTCCGGGTGGTTGCCATGTTGTCCGTACTTTGTGTTTATTCCAGCAATTCAAATGTGCCCAACGGTGTGGCCTGCCCATTCAACAAAACATCAATGGCATGATGCCCGCAATAATGTTTTCGGGTAGTCATTTCTGCCAAGGAGATTTTCTTCCGCATCTGCGCTGTTTCTTGCGGTGCCAGTGTAACGGCTTTCAGCTTGAATATTTTGGGGCTGGGTTTGCCATTGGCTTTAATGTAGTGAATACAAAAATCCACCAGCACATCCTGCGTTTGTATTTCGGTATTGGTGATTTCAAAGGCCAGCGTAACCGCGCTACCGATCTGCGCTCGCTTTGGCGTAATACTGATTTTGCTGATGTCCACCTTGGCCGGTTTGCCGAACCCCATTATTTTTAATGCCCCCGCCTCGCCGCGTTTTACCGCCGAGCGCAACGCATGGCGGATAAGCCAACGCCGATCTTCCGTGGCATCTTTCATCCAGCGGCGAGCAATTTCAGCGAGCACGTCGGGATGATCTTTGCCAATGTCGTTCAGGTTGTTCGCCACCGAACGGCGCACATAAAGTGAGGGGTCGTCTTTCAACAATTCCAGCAAGCCCAGCACAGGTGTCGGGTCTTTTTGGAAATCGCGCAACCGGCTCGCCCAAGGCAGGCGCGGACGTGTTCCTTCGGACACCAGTCGGCGCACATGGGGGCTGGTGTCTTCAGTCCATGCGGCAAGACGCGCCAGCGCAGCATCGGGATAACGCTCCAGAAAAGGGCGGATGCTGAACTCTGCCGTGAAGCGTTGCGTCAGCTCGTATTGGGCACGCATCGAAATTTCAAAATGCTCCAAACCGTATTCCGCCACGAACATGCTATGGGGCAGGTACAGGAAAGGGGCCATGCCCATATCTTCCTTCTCATCCAGCTTGGGCCCCAGCGATGCAAGCAAGGTCTCTAGCGCAGCCGGATAGTCTTGCGGCAAGTGTCGCCGCAATGCCGCAGCGATCTTCCTGCCGCGCGCCATCAGATCGAGTGGTTCGTAACCATCGAGTGCATCACGCACAAAATCCCGTGCCGCGAAGTCTTGCGACACGGCAGCGATCATTGCCGCGATCTGCTCCGGGATATCCGCGCCAAAGCGGTTCTTTAGTGGCTCGGCCAAGATGTCATCCGTTTTTTATTGGCAGGCCGATTCACAGCGACACCGCTTCCGGGATCGAATACCGGCTTTGCACCAGTCCGTTGTTAAATGCTTTGGTCGATTCATGCCGGAGCTTGATATCACCGGCCAGCGCGCCGAAGAGCGGAATGCCTTCTCCAAGCAAAACCGGGACGCGGGTGATCGTCATCTCCTGTATCAAACCGGCTTGCAGGAAACTCTGGATGGTCTTTCCGCCATCCACGTAGACGTGTGTCGAACCGGAGCTCTGCAATTGGCGCATCAGCTCTACCGGCGATGCCGAGCAACCCTCCACGCCTTCTGCCAGCCGCTCCAGAATCTTGGGAAATCTGCTGCTCAACACCACCACCCGCTTGCCACCATACGGCCATGCGCCGAACGTCTGCACCAACTCATAGGTGTTGCGTCCCATCACCAACGTATCCACGCCTGCGATGAATTGTTCATAACCAAGGTCTTCCTCTGCGGCCTGTCCGTCACTACCCGGCAGCCAATCCAGTTCGCCGTTCTTTCTGGCGATGAAGCCATCAAGGCTGGTCGCGATGAATACTGAACATTTGATTGCCATGAAGCACCCCCCTATGTCGCCTATTCAACGGCAATGTATATTTCAACCACATTCGAATTGCGATATACCTCAAAATCCGTTGTATATCTGCGTTTCCAGTCCTTCGATGTTGCAAAGAACGGCCATATCTTGCCCCACGCCTCAATGACCGATTGCGGTATGGCACCCCGCGCTTCAAACACGAGGTAACGCCCGCCATCTACCTCGATTGTGTCGAATGCCGACGTTGGCGCAGAAACCGCCACGCCCACTGTCGCCGTAAATTGTCCGTTGGCATCCGACTCATAGGCCGAGTACGCGCCATATAAAGGCGAGTCAGGCAGCTTGTTGGAGATAGTGTTGGCAAGGTCTTGCCCGATAAATCGCTGCCACAATCCGCCGATAGTCTCCTTGGAAGGCTGGGCTTGCTCACTGTTGGATGTTCGGATGGAGATACCGGAAAGGGTGAACGGTTGAAGTTCAATTAATTTGGGTTGCATGATGACGTGCTCCGAAAATACGTAACTGGTTAACGGCTGATAGCGATCAGCTCACTTGGATGATGGTCGCGATGAATACTGAGCATTTAGTAGTCATCGCACTATTCCGGCTTTGGGTGCGTTGAAATGAGGCAAACATCTCGCTCCATACATTCCACTTCATCGGGCGCTTGCCAGAAATCACTCGCCAGCTCAAAAATCTCGTCCGGCACCACCATAAAAAACGTGCTGCCCTGCACCGCGTTGCGCTCTTGTACCCGCAGACGACGAACCTCGCGTGGAGCGTCCAGCACGTGAACTTTGAGTCGGTAGTCGGTTGCATCAATCCGACTGTAAAACTCCGCCCTGTCCTGGCGCTGGATCAGTCCCAGTTCGAGCACAACATTGCTGCCCGCATCCGCCAGATCGCAAGCGACGTTCCATATCTGCTCGATGCAACGACGCTTGCGCTCCATGTACCAGACCATTACATCCTTCTCGGGTCGGTCGGCACGAAACAACGTCGCCATCCAATCATCCAGAATCAGACGCGGAGCGGCATGCTCCACGCTCAGACTAGCCGCATAGGTTGATTTACCCGCACCGACCGGGCCTTCGATAAGATGAATAACAGGCATGTACTTCCCTTTAATGGTTAATGGCGACCTCGCTCACCTGAATCACGGTCTCGATGTCGGTATAGTTCGGCATATCGCCCTGCAACTCGGCGGCATGCGGTAGAAATGCCACCATGAAATCGTCGGCAGTATCGAACAGGTAATGGCACATGGCAATGTAGGCCGGTGCAGAGCCGGGCGTTGCCCCGCCCAGCCCGCGCTCCACCGACACGCCGCGATAGCCTTTGCCCTTGCTTAACAGTTCGATGGAGCGCGGCATGTGGATGTTAAGGTAGTAGTCCATATCGAATCTGCCGCTGTTGGGATACAGAATGCTGATCTTGATCATCGCCCGCCCCTTATCCGCGTTGCATCACATGGACTGTGCTGAAGCAGGACACCACACTGTCTGGCGCAACCAGAGGTTCGCACACAACCATCATCTCCGCTCCGAAACTGCTCTGCCCCGCCTGCGCGGCTTCCGGGCTGTCCCAGCAGGTCATATCTATCCATTCGCCGTCCGCAGTCTCGGACAGGCTGCGGAAGCTAAAGCCGGGCTGGCGCTTTGCCCATGCGTCGATTTCTTCGTTTGCCTTGAGCCAGTCCGTTGCGGTTTTGCCGGGCTTCAAGCGAAAACGCACCAGATCTATCGTATTGGACATTTGTTTCTCCTTGTTTGTCGCCGGGACTTCCGGCAAGGAGGATGCTACGCACCCGCTGCTGACAGCGTGGTGGCAGGAGTGTTCGCTTAAGTGGATTTTCCGCATCTTCCTGTTCCAGCAACACCGCAGCCGCTCCCGCTTCGCCACCACCAGCCAATGCGGCGCGTATTACCATCAAGCCAGCCGTGTGCCATTATCCAATCCGCTCTCGGGTACAGCCAACACGACTGCGCCATCTTTTCGATGAAAGCCAGTCACCAAGCACTCCGACAAGAATCTACCAATTTGTTTTGGCGGCAAATTCACTACGGCGATCACTTGCTTTCCTAGTAAGTTATCCTTGTTATAGATGCGAGTAATCTGCGCGCTCGATTGCTTGATTCCTATCTCATGTCCAAAATCGACCTTCAATTTGAAGGCTGGATTGCGTGCTTCTGGAAAATCTTTGACTTCCACGATTGTTCCTATCGCCAATTGCACTTTCATGAAATCCTGCCATGTGATTTGTTCCATATTTACCCCTTGGAATTCCAGAAGCCCAGCCTTAATGCCCGATCATCTCGTGATTGGCCGCGCCCGGCGGCACGATGGGCAGTACAAAATGATTGATGTCGACACTGATGTGGATCAGGCTCGGCTCCTTGTCTTCCAGCAATTCGCGCAAGACCTTGTTCGGCTCCTGCTCCGTATCCAGATCGACCGCATGGATACCGAACCCGCCCGCGATACGTATGAAATCAGGCGTAAACTGGTACTTGGATGCGAACACTCTGCTCCCGTAGAACAGGCTCTGCTGCTGATGCACCAACCCCAGTGAGCGGTTATTCATCACGATGACTTTGACGTTGACCCCCAACTCGGCTGCGGTTGCCAGCTCCTGTACGTTCATCAAGATCGAACCATCACCGGAGAAACACACAATCGTGCGCTGCGGATTAGCCAGTGCAGCGCCTATCGCCGCTGGCAGGCCGAAGCCCATCGTGCCCAGCCCGCCAGAGGTCAGCAACTGGCGAGGGCGGCGAAACGGATACGCCTGCGCCACCCACATCTGATGCTGGCCAACATCAGTCGTGACAATCGCATCCTCGTCGAGCGCGTTGGCAACGGCACGGATCAAACCGAAGTGCGCATGGATGTTGCCCCTGTCCGCATCGACAAAAGGAGACTGCCTGCGTAACGCAGCGATGCGCCCCAACCACGCATCCCGCTGCTCCGCTTCGACCAGCGGGATGAGCGCCGCCAACGCCACTGCGGCATCACACTCGATGCCAAGCACAGGCTGCTTGATTTTGCCCAGCTCGGTCGGGTCAATGTCGATATGGATGATCTGAGCCAGAGGACAAAACTCGGCGACCTTACCTGTCACACGATCATCGAAGCGTGCGCCGACAGCGATCAGCAGATCGCACTCTTGCAACGCAAAATTGGTGAAGCGTGCTGCATGCATACCCAGCATGCCCAGTGACAGCGGATGATCCACAGGGATCGCACCCAAAGCCATCAATGTCGTCACCGTCGGCAGGCAGGCACGCTCGGCAAAATTCACAGCGAGCGCCGAAGCACCCGCATGCACCACACCGCCGCCCAGATACAGGATGGGTCGCTTTGCTTCCCCCACCATCTGCGCAGCCTTGGCAAATTCCATCATATCCGGCACGCGATGCGGCTGCGGCCTGCCAGGATCCGGCCACTCGGTCACCTCGACCATCTCGGTCTGGATATCCTTGGGTATGTCGATCAACACCGGACCGGGACGACCTGATGCCGCAATCTCGAATGCAGCAGGGATAATCTGCAACAACTCCGCAGCGCTGCGCACGAAGAATGCATGCTTGATGATCGAGCGCGCGAGCCCGCAGATATCCACCTCCTGAAAAGCATCCGTACCGATCAACGACGTGGGTACCTGCCCGGTGATAGCGATGAGCGGTATGGAATCGAGCTTTGCATCCGCGATGGCGGTCAGCAGATTGGTCGCCCCCGGCCCCGACGAGGCCATGCACACCGCAGACAATCCGGTTGAACGTGCCATGCCCTGCGCGATGAAGCCGGCACCCTGCTCATGCCGAGCCAGGACGTGGGTGATCTGTTGCGACTGCGACAAGGCATCGTAGATCGGCAGGATGGGGCCACCGGGAATGCCCGCCACCACCCTGACGCCCTGTCGCTCCAGCAGGCGAATCGTGAGTGCAGCTCCTGATATGCGTGACATGTATTGCTCCTTTATTTGCGGCAGCGGCAGGAGCAATACAAAACCCCCGCCGGTTTTGCCGACGGGGGTTGATATTTATTCGGTTAACTTGCTATCAATATCCCACCGTCGGCGTAGTAACGACGACCACGACTACGGTGACTAGCACAGACGATACGAAACCAACGCTATTGCAGCACTGCATAGCGGACTCCAGTTGCGCAGATTGGTGTCGTGTGAATGTCATTGGGATAATTGGCCTGTCAATCAGGCGCTGGTATTCTAGCCTGCGCCTGACGATGCTTCAAGAGCGTGCCTCTCGCTATAGTCCATCTAGCCTCGCTCGACTCTGAAGCTATAGCATCCGTACGCTGCATATCGAGCTAAAACAAATTCGATTTCGCTGTCCTCAAACATCTTGGTTAAGACCTCCCTAGCAGATGAAGGCTCTAGAAGTTCGGCAGTCACGATGTTTTCGGCTTTACTGTAGGCACGCAGGACGAACGGCTGATCGCGTAAGTAGTCTGTTGGTGCCCCGGTAGGTAATGGAAGCGCGTCGTAGTCCACGAATTCGCTGGACGGGGATGCAAGCACAAACACAGCCCCGTATTCCTTGTACGGACCTGCCACGGAGAAGGGGCAGTAACTTGCCAATATAAGCTCTTCCCCTGGCTTGGCTCTGCGCAGAACATCTCTGCATGGCTCTCCTCCGCTCGCAATGACCCGAACCACTTTTTGATTCTGGTCATCTAAACCCGCCTCCCGTACCTTTATTAAAAAGTCCTTTCTGATGGGCCGGATTGTCAGTTTCATGATTTCATCTTTGTATTGCGACCCAATAAATAACGGATATTTTTTAATTGGAAGCTAAACAACTACTATCTCCAGATTCTCGATCAAACCAGAAATAACAACGCTTTCACCGGTACGCGACTCGAAGACGATCTGATTCTTATTGGCAGCGTTGAGCCGAAAATCCCCTTCCAGATTGGCCGGGATCCTTTGGTTGATGGAGAGAGACTTGAATCGTCCAATATGGAATTTCCCGCCAGCGCACTGGGAAAACTCACTCTTCAGGCGTTCAACCCAGCCGCTCGTGTCAAAGTGATATTTGACAAGGAAGATCGTTGGAAACACCCGGGCTTCTTCGATGGGAATGGTCGTATGGGCCTGAGCATCCTCTCCAATCCGATGGCTTATCCCGGAAGCATCCAGCCTCCGCACGGCCTCCTCCAACGAGCATGCAGTCTTGAATGCGATACCACTGAACCCGCTGTATTCCGTTCCTTGAATGCCGAATCTGACCCTGAACTTTATGAATTCGATGTTCACATCACCGAAGTTCACACCAATACTGGTGTATTCATCTTTTGTCATCAACGGCCACGCAAAAGGCAAACCCAGTTGCTCAGCCACTTTGCTGGCAACCTTTAAAGGTTCATCAACCTCGAACATCAGATGGTCTATTTCAAACATGCTGCATTTATCCTTCAGGTCAGGCGTCACGCTTTAATTTTGCCGCACCTTCATAAAGTTCCCAAATGGAAAGTTAGCCGCAGCTTGAGCAGGCCCATACTATCCAAACAAAAAACTACAGGCCTCTTCTGAATACTCGCGAAGAAAAACCTGCTTGTTTTGCAGTGGCTCTGCGGCTTGTGGCGGCGGCATATCCATAAACGAAAAATGCCCAGCCCCTTCGGCGATGCGAACCGTCACTGTTTGCAAGCCGTGAAAGGCTTGAGCCAACCATTCAATTTGGGCGGGGGGCGTAATGACATCATCTGACCCCACCCATGCCAGAATGGGAGCGCGCACCGCGTCGAGCGCCCCCGGTGCACGGAAAAACCCAGTGGGTGGTGCCAACAGGACAAGGCGAGTCAGGCGGGTATTTGGAGCGATATTGACGCGCTGGTTAGGCCCCAACCACATTTGCGCTCCCGCCAAAGCAACAAGAGTCGAAGCGCCGATAGAGTGTCCCACCCCCACCACTGTTGCATCGGCGTGTGCTAAGGCATTAAGTGCGAGAGATAAACGCCTCGCCCGAAGAATCAACTCCGCTTCCGTAGGAACGGGCGAAGCAAGCCGCTCAAAATGCGGCGCAACAACCGTGTATCCGAACTCAATCAACACGCTCAGAAGCGTAGCGTACCGCTCTGGCTGTCCGCCGGCACCTGCCGCGAAAAGCACTACCGTAGAAATTCGTGCGGCTTCATGCACAGAAACCTTGAATGCCTCTGCCCCGTCTTGCAGCGTTATTATCTTCATTGAAAATCGCTCCCTGTTCCGCTTGTGCCGATATAGATAACCTTTGAGCAGCACGATACGAAAAGATGAGGGGAGAGTCTTAACCAAAATTGCTCATTTATCCGAATGAGGCGAACAAATGCAAGCAGCCGGGCACAAACCAATGATACGAATCACACCGCCTGCCCGTCCTCTGTTTATCGATAAGCCATCAGCATGCTGTAGCTCATTCCTTGAGCGGCAAATACACCTCTGTCTCCGCCTCATGCTCCGCCACATCGGGAAAGAATTTCACGCGCTGGAGAAACAGCGGAAAGTCTCGCAGCTCTTCGCCGCTTTGTGGCAGCCATTCGGCATAGAGTAGGTGCACTGTGACAGACAAGGTATCGTCTGAATCTGTATGCCGCAGCACAGCACAACGTCCAGAGGGGATGGTCTTGGTGATGACGCCGTGTTCGTTAAGGACAATCTCTTTGTCGATGGCGGCGCAGATGTCCATACGAAAGTCTTCTGGCTCGACGGCTTTTGGATCGTCGTAGTGCAGGTTGTAGGTGGCGCTGAGCTTGGGCGGCAGGTGGTTCTGTTTGCGCCAGTCGATAAATTTGCGCACGGTGTCACCGATGCGCTGCGGATCGCCGCGATGTTCGAGTACAGCAATGCGAGTTTCGGGAAAATTAACAATGCGGACATCTTCGATTCGGGCTTGTGGTTGCATGTGGCGGCCCCTCAGTTCGCTCAAGGGTTGGTAGGTAGCAAGCCAAGGCTCCCACTGCGGCTGCCTCTTGAATTCCGACGGCGATTGGCCGAAGTTCTTTCTGAATGCCCGAGCGAATGCTTCCGGCCCTTCGTAGCCACTCTCCAGTGCAATGTCGGTAATGCTCTCGCTGCGGAAGGCAAGTTGATGCGAGGCACGTTTCAAGCGGCATAGTTGGACATAGCGGTACACTCCGATGCCGAAAAGTTCGGAGAACTGCCGGTGGAAGTGATATTTTGAGAAGGCCGCAATGCCGCTGAGTTTTTCCACACTCAGTTCTTCAACCAGGTGTGAGTCGATGTATTCCAACACTTTGTGGAAGCGGGCGTAGTAATACCCTGCGGTCGTTGCGCTCATTGAAATATCTCCTTGGCAGCCAGAAGACTAGCGAAAATCATTAGCAGCGACATAACCAAAGTTGCTGAGTTACGATCCTTGTGTTGCATCCCATCCGCTCTATTCTAATCCGCAAGTTTTTGCGGTTCATTGCTGGGAGAAACGCTCGACAATTTGTCCGCCGAAGCGAGCGATGAGGTGTTTGCCAATGTCCTCAAGCGCCTGTTCGTTCGCGATTTTCATCGAAGCAAGATCGGCGGCCTCATAGTGCATGGAATATGTCATGTATGTACCTCTTCCCACTGCTTCGAGGGTCATTAGCGCAAATGTTTTCGTCATCCCAAGAGCATTGGGTTCTTCAGCTGTAGAGGCATAACCACGATTCGGCTCATACCAACGAATGTTCTCGCGATGAATGATTGATTGTCCGCCTTCTTCGGCGGGCTTGAAGTGGCACACATAGTCTTTGAGCATGCCGTTTGTATTCATACCTACGTCAACACGAGCCAAGCCAGAGCTGTACTCGGGAAGGCGACTGAGATCGCCCATCAGCGCCCACACTTCTGAAACCGAGGCCTTGAGCTTAACGCGAATCCGGTTGCGTAAGGGGGCTCGAGTGTAGGTTGCTGCATTCGGAATATTCATCATTTTTTTCTCCGAACTGGGTTTAAGTGGCTCAGCACTGGCCACTTATGGCGCTGCGATAGCCAGAGCAACCAACGCGCCTGTCAGTATTTTGCGCATATTTATCTCCTAAATTGCGGACTCAAATGAATTCATCACGGGGGCGTTTCTTGATTTGGCGATTATTAGCCTTGCTGCATCACGTGAGCTTTGCTGTGACTCACCACCACACTGCCCATTTCGATCAATGGCTCACAGGAGGGGCCGATCTCGTCGCCGAATTTCTCCCCGGATGCTTTTGCCGCTTCCAGGCTTTCCCAATACACCATGTCGATCCATTCACCGTCGTCGGTTTCGGACAGGCTGCGGAAGCGGAAGCCGGGTTGTACCTTGATCCACTCGTTGATCTTTTCGTTGGCCTTGAGCCAGTCGGCGGCAGTCTTGTCTTGTTTGAGACGGAAACGCACCAGTTCTATCGTGTCGGACATTGTTGTTCTCCTTGTTTGTCACCGGGACATCCGGCAAGGAGAAGCTTACGCACCCTCTGCTGACAACGTATTGGCAGCAGACTTTTCTTGCAGCATCTGCGCCGCGATCAATTCAAAATCTGCACGAGGTATCTCCAGGTGTCCGTAACGGAACACATAACCCCAGCGCGTTTTGTCGGTAATGAATGAAAGCTGCGGAATCAGCGGGCGGATGGGAATATCCCGGGCGGCGAAAAAGCGAATGTCGCGACGATGGGGAACAAAACCGGGAAACATCTCGAAGGGGTATATCTCGCTGCCAACAACTTCACCGATGGCGGTGAACTGCTGACAGGGCTCATCTGTACCGAACTTTTCTTTGGCCGAGTAATAAATCAGTCCGTCGCCGACAGCCATACGTCTGAGCGGTTGCGCCTTGCCGTGGCAAAGTTGACTGAAGCCGCCCGCCACACCCATCTTCACATGCTCTTTGGAAGCAATGCCGATCCAGTAACGTTTATCTCTTGTGTTCATTCTCGACATCCTCAAGCTCCAGCAACAGACGTAGCCGCTCGTGTTTCGCCACCTCCCGCCAATGCTGCCCGGTCAGCGCGCCTTCCAACGCCCACAGCAGATTGAGGTTGGCATTGGCGCCTGCGCGCTTGACCTGCACATAGGCCCGCACCGCGCCCAGTTGGTGCAATTGCTCAACAGTATGGATACCCGCCAGCGCCAACATCTGCTGCGACTTGGGGCCAAAATTGGGCAGCTCGGCGATGTTGCTCATTCGCCTTCCCAGTAATCCGCCGCCACAGTTTCGCGCCCGACATAACGGAAGTAACTCGGCTTGCCGTCCGCTCCGGCGGGAAACTCGGCCAGCACACCAAACTTGCCGGTGACCGGATATTCACAGATCTCGGGGGATATCTTGGTGCTGACCGCGAGGTATCTGAGTTCGACACTGCCGGTATTGGTGACGACATGTGCGGTCTCCTTGCCGCCCGGCGGCAAAGCCACGATGTCACCTTGCCGGAGGGGATATACCGTTTCGCCGATCTTCACTTCGCCGGTGCCCTCCAACACGAAGAACATCTCTTCGTTCACGCGGTGGTTGTGCGGCGGAAATGCGCGTTTGCCGGGCGGCACAACGGTGATGTTGTAGCCCAGCTTTTGCGCGCCCATCTGCCCGGAGATGCGAGCGATACGCGCTTCGTAACGTGTTGCTGCGTCGCCGATGGGTGCCATTCCGGGCGGGGAAGGTAATGGCTCGGCATCGGTGATATTGAAGATGGGCTTGCTCATGTTCGCTCCTTTCTGAATAACGCGCGTGAATTATGCCTGTCTGCTGCTGACAGCGTGGTGTCAGCAGCCTAACTCGATTTGTGGATTACCCGCAGGCTTGCGATAATGCCCGCATGACGACCCCCACAGACATCATTCTGCATCAACAGTCCAGACTCCTTGAGATCGCTTTCGACGACGGTGCGCGTTACAAACTGCCGTTCGAGTTCCTGCGCGTGTTCTCGCCCTCCGCCGAAGTGCGCGGCCACGGGGCTGGGCAAGAGACGTTACAAACCGGCAAGCGTAATGTCATCCTCACCGACATCGACCCCGCCGGAAACTACGCCATTAAGCTAACCTTCGACGACGGCCACGACAGCGGACTTTACACCTGGGACTATCTGCACGAGCTGGGCGAAAAACAAGATGTGATGTGGCACGATTACGAACACAAGCTGGAAGCAGCTGGCGCAAGTCGCGATAAGTAATGCGGCATCAGTCCCCTCGCCCCATGGGAGAGGGCTAGGGTGAGGGTGGGCTTGAGGAAAACCAGCCCCCACCCCAACCCTCCCCCGAAGGGAGAGGGAGAAAAACCAAAGGAGCATCACTATGAGCAAAACCACCCACTTCGGTTTTCAGACCGTGGACGAAACAGAAAAAGCCAAGAAGGTCGCGGGCGTGTTCACTTCCGTCGCCAGCAAATACGACATCATGAACGACCTGATGTCGGTCGGCCTGCACCGCGTGTGGAAGCCTTTCGCAGTGGGCTTGGCGAATGTGCATGAAGGCAACCGCGTGCTGGACGTAGCGGGCGGTTCGGGCGACATGTCGAAACTGTTCCTGAAAAAAGTCGGCAAGAGCGGCCAAGTGGTGCTCACCGACATCAACAACGCCATGCTGCGCGTGGGCCGCGACAACCTGCTCGACAAAGGTCTCGCCACCCCCACCGCCCAATGCGATGCCGAACACCTGCCCTTCCCCGATAATTATTTCGACTGCGTGAGCATCGCCTTCGGCCTGCGCAACGTCACCCACAAAGAGGCCGCATTGCGCGAAATGAAGCGCGTGCTCAAGCCGGGCGGCCGCGTGATCGTGCTGGAGTTTTCCAAGATCGCCAAACCGCTGGAAAAAGCCTACGACCTGTATTCCTTCAAGCTGCTACCCAAGATGGGCGAACTCATCGCCAACGATGCCGACAGCTACCGCTACCTCGCCGAATCCATCCGCATGCACCCGGGACAGGAAGAGTTGAAGCAGATGATGGTGGATGCGGGGCTGGAGCGGGTGGAGTATTTCAATATGACAGGCGGTGTGGTGGCGGTGCATCGGGGGTATAAGCTTTAGTCATGTCGCTCGACAAATATGTAACCATTCTTAGCGCCTGTATCGGTTTCCTATCTGCTTTGTTTTTTGCACTTGGAACCTTGCGGATGAGCGACCAAGACATCATTGATATGGCTAAAACTTGTTGGGATTTTAATCAGCATTTGGCTGACTCAATAACTTCCCAGAGAGCTGAGTACATAGTTGGCTCTTTACTTCTGCTACTCACTTTTACACTTCAACTAGTAGCCGCGATTCTTCCCGATCATCTTGAGGTGCCGCTTCTTCAGCCATTTGATACTGCCATGCTCATCATCGGTATTTCTTTTTCTACAACTGCACTTTTTGCTTGGCTCTTAGTACGCTCGATTTCAACTCGCACTAAAAAAGCTGTCAAAGAGCTGCTTCAACAACCCAGTCCACCTCAGGAGACTCCATGAGTGCTTTACCCGAATGCCCCAAATGCGGTTCCGAATTCACCTACGAAGACGGTGCCAACTATGTTTGCCCTGAGTGTGCCTATGAATGGCCTATCGCTGCGGCGGCTGATGCGGGTGAGCAGAAGCGCGTGTACAAAGATGCGTTCGGCAATGTGCTGGTGGATGGCGATTCGGTCACGGTCATCAAGGATTTGAAGGTGAAGGGTTCGTCTTCTACGGTGAAGGTGGGTACGAAGGTGAAGAATATCCGCTTGGTGGATGGCGACCATGACATCGACTGCAAGATCGACGGTATCGGCGCGATGCAATTGAAGACTGAATTTGTGAAGAAGGCTTAACTCGCCGCCAAAAAGCGCTACGCAAAGTCTCCTTATCTTGCCTGACCTGCATGCCTTCGGCTCATGACGGCTAATAACGACCTTTGGGAATTGCACTATCAGGATGATTCTTTGCTGGTCGTCAATAAGCCTGCCGGACTGTTGGCTGTACCTGGACGGGGTGAAGATAAACAGGATTGTCTTGCTACGCGCCTGCAACAACAGTTCCCCGACGCGCTGGTGGTGCATCGTCTGGATATGGCGACTTCCGGCCTGATGGTGTTCGCTCGGGGTGAGGCGATGCAGCGGCGGCTTTCGCAGATTTTCCGCGAACGGGCAGTGGTTAAACGATATGTGGCGGTCGTCGCAGGAGAGCTTGTCCCGGCATGCGGCGAGATTGATCTGCCCATTGCGGAGGATTGGCCGAACCGGCCACGGCGTAAGATCGACGCGGAGGGAGGTAAGCCGTCACTGACGCGCTATCGCTTGCTGGCATTTGATGCGACCACAAACACCAGCCGGGTCGAGCTGGAGCCAGTGACCGGACGCACCCATCAATTGCGCCTGCATCTTGCGGCCATTGGCCATCCTATCCTGGGTGACGCCCTGTACGGCGACGCCAACAGCGCCCCGCGTCTGCTGCTTCATGCCCATACTTTGGGCTTTGCCCACCCGCTGAATGGCGATCCATTGAACTTTGTTTGTCCTGCGTTGTTCTAAGCTGGGCATTGAATTTTGAGATTCCGTCACAATTTAGTGTCCGTGTCTTGTTATACTCGCTTTTGTTTATCAACTATTTTGAGGAACCACATGAAACGTCTTTTCCTGTTCATCACCATCGTTCTGACCAGCCTTTCTTTCCTTGCGGCCACGGCTGAAGCCAAGCGTCTGGGCGGCGGTAGCAGCATCGGCAAACAACGTTCCATGTCTCCCGAGCAGACTCAAAAAGCCCCTGCTGCGGCACCCGCACAGAACACTCCGGGACAAGCGGCGGCGCCTCAATCCACCGGTAACAAGTGGCTGGGCCCTCTGGCTGGCTTGGCTATCGGCGCCGGTCTGGGTGCTTTGTTCGCCAGCATGGGTCTGGGTGAAGGCATGGGTACCATCCTGATGATCATCCTCGGTGCGGTAGCAGTGTTCTTCCTGATCTCGATGTTCCGCAAGAAACAGCAACCCGCGATGCAATACGCTGGGGCGGGTGCGCCTTACGGCGGTACCTCACAGCCAGCACAACAACCGTTGAGCAGTGGCAGTTCCGCCGCGCCGCTTGCTGCCGCACCCGCCGCAGCTAACATTCCGGCTGATTTCCCGGTGGATGCCTTCCTGCGCAGCGCCAAGACTTCGTTCATCCGCCTGCAGGCCGCGAATGACCGCAAGGATCTGAACGATATTCGCGAATACACCACACCGGAAATGTTCGCCGAGATCTCCATGCAACTGGGCGAGCGCGATGATTCTCCGCAAAAGACCGATGTGGTCTCGGTCAATGCCGAGCTGCTCGAAGTGGCGAACGAGAACGATACCGCCATCGCCAGTGTGCGTATGAGCGGGCAACTGCGCGAAAACAACGGCGCACCGGAAAATTTCGACGAAGTGTGGCATGTGCAAAAGAACCTGAAAGACGACAAGGCTGTCTGGCTGTTGAGCGGTATCCAGCAGATCGCTTAAGTCCGTTTCGTTTTTACCCGCAAACGGCGTGGCTAGCAGTCACGCCGTTTTCTTTTGCCCTGCAAATACGCCCCCTTTCCCAGCCCTGCGCTTGGTACAATCCGTCCGCAAGCTCCATCAATAAACTGTTTCAGGATATATGCAGCCGGGACACCTTCCGGCTTAGCGGAAAATCAAAAAGATGCGCATCTTTCGAGTAATCAAGATCTTTTACGTGGTTCTGCGCTTCGGGCTGGATGAGTTCCTGCTGGCGCACGAGCGCACACGCTGGTTGCAGACGGTATTGAACATCGTCCTGTTCGCCCGCAACACTTCCGCCCCGCGCGCCGTGCGTCTGCGTTTGGCGCTGGAGAGTCTGGGGCCGATCTTCGTCAAGTTCGGCCAGATGCTTTCTACCCGCCGCGACCTGATGCCGCTCGACATCGCCGACGAACTGGCGAAACTGCAAGACCGTGTGCCGCCATTCCCATCCGCGCAAGCTGTCGCCGTGCTGGAAACGACCTACCAGAAAAAGCTGGACGAAGTCTTCCGCAGTTTTGACGAGACACCTATCGCCAGCGCCTCTGTCGCACAGGTGCATTTCGCCGTATTGCCCGACGGTCGGGAGGTGGCGGTGAAGATCCTGCGCCCCGGCATCGTGCATGTGATCGAGCATGACCTGGCCTTGCTCGACATCTGCGCCGGATTGATGGAACGCTGGTGGGCAGACGGGAAGCGCCTGAAACCCAAGCTGGTGGTGGCCGAGTTCGAGAAATATCTGCATGACGAGTTGGATCTGATGCGCGAGGCGGCCTGCGCCAGCCAGTTGAAGCGCAATTTTGCCAAGTCCGATCTTCTGCTGGTGCCGGAGATGTATTGGGACTGGTGCGACACCAATGTGATCGTGATGGAGCGCATGCACGGTATCCCCATCAGCCAGATGGATGCGTTGCGCGCGGCGAATATCAATATCTCCAAGCTGGCCTCGGACGGCGTGGAGATCTTTTACATGCAGGTGTTCCGCGATGGTTTCTTCCATGCCGACATGCATCCCGGCAACATCCAGGTCGCCGCTGACGGGCGTTATATCGCGCTGGACTTCGGCATCATGGGCACACTCAACGATACCGACAAGAATTATCTGGCGCAGAATTTCATCGCCTTTTTCAACCGCGACTACAAACGTGTGGCCGAAGTACATATCGAGTCGGGCTGGGTTCCGGCGCACACCCGCGTGGACGAATTGGAGGCGGCCATCCGTGCGGTGTGCGAACCGATCTTTGACCGGCCTTTGCGCGATGTCTCGTTCGGCAAGGTGTTGTTGCGCCTATTCCAGACTTCACGCCGTTTCGGTGTGGAGATCCAGCCGCAACTGGTTCTGCTGCAAAAGACTCTGCTCAACATCGAAGGACTGGGGCTGCAACTGGACCCCGAGCTCGATCTGTGGAAAACCGCAAAACCCTGGCTGGAGCGCTGGATGAGCGAACAGGTCGGCTGGCGCGGTTTCCTCAGATCGTTAAAAGAAGAAGCGCCGCGTTATGCGACCTTGTTGCCGCAGATCCCGCGATTGTTACATGAGCGTTTGAATGAAAATCCGGTGGCTAAATACGAGGCGGCCTTGCTGGATTTTGCCGTACAGCAGCGGAAACGGAATTTCTGGTTGATGGTGATCGCTTGTACCACGGTCATTGCGACCGGCTGGCTGGTGTTACACGTCTAAACAGCCACGCATCAATTATCGAAGAATCCGCTCTTCACCAGTTCCAGCGTAAGGGCTTTGTAGTCCGCCGCGCCGGGAGTGTGGGGAGCATAAGCAAAGATATCCAAGCCATGCATCGGGCTAGTCGCCAAGGCCACGTTCTCACCGATCCGCGTCTGGCAGACCTGCTCTCCGTAACGTTCTTTCAGTTTATCGTGGATGTCATAGGACAGTTTGCGGCGCGAGTCGAAACGGGTGATCACGATACGGCGTTCGAATTTGCGCTGTAACTTTCTCTCCAACACGTTCAATGCCGCATCCAGACGATGCACCCCTTGTTGGGACAGGAAATCTGCTGCAACCGGGATCAACACACGGTCGGCAGCCAGCAAGGCATTCAACGTCAACACCCCCAGCATCGGGCAACAATCAATCAGGATGGGCGCGCCAGTTAGCGCCAGCTCTTCGCTAAGTCCTTGTTTCAACAACTTTGCGGCATTGGGGTCGCGGCTATATAACGCGTCGATCTTGGAAAGTTCGATAGAAGCAGGGATGAGTTGCCAGCCCGCCGGGGTGTCATGTAACAGGTTGGCCAAGGGGGTCTTGTCCTTGAAGAAGGATGCCATGTTGCGCTCTTGTGCGCGTGCATCCTTCAATCCAGAGGCAAGACTCAAAGATCCCTGAGGGTCCATGTCCAGCGCGATAGGCTGCCGCTGTGCCATGGCCAAACCGGCAACGATATTCAAGGTAGAAGTGGTCTTCCCTACCCCGCCTTTTTGGTTGAATACGGCGATGACCGCCATAGGATATTCTCCACGTTGTGGCAACGATACCGACCCGAGCCGGGAAATTTGCTATGCGTACAGCTTATTTCCCGTCACCGCCTGCGCCGGATTACTGTCGTTCAGTTCTGTTACTACTCGACTGTGACGGACTTGGCGAGGTTCCTCGGTTTATCGACATCAGTTCCCTTCTGCAATGCAACGTAATATGCCAGCAATTGCAAAGGGATCGTGTGAAGAATAGGGCTTAGAAAACCCGCGTGTTCGGGCATTTGCATGACGTACACCCCTTCACTGGAGTGAATGCGGGTCTCGGCATCGGCAAATACATACAGCTCGCCGCCACGGGCGCGGACTTCCTGCAGGTTGGATTTAAGCTTTTCCAGCAAAGTGTCATTGGGCGCTACAGCCACAACAGGCATATCCTTATCCACCAAAGCCAGCGGCCCGTGTTTCAATTCTCCCGCCGGATAGGCTTCGGCATGGATGTAAGAAATCTCTTTCAGCTTGAGCGCCCCCTCCAGCGCAATCGGGTAATGCAAGCCACGGCCAAGGAACAATGCATGGTGTTTGTCGGCGAACTGTTTAGCCAGCTTGGCGATCTCCGGCTCCAGTTTCAATACCGCCATCACGGCGCTGGGAAGATGGCGCAGGTCGTGCAGATGTTGTTGTTCTTGTTGTATATCCAGCTTACCGCGCTGTTTTGCCAATACCAGAGTAAGCAGGAACAAGGCTGCCAACTGAGTAGTAAAGGCCTTGGTCGATGCCACGCCGATCTCCGGGCCCGCGCGCGTCAGCAGACGCAGTTTGGATTGGCGGATGATGGCGCTTTCCGGGACGTTACAAACTGCCAGGGTAAGTAAATGACCGATTGCTTTGGCATGATTCAGCGCCGCCAGGGTATCTGCTGTCTCGCCGGACTGGGAGATAGTGACCACTAGCGTCCGGGGGTTGGCAACACTGGTGCGATAGCGATATTCGCTGGCAATCTCCACCACGCAGGGGATGGCGGCCAGCTCTTCCAGCCAGTAGCGCGCCACCATACCGGCATGATGGCTGGTGCCGCACGCCAGAATCAGGATGCTGTCTATTTGCTCGAAGGCGCTTGCCGCTTCAGCACCAAAGATACCGGGGATCAGGGACTGGCTGTTACATACCGACTCCAGCGTGTTGGCCAGTGCCTGCGGTTGTTCGTGTATCTCTTTTTGCATGTAGTGTTGGTACTCGCCCAACTCCACACTTTCGTTGTTCAGTTCGCTGATATTGACCGGGCGTTTGACCTCGGTGCCCTTGGCATCGAATATCCTGTAACCCGCCAGCGCCAACTCCACCACGTCGCCTTCTTCCAGATAGACGACCTTCTGGGTGACCTGCAACAGAGCCGACATATCCGACGCGATGAAGTGCTCACCCTCGCCGACACCCAGTAACAGCGGGCTGCCTTTGCGCGCCCCGATCAGTTTTTGCGGATTGTCTGCCGCCACGACCCCGATCGCATAAGCCCCCACCAGCTTGGCCAGTGCCGCCTGTGTCGAGCCCAGCAGATCATGTCCGTTGCTGTAGTACGAATGTATCAAGTGGGCGATGACTTCGGTATCGGTGTCCGAACCAAAGACATATCCCTGCGCCGTTAACTGTGCGCGCAATTCTTCATAGTTCTCGATGATGCCGTTATGCACCACCGCGATCAGGTCGTTACTGATATGGGGATGGGCATTGCGCTCGCTGGGTATGCCATGCGTCGCCCAGCGTGTGTGGGCGATACCAATATCGCCTGCGGTGTGGGCGCTTTTTTCCGCCAGCTCAGCCACGCGCCCGGTACTGCGTACCCGGTGCAGTTTGTGGTCACTTACCACAACCAATCCAGCCGAGTCATAACCCCGATATTCCAAGCGTAATAGACCCTGCACCAGAATCGGCACCACGTTGCGTTTTGCGACTGCCCCCACGATTCCACACATGTTATTTCTTTCCTTTTTGCGGACGTTGCCATCCTTCGATGCAGACCTGTTTGCTGCGCGACAGGGTTAGTTGTCCCTCCGGCGTATCTTTGGTGATGGTCGATCCCGCGCCTATGGTTGCCCCCTTACCCACGATTACCGGAGCAACGAGCTGAGTGTCCGAGCCTATAAAGGCATCATCGCCGATAATCGTGCGATGTTTGTTAGCACCGTCATAGTTGCAGGTGATGGTGCCCGCGCCGATGTTCACGCGGCTGCCTATCGTACTATCCCCGATGTAACTCAAATGGTTGGCCTTGCTCTTGGCCGCGATATCACTATTTTTGATCTCGACGAAATTGCCGACATGCACTTCGTCCGCCAATTTTGTGCCTGGACGCAAACGGGCATATGGACCGATGTGGCAGTTAGCACCGACTTCTCCGCTATCAAGGTAAGAATAAGCGTCTATGGCTGTACCTTGGTCAATACGGGAATTGCGAATGATGCTGTAAGCCCCCACTCGCACGCGATCCCCCAAACTCACTTCGCCCTCGAAGACACAGCCAACATCAATCTCAACATCCCGCCCACAAGTCAGTTTGCCGCGAATATCGATACGTGCCGGGTCAGCCAAGGTTACCCCTTTGGCCAGCAAGTCTGCCGCCTGTACCTGTTGCCAGGTGCGCTCGAGTGCAGCCAATTGTGTTTTGCTGTTGATACCTTCGACTTCCCAAACCTGGGCAGGCTGCACGGTACGAACTGCGATACCCTGTTGCACCGCCATTGCCACGATGTCGGTCAGGTAATATTCACCTTGTGCATTGTTGTTCTGTAATCGGGATAACCAGGCGCGCAAGTGTTTGGTCGGGGCCAACAGGATGCCCGTATTCACTTCGGTGATCTTAAGTTGTTCTGGGGTGGCGTCTTTTTGCTCGACAATACTTTGCACATCCCCGTTGGCATTGCGCACGATACGACCATAACCGGTCGGATTTTCCAGATTCACCGTGAGTAGCACCAATCCTTCACCAGCTTGCTGCATCTGATGCAACGTCTTGTGCTGGGTCAGCGGAACATCGCCATATAACACTAGGGTTTGGCTGTCATCGGCCAGATGCGGCAGCGCCTGTTGCACCGCATGACCGGTACCCAACTGGGGCTCCTGCAAGACGAAAGTCGCCCCCGATTTCTGCAATGCTGCTGGCACCGCATCACCACCATGGCCGTAGATGATACAGATACGTTCTGGCTGCAACTCCCCTGCGCGATCAAGCACATGCTGCACAAGCGGCTTGCCCGCCAGCGAGTGCAAGACTTTGGGTTTGTCGGAATACATACGCGTGCCTTTACCGGCCGCGAGGATCACGATGTTAAGCGTCGTCATTCTTAATCGATCTGTTTTGAAGCGTTGAGTATAAACAAAAAAAACGGCTTGCGCCGTTTTCCCTGTTTGCTACTGAGTTGCATATTTTGCTCAGTGCGTCGAGCCTTTGCGCATACGCGATATCGCGTGCAACTGTGCGATCGCTTCGGCCAGTTCAGCTTGGGCTGCGGCGTAGTCGATATCGGAGATGCGGTTCCGCATCGCCTCTTCAGCCGCACGTTTGGCTTCCAGTGCTCTTGCCTCATCCAGATCGGCACCACGAATCGCGGTATCGGCCAGAATGGTCACGACATTGGGCTGCACTTCCAGCATACCGCCGGAAACATAGATCAATGTGTCTTCATTCTGATCCGGCAACTTGAGACGTACCGAACCTGGCTTGATGCGTGTCAACAACGGGGCATGGCGCGGATAGATACCCAACTCGCCAGCCTCGCCCGGAACAATGACCAGTTCCGCGAGACCGGAAAAGATGGATGCCTCGGCACTCACCACATCGACATGAACTGTCATGGTCATAATATTTACCCTTATTGCAGTGTCTTGGCTTTTTCGATGGCCTCTTCGATACCGCCAACCATGTAGAAAGCCTGTTCCGGCAAGTGGTCGTATTCGCCGTTGACGATACCTTTGAAGCCCTTGATGGTCTCTTTCAGGGTCACGTATTTGCCTGGGCTGCCAGTGAACACTTCCGCCACGTGGAACGGTTGCGACAGGAAGCGCTGAATCTTACGTGCACGTGCCACCACCAGTTTGTCTTCCGGTGCCAACTCGTCCATACCCAGAATCGCGATGATGTCGCGCAATTCTTTGTAGCGTTGTAGAGTCTGCTGTACGCCGCGAGCAACACTGTAGTGTTCTTCGCCAACCACCAGCGGATCCAGCTGACGCGAAGAAGAATCCAGCGGGTCAACCGCAGGGTAGATACCCAAAGAAGCGATGTCGCGCGACAACACCACGGTGGAGTCCAAGTGCAAGAAGGTTGTAGCAGGAGACGGGTCAGTCAAGTCGTCCGCTGGCACATACACCGCTTGAATCGAAGTAATCGAGCCCACTTTGGTGGAAGTAATACGCTCTTGCAGACGGCCCATTTCTTCAGCCAGTGTTGGTTGATAACCCACGGCAGAAGGCATACGACCCAACAACGCGGATACTTCGGTACCGGCCAGTGTGTAACGGTAGATGTTGTCCACGAAGAACAGAATGTCGCGGCCTTCGTCACGGAATTTTTCAGCCATGGTCAAACCGGACAGCGCAACGCGCAGACGGTTGCCGGGCGGCTCGTTCATCTGACCGAACACCATCGCAACTTTGTCCAGAACGTTGGAGTCTTTCATTTCGTGGTAGAAGTCGTTACCTTCGCGGGTACGCTCACCCACACCGGCGAACACGGACAAACCGGAGTGTTGCTTCGCGATGTTGTTAATCAGTTCCATCATGTTCACGGTCTTGCCCACACCCGCGCCACCGAACAGACCAACCTTACCACCCTTGGCGAACGGGCAAACCAAGTCAATCACCTTGATGCCGGTTTCCAGCAAGTCTACGGAAGGAGATAGCTCGTCGAACTTCGGAGCCTTTTGGTGTATCGAGCGACGCTCGTCACACTTAACCTCGCCAGCGTCGTCAATCGGGCGACCCAGCACGTCCATAATGCGACCCAGTGTGCCTGCACCAACAGGAACTGTGATCTGCGAACCCGAGCTGACTACCGCCATTCCACGACGCAGGCCGTCGGAAGAACCCATAGCGATGGTTCGCACTACGCCGTCGCCAATCTGCTGCTGAACTTCCAGTGTCAGATCCTTCTCTGCCACGGAATTCGCCTCATCCTTTACCTTCAGCGCGTCATAAACCTTAGGCATCTGATCGCGTGGAAATTCTACGTCAACCACCGCACCGATACACTGAACAATCTTGCCTTGACTCATTTTAAGATTCCCCACTTTATATTGATTCTGTACACAATCGCCCGAACAGCTGGCGCATTAATTAACCGCCGCCGCTCCGCCGACAATCTCCGAGATTTCCTTGGTGATGGCGGCTTGACGCGCTTTGTTGTAAACCAGCTTGAGTTCGCCGATAACCGTCTTGGCATTGTCCGAGGCTGCTTTCATGGCCACCATGCGCGAGCTTTGTTCGGATGCCTGGTTCTCCGTCACTGCCGAATACACCAGAGACTCGACGTAGCGCAGCAACAATTCATCGACCACTTGTTTCGCGTCCGGCTCGTAGATGTAATCCCATTGCCCCTGCTGGCTTTCAGCCATCGCTTCACCCGACAGCGGCAACAGCTGCTCGAAAGTTGGCTCCTGCTTCATGGTGTTCACAAAGTGATTGTACGAAATGTAGATCGCATCCACTTCACCTGCCACGTAGGCGTCCAGCATAACCTTGACCGCACCGATCAGATCCTCAACGTGAGGCGTGTCTCCCAATCCAGTCAGATGAGACTGGATCTTTGCGCCAATACGTGTCATGAAGCTGAAACCCTTATTACCGATTGGCGTGAGCCGGATGCCGGAACCTGCCGTATCGAATTCCTTCATCCGGTTGGTCACCAAGCGCAGGACGTTAGTGTTCAGCCCCCCGCATAGACCTTTGTCCGAGGTGATCAGGATGATACCGACGTTCTTTACCTGCTCGCGTTTGGCCAGATACGGATGTTTGTATTCTGGATTGGCGCGGGCCAAATGTGCGGCAACCTGACGGATTTTCTCCGCATACGGACGAGCAGCCCGCATGCGCTCTTGCGCCTTGCGCATCTTGGCCGCCGCCACCATTTCCATGGCACGCGTGATCTTGCGTGTATTTTCTACACTCTTGATCTTGGTGCGTATCTCTTTGCTACCCGCCATGATTGGACTCTCGCTTAATAAACTGCGGTGGACTTAAAGGCTTCGATTGCAGCCGACAACAGCTTCTCATTATCCGCGCTCAGATCTTTTTGGGTGTTGATTGCATCCATCAGGTCTTTGTTCTTGGACTTGAGATAAGCGTGCAGCGCGGATTCGAAAGAAAGCGCTTTTTTGACTTCCACGTCATCGAAGTAGCCTTTGTTCACGCAGAACAAGGTCATCGCCATTTCCGCTACCGACAAAGGTGCATATTGCAGCTGCTTCATCAATTCGGTAACCAAGCGACCACGCTCCAACTGCTTGCGGGTGACCTCATCCAGATCGGAAGCGAACTGCGCAAACGCGGCCAATTCACGATATTGAGCCAGCGCCAGACGCACACCGCCACCGAGCTTTTTGATGACCTTGGTCTGCGCAGCACCACCGACGCGGGACACCGAGATACCGGCGTTGATCGCGGGACGGATACCGGCGTTGAACAGATCGGTCTCAAGGAAGATCTGGCCGTCTGTGATCGAGATCACGTTGGTCGGAACGAACGCAGAAACGTCTCCGGCTGCGGTCTCAATGATAGGCAACGCCGTCAGTGAGCCGGTCTTGCCCTTGACCTCACCTTTGGTGAAGGCCTCAACGTAATCGGCGCTGACGCGAGATGCGCGCTCAAGCAAACGCGAGTGCAGATAGAACACGTCGCCGGGATAAGCTTCACGACCGGGCGGACGGCGCAGCAACAGGGAAATTTGACGATATGCCCAAGCTTGCTTGGTCAAGTCGTCGTAAACGATCAGCGCATCTTCGCCGCGATCACGGAAATATTCACCCATGGTACAGCCGGCATACGGTGCCAGGAACTGCATCGCTGCGGAATCGGACGCGGTCGCTGCGACCACAATGGTGTAGCCCATCGCACCATGCTCTTCCAGCTTGCGCACCACGTTGGCGATAGTCGACGCTTTTTGTCCGATCGCCACATAGACGCAGGTCATGCCCTGGCCTTTTTGGTTAATGATCGTATCAACAGCCACCGCAGTCTTGCCGGTCTGGCGGTCGCCGATGATCAGCTCGCGCTGGCCACGACCAACCGGAACCATGGAGTCGATAGACTTCAGACCAGTCTGTACCGGCTGATCAACCGATTTACGCGCGATAACGCCAGGAGCAACTTTCTCGACCTTGTCGGTCATCTTGGCATTGATCGGGCCTTTGCCATCAATAGGCTGACCCAGCGCGTTCACCACACGACCGCGCAACTCTGGGCCGACAGGAACCTCAAGGATGCGACCGGTACATTTGACCGTTGCGCCTTCAGAGATGTGTTCATATTCACCCAGAACCACGGCACCCACGGAGTCGCGCTCCAGATTGAGCGCCAGACCGAACGTGTTACCCGGGAACTCCAGCATCTCCCCCTGCATCACGTCGGACAAGCCATGTATGCGGACGATACCATCGGTCACGCTGACCACCGTACCTTCGGTACGCGCTTCCGTTAACGCCTCGAAATTTTCGATGCGGCTACGGATCAAGTTGCTAATTTCAGAAGGGTTGAGCTTCATCTGACTTTTCCTTATTTCGATAAATCGGTGATTAGGCCAAAGCCACAGCCAGCTCTGTCAGACGCGTGCGCGCCGAGCCGTCTATCACTTTGTCCCCAGCGCGAATAACGATACCACCCAGCAATTCGCGATTGACCTCGCAGCTAAGTTTTATTTCGCGCCCCATTTTGACTTTCAGCGCCGCCGCGACCTTCTGCTTTTGAGCATCGCTCAAATCATAGGCGGAAGTCACTACGACATCCACACTCTTTTCGGCCTCGGCACGCAGCACTTCAAACTGCGCGGAGATCTCCGGCAACACCAGCAAACGATCATTTTCCACCAGCAACTTGATGAAATTCTGCGCGATCTGGCCGACCTTGCCCCCGGTCAGCGCCAGCATCAGCTCCGACAACTTGCCGGCACCAATTTTGGGGCTGCGTATAACGGCTTGCAGATCCGCGTTTTCGACCGCTGCGGCAAGTGCGCTCAGCATTTCCGACCAACTCTTGAGCTCACCCAGTTTCTGGGCCTCGTCAAAAGCGGCTTGAGCATAAGGACGTGCGGCTGTAATGGCTTGTGACATAGCGCTTAGATTTCCGCAACGAGTTTATCAAGCAGGTCGTT
>CAZNAD010000015.1:0-58173 GCA_964571195.1 uncultured Gallionellaceae bacterium | reverse complement strand
GGCGACCCGATGCTGGCGCACAAGGCCGTGCATGAAGGCAAGGTCGCGGCGGAAAACATCGCCGGACACAAAGCCTTCTTCGAACCGCTGACGATTCCGTCGGTGGCCTACACCGATCCCGAAATCGCATGGATGGGGCTGACCGAAACGCAAGCCAAGGCGCAGGATATCGAGTACGAAAAGGCCTCATTCCCTTGGGCGGCCTCCGGTCGCGCACTCTCCATCGCGCGTGAAGAAGGTGCCACCAAAGTGCTGCTCGATCCGAAATCGCGCCGCATTCTCGGCATGGGCATCGTCGGCACCAATGCGGGCGAACTGATTGCCGAAGGCGTGCTGGCATTGGAAATGGGCGCGGACATGGAAGACATCGGCCTCACCATCCACCCGCACCCGACGCTGTCGGAGACGCTGTGCTTCGCCGCCGAGATGGCGGAAGGCACCATCACCGACCTGCTGCCGCCACGCAAGAAATCCTGAGCGACATTCACCAATAACAACGGGGAGCCTTTCGGCTCCCCGTTGTCGTTTAACCATACCAATCAGTTCAGCTGTGCATCAGATTGAGCTGTTTGGCGATGATGTCATGGTTCAGCCAAAGCACGGGAGCCGCCGGATCGGAGGTCTCGAAGAACATCAACGGCCCCGTCCCTTCCAGCACCAGCGCACTCAGCACATCCGTCACCAATGCCTCGCGCGTCTTGTGCATCTGGGTGATCTCGCCGGAAGTGCCGATCATCAGATCCGCCAACTCGCGGCTGTTATCCATCGGCCAAGCTTCAAAATTGCGGAAATGCGCCATCACATCGCTGGCGTTGTAGGTATCTATCTTCTGCAACAGGCTTTCCAGCGTCATCCCGTCCTGCAACAACGCACGACAGGCCTCCCATTGGGCTTCCGCCCAAGCCCCACCCTGCTCTTGGCGCAACGCCTTGAGCAACGGGAACAGCGACAGCTCGACCCCCACGAAGATGTCGGAGGAATTGGTGCGTATCTCAGGGCAGTTATACACCGTGGCCTTGATGCCTTTCGTCCAAGCGACCTCGGCGACACGCTCCAGACGCATCTTGGCGTAGCCCTGGGTGTAATTGGTATAGGTCTGCCATTGATAACGGCCGTCGATCAGTATCTCGGTGCCGTGGTAACCGTAAGCGGTATAACGCACCTGCCCACCGGTCTTTTCCAGCCGCGAGCGTATCGCCTCCGAGCCTTCGATCAGATATTGGAAAGTGTTCGCGGTGACTTCGTCGAAATTCATCAGGATCAGCTTGCCCAGATCGCTGTCGAGCAACGCGCGCGATGACATATAGCGTTCGCCCTGCCCCTTGTAGATGCGATTGGCGATGGCCAGGAACACCTTCACCTTGGGGATCCCGCCCGCCATGGTGTGGGCGAAGAAGACATTGCTGCCGTCAGGAATCATACCGTCCAGCTCGGACATCACTTTCGCCACGGAGTCCTTGAAACGTTTCACGCCGACCTCGCGACACTTCTCGATATGCTGCCAGTCGAGCTTGTCATCCTGCCAGCTCTTCAGCGTCATATCCGCCAGCAGGTCGGTCGGCGTAGGCTCACCAGCCGGAGCATCCAGATCGAATCCGGCCATCAGCGGTACATTGATGATGCGCCCGCCCAGATTGGCTTCGGCAGTCGCCAATTCCTCGGCGGTCAATGGTCGCAGACGGTTGTCCTCATCGCGACGCCCCACCGTGACACCGATGATGGTCATCCCGGCCTTGCGCGCCTCGTTGATCAGACCGTTGGCATAACCTCGCCCGAACAATTCTCCGAACAACACAAAGACATCGTTCTTGCGGAAGATATTCTTTTTCGGGATATCCCTTAACGGAACGGGTGAAATCATAATCTCTACCTCTTTACATAGCGAACAGTGGAGCAGCTGGTCTGGGTGAAACAAATGACTTCCAGATAGCCTACCGGAAATCGAGGGTGATATTCTACCCGCAGGCTTGATGATGTTGCGCAAAAAGGTGCGGGCATCGAAAAAAAACGCTTGCCAACATTACTTAGGATCAGATGACTTGGATGTACTGAACGCATATCTCACCAGCGACCTCAGCCTGTGGGGACTGTTCCTTTCCAGCCTGCTGGGGGCGACGATACTGCCGGGCGGCTCGGAGCTGGTACTGATCGCCGTACTGAAGGCCCACCCCGAACTGCTCTGGCCGGCGCTGCTGCTCGGTACGCTCGGCAACACACTGGGCGGGATGATCTCGTTCTGGATGGGCTGGATGCTGCCGCAGACGCAGCAACTCAAGCATGTAGAGAAAGTGCGCCACTACGGCGCACCCGCGTTATTGCTGGCATGGCTGCCGCTCATCGGTGATGCCTTGTGTATCGCGGCGGGCTGGCTGCGTTTGAATCCGCTGCATGCCCTGCTTTTTATGCTGGCCGGGAAGCTGGCGCGTTATGCGCTCGTTGCCGCCGCAGTGTGATGCCGCCTAGAAATAGTGAAAATACGCCAGCTGCACATCGGTGAACGTGCGTGCGGCATCTGCGCCATCGTTCACCGTCTGGCGCGCGACATTCAGCCGCATGTTGTTCTGATTGTCGAACACATCCCAGGCCAGAGCGGCAGATAAGCGATATGTGCATCCGCCGCGCCGTGCACCCGCCACGCTGCAGTAGCCGTTGGCAACCGCCTCGGCACGCGCCCCCGGCGTGACAGCCCAGATGATACCGGCGGTCGGCCCCGCCGCCACAGACGAAACCTCGCTTAAGCTGCTCACACTGTCCGCCAGGATATAACCACGGGCATCCGCCCCCATACGGTAGGTCTTGCCAACCCCGACCTGGATACGCAACGCGGTCGGCTCCTGCGTATCGTCCGACAATATCTCGCGCCGTAGCGAGATGTTGATCTTGAGCGTCGTTGGCTGCACCCATGCGGTCTGCATCGCCGGGGCGAACACATCGAACAAGTCCAGTCGCTCGAAACGTATCCGGTCGGCATTCAGGCGCAGATATAGATCCCCGATCTTGGAGCTGGCTCCCTGGGCGAATCCGCTCTGCGGATCGAGGCTGTCGTGATAACCGCCGCGCAGATTGAGTTGCGCATAGGAAGTCCCGCCCGTCTGCCCGGTGGCCAGACCGGCACGGAATGAGCCATGTCCTTGGTCAGGCCGCTGCACTGGCGGCGGCATCACTTTGTATTGCGACTCCGCCTCAATCTTGCTGCGCACTCCGGCCAGTTTGAGCTGGCGTTCGGTGATGGCGGTGATTTCCTGCGGGGTATGCTTCTGGTTACGCTGATATTCCAGCATACCCAGACTCAGATCAAGTATCCGCGCCTGCCCCGCAAGCCCCTCGGGGGTCGTCGGCATCGTCTCCTGCCACTCTTCCGACAGCGCCAATGCCTGTGCCTGTTCCGTTGCCGTCGCCAAATCGTAATTGTGCAGCAGTGTGTTGTATTGCGATGGACGATAATGAACGCCGGAAATCAGCCCCGGTTGCTGGAGCACCAGCTTGAGCATATCCAGCGGGATGTACCAGGGCTTGGCTTGTCCGATGAGGTCCAGCTCAGGGCGCGCCGCCTCAAAAGAAGCCAGCAACATCAGTGCACAGTTGTCATCGAAAAAATAATAGTCCATATAGGTGAAACTCTGCTCCCAGATGAACGCCAGCATGCGTTCGATCTCCTCGCCGCGCAGATCGGTCTGGTATTCCCACAGATCGCGGTTCTCCAGATCGGCATATTCACGCACCTTCACGTAATACGGCACAAAGCCGAATGCCCCCGGATAACCGCCGAACAGACTGCGCAACAGGAACATGGCACCGTTGCCATCGCGTCCCTGCACGAAATAACCCACGGTCGCATCATTCAGGCGGTTGTATTGGGCGGGTGTCTCGCTGTCGAAGCGGATGAAAGCATGCCCGTACATGGAAGCCGGGCTGTTCAAATATACCGAAGCGAAGACCAGCGTCGCCCTGTGGGTGGCGATCCCCGATTTCCAGCGCTCGAAACCCTCGCAGCGCGGCAGCTCATAAGTGAAACCCAATGCCCGCATGCTGCGGCTCAGAAAGCTGTAACGCGCGATCCAGCGGCACACGTTCGGCTGGCGGCTGTTGTGCGCCATAGCGTCATCGAATGCGCCGCGTATGGTCGCCTCCAGCTCTGCCTCGGGATCATGCGCGCCGTCGGGCGACAGGAAATAACTGGGATCGTCGACACGGCTCTTCCAGCCGCCGAAACGCACATGATAGAGATTGATCTTGTGCCACTCGGCGCGGTGCGCCAGTTGTGCCTGTCGTGCCAGCACCAGCATCTTCTCGATGTCTGCGGCATGGGAGACAGCCGCCTGCTCCGCGCAAGCGGGTGTAGCCAGCATCAGCAGCAGGACAGCCAGAATAAAACGGTTGCGCATCACGTTATCGCGGCAACAAAAAACCGAGGACGCCGCCTCGGTTTTTCGTGCTCCGGCAAACCGGATCAGGAGATGTAAGCTTGCAGAGTCTTGTCCATCTCGTTCTGGATCGCCTCGGTGGAGGACTGGCTGAAGATGGCGACCTGGTTGGCTTTCAGTGCGGAGATAGCCGCCGGACGGTTAGCCTCTTTCACGCCGAACATCGTCACCAGCGCGGCCAGACGGTCGCCCTGTCCTTGGGCAACCTCGACGGCCAACTGGGGTTTGTTGAACTCGATGAAGCTGGCGATCTGCCCGCGGATGGATGCGCCGGTCGGGCAGTTACCCAGACCCAGCGTCATCGAAACGGTGTTGAATGTGGACGAGTTGGTGGTCATCGCCAGCAAGCTGTACAGCAGACCGGTCGAGTTGTCGAAGATCATCGTGCCGATACCGCAACCAACCGCGCTCTGTGTGGTACCCGCCTGCGCACCGGGCGCAGCCACGACCGTGAGGGAGAGTGCGAGTGCGATACTGGATAGTGCCTTTTTCATGTTTGCTCCCTTCTGAATTTTTGGAAAATCACGTGTTTTGCCGCACCGGAAATCTACCATAGGCCGACAAACTTCAACAACTACAATCGGCCTGCTACATGAATTCGATTTGGGTGAACAACACCCATAACCCGGCAGCCCCGATCACGGCGACAACCGCCACTATCACCGCCAACACCATCCAGAACAGCCAGCCGGGCAGAAAGTCCGGCTTAAATCTGGCGATCTGCGCAAACCATGTATTCATCCAGCCCTCCCCGTCGTAAAGTGACAACTCATCGCTGCAACATGGCCAAACCCCAGGCGACACCGAAACCGTTCACCTCGTGCGCGACGATACCCAGCCCGCCCTCGCAGCGACTGGAAGACAGATCCACGTGTAACCAAGGCACGTCTTTTTCCACGAAGCGTTTCAGGAAGCGCGTGGCCAGGATGTGGTCGGCGTCACCGTCCAGCGTGCATTGCTTGATGTCGGCCACTTTGGAATCGAGCGCGGGTTCGTAGTCTTCATCCTGCGGGAAGGCGCACAAGCGCTCGCCACTCTGCTTGCCCGCGCTCACCGCACGTTGCGCCAACTCGTCGCTGGTGGCGAACACGCCGCTGTAGCGCGCACCCAGCGCGGTCGCCATGCTGCCGGTAAGCGTGGCGAAGTCGATCATCAAATCCGGCTTGGCGCGCGAGGCCAGCGTAAGCGTGTCAGACAACACCATACGTCCCTCGGCATCGGTGTGAATCACCTCGATGGTCGTGCCGTTCAGCGCGGTGACGATGTCGTTTTGCTTGTACGCTTTGGGACTGATGTGGTTCTGCGCCAGCGCCACCCAGCAGTCGATATTCACGGCCAACTTGCTCTGCGTCGCCGCCAGCAAAATCCCCAACGCCACGGCGGAGCCGTTCATGTCCTCGTGCATGTTGTGCATATAACGCGCAGGCTTGAGGTTGTGCCCGCCAGTGTCGAAGCAGATACCCTTGCCCACCAGCGAGATGGTTTGCTTCGCTTTCGGATGCTTGTAGCTGAGATGCACGATGGCAGCATCCTCGTCCGCGCTGCCCTGCGCCACGGCGACGAAAGCGCCC
Source organism: uncultured Gallionellaceae bacterium (assembly GCA_964571195.1). Taxonomy (GTDB): domain Bacteria; phylum Pseudomonadota; class Gammaproteobacteria; order Burkholderiales; family Gallionellaceae; genus PALSA-1006. The sequence goes on along the minus strand of CAZNAD010000015.1, from coordinate 52,178 downwards.
GCCCCCAGCTTGCGCAGCTTTTTCAGATCGAACTCCTCATGCGCCCATCCCTGCTGCTGCGCCAGCTTGGCGATGCGGGCGCGATAGAGCGCGGGAGTCAATTCGTTCGGCGGCAACACCGTTAATTCGCGGCACAGCAAATTGCCTTCGGCTTGCGCTTTAAGGATGTCGAATTTGCCGTTAAAACCAACCAGCTCGATTTTCTTCAGTGCTTTGCGCTCGTCTTTCTTTTTGTGCACCGGCAACAGCGCGCCATTCACCCACGCACCGTACACCGCCAGCTCGGCGGCGCGCTGGCGCTGCGCCGCATCGCCGCTTACCGAGATCGCGATCATTCTGGGCTGTTCTTCCAGCAACAACTGCAAACCCTTGCGCACCTGAACCTGCTGGGCGAAAGTATCCTTGTCGAGATCGACCATCGCCCAAGCAACCAGCGTACCGTTGGTGGCATTCGCGGCGACCGGCGATTTCGCCAGTTCGTCGACCTTCATGTCGCGGCGTTTGAGTACTGCGGTGAGCAAGTCGCCGTGCGCAATGTCCTTGGGCAGCGTCTTGGCCTTGGGGAAGAGAATGAGTTGATGGGAGCCGGAAAGGGTGGTGGAAAAAGTGAGTACTGCGAAGGGCATTGTTGTTCTCCTGAAATCGTGCGCGAATTATACGTCCAGTATTACACTCCACGTCTCATACATATTCCTTACTTTGGAATCAGCAACAAAGGGAGCTTGTAATGCATGACTCTAACTATGACCAAACGCTGAAGCTTATGGAGCGCACCGTACATCAGCTATCGCACCTCATTCCTTCCCCTCAGAAAACTCCATTCAAAGGTTCTTTTGTTTTTCGTTATATTGAAAAGAGCGTACATCAAGCATTAGTTCAAAAGCTCGCCAGACTTGTAAGCACTCTTTACGCAGCACGCCTTCTCATGGAAGCAGGACTAGTTCAGGAACAAGCCGCCTTGCAGCGAATTCTCGATGAAATCACAGAAGATATTTCTTTCTTGTCATTCTCGGTCATAACTAATGAATTAACTCCTCTGCACAAGTCATATTTAGAAGACTTCTATCAAGAAGAATTTGACCCAAATTCGAAAATTTCTTCATCTAGCAAACGATCTATGGTTAAACGAGAAAAGATTCGAGCATATCTAGACCGAATCGTCAGCGGGCCCAAGGGATCAAGCCAACATTTGGATGCTTCAAGAACTATTAGCAAGAGCTATTCCGGCTTTATCCATGCAGCATCACCCCACATCATGGATATGTATGGAGGCAACCCTCCTCGATTTCATATGCGTGGCATGCATGGAACCTTAAGACATGCTGAACACAGGGCCGATCTCTGGAATTACTTTTATCGAGGAATTTTAGCTTTCAGTTTAGTTGCAAAAGCTTTTGGTGATGATCAACTTTTCAACTCAATCAGTAGTTTTGCAAGAGAATTCTCTCAATTATCAGGAAAGGACTACCTATCAAAAGAGTGGGATAACTTATAACTGCATTTTCACCTAAACTTCTACCCTCGCTCCCTGTGCTAGCATTACACCCCTGAACGCGTCGCCCGACGCCGCAATACAATGAGTCATTCCATGCGCCAATACCTAGACCTCATGCAACACGTGCTGGACCACGGCACCAAGAAATCCGACCGCACCGGCACCGGCACCACCAGCGTGTTCGGCCACCAGATGCGCTTCGACCTCTCGCAAGGTTTCCCGCTGGTCACCACCAAGAAGTGCCACCTGAAATCCATCATCCATGAACTGCTGTGGTTTTTGCAGGGCAGCACCAATACCAAATACCTCAAGGACAACGGCGTCAGCATCTGGGACGAATGGGCGGACGAGAACGGCAACCTCGGCCCGGTGTACGGCAAACAGTGGCGCTCGTGGGAAACCATCGATGGGCGCGTGATCGACCAGATCAAGATCGCCGTCGATCAACTCAAGAACAACCCCGACTCGCGCCGCATCATCGTTTCGGCCTGGAACGTGGGTGAGCTGGACAAGATGGCGCTCGCGCCCTGCCATGCCTTCTTTCAGTTCTACGTGGCGGACGGCAAACTCTCCTGCCAGTTGTACCAGCGTAGCGCCGACATCTTCCTCGGTGTGCCGTTCAACATCGCCAGCTATGCGTTGCTGACCATGATGATGGCGCAGGTGTGCGGATTAAAGGCAGGAGATTTCGTGCACACCTTCGGCGATGCGCACTTGTATTCCAACCACATGGAACAGACCGCTTTGCAGCTGTCGCGCGAGCCGCGCGCATTGCCAACTATGAAGATCAACCCAGATGTGAAAGACATCTTCGGCTTCAAGTTCGAGGACTTCACGCTGGAAGGTTACGACCCACACCCAGCCATCAAAGCTCCCGTCGCGATATGAGTATTTCCCTTGTCGTAGCGATGGCACGAAATCGCACCATCGGCATCAACAACACGCTGCCCTGGCGTTGCCCGGAAGACCTTAAACATTTCAAGGCACTGACCATGGGGCATCACATGATCATGGGACGTAAGACGTTTGATTCCATCGGCAAGCCGTTGCCAGGGCGCACCACGGTGGTGGTGACGCGCGACCGGAATCTGAAGATCGAAGGCTGCCTGATGGCGCACTCGATACAAGATGCCCTCAAAGTTTGTGCCGGTGACACTGAGACCTTTATCGTCGGCGGCGCGGACATCTACGCGCAATCACTGCAACTCGCGGACACGCTCTACATCACCGAGATCCAGCAAGACGTGGACGGCGACGCGCATTTCCCCGCATTCGACAAGAGCGAGTGGGAAGAGACCGCGCGCGAAATACGTTCACAAGAAACACCGCAGCCATTGAATTATCATTTCGTCACCTATCAAAAAGCCTTATCCTCTCCCGAAGGGCGAGGGGACAATCGCGAAAAACTTCAATAATCCCCGACGCTAAGGAAGCCATATGAAATATCTAAAATCTGAATTCCCCATCGCCATCGCGCTCATCGTCTTAGGTCTCGGCTTCGCGCTCGAACACGGCGCAGTCGAACACGGCGGCGGCGCATTATGGGGGCTGTTGCTGGTGATCCTCGCTGCCATCATCGGTGTCGCGTTCCGCATCGCTCACCATGCCGAAGTACTCGCTATCCGCTTCGGCGAGCCGTACGGCACACTCATTCTTACGCTTGCCGCCGTCTCGGTCGAGGTGGTGATACTGGTGGTGCTGCTGATGGGCGAGCCGAACCCCACGCTGGCACGCGACACCGTATTCTCCGCCGTGATGTTTGACATCAACGGCATCCTCGGCCTCGCGGCCATTGTCGGCGGACTCAAGCACGGCCAGACCAAATACAACATCTCGTCAGCCAACTCTTTCGTCGCCATGTTGCTCGTCGCTATCGGCATTGGTATGTTCATCCCGGACTTCGTACCGGACGAGAAGTGGCACATCTACTCCATCTTCTCCATCGGCATCATGGCAGTGATGTACATGGGCTTCCTGCGTTTGCAGACGGTGGAGCACCGCACCTTTTTTGAATACTCCAGCGAGACCGACGAAGAAGCCCATGACGAAGCACACAGCCCGAACTCGCTCCATGTGGGCATCATGCTCGGTGCCATTGTGCTGGTTGGCCTGCTCTCCGAGGTGCTGTCTGTTCTGTTGGATGCGGGGCTCGCCGGTAGCAGCCTACCCAAATCCATCCCTGCCGTGTTAGTCGCACTTATCTCGGCCAGCCCGGAAATACTCACCGCGCTCAAGGCGGCACAACAGGATCGCATGCAAACCACCGTCAACATCGCGCTCGGTGCGTCGCTGGCCACCGTGCTACTCACGCTGCCGGTGATCGAAGCCATCGCGCTGTTCAACGGCGAGCGCATCGTGATGGCGCTCACGCCGGTGCAAGGCGGCTTGCTGTTGCTCACCTTCCTCACTGTGATGAACAACCTGCACGACGGCGAGACGAACGCCATCGAAGGCATCAGTCACTTTGCCTTGTTCGCGGCGTTCATTGCGCTAGTGTCGATAGGGCTGGTTTAGGAAAGCGGAATAAGTCTTCCGTTCATGGGGCGCCCGCAAGGGAATCGCCCCATCAGCACACGCTCAGGGCGAACGGACTTAATCCGTATTTTTGCGACTATTTGTCGATGCGAATAACCCGCCCGGTAGTAATCAGCAGAAGCGCATGGCTGCCGCCGCGAATATCCGCATGTACTGCCTCGACTACGGGCGGATTGGTCTCCGTTGCAGCATCCCATTGAATGATAAAGTTTGCGCCCGAGCCACCTTCCGCTTCCTTGCGCTCCACAAATAGTTCCAGCGTGCCCATCGCACCGACGATCACAGGCTTGGGCAAATATTCGTTGAGCAACTTGCCATCCGTGCTGTAATAACGCGCCGACACCACGCGGAGCGGTGTCTTGAGGCTGGTGTTGCGTATGCTGACCAACGCCGATACCAGCGTCTTCGCGGGCGATTTGTCGCTCCCCATCCGATCACCGTGCCAGATGTACGAATAAACCGGCAGATATAAGGCCTGCCCGGCGGATAACCCGTCATCAGCTCGCGCGGATGGAAGCGCAAAAAATGCCAAAACCACCCATAAGTAACTGCGGTTTCTCATTTCCAAACTCCTGATTCTCAAAATTCAGCCACCGATGGGGCATCTTGCGTGAATGCACCGAACAGGTCAATTGCGCAAAACCACCATCCTCAGTAAAACATCACTTTGTCGACACAAATAAAATAATTTGCACAAATTGTTATTTTAAGTGCTAGCATTTCGCAACATTGTCGACAATTGGAGTTTTAAGGATGTTGCTCGATACCCCCCAACAAGGCACCTTGGCGGACATCGCCTCGCGCCGTCTGGCGCAGAGCATCGTCACCGGCGAGCTGGCCCAAGGCCAGAAACTGAACGAGGCCGAACTGGCCGAACGCTTCGGTATGGGGCGCGGCCCGTTACGCGAGGCATTGCGCCACCTTGAAGGCATGCGGCTGGTTAAACGCATCCCTAATGCCGGTGCGCGCGTGGTGGTACTGGATCGCAAAACACTCTCCGATCTCTATGCCGTCCGGGAAGCATTGGAAGGCATGGCCTGCCGCATCGCGGCGACACAGATGAGTGATGACGAGATCGCCCAGTTGGGCACACTGCTCGACCAGCACGAGAAACAGATCAGGAAGCAGGACGACAAAGTCTATTCACAAAGCGAAGGCGACCTCGACTTCCATTACCAGATCGCGCGCGGCAGCCGCAACCAGATGCTGATGGACATGCTCGGCAGCGAGCAATACCAGTTGCTGCGTATGTGCCGCTACCGCACCAGCCGCAACGCCCAACGCACCAAACCCGCACTCAGCCAGCACCGCCAGATCGTCGAAGCATTGGCGAGCCGCGACGGCGAACTAGCCGAGTTGCTGATGCGCCGCCATATCCAGGGGGCATGGCGCAGCATCAGCGAAATGATCGATAAAGAGGAGGAGATGACAGCATGAAAGCAATTCAAAACCTTTCACCACAGAGACACCGAGACACCGAGAATTTCAAAACCAAAGAATCACTGCCGAGTGGATGTTTAACTTCGACTCCTCTGCCTTGCTTTTCTCTGTGTCTCTGTGTCTCTGTGGTAGATGTTCTTGCATTGGGAGTTTTGCCATGAACACCTCCCCCGGCAACAAACTGCGCCAAGCCGTCGCAGACAACCATCCATTGCAGGTCGTCGGTGCCGTCACCGCCTATTGCGCCATCTTGGCGCAGAAGAGCGGGCACAAGGCGCTGTACCTTTCCGGCGGCGGCGTGGCGGCTTCTTCGCTCGGCATCCCCGACCTCGGCATCACCACGCTGCATGATGTGTGCGAAGACACCCGGCGCATCACCGCCGTGAGCGACCTTCCGCTGCTGGTGGACATCGACACCGGCTGGGGCGGCGCTTTCAACATCGCACGTGCCACCCGTGAAGTGGCACAGGCCGGTGCAGCCGGTTTCCACATCGAAGACCAGGTGATGCAGAAACGCTGCGGCCACCGTCCGAACAAGGCCATCGTCAGTCAGCAAGAGATGGTGGATCGCGTGAAGGCCGCCGTGGATGCGCGCACCGACAGCAGCTTCGTCATCATGGCGCGCACCGACGCGCTGGCGGTGGAAGGTATGCAATCGGCCATAGCCCGCGCGCATGCCTGCGTCGAGGCGGGTGCGGACATGATCTTCCCCGAGGCGATGACCAAGCTGGAGCAATACGCCGAATTCACCAGGACCGTGAAGGTGCCGGTGCTGGCGAACATCACCGAGTTCGGCGCGACGCCACTGTTCACCACCACCGAACTGGCGGGCGTGGGCATCAAGCTGGTGCTATATCCGCTCTCTGCCTACCGCGCGATGAGCAAAGCCGCGCTGAATGTTTACCAGCACATCCTCGCCGACGGCACGCAGCAGAACGTGGTGCCGACGATGCAGACACGCATGGAACTTTACGACTATCTCGGCTATCACGCCTACGAGCAGCAGCTCGACCGCCTGTTCGCCGAGAAGGGTGCCGAATAATCTAAGGGAGAATCACCATGGCAGAAGAAAGCACACTACCCAAGCCCAAGAAATCCGTCGCCCTCTCCGGCACGGTCGCGGGCAACACCGCCGTCTGCACCGTCGGCCGCACCGGCAACGACCTGCACTATCGCGGCTACGACATCCTAGACTTCGCCGAGAAGGCCGAGTTCGAGGAGATCGCGCACCTGCTGATCCACGGCACGCTGCCCAACGCCGCGCAACTCAAGGCCTACAAAGCAAAACTGAGAACGCTGCGCGGCTTGCCGCAGGCGGTGAAGCAGGCGCTGGAAGCCCTGCCAGCCAACGCGCACCCGATGGACGTGATGCGCACCGGTTGCTCGGTGCTGGGTACGGTGGAACAGGAAGCCGAGTCGCACGACCCGGCCAAGGCGAAAGAGATCATCGACCGCCTGATGGCGAGCTTCGGCTCGATGCTTGTGTACTGGTATCACTTCACCCACAACGGCAAACGCATCGAGGTGGAGACCGACGACGATTCCATCGGCGGCCATTTCCTGCATCTGCTGCACTCTAAGCCGGCCAAGGCCTCGTGGGTGCGCGCGATGCACACTTCGCTGATCCTATATGCCGAGCATGAGTTCAACGCCTCCACCTTCACCGCGCGCGTGATCGCCGGAACCAACTCCGATCTGTACTCGTGCATCACCGGTGCCATCGGAGCGCTGCGCGGGCCGAAGCACGGCGGCGCCAACGAGGAAGCGTTCCGCATCCAGAGCCGCTACAAGAGCGCGGATTCAGCGGAAGCCGACATCCGCGAGCGCGTGGGCCGCAAGGAGATCGTCATCGGCTTCGGCCACCCGGTGTACACCATCTCCGACCCGCGCAACGTGGTCATCAAACGCGTGGCAAAGACACTCTCGGATGAGAACGGCAACACACTGATGTACGACATCGCCGACCGGCTGGAAACAGTGATGTGGGACTTGAAGAAGATGTTCCCCAACCTCGACTGGTTCTCCGCCGTGTCGTACAACCAGATGGGCGTGCCGACCGAGATGTTCACGCCGCTGTTCGTCATCTCGCGCGTCACCGGCTGGGGCGCACACGTGATGGAGCAGCGCGCCGACGGCAAGATCATCCGCCCGAGCGCGAACTATGTCGGGCCGGAGAATCTTGCTTGGGTGCCGATTGAAAAGCGTTAACGAACAAACGTAGGGCGCAATAACCAACGGGCATTGCGCCGAATGAGCAGTTACAAACATCCGGTGCAATGCGCTGCGCTTATTGCACCCTACGGCCAAGAAAGACAAAGAAGGACATCATGAACAGCCAATACCGCAAGCCCTTAGCCGGAACCAAGCTGGACTACTTCGACACCCGCGCGGCAGTCGAAGCCATCCAGCCCGGCGCTTATGCCAAGCTGCCCTACACATCCAAAGTGCTGGCCGAACAACTGGTGCGCCGTTGCGAACCGAGTGAACTGACCGAAGCACTGAAACAGTTGATCGAACGCAAGCGCGACCTGGATTTCCCGTGGTATCCCGCGCGTGTGGTGTGCCACGACATCTTGGGCCAGACCGCATTGGTGGACCTTGCCGGTCTGCGCGATGCGATCGCCGACCAGGGTGGTGACCCTGCCTTGGTCAACCCGGTCGTGCCGACCCAGTTGATCGTCGACCACTCGCTGGCCGTGGAGGCCGCGGGTTTCGACAAGGATGCATTCCGCAAGAACCGCGAGATCGAAGACCGCCGCAACGAAGACCGCTTCCACTTCATCGAGTGGACCAAGACCGCATTCAAGAACGTTGACGTGATCCCTGCCGGTAACGGCATCATGCACCAGATCAATCTGGAGAAGATGTCCCCGGTGATCCAGGCGCGCGACGGTGTGGCCTTCCCCGATACCTGCGTGGGCACCGACTCGCACACCCCGCACGTCGATGCGCTCGGCGTGATCGCCATCGGAGTCGGCGGTCTGGAAGCCGAGACCGTGATGCTGGGCCTGCCTTCCATGATGCGCCTGCCGGACATCGTCGGCGTCAAACTGGTCGGCAAGCGTCAGCCCGGTATCACCGCCACCGACATCGTGCTGGCGCTGACCGAGTTCCTGCGCAAGGAAAAGGTGGTGGGTGCCTGGGTCGAATTCTTCGGGGCGGGTGCGGACAGCCTCAGCATCGGCGACCGCGCGACCATCTCCAACATGTGCCCGGAATACGGCGCGACGGCGGCGATGTTCTACATCGACGCGCAGACCATCACCTACCTGAAACTGACCGGCCGCGAGCCAGAGCAGGTCGCCCTCGTGGAGAACTACGCCAAGACCACCGGCCTGTGGGCGGATCAGATGGTTGCTGCGGATTACGAGCGCGTGCTGGAATTCGATCTGTCCAGCGTGGTGCGCAACATGGCAGGGCCATCCAATCCGCACCGCCGTCTGCCGACTTCCGCCCTGCATGAGCGTGGCATCGCCGATGAAGCAAAGCTGAAATCTGGCAAGGCCGAAGAAGCGCAGGGTCTGATGCCGGATGGTGCTGTCATCATCGCCGCCATCACTTCCTGCACCAACACATCCAACCCGCGCAATGTGGTTGCCGCTGCATTGCTTGCGAAGAAAGCCAACGCGCTGGGTCTGCTGCGCAAGCCCTGGGTCAAGACTTCTTTCGCTCCCGGCTCCAAAGTCGCCGAGCTGTACCTGAAGGAAGCGGGCCTGCTGACGGAACTGGAGAAGCTGGGCTTCGGCATCGTCGGCTTCGCCTGCACCACCTGCAACGGCATGTCCGGCGCACTCGATCCCAAGATCCAGCAGGAGATCATCTCCCGCGACCTGTACGCCACCGCCGTGCTGTCCGGCAACCGCAACTTCGATGGTCGTATCCACCCGTATGCGAAGCAGGCCTTCCTGGCTTCGCCGCCGCTGGTGGTCGCTTACGCGATCGCTGGTACGGTGCGCTTCGATATCGAGCGGGATGTACTGGGCACCGACAAGTCCGGCAAGCCGGTCATGCTGAAAGACATCTGGCCTTCCGACGAAGAGATCGACGCCATCGTTGCCGCTTGCGTGAAGCCGGAACAGTTCAAGCAGATCTACATCCCGATGTTCGATCTGGGTGTGATCGCAGCGGCGAAAAGTCCGTTGTACGACTGGCGTCCGCAGTCCACCTACATCCGTCGCCCGCCGTATTGGGAAGGCGCACTGGCGGGCGAGCGCACCCTGAAAGGGATGCGTCCGCTGGCCGTATTGCCGGACAACATCACCACCGATCACTTGTCGCCATCGAACGCAATCCTGCCCGACTCGGCTGCCGGTGAATACCTGGCGAAGATGGGCCTGCCGGAAGAGGACTTCAATTCTTACGCGACGCACCGTGGTGACCACCTCACCGCACAACGCGCCACGTTCGCCAATCCGCAGTTGGTCAACGAGATGGCTGTGGTCAACGGCGAGGTGAAGAAAGGCTCCCTCGCCCGCGTCGAGCCAGACGGTAAGGTGATGCGCATGTGGGAAGCCATCGAGACATACATGGGTCGCAAGCAGAACCTGATCATCGTGGCGGGTGCCGACTACGGCCAAGGCTCTTCGCGTGACTGGGCAGCCAAAGGCGTGCGTCTGGCCGGTGTGGAAGCCATCGTTGCCGAAGGTTTCGAGCGCATCCACCGCACCAATCTGGTCGGCATGGGCGTGCTGCCGCTGGAGTTCAAGGCGGGCGATACACGCAAGACTTACGCCATCGACGGCACCGAGACCTACGACGTGGAAGGCGACATCGCCCCGCGCGCCGCGCTGACCGTGGTGATGCACCGCAAGAATGGCGAGACGATGCGCGTCCCTGTCACCTGCCGTCTGGATACCGCTGCTGAAGTGCGTGTCTACAATGCGGGCGGTGTACTGCAACGCTTCGCGCAGGACTTCCTCGAAGGAGCAGCATGATGAGCAACAGCAATTCGTGCGTGCGCCCTGATTCCCTCTCCCACTGGGAGAGGGTTAGGGTGAGGGAAGCTTTAAGATCAGCGCGCTTCAATATAAGTACACCCTCATCCCAACCCTTCTCCCAGAGGGGGAAGGGCTTTGGACGAATGCTAGAGGAGTTCTAATGTCCCACACCCCGCAAATCAAAATCCCCGCGACGTACATGCGTGGCGGCACATCGAAAGGTGTGTTCTTCCGGCTGGAAGACCTGCCCAAAGCGGCGCAGGTCCCGGGCAAGGCACGCGACAAATTGTTCCAGCGCGTGATCGGCAGCCCCGACCCCTACGCCGCGCAGATCGACGGCATGGGCGGCGCGACCTCCAGCACCAGCAAGTGCGTGATCCTGTCCAAGAGCACGCGCCCCGGTCATGACGTGGATTACCTCTACGGACAAGTCTCCATCGATAAAGATTTCGTCGACTGGAGCGGCAACTGCGGCAACCTCTCCACCGGTGCAGGGGCTTTCGCGATTCACGCCGGATATATCGATGCGGCACGTCTTAAAGATGGTGTCTGCACCGTGCGCATCTGGCAGGCCAACATCAGCAAGACCATCATCGCGCATGTGCCGGTCAGCAACGGTCAGGTACAGGAGACCGGTGATTTCGAACTGGACGGCGTGACCTTCCCCGCAGCGGAGATCGTGCTGGATTTCATCGACCCCTCCGATGACAGTGAAGAAGGCGGCAGCCTGTTCCCAACCGGCAATCTGGTCGATCAGCTCGATGTGCCCGGTGTCGGCAGTTTCCCGGCCACCATGATTTCCGCCGGTATCCCGACCGTGTTTGTGAATGCGGCGGATATTGGCTACACCGGCACCGAACTGCGCGAAGCCATCAACACCGATCCGGCCGCGCTGGCGCGTTTCGAGAAAATCCGCGTGGCGGGCGCATTGCGCATGGGGCTGATCAAGACCCCAGAAGAGGCCGCAACGCGCCAACATACGCCCAAAGTCGCGTTTGTCGCGCCACCGGTCGACCATGTAGCATCCAGCGGCAAGCAGATCAGTGCTTCCGAAATCGATCTGCTGGTGCGCGCGCTGTCGATGGGCAAACTGCACCATGCCATGATGGGCACAGCCGCAGTCGCCATCGGCACGGCCGCCGCGATTCCCGGTACGCTGGTGAATCTAGCGGCGGGCGGCGGTGAACGCGATGTGGTGAAGTTCGGACATCCCTCCGGCACCTTGCGAGTCGGTGCGGCCGCAAGCCAGAACGGTGGCGAGTGGAAGGTTGAAAAAGTCACCATGAGCCGCAGTGCGCGCGTGCTAATGGAAGGCTGGGTGCGGGTTCCGGGCGATAGTTTTTGATTTTATGAATTCCCTTCTCTGATCAAGCGTCAGGTGGGGATGGGTAAATAAAGGGAGGAGTCGAGATGAGTTACCAAACCGAGTATGACCGTTCGATGAAGGACCCCGAGGGCTTCTGGGGCGACCAGGCCCATCTGCTTCCGTGGTACAAGTTCCCCAAGCAGATACTGAGCAAGGACACCGACGGCATCGGCCACTGGTTTGCCGACGGCGAGATGAACACCGCCTACATGGCGCTCGACCATCATGTGCAGAACGGTCGCGGCAACCAGACCGCGATCATCTACGACTCACCCGTCACCGACACCAAAAAGAAAATCAGCTACGCCGAGCTGACCGATGAGGTCGCGCGCACAGCGGGCATGCTGGCCGAGCTTGGCGTGGTCAAGGGCGACTGCGTCATCATCTACATGCCGATGATCCCCGAGGCTGTGGTCGCGATGCTGGCGGTGGCACGGCTGGGCGCGATCCACTCGGTGGTGTTCGGCGGTTTCGCGCCGCCCGAACTGGCCGTGCGCATCGACGATGCCACCCCCAAGGTCATCATGACCGCCTCTTGCGGCATCGAGGTGAAGCGTGTCATCGAATACAAACCGCTGGTGGATAAAGCCTTCGAGCTGGCCAAACACAAACCGCAAAGCTGCGTGGTGTTGCAACGTCCGCAGGTGACCGCCCCCCTCATCACTGATCGCGACCATGACTGGAGCGCGCTGCTTTCCAAAGCCAAAGCTGTCGGCTGCACGCCGGTGAAAGGCAGCGACCCGCTCTACATCCTCTACACCTCGGGCACCACCGGCAAACCGAAAGGTGTGGTGCGCGAGAACGGCGGCCATGCCGTGGCCCTCAACTACAGCATGAAGGCGATCTACAACGTCGAGCCTGGCGATGTGTTCTGGGCGGCATCGGACGTGGGCTGGGTGGTCGGCCACTCCTACATCGTGTACGGCCCGCTGCTGCACGGCTGCACGACCATCGTGTATGAAGGCAAGCCCATCATGACGCCGGACGCGGGTGCACTGTGGCGTATCATCTCCGAGTACAAGGTGAAGTCGTTCTTCACCGCGCCCACCGCCTTCCGCGCGGTGAAGAAGGAAGACCCGGATGCGCTGCTGATGAAGCCTTACGACTTGAGTTGCTTGCAAGTCATCTTCTCGGCAGGCGAGCGCCTCGACCCGCCCACACAAGAATGGCTGACCGAGAAGAGCGGCAAGACGGTGGTGGATCACTGGTGGCAAACTGAAACGGGCTGGGGCATCACCGCCAACCTGTGGGGCGTGGAACCGAAGCCGGTGAAGCTCGGCTCCTCCACCCTGCCCACGCCCGGTTTCGACGTGCGCATTCTCGACGAGAACGGTAAGCAAATGGCAGCCAACGAGCAGGGCTACATCGCCATCAAGCTGCCGCTGCCACCTTCCTGCCTGAACCGCATCTGGGGTGACAACAACAAGTTCCGCGACGGTTATCTGAGTTTCCTGCCGGGCTACTACACCACCGGTGACGGCGGCTATATCGACGACGAAGGTTATGTGTTCGTGATGGGGCGCGTGGACGACGTGATCAATGTGGCGGGACACCGTCTCTCCACCGGCGAGATCGAAGAAGTGGTGGCCGGGCATCCGGCGGTGGCCGAGTGTGCCGTCATCGCGCGCGAGGACGAGCTCAAGGGACACGTGCCGATGGGACTGGTAGTGCTGAAATCCGGTGCGACCATAACAGAAGAGGCGCTACAGAAAGAGCTCATCTCGCGCATCCGCGAAAACATCGGTGCCATCGCCTGTTACAAGGACACCGTCATTCTCAAACGCCTGCCCAAGACGCGCTCGGGCAAGACGCTGCGCAAAACCCTGAACGGCATCGTCAACGGCAAGCCGTACAACGTGCCATCCACCATCGACGATCCGGGGGTGATCAACGAGATCATCGAGACGCTGAAGAAGAAAGGCTTTGTCGCCTGAGTTGGTGTGGAGAACCCGCTGTTCAACGTGTTTGAAATGAGCGGCAGCCCATACTATTCATCACTCTAGCGCCGTTCGATCAATGCCATTGTTAGATTGTTGCTATGACACTCTGAACAATCCTGTTGTACGCGCGGGATACACGCCAATGCTGTAATCAGCAGCGATTTGCTTAGCGATAGCCCGATCCAGCGCTGACATGTGTCGCCACACCGTGATGGCGTATCGGAGCAGCTCCACTCGTCGTGAGTACCGAAAGTCGAGAATTTCTCGAGCCGAAGGGTTAACGGGCAGCTTCGCCCGAATGTGAAAACCGTCTGCATACTGTTCCAGTCCAACACTGAGCATTGTGTCTACCGGAGTGAAGTGGGTGAAGCAGTCGCGGTAGCTCTTCATCCGGGTAACCCAATGTGACTTCGCACCCTGCATAATCGACAGCATCGTCGTCTGCCCCTCACTAATCTTGCATAGTCGGTTGAAGTTCGAAGGAGTCTGACGTCGGTAGACAAGACCGGCGATTCTTGCGAGCAAATCAAGTGCGTTATTGATCTCACAGAGATATGACTCGAAGTCCCAGTACACTCGTTTGACTCGCTGATCACCAACCGAACAACCGAATATGTGCGGGTTCGACTCGACACTCTGGGAGAGTTCAGCATGAATATCCGAAACGAGATCGTGAATACTACGCAGCCGAAATTCCGCGCATTCAAGATGATGCCTGTAGCATCTTGGATACTCACGAGCGAACCAAGTGAACTCCCCCAGCCGCGGGTCATCATCAGGGGTGTCATCGCTATCGAGTTCGAATCTGATGCGATCGAGAGTGAGGACTACTTCCGGCGAGCAGTCATAGAATCGCGGCAGGGTAGGCACTGGATGAATGAACCTATCACACGAAGTATCAACCAAGGATGTCTCCAATCAACGTTGACCGCATATGCTTCTACGTGAAGAACTCATCGCTTCGATTCTCAATCACGTAGTGCACTTGGCACAGGATACGATAGCTCGAAAAGAAATTATCGAATGCTGACTGGAGCTCTTCTGCCCATTCCAAACGGTTGGGCCGCTCGTAGAAAAAACGTTCTATGTCTTGTGTGTCTTCGCGCAAATGGAAGACAGTGTTTCTAAATTTCCTCAAAGCATCGTCGTGCTTCTTCAAAAGGCTGCATAGTTCATCAGCTTGCGGCACCAACTCCACAAAGTCCGGTGGCCGATCAGTCTGAACCAGTTTGCGAATCGCCAGCTTCTTGAATCCCTCGGCCGTCACAGCAAGAAATCCAAGCCAAGTTCCGAAATAAATCGTAAATTTCACACGATCGTTCTGAGTCAGGCGGCCTCGTTGCTGCCACTTCTTCGTCAACTTCTTGTGGTTGTTGAACATCAGCTCACTTGCTAAGAAGTAGTGCGCATACAGGGTTAGGACTGCATCTTCGTCGCGATAGGGAAGTACTGAAGGTTTCATCGGCAATTTCAAAAGGGGACAGACCAAATCTCAAATACGGGGCAAATCACGGTTTCCAATGACTGCAAGAGCCTTGCCCCCACAGCCCAGCCAGATTAGCAATCAACGCCCCCAATTCCCAACTATTGCGCTGTGAACGCCGCCTGAATATCGCGCGTCGTTGCGCCGCTGGCAATGAGTGCGCGCACGACCAAGTCCAGCGACACAGATGGATCACCCGCCTCGATCTTTGCGATGCGCGATTGGCTGGATTTCATGCGCTGCGCAAGATCGGATTGCGAAAGTTTGTGTTTGATACGCGATTTTTTCACCGCGCTGATCAGCGAGAGTTTCAGCGCGACGAGCTTTGCCTCTTCATCGCTTAATTGCAGGAATTCCTCGGCATTCCCGACTTCCCATCCTGCGGCCTTCAGGCGCTCTAATTTATTGGTCTTCATCACATCACCCTCCTGTTAAATCGCTTTGTACTGTTTCAATCTCGCCTTGCAAACATCAATCACCTGTTGCGGCGTTTGTCTGGTGGTCTTGGCGAACACCTCAAGGATCACGATAGCGACTGCATCGACGTAGTACACGATGCGCCACGTTCGATTCTCGTCGGGAATCCTTAATTCATTGCATCCACGACCGATGCTGGGCATTGGCCTTGAGTGCGGCAGCGCTATGTTGACCCCGGCTTGCAGTTGTCTCAGATACACACCAGCTTCGATTCTCGCGGTCGCAGAGAATGGCGGCGTTTTGACTTCGCCATGCAGCCATACCAGCGGTTTGTGCTGTTTGCTCATGGCGAGCAGTTTATGTCCGATATGACATATTCGCAAGGCCATATTGGGGACAAACCAACGGAGGCTTATCCACTCTGGAGCGGATGCGCCCCCAGCCTCTATGACCACTTCGACCGAGCAGACTTCTCTATGTAAAGCACAGTGGAGCCCACCCCCTATCGGTATAATCCGCCGCCATGCAAAATCCGAACCGACATCTCGAACTGCTCGCCCCAGCCAAGACCGCCGCCATCGGTCGCGAGGCCGTGTTGCACGGTGCGGATGCGGTGTATATCGGCGGCCCGTCGTTCGGCGCGCGCGACAAGGCGGGCAACTCCATGGCGGACATCGCCGGATTGGTGGAGTACGCACACCGCTTCCACGCCAAGATATACGTCACCCTCAACACCATCCTGCACGATGCCGAACTGGAGGCCGCGCACAAGCTAGCGTGGGACTGCCATGACACGGGGGTCGATGCGCTCATCGTGCAGGACATGGGACTGCTGGAACTCGACCTGCCGCCCATCGACCTGCACGCCTCGACCCAATGCGACATTCGCACACCGGAGAAAGCGCGTTTCCTCGCCGAGGTCGGTTTCTCGCAACTGGTGCTGGCGCGCGAACTGACCATAGAAGAGATCAAAGCGGTGCGCGCTGCCGTCCCTGCCGACACCGTGATCGAACACTTCATCCATGGCGCGCTGTGTGTGGCCTATTCGGGCCAGTGCAACATCAGCCATGCCCACACCGGCCGCAGCGCCAATCGCGGTGACTGCTCGCAAGCCTGCCGCCTGCCCTATACGTTGCAGGACAACAAAGGACAGATCGTTGCGTTCGAGAAACATCTGCTGTCGGTGAAAGACAACAACCAGACGCAGAACCTGCGCGCGCTGATCGCTGCCGGAGTACGCAGCTTCAAGATCGAAGGGCGCTACAAAGACGCCCCCTATGTGAAGAACATTACCGGGCACTACCGCCGCTTGCTCGACGAGATACTCGACGAACAGCCCGAATTACACGCCGCCTCCAGTGGCAAGACCCGGCTGCTGTTCACGCCCGACCCGGACAAGACCTTCCATCGCGGCGCGACCGATTATTTCTCGAACGGACGCAAAACCAATATCGGCGCATTCGATACCCCCACCTTCGTCGGTCTTGAATTAGGCACGGTGACCAAGCTCGGCGACACCTGGTTCGAGATGGAAACGAACGAAGAGCTGGCTAACAGCGATGGCCTGAACTATGTGAACAAACGTGAGGTCGTCGGGCTGCAAGCGAACGTGGTCGAGCGCCGTGGCAATGTGTGGCGCGTGTTCCCCAACGAACCCATGCACAGCCTGCCGGGCTTGCGCGTAGGCCTCGCCATCAGCCGCAACCGCGACCACGCCTGGGAACAAACACTCGCCAAAAAATCTGCCGAGAGAAAAATCGGCATCAGCGCCACCCTCAGCGAAACCGCAGACGGCTTCGCACTCACCCTGCAAGACGAAGATGGCATTAGCGCCACCGCCAGCACTGCCTTCGAAAAACAGCCCGCCAAGAATCCGTCCGAAGCGGAAAACAACGTGCGCGAACAACTGGCGCGCTTCGGCAACACCGACTTCGAGTTGCGCCCCACCTCCTCGTCCCTTCCCCTGCAAGGGGGAGGGAGTGGCGATGCCATCACCATCAACTGGTCTCAACCGTGGTTCGTGCCCAGCTCACTCATCAACAATCTGCGGCGTGCAGCCGTGGAACAACTCGAAGGCGCGCGCCTAAAAGCCCATACACGCCTACCCCGCAAAGCCGCTGCCGAACCGCCCGCACCATACCCCGAAGAATCCCTCAGCTTCCTCGCCAACGTGTACAACAGTGCAGCGCGTAACTTCTATGCCAGGCACGGCGTAAAGCTCATCGCAGCGGCATATGAAGCGCACGAAGAATCCGGCGAAGTCCCGCTGATGATCACCCGCCACTGCATCCGCTACTCCCTGAGCCTGTGCCCGAAACAAGCCAAAGGCGTCATCGGGGTACAGGGTCAAGTGCGTGCCGAACCGATGACACTCATCAACGGCAGCGAAAAATTACGACTGGAATTCGATTGCAGAAAGTGCGAGATGCACGTGATGGGGAAAGCGAAAAAGCATGTTCTGAAATCAGCACCGCCGACGGCGGTGCCGCTGACTTTCCATCCCCGCCAGGGCTAACCCCGTATCGCTTGCATCTCCGCGATAGCGGCGCGCAATCTGAATGTGAGATTGACCGCCATGTTCTTGATAATCGCCAGGGCAAGCCCTGGATGCTGCTGCGCCAACAGGTCGAATCGCTTGCGCGACAGCACATAGACATCGGTATCGGTCAGCGCCAAAGCATCGGTGATATGCGCTCCGCCTTCAAGAAACCCGCTTCCACCGACAATCTCGCCCATACCACAGCTGATCAGGTGATAATCTTCCCGTCCGGCGATAGGCACGGTCACCTTAATCGCCCCCTGACGCACGATCAGCAGTTCATCATCCTTATTCCCGGCGCTAAATACCTGCTCGCCCGCCTTGATTGCGCGGACCTCCATCAGAGCTTCCAATGCCTGCAGCGCTTCCTTGCTCTGCCCCATGAATATCGGCAGCTTGTGCATCTCAAAGATCGGTAGCTGGTGTACTGCTGCGGTCACTTCACCCTGTGACATCACCCACTCAAGCGCTTCATCGAGCTTCTTGAAAGCGAATGCTTTGTTGGTCGGGCGCACCACCCCGGTGGCCTTGAGGAAACGTTTCATCTTGAGGCCGCTGGGCAAATCTTTGGGGATGTCGCAGAACACCAGATAGGCATCACATTCTTCCAGCCTGTCCTTGATCTGCTCCAGCACATGGGTCGCGGTGATGTCCAGCGACTGCACCCGACGCATACTGAGAATGACGAATTTGCGTTCACCTATCTCTTTTTCCAGCACTCCCTGCAACTGGCTTGCAGTACCGAAAAATAGACTACCTTGCAGTTCGAAGATCACCGATTGGTTGGCGTTCTGGACGATATGGTCGACACTCTGCACCCTGAGTGAATGCTTGTGGAAATATTCCTTGCCCTCAAAGCGGTTGCGCACCACCGAGCTGCGCGTTTGTTCGCGAATGAACAGCAGGATCGCCAATGCGACCCCCACGCCGGATGCCGCGATCAGGTTCCCGAATATCGCCACCAGGATGACCGCCAGGATGACGATGAAATCGAGGCGCGTGGCCGGATTGAAGAAAAACGCCAGACTATGCGTATCAATCATCCGTAAACCGATGACGATGAGTATCCCTGCCAGCGCGGCAACCGGCACCCACGCGATCAGCGGTGCCAGAAGCAGGAATGCTGCCAGCGAGAACACTCCGGTCATGAAACCGGACAGCTTGCTGGTACCGCCACTGGAAATGTTGATCAGCGACGCACCCATGGTGCCCGCCCCGGGGATGCCGCCTATCAACGACGAGGCGATGTTGCCCAGTCCTTGTCCCATCAGTTCGCGGTTGGAATTATGGTGCGTACCGGTCATGGTATCGACCACCAGACAGGTCTTCAGGGTATCTATCGACAACAACGCCGCCAACGTCAGCGCGGGTACCAGCACCATGACCACATTACCCATATCCAGCGAAAAAAATGACTGCCATTGCCGCTGCAATCCGGCCATCAGATCGCCGGACTCCTGTCCGAGTGAACCCACCAACAGCGGATTGCCCTCGATATTCATCAACACAGGGTCGATCCAGGCAAGAATCAGATAACAGACTATTCCCGCCAGCAATGCCAGGATCGCGGCAGGAACGGCACGCGTGATACGCGGGATAAATACCATGGTGGCGATCACCACCATGCCGATATAGATCGGCTGCCACATCCATGCCTTGGGCATCAACAAGGCATCAATGAGCTGGGTACCGCCGGGAACTCCGAGGAGTTTCGGAATCTGACTGCCGATGATGATGAGACCGACACCGCTAAGATAGCCGCTGACCACAGGAAACGGGATGAATTTGATCAGGTTGCCGATACCGAGCAGGCCGAGACCGATCTGGATGGCACCCGCCAACAGGCCGATCAGGCCCAGCATCAGCAGCACCGTGCCTGCCGAGATACCCTGCTGGGTAAAAGTGACTGCCAGAGCCCCCAACACGGCTGCCGCAGGGGCACAGGGTGCGGAGATCAGCCGCGTACTGCCGCCGAATACCGGCGCGATCAATCCCAATGCCATCGCGCCGAGGATGCCGGCAAGCGCCCCCTGTGCCGCGAGCGTTCCGCCCAGCGGGGCAAAGATAGTCACGCCGAAAGCGATCGCCGACGGCAATGCCACCAGCATTGCCGCCAAACCGCCCCATACATCGCCGGAGAGGTTGTCGCGCGACAGATAGCGCTGTCTGATCTCAGTCCAAGTCATAGCTAAAATCCACCGACGCGATCCAGCGCCTTCGATAACCGCAAGTTATTTGCGTCTGAATACATACACCACCGACTCCAATTCCGGCGGCAGCATCAGCGCGCTCAGTCTTTTGTCCTCTTCCAACTCAAAAGTGGTTTGCTGGGTATAGGCCTTCCAATCGCCAAACGCGAAATGGTGACGACTACCGATGACAATATAGAGTTGCACGCTGGATGTAGCGAATACATCGCGCTCGAAATCGTTCTGCGCGGGCGGCCAAGAACAGACCACCACCTCCGGCGCATATTCTACCAGCGCCGCGCGCGCATCGAGTTTGATGACCCACTTGGGATATTTCACCGCCTGAGTCCAGCCGTAATTGTCAGTCGCAGTGACCTGCACACCTTGCTCGTTGAGGAACCGCGTCAACGTCCCGTCACCGGCTCCGATCTCCAGACAATTGCGTGCGCCCACCAAGTCGGCCAATGCGGCGATTAGTTCTTTTGAGTAGAAACAATAGATACCGCGCGGTTGCACCAGCGGCATGAGACGTTTGCGTTGCCATACCAGCGGCCACAACAGCCGGAACCAGAACAGGGAAACGGGCTTGCGCTCCAGTTCGCGGGCGAACAGCAGCTTCTGCGCGATGAAACCGTTGAACAGATTGAATCGTAATTTGCCCTGTTTCACTCCGGTGTCTGCGGCAAGAGCGGTGAGACTCAGTCTTTTGACCGACTCGTGCGCCATGCGGCTGCGTACGTAGCGCGAGAGCCGGGCTTGCAAATCCTGTTGGCGCTGACCGGAAGCAGTGACCGGCAACGATAACCGTTCCAGATAGACCTTCAACTCTTCCGCAATACCGCGCTCGACGATAGCCGCGAGGTCTTGCTGCACTGCCGCCCAATCCTCCGGGTATCTGGCCGCCAACTCGTCCAGCGTCGGAGTCGTCTTCAGCCAGGCCAGCTCTTTGTTGTAGGCCATCTGCTTCATGAAAATTCCATCACCACAGAGACACCGAGACACAGAGAAAGACAATTCATCAAAACATCACGCATAAAACAATGGCGATCCAGTGAATGTGGCACGGGGCTTCCTCAGTGTTCTCTGTGTCTCTGTGTCTCTGTGTCTCTGTGTCTCTGTGGTGAGATCGCCTTTTGCTCTTATCGATACACAGAAGCTACTTCACGCAGTCCACGTAATACACACGCTGCCCATCCACCTCGCCCGCGACGAGGCCGTGGATATCCGTCTCGAAACCCGGGAAGCGTTTGTTGAAGTCACGGGCAAAGCGCAGGTAATCGACGATGGTCTTGTTGAAACGTTCGCCGGGGATGAGCAGCGGGATACCGGGCGGGTACGGCGTAAGCAATACTGCTGTGACGCGACCTTCCAGATCATCGATACGCACACGCTCGATCTCGCCATGCGCCATCTTGGCGAACGCATCCGACGGCTTCATCGCGGGCACCATGTCGGACAGATACATCTCGGTGGTCAGACGCGCCACGTCGTTGGCTTTGTAGATGCCGTGGATCTGGTCGCACAGATCGCGCAGGCCGATCTTTTCATAACGCGGATTCTTGGCGATGAATTCCGGCAGGATGCGCCACAGCGGCATGTTCTTGTCGTAGTCGTCCTTGAACTGTTGCAGCTCGGTCACCATGGTGTTCCAGCGGCCTTTGGTGATGCCGATGGTGAACATGATGAAGAAGGAATACAGGCCGCACTTCTCCACCACCACGCCGTGCTCGGCCAAGTATTTGGTGACGATGGCAGCGGGGATGCCGAACGCGTCGGAGAAGTCGCCGTCCACATCCAGCCCCGGCGTGATGACGGTGGCCTTGATCGGGTCGAGCATGTTGAAGCCCTCTGCCAGCTTGCCGAAGCCGTGCCAGCGGTCTTCGGTGCGCAGCACCCAATCTTCGCGCGCGGCCATGCCCTCTTCCACGAGATAGTCGGGGCCCCACACCTTGAACCACCAGTCCGCGCCCCACTCCTCGTCCACCTTACGCATGGCGCGGCGGAAGTCGAGCGCTTCGGCGATACTTTCTTCCACCAGCGCGGTACCACCGGGTGGCTCCATCATTGCAGCGGCCACGTCGCACGAGGCGATGATGGCGTACTGAGGGCTGGTCGAGGTGTGCATCAAATAGGCTTCGTTGAAACAGTCGCGGTCGAGTTTTTTCGAGTCGCTATCCTGCACCAGAATCTGCGAGGCTTGCGACAGACCGGCCAGCAGTTTGTGCGTGGACTGCGTGGAGAAAATCATCGACTCTTTCGCGCGCGGACGGTCGCGTCCGATGGCGTGCATGTCTTTGTAAAAATCGTGGAAGGTGGCATGTGGCAACCACGCTTCGTCGAAGTGCAGTGTATCGATCTTGCCGTCGAGCAGTTGCTTCAATGTCTCGACGTTGTACAACACGCCATCATAGGTGCTTTGCGTGATGGTCAACACGCGCGGTTTGCGTTTTTTGTCCTTGATGAATGGATTCGCATCGATCTTGCGCTGTATCGCTTCCGGCTGGAATTCGCTCAATGGGATGGGTCCGATGATGCCGAAATTGTTGCGCGTCGGCGTCAGAAACACCGGCACTGCACCGGTCATCATAATGGAGTGCAGGATGGACTTATGGCAGTTGCGATCCACCACCACGATGTCATCCGATGCCACGGTGGAGTGCCACACCACCTTGTTGGAAGTGGATGTACCGTTGGTGACGAAATACAAATGGTCGCAATTGAAAATACGCGCGGCGTTGCGCTCGGAAGCAGCTACCGGGCCGGTGTGGTCGAGCAACTGGCCGAGTTCATCCACCGCGTTGCACACGTCGGCGCGCAGCATGTTTTCGCCAAAAAATTGGTGGAACATGCGCCCCACCGGCGATTTCAAAAACGCCACGCCGCCAGAGTGGCCGGGGCAGTGCCAGGAATACGAACCGTCCTGCGCGTAATCCACCAGCGCGCGAAAGAACGGCGGTGCCAGCGTGTCGAGATAAGACTTCGCTTCGCGGATGATGTGGCGCGCCACAAACTCGGGCGTGTCTTCGTGCATGTGAATGAAGCCGTGCAATTCGCGCAGGATATCGTTGGGGATATGGCGCGACGTGCGTGTTTCACCGTACAGGTAGATCGGGATGTCCGAATTCTTGAAGCGAATCTCCTCGACGAACGCGCGCAGGGTACGCAGCGCGACTTCGGTCTCCTCGTCGCTGCCCGCGCCGAACTCTTCATCGTCGATGGACAACACAAACGCCGATGCGCGGCTCTGCTGCTGCGCGAACGAAGTCAGGTCACCGTAACTCGTCATGCCGACGACTTCGATCCCCTCCTTTTCGATGGCGTCAGCCAATGCGCGGATACCGTGACCGCTGGCATTCTCCGAACGGTAGTCTTCGTCGATGATGATGATAGGGAAGTTGAATTTCATTATCTAATTCCTGATGGAGATCAAAAGTTGGCGAAAGAAAGTTTAGCGGTGCATTGTTACGGCATCGCCACTACGGCTGATACGACGTTTCAAGGCTGGCGATCAGCTCGGTGAACACGGCGCGTACCTGTTGCTCGTCACAGCCCATCAGCACCGCATCATCCATCGCATCCTGACATATCTGACGTATCTCAACGAGGTTCTCCTGCAACACCTTGTTCTTCTCCACACAGGCGATGACCTCGCCGGTGGGAGAACGCCAGATGATCTGCTTGCGGTGCGGCATTAATAGGCCTCCAACCCGTTCGTGGTGCACCCGCCAGGGGTAGGCCGTAGCTGTAAGGGGCTAAAGCCCCAACAGCACACGCACAGCAGGCCGCAGGCCGTATCGAACCATCTGGCGCAGGCACCGGAATCCCTCGATACACCGTGCTGCGCACGGCACTCGGGACGAACGGTTAGATAGGACTGTGTGGATGAAAACATTTAAATCTTAGGCAGCGTCACACCGACCTGCCCCTGATACTTGCCGCCGCGATCCTTGTACGAGGTCTCGCACTCTTCGTCGCTCTCGAAGAACAGCACCTGCGCCACACCTTCGTTGGCGTAAATCTTCGCGGGCAGCGGCGTGGTGTTGGAGAACTCCAGCGTGACATAGCCTTCCCACTCCGGCTCGAATGGGGTGACATTGACGATGATGCCGCAGCGCGCGTAAGTCGATTTACCCAGGCACACGGTCAACACGCTGCGCGGGATGCGGAAGTATTCCACCGTACGCGCCAAGGCGAACGAGTTGGGCGGGATGATGCAGAAATCCGCCTCTACGTTGACGAACGAATTCGGATCGAAGTTCTTTGGATCGACGATGGTGCTGTTGATGTTGGTGAACAGTTTGAATTCGCGCGAGCAACGGATGTCGTAACCGTAGCTGGACGTACCGTAGGACACGATCTTCTGTCCGTTGACCTCTTTCACCTGTCCCTGCTCGAACGGTTCGATCATGCCGTGCTGCTCCGCCATGCGGCGTATCCATTTGTCAGATTTGATGCTCATGATTTCTGGGAAGGGGGAAGGGTAAAGGGGAAAGGGTAACAGCAGAACCGCAGTTACCCTTCTCCCTTCCCTCTTCTCCCTTCTCTGCCTCCTTTAAGTATTTTGCACAACGATTTTCGGGAACGCCGCGCTGTGATCCTGCGCCATCTCGGCGACTCTCACCGCCACACGCCGCGCGATCTGCTTGTACACCTTGGCGATATTGCCTTCGGGATCGGCCACCACAGTCGGCATGCCGGAATCGGCTTGTTCGCGGATACGGATATCCAAGGGCAACGACCCCAGCAGCTCGGTATTGTAATCGGCACACATCTTGGCACCGCCGCCCGCGCCGAAGATATGTTCTTCGTGCCCGCACTTGGAGCAGATATGTGTGCTCATGTTCTCGACCAGACCGATGATCTTCACATCGACCTTCTCGAACATCTTCAGACCCTTCTTGGCATCCAGCAGCGCGATGTCCTGCGGCGTGGTGACGATCACCGCGCCAGTCACCGGCACCTTCTGCGCCAGCGAAAGCTGGATATCTCCAGTGCCCGGAGGCAGGTCAACGACCAGATAATCCAGATTGTCCCAGCGCGTCTGGCGCAGCAACTGCTCCATCGCCTGGGTCGCCATCGGACCGCGCCAGATCATCGGTGCATCGTCGCCCGCAATCATGAAGCCGATGGACATGGACTGTATGCCATGGCCTTCACGCGGCTCCATCATCTTGCCATCCAGCGAATCCGGCTGTCCGCTGACGCCCAGCATGGTGGGTTGCGAAGGGCCGTAGATGTCGGCATCCAGGATGCCGACTCGCGCGCCTTCCGCCGCCAGCGCCAGGGCCAGATTCACCGCCGTGGTCGATTTGCCGACCCCGCCCTTGCCCGACGCCACCGCGATGATGTTCTTCACCCCATCCACCAGCTTCACGCCGCGCTGCACCGCATGCGGCACCACTTTGCTGCTGACGGTCGCCTCGATCTTGCCCGCGCCCGGAAGTGCAGTGCGCAGATGCGCCTCGACCAATGTCTTGATCTCGCCCCATACGCTCTTGGCAGGGTAGCCCAACTGGATATCCAGCGTCACATCGTTACCGCTGACCTTCACGTTTTTCACCGACTTCCCCGCCACGAAATCCCTTTTCGTATTGGGGTCGGTCAACTGCTTCAGGGCGGCTTGTACGTCTGCCTCGGCAAAACTCATGATTCGTCCCATTCCGGTCAAAACAATAAGGTCGCGATTTTACCCAATTCCGCAGCCCTGTGCGGGTTTTGCTACAATCGCGCCCTGTTAAAGGAATCACGCCAAAATGCACAGAAAAATACTCGTCACCTCAGCGTTACCCTACGCCAACGGCAGCATCCATCTCGGTCACCTGGTCGAATACATCCAGACCGATATCTGGGTGCGCTTCCAGAAGATGCGCGGCAACGAATGCCACTATGTATGCGCCGACGATACCCACGGCACGCCCATCATGCTGCGCGCCGAGAAAGAAGGCATCACCCCCGAGCAACTGATCGCCCGCGTATGGCAGGAGCACTACGACGACTTCGCCGCATTCCATGTGAATTTTGACAACTACGGCTCGACCAACTCTGCCGAGACCAAAGAATTCGCGCAAGGCATCTACCGCAAACTCAAGGCCGAGAACCTGATTGAAGTGCGCTCCATCGAACAGTTCTACGACCCCGTAAAGAACATGTTTCTGCCGGACCGCTTCATCAAAGGCGAATGCCCTAAGTGCCACGCCAAAGACCAATACGGCGACAACTGCGAAGTGTGCGGTGCGGCTTATGCACCCACCGAACTCATCAACCCGTTCTCCGCCGTCTCTGGTGCAAAGCCTGAGCTGCGCAACTCCGACCACTACTTCTTCAAACTCTCCGCCGATACCTGCCAACAATTCCTGCGCGAATGGACACGTAGCGGCTCACTGCAACCGGAAGCGGCCAACAAGATGCAAGAATGGCTGGGCGCGGAAGGCGAGAACAAACTCACCGACTGGGACATCTCGCGCGACGCACCCTATTTCGGTTTCGAGATTCCCGATGCGCCGGGCAAATATTTCTACGTGTGGCTGGATGCGCCCGTGGGCTACATGGGCAGTTTCAAGCAACTGTGCAACAAAAGCCCCCTCACCCCACCCCTCTCCCATGGGGAGAGGGAGCAAAACCTCCCCTCGCCCTCCGGGAGAGGGGCTGGGGGTGAGGGCTCGCCGTTGAATTTCGACGAATACTGGAAGCCCGACTCAACCACCGAGCTATATCACTTCATCGGCAAAGACATCCTCTACTTCCACGCGCTGTTCTGGCCTGCCATGTTGCAACACGCCGGTTACCGCACCCCGACCAAATTGTTCGCGCACGGCTTCCTCACCGTCAACGGCGAGAAAATGAGCAAATCGCGCGGCACCTTCATCACCGCGCGCAGCTATGTCGACCACATCAAGAACACCGAATACCTGCGTTATTACTACGCTGCCAAACTCAACGGCACGATGGAAGACATCGACCTGAGCCTTGAGGATTTTGTGGCGAAGGTGAATAGCGATCTGATTGGGAAGTACATTAATATTGCCAGTCGGTGTGCAAAATTCATTCATGAAAACTTCAACGGAAGACTGTGCGAAGTAAAGATGCGCGCGCTTGAAGAACAAGTGTTGCAGCCCATGGGAGCGGACTTTCAATCTGCACCTTTACATGTGTTAATTTCCACACAACGGGCAGCGGATCAAATTGCCGAGGCTTACGATAAGCGTGACTTTGCAAGCGCGTTGCGAATCATCGGTGGATGCTTGGATCGTTGCAATGAATATATTGACCGCAACAAACCTTGGGCCATCGCCAAGCAGAACCCAAGCGCCCCCCAACTACAATATGTTTGTTCTGTAGCACTCAATATATTTAGGCTCATCACGATTTATTTGAGCCCCGTACTTCCAAAGCTTGCTGGAGAAATAGAAAAATTCCTTAATACTTCAACATTACGCTGGGAAGATAGCCTTTCTTTTCTAACTGATGGCCATCAAATCAACGCCTATCAGCATTTAGCAACCCGCCTCGACCCCAAGCTCATCGAAGCGATGGTCGCCGCCAACCGCGAATCCCTCTCTCCCAACCCCTCTCCCGCAAGCGGGCGAGGGGAGGCAGCGCAATCCGAGCAGCGTCACGCCGCCCATCAACAAAACGAAGCAAAAAAAGAAATAATCGAAGCCAATAAAGAATTTGAATCCTACATCTCCATCGACGACTTCATGAAAGTCGATCTGCGCGTGGCGCGCATCGCCAACGCCGAGCATGTAGAAGGCGCAGAAAAACTATTGAAGCTGACGCTGGATATCGGCGAAGAAAAACCGCGCACGGTGTTCGCGGGCATCAAGTCGGCTTACGACCCGGAGAAACTGAAGGGCCGTTTGACGGTGATGGTCGCCAACCTCGCGCCGCGCAAGATGAAGTTCGGCATGTCGGAAGGGATGGTGCTGGCGGCCTCGGGGGAAACACCGGGGCTGTTCATTTTGTCGCCGGATGACGGCGCACAGCCGGGCATGCGCATCAAATAATCGGTAATCCGTTCGTGGTGAGCGTGTCGAACCATGAACGGTTAAACAATATTCGACGCTCACCCTTCGACAAGCTCAGGGCGAACGGTTTGTTAATTTGGAGGTGCTGACACAGCCCGTATGGACAACTCGTTTCTGGTGAGTGTTTCAAAGTATTTTCGCCCGCGTCTGATCGACGCCATGCGCGGCTACGACAAAGCGCGCTTTTCCACCGATGTCACTGCCGGAATCACCGTCGGCGTCGTCGCCCTGCCCCTTGCCATCGCCTTCGCCATCGCCTCCGGTGCCAAACCGGAAGCGGGCATCTTCACCGCGATCATCGCCGGTTTCATCATCTCCGCCCTGGGCGGCTCGCGCGTGCAGATCGGCGGCCCGACGGGGGCATTCATCGTGATCGTGTTCGGCATCATCGCGCAATACGGCTACGCCAATCTGATCATCTGCACCATCATGGCGGGTGTGATGCTGATCCTGATGGGAGCATTCAAGCTGGGGAATCTGCTCAAATATTTTCCGCGCCCACTCATCATCGGCTTCACCAACGGCATCGCGGTATTGATCGCGCTTTCCGAGATCAAGGATTTCCTCGGTTTGCAGACCGAGACCTTACCCGCCGAGTTCTTCCATAAACTCTCCGCGCTATGGCACGCTTTGCCGACCTTCGACCTGCTCACCTTCGCGCTCGCAAGCGTCAGCGCCCTGTTCATCTGGTTCTACCCCAAGGCATGGGCGGCGCGTTTCCCTTCGCCCATCGTGGCACTGACACTCGGCACCACGGTCGTCGCACTGTTTAATCTGCCAGTGGAAACCATAGGCACTCGTTTCGGCGGCATCCCGCAGGGCTTGCCCGATTTCGTGATGCCCAGCATCACGCTCGGCGACCTGCGCCACCTCATCATGCCCGCATTCACCATCGCACTGCTGGGCGCAATCGAGTCGATACTCTCCGCCGCCGTGGCGGACGGCATGATCGACGACAAGCATGATCCGAATCAGGAGCTGATGGCACAGGGTATCGCCAACATCGTCACGCCATTCTTCGGCGGCATCCCCGCCACCGGCGCTATCGCGCGCACCGCCACCAACGTCCGTTCCGGTGCTACCACGCCGGTATCCGGCATGGTGCATGCGCTCACCCTGTTACTCATCGTGCTCGTCGCGGCACCGCTGGCGCAATACATCCCGCTGGCCTCGCTCGCCGCCATCCTGCTCATTGTCTCCATCAACATGGGTGAATGGGATGTATTCAAGCGGCTCAAGACTTATCCGCGCCACGATGCGGTGGTGCTGCTCGTCACCTTTTTATTCACGGTGATCTTCGATCTGACCGTGGCGGTGGAGGTCGGTCTGCTGCTCGCCGCGATCTTCTTCATCCGCAACATGACGGAACTCTCGCACGTGCGCCTCTCGGAAGAACATACCGCGATGCCGGACGACGGCGAGGCCACGCGCGCGCGCAAGATGGCACCACCCGGCGTGTTGATCTACCGCCTGTACGGCGCACTGTTTTTCGGTGTGGCAGACAAACTGGAAAGTGTGTTGCATCAGCAGCACACAGAGCCGGAGGTGCTGGTGCTGAACATGAGCGAGGTCATCAGCATGGATGCCAGCGCACTGCATGTACTGGAAGAGCTGCACGGAAAACTGGTGAAGCGCGGCAAACATCTCATCCTGTGCGGCCCGCACACCCAGCCGTATTTCCTGATGCATCAGGCGGGACTGTTCGTGCGTATCGGCAAGGAGAACACGGTGGCGAATCTGGATGATGCGCTGGCGCGTGCCAAGGTGTTATTGGCGGAGAAGAATTGAGCCCGCCCGTCAGACTAGCGGGCACACCTACGAATTGGATTTTGCACTGACACTGGTCTCGACAACAGGGACACCAAGCTGCGCGCAACACGGCTGATTGCGCACATCAGCAGCATCCCCGCTTTACCGACCCGTTTGGTGGAATGCCGCTATTTCCGCACTTCCGAGGACAGCTCACCCTGTGCTTTTGCAGCACGGGCACGTTGCTCGTCTGCCGAATTTCCCGTATCGACGGGCTTGGCCGCTGGTTCGGCGCAACCGTAAAGGAACATTGCCAGCAGCGATACCAACACTCCAGAAATCAATCTTTTCATTTCGTCACTCCCGATCACCATGAGGCGATCTAGCGGTTGATGATTACACCCGAAAAGAACCTATGCCGACGTTTTAACACAGGTCCTTTTCAGCACTTGCCTCACACTTTCCGACTCAGGGTTTTTGTTTGGCGATGTCCGCAGCCAGTTCGTCTTGAGCCTTGCTGGCCTTGAATTGTTGCCACAATGCCTGGTCGTTGTTCATGCTAGTCTTGACGGCCACTTCAGCGGCTTTTTGCACAGATTTTTCATCCATACCGACCAGAACATAGACGGTGCCATCCGGGGAAGTCTTGCTTTTGAACAGGCGGCTGCCGACCAGTGTCTCGTTGGTAATCTGTTTGGTGACCGAAGTATTCACCTTGTCCACGGTGGCGCTACCGCCCGCACCGGTGGTCTCCATGTATTTCTTGACCATGCCGGTCACATGTAGCTTCATCTGGCTGGCCAGCTTGGAGCGCGCCGAAGCAACAGCCATAGTCTGGGCGAAATCAGCATCTCCAGCCACGATTTTTTCTGAACCCATCGCGCTCACTTCCACACCTTCGGCAGAACCGGTACAGACCCAGTCGGGAGCGGCATCATTCGGCGAACTTGGGAACGTGCAGTCAGCCACTTTCGCCTTGGGTTCTTCTTTGGGCGGATTCGAAACACAGGCAGTTAAACCCAATGCAACCATGGACATCAACAACACGCTGGTAATCTTCGACATTTTCACCTCTCCCGATGATAAGTTAATAGAATCGCCCCTAAGCGGCGTCCGTTTGACACGGCACACTGCGGTGTATCACAAGCCCGCACATCGCGGACACAATCTACTCTACGCAAAAAAAAACCACAAGCTTGGCATCCGACCAGACTCACTCCGTGTACATGATGCGCACCTTATCCGCACCGAGTAAAACACGCAGCTCTTCCAGCAATATGTCCGGCAGAGTCACCTGCCAAGCCTCGCCCAGAGGCAACGGTACGCTAGCGATCAGATTGCGGTAATAAATCACCACCGGACATTTGCCACCGCACCAAGGTTTCAATATTTCGGCCAATTGCGCGACTTTGACCGGCGAGTCCATCGAGCAGGCGATAGCCAGCCGTTTGGCGAAATTGGCGCGGGCGGAAGCGAAGTCGAACACTTCTTCCGCAGTGACCCGCATGCCGCCGGAATATTCGTCGTAACTCGCCTTGCCTCTCACCACCAACAGCTCGTCTTCCTTGATCCAGGGACGGTTAAGATCATACAGATCGCTGAACACGGTAACTTCCATTGGCGCACTGCCATCGTCCAGCGTGACCACCGCCATCTTGCCGCGCCGCGTCTGCAAGATGCGCACACCATTCACGATACCGCCAAGCACCAGTTTCAATTCCACGCGCTTGGTGTAGCCGCCGTTACCCGCCGGTTGCTGCACCATACCCGGCGTGATATCGGACAGTTTGTGTTTCACGAAATGGGACAGTTCATCCGCGTATTCCTGATACGGATGCCCGCCGAGATAAAAACCGAGACTGAGCTTTTCCTGCGCCAGCTGTTCGCGCAGACGCCAGCGCGGCACATCCGCCATCTTGGCGGAGAGTGCCACATCGGCCTCGTCGTGGCCGAACAGACTGTTCTGGTTGGCCGCCCGCGCCTGCTGGTCTGCGCTCGCCAGCGCCGCCTCCAGCGTGGACATCAGACTGGCGCGGTGATCGTTGATGCTGTCGAATGCACCGGCCTTGATCAGCGCTTCGACAGTGCGACGGTTGACGATGCGCTTATCCACGCGGCGGCAAAAATCGAACAGGTCTTTGAATGGCCCGGTCTTGCGCGCCTCGACGATGTTGTTGATCGCTGATTCGCCGGTACCCTTGATCGCCCCCAGCCCGTAAGCGATAGTTTTTGCATCCACCGGCGCAAAGCGATAAGCGGAAGAATTCACGTCCGGCAGCAGTATCTTCAACCCTTGCTGCACGGTGTCCTGATAGAAGAAACTGACCTTGTCGGTGTTGTCCATTTCCGAGGTCATGGTCGCCGCCATGAACGCCGCCGGATGATGGCATTTGAGATACGCGGTCTGGTACGCGACCAGCGAATAGGCGGCGGCGTGTGATTTGTTGAAGCCGTAACCTGCGAACTTTTCCATCGTGTCGAAGATCTCGTTCGCGGTATCCTCGTTTATGTCGTTCTTCGCCGCGCCGGCCACGAAGATGCTGCGCTGCTCGGCCATCTCCTCGGCTTTTTTCTTACCCATCGCGCGGCGCAGCATATCCGCGCCGCCCAGCGTGTATCCCGCGATGACCTGTGCCGCCTGCATCACCTGCTCCTGATACACCATGATGCCGTAGGTGTTGCCGACTACTTTTTCCAGCCAGGGATGCGCAAGGATCACGTTCTCTTTGCCGTGTTTGCGGTTGATGTAGTCCGGGATAAAATCCATCGGCCCCGGACGGTACAGCGCGTTCAGGGCGATGAGGTCGTCGATGCAGTCGGGCTTGGCTTTGACCAGCGTGTCTTTCATGCCGCGCGACTCGAACTGGAACACGGCGGTGGTGTTCGCGGTCTTGAATATCTTGTCGTAGGTCAGCTTGTCATCGAGCGGGATGGTGTCGATATTGAAGTCTTGCGAGCCTTCGACGCCCGATCCTTTGATGTAGCGCACCGCCCAGTCGATGATGGTCAGTGTGCGCAGGCCCAAAAAGTCAAACTTCACCAAGCCGACGGCTTCAACATCGTCTTTGTCGAACTGGCTGACGGACTTTTTCTCATCATCCGCACCGCCGCCTTCGGCACAATATAGCGGGCAGAAGTCGGTGAGTTTACCCGGCGCGATGAGCACACCGCCGGCGTGCATACCGACGTTGCGCGTCAAGTCTTCCAGGCGCTCGCCCAACTCCAGCAGCTCATCCACTCCTTCTTCGCTGGCGATGATGGCGTTGAATTCCGGCTCCATCTCACGCGCCTTTCGCAGCGACACCGGCTTCACGCCATCGAGCGGCACCAGTTTGGACAGCCGGTCACACAAGCCATAAGGAAAATCCAGCACGCGCCCCACGTCGCGGATCACCCCCTTGGAGGCCATCGTACCGAACGTGGCGATCTGCGAGACGCACGCCTCGCCGTATTGCCTCCGCACATACTGGATCACCAGTTCGCGTCCGTCCTGGCAGAAGTCCACGTCGAAGTCGGGCATGGAGACGCGCTCGGGATTGAGGAAGCGCTCGAACAGCAACTCATAACGCAAAGGATCGAGATCGGTGATGAGCAGGCAATACGCCACCAGCGAACCGGCACCCGATCCGCGCCCCGGCCCCACCGGCACACCATTGGGGAAGCGCTCATCGCGATATTTTTTCGCCCAGCGGATGAAGTCCGCCACGATCAGGAAGTAACCCGGGAACCCCATCTTGATGATGGTATTGATCTCGAAGTCCAGACGCGCGCTGTATTCCGGCATCTTTGCGGTACGCACTGTCTCGTCGGGATACAACTGCGCCATGCGCTCCTGCAAGCCGCGCTCCGATTCACTGCGCAGGAAGTCGTCCAGACTCTCGCCGTTCGGCGTTGGAAAATCGGGCAGGTGGGGCTTGCCGAGTTTCAGCGTAAGATTGCAGCGCTTGGCGATCTCCACGCTGTTTTGCAGCGCTTCCGGCAGATCGGCGAACAGCGCCGCCATCTCGGCCTGCGTCTTGAAATATTGCTGCGCGGTAAAAGCACGCGCGCGGCGCTTGTCGTTCAGCACATAACCTTCGGCGATACACACCCGTGCTTCGTGTGCCTTGAAATCGTCGATACTGAGGAACTGCACCGGATGCGTGGCGACCACCGGCAAGGCCAGCTCCGCCGCCAGCTTCACCGTCTCGCGCAGATGCATCTCTTCGCGCGCAAAACCGGTACGCTGGATCTCCAGATAGAAACGACCGGGGAACATACCCGCCCACTCGCTTGCCGCCGCCCGCGCGCGCGTCGCATTGCCGTTCAGCAGACACATCCCCACTTCGCCCAGATGCGCGCCGGACAAAGCGATCAGCCCGTCCGTACCTTGCTTGAGCCACTCCTTGCGCAATTCTGGGCGACCACGCACCTGATTTTCCAGATAGGCGCGCGTAAGTAATTCGCACAAGCGCAGGTATCCGGCACTCGATTGGCACAACAGCAACACGCGCAGGGGCTGGTCGTGATCGTCGGGATTGCCCACGAACACATCACAACCGATGATGGGCTTGACGCCGGCACCGCGCGCTTCTTTATAGAATTTGACCAGTCCGAACACATTGGACAGATCGGTCAGCGCCAGTGCGGGCATATTGTCGCGCTTGGCTGCGGCAACGGCCTCGCCGATACGCACGATACCGTCTGCGATGGAATATTCGCTATGCAGACGGAGATGGATGAAGGAGGGAGACGGCATATCGGTCAGATGGCGGGTTCGTTCCGAATTTTACCACCACGACCGCGACAGCGAGATGTTCTGTCCGAAGAAAAACTATTGGATGATGATGGATTCGAGCAGCACTTCGGAGACGCCGTCTTTGGCGCTCAGCTCGACCGCCTTGTTGACCGCAGTCTTGATCTCGGTGATCAGTTTTTTCTTGCCTTCCGCAGTTTCCAGCTCTTCGGCGGTTTTGCTGCTCAACAGCACGATCACGGCATGGCGGATCGCCGGACGATACAGGGCGACCTTGGGCGAGGCTTCAGGGCTAGCCAGCTTGAGCGTGATTCCGACCTGGATGACTTGGTGCAGACCGGCCAGATTGACGGTAAAAGGCTCCAGCTTTTCGTAACTTCCGCCGCCTTCTCCGCCGCCGCTCTGTGCGAATACATTCGACATCATGAGCAATGCCGTGAGCATGAAAATCGAACCGCTGCGCAAAACGAGGCCAACTGACTTTCGCATATCGCTATCCTTGGTTATTGCCCGAACCGACGGCCTGTAGTGCTGCTGTACAGCACCTTTGAATCTGGCGGAGAGGGAGGGATTGCTCGGCTTCGCGTTGCCTCCGCGAAGCCTCGTCCCTCTCTTCGTTCGGGACCGCCCTGAGGGCGTCCTGCGCGAGCAATGCTCGCTGGTCGAACCCGAAGGTTCTCATACTCCATTTTCGCCACTCACAATGTACACGCTACGCATGCACATTGTGAGTGGCGGAGAGGGAGGGATTCGAACCCTCGGTACGGGGTTACCGTACGCCTGATTTCGAGTCAGGTACATTCGACCACTCTGCCACCTCTCCGAAGCTCTGCCAACAGCAAAGCGGCGCGCATTTTACCAGCTACATCAAAAAATCGGGCAGAATGTTTCCATGCGTAACCTGTTCGCCTGGAAAATCGCCTCACTCTTGGCCGTCAGCATATGGCTTTGGGTGAGCTTCGCCGCGATCCAACCCGCTCCCGACTGGCGCGAAGGGGAGTTGTTCGTCGCCGTGCCGCCTGACGGTATGGATGTCGAATCTGCATTCGAACTCGAGTTGGCGACCCTGTTCGCACAACACCTGCATCTCAAGTTAAAACCGCTGGCGATGGATTACGACCAGGTCGAGAACGCGCTGCTTGCGCACGAAGTCCACCTGGCTGCAGTGGGGATGCGCCAGAATGGAATAGCTACGCTGCGGTATAGCCCGTCTTATCAGACGCTGCAGGAAAAAATCGTCTGCCATGAGTTCAGCCCGAAAAGACTCGCCGAACTGGAAGGGTTCGCGCTGGCTGTCGTCGCCGAATCGGCACAGGAGGATGCACTGCGCGAAGCGGCAAGGGGGCTGGACGACCTGCACTGGGAATCGGAAGAAATGCGCGCCGTTCCCGATCTGTTAGAAGCCGTGGCGGCTGGGGAGCTGGACTGCACCGTAGCGAACGAAGAACAGATCGCACTGGCGCGAAATTTCTATCCCCAACTCGGCAATGCACTCGACCTGGGCCAGCCCTCGCAACTGGCTTGGGCGTTCGCCACGGATACCGATGCGGAGCTGTTCGATGCGGCACGCGAATTTTTCGTCACCCAGAAGAAAGACGGCGGCCTGTCGCGCCTGATCGACCGCCACTACGGGCACAACGAACGCCTGCTGGGCGTGAATGCCGCCGCCTTCATCGAAAGCGCCAACACCGTGTTGCCGCAATACCAGCAGTGGTTCGAAGAAGCTGCGGCACAAACCGGCATCGACTGGCAGCTGCTCGCCGCACTGGCTTATCAGGAGTCACACTGGGATCCGCTGGCGACCTCGTTCACCAATGTGCGCGGAATGATGATGCTGACGGAAGATACCGCACAACGGATGGGGCTGACGGATCGCCTAGACCCTCACGCTGGCATCCTTGCCGGGGCGAAGTATCTCAAGCTGCTCAGCGACGCGCTTCCCCGTCGCATCAACGACAAAGAGCGCATCTGGATGGCGCTGGCGGCATACAACCAAGGCTTGGGACATTTGGAGGATGCCCGCATCTTGACCATGAAAGCCGGGCTGAATCCCGATGTCTGGTCAGATGTGAGGAAGATGATGCCGCTGCTTGCCCGTCCGGCTTATTACGAACTGACCAAATACGGACAGGCGCGGGGCGGTGAGGCGGTAATCCTGGTGGAGACGGTGCGGCTATACCATGACATGCTCAAACATCTGTCGCTGCAATACACACCGCGACTGCCACCCACGCCGTATTTTGGCTATCCGCCCAGCCGCCCTAAAACAATCAGCTTGCCGTGATGGCAGTCAAACCGCCCATGTAAGGGCGTAACACTTCGGGAACTTTCACGCTGCCATCTGCTTGCTGATAGTTCTCTAGCACCGCCACCAGCGTGCGGCCAACGGCCAGACCGGAACCGTTCAGTGTATGCAACAGCTCCGGCTTGCCTTGCGCATTGCGGAAACGTGCCTGCATGCGGCGCGCCTGGAATGCCTCGAAGTTGGAGCAGGAGGATATCTCGCGGTAGGTATTTTGCGCGGGCAGCCACACCTCGATATCGTAGGTCGTCGCGGACGAAAAACCCATGTCGCCGGTGCACAACTTCACCACGCGATACGGCAGACCGAGCTTCTTCAGAATGGTTTCGGCATGACCGAGCAAACCTTCCAGCGCCTCGTAGGATTTCTCGGGATGTACCATCTGCACCAACTCCACCTTGTCGAACTGGTGCTGGCGGATCATGCCGCGCGTATCACGACCATACGAACCCGCCTCGCTACGGAAACACGGCGTATGCGAGACGAACTTCATGGGTAGTTTTTCTAAAGACACGATCTCGTCGCGCACCATGTTGGTCACGGGGACTTCGGCAGTGGGGATGAGATAGAAATTCTTCTCGCCCTCATCGCTCCCATCCTGATTGACGATCTTGCGGGGCACACGAAACAGATCTTCCTCGAACTTAGGCAACTGCCCGGTGCCGCGCATTGATTCCGCATTGACCAGATAAGGCACATACGTTTCGGTATAACCGTGTTGCTCAGTATGCGTGTCCAACATGAACTGCGCCAGCGCGCGATGCAGTCTAGCCAGCGGGCCTTTCAACAAGGAGAAGCGCGCACCGGCGATCTTGGTAGCAGTCTCGAAATCCAGCCCACCCAGACCTTCGCCTATGCTCACGTGGTCTTTCACCTCGAAGGCGAACTGCGGCACTTCGCCGACCTTGCGGACTTCGAGATTGTCGGATTCCGATTTGCCCTCCGGCACTGTCGCATGTGGCACATTGGGGATGACCGCGAGGAACGCGTCCATCTCGGCCAGCACTTGCGGCAGCTTGGCTTCAAGTTGTTTCAGCTCTTCGCCCAGCGCCCCCACTTCGGCCATGATCACCGTAGTGTCTTCGCCTTTGGCCTTAGCCTGACCGATGAGTTTGGATGAGGCATTGCGCTTGGCTTGCAGTTCCTGCGTGCGGGTTTGGATGGTCTTGCGCTCGGCTTCCAGTTGCTCGAACTTGGCCGTATCCAATATGTATCCGCGTGTCGCCAAACGGGCCGCCACTGCGGCCAGATCATTGCGTAATGTTTGAATGTCGAGCATAGCGCCTTAGTCTTCCTTGCGTTTGAATACCAGTGTCGGCCCGGTCCAGTTGACCAGATCGTAACCTTTGCCGATCAGGAATTGGTATAGCGGGCTTTCCATCACTTTTGTGATGGTGTGCTGATGCAATTCCACGAGGATCAGGAAGGGGCTGTAACGCTCGAAAGACAGCGACTCCAGCACCGCCAGATCGTAACCTTCCGCATCCACATTCAACAGGTCGATCTTGCGCCCGGCGTAGCGGGAATGATCCAGCACATAATCCAGCGAAGCCACCGGGACTTTGCGCACCACATATTCGCGCCCGAGCGCGCGTTGCTCTTCCGCGAACGTCTTGTCCAGACTCGACATCAGCGAATAACGCCCGAACGAATAACAGTCGTGCAACTCGCCGTGCCCCTCTTTGCTGATGGCGTAGACCAGGTTCTCGTCCCTGCGGCGCACCATCTTGAACGCTTCGATCTTGATCGGATCAAGGTCGATGTTCACTCCGCTCCAGCCTTTGCGATACCAGCGGTAGGTGTTGTTGTATTTGACCGGGTGGAAGCAGCCCACATCAACAAAGAAGCCATTCTTGATCTGTTTCAGATACTGGTAGGTGGAATCGTCCTCGCCGTATTGCGAATAATGGCGCATCGAAGTGCGGCTCAGGAATATCTTGCGCAGCAGAAACAGTTTTCGCAATGCCCAGTTGTCCAGAATGATGTCCATGTCTCCCCTGCCGTTCTTCTTTAGTTAGTCGAATTCTTTTTTGCTGCCGCATCCAGTGCGCGCAGATGCGCCAGCTTCTCCGCGATCTTTGCTTCCAGCCCGCGCGCGACAGGTTCGTAAAAGCTCACGGGCGGCATACCGTCGGGAAAATAATTCTCACCCGCCGCATAACCGTCAGCCTCATCATGCGCGTAGCGGTAGTCCTTGCCGTAATCCAGTTGCTTCATCAGCTTGGTCGGCGCATTGCGCAGATGCAGCGGCACTTCGCGCGAAGCATCCTGGCCGACAAAGGCGCGGGCGGCATTATACGCGACGTAGCCCGCATTCGACTTGGCTGCGACGGCGAGATACAGCACGGCCTGCGCCAATGCCAGTTCTCCCTCGGGCGAACCGAGGCGTTCGTAGGTCGCAGCAGCATCGTTGCATAGCTGGAGGGCGCGCGGATCGGCCAGGCCGATATCCTCCCAGGCCATGCGCACGATGCGCCGTGCCAGATAGCGCGGGTCGGCACCGCCGTCCAGCATGCGCACCAGCCAATACAGCGCGGCATCGGGGTTGGAGCCGCGCACCGATTTGTGCAGCGCGGAGATCTGGTCATAAAACGCCTCGCCGCCTTTGTCGAAACGGCGCATTTTCTGCGCCAGCGTGGCATCGAGGAACTGGGTGTCGATCTTGTTCACCTTGGCTGCGCTGGCGGCGGTCTGCAACTGTTCCAATACATTGAGGAAGCGTCGTGCGTCACCATCGGCGTAACCGATGATGCGCTCCTGTGCCGCCGCCTCGAACTCCAGCCCCGGCGAGGCGACCTGTTGTGCGCGCACGAACAATTGCGCCAGCTCGGCCTCCGACAGCGATTGCAGCACATACACCTGCGCGCGCGACAACAGCGCGTTGTTCAGTTCGAACGACGGGTTCTCGGTGGTTGCACCGATGAAAGTGACCAGTCCCTGTTCCACATAGGGCAAAAACGCATCCTGCTGCGACTTGTTGAAACGATGCACTTCGTCCACGAACAGGATGGTGTGACGACCGCTCTGCTGCAAAGTCTGCTCGGCCTGCGCGATGGCTTCGCGTATGTCCTTCACCCCGGACAACACCGCCGACAGCGGCACGAACTCGGCATCAAAAGCCGACGCCATCAGCCGCGCCAGCGTGGTCTTGCCCACCCCCGGCGGCCCCCACAGGATCATCGAATGCAGCTTGCCGGACTGGAACGCCAGACGCAGCGGCTTGCCCTCGCCCAGCAGATGCGACTGCCCGATGACCTCGTCGATGTGCTTGGGACGCAAGCGCTCGGCGAGCGGCGCGGCGGGTTGGTTAGGGGCGAACAGATCAGACAAAACGGCACCCACCACAGAGACACAGAGACACAGAGGAAAGACAAAAGAAAAACACAGTCTGAGTTAATGACCATCCGCACTCTGTTCGCCCAATATTTCGGTTCGGTTTTCTCCGTGCCTCTGTGTCTCTGTGGTGAAAGCTGTTCATCTTTACTCCCCCAGCACATCCGCCCCTTTGGGCGGCACAAACTTGAACAATTGCGGCGACAACGATGGATTGTTCTTCAAGCCGGAGAAACGCAGCACGGTGCGATGTCCGAAAGTATCGTGCAACTCCATCACCACCAGTTCTGACTCGGAATTAAAGCCCATGAGTATCCTGGAAAAATTGGTGTCGGATGATTTCGGCGTGGCCTGCAACCACTCCAGACCGTCGTGCTCACCGGTGTCTTTTAATACAAAATCGCGCCCGATTTCGTTGTTGCCGGAAAGCAAAGCTGCCGGGCTGCCGCCCAGCGCCGCATCCAATTTTTTAACCGTGACCTGATTCAGGTCTGCGTCATACAACCAGAATCTTTTGCCGTCACCCACGATGAGCTGCTCGTAGGGCTTCAGGTAGCTCCAGCGGAATTTCCCCGGACGCTCGAATTGCATGGTGCCGCTGGCGCTTTGCAGCGTTTTCCCGTTTTTATCGAACACGGTCTGGGAAAATTCCGCCTGCGCGGAACGGGTAGCGGAGATAAAAGTCCTCAACTTGTCGGTAGCAGCGGCATGGGCCACCGTCGATACCAGCAACAAAAGGAACACATAAAATCTCAACATCTGAAACCTTTCACCACAGAGACACAGAGACACAGAGAAACCCAAAAGTGATGGTCGTTTGGTGTTTCTCTTGTTTTTTCTCTGTGTCTCTGTGTCTCGGTGGTGGATTGTCTTTTATTCGCTCCGTGCTGGCGCCAGCACCTCGCGGTTGCCGTTACTCTGCATCGGCGTGACGATACCCGCCTTCTCCATCTGCTCGATGAGACGCGCAGCGCGGTTATAACCGATACGCAGGTCGCGCTGTACGAAGGAAATGGAGGCTCGGCGCGATTTCAGCACGATAGCCACGGCCTGATCGTACAGCGGGTCGGCCTCGGCATCCGCGCCGCCGTCCAGCTCGCCGCCATCACCCTGCTCTTCCATCGAGGTGAGCACACCTTCGATGTAATTGGCTTCGCCTTGCGCCTTGAGATGTTCGATGACGCGATGCACTTCCTGATCGGACACAAACGCGCCGTGTACGCGCTGCGGGTAGCCGCTGCCCGGCGGCAGGTAGAGCATATCGCCCTGGCCCAGCAACGCTTCCGCGCCCATCTGATCGAGGATGGTGCGCGAGTCGATCTTGCTCGACACCTGGAACGCCACGCGCGTGGGCACGTTGGCCTTGATGAGTCCGGTGATCACATCCACCGAGGGACGTTGTGTCGCCAGCACCAGATGGATACCGGAGGCGCGCGCTTTCTGCGCCAGACGCGCGATGAGTTCTTCCACCTTCTTGCCCACCACCATCATCAGGTCGGCCAGCTCGTCAATGAACACCACGATGAAGGGCAGCTCTTCCAATGCTTCTGGGTTCTCCGGTGTGAGTGTGAACGGATTGGTGAGCGGCTTGTCCGCCTTGATCGCGTCGCGCACTTTCTGGTTGTAACCGGCCATGTTGCGCACCCCGAGTGCGGACATGAGCTTGTAGCGTTTATCCATCTCCTGCACGCACCAATTCAAGCCGGATGCGGCCTGGCGCATATCGGTGACCACAGGAGCCAGCAGATGCGGAATGCCCTCGTACACCGACAGCTCCAGCATTTTCGGATCGATCAACAACATACGCACTTCTTGCGGCGACGCTTTATAGAGGATGCTCAGGATCATGGCGTTGATGCCCACCGATTTGCCCGAACCTGTCGTTCCCGCCACCAGCACGTGCGGCATCTTGGCAAGGTCAGCCACCACCGGTTTGCCGGAGATATCCTTGCCCATCGCCATCGTCAGCGGCGAACCCATGTCGGCATACACCTGCGAGCCGAGTATCTCGGACAGATGCACCATCTGGCGTTTTGGATTGGGTAGCTCCAGTGCCATGTAGGCTTTGCCGGGAATGGTCTCGACCAGACGGATACTCACCACCGACAGGGCGCGTGCGAGGTCTTTCACCAGATTAACAATCTGGCTGCCCTTCACGCCGACAGCAGGTTCGATTTCATAACGGGTGATGACCGGACCGGGATAGGCGGCGACCACCTTCACTTCGACACCGAAATCGTTGAGTTTGCGCTCGATGAGGCGCGAGGTGTATTCCAGCGTATCAGCGGACAACATCTCCACTTCATGGGTTGCCTGATCCAGCAGATGCAACGGCGGCAAAGGCGAATCCGGCATATCGGAGAACAGCGAGACTTGTTTTTCCTTTTCCACCCGGATGGAACGCGGCACTTCCACCACCGGCATCTCGATGCGGATGGGCTCATGTTCTTCCACGCGCTTCTTCTCGACCTCCACCACCGCCGTGCGTTCGGTGACGGCCTGTTCGCCGATACGCTTGTCCTGGCGCGTTTGCCAGGCGTTGCGCGCCCACAGATAGGCCGATTCGATCACCTCACCCAGACTGTCGATGAAACGCAGCCACGACAGGCCGGTGAACAAGCTGAAACTCGCTGCCATCAGCACCAGCAGGAACAGCGTCGCGCCGGTATATCCCGCGAGATGCGCCAGCAGCTTTCCCAGCACCAGACCCAGCATCCCGCCCGGCGCAAGCGGCAACTCCACCTGCCAGGTATAGAGGCGCAAAGCTTCCAGCGTACTGCTGGAGAACAGCAGGATAATGAAACCCAATGCCACGACCCACGAAGCGCGTTCGCCGAACAGACTGTCGGCGCGAATGCTGCGGTACCCAGACCACACCCGTTGCAACATCAGCACCACCCACCACCAGGCCGAGAAACCGAACAGATAAAGAATGACATCGGCCAGCCATGCGCCTACCAGACCGCCGGGATTGTGTATCACCGCACCATCGGTACTGTGCGACCAGCCAGGATCGGCGCGGTCGTAACCGTACAGGATGAGCATAAAATAGAACGCCGCCGCCACCAGCAACAGCCAGCGGGACTCGCGCAACAGGGCAAGGAGTTTTTCGGTAAGCGGCTGCAAGACGCTACTGGGTGGTACTGCCGTCGGCATGCTCGGATTCGAGCGGGGGCAGGAAA
Source organism: uncultured Gallionellaceae bacterium (assembly GCA_964571195.1). Classification (GTDB taxonomy): domain Bacteria; phylum Pseudomonadota; class Gammaproteobacteria; order Burkholderiales; family Gallionellaceae; genus PALSA-1006. The sequence continues at coordinate 8,509 of CAZNAD010000015.1, read as the reverse complement.
CCCATCCGTCTGGCGGCGCTCACCGCCTCCAGGCGCGAATTCACCCGCAGCGCTTGATAGACCACCGCCGTATGTATCTTCACCGTACCTTCGGCCAGGTTCATACGATGGGATATCTCTTTGTTCGACAAACCTTCCGCCAGCAGTTGCAAGGTCTGCATCTGGCGCGTGGTCAACCCGTTTTTGTTCAGGCGGTCGGAACGTTTATCAATGGGTGCCCCCTGATCCAGCCCCACCATCGCCTGCTGCAACAACTGTGGCGGAAGATAGACGCCCCCGTCCATCACCATGCGCAAGGCACCCAGCATGATTTTGCTCGATGACATCTTGGAGATGAAGCCCATCGCGCCACATTCCATGACCTTTTCGATGTCTTCGCGCTGATCTGAACCGGACACCACCACCAGCGGAATGCTGGGATTCTGTTCGTGAAAAGCCTGGACGGAGCTTACTCCCTCGCTACCCGGCATATTCAGATCGAGCAACGCCAGATCCAAATCTGGATTGGCGGCAGCCTGTTTCATCCCGTCCACAAAATTGCCGGAATCGACTACTTCCACTTCGTCCGCAAGCTGCTGTAGTACATAGCGCATCCCGTCGCGAAACAATGCGTGGTCATCGACCATCAACACCTTTATCTTCATTCCGCCCCCTTGTTCTCAGCTTGCAATCATACCACTACTGCCTTGCCGCTCAATCGTCCCCATGCAGCGCAAAATACATCATGCTACGCAGCCGCGTCGGTGCGATCGGCTTGTGCAACAAGATCGCTCCGCTGGCATGGATATCCTGCAACGTCTCGGGGGCAGTATCCCCCGTCAACACCAGTGCGGCCACCCCATCTCCCCACAGCTCACGGACACGCCGGATAACATGTACCGCCGTCATGCCGTGGGGCAGGCGATAGTCGCATACCAACAGCGCCGGTTTCTGTCGCGCGATATCCAGCTTGCGCATCACATCCTCGGCATGTTCTCCCGCGAACACATAGCAACCCCACTCCTGCATCAGACCGGCGATCATCTGACGGATATCCGGGTCATCCTCCACCAGCGCCACGACCACCCCGCGCAAATCATGGCGGGAGTGCGTGATGATGAAGGGTTGCGCCAACTGCTGCTCCTTCTGCCCTTGCTGTACGACGAAGCTGAATTCCGACCCTTTGCCCGGCGTCGATGTCACGTCGACCTTGTAGCCCAACAACCCCTCCACCCGGCGCACGATCGCCAACCCCAGCCCAAGCCCTTTGCGACGGTCACGATGCTGATTGTCGACCTGATAATACTCATCGAAGATATGCGGCAACGCTTCCGGGCGGATACCGATACCGGTATCGATCACCGCAAAGCGGAATCCGTTCTCGACCGGATCGCAGCAGATGGTCACCCCGCCGCTATCGGTATAACGTATGGCATTGGAAATCAGGTTGCGCAGGATACGATCCAGCAGGAAAGGATCGCTATAGATAATTTCGTCATTGCTGGGCATGCTGAAATTAAGCCCTTTGCCCTGCGCCAGCGGCGCCATATCCACATATAGACGATCCAGCAGGGGTTGCAACTCGAAGTTCTGCCAGCGCGCCTCGACGATACCCGCCTCCAGCCGCGAGACATCGAGCAATTCATCGAACATCTCCACCAGCGCATTCACCGATTTCCCGATCTGTCCGGCCAGATGTTTGGTTTCTTCCTCCCGTGCCGCCTCTTGCATCGCGTCGCTAAACAGCATCAGGGCTTGCAGGGGCTGGCGCAGGTCGTGACTGGCCGTGGCCAGGAAACGGGATTTTTCGCGGCTAGCCGATTCCGCACGGGACTTTTCCTTGGTCAGTTGCGCCACCAGCGCAAGATTCTCATAACGCTGCCCCAGCGAAGTGAAGAACGTCCCAGCCAACTGCCGCCCGGAATTGAGCACAACCAGCGAGAACAGGGACAACATCGCCGCCAATATCCAGTGCACGACATCGTTTTCGTAGGCAACGCGCAGAATAGTGGGCGGCAAAATAGCGAGCAGAAACAAATACAGCGCGGGGGAATAGACCGGATTCATCGTGACCGCCCCGGCAGCCAGACCCACGATCACACAGATCAACAACGCCTGATAAGTCATGTCCGCAGGAAAGAAACACACTGCCGCCATACCCCACATCAGGCCGACACTGAGCGCGAACACATTGAAATAACGGCTCCAAGAGCGGCATTGCTCCATCGTGTCGATTACGTTATGGCGTTTCCTCCACACCCATATCTCGATGCCATGCAGCGACATCAGCAGGGTCAGCCAGGACAACAACCCGACATGCGGAACCTCATCCCACAGCAACCCAACCAGCAGCGGCTCGATCAACATCTGACTGCCAACCATGACGGGGAATGAAAGCAAACGTGCACGAATTTGATCGGCACGGATCAGAAAGTTCTCTTCGGTGATAGGAAAACGGAGTGCGTCCAAGAATGAAGGTTGGTTCATATCCCTGCTCTCATCGGTCCAGTGCCAACAACAACCTGATATCCTGTACCAGCCATTCCACCTTCTGCTGATAAGGTGCCAATAGTACCCTTCTTCCGTCTGGCGCGATCAGGTAGGTTCCCGCCGAATGATCCAGCGTATAAGCACCGTTCTTGCCCTCCTGCCGCTGATACATCACACCGAAGGCCTTGGCCGCCTGCGCCGTGGCGGCAGCATCACCGGACAGTCCCAGAAAACCGGGGTGGAATGCAGGGGGATATTGTGCCAGCAACTCGCGCGTGTCGCGCTCCGGGTCCAGCGTCACGAACAATACTTGCAGCTTGTCCGCATCCTTATCGAGCTGCCGCATCACCTGCGCCATATCCGCCAACGTGGTCGGGCAGACATCCGGGCAATGCGTGTAGCCGAAAAACAGCGCCACCACTTTATTGCGATAGTCGCCCAAGCTGCGCGGCTTGCCCGTCGCGTCGTAAAGATGGAAATCGGCCTGCGCGTACTGTGACGTGACATCGCTGGCTTTGAACGGTGACGGTAACTTGGCTTCGCCGCAAGAAACAAGGGTAAGGGCTAAAGCACTGAAAAACAAAAAGCGAAAAGCTTTCACCACAGAGACACTGAGACACAGAGGAAATCCTGAAATAAATCCAGTCATGCTTTTGCTTTTCTCTGTGTCTCTGTGTCTCTGTGGTAATAGGTTTTGATTAAGCAGCCACATGACATGCTCCCGTCCATCCGTGCACATAGAAGGTGTAAGCGACCTTGAACAGTCCATACCCACCCAAACCGGCAACCAGCGCTCCCGCCGCCAGACGCACACGCGGCGACTGCACCTTATCCTTGATACGCTCCCAGAACAGCCCTATCGCCAACAGATTCGGCAGCGTGCCCAAGCCGAAGGCCAGCATGATAAACGCTCCCTGTGTTGCGCTACCACTGGCCAGAGCGGTGAGCAGCACACTGTAGACCAGACCGCAGGGCAACCACCCCCACAACGCGCCCAGTGCCAGCGCACGCGGCACTGTAACCACCGGCAACAATCTGCGCGTGAACGGTTGCAGGCGTTTCCACAACACAGCGCCGACCGACTCCAGTCGGCGCACTGCGCCCCACAGACCGGCGAGATACAGCCCCAGCAGCACCAGCATGACACTCGACAACGCGAACAGCAGGTGTTGCACCGGAACCGCATCGCGCATCAGCAACCCCGCCTGCCCCACCGCGCCGACTGCGGCACCAGCGAGCATATAACTGGCGATACGCCCGCCGCTATAGGCCAGATGGAAAGGCCAGCGCGACACTGTCTGCGGCACCTGCGTCGTGAATATCCCGACGATACTGCCGCACATGCCGAGACAATGCACACCGCCGAGCAATCCCACAAGAAACACCGCCAGTATACTGAATTCACTCATCGCGACTCATCACACCTCATCCTGTCCCGACATCCCATCGGCGGCGGGCGGCGGCACCTCCGCTTTGACCAATCCCGACAGATCCAAGCAAGTCGCCGCCATTTTCGCATCCGGCTCCGCCATATAGGGCACCACACCCAGCAAGGGTGCGGCGAGACGTTCACGCAATGCGTCGATGTTCTCCTGCAAGGCGGGCATATGCGGATCGAGCACATTAGCCACCCAGCCTGCACATTCCACTTCGTAATCGGCGATCACCCGCGCGGTCAGCAGTGCATGATTCAGACACCCCAGCCGCATCCCCACCACCATGATGACCGGTAACGACAGCTCCCGCACCAGATCGGCACCGTCTTTCTTTTCGTTCAGAGGCACAAGAAAACCGCCCGCACCCTCCACGATCACCTTGTCCGCCTGCCCCGCCAACTCGCGGTAAGTCGTCAGGATGCGCGACAGCTCGATGCGCACACCGGAATTGCGCGCCGCAACGTGGGGTGCGACGGGGTGCACAAAACAGTAAGGATTGACCTGTCCGTAACTCACCAACACATTGCTGGCCGCGCGCAGCTGCAGCGCATCTTCGTTGTGATCATGCTCATCGCACCCCGCCGCTACCGGCTTGAATCCCACCACGCGCTTACCCTGCGCGGCGAAGGCATGCAACAAGGCGCAACTCACCAGGGTCTTGCCTACTCCGGTATCGGTGCCGGTGACGAAATAACTCATAATCTAAAATCCGTTTTGATGATCGCGCGCCCGTCCTGCGCCAGCTTCGGCGCGGGCTTCCATGCGTGGCCGTAGATGATCTCGAATGTCGCCGGCAACCTGCCGTCGCGGCGCAGTCCCTCGTAATTATCGGTGATACGCCGCCACGCGGCCTTGCCCATCATGCCACGTGCCCGCCCCGAGGTGGCATTATGCGCGCCGATGTCGCGCAGGTCCTGCATCACGGCTTTCACATCGTCGTAGGTGAGCGTGAGCTTTTCCATCTCCATCACCGGGTCGGCAAAACCGGCCTCCACCAGCATGTCGCCGATATCGTGCATATCCGCAAAACGGTTGACGTGGTTGTAACCGTCCACACCGGCAAAGGCCACGCGCAACTCTTTCAGCGTGTCGGGCCCGAAAGTCGAGAACATCAGCAGACCGTCGGTCTTGATAACGCGGTGCAGTTCACCGAACGTCGCCGGCAGGTCGTTACACCACTGCACGGCCAGGTTGGACCACACCATCTCCACACTGCGCGCCGCCAGCGGCAGCGCTTCGGTGTCGGCGCAGAGAAAACGCTGCCTAGTGCCGCCGAACAGCTTGCGCCACCACCCCGAAGTGCCCCGTGCCGCCTGCAACATACCGATGGCGATATCGAGCGCAACGAGCTCGGCCTGCGGATAACGCTCGCCCAACTGGCGCGTCCCCCAGCCCGTTCCGCTGCCCACATCCAGCAGGCGCGCGGGCCGTATCTTGATGACATCGAGCTTTTCCAGCATGCGAATACATACCTCGCGTTGCAGCACGGCAGCGGCATCATAGGTGGTTGCAGCCTTGCTGAAAGCGCGGCGTACTTCACGTTTGTCTATCTCGAATTCATTCATGCAGAAAATTCTTCACCTGTTCAATAAACACCCCTGGATGCGACAGGAACGGTGCATGCGCCGCCCCCGATATCTCCACCAGCCGCGCTTTGGGCATGGCCTGAGCCAGATAATGCGATGCCTGCGGGGGCGTGAGCTTATCGCGTTCGCCTGCGATCACCAAGGTCGACTGCCCGATCTGCGCCAACACCGCGCGCAGGTCGGCATCACGCAGGATGTCCAGCCCGCCGCGCAACGCGACCAGAGCGGGTTCGCCCCTGCCGGACAAGCGTGCGCGCAACTTTGCCAACAATTCGCGCTCATCTTCGCTGCCCCTGATTTGCAGGCTCAGGAAGCGGCGCAACGTGGCGGCATGATCTCGCTCCAGCTCAGCGGCGAATTGTTGCAGGATGTTACGCGGCATGCCGTACGTCCAGTCGTCGCGCTCGGTGAAACAGGGCGTACTGGCAACCAGTATCAGACGCTGCACCTTTTGCGGTTCATCTGTCGCCCAGCGCAGCGCGATCTGCCCACCCAGCGACCAGCCCAGCACATCGAGCGGCTCCGTGAATGCTGCCGATAACTCGGAGATGACAGAGTCTAAGGTAAAGGGAGAAGGGGGAAGGGAGAAGGGTAACTGCGGCTCGGCGATATTTCCCTTTTTCCTTTTCCCTTCCCCATTCCCGCTAAGTCCATGCCCCGGCAAATCCACGACATGCACACAAAACTCTTCCGCCAGTTGCCGTGCCACATCCGTCCACACTCCGCCGTGCATACCCCAACCGTGCAACAGCACCAGTGGTGCGCCGCTGCCTAAGGTTTCAACATGCAAGCTCATGCAGCGCCCCGATGAGTTGTTCCACATCTTGCCTGCTGTGTGCGGCGGACAAGGTGATACGCAGCCGCGCCGTGCCCTGCGGCACGGTGGGCGGGCGGATCGCCGCCACCCAGATACCGCGTTCGCGCAAGCCCTCGCTCAATTTCAGCGCCTGATGGTTGTCGCCGATCAGTAGCGGCTGGATGGCGGTCTCCGAGGGCATGAGTTGCCACGGCAGGTCGGACAATCCAGTGCGCAATTGGGCAATGAGTTTTTGCAGGTGAGTGCGCAGCGCGTCGCCCTGTTCGATCAATTGCAGACTCTGCGACAGCGCCACCGACAACGCAGGCGGCGTGGCAGTGGTGTAAACGTAACTGTGTGCATGATTGACCAGCGTATCAACCACCACCTGCTCCGCCGCCACGAACGCGCCGGAGACTCCGGCGGCTTTGCCCAAGGTCGCCATGTAGATGATGCGCGGCGAGACGATGCCGAAATGCGCCAGCGAGCCGCGCCCCTGTTCGCCCAGCACGCCAAAGCCGTGCGCGTCGTCCACATACAACCAGGCATCGTGCCTTTCGCACAGCGCCAGCATTTCCCGCAGCGGCGCAATGTCGCCGTCCATACTAAACACCGCGTCGGTGATGACCAGTTTGCGCCCGCTCTTGGTTTGTTCCAGATAGATCGCTAGTTGCGCCATATCGCCGTGCCGAAAACGCTTCATCTCTGCGCGCGACAACAGCATCGCGTCATTCAGCGAAGCGTGATTGAGCTTGTCGGCAAACACCGTATCGCCTTTGCCCACCAGCGCTTGCACCACGCCGAGGTTAGCCATGTAACCGGTGGAAAACAACAGCGCGGCAGGCTTGCCAACAAAGGCGGCGAGCTGCTGTTCGAGTTGATGGTGCGCCTCAAAATGCCCGCTCACCAGATGCGCCGCACCCGACCCCACGCCCCATTGCTGTGTGCCCTGCTGCAAGGCTGCTGCGAGCTGCGGGTGATTGGCGAGACCCAAATAATCGTTGCTGCAAAAAGCGAGGTAAGGCTTGCCGTTCGCTTCAGACTCGTTACTGACGAAGTCAGCCGTTTGCGGGAGGAAGCGAGAGGGCGGTACTCCCGCACCGGATGCTTCGCAACACCGTGTCGTGCCGCCCACGGTGATGTGGGGCGACTGCGGCGAGGCTAAAGTGCGGCGAGCGCGCAACAAGCCTTCCGCTTTGCGCGTGTCGAGTTCGGTTTGTAATTGAGTGAAAGGCAAATTCTCACCACAGAAACACAGAGACACAGAGAAAATCAAAAACAGAAACGTCAGGAGCGCCACGCGTTTAAATTTTTGATTTGCTTTTCTCTGTGCTTCCTCTGTGTCTCTGTGCCTCTGTGGTAAATGGTTTTTAGTTGTTAATGGTTTTTGTCCGCAAACGGATACATCCCCAGCTTGTCCATCAGCGCGCGGTCCCGTTCCACATCGGGATTACCCGTGGTCAGCAACTGGTCGCCGTAGAAAATCGAATTCGCCCCGGCCAGGAAACACAGCGCCTGTATCGCATCGCTCATCTGCTGGCGGCCGGCGGAGAGACGCACGCGCGCGGTGGGCATGGTGATGCGCGCCACAGCAATGGTGCGCACAAAATCGAGCGGATCGAGTTCTTCCTGTTGCGCCAGCGGCGTGCCCTCCACCTTGACCAGATTGTTGATCGGCACACTTTCGGGATACGGCTCCATGTTCGCCAGCTGCGCGATCAGTCCGGCGCGCTGTGTCAGGTTCTCGCCCATACCAACGATGCCGCCGCTGCACACGTGCATGCCCGCTTTGCGCACACGCTCCAGCGTATCCAGTCTGTCCTGATAATCGCGCGTGCTGATGATGTTGCCGTAGAACTCCGGCGTGGTGTCCAGATTGTGGTTGTAATAATCGAGTCCGGCGACTCGGAGCTGTTCGGTCTGTTCATCGTTCAGCATGCCCAGCGTGGCGCAGGTTTCCATGCCCAGTGCGCGCACTTCCTTGACCATCTCCACCACCGCCGCCATGTCTTCCTCACTCGGCTCGCGCCATGCCGCGCCCATGCAGAATCGATCCGCACCGGCATCCTGCGCGGCTTTGGCGGCTTTCACCACTTCGCTCACATCGAGCATCTTCTTGTTTTCCACACCCGCGCTATGGAAGGCCGACTGCGGACAGTATCCGCAATCCTCGGAACAGCCGCCGGTCTTGATCGACAGTAGCGTGGAAAGCTGCACCGCGT
>CAZNAD010000014.1:0-59872 GCA_964571195.1 uncultured Gallionellaceae bacterium | reverse complement strand
ATGAGCAACGCAGGGTACCCACGAAGTGGGCGGCAAACCGGGGTCGCCTTTTCTTGGGTTACTTTCTTTTGGCGAAGCAAAAGAAAGTAACTAGCTGTCGGGCTACCCCCGACGGTGTTGAAGTTGATTTTAAATGTTGGGTTACGCTGCGCTAACCCAACCTACGAATTAGAGATACAACTTTGAACCCTCAATCCGAAAAAACAGTCGAAGTCTCCGCCGCCGTCCTGCAACGCCCCGAAGGTTCCTTCCTCCTCGCGCAGCGCCCCGCCGACAAGATATGGGCTGGCTATTGGGAATTCCCCGGCGGCAAAATTGAGCCGGGCGAAACGGCGCATCATGCTTTGGTGCGCGAGCTGCGCGAAGAGCTGGGCATCGAAGTGCTAACCGCTTATCCGTGGCTCACGCGCATATTTACTTATCCGCACGCCACGGTGCGCTTGAATTTTTTCCGTGTGACGGAATGGAGCGGTGAGATACATCCACATGAGGGACAGGAATTCGCTTGGCAAGCGCCCCTCTCCCTAGACCTCTCCCACGGAGGGGGGCGGGGGCTAATTTCGGTTGAGCCTATCCTCCCGGCCAATGCTCCCATCCTGCGTGCGCTGGAATTGCCTTCGCTGTATGCCATTAGCAATGCCGCCGAGCTGGGAACGGAAGAGTTTATAACAAGGTTGCAGGCCAAGCTGGATGCGGGGCTGCGGCTGGTGCAGTTGCGCGAGAAGCATCTTTCGCGCGACGACTTGCGCGCGCTGGCTTTGCGCATGGTGGCGCTGGCTCGCCCGCGTGGCGCGAAGGTGTTGCTCAATGGTGATGTGGCGTTGGCGCAGGAAGTGGGGGCGGATGGTGTGCAACTGAGCGCTGCACAACTCGCTAACTTAACCGAACGTCCCGCTGTGGATTGGTGCGCGGCTTCGTGCCACAACGCGGAGGAGTTGCGCCGTGCGGAGGCATTGGGTTGCGATTTCGCGATGCTCTCGCCGGTGTTGCCGACCAAGTCTCATCCGGGAGCACCGCATCTGGGGTGGGATCATTTCGCCGCAATTGTCGCGGGTACGGCTATTCCGGTGTATGCGTTAGGCGGGTTGACGAACGGGGATATGCAGACTGCCTGGATGCGCGGTGCACACGGCATCGCATTACTGCGTCAAGCCTGGTGATCTGCGTCCGGTAGTTCTTGTTCGCGCGCTTCGACGCGATATTCTTCATTCGCCCATTTGCCCAGATCGATCATCTTGCAGCGTTCGCTACAAAACGGACGGAAACGATTGGCGCTGTCCCATGCGTGTTCTTTTCCGCACTGCGGACAGGCGACGATGGGTGGTTTCGGAATAGACATTACAACGAGCAGAAGGTGAGATCGAACGGTACGTCGTTGTCGTAGAGGGAGGATTTTGCCGCATAGTCAGCGGTGACGAAGCGGATGTTCAGGGCGTATTTGTTGGCGCTGACTTCCGGGATACACGGCAAAGTCGCATCGATGTTGACGATCAGCATCTGCGCGACCTTGCCGCCCTGCATCTGCTGGAAGCTGCCGCGAATAGCGGTGAAACGATGGGTCTTGCCGCTCTCGCGCAACAGTTTGAGGATGATGTTCAGGCTCTCGTGCAGGGGCAACATGGGGTTGAGCCAGGCTTGCAGATATTCGCGCCGGGCTTCTGCGCTCTGGTGTTGCCAGTAGTGGTAGGAAGGCAGGTCGAACTCGCAGACACCGCCGGGGATACAGGCGCGTTGTTTGATACCCATCAGCCATTCGTTGTCGCGCAGATGCTGGCCGATCTTGCCGTTCATGGCCAGCAGGTCGGTACTGGCACCGTCGATTTCGTTGAGGATGGCTTCCAGCGCGCTTTCGGAGATGGCCGGATTGCTGTGCAGCGAGGCGAGGATCTTTTTCTGCCGTTCCAGTTCCTGCAACAGATCGGACTTGAGGTCGGCGCGTGCGGCAACTTCCAGTATCTCGAACAACACTCCCAAGGCGGCATGATGGTCGAGACTGTCATCGCGGGCGATGAAGCGATTGATCCGGGTGAAGAGATCCTCCAGTCGCAACAGGGTGCGCACACGTTCATTCAGAGGAAACTCGTAACTAATCATCGAACAGTCAGAGAAGGGGTAAATTTGGTTCGAAACGATATATGGAGTGTGCCATGTCGTCAATCGCTTCCCGCAGCTATCGCCAAATATTTTGCATGCAGGTGCGCAACCTGCCCGGCCAGTGCCGACAGGTCGGCATCGTTGTTGAGGATGTCGTCGGCCAAAACCGCGCGTTGAGCGCGGCTCAGCTGCTGTGCCATGATGGCCTGCACCTCGTCCCGGCTCATGCCGCTACGTTGCATGGTGCGGGTGATCTGCTGGGATTCGGGGCAATCGACCAGCAGGGTGCGCTGTAGATAGCCCTGATAAGCCTGTGTCTCAAATAACAGCGGCACGACCAACAGGGTGTAGGGTGCCGGAGTGGCCGTTTTGAGTCGTTGCCCGGCCAGTGCACGGATGGCCGGATGCAGGATGGCCTCCAGACGTGATTTGGCCACGGGGTCAGAAAAGACCAGCGCCCGCATCTTGCCCCGATCCAGCGCACCGTCGGCATCGAGATAGGCGTCGCCGAAAGCGCTGCGGATCGGAGCTATGGCTGCGCCACCGGCCTGGGTGAGCTCGCGCGACAATACATCGGTGTCGATGATGCGGGCATCCATCGCCTCGAACAGTCCGGCTACCGTGCTTTTGCCGCTGCCGATACCGCCGGTCAGGCCGATCACCAAGTGTCCGTGTGATGCGCTCATGGCGCGGCGATGAATTGCAGATAACTCTGGGTGAGCGTCGTCCCCCAGAACAGCGCGATCAATCCGCCGCCCGCGAGATAAGGGCCGAAAGGGATGGGGATGTCGCGCCCGTGTTTGGCGAACAGGATCAGGCTGATGCCGACCACGGCCCCGACCACGGAGGAGAGCAGGATGACCAGCGGCAACATCTGCCAGCCTAGCCAGGCGCCGATGGCAGCCAGCAGCTTGAAGTCGCCGTAACCCATGCCTTCCTTGCCGGTGGTGAGTTTGAACGCCCAATACACGCTCCATAACACCAGATAACCGCTCACGGCACCGATCACTGCATCACCCGTTGCGGCATACGTGTTGGACAGGTTGAGCAGCAAGCCCAGCCACAACAGCGGCAGAGTGATGTCGTCCGGCAACAGTTGGGTGTCGAGGTCGATACAGGTGAGGGTGATGAGCGCCCAGATGAACAGAATGGCAGCGATCCCGGCCAAGCCAAAACCGAAGTGCCAGACGGCATAGGCGCTCAGGACACCGCTGACGGCTTCCACGACAGGGTAACGGATGGAGATGGGAGCCTGACAACCTTTACAGCGTCCGCGCAACACCAGATAACTGATCAGCGGGATGTTCTCCAGTGCACCGATATGATGGCCGCAGTGCGGACACGCCGAGCGCGGCGCGAGCAGATTGTACGGGGGGGATTCCTTGAGCGGGGTGCCGGACAGTTCCGCGCATTGCGCCTGCCAGCCGCGCTCCAGCATCTTGGGCAGGCGATGGATGACGACGTTCAAGAAGCTGCCGACAACCAAACCCAGCATGCCACAGACGACGATGAAAACGAGAGGCTCCGATTGAAAAAGCAGGGATAGTTCTGTCATCACGGTTTTTCTGAGATTGAAAAAAAGCGAGGCTCTCGCCGCGCCTCCTGTTTATTCCGCAGCTTAGCCGACGGCCTGACCCATCTTGAAGATCGGCAGGTACATCGCCACCACCATGCCGCCGATGAGTGTGCCCAGCACCACCATGATGATCGGCTCCATCAGGCTGGACAGCGCTTCCACCGCATCGTCCACTTCGGCTTCGTAGAAATCCGCCACCTTCGACAACATGCTGTCGATGGAGCCGGACTCCTCGCCGATGGCGACCATCTGCAACACCATGCTGGGGAATACGTTAGTGTTTTGCATGGAAACGGTCAGGCTGCTGCCCGACATTACTTCGCGCTGTATCGACTTGGTCGCATCGAAATACACCGCGTTACCCGCCGCTCCGGCCACGGAATCGAACGCCTCCACCAGCGGTACACCGGCTGCGAACATGGTGGACAGGGTACGTGTCCAGCGCGCGATGGTGGCTTTGCGCACCAGCGGTCCGAATACGGGGACTTTGAGCAGCAAGCGATCCATCGCCTGTTGCATCACTTTGCTGCGCTTCCATGTGTAGAAGAACCAATAACCGCCGCCGCCGATGGCACCGAAGATCGCCCACCACCAGGTGACGAAGAAGTCGGACATCGCCATCACCACCAGCGTCGGAGCGGGCAGGTCGGCACCGAAGTTCTTGAACATTTCCTTGAACGCAGGGATGACGAAGATCATGATCACCGCAGTGATAACGAAGGCAATGACGATGATGGAGATCGGGTAAAACAGCGCGGATTTGATCTTGCTCTTGATGGCCTGGATCTTTTCCTTATAGGTCGCCAAACGATCCAGCAGGCTGTCCAGAATACCGGCCTGTTCACCCGCGCCGATCAGATTGCAGAACAGATCATCGAAGTAGAGCGGGAATTTGCGGAATGCCTGCTCTAGGCTACTGCCGGTCTCGACATCGGTCTTGATGTCGAGCAGCAGGCGTGCCACGGCGGGGTTGTCATGGCCTTTGCCCACGATGTCGAACGCCTGCAACAGTGGTACGCCCGATTTAAGCATGGTGGCGAGCTGGCGGGTGAACAGCGTGACATCCTTTTCCGAAACCGAGCCGCCGCGACCGGAACTCTTTTTGATCTTGGAGACGGTGATGCCTTGGCGACGTAGATGGGCGGAGACGCTGGCCTCGCCGGAGGAGCGCATCTCACCTTTGACGACTTTGCCGCCTTTGTCTTTGCCTTCCCAGCTATAGAGATGATCTTTTGCTTTTTCTGTTTTGTGTGCGGTCGCCATGCTGTTTCCTCAACTCAAAGAACCACGATTATGAGTGATTAGGATTGTTAACAATTCTGCCCAATAAGCGGGATTGTAAAGGTTTTTTGCATCATGCTTGGCTTTGTTAGCTTTGTAAAGCGGCTAGGGCGCATCGGTCTTTTGCGGGACTACGAATATGCGTGCGACTTTCACCACGCGATCCTGTGTCTGCATGATCTCGATCGGATAACCGCTGATCTTCAGGCTGGTTCCCGCTTCCGGGATGTCTTCCAGATGTTCCAGAATCAGGCCGTTCAGGGTCTTGGCTCCGTCCAGCGGGAAATGTAAGCCCATCTTGCGGTTCAGATCGCGCAGCAGGGTGCTGCCTTCGATGAACAGGCTGCCATCTTCCTGGCGGAAGAACTTGCCCGTCTGCGCCGGTGACTGGGTGGTGAAATCGCCGACGATCTCTTCCAGAATATTCTCCAGCGTGACCAGCCCCTGTAGTTCGCCGTATTCGTCCACGATCAGTCCGAGGCGCAACTGGCGTTCCTGAAAGTGTTGCAACTGGGTGAGCAGCGTGGTGTTGGCCGGGATGAAATACGGTTCCTGCAATAGTTCACGCAGCGCTTCGGTGCTGAACGTCTCCTGCTGCAACAGGGCGAGGGTCTTGCGTACATGCAGGATGCCGACGATGTTGTTCAGCGAGCCTTCATACACTGGCAGCAGGGTGTGGTGGCAGGTCGCCAGTTGTTGTTTCAGGACTTCCGCATCGGCGTTGATATCCAGTGCTTCGATCTGATTGCGCGGCACCATCACATCATCGACCTCGACCCGTTCCAGATCGACCAGATTGAGCAGCATCTTCTGGTGTTTGTGCGGCAGGAACTGCTCAGCCTCCAGCACCAGCATGCGCACTTCTTCCAGACTGACCTTTTGTTTGCTCTGGTCGGTCTGCACTTTGATGCGCAACAGCGACAAAAAGCCTTTGACGATGGCGCTGGCGACCGAAACTACGGGGTGGAACAGGGTGATCAACGGGGCAAGCAGATAGCTGGAAGGAAGGGCGACGCGCTCCGGGTAACTGGCGGCGACGACCTTGGGCATGATCTCGCTGAAGATCAGCAGGATGAACGTGATGAGCAGCGTGCCGAGCAGCAGTGCCAGTTCGCTGGCACCGAACAGGCGCATGATGACGATGTTGGTGATGGCCGCCGCCGCCACGTTGAGCAGGGTGTTGCCGAACAGGATAGAGCCGAGCAGTTTGTCCACCTTGGACAGCAGTCGGCCGGTGAGTTTGGCGCTACGGTTGCCCTTGCGTATCAGGTGGTTGAGGCGATGGCGGTTGATGGCCATCATGCTGGTCTCTGCCGCCGAGAACCATGCGCCGAAGATCAGCAACAACAGCAGGATTCCGAGCAGAGCGTCTAAGGATAGTGTGTCCAAATCGGGATATTACCGGAACGAAACGGGCGAAATGGTGGGTGAGCGCCGCATCGCTGTCAAGCTGCGCGACGGTGCGCGTACGTCATCAGCAGGATACCCGCGAGTATCATCGGCAGACTCAGCCACTGTCCCATGCTGACACCGAAAGTCATCAGACCGAAGATGCCGTCGTCCGGTGTGCGCGTGAATTCAGCCAGAAAGCGGAAGCAACCGTAGGAAGCGATGGCTAACCCGAGCACAGCACCAGTCGGACGCGGTTGGCGCGAATACAGCCACAGCAGTACGAACAGCACGATACCTTCCAGGGCGAATTCGTATAACTGCGAGGGATGGCGCGGCAAGTCGTCCACCTGCGGAAAAATCATGCCCCACGGCACATCGGTCGGACGCCCCCACAACTCGCCGTTGATGAAATTGCCGATGCGCCCAAACGCCAAACCCGGCGGCGTAAGTGGCGCGATGAAGTCCATCAGCGCCAGCCACTGGATGTTGCGCTTCTGTGCGAACAGCGCCATCGCCACCAGTACACCGAGGAATCCACCATGAAAGGACATGCCACCTTCCCAGACCGCGAGTATTTTGAACGGGTTGGTAAGGTAATAGCCGGGGTTGTAAAACAGCACCTCGCCCAGCCGTCCACCGATGATTACGCCCAGTACGCCATAGAACAGCAGGTCATCAAGGAACTGGTTGTCCCAGCCCGGCTGGTTCAAGGTGCGCAGGCGCATCCGCCCCAGCCAGATGAAGGTCATGAAGCCGAGCAGATACATCAGGCCGTACCAGTGGATGCCGAAAGAGCCTAGGTGAATGGCGACGGGGTCGAATTGCGGATGAACGAGCATGGGGCGAATCGGTTAGAATTGACCGCTAGATTATACGTGTATCACCATTACATTAGAGAGACATCATGCCAGCTTACCGTTCCCGTACTTCCACCCATGGCCGCAACATGGCCGGCGCGCGCTCTTTGTGGCGCGCCACCGGCATGACCGAAGGCGACTTCGGCAAGCCCATCATCGCCATTGCTAACTCCTTTACCCAGTTCGTACCCGGCCACGTGCACCTGAAGGATATGGGCCAGTTGGTGGCACGCGAGATCGAGAAGGCGGGCGGCATCGCCAAAGAGTTCAACACCATCGCCATCGACGACGGCATCGCCATGGGCCACGACGGCATGCTGTATTCGCTGCCCAGCCGCGATTTGATCGCCGATTCGGTGGAATACATGGTCAACGCGCACTGCGCCGACGCGCTGGTGTGCATCTCCAATTGCGACAAGATCACCCCCGGCATGTTGATGGCCGCGATGCGCCTGAACATCCCGGTGGTGTTCGTTTCCGGCGGGCCGATGGAAGCGGGCAAAGTGAACTGGCAGGGCAAGGTGAAGGGATTGGATCTGGTCGACGCGATGGTCGCGGCCGCGGACAGCCGCGTGAGCGACGAAGAGGTGGATGCCATCGAGCGTTCCGCCTGCCCGACCTGCGGCTCCTGCTCCGGCATGTTCACCGCCAACTCGATGAACTGCCTGACCGAAGCATTGGGTCTGTCGTTGCCGGGCAACGGTTCGCTGGTGGCGACGCATGCTGAGCGCAAGCAGCTGTTCCTGCGCGCCGGACGTTTGATTGTCGAGCTGGCCAAGCGTTATTACGAGCAGGATGACGCCTCGGTGTTGCCGCGCAGTATCGCCACCTTTGATGCGTTCGAGAACGCGATGACGCTGGATATTGCCATGGGCGGCTCGACCAATACCGTGCTGCATCTGCTTGCCATTGCCCGCGAAGCGGGTGTGGATTTCACCATGAAAGATATGGATCGCCTGTCGCTGCACGTGCCGACGCTGTGCAAGGTTGCCCCGTCGTCCGAATATCACATGGAAGATGTGCACCGTGCGGGCGGCATCGTCGCCATCTTGGGCGAGCTGGATAGAGCGGGCTTGCTGCACGGCGAAGTCGGTAGCGTACACAGCAAGAACTTGCGCGAAGGCCTCAAGCAGTGGGATATCACGCTGACCCAGGACGAGGCAGTGAAGAGGTTCTACCGCGCAGCACCCGGCGGCATTGCCACCACCATCGCGTTTTCGCAATCCATGCTCTATCCCGAGCTGGATGCGGATAGAGCCAAAGGTTGCATCCGCGACAAGGCGCATGCCTATTCGCAGGACGGCGGCCTCGCCGTGCTGCACGGCAACATCGCGCTGGACGGCTGCATTGTGAAGACCGCTGGCGTGGATGAGAGCATTCTGAAATTCAGTGGACGTGCGCGCGTGTTCGAGAGTCAGGACGCGGCGACCGCCGGTATCCTCGCCGACCAGATCGTCGCGGGCGACGTTGTGGTCATTCGCTACGAAGGACCCAAGGGCGGTCCCGGCATGCAGGAGATGTTGTACCCGACCTCGTATCTGAAATCGAAAGGCTTGGGCAAAGCTTGTGCGCTGCTCACTGACGGGCGCTTTTCCGGTGGCACATCCGGCTTGAGTATCGGTCATGCCTCTCCCGAGGCGGCCAGCGGCGGCGCGATCGGATTGGTGCAGGAAGGTGATCGTATTGAGATCGACATTCCGAATCGCACCATCAACTTGGCGATCACTGATGCTGAATTGGTAACGCGTCGCGCGGCAATGGAAGCCAAAGGCAAGCAGGCATGGAAGCCAGCCGCCGAGCGTCCGCGCAAAATATCGGCGGCGTTGCGCGCCTATGCCGCAATGGTGACCTCGGCGGACAAAGGTGCGGTGCGCGACGTGTCGCAAGTGGAGAAATAAGGCAGTCAGCAAATCGTAAGGAGGCGTCACATGCAGGCGATATTGATAGCGAATCCCAAAGGCGGCAGCGGCAAGACGACGCTGAGTACCAATATCGCCGGCTATCTGGCAGCGACAGGCAGGCATGTGGCGATGCTCGATCTGGATAGGCAGAAATCTGCTAGTCTGTGGCTGGCTCAGCGCGACAGTAGCCTGCCCATCATCTGGCCTTTGCAGGGTGAGCGCGAAAAAGCGGTGCAGGCGGATGTGCTGGTGATCGATTCTCCCGCCGGGCTGCACGGCAAGAATCTGGATCATGCGGTCAAGTTGGTTCAGAAGATCGTCGTTCCTATCGCGCCGTCGTTGTTCGATATCCAGGCCAGCTACGATTTCTTGCGTGAATTGAGCGCGGAAAAGGCAGCCCGCAAAGGCCGTGTACAGATCGGTGTGGTGGGGATGCGCATGGCTCCGCGTACACGTGCCGCAGTGACGCTGGAACAATTTCTTGCGCAACTCGATGTGCCGGTACTGGGCTACCTGCGCGAGGCGCAGGTGTATGTGAATGCGGCATTCGAAGGCAAAAGCATCTTCGATATCTCGCCTCATCTGGCCGAGCAGGATATCGCGCAATGGTCCGACCTGATCAAATGGCTGGAAGACAGTTGAAAAAGTGCCCGCAGGGGGAGTTGCAAAGTTGATGGAGTTGTTTAGAATGCGTGCGGGGTAACAATTCCCAAACTTTAGCGAAGTCCAAATCTATTAGGGAGAGACTATGAAATCTATTTTGGTTAGCATGATTGCTGCAGCAGGTCTGATGGTTGCTGGTTCCGCAATGGCAGCCGACATGCCGGCTGTTGCAAAGAAGAATAACTGCACCGCTTGCCACGCAGTGGACAAGAAGGTTGTTGGTCCGGCTTGGAAGGCAGTTGCTGAGAAGTACAAGGGTGACGTTGGTCATCTGGCAGACAAGATCAAGAAGGGTGGCGCTGGTGCTTGGGGTTCTATGCCTATGCCAGCAAATCCTAAGGTTAGCGATGCTGACATGAAGGAAATCCTGGCTTTCATCGCTGGTTTGAAATAATTTTCGATCCAGTCTTGAAGTCTAAAAGCCGGCGCAAGCCGGCTTTTTTATTGTCCAAAATTGACAAGCATCAGGGGGCTACGCATAATCCCGCAGTCCTTTTGTCTATCGGGTTTCCATGATGTCATACAGCAAGCCAGCTTCGCTTCTCGCCTTGAGTTCGATCTTTTTACTTGCCGCTTGTGGCAAAACCGAAGCTCCTGCTTCCCAGGCACAAGATGCCGCCGAGCTGGTGGTCAAAATCGGTGCCTCGGCACCACTCACCGGCCCGCAGGCTCATATCGGTAAAGACAACGAATACGGCACCCGCATGGCGATTGAAGATGCGAATGCCAAAGGTGTACTCATCGGTGGCAAAAAAGTACGTTTCGAGTTGTTGAGCGAGGATGACCAGTCTGATCCCAAGGCGGCGACCATCGTGGCGCAGAAACTGGTGGATGCCAAGGTGAGCGGAGTCATCGGGCATCTCAACTCCGGTACCAGCATCCCCGCCTCGCGCATCTATAGTGACAATGGTATCCCGCAGATCGCGCCATCGGCGACCGCCGTGGCCTATACCGCGCAAGGCTACAAGACCGCCTTCCGTGTGATGGCCAACGATGCCCAGCAGGGCAAGGTGTTGGGTGAGTTCGCGACAAAGAAGCTGGGCGCAAAGAAGATCGCCGTGCTGGATGACCGTACCGCCTACGGACAGGGCATCGCCGACGAATTCGTCAAGTCGGCTCAAGCCAACGGTGCACAGATCGTCGCGCGCGAATACACCACCGACAAAGCGGTTGATTTCGCTGCCGTGTTGACTTCCATCAAAGGCAAACAACCCGACCTGATCTTCTTCGGTGGCATGGACCCGCAGGGTTCTCCCATGGTCAAACAGCTGCGTGCCTTGGGTATGCAGACCCAGTTCATGATGGGGGACGGTGGTTATACGCCGAAGTTCATCGACAACGCGGGAGGTGCCGCCGAGGGCACGTATGCCTCTTTGCCCGGTGTGCCGCTGGACAAGATGCCGAGCGGGCGCGATTTCGCCACGCGTTATGAAGCACAGTTCAAACAACCCATCCAGCTTTATGCACCGTATTGCTACGACGCGGTGAACGTGATGATCGCCGCGATGCAAAAAGCCGATTCCGCCGAACCCGCCAAATATCTGCCGCTGCTGGGTACGGTGGTACACGAGGGGGTGACCGCCAAGATCGCGTTCGACGCGAAGGGCGACCTGAAAGGCGGTGCGGTGACTTTGTATCAAGTGCGCCAGGCCAAGTGGCAGGCGGTCGAGACCATGGGCGGCGCGGCACCGTGATGCAACACAGTAAAACCCGAAGCGACACCGCGTGTGTCGCTTTTTCTTTGTAGGTCTCCGTGGATATCTTTCTTCAGCAACTCATCAACGGTCTGGTGCAGGGCAGCGTGTATGCGCTGGTCGCGCTCGGTTACACCATGGTGTACGGCATCCTCGGTCTGATCAATTTCGCCCACGGCGAAGTGGTGATGATTGGTGCCATGGTGGCGCTCACGGCCTTGCAGGCATTGTTGGCGGCGGCGTTCGTGCCCGTGCTGGCGGTGTTGTTCAGTCTGATGTTGGCGGTTGCGGCCTGTATGGCGCTGGGTTACGGCATCGAACGTGTCGCCTATCGTCCGTTGCGCAATGCCCCGCGCCTCGCGCCGCTCATCACCGCCATCGGCGTTTCCATCGTATTGCAGAATCTGGCGATGATGATTTGGGGGCGGGAATACCATGCGTTTCCCCTGCCATTCAACAACGGTCTGCATGAGATGGGCGGGGCGATCATCACCGATGTGCAGATGGTGATCGTGCTGGTGGCGCTGCTGATGATGGCTGGGCTGATGGTGGTGGTACACCGTACACGTATGGGGCGCGCTATGCGCGCCGTGGCCGAGAACCCTTCCGCTGCCGCATTGATGGGCGTGGATATCAATTACGTCATCTCCACCACCTTCATGCTGGGTTCCGCACTTGCCGCCGTGGCCGGGTTCATGGTCAGCGCCAACTACGGCATCGTGCATTACTACATGGGCTTTATGCTCGGGCTGAAAGCCTTTACCGCCGCCGTGCTGGGCGGCATCGGCAACCTGCGCGGCGCGATGCTGGGTGGGGTGTTGCTGGGGCTGATCGAAAGTCTGGGCGCGGGTTACATCGGCGACCTCACTGGCGGTTTCCTCGGTAGCCATTACCAGGATGTGTTCGCCTTCTTCGTGCTGATCGCGGTGCTGGTGTTGCGGCCTTCCGGTCTGCTGGGTGAACGTGTGGCGGAGCGCGCATGAAGCTGCATCGTCCTGCGAACCGTCATCTGGTTTTGGCCGCCGTCTTGTTGGTGCTGCCTTTTGTGATCGATGCGCTGTTCGGTCACGGCTGGGTGCGTATCGCCGATTTTGCACTGCTCTACATCATGCTGGCGCTGGGATTGAACATCGTGGTCGGTTATGCGGGCCTGCTCGATCTCGGTTACATCGCGTTCTTTGCGGTCGGTGCCTACACCTATGCCTTGCTCGGTTCGCCGCAGTTTGGCTTGCACTGGCCGATGTATGTGGTGCTGCCGCTGGGGGCAGTGTTCGCCTGTTTCTTCGGCGTGTTGCTCGGCGCGCCCACATTGCGTCTGCGCGGCGACTACCTTGCCATCGTCACGCTGGGCTTCGGCGAGATCATCCGTATCTTCATGAACAACCTGAATGCGCCGGTCAATATCACCAACGGCCCGCAGGGTATCAGCAGCATCGATCCGCTGCATGTTGGCGAATTCTCCTTTGCTGGCCAGCATGAAATCTTCGGCATCGGTTTTACCAGCGTGCACCAGCATTATTACCTGTTCCTTGCCTTCACCCTGCTGGTGGCGTTCGTTTCGTTGCGACTGCAACACTCGCGTATCGGGCGGGCGTGGATGGCGATACGCGAAGACGAAGTGGCGGCCAATGCGATGGGCATCAACACGCGCAATATCAAACTGCTCGCGTTCGCGATGGGGGCGACGTTTGGCGGCATCTCCGGCGGATTGTTCGCAGGCTTTCAGGGTTTCGTCAGTCCTGAAAGTTTCAGTCTGATGGAATCCATCATGGTGCTGTGTATGGTGGTGCTCGGCGGCATGGGTAACATCACCGGCGTGGTGTTGGGCGGTGTGTTGCTGGTGGTGTTGCCGGAGGTGTTTCGCCACGGTGCAGGTCCAGTGCAGCAGGCATTGTTCGGCAAGATCGTGGTCGATCCGGAAAGTCTGCGTATGCTCATGTTCGGCTTGGCGCTGATCCTGGTGATGCTGTGGCGTCCGGCGGGATTGTGGCCTTCCACGCAGCGTCGCCGCGAGTTGATGCCGGACGAAACGGCGGCGCAGCAGGAACAGGATACGGTGTATGACCATGGCCGCTAATACCCTGCTCGAATTGAGCGGTATCGGTAAGCGCTTCGGCGGTCTCGCGGCCTTGTCCGGGGTGTCGCTGCACATCAAGCGTGGCGAGATATATGGACTTATCGGGCCCAACGGTGCAGGCAAGACCACACTGTTCAACGTCATCACCGGGCTGTATCAACTCGATGAAGGCACCTTCAACTTTGACGGCAGCGCCTATGTGCACTGCAAGCCGCACGTACTGGCACAGGCCGGTATCGCGCGCACCTTTCAGAACATCCGCCTGTTCGCCAACATGAGCGCGCTGGAAAACGTGATGGTAGGCCGTCACCTGCGCACACGTTCCGGCATCTGGGGCGCACTTACCCGCAACCGTGCCGCGCGTGTCGAAGAACATGCCATTGAGGATCGCGCGCACGAATTGCTGCGTTATGTCGGCATCCACAGACCTTCCAACACGCTGGCGAAAAACCTTTCCTACGGTGAGCAGCGCAGACTGGAAATCGCGCGTGCGCTGGCGACCGACCCCAAGCTGCTGGCGCTGGACGAACCTGCCGCTGGCATGAACGCCACCGAGACCGAAAGTCTGAAAGAGCTGATGAAAAAGATCCGCGATAGCGGCATCACCGTATTGCTCATCGAACACGATGTGAAACTCATCATGGGGCTGTGTGACCGCGTGGCGGTGCTGGACTACGGCAAAAAGATTGCCGAAGGTGCGCCGGAACAAGTGCGCAACGATGCCGCCGTGATCGCCGCGTATCTGGGAACAGACTCCCCTCGCCCGCAAGCGGGAGTGCCAAAGGTAGGCAATCCGCTAGGGGCTGAAGCCCCTGCGGAATTGTCACACGGGCAGGGGGTGAGGGTAAGCGAATGACACAGATCCCGCTTCTCGAAGTCGAACACCTCAAGGTCAATTACGGCGGCATCCATGCGCTGAAAGGCATAGCCCTGCATATCGCACAGGGCGAGCTGGTCGCGCTCATCGGCAGCAATGGCGCAGGCAAAAGCACCACACTCAAAGCCTTGGCCGGACTACAGCACTGCACTGCGGGCAAGCTGCACTACGATGGCCACTCATTGCACCATATGCCCGCACACCAGCGCGTGAGCGCGGGTTTGGCGCTGGTGCCGGAAGGTCGCGGCATCTTCGCACGGCTGACCGTGGCGGAGAATCTGCACATGGGCGCATATACCCGCAGCGATGACGAGATCGAAGCCGATCTGGAGCGCATGTATACCCTGTTCCCGCGCCTCGCCGAACGCCGTGTGCAGCTCGCCGGTACGCTTTCCGGCGGAGAGCAGCAGATGGTCGCGATGGCGCGCGCACTCATGAGCCGTCCGAAACTATTGATGCTGGATGAGCCCAGCATGGGACTCGCGCCGATGATGGTGGCGAAAATCTTTGAGACTATCCGCGATATCTCCGCGCAAGGTGTCTCCATCCTGCTGGTCGAGCAAAATGCCAAGCTCGCCCTTGAAGCCGCGCAACGCGGCTATGTGCTGGAGAGCGGGGCGATCACTTTGTCGGGCAAGGCGAGTGAGTTGTTGGGAAGTGAGGCGGTGCAGCGGGCGTACTTGGGCGCTTAGCACTGAAGTATTCGAAGTGGCATGGTAAAATACGAAATCTCCCGTTTTCTATTTTTTACTTTGAAAGGCCGCCATGTTCTCGCGCAAAAACACCATCGCCGTTACCGACCCGGAACTCTGGAATGCGATCCAGGATGAAACCCGCCGTCAGGAAGATCACATCGAACTGATCGCGTCGGAGAATTACACCAGCCCGGCTGTGATGGAAGCGCAGGGTAGCCAGCTTACCAATAAATATGCCGAAGGTTATCCGGCCAAGCGTTATTACGGCGGTTGTGAACACGTGGATGTGGCCGAGCAACTGGCTATCGACCGCGCCAAAGCGTTGTTCGGCGCGGAATATGCCAACGTGCAGCCGCATTCCGGCTCGCAGGCCAATCAGGCGGTGTATGTCTCGGTACTGAAGCCCGGCGACACCATCCTCGGCATGAGTCTGGCGCACGGAGGTCACCTGACTCACGGAGCTTCGGTCAATATCAGCGGCAAGTTATACAACGCCATCCAGTACGGCCTGAACGACAAAGAAGAGATTGATTACGATCAGGTGCAAGCGCTGGCCACGCAACACAAGCCCAAGATGATCGTGGCGGGTGCCTCGGCCTACGCGCTGGTTATCGACTGGAAACGCTTCCGCGCCATCGCCGACAGCGTGGGTGCCTATTTGTTCGTGGACATGGCGCACTACGCCGGTCTGGTCGCGGCGGGTTATTACCCCAATCCGGTCGGTATCGCCGACTTTGTCACTACCACCACGCACAAGACGCTGCGTGGTCCGCGCGGTGGTTTGATCCTGGCCAAGGCCGAACATGAAAAGGCGCTGAACTCGGCGATCTTCCCTGCATTGCAGGGCGGCCCGCTGATGCACGTGATCGCGGCCAAGGCGGTGGCGTTCAAAGAGGCAGCCAGCAAAGAGTTCAAGGAATATCAAAAACAAGTGATCGACAATGCGCGTGTGATGGCCAAGGTGCTGACCGAGCGTGGCGTGCGTATCGTCTCCGGTCGCACCGACAGTCACGTGTTTCTGGTTGACCTGCGCGCGAAAAAACTCACGGGTAAAGATGCCGAAGCGGCATTGGGCAAAGCGCACATCACCGTGAACAAGAACGCGATCCCGAATGACCCCGAGAAGCCATTCGTCACTTCCGGTATCCGTATCGGCTCACCTGCGATGACCACGCGCGGCTTCAAAGAACTCGAAGCCGAGAAGCTGGCGCATCTGATCGCCGACGTGTTGGACGCGCCGAACGATGAGGCGGTGATCGCGCGCGTTTCCGCCGAGGTGAAGAAGTTGACGACGCAGTTCCCAGTGTACGGAGCCTAATGTGAGAAGGGAGAAGAGGGAAGGGAGAAGGGTAAAAGCCGAACACCTCCCTTTACCCTTTTCCCTTTACCCTTCCCGATTATGAAATGTCCTTTCTGTAAACATCCCGACACCCAGGTGGTGGATACACGGGAGAACGAGGAGGGCGACAGTATCCGTCGCCGTCGCCGTTGTCTGTCGTGCGATAAACGCTTCACCACCTATGAGGCGGTGGAGCTGCGTATGCCGCAGGTGGTCAAACAGAACGGGATGCGTAGCGAGTTCGATGAGGACAAGTTGCGCACCAGCTTTACCCGCGCCTTGCACAAACGTCCGGTCTCCACCGAGTTGGTGGATGCGGCCATCGACCATGTCACGCAAAAAGTATTCGCCTTGGGCGAGCGCGAGATCGGTTCGCGCCAGATCGGCGAGATGGTGATGAAGGAATTGTTGAAGCTCGACAAAGTCGCCTATATCCGTTTTGCCTCGGTCTACAAGAGCTTCCAGGATGTGGGTGATTTCTCTGAGGCCATCGACGCCGTCAGCAAGCCCGGCACCAAACGTCGCAAATCGGACTGAGCATGGGGCGGGACGACAGCGCATGGATGGCCCGGGCATTGCAGCTTGCCGGACGAGGGATGTTCACCACGACGCCGAACCCACGGGTCGGCTGTGTGCTGGTGAAAGACGGCCAAGTCATTGGTGAAGGCTGGCACGCCAAGGCAGGTGAGCCTCATGCAGAACCACTGGCTCTGCGTTCGGCGGGTGGGCAGACGCACGGCGCAACTGCTTATGTCACGCTGGAACCTTGCAGTCATCATGGGCGAACTCCGCCCTGTGCGGACGCACTCATCGCGGCGGGTCTGGCGCGTGTTGTGGTCGCCATGCAAGACCCCAATCCGCTTGTGGCCGGACGGGGTGTCGCCGCGTTGCGTGCGGCTGGCATCGAGGTCGAATGTGGCCTGATGGAGGCCGAAGCACGTTTGCTCAACATCGGTTTCGACAAACGCATGAGACAAGGTCTGCCCTGGGTGCGCAGCAAGATCGCCGCCAGTCTGGACGGTCGCACCGCGCTGGCCAACGGTGCTAGCCAGTGGATCACCGGAGACGCGGCGCGGCGCGATGTGCATGTCTGGCGCGCGCGTTCTTGCGCGGTGCTGAGTGGTATCGATACGGTGCTGGCCGACGATGCACAACTTTCCGTCCGGCATGTCGAGACGTCGCGTCAACCTTTGCGCGTGGTGCTGGACAGTCACCTGCGTCTTTCGCCCGCTGCGCGTATCTTCCAAGGAGGATACGTGCTGGTGGTGACGGCCACGGCAGATGCCGAAAGACATGCAATCCTGCAACAGGCTGGGGCAACTGTCGTGGTGCTTGTTGATGAGAGCGGGCGCGTCGATCTGAGCGCTACCCTGCGTTATCTGGCGACTATCGGTTGTAACGAGGTGCTGGTCGAGGCGGGCTCGACCCTGAACGGCGCGTTGCTGAAAGCCGGGCTGGTGGATGAGTTGGTGTTATATTTCGCGCCGCAGTTATTGGGTGATATGGCACGCGGTATGGCGCAATTGGGCGAGCTGGCCGCGCTTGATGAGCGTGTCGGATTGGTCTGGCAGGATGTGCGCCAGGTCGGGAACGACTTGCGTATTGTCGCAAAAATAAACAAATCTCCTCTCCCGCTTGCGGGAGAGGGCTAGGGAGAGGGTAATGTTCAGCGGAATCATCGCCGATGTCGGCACCATCAGCAGCGCGCAGGATCGTGAGGGCGGGCTGCGGCTGAGTGTGGAGACGCAGGATCTCGGTATGGAGGATGTATCGCTAGGCGACAGCATTGCGGTGAACGGTGTATGCCTCACCGTGGTGAAGATAGCCGACAAGACATTCACCGTGGACGTCTCGCGCGAGACACTGGATTGCACCGTCGGTCTGGAGCGGCAGGGCGGTCTGGTCAATCTGGAAAAAGCGCTACGCCTGTCCGACCGCTTGGGCGGACATCTGGTCAGTGGCCATGTGGACGGTGTTGGCGAGGTGGTGGCGTTTAATGACATCGGCGAAAGCTGGCGACTGATCGTGCGTGCGCCGCATGCCCTGGCGAAATATATCGCGGTGAAGGGATCGATCACTATCAACGGGGTGAGCTTGACGGTGAACCGTGTGGCAGGCAGCGAATTCGAGGTGAATCTCATCCCTCACACCCTAGCGGTGACTACATTGAACCAATTGTGCGCGGGGGTGAAAGTGAATCTGGAGATCGACCTCATCGCGCGTTACGTCGAACGTATGATGCAAGCAGAGAAAGAATGAGCAATGACTGATGTGGCACCCATAACAGAAATCATCGAAGAGATCCGTGCCGGGCGCATGGTGGTGCTGGTGGATGAGGAAGACCGCGAGAACGAGGGCGACCTGGTGTTCGCGGCTGAGTTTGTCACCCCGGAAAAGATCAACTTCATGGCCAAACACGGGCGCGGCCTGATCTGTCTGACGCTCACACAGAAACATTGCGAACAGCTCAATCTGCCGCTGATGGTGAGTGCCAATGGTCTGCCGCTGGCGACCAACTTCACCGTCTCCATCGAGGCGGCGAGCGGAGTCACTACCGGCATCTCGGCGGCGGACCGTTCCCGCACCATCCAGGTGGCAGCAGACAAGAATGCCAAGCCGACAGATATCGTGCAGCCGGGTCATATCTTCCCCTTGCGCGCACAGAACGGCGGTGTGCTGGTGCGCGCAGGTCATACCGAAGCGGGTTGTGATCTGGCGCAACTGGCCGGGCTGACGCCCGCATCGGTGATCTGCGAGATCCTCAAGGATGACGGTGAGATGGCGCGTCTGCCCGATCTGATCCCGTTCGCCAAACAACATGGCCTGAAGATCGGCACCATCGCCGATCTGATCGAATACCGCAGCCACAACGAAAAGCTGGTCGAGCGTGTCGCGCAGCGCAAGATTCAGACCGCGTACGGTCCATTCGAGCTGTATACCTATACTGACAAGACTACTGCGCAGACCCATCTGGCACTGGCCAAAGGCGATATCGACGCACAGAAGGAGACGCTGGTGCGGGTGCACGAACCGTTGTCGGTGATGGATTTTCTGGAGCAGGCGAGTTATCCGGCTTCCACCAGCGTACACGATGCTTTGCGCAAGATCAGCCAGGCCGAGGCGGGGGTGCTGGTGCTGATGCATCATGCCGAGACTGCGGCCAGCCTGTTGGCGCGCGCGTCGGCCAAGCCGGAGGCGCATCACGCGCAATGGGACCCGCGCAGTTACGGCATCGGCGCACAGATATTGCGCGATCTCAATGTCGGCAAGATGTGCCTGCTGGCCACCCCGCGCAAACTGCCCAGCATGGTAGGCTTCGGCCTGGAAGTGGTGCGTTACTGTCAAAGCAAGGATACAAAATGAAAGAGATCGAAAAGAACCTGGACGGGACGGGGATGTCCATCGGCATCGTACAGAGCCGCTTTAATACCACGGTGTGCGAGGGTTTGCTGGCCGCCTGCCGTGCCCAGTTCGTCAAGCAGGGGGTGCGCGATGAGGATATCACGCTGGTCACCGTGCCCGGTGCGCTGGAGATCCCGCTGGTGTTGCAGCACATGGCGCAGACCCACAAGTTTGATGCGCTGGTCGCGTTGGGTGCGGTAATCCGTGGCGATACCTATCACTTCGAGGTGGTGTCGAACGAATCGGCACGCGGGGTGGGTGAAGTGCAGCTCCATGCCGGTGTGCCCATCGCCAATGCCATCCTTACCACCGATACCGACGAGCAGGCGGAAGTGCGCATGAATGTCAAAGGCGCGGAGGCTGCTCTGGTGGCGATTGAGATGGCGAATCTGCTGAAGGCGATTGTATGAAGGACAAGACAAACGCGCCGACCAAAAGTGCGCGACACCGCGCACGCGAATTGGCGTTACAAGGCCTTTACCAATGGCGCATGGCCGGTTCCGATGTTGCGCAGATCGA
This sequence comes from uncultured Gallionellaceae bacterium, assembly GCA_964571195.1. Classification (GTDB taxonomy): domain Bacteria; phylum Pseudomonadota; class Gammaproteobacteria; order Burkholderiales; family Gallionellaceae; genus PALSA-1006. The sequence continues at coordinate 39,505 of CAZNAD010000014.1, read as the reverse complement.
CAAAGCGACCCGCGATGAAAAAAGCGTCGGGCGTTACGACGTCGAATTGTTCACCCAGCTGTTGCGGGGTGCGGTGAGTCAGCACGAGACTCTGGCGGAAAAGATCGCGCCGCATCTGGATCGTCCGCTGAACGAACTGAGCCCGATCGAATTCTCTGTGCTGTTGCTGGGTGCCTATGAACTGGCCAATCTGCCCGAAGTGCCGTATCGCGTCGTCATCAATGAAAGTGTGGAGCTGGCCAAGACTTTCGGCGGCAGCGACGGCCACAAGTTCGTCAACGGCGTGCTGGATAAACTGGCGGCACAATTGCGCGCGGTTGAAGTTAAAGCGAAGTAAAACCATTCACCATAGAGACACAGAGATACAGAGCAAAACAAACCAGACTCGAAATTGGTTGAAAGGTTTTCTCTGTGTCTCTGTGTCTCGGTGGTAAGGATTTTGACTCATGTCCGAATTCGATCTCATTCAACGCTACTTCACCCGTCCCGCGCCAAGTGCGGAACTTGGGGTGGGTGACGACGCGGCATTGCTGCGAGTTGCGGCGGGTATGCAGCTGGCCGTATCGACCGACATGCTGGTGAGTGGTACCCATTTCTTTTCCGATGCCGATCCCTTCCTGCTGGGCCACAAGACACTGGCGGTGAATCTTTCCGATCTGGCGGCGATGGGTGCGACACCACGCTGGGCGACGCTGGCCTTGTCGCTGCCGCAAGTCGATGAGGCCTGGCTGGCGGCGTTCAGTCGCGGCTTCTTTGCTTTGGCGGAGCAATACGGTGTCGAACTGGTCGGCGGCGATACCACGCGCGGGCCACTTAATCTGAGTGTCACCATCATGGGCGAAGTGCCGGCAGGAGCCGCATTGCGGCGCGATGCAGCACGGGTGGGTGATGATATCTGGGTGTCCGGTACACTGGGTGAGGCGGCCTTGGCGCTGGCTCACATGCAGCGGCGTATCACATTGTCAGCGGAGGTGTTCGCAGCGTGTGCGACACGGCTGCATCAACCCCGGCCCCGCGTCGAACTGGGGTTGCAATTGCGTGGACTCGCGCACAGCGCGATCGATGTGTCCGACGGCCTGCTGGCCGATCTCGGCCATATTCTGGCCTGCTCGCAGCTGGGGGCAGAGATCCGGCTTGATGCTTTGCCGATGTGCGGCTTCTTGCGCGAGCATCTGGCGGAGGCGACGATGTCGCGCTGTGTGTTGGCTGGCGGTGACGATTACGAATTGTGTTTTACGGCACCGTCCGCATACCGCACCGAGATACTACAGCGCGCATCGACACTCGACCTGCCGGTGACATGTATCGGCAAAGTGACGGCGGGACAGGGCTGCAAGGTGTATGGCAATGACGGCAGCGAGTTGGATATCAAGGAGTCGGGTTATGACCATTTCCACGCATGAGCACGAGTTGCGCCTGCAACCGGATTGGGCCTTCCTGCGCAGCCATCCCGCGCATCTGATCTCGTTCGGATTCGGTGCCGGGCTGTCGCGCAAAGCCCCCGGAACGTTCGGCACGCTGGTTGCATTCCCGTTCTACTGGTATCTCGCCCCGCGCCTGAGTGATGCCTTGTTCATCCTGCTGCTGATCTGGCTGTTCGCCATCGGTGTATGGGTGTGCGACATCACCGGCAAGGTGTTGGGAGTGGACGACTACAGTGGCATCGTGTGGGACGAAGTCGTGGCCTTCATGCTGGTACTGTTCTTCACGCCCGACGGTTTCATCTGGCAGTTGCTGGCGTTCTCGCTGTTCCGTTTTTTCGATATCTGGAAGCCGGAGCCGATACGCCATTTTGACAAGACTTGGCACGGCGGGTTGGGGGTGATGTTCGACGATATCCTCGCGGCGGGGTACACCTTGCTGACGCTGGCGGTGATCAAGAGTCTGCTGCTGTGATGAGCCGCATCATCGCCCTGTTGTGCTGCGTTGCGCTGGGTGCGCAGGCCGAGACGTTCGATGCCAAAGTGATTGCGGTGATGGATGGCGATACCGTGATGGTGTTGCGCAACGGCAAGCGGATCAAGGTCCGTATGGCGAACATCGACGCGCCGGAAAAAGACCAGGCGTTCGGTACGCAGTCGCGCGCCTCTTTGCTGGAGATGGTCGGCAAACGCCAGGTACGGGTCGATAGTCAGGCAATCGATCAATACGGACGTGTCATCGCTTATCTGGCGGTGGACGGATTGAATGTCAACGAGGCGCAGGTCAGGCGCGGCATGGCCTGGGAGTATTCCTATCGCCACAGTGATCGCGCCTATCTCGCTTTGCAGCGGGAGGCGCAACAGGCACAGCGTGGTCTGTGGTCGCAGGACACGCCCCGTGCACCCTGGTTATGGCGCAAGACCCATCCTGCGGTGAAGCCGGGCGAGCCGCAGATCGGCGTGCCGCCTGCGTCGTCTTCCGTGATCTATGATGCGACGTGTGCCGACAAGAAATCGTGTACCCAGATGGATTCCTGCGCCGAGGCATATTTCTATTTGACCCGTTGTGGGGAGAGTGCGCTGGACGGGGATGGCGACGGAACTCCCTGTGAAAAGCTGTGCCCCGCCGGGAAATGACCGGGGGCGTGCGCTCAGGCCGGGATGTCTTCCCAATGGATGCCGGTGTTGTCGCAACGCAGGGCGTTCGCTTGTTTGTCCCAGTCACCCAATACCCAGCGGTCATAGGTGTGTCCATCCAGATGATAAAGATGATGCGCCGGACGGTGGGTATGTCCGTGGATCAGACGCGGATAGTGATACTGCTGTAACAGTTCGTGCACTGCCTGCGGGTTCACATCCATGATGCTCATGGTCTTGCGCTGCTTCTCCGTTTTGCTTTGCGTGCGTAGTTGTTCGATCTGCGCTTTGCGTTGCGCTAGCGGCAAACTGAGAAACTGCTGTTGCCAGCCCGCATCACGCACCTGGCGACGGAAGTCCTGATACGCGGTATCGTCGGTGCACAGGGCATCGCCGTGGCTGAGCAGGGTGGGAGTGCCGTACAGGTCGAGCAGGCTGGGATCGGTGAGCAGGCTGGCACCGCAAGCCTCGGCCAGCTTCTCCTGCATGAGGAAGTCGCGGTTGCCATGCATGATGAATATCTTCACCCCGTTGCGGGACAACTCGCGCAACGCGCCGGTAATCTTGCGATGGAAAGGCGTGCCGAGATCGTCATCCCCCGCCCAGTACTCGAACAGATCGCCCAATATGTAGAGCGCTTCCGCATGCGGGGCAGAGTGCTGCACAAAATGTTCGAACAGGCGCGTGCTTTTGCGGCTGCTGCTGCACAGGTGCAGATCGGAGATGAAGAGGCTGTGGGACATGCCAGGATTTAGGATTGGGGATCTAGGATTGAGGCAAAACGGGGATTGCCGTTTTCCTCAATCCTAGATCCTATCGCCTCGATCCTTATTGAACGACTTCGGCCTGGAGGATGATGACATCCTCGGTCGGCACGTCCTGGTGGAAGCCGCTGCTGCCGGTCTTCACTTTTTTGATGGCATCGACCACTTCCGTGCCTTCCACGACTTTACCGAACACGCAGTAGCCCCAACCCTGGCTGTTCTCGGCCTTGAAGTTGAGGAAGCCGTTGTCCCTGACGTTGATGAAGAACTGTGCGGTGGCGGAATGCGGGTCGCTGGTGCGGGCCATGGCGATGGTGTAAGCATCGTTGGTCAGGCCGTTGTTGGCTTCGTTCTGGATGGCCGCGTTCACTTCCTTCTGTTTCATGCCGGGTTCGAAGCCGCCGCCCTGGATCATGAAGCCGTCGATGACGCGATGGAAGATGGTGTTGCTGTAGAAGCCGCTGTTCACGTAATCGAGGAAATTCTGGACGGTGTTCGGCGCTTTTTCCGCATCCAGCTGGAGGGTGATGATGCCGTGGTTGGTGTGCAGTCTGACCATGTTTGCTTTTCCTTTTTGTGCGTGGGTTGAAGCTGCATGTACCGGCAGGACGCACAGGCCGGTGAGCAGTAAAGCGAAAAATATTCTGGCGATGTTCATGCGGAACCCTCGTATACGATCTGCCATCTGTCACCGCGTTTCATCCAGTATTGGCGTTTGTTCATGCGATTGGCGAGATTGTTGCTGCTGTAATCCTGTTCGAAGTTCACCACCACCAATCCGGCTTGGCCGGGATAAGCGAAGATGCTGAGTTTGGAAAGCCCGACCTTGATCCAGGTCTTGCCCGAATTGATCAGACGCTTTTGCCGGGCGAAGGCGTCGAAAGACATCTCGCCGTTGGAAAAGTCCTGCGCGTAGTGGGTGAGGTAGGCATCCGTGTCGAGACTGGACCAGTCGTTGCGCCATTTTTCGATTTCGTTGAGCAGCGCGCTACGTTCGGCGCGGTCGCTGTCGTCGCTCCAGTCCATTTGTCCGGTGATGATGACCGGGGTATGGCCGACTTGCACGTAGCGCCCCAAGCGCAGCAGGTCGCTATTGGACAGCACCACGCAGCCATTGCTGGCGCGCGGCGGCCGGCTGAGTGTGTCGGAAGGGACGCCGTGCAGCCAGATGCCGTGCCCGTCTCGACCTTGGCGTCTGTCCCACTCGTTCGGATAACTGATGGGGAAGGCCTCGGGACCGTAGAAGTCGGTGAGCTTGTCTTTGCCCAGATGGTCGTTGACGAAATAGACCCCCAGCGGCGTGCGCTGGTCGCCTTCGGAGACTTTGTCCGCCCCTTTTTTACCTACGCTGATGTAGAAATCCGCGACATAACGCGGCTCGCCATCAACGTTCTCGTACAGGTACAGAGTCGATCTGCTGGTGTCCACCACGATGGCATGGCGCTGCTGCGGGTCGAGTTGCCACAGATATCGGGGGGTGGCGTTAACCGGCTGAGTCTGTTGTACCCGTTGCAGTCTGGCGCGTGCCTCATCGCGCAGGTCGTTCATGTTCTCGCGCGAGGCGTTGGGGGCATTGCCGAAATCGTTGAGTGCCTGCGCGCGTGCAAGCAGCAGGTCGCCTTTGATTAATTGTGCCAGCTTGAAATTCGGGTTGGTTTCGAGCAGTGAATCGACTTCGTTCAGCGCGATATCAAGCCGGTTCTCTCCGACGGCATGCAGGCTCTTCGCCAGCAGCTCTTCCATGCTGCGCGAGGAGGTCTCGCCAGTTTTCAGCGGGGAGGAGATCACCCCGATCAGCAGCAAGGTGATCGTTGCGTAGGACATCGCTTACTTACCCGCGCGTTCTTCCACGATGAACCATCGGCCATTGCTCTTGGTCAGCTCCATCGTTTTGCTGGCGGAAGTCTGTAGATGGCTGGCGCGGTAGAACTGTTTGAAACTGACCGTGGCATGGTTGTCGTCGATCAACTTGACCTTGGCGTCTTTGATTTCCACGTGGATAGACTTGGGTTTGGCGATACGTTCCTGGCGTTGCGCTTCCCAAGCGTTGCGGCTTTCGCCGTCCGGGGTCTTGAACTCTTTACCGTAGAAGGCGAGATATTTCTTGCTGTTTTTGGCCGACCAGGCGGCAGCCCATTCGTGGACGAGTTTGATTACATCGCCGCTGTTATCGGCGGCGGGAATGGGGTTAAGCGGCTTTGCGGGTGGTGCTACGACGGCCACCGGTTTGGCCGCTGCCACTGGCGCTGCTGCGGTGTTGCCGGACTTGGCGGTGCTGGCCACATTGTGTGGGGCAATTATGGCTTTGCCCGTGCTGCTGCCGAACAGCTCCTTGATCATTTCCAGTTTGGTCTGGGTGCTGGTATTGCTTTTATCCAGTTGCAGTGCGCGGTCATAAGCCTGGCTGGCCATTTTGGCGTAGATATCACCCAGATTCTCGTGTGCGGTGGCGTAGCTGGGATGGGTGCGTATCGCCATTTCCAGCGAGGTCTTGGCTTTTTCATATTGCCCCAGGCTGGCATACAGGACCGCTAGGTTGTTGTACGGCTCAGGCAATTCGGGGTAGTCGCTGGTCAGCGAGTTGAATACTTTGATGGCCTCGGAGGTCTTGCCCTGCTCGGTATAGATCAGGCCTTTCAGGAAGCGTGCTTGCGCGTCATTGGGCTTGGCGGTGAGGATGCCCTCTACCTTTTCCAGCGCCAGAGTGAGTTGTCCCTGTTTGAGTAGTTTGCTGGCATCCTGGATATCGTCAGCAGAGACGGGCAGGCTGATGGATAGCAATAACAGTGCGCAAAGTGCCGAGTTTTGGCTGATACGGTTGAACATATTCATCGAATGTTTTTCCAGAAAGTTACTCAAATCGGGTCGCGATGGGATGATGCGCCATCGAAAGGGGGTGGATTCTAGCAAATAAGTGCGCCGGTTTCACCCTAAATTCCTTACACAAGTGGGGCGAAAGACTCACTTGGGGCCGGCAGGCGGAGCCGTTTTTCTGAAAATAAAACAGGTGGTCGGTGAAGCGTAAGGGTGCTCCGGTGTGGAGGCGCGAGGATGCTAGATGGTCTGGGCCTGTTTTCGGGTAGAATTCTCCTATCAATATGGACAACCTAGACCCGCAAAATGAGCAGTAATACACCCGTCTCTTCCGCCCCTGTCTCCAACTTCATTCGTACCATTATCGACAGCGATCTTGCCGCCGGAAAACATCAAAGTATCACTACGCGCTTTCCGCCCGAGCCGAACGGTTATCTGCATGTGGGGCACGCCAAGTCGATCTGCCTGAATTTTGGCCTCGCGCAGGACTACAAAGGCACCTGCAACCTGCGTTTCGACGACACCAACCCGGAGAAGGAGAGCGAGGAATACGCGCAATCCATCCAGGACGACGTGCGCTGGCTGGGCTTTCAGTGGAACGGCGAAGTGCGCTGGGCGTCGGATTATTTCGATGCGCTGTACGACTACGCCGTGGAGCTCATCAACAAGGGACTGGCCTATGTGGACGACCTGACGCCGGAGCAGATGCGCGAATATCGCGGCACGCTGAAAGAGCCGGGCAAGAACAGCCCCAACCGCGACCGTTCTGCAAAAGAAAACCTCGACCTGTTCACGCGCATGAGAAACGGCGAATTCGCCGACGGCTCTATGGTGCTGCGCGCCAAGATCGACATGGCCTCGCCCAACATCAACATGCGCGACCCCGTCATCTACCGCATCCGCCGCGCGCACCACATCCGCACCGGCGACAAGTGGTGCATCTACCCGATGTACGACTACACCCACTGCATCTCCGATGCGCTGGAAGGCATTACCCATTCCATCTGCACGCTGGAATTCGAAGATCATCGCCCGCTGTACGACTGGGTGCTCGACAACATCACCATCCCTTGTCATCCGCGCCAGTACGAGTTTTCGCGTCTGGAACTGCACTACACCATCACCAGCAAGCGCAAGCTGCTGCAACTGGTGAACGAGAAAAAAGTGAGCGGCTGGGACGACCCGCGCATGCCCACCATTTCCGGCATGCGCCGTCGCGGCTACACGCCCGAAGGCATCCGCGAATTCGCCAAACGTATCGGCGTCTCCAAGAGCGAGAACATCGTGGACATGGCGATCATGGAAGGCGCGATCCGCGAAGATTTGGAACTGCGTGCCCCGCGCGTGATGGCCATCATCAACCCGCTCAAAGTGACCATCACCAATGCCGACGGTGCTTTGACGCGCGAAGCGGATTTTCATCCCAATATGCCGGAACTCGGCAAGCGTGTCGTGCCGTTCGGTAAGGAATTGCTCATCGAGGCCGACGACTTCTCAGAAGTGCCGCCTGCTGGTTGGAAGCGCCTTACCCTCGGCGGCGAGATTCGCCTGCGCCACAGCTATGTGATGCGCTGCGACGAAGCAGTGAAGGATGCTTCCGGCAAAGTGATCGAACTCAAGTGCAGCATCGACCACGACACCTTGGGCAAGAACCCGGAAGGCCGCAAAGTGAAGGGCGTGATTCACTTTCTGTCGAGTGTACACGCACTACCCGCCGAGATTCGTTTGTATGACCGCCTGTTCAACGTGCCGGAGCCGGATGGCGACCGCGATGTGGATTTTCTCACCCACCTCAATCCGCACTCACTGGAAGTGGTGCAGGGCTGGGTCGAAGCGTGCGCGAAGGATGCCGCGCCGGAAACGCGCTACCAGTTCGAGCGTTTGGGCTATTTCGTGACGGATCGCCGTGAGCATCAAGCCGGTGGCAAGCTGGTGTTCAATCGCACGGTGACGCTGAAGGATTCCTGGGCGAAAGAGCAAAACTAAAAACATCCACCACAGAGACACGGAGACACAGAGAAAAGCAACACAAGAAAAACGGATTGGAAGTTATCGTAGTGATTGCCTTTGACTTTCTCCGTGTCTCTGTATCTCTGTGGTAAAAGGTTTTCAAATGTTAAAAATCTATAACACCCTCGCCCGCGACAAGCAGGACTTCAAACCCATAGCCGCGAACAAAGTCCGCATGTATGTGTGTGGCATGACGGTGTATGACTACTGCCACCTCGGCCATGCCCGCGTGATGGTGGTGTTCGACATGGTGCAACGCTGGCTCAAGGCTTCCGGTTTTGATGTGACCTACGTGCGCAACATCACCGACATCGACGACAAGATCATCAAGCGCGCGGCGGAGAACAAGGAGTCCATCCATGTCCTGACGCAGCGCTTTATAGCCGCGATGCATGAAGATGCCGATGCGTTGGGCGTGCAGCGTCCCGACCACGAGCCGCGCGCGACGCAATATGTGCCGCAGATGCTGGAGATGATCGAGCAGCTGGAAAAGAATGGCCTCGCGTACAAAGCGGCGGACGGCGACGTGAACTACGCGGTGCGCAAATTCGACGGCTACGGCAAGCTCTCCGGCAAATCGCTGGAAGACCTGCGCGCCGGCGAACGGGTGGAAGTCGCCTCGGACAAGAACGACCCGCTCGACTTCGTGCTGTGGAAACATGCCAAGGACAGCGAAGCCGACGAAGTGAAGTGGGATTCCAAATGGGGCAAGGGTCGTCCCGGCTGGCACATCGAATGCTCGGCGATGGGCTCGGAACTGCTCGGCAAACATTTCGACATCCACGGCGGCGGCGCGGACTTGCAGTTTCCTCACCATGAAAATGAAATCGCGCAAAGCGAAGGCGCGCATCGGTGCCAGTACGTGAACTACTGGATGCACAACGGCTTCATTCGTGTGGATAACGAGAAGATGTCCAAGAGTCTGGGCAACTTCTTCACCATCCGCGAAGTGCTGAAAAAATACGATGCGGAAGTGGTGCGCTTTTTCATTTTGCGCGCGCATTACCGCAGCCCATTGAATTATTCTGACCAGCATTTGGACGATGCCAAGGGGGCGCTGACGCGGCTGTATACGGCACTCAAATCAGTTCCAGCTACTGCACATGAAATCGATTGGAGCGAGGCGCACGCGCAACGGTTCAAAGTGGCGATGGACGACGATTTCAACACCCCCGAAGCCGTTGCTGTGCTGTTCGATCTCGCCAACGAAGTGAATCGCACTCAGTCTGCTGAAGCTGCCGCGCAACTTAAAGCTGTGGCGGGTGTACTCGGTCTGCTACAACGCGACCCGCAAGAATTTTTGCAAGGCGGCGCGAGTGCAAGTGGGTTGGATGATGCCGCGATCAGCGCGCAGATCGAAGCGCGTATCGCTGCCAAAAAAGCCAAGAATTTTGCCGAGGCTGACCGTATTCGTAAAGAGCTGCTGGAAGCAGGTATTGTGCTGGAAGACACGCCGCAAGGAACGAGTTGGCGGCGCGCATGATGCGCGGGTGATTTCGGCGCGTACGGCAAGGATCAAAGGAAACGGAATGCACGATAACGAGATATCTATCGCTTATGACCATCCCGACACGATGCAGACGAGTTGCAGCACTGCACTCGCCTGGGCGAAGCGTCCGCGCGAACCAGAGGCGGGTGAAAAGGCCGAGCTGATCGCGCGCATTAAACGCCTGCTGAAAGAGCAGGATGCGGTGCTGGTGTCGCACTATTACGTGCATCCCGACCTGCAAGACCTCGCGGAACAAACCGGCGGCATCGTGTCCGACTCGCTCGACATGGCCAATTTCGGCCATTTGCATCCGGCCCAGACCATCGTGGTGGCGGGCGTGCGTTTCATGGGCGAGACCGCGAAGATACTCAATCCCGAAAAACGCGTGTTGATGCCCGACCTTGCAGCGGAATGTTCGCTCGATTTAGGCTGCCCGATAGACGAGTTTTCTGCTTTCTGCGACGCGCATCCCGACCGCACCGTGGTGGTGTACGCCAACACCAGTGCAGCGGTGAAGGCGCGCGCCGACTGGATGGTGACCAGTTCTATCGCGCTGCCGGTGGTGAAGCATCTGCACGAGCAGGGCAAGAAGATATTGTGGGCACCGGATCGCCACCTCGGCGGCTACGTGCAGGAACAAACGGGTGCGGACATGCTGCTGTGGCACGGTTCGTGCATCGTGCATGATGAATACAAAGCCAAAGAATTGCAGGAGATGAAAGCGCAGCATCCGGGGGCGCTGGTGCTGGTGCATCCAGAATCACCGCGTGCCGTGGTGCAGCAGGCCGATGTGGTCGGTTCCACTACCCAGCTCATCAAAGCCGCGCAGAAGTCTCCCAACAAGGAATTCATCGTTGCTACCGACAATGGCATCCTGCACAAGATGCGCAGTCTGTGCCCGGACAAACTCTTCCTCGAAGCGCCGACAGCCGGGAAGGGGGCGAACTGCACCAGTTGCAGCCATTGCCCGTGGATGGCGATGAACGGGCTGCTCAATCTGGCTGACGTGCTGGAGAGCGGCAAGAACGAGATCCATGTCGATCCGGCGATCATCCCTGCTGCCGTGCGGCCCATCCGGCGTATGCTCGATTTCGCCAGGCAGATCGACCTGCCGGTACGCAATCTCGGCAACGCCTGAATCTCGGAAGGGAGGAGCTGATTTGCGATATCTAGGCCGCAGAAAGTGTTGTGGGGCGGTTGGGCATAAGGTAGATTCATGACCGTGATGTGAGCGGTGTGTCTGGAGCACAAAAGGATTTTTACCGAAAGGAGAAAACGATGTTGAACATGAAAACAGGTGCGGTATTGTTGGTTGGCGCGCTGGCGCTGACTTTGGGCGGATGCGCCACCGAGGTGAAGCGGGTCGGCGTGGAGCAGGTCAAAGATCTGTCCGGCGATTGGAACGACACGGATTCCCGCCTGGTGTCGGAGGAGATGATCCGCGATTCGTTGTCCCGTCCCTGGATAGACAATCATGAAAAAAAGAGCAACAAGGCACCGGCGGTGATCGTCGGCAATGTGCGCAATCTTTCGCATGAACATATCAATACACGCACTTTTATCGCCGATCTTGAGCGCGCCTTCGTCAATTCCGGGCGTGTCGATGTGGTCGCATCCAAGACCGAACGGGAAGGTATCCGTGCGGAACGCGCCGACATGGATCTGAACGCCAGCGAGGCCAGCCGCAAGGAGATGGGCAACGAGACGGGAGCCGACTACATGTTGATCGGTACGATCAACAGCATCATTGATGCCACCGAGGGCGAACAGATTCGCTTCTATCAGGTGGATCTCACACTGGTCAGCATCGCCGATAACCGCAAGGTGTGGACCGGACAGAAGAAGCTCAAGAAGAACGTCAAAGAAGCAAAATTCCGTTGAGCGCAGGTTGTCCGGCGGCTGCTTCCCGAGCAAGATCGGGAGGTGGCCGTCGGACACGTTCCGTGTTGGCAATCTCCCGCAGTTACCGGGATTTTGGAAAGGGCTGAATTGTGGGCAATGTAATGGGAGTCATCGGAGACAGGCTGGCGTGGGTATGCCTGATCGCAATGGTGGCGGTATTGCAGGGATGTGCCACTTACAGCGCAAGTTTCGCTGAAGTAGAAAGTTCGGCAGCCAACCGCGATCTGGACAGGGCCGTCAAAACGTTGGATGCACTCAAGCTGACCGGGCCGGACGAGACGCTGCACCATCTCAACAAGGGGGTGCTGTTGCGCTTGCAGGGAAGTTATGCCGAATCCAATAAACACCTGGAAGCGGCAAAGCGGCTGATGGAAAGATTGAACGCCGTGAGTATCACGGAGCAAGCGGCTTCGGTGACAGTGAACGACACCATGAAGGCTTACGAGGGGCTGCCCAGCGAACAGTTGATGGTCTATTCCTTCAAAGCTCTCAATTATCTGCAAATGGGCGATGTGGATGCGGCTGCCGTGGAAGCGCGGCAGTTCGATGTCAAGCAGGGGTTGATCGCCGCCCGCAACAAGGGGGCTGATTATCTGTCTGGCGCTTTTGTGCGTTACCTGAATGCGATGGTTTACGAGTCGGTAGGTGAGCGTGACGCCGCGCGCATCGAGTTGGAGAAGGCTGCGGCGGGCTACAAAGCACAGGGTTCCGAATTCTCCGTGCCACAAAAACTGCGCGACGACCTGTCCAGGATACGCGCGGGCAAGCCGGCGGTGAGCGAAGTGGTGTTCATCCTGCACAATGGTCTGGGTGCGTCGGTGGATGAGAACAACATCCGGGTGGGCAATCCGGTGGCGGGCAAGAACGGCCCGCTGATGTTCAGTCTGGCCGTGCCGAAATTCGTCAGGCGCTCATTGCCAGTCCATCATGTCGTGTTGAGTTCTGCTTCGGTAGCGTCGGATTCTGAAGTGGTGGAGGATGTGAACGGTATCGCGGAAAAGAGTTTCAATGACCGTTTGCCGTCTATCATCGCGCGGGGAGTGGCCAGGCTGGTGGTGAAGAACGCAGCGGCGCAGGAGGCGAAGCGGCAGATGCAGGACAATCCGTATTCCGCTCTGTTGAATTTCGCTACCGATGTCGCGACCAATGTGTCGGAGCGTGCCGATACCCGTACCTGGTCGCTGTTGCCGGGCAATATCCAGATGGCAAGATTGCCGTTGCCCGCAGGGCGACACGATGTGACCGTCACCTATTACGGGACGCACGGGAACATCCTGGCGTCGCGCGAATTTAAGGGGGTCGAGATTGCTCCCGGAGGTAAAGCTTTTATCTCTGATTATTTCTTGAATCCCCCTGCTGCTCCCAAGGCGGCGAATTGAGCTAGAGCCGGATGTCGCTAACCGATCAGGAGTCCATTATGAGTATCGTGCGAATTTTTTTGAATTTAGTCTTTACTGTTCTGATTCTGCTGTCGTCCGCTTGCGTGATGGCCGGGTCGCCGGCTTGGGTCACAGGTGAGCCAGCCGAATATCCGAACGGGCAATATCTGATCGGTCGCGGTGTCGGCGCGAGCGAGGCTGAAGCGCAGAACCGGGCAAGGGGTGATCTGGCGACGATCTTCGAGGTGCGTGTCGAAGTGACCACCGAGAACCGGACGACGGTGGCGCAGTCGGGGAAAAAAGCGCAGGTGGACAAACTCGCCACGCAACAGGTCTCGGCCAAAACCGACAAGGTGCTCAGTGGCGTGACGATCGCCAAGTTGTGGCGCGACCCGCAGACTATGGATTTCCATGCGTTGGCGGTGTTGTCGCGCGATCAGGCCGGAGCGGGATTGCGCGAGGAGTTGCTCAAGATAGACGAAGAGATTCGTCAGCGTATGGCTGCGGCAGAAGCGACTGCGGACCCGCTGCTCAAGGTAGGGGCGTTATCTCAGGCATTGTCGGCCTCCATCCGGCGGGATGGTTTTCAGGCTTCGCTCCGGGTGGTCGATCCGTCCGGTCGCGGTATCGAAGCTCCGGTGATGCGCGCATCGGTACAGGCCGCTATCGATGAGGTGCTGAAGCGTACCCGCATCGCAGCGGAAGTCGCCGCCGATGCCGGGCGCCAGGAATTCTCTGCCCTGCTCAAAGGCGGATTGGCGGCAGCGGGCTTTTTGGCGAGCGATCCGGCAACGGCGGAACTGGTGCTGGTCGGCAAGCTGACGATGACCGATCTCGGACGGCAGGCCAACTGGAACTGGGTGCGTGGTACGGTGGAGGTCGCGCTGGTCGAGAAGGCCTCGGGGCGGGTGCGCGGCAGCAAGACCTGGCCGTTCAAGGCTTCGGCTCAGGATGCCGAGACGGCACGCTCGCGCGCATTGATCGAGGTCGAGCGCCTGTTCCGCCAAGAACTGCGCCCGGCCATTATTTCTTTTGCTGCCAGTTAAGCGGGGTGGCCGCTAATTGTTACCCCGACATGGTCGAGTTATCCGTCGCAACCTACAACATCCATAAAGGGTTCTCGCAATTCAATCGCCGTTTTGTGCTGCATGAGTTGCGTGAGCGTCTGCGCGAACTGGCGGCGGACATCGTGTTCCTGCAGGAAGTCCAGGGCGCGCATTCCCGTGTGCTGCATCAGGATGGTGCACCTGCGTTACATCCCCAGCATGAGTTCCTGGCACACACGATCTGGCCGCATCATGCCTACGGCAAGAATTCGGTGTACGAGGCCGGACACCATGGCAATGCCATTCTGAGCCGTTATCCGATCCTGAACTGGGACAATCAGAATATCTCCGCACACCGTTTCGAGAGCCGGGGGGTGTTGCATTGCGAGCTGAAATTGCCGCAACGGGAGGTCGGACTGCATTGTCTGTGTGTGCATCTGGGCCTGTTCAGTCGGGGGCGCAAACTGCAACTCGGCGCGTTGGTCGAGCGGGTGCGCCGCCATGTGCCCGATAACGCGCCGCTCATCCTCGCGGGCGACTTCAATGACTGGAACAACCGCGCTCGTCTTCTGCTGGCACAAGAGCTCGGTTTGCATGAGGTGTTCGAGGTGGGTGGCGGTGCATTGGCACGCAGTTATCCGGTGGGTTTCCCGGTGCTGCGTCTGGATCGTATCTATGTGCGTGGCCTCACGGTGAAAGCAGTGGCGCTCCATGCCCGCCATCCGTGGAACAGGATATCCGACCATGCGGCGCTTTCTGCGGAGCTGTGCCTGCCGTGAGTTCGGTGTACGAGGTCGGCGGGCATCAGCTCACCCTGCTGCGCAGTGGCGCGGAATATTTTCCGCAACTGTTCGCCGCGCTCCATGCGGCACGTCACTCCATCTATCTGGAGACCTATATCTTCGCGGCTGACCAGACCGGGCGCTTGTTGAAGGAGGCACTGGAAAGTGCCGCCGCCCGTGATGTGGCGGTACATGTGTTATTGGACGGTTTCGGCTCCGCCGAGTTGCCGCAGGCCTGGCTGGACGAGATGCGGATGCTGGGTGTGAAAGTGTTGTGGTTCCGCCCCGAGTTGGCGCGCTGGCGTTTGCGGCGACATCGCCTGCGGCGTCTGCATCGCAAACTGGCGGTGATTGACGGGCGTATCGCTTTCGTGGGGGGGATCAACATCCTCGATGAATCGCGCGAGGTGCGTCTGGATTATGCCGTGCAGGTGGAGGGCGAGGTCGTGGAGCAGATCGCGCATACCGTGCGCAGCTTGTGGCGCCTGGTGTCGTGGACACATCTGCGCAAGAGCGGATTGCCGCGGGAGCGGGTGACGGCGTCCGCGAAACAGCATGACGTCACTTTTCTGATCCGTGACAATCTGCGCCATCGTCGGGACATCGAGCGTGCCTATCTGCGCGCGATCAAACACGCGCGCAGCGAGATCGTCATCGCCAATGCCTATTTTTTGCCGGGACGGCGTTTTCGCCGTTTTTT
This sequence comes from uncultured Gallionellaceae bacterium, assembly GCA_964571195.1. GTDB lineage: Bacteria > Pseudomonadota > Gammaproteobacteria > Burkholderiales > Gallionellaceae > PALSA-1006. The sequence continues at coordinate 24,061 of CAZNAD010000014.1, read as the reverse complement.
GCTGGCGGCTGCACGCCGAGGTGTACGTGTGGTGCTGCTATTGCAAGGCAAGATGGAATACCGTTTGCAGCACTATGCCACTCTGGCGCTTTATGAGGATTTGCTGCTGGCCGGGATAGAGATCTACGAATACACGCCGAGTTTTCTGCACGCCAAAGTCGCTGTTATTGATGGCGAATGGGCGACGGTTGGTTCTTCCAATATCGACCCGTTCAGCCTGATGATGGCGAGAGAAGCGAATCTTATCGTGCAAGATAAGGGGTTCGCCGAAGGATTGCGGGTTGATTTGCTGGAGGCGATTGCGAGTGGAGGAAAGCAGGTGAAACCATCCGATCTACAGCGACGCGCCTTGTGGGGGCGTATCGTGTTACGGATCAGTTATGCCGTGGTCAGATTTCTGGCTGGAATTTCTGGGTATGCCCATAGGCGCGACGATTTTTGAAGATATTCATGGGGCTGGATGAAAAAGTGCCTAGATTTTGTATCATAAAGAAAGTAAACTTGCTCCCCTTATGGCTATACAAGTCGGCAAAGGTTGGGTCTTTGACCGGTGGCGGGCGCTCTTTCAGTTGGGCGGCGCCGGCCAACTTTGACATGATTTGCAAATAAACGATGACGGCTGAAAAATCAGATTTCGCGATATACAACCGCAAAGAGATCATCTTCATTCTTGAAGACTTGGCGAAGCACCGTCCTGCGCTCAATCTGGATGCACATAATGGTGCCAATCTGTTGACCGCCGTGCTGAAGGTGAATGCGGCAGACGAGACAGTCTATCTGGATGTCAGCGGGGATGACCGCATCAACAGAAAAGTCGCCGAGAGCGACCATCTGACCTTCTCCACGCAGACGGGTGTGCGGGTGCGCTGGAAATCGGAATACGTCGAGTTGGTCTCATTGCCCGATGGGGCGGCGTTCTCTATCGAGCTCCCCCAAATGGTCGAGCGTATCCAGCGCCGGGAATATTTCCGCCTGAATACCCCGCAGGGCAGCAAGGCTCTGATCTGCAAGATCCCGCTCGGCGAAGAAGAGGTCATCGAGATTCCCGTTACGGACATGAGCGTGGGCGGTATCGGCCTGACACTCAAGGGCGCTGTCCCGCCGAATTTTTCCCAGGGCGCGATGATGCAGGGGTGCTCCATCGAGTTTCCGGTGGTCGGTCCGGTTCCACTCAACCTGAAAGTCTGCAACGTGTTCGTGACCAACAAGACCCGCAGTGGTGAAGAGATACACCATATCGGCATGGAGTTCATGAATCTCAGCCGGGGGGCTGGCAACGTTGTGCAGCGTTACATGATCCAGCTTGAGAGCGAACGCATCAGCCTCTCCTGATTTTCCGTCGTACCATTCCCGCCTGAAACTATCGTGTTGCGTTCAGATCGAGCGCGCGCAAGCGGCTCTGTTCGAGCTGGGCGCGATCTGTTTTATCCAGCCAGCCGTGCAGATTAGACAAGACCAGATCGTTCAGTGCCCGTATCCAGTCGGGGCGCTGATTGAGACAGGGGATGTAGTGGTAATCGCCGCCCCCCGCGTGTTGGAAGTCTTTCTTGCCTTCCTGTGCGATCTCTTCCAGCGTCTCCAGGCAATCCGCCACGAAGCCGGGGCAGACGACATCCACGCGCTTGGTGCCGAGCCTGCCCAGTTCTTCTAGTGTCGCGGTGGTGTAGGGCTTGATCCATTCGGCTTTGCCGAAGCGCGATTGGAAGCTGACGATGTACTGCTCTTTGCTCAGTCCCAATTCTTCAGCGATCAGTCTGCCGCTCTTGAGGCATTCGCAGTGGTAGGGGTCGCCTTTCTCCAGTGCGTATTGCGGCACGCCGTGGAAGCTCATCACCAGTTTTTCGGGGCGGCCATGCTGTGCCCAGTAGTCGCGGATGTTCTGTGCCGAAGCTTTGATGTATCCAGCATCGTCATGGAAGTGTTTGATGGTGCGCAGGGCAGGCATGTTGCGTGTGTGCAGCAGTGCTTTGTAGACCGCGTCGAAAGCGGTGGCCGTGGAGCTGGCGGCGTATTGCGGATACAGCGGTACGAGCAGGATGCGCTGGCAGTTCTGCGCTTTGAGTTCGCTCAGCACGCTGGCGACGGAAGGGTTGCCGTAGCGCATGGCGTAGTCCACCACGACAGGTGCATCGGTGTTTTGTTGCAGATGTTGTTGCAGCAGTTTGGTCTGGCGTGAGGTGAAGACTTTGAGCGGTGAGCCTTCATCCGTCCAGATACTGGCGTATTTCGCGGCGGATTTTTTCGGGCGCACATTGAGGATGATGCCGTTGAGGATGAGCCACCAGATGGCTCGCGGTATTTCGACCACACGCGGATCGCTCAGGAACTCTTTCAGATAAGGGCGCACCGCCTGTGCGGTGGGCGCTTCCGGCGTGCCGAGATTGATGAGCAGTACGGCGGTCTTCTCCGGGGTGCCGTGGGTGTAGGCGGGTTCTGGTGTGTAGGTCATGGTAGTTTTGAGAAACATTCACCACAGAGACACTGAGACACAGAGTAAGTCAAAAACGAAACTGCTTGGTAGATGAAAATATGCAGTTCTGACATTGTTTCTCTCGGTGCCTCTGAGTCTCTGTGGTGATGGGTTTTAATGCTGAGAGAGCGCGTTGCTCAATAGTTTTGCCGTGATGTCCACGATGGGCACGATGCGCTCATAGTCCATGCGTTTCGGCCCGACGACGGCGAGTGTGCCGACGATCTGCTGGTTGGCGGCATACGGCGCACTCACCACGCTGCATTCGTCCAGTTCCGCCAGCCCGGATTCGTTGCCGACGAAGATATGCACGCCGGGTGCGTGTCTGCCCGCGTTGAGCAGTTGCAGCAACTCAGTCTTCTGCTCGAACACATTGAACAGTCCGCGCAACTGGTTCATGTTCGCCGCGAGATCGTTGCTGTGCAGCAGGTTGCGCTCCCCGCTGATGACGTAATCTTCCTGCTTGCGCGCGATCACCGCATCGCTTGCCGCCATCGCCGCGCTCATCAGCGCGGTGAGTTCGTGCTGCAACTGACGCAGTTCGTTCTGCACGCGCTGATGGAGGTCGGCAAAGGAGCAGTCGGCATAATGCTGGCTCAGGAAGTTTCCGGCCTCGGTCAATTGCGACTGGCTGTAATCCTTGTGTGTCACCAGCACGCGGTTTTCCACCTCGCCGTCGGGCATCACGATGATGAGCAGGACGCGGGATTCTGACAGGCGCAGGAATTCGATCTGGCGCACCGTGATAGAGGTGCGTTTGGGTGTGGCGACCACACCGGCAAAACGGGTGAGATCGGAGAGCAGATTGGATGCCTGTGTAATCAGACGCGAGGTGTTGTCGGGTTGGAGCTGGCTCTCCAGCTGCTGTACATGTTTGGTGTCCAGCGGCTGCACCACCATCAGCTTGTCGATGAACAGGCGGTAACCCAGTGCGGTCGGGATACGTCCGGCAGAAGTGTGCGGGCTGCACACCAGCCCCATCTCTTCCAGATCGGCCATCACGTTGCGGATTGTGGCCGAGCTGACCTCCAGGCCGGAATACTGTTGCAGTGCGCGCGAGCCGACCGGTTGGCCGTCGCTGATATAGCGCTCCACCAGGGTCTTCAACAGGATCTGTGCGCGGTCGTTGAGCATGGGGCGGAATCTTAACACTGCCCGTTCCGGTCCGGCACGAGAGAGGCGGGATCAGAACAGTTGCAGGTCATTGGAGAAATGCTCGCTGCTGAGTTTGCCTGCCACCACCAGATCATCGTAGAAACAGACCCGGTTACGACCGTGGTGTTTAGCGTAATACAAGGCCTGATCGGCGCGGCCGATGATGGCAGACGGCACGTCGGGTTTGTCCAGCCGCACGAAACCGATACTGATGGTGACTTTGCCGATCTGCGGAAAATGATATTGCTCTATCGCGGCGCGGAAACGATCCAGTACCGCTTTCGCGTTGTCTTCGCTGGTGCGATCCAGCACCACGATGAACTCCTCGCCGCCGAAGCGGAACAGTTTGTCCCGCTGCCGGAAGATGCGTTGCATGTTGCGCGAAAGCAGGATCAGCACCTCGTCGCCGTACAGGTGGCCGAATTCGTCGTTGATGCGTTTGAAGTGGTCGATATCGATGATTGCCAGCCAGTGTGGCAGCTCCGCTCCCAGTACGCGCCGGGCGGGATGCTGTCCGGCGGGCGAGCCGGTCTCGTCGTCCGGTACCGCATGTTCGGCGATGATCTTTTCGATATTGTTGTCGAAGGTGCGGCGGTTGAGCAGGCCAGTGAGCGTGTCGGTCTCGCTTTCATCGAGCAGCGTCTGGTAGTTGCTGTACACCTTCAGAAACGCCGAGATGAGATGGCGCTCCATTTCACTGTGGACATTTGAGATCGTTTCCAGCAGGCCGACGGTGCCGTGTTGACCGATGATGGGGTAGACCGACAGATAGTCGTTCTTCACGATGGGGCTGACAAATTCTTTTCCGGTGTGCCAGACGGAACTGAAGTCGGCCCGGCTGGCGATGGGGATGCCGATCTCTGGACTGGGCGAGGCGTTGCCAGGATGCGAACAGGCCTCGGCGACCAGGATTGCCTCGCCGCCCTGTTCGTTGGGCAGGATGCGGTACATGCTGACACGGCTGCTGTGGATTAATTCGGACAAGGTGCTGACCAGCGAGCGCGCCAGCAGATCGCGGTCGCGCTGGCATGTGATGCTGGCAACAGACTGTAATACGCCGGTGGGTGTGGTCTGTTTGGGGGCTAAAGATTTGGACATTTACACAAGAACCGATACCGTAATGAGCTTCTGCGGACTCAATAATATCATCGGACAGGAGGGCTTATGCCGCATTGTGTGTTGGCTTCCGTCCGGGAAGTGGGGGGGCAGGGTTGACAGATGGCTGAGCCTTAATTAAATTACTGACTGACTGGTCAGTAATTTAATTAAGGCTCATATGAAAGAATCCTTGGATGTTCCCTCACGACAGCGCCGCAAAGAGGCGAGACCCGCCGAATTGACGGCTGCCGCATTGGATCTTTTTGTCGAGCGCGGCTTTACTGCGACCAAACTGGACGATATCGCCGCCCGTGCCGGAGTCTCGAAAGGTACGTTGTACCTGTATTTCGCCAGCAAGGAGGAGCTGTTCAAGGCAGTCATTCAGCAAGGCATCCTGCCGGTGTTGGAGCAGGGGGAAGAGATGCTGGCTCAACATCAGGGTGATGCGGCATCGCTGTTGGAGGCGATGCTGATGCGTTGGTGGGAATTGGTCGGCGCGACGCATCTGGCGGGCGTTCCCAAGCTGATGATCTCCGAGGCGGGCAATTTCCCCGAAGTGGCGCAGTACTACTACGAGAACGTCATCGTGCGCGGACGTGGCCTGATACGCCAAATGCTGGAGCGCGGTATCGCGACCAAGCAGTTCCGCGTCGGCGACATCGAATCGACCATTGACGTGATCCTTGCACCACAGATGATGCTGACCATCTGGCGCTATTCGCTGACGCCGTGTGACTGCGGCAAACAAGACCCGCAAATCTATCTGCGTACCCATATCGACCTGTTATTGAACGGCCTGCGTGCCAAGGAGAAGACTGAATGAGATATCCACTCATGATCATCGTATCGGCATTGGCGCTGAGCGCTTGCAGCAAAGAATCCCCGCCTGTGGCCAAGGTAGAACGTCCGGCTTTGACTTATGTGGTCGGCGAGTCGGGGGCGGATAGTGCCAATGTTTACAGCGGCGAGATACGTGCGCGGTACGAGACGGTGTTGGGCTTCCGCATCGGCGGCAAGCTTGTCGAGCGTCTGGTTGATGCCGGAGCTTTTGTCAAGAAAGGGCAGGTGTTGGCCCGGCTCGATGCCGCCGATACCGGCTTGCAGGAGAGCGCCGCTGCCGCGCAATACCGTTTGGCCGAAGACGACCTAAAGCGTCATCGCGAACTGCGAGAGCAGGGCTTCATCAGCCAATCGGTGCTGGATGCGAAAGAGACCGCGCTCAAGGCGGCTGCGGCACAGGCGGGGCTGGCGCGTAACCAGGCCGCCTATACCACGCTTGTTTCCGACCGCGCCGGAGTGGTGTCCGCGACATTGGCCGAAGTCGGTCAGGTGGTGAGCGCCGGTCAGCCGGTGGTGCGTGTGGCACAGGAAGGCGAGCGCGAAGTCGCCGTCGCGATCCCCGAATCACGCTTCTCATCGTTGAAGGTGGGGATGCCGGTCGAGGTCGATTTGAGCGCGGGTGGAGCCGAGACGAAACATCTCACCGGTCGCTTGCGCGAACTCTCTCCCTCTGCCGATCCGGCAAGCCGCACTTATCCGGCTCGTGTGGTGCTGAACAAAGGCGGCGAAAAGGTGGCGCTGGGTATGACGGCGCGGGTACGTTTCGGCATGGGCGAGAAAAAAAGCGGCTTCATCGTACCCTTGTCGGCTATTTTCCAGCAGGGAGACAAGAGTGCGGTGTGGATCGTGGCACAGGATCGCAGCGTTTCTTTGCGTCCGGTGGCTGTCACGGCCTATCGCGATGACGGCGCATGGATAGCGAACGGCGTCGCGGCGGGCGAACGTATCGTCAGCGCCGGTGTGCATAAGCTCACGGCAGGCGACAAGATCAAGATCATCGAAAACGGTAAAGCGCAATGAAGTGGCCCAACCTTTCCGAATGGGCGCTGAAACACGAGCAGATGGTGGTGTTCCTCATCATCGTGCTGACAGTGGGCGGCGTGTTGTCGTTCTTCAATCTCGGGCGCGCGGAAGACCCCGCATTCACCTTCAAGGTGATGGTGGTGCGTACCTTGTGGCCGGGGGCGACGGCGCAGGAGGTCGAGCGCGAACTGACCGAGCGTATCGAGAAGAAATTGCAGGAGACGCCGTGGGTGGATGTGCTGCGCTCGGCCTCGAAGCCGGGCGAGTCGCTGGTGTTTGTCATGCTCAAGGATTACACCCCGAAAGCAGAGGTGCCCGAGTCATGGCGGCAGGTGCGCAAAAAACTCGATGACATCCGCCACACATTGCCTGCGGGCGTGCAGGGACCATTTCCCAACGACGAATTCGGCGATGTTCAGATCAATATCTTCGCACTCACCGGCGACGGTTTCGATCTGGCGCAATTGCACCGTCAGGCTGACCGCATTGCTTTGGAGCTGCGCCGCATCAAGGATGTGAAGCGCGTCGAACTCATTGGTGTGCAGGACGAGAAGATATTCGTCGATGTCGCGCCGGATCGTCTTGCCAGCTTGGGTATCAGTCCCCTGCAAGTGGCGGATGCGTTGCAAAAGCAGAATACCGTGAGCCCCGCCGGATTCATCGAAACGAATAGCGACCGTATCCGTATGCGCGTGAGCGGGGCGTTCGACAGCGTAGAGCGCGTGCGCAACGCCGACCTGTTGGTGAATGGACAGCACTTCCGCTTGGGTGACATCGCCAAGGTGAGCCGCAGTCTGGTCGATCCGCCCAGCCCGCAGATGCGCGTGGGTGGACAACCCGCCATCGGCCTCGGCGTGGTGATGGACAAGGGCGGCAATGTGATCCAACTCGGTGAGAACTTGCGCCGCGAAATACAGCGCATCGAAGCCGAACTACCCCTCGGTATCGATGTACATGTCGTCGCCAATCAACCCGCAGTGGTAGCCGGTTCCATCAGCCTTTTCCAGAGTTCCTTGGGCGAGGCCATCCTGATCGTGCTGGCAGTGTCGTTCCTGAGCCTGGGGATGCGCACGGGGCTGGTGGTGGCGCTCTCCATTCCGCTGGTGCTGGCGATCACCTTCTTCGCCATGAAAGTGCTGGGTATTGACCTGCAACGCATCTCGCTGGGCGCGCTCATCATTGCACTCGGCTTGCTGGTGGACGATGCCATCATCGCCGTGGAGATGATGGTGGTGAAGATGGAACAGGGTTGGGATCGATTCAAGGCGGCGACTTTCGCTTACACCTCGACCGCCTTCCCCATGCTCACCGGGACGCTCATCACTGCGGCGGCATTTACCCCCGTCGGTTTTTCCAAATCGGCGGCGAGCGAATACACCATCTCCATCTTTCAGGTGGTCACCATCGCATTGATCACTTCATGGGTCGTCGCGGTGGTGTTCACGCCGTATATCGGTTTCAAGTTGCTTGATGCCAAAGCCCTCATCGCCAAAGCGCAGAAGCACGGTGAGGACATCTACGACACGCCGTTCTACCGGCGCTTCCGTAAAGTGCTGGAGTGGTGCTTGCGCAACCGCTGGAAAGTGATCCTCGCCACGGTGTTGATCTTTGTGGTGTCCATGGTGGCGTTCGGCAAGTTCGTGCAGAAGCAGTTCTTCCCTTCCGCCAGCCGCTTGGAGTTGATGGTGGATGTGTGGCTGCCACAGGGGGCGTCGCTCAAGGCGACCACCAATGAGGTGAAACGCATTGAACAATTGCTCAAAGGCGATGCCGGGGTGGACTACTACTCTTCCTACATCGGCAACGGCGCGCCACGCTTCTTCCTGTCGCTCGACCAGCAATTGTTTGCCGACAATTTCGGCCAGTTCGTCATCGTCACCAAGAATCTTGACGCACGTGAAGACATCAAACGCCGACTGGAAGAGAAGTTCGCCGGGCCCGAGTTCGCCGACATCCGCGTACGTGTGGTGCGACTGGAGAACGGCCCGCCCATCGGCTATCCCGTGCAGTTCCGCGTGATGGGCGATGATCTGGTGAAGCTGCGCGACATCTCCAACGAGGTCGCCACGCTGATGCGCGGGGATCAGAGTTTGCAGAACGTGAGCTTCGACTGGAACGAGAAGGTGAAGAGCGTGCGCGTCGAGGTGGATCAGGACAGGGCGCGCCAACTCGGCACATCCAGCCAAGAAGTCGCGCAGGCTTTGCAGGGGTGGCTCAGCGGCATCGCTCTCACGCAATATCGCGAAGGCGACCAGTTGATCGACGTGGTGTGGCGCGGTTCATATCACGATGCGCGTTCACTGGACCGCTTGCCCGATCTCGACATTCCGCTGGCAGGCGGACGCCATGTGCCGCTGACGCAGGTCGCGCGACTCGTGCCCGTGCTGGAGGAAGGCATCATTTGGCGGCGCAACCGCCTGCCCACCATGATCGTGCGCGCCGACATGGCTGATAACACGCAACCCGCTACCTCATCGGAACGACTGAACAAGCAACTGGACGCCGTGCGCGCCAAGCTGCCCACCGGGTTCCGCATCGAGATGGGCGGCAGCATCGAAGAATCGGCGAGAGGCTCCACCGCCATCGCGGCAGTGATGCCGCTCATGCTGGTCGGTGTCATCACGCTGCTGATGGTCCAACTGCAAAGCATCAGCCGTACCGTGATGGTGCTGCTCACCGCACCGCTAGGCCTGATTGGCGTGGCGATGGCCTTGTTGTTATTCCAGGTGCCGTTCGGCTTTGTCGCCAATCTCGGCTTCATCGCGCTGGCAGGCATGATCATGCGCAACTCCGTGATCCTGGTCGATCAGATCCGGCAGGACGAAGAAGCGGGCAAGCCTCAATGGGAAGCGATCATCGGTTCTACCATACGCCGCTTCCGCCCCATCGTACTCACGGCGGCGGCGGCCATTCTCGCCATGATTCCGCTCACCCGTCAGGTGTTCTGGGGGCCGATGGCGGTGTCCATCATGGGCGGGCTGGTCGTGGCGACGCTGCTGACGTGTATCTTCCTGCCTGCGTTGTATGCGGCGTGGTATCGGGTAAAGGAGAATGCCGCCGCGTAGCATGGCGATTGCGTCGCCGATGTGGTTTAATCGCGGCCATGAATTTTTCCTTCCAAACAGTCGCCCTGATCGGCAAATACAAGACCCCCGCCATTGCGGAACCCCTGCTGCGGCTTGCGGCTTTCCTCGCGGAAAAGGGCGTATCCGTGGTGGTGGACAGCCTCACCGCCGAACACCTCGGCCAGCATCCGTACCGGGTGTTGTCGCTGGCGCAGATGAAAGGTGAAATCGATCTGGCGGTGGTGATGGGCGGCGACGGCACCATGCTCAACATCGCCCGCACTCTGACGCCGTTCGGCATTCCGCTGGTCGGGGTGAACCACGGGCGGCTCGGCTTCCTGACCGACCTGTCGCTGGAATCGATGAAACGCAGCCTGTTCGCCATGTTGCAGGGCGATTACGTCACCGAGAAGCGCATGTTGCTATCCGTGCGTGTGATGCGCAAAGACGTGGAAGTCTCCCATGCCATCGCCTTCAACGAGATGGTGGTGCACCGCAGCAACATCGGCAGCATGATCGAATGCGAAGTGCGTATCGACGGCGAATATCTCTACACCCAGCGTGCCGACGGCCTGATCGTCTGCACGCCCACCGGCTCGACCGCCTATGCGCTGTCTTCCGGCGGGCCCATCGTGCATCCGGCGCTGGACGTGATGACACTGGTGCCGGTTTGCCCTCATACCCTGAGCAACCGGCCCATCGTGGTGAGCGGGACCTCGCAGATCGAGATCCTGATGCACCGCACCGGCGACGTACATGTGCGCTTCGACAGCCATACCCATTTCGACCTGCAAGTGCACGACAAACTGATCGTGGCGCGCCACGATGAACTGGTGCATCTGCTGCATCCCGTGGGGCACAGTTATTACCACACCCTGCGCGAAAAACTGCTCTGGAATAAATCCCTCTGATGTTGAAATTCCTCGGCATCCGCGACTTCGTCATCGTCGCCTCTCTCGAACTCGATTTTTCTGCGGGCTTCACCGCGCTCACCGGCGAGACCGGCGCGGGCAAATCCATTCTGATCGATGCCCTGTCGCTGGCGCTGGGCGAACGCGGTGACGGCGGCATGGTGCGCGCGGGATGTGAACGTGCCGAGATCAGCGCCGAATTCGATATCGCCGCCCTGCCGCTATTGCAAGTCTGGCTACGCGAACAGGAACTGGAAGGGGATGAGGGCGTGTGTCTGATGCGCCGTGTGCTGGATGCGGGCGGGCGCTCGCGCGGTTTCATCAACGGGCGCAGCGCCACTTTGCAACAGATGCGCGAGGCGGGCGAACACCTGCTCGACATCCACGGACAACATGCCCACCAGTCGCTCCTGCGCCAGGATGCGCAACGCGACCTGCTGGACAGCCATGCCGGACTACAGGCCGAGGTGGAGCGCGTGGCGACGGCGTTCAAGGCATGGCAGACGCTGCATCGCCGCCGTCAACAACTGGAACAGAACGCTGAATCCGTGGCGGCGGAACGCGAGTTATTGTCGTTCCAGCGCCGCGAGCTGGAGACGCTGAATTTCTCTGCGCCGGAATGGGAGGCGTTACAAGCCGACCATGCCCGCCTGTCACATGCCGCCTCGCTGCTGGAGACCGCCCAGTTCGGCGTGGATGTGCTGAGCGAAGCCGACACCGCCTGTTTGGCGCAACTCAACGCGCTCACCTCGCGCCTGCGCGCCGGGCTGGAATTCGATGGCGGGCTGCAAGATACTCTCACCATGTTGGAGAGTGCGCAGAACGAATTGCAGGAAGCGGTATATGCGCTGCGCCATTACCAGCAGCGGCTGGATGCCGATCCGCAGCGCCTGCGCGAGCAGGAGCAGCGCATGGCCGACGTGGTCGAGGCGGCGCGCAAATACCGCGTCCCGCCCGAACAGTTGCCGCAGGCCCTGCAATCTATCGTGGCGCGTCTGGACGAGTTGGGCGGAGATGCCGATCTGGCCGAACTGGCCCAGCAGGACGAGGCCGCCCATATTGAATATCTGGCGGTCGCGAAAAAATTGAGCGCGGTACGGAGCAAGGCGGCGCAAAAACTGTCGGACGAGATCACGGCGGCGATGCAGACGCTGGCCATGCAGGGCGGACAATTCGCCGTGCAACTCACCGCCCTGCCCGAAGGCAACGCACATGGCCTAGAAGCGGTCGAATTCCAGGTCGCGGCGAATCAGGGCACTCCTTTGCGTAGCTTGGCCAAGGTCGCTTCCGGCGGCGAGTTATCGCGTATCAGTCTGGCGATACAAGTCGCCGCCAGCCGCGCCGCCACCGTGCCGACACTCATCTTCGACGAGGTGGACAGCGGTATCGGCGGGCGGGTGGCCGAGATCGTCGGCGCGCTGCTCAAACAACTGGGCAAACGCCATCAGGTGATGTGTGTCACCCATCTGCCGCAAGTGGCCGCGCAGGCCGATGCACAATGGCAGGTGAGCAAGGCGGCACAGGACGGCACCACCCTCAGCCGTATCAAAGTGCTCGCCCCGCAGGAACGCATCGAAGAGATCGCGCGTATGCTGGGCGGCGTCACCCTGACCGAGACGACACGCAAACACGCCGCAGAAATGCTGGGCATCGCGGCTTGATGTATCATGCTCGCCGATTTATGGAAGGTATAAAAATGCGTATCAGTATCATCTTCATTTCATTGTTGCTGGCTTCGTGCGGCTGGCTCGCCCCGCACAAGATCGAGATCCGTCAGGGCAACCTGATCTCCCCCGAGATGCGCGCGCGGGTCAAGATCGGCATGACCCAGCAGCAAGTCAAAATCGTGCTCGGCACACCGCTGGTCAGCGATCCCTTCCATGCCAACCGCTGGGACTACATCTACCGCTTCGAGCAGGAAGGCAAGCTGGTCGAGTCGCAACACATGACACTCTATTTCGACAAAGACATCCTGCAGCGTATCGAAGAAGCTGCGCCATTCAAACAGGTCACGCCATGAGCAAACTGAAGATCGTCATCGCCGGATGCACCGGACGCATGGGTAAGGTGCTGCTGGATTGTGTGGCGCAGGCCGATGACCTGGTGTTGCACGCCGCGCTGGAACATGCGGGCAGCGCCATGCTGGGCAACACCGTTGTCGCAGGCGTGAAGATCAGCGCCGACATCGACGCGGCGCTGAAAGGCGCGGATGTGCTGATCGACTTCACCCGGCCGGAAGGCACCATGCAGCATCTGGAGCTCTGCCGCAAACACAAGGTCAACATGGTGGTCGGCACCACCGGCCTCAACGCACAGCAGAAGGCCGCGCTGGGCGCCGGTGCGCAGGACATCGGCATCATGTTCGCCCCCAACATGAGTGTGGGTGTGAACCTGCTGTTCAAATTGCTGGAGACCGCCTCGCGCGTGCTCGACAAAGGTTACGACATCGAGATCATCGAAGCGCACCACCGTCATAAAGTGGACGCCCCCTCCGGCACCGCACTGGGGCTGGGTGAAGTCATTGCCAAGACACTGGGTCGTGATCTGGAGAAATGCGCCGTGTACGGACGCGAAGGCGTCACCGGTGAACGCGATCCATCCACCATCGGCTTCGCCACCGTGCGCGGCGGCGACATCGTGGGTGACCACACGGTCTTGTTCGCCGGAACCGGCGAGCGTATCGAGATCACCCACAAAGCCAGCAGCCGCGCTACCTTCGCCATCGGAGCCCTGCGCGCCGCACGCTTCCTCAAGGCCAACAAAGCGGGCATGTATGACATGCAGGACGTGCTGGGGTTGAAGTAAATTCGACTCCGGTATTGAGGTCAGTCGCGCGTATTTGACGAGCGTGCCGCATCAAGCGTCTGCGCTTTGGTCAATGCTTGGATCACCTCCCGCACTGTTTTGCGGTGTGGAGTGGATAAAGCCAAGAACGCTTCAAAAATCTCACGTTCCTGAAAGCCAATCTCATCTTTCCAGCGTTGATTTTCCTGCTTAATTTTTTGCTTTATTTCGAGCCCGAAAGTTAAGTCTTCGGGGGCGACATTTAGCCATTTCGCCAAGGTCATGATCTTTTCAAAAGGCGGAATCGATTCCCCAATTAGCCACTTTCGTACGCCATGCAAGGTCATGGGTTTGCCGTAATGCCGTAAGTTAAATTCTCTCTCTAGTACGGCAGGCTCAGGTTTATAGCCGCTTGCCTTAAGAGCCTCGGCCAATCTTTCAGCAAACTTTATTTTTTCATTTTTCATTCCTTCACGTTACTAACCGAGCGCAATAGTTACGTAACCTCAAAAATAATCACGCAATGAGATAAACTATTAGTTACGTAAATAACGTAACTAAACCATATGTCTGAAATGAGTTCCACGCACTCCCCCGATATTTTAGAGGTTCCTAGCGCAACGCCTCACTTCCGCACGGAGCTTGCCGCGCAGCTCGCCGAGCTGGTGCCCGAAGCCGTTGCCGACGGCAAGCTGGATATTGAAAAACTGCGCGAATTGCTGGCTGATGACGCTGCCGATGGCAACGAGCGATTCGGCCTATTCTGGCCGGGCAAGAAGCGCGCCCTGCGCGCGGCACAAGCACCGACCACGGCAACCCTGAAACCGGATTTCGCCCACTCGAAAGATTGGGACGCGACGCAAAACGTGTTCATCGAGGGCGACAATCTGGAAGTGCTGAAGACGCTGCAAAGGCATTACCACAACAAGATTAAGCTCATCTACATCGACCCGCCCTACAACACCGGCAAGGATTTTGTTTACCCGGACAACTTCAAGGAGGGGCTGGACACCTACCTTGAGTGGACGCGGCAGGTGAACGAAGAAGGCAAAAAAGTTTCGACCAACAGCGAGACCGAAGGCCGCTACCACTCGAACTGGTTGAATATGATGTATCCACGCCTGAAGCTGGCGAGGAATCTGCTCACCGATGATGGCGTGATTTTCATCTCAATTGACGATAGGGAATTTGATAATCTCCGCAAAGTTTGCAATGAGGTATTTGGCGAATCGAATTTCGTTGCCCTCCTTACAGTCCTCTGCAATCCAAAAGGCCGTTCACAGGATAAATACTTCGCAACCAACCACGAATACATAGCTGTATATAGCAGGAAGACTCTGCCCAAAGGGCATTTCTCAATCGCAAAGGACGAAGATCAGATTGAAGATGAGTACCCAGAAGAAGATGAAGGTGGCAAGTATCGCTTGCTCGAACTCAGAAATACGCACCGCGAGTTTGGGCGACATAACCGAAAAAACCTGTTTTACCCTTTTTATGTTGATAGCGAAGGAGAAGTTTCGCTCAGTCCCGATGACGAACAAACGAAGGTTCTCCCCATATGGGATGATGGTTTCGAGGGATGCTGGACATGGGAAAAACCTAAGGCCGAGCTAGACCTTTCACTTTTGGTAGGGAGGTTTGTATCTGACCGTTGGAAGATTTACAGAAAGAGCTATGCAAATGGCTCAAACAGGATGTTGAAGACCATCCTAATGGATAAATCTTATTTCACTGAACGTGGTCAAAAAGAATTCAATCAACTGTTTGGAGTTAAAGCAAAGCTTTTCCAATCTCCAAAGTCACCCTATTTGCTATCTCAACTAATTCGGACGATCACTACAAACGACGACTACATTCTCGACTTCTTCGGTGGCTCATCTTCAAGCGCGCACGCGGTCATGACACTAAACGCAGAAGACGGTGGCAAGCGCCGTTTCATCATGGTGCAACTGCCCGAACCCACGCCGAAAGACTCCGAAGCGCGCAAGGCTGGCTTCAAGACCATTGCCGACATCTCGCGCAAACGCATCGAACTGGCGGGTGCAAAAATCAAACAGGAAGCTGGGTTGCTGGCACAGCATCTGGACACCGGCTTTCGCGCCTACAAACTGGCCGATACCCATTTCAGCAAGTGGCGCGTCACCAGCGATGTGGCGGTGAACGAACTGGAACAACATCTGCTCGATCTGCGCGACAGTGCCGATGACGAGGCACAAGCCGACGATCTGCTGACCGAACTTTTGCTCAAGCTGGGCTATTCGCTGACTGAACCCATCCATACGAAAACCATTGCCGGGCTGGAAGTGCGTAAGGTGGGCGATAACGACGTGCTGGCCTATCTCAATGAACATGCCAAGCCCACTTTGGCGCAACTGCGGGCATTGGTGGATGCCGCACCCGCCAGAATCATCGTGCTGGAAGATGCTTTCCAAGGTGACGATGAACTAAAAACCAACCTTGCCCAGCACGCAAAAAGCCGTGGCATCGAGCTGTGGACGGCGTGATGAGCAACGCGGGCTTTCAGTTCGATTCACACCAGCAGTACCAGCTCGATGCCATCAACGCGGTGGCCGACCTTTTCGACGGACAACCCAAGGATGCGGGCAAGTTCGACATCACACTGCAAGGCGTAGTGACCACCAAGGAATTCGTGCAAGGTGAACTGGCGGTGGATACCGCGCAGGAGGTGGGCGCTATCGGCAACAAGCTGGTGCTGGATAACGCCACGATTCTCGCCAATCTGCAAGCGGTGCAAGACCGCAACGGGCTGGAAGTGCGCGATGCGTTGGCCGAGGATGCGCTTGATTTCGACATCGAGATGGAAACCGGCACGGGCAAGACCTACGTTTATCTGCGCACGATTTTCGAACTGGCGGAGCGTTACGGCTTCGGCAAATTCATCATCCTCGTGCCGAGCGTGGCCATCCGCGAAGGCGTGAATACCAGCATCCGCCTGATGCGCGAACATTTTCGCGGTTTGTATCCGTCGCACCCCTTCGATGCTAGCGTTTACAGCGGTGATCGCGCCGAGGAGGTTCAAGCCTTCGCCACTGCGACCAGCGTGCAGATTATGGTGATGACGATAGATGCGGTTCGCGGCGACAAGAACACGCGCATCATCCACCAGCAGCGCGATAAATTGAACGGCTTGCGCCCGATTGATTACCTGAAGGCTACGCGCCCGGTCGTCATCATGGACGAGCCACAGAACATGGAATCGCTGCTCTCGCAATCGGCGGTGAGCGAACTCGATCCGGTGTTCACCCTGCGTTATAGCGCCACGCACAAACGGCAGCGCAACCTTGTCTATCGGCTGGACCCGGTGGACGCGCACGACTTGGGGCTGGTCAAGCAGATTGTCGTGGCTGAAGTGGCGCAGCAGGGCGCGGATGCAACGCCTTACATCAAATTGCTAGAGGTGAAGCACGCGAAACTCTGGACGGCAAAATTGGAGCTGGCCTGCCGAAAGGCCGATGGTTCGTTGGAACGTGTGCCTAAATCGGTGAAGCAGCATCAGGAGTTATCCGAGGTCAGTGGCAATCCCGCTTATGAAGGCTGGCGCATCAATGAAATGCGCATCACCGATGGCGCGGAACCGTCCAGCATCGAACTCACCAACTACGGGGTGCTGACCGAAGGTGAATCTATCGGTGGCGCGCAAGGCGCGATCTACAAAGAGATGATCCGCGAAACCGTGCGTGAGCATTTGCGCAAGGAAGCTATGCTGCGCACCAAGGGCATCAAGGTATTGAGCCTGTTCTTTGTAGACAAGGTGGCGAGCTTTCTCGGCGATGGCGTGAACAACGATGATGCTGACGGAGAGTTTGTGCGGTGGTTCGATGAGGTGTTCATTGAAGAACGCAGCAAGGACAAGCGTTATCCAGCGCTGCTGCCGCAAGAGCCGCGAGAGCTGCGGCGTGCTTATTTTTCGCAACTCAAGGCGAAAGGCAAAACGACCTTCGTTGATTCATCCGGCACAACGGCCAAAGATGACGATGCTTACGAACTTATCATGCGTGACAAGCAGCGTTTGCTGGACGGGGACGAGCCGGTGCGTTTTATTTTTAGTCATACAGCCCTTCAGGAAGGCTGGGACAACCCGAACGTGTTCCAGATTTGTGCCCTGCGCGAAATGGGCGCAGAAAACAAACGTAGGCAAACATTGGGGCGCGGCCTGCGCCTGCCCGTGGCAAAAACCGACAAAGGCTATGAGCGCGTGGCGGACAGGGGCATTGCCACGCTGACGGTGATCGCCAACGAATCGTATCAGGCGTTCGCACAGAGCCTGCAAAACGAATACAAGGCCGCCGGGGTTGCCATCGGCCAAGTCAGGCCGAACGAATTTGCCAAGCTGCCGAAGCGGGATGTAGGCGGCGCGCTGACAGACGAGATTTGCGGCTACCAGTGGTCGCTGGAAGTTTTCAAACATATTGAAAGCCAAGGCTTCATCAAGGAAGGCAAGGCAACATCGAAGTTCCTGCCGGATACGGAAGGTTTTTCCCTGAATCTGCCGGGGCAATTTCTGCCTTACGAAGCGGACATCATCGCGCTGGTGCGCGACACCAGCATCGAGAAATACGTCAAACCTAGAGCCAAGCGGCAGGCGCGCAAGTTCAACAAGGCGCTTTATGCCACGCCGGAATTCGAGTCGTTCTGGAATGCTATCAGCCAGAAGACGATGTACCGGGTGACGGTCGAGCGCGAAAAACTTATCGGCAATGCGGTTGCGACCATCAAGCAAGCACCGAAAATCGAGCCTTTGCGTATCGAGGTGACCCGCGCTGGCGTCAAGGTGCTGCGCGGCGGCACACAAGGCTTGGAACTCGGTACACGCTCCGCAGAACTCAAGGGTAGTTACGTTCTGCCAGACATCATTGCCGAGTTGCAGCAAGCCACTTCACTCACCCGTAGAACGCTGGCGGAGATACTGGTCGGTAGCGCCAAGCTGGGCGAATTTATCGGCAACCCGAACGACTTCATCGCAATGGTGCAGCGCTGTGTGCGGGGCGAGCTGGCGAAAATCGTGGTGGAAGGCATCCAGTATGAAAAAATCGGCGGTTCCATTTACGAACTGCGAGAACTGCAAGCGGATGGGCTGGAGGAAAAGGAGCGCTTCTGCGACCAGATGTATCAGGTCCAGAATCAGAACAAGACCGATTTTGATTACGTTGTTTACGAGTCTGGCGTAGAGCTAAAATTCGCCGAGCTACTCGATAGCCGCGAGGACGTTAAGCTGTTCATGAAGCTGCCTGGCAAGTTCAAGGTTGACACCCCGGTTGGCCCGTATAACCCGGACTGGGCGATCATCAAACAGGTGGATGGTGAAGACAGAATTTATATGATTCGGGAAACCAAGAGTACGCAGGACGATGACAAATTGCGTCCGTCCGAACTCGCCAAAATCAAATCTGCGCGGAAGCATTTCGCTGAAATTGGTGTTGGTTATGAGCGCTCGACCCCGACGAGGTGGAATCTCTAACAAATTCTACTATTCACACCACCAGCATCTTCACCCCGATCAAGATTGGCACCACCCCGCCGAATATCTCCGCTTTGCTTTCCAGTCAGGTGCCGCTCTTTTCGCCAATGCGCACGCCGAGCCAACTGAAGGCGAACGTCGTTAAGTTCCCCATTACCATAAATATCTGCCTTGATTTATACTGCGCCCATGCCTACTCCTGCCGCCACTACTGAATATTTGAAGCTATCCGTTTCCGAGCGCATTCAGCTCGTCGAGGATATCTGGGATAGCATTGCTGCGGAGGCATCAAATACCATTGAGTTGTCTCAAGCCCAAAAGGCTGAATTACATCGTCGTGTTGCTGCACACCGTGCAGACCCTTCCACAGCTATTCCGTGGGAACAAGTTCGTTCGAAATTATTCCCGAGTAAACCTTGATGTTGGTCGTGCTCCGACCAGAGGCAGAGCAAGAACTTCTGGAGGCTCAGGCTTGGTACGAGTCAAAAGCACTGGGGCTGGGCTTTGAGTTTGCCCGCGCCGCTGATGCTGCGGTAGCGTCGGCACTTCGCAATCCTTTTGGTCATTTGCGCATCGAAGACGAGTTTCGACGGGTGCTATTTCGTAAATTTCCCTATACGCTCATCTATCTTCCAAGCTCGGAGGAATTGTTGGTGGTTTCATTCTTTCATCAACATCGTAAGCCGGACGCTTGGCTTGGGCGGTTTAGTGCCTGATTTGCATGCCCCCTAATTCTGCGTTTGAGGGGGGCTTGAATGATGGAGTGGTTATTGCTGCCGTTGTGCTTAAATCACCAGCATCTTCGCCCCGATCAAAATCAGCACTACCCCGCCGAATATCTCCGCTTTGCTCTCCAGCCAGGTGCCGCTCTTTTCGCCGATGCGCACGCCGAGCCAACTGAAAGCAAAAGTCGTCACGCCGATGGTGAGGCAGGCAATATAAGCGTTCACTTCCAGTAGGGTCAGGCTGAATCCGGCGGCCATCGCGTCTATGCTGGTGGCGACGGCGAGCATGAGCATCATCTTGTGGGTGATGGCGGCGATGTCTTCTTCGATACCTTCCTGCAAACCTTCATAGATCATTTTGCCGCCGATCAGCGCCAGCAAACCAAAGGCGATCCAGTGGGCGTAGGCCTCGACCCAGCCGAGTACACCTTTGCCGCCGAGATAGCCGAGAAAGGGCATCAAGGCCTGGAACGCACCGAAGTAAAGCCCGGCCTTTAAGCCCAGCCCTTTGATATTCCCTTTGGAGCCCAGTCCGATGGAAACGGCAAAGGCATCCATACTCAGTGCTACGGCCAACACGATCACTTCAAACATATTGCATCCTTAATTCGTTTATTGAACCCGCCATCCCGGTCGGGCGGGTGCCAGAGGCGCGGCATTCTATCGCATCGAGGCAGTTCTTAATGCACGCACCACGCCCAGCGGGTAAAATCACATGTTATGAATTCCGCATTGTCTCCCTCAGCACAGCGCCGTCTGGCGCGTATCCAGCAACTCTCCAGCATCGAATATCCCGCCGACCTGCCCGTGGTGGCGCGGCGCGAGGAGTTGGCGCAGGCTATCGAAAAACACCAGGTGGTGATCGTGTGCGGCGAGACCGGCTCGGGCAAGACCACGCAATTGCCAAAGATATGCTTGAGTCTGGGGCGCGGCGTGTTGGGTGTCATCGGCCACACCCAGCCGCGCCGGGTGGCGGCACGTTCGGTGGGGGCGCGTATCGCGCATGAACTGAAATCGGAGCTTGGCGGTCTGGTCGGTTACAAGGTGCGCTTCAACGACAAGGTGTCGCCCGATACCTGCATCAAACTGATGACCGACGGTATCTTGCTGGCCGAGATCCATCACGACCCGTTGCTGAAACAATACGACACCATCATCATCGACGAGGCGCATGAGCGCTCGTTGAACATCGACTTTCTGCTCGGTTATCTGCGCCGGTTATTGCCGCGCCGTCCCGACCTGAAACTCATCATCACTTCGGCGACGCTGGATGCAGAGCGGTTTGCGAAGCATTTTGCGGGAAGCGCCATCACCCCCTCCCTAGCCCTCCCCCGAGGGGAGAGGGGACAAGTGCGGCATGGCTCTGGGGTTAGCCCCTCTCCCCTCGGGGGAGGGGTTGGGGAGGGGGAGCAGTCCAAGCATCACACCGCCCTTTCAGAAGTCTTACTTTCCCATGCGCGCGAATTGCGTAAGAACGCAACCGATGCCGAAAATTTACTTTGGCAGCTCTTGCGGCGAAATCAACTTCACGGTTTTGGCTTCCGCCGCCAGCACCCGCTAGGTTCCTACATCCTCGATTTCTACTGCCATGAAGCAAAGCTCGCCATAGAGCTGGATGGCGGTCAGCACGCAGAGGAGGTGCAAGTTCAGCATGATGAAAAACGTGGTGCATGGTTGCAGGAGCAGGGCATTACTGTTTTGCGTTTTTGGAACAATGAAACGCTGACGAATACTGAGGGGGTGCTGCAAACGATATTTGATTGGTTGAGTGCGCAAGCCCTCACCCCAGCCCTCTCCCAGAGGGCGAGGGAGCAAGAGCTGCGGAGTGCCGGGGTTAGCCCCTCGCCCTCTGGGAGAGGGGATGGGGTGAGGGATCACTTAATCAACGAAGCTCAACCTGCCCCCATCATTCAGGTCTCCGGTCGTACCTATCCGGTGGAGATCCGTTACCGTCCGCCGCAGCAGAACGAGGAGGGCGACACGCAGGATGTACCGCAAGCGGTGTGCAGCGCGTTGGATGAATTGAGCATCGGCGGCCTGAAAGGCGACGTGCTGGTGTTCCTGCCCGGCGAGCGCGAGATACGCGACACCGCCGAGGCACTGCGCAAACACCAGCACAAGGGTATCGAGATACTGCCGCTGTTCTCGCGTTTGTCCATCGCGGAACAGGATCGTGTGTTCAAACCCGCCTCGGGTATGCGCCGTGTGGTGCTGGCGACTAACGTGGCGGAGACCTCGCTCACCGTGCCCAATATCGGTTATGTGATCGATAGCGGTCTGGCACGCATCAATCGTTACAGCGTGCGGCAGAAGGTGGAGCAGTTGCGTATCGAGAACATCGCGCGCGCAGCCGCCAACCAGCGCGCCGGGCGCTGCGGCCGGGTGATGAGCGGTGTGTGCATCCGTTTGTACGAGGAAGCTGACTTTTTGCAGCGGCCCGAATTTGCCGATGCCGAGATCTTTCGCGTGTCGCTGGCCACCGTCATCCTGCGCATGAGTGCGCTGGGGCTGGGCGAGGTGGAGGAATTCCCGTTCATCGAGCCGCCGGGTTCGCGCGCGATCACCGACGGTTACCAGTTGCTGCAGGAGCTGAACGCCATTGACGACAAGCGTCAGCTTACGCCGCTCGGCCACGAGTTGGCCAAGCTGCCGCTCGATCCGAAAGTTGCACGTTTGTTGCTGGCCGGGCGGCAATATCACTGTCTCAACGAGATTCTCATCATCGCCAGCGCGCTGGCCCTGCAGGACCCGCGCGATCGGCCCAGTGAGCGGCGCGAAGCGGCGGATGCCGCGCACCAGCGTTTCAATGACGAGCGTTCGGATTTCCTTGCCTACATCAAGTTGTGGGCTTGGTTCCAGGACGCGATCAAACACAAGAAGACCAACAAACTGTGGGCGAACGAGTGCCGCGAGAAGTTCCTGTCGCCGTTGCGTTTGCGCGAATGGCATGAGTTGCACCAGCAATTGCATGCGCAGGTGAGCGAGATGGGCATGCGCTTCAATGAACAGCCAGCCAGCTATGAGCAGATCCACAAGGCGCTGCTCACCGGACTGCTCGGCAATATCGGCTGCAAAGGCGTGGACAGGGAGCCGTATTATCTCGGCCCGCGCGAGATCAAATTCTTTATCGCGTCGAATTCGGTGCTGGCGAAAAAAGGCGCGAAATGGGTGGTGGCGGCGGAGATCGTGGAGACGACCAAGCTGTTCGCACGCTGTGTGGCGCGTATCGAGCCGGAGTGGCTGGAAGAGGTGGGCGCACATCTGATCAAGCGCAGTTATTTCGACGCACATTGGGAGAAGAAGGCGGCGCAGGTGGCGGCATGGGAGCGCAGCACCTTGTATGGTCTGCTCATCAACCCGAAGAAACGCGTGCATTACGGGCCGATGAATCCACAGGAGTCGCGTGCGGTGTTCATCCGTCAGGCGCTGGTGGAAGGGGAGTTCAACACGCAAGCTCCATTCTTCGCGCATAACCAGAAACTCATCGCCGATATCGAGGCGCTGGAACACAAAGCGCGCCGCCCCGATGTGCTGGTGGACGACGAACTGATCTATGCGTTCTATGACGCACGCATCCCGGAGGGTATCCACAATGGCGCGGCGTTCGAGTCGTGGCGCAAGGAAGCCGAGCGCGAACAGCCCAAATTGTTGTACCTGAAAAAAGACGATCTGATGCGCCATGAAGCGGCGGGGATCACGACCGAGCAGTTCCCGCCGCAGATGTCGATGAACAATGTGAGTTATGCGCTGGCGTATAACTTCGCACCGGGCAAGAACGACGACGGTGTGACGCTGACCGTACCGCAAGCCTTGCTCAATCAGGTGTCGGCGGCACGTTGCGAATATCTGGTGCCGGGCATCTTGGCGGAGAAGATCGCGCAACTGGTGAAATCGCTGCCGCAGAAACTGCGCCGCCATTGTGTGCCGGTGCCGGAATTCGCGGCCACGTTCTGTGTTGCCGTCAAACCGTCCGACACGCCATTATTGCAAGCGCTGGCGCGATATATCCGCGAACAGAAACAGATTGAGGTGCCGCTGGATGCTTTCCGACAGGAGCAATTGCCCGCGCATCTGCTGATGAATTTCCGTGTGGTGGACGAGCACGGGCGGCAGTTGGGGATGGGGCGGAATTTTGCCGCGTTGCGTGGCGAGTGGGCGCCAACCCCCAGCCCCCTCCCCAACCCCTCCCCCGGTGGGAGAGGGGCTAAGACTGGAGCAGCGCAACCAAACTCCCTCTCCCACCGGGGGAGGGCTGGGGAGGGGGAGGAATCGAAGCGCCACACCGCTTGGGACTTCGGTGACTTCAAGCCCACCAGCACGGAACAACGTGCCGGCCAGACCATCACCGTATTCAACGCGCTGGTGGATGAAGGGGATGCGGTGTCGTTGCAGAGCTTCGATACCCAAGATTCCGCCAAAGCCGCCCACCGCCGAGGCTTGCGCCGTTTGTTCCAGCTGGCGCTGAAAGAGCAGGTGAAGTATCTGGAGAAAAATCTGCCGGGGTTGCAGGC
>CAZNAD010000013.1:33180-63994 GCA_964571195.1 uncultured Gallionellaceae bacterium | reverse complement strand
GCCTTGTTCTGCTGCTTTTACATACCAATCCACTGCTTGTTTATAATCTTTTGGAGCTCCTTGGCCCTTCTCATACATGTAGCCAAGGCCCGCTTGACCTGCTGCATTACCTTGATCTGCTGCTTTTTGAAACAACCCCATTGCTTGTTTATAATCTACTGGAACGCCACGACCACTTTGATACATTACGCCAAGAGCCGCTTGACCTGCTGCATTACCTTGATCGGCTGCTTTTTTAAACAAATCTAAAGCCTTGGCGTTATCTACTGGAACGCCATTTCCTCGAACGTACATTAACCCAAGTATATGCTGGGCTGCTGCATTCCCTTGATCTGCCAATGGACTAGCTTCCTGTAAAGCTTTCGCATAATCTCCCTCATCGAAAGCGGTTTTTGCTTCTTCCACTCCAGCAAATCCGTTAACTGTATAAATCAGAAAAAACAGAACAAGTAGTGAAGCAATATTATTTTTCATACATAAACTCCTTACTTTCTGGTGGCGCTGTTTTTGAAGGCGCTAACGGCTTCTGGATTGATTTTCATACCTTGAGGTATTATTTTGAGCATGGCAGATTTAAAAACTTCGTGTTCGTATGACCACCTTCGACTTTCTCAACGTTCATAGTGGAGCCACCAGACTTCAACTTTACTACATCACCGACCTTAAAAGTTCCTAACGTATCATTGCTCATTTGCATCTCCTGTTGAGTTAAAGGAACGGTCGTTTCTATGCTGGTTTTAGCGATTTCGCAAGTGGTATCTAAATCGCCAAACCACCTAACTTGCCATATTTTTTAATAACCGACTTATTGTCATAAGGATAAAGAATTCAAGCGCACAAGTAAATTGTTTAAACAATTGGGGATAGTGGCGAGATGTGCGTAAGAGAAATCGCCTCCATAAGAGAAGTCCTTACCATGCCTTTTTGTGGATGAAGTTGTATGACATGTCCCCCGCGAAATATACCTTCGTTTGGGAAGCTAGAGGTGTTCGCTGGAACCGTGAGCATGCCAATGTAGTCGCCTAAGATACCGACAAAAATGCCGAGGTGGCTGCGACTTGGAACCAGCCCCACAATTGAGTATGGGGATGATGCTTTGCAAAGCATACGTATAGCCGCCATTCTTGGATTGTCTTCTTGATAGAACATTGAGTCTGCCAAGGCCTCTACATGACTTAGGTGTTCTGCCGGGGCACCAGATGGGTGATTCATAATTACGCGGAAATCACTATGCTTGACGGCAGTTCTAAACAAGTCACCGTAGGTGAAGTAGCCTGCTGCAAGTGCCACTTTTGCCGTGAATCTAAAATGCAAATCTAGGTCTATTTGGAAATCAATGGAGAGTTTATGTGGAATGTTTTCAGTAATAATTTTTTTGCTGATGGGATCCCATGCCTTCAATCCATCTAGTTGATCAAGATGAACTTGAAGTGGTGCAAGCGTTTCCGCATTACGAGCGTTTTTAACTATGTGAAGCGGGCGCTTTCCGCTATGACCTCTGATGTCATACTTGTTCCTTTTGCTAAGAGTTAGGAAGTCATTTGCCAAAGCCCCATCAATTTCGGAGCCAACCTTCGAATTAAACGCAGCGGACACGGGGATTTCGAATCCGTTCATCCCGCCCAATGCGAGAGGGATGATGTGTTCCGGCGAGCATTTGTCGATTGATAGATTCGAGTCAGTGTATGGGCAGTAGATCAATTCTGGCACTCTTAATGTCCAATTAAAAGTAGTCACCCTTGGCAATTTTCAAACCACTTCGAGCCTGAGGTTGACACCGCAGCATGTTGGCATCAACTTCAAAGTTAAGAATTAATCGCCATACCTCAACCTTGCTTTCACTTAACTTGCCAAACCAAACCGGGTAAAGCATCCAGCCGTGCCTTTCGCGGGTTACACGCGATTAATCATCGAATTTTTAAGCGCTGAGAGCCTTTGCAAACTCAAACGTTATCTGATGGAGGCGATCCACCGATCCTCCGCTAACTTTTATTATGATTTCTCGGCAGACGTTTGTGCGAATCGTAGGAAATCCATTAGTCATCAGAGGGCGTTCGAGTATCGCGCAGAGCACCTCCATTGAAGCTAGTTGCTGTTTGTTTGGCACCTGCGTCTGCGCCCATTCATCATGATGCCGAAAATTTGCTGCTGCAGCAGTAAATATTACGCCAATCGAACAACCATTGATCTTTGACCCAGCAGATTTCCATTGATCGTCTAATGCATTCAAGTCTTTCTTGAAACGTTGAAGAAGGTTGCTCAAAACAACAAGGATTGAACCAGCGAAGACTGACGATCCCGATTCATAGTCCCCAATGGATTCGGTTTCTTCGTGAAACGCCGTAGGATTTATGCTTATTGATGGGCCAATCCCCTGCGCTCTTGTTTTTAAGAGTTCCTCTAACCTTCGCGAGGTAAGAAGCATCGAACTAAAGAGTTCGTTTAGAGTGGGCTGATTCAGACGCCATCTTTCTACAAGTCTAAACAGCGCATTGAATCGAGCATTCCCAAATTGGAAGTTTCCATCCGCAGTCAACGCTATATTACCGTTTTTAAGTTGAAGATCGCCGCCGCTCTTCAGTTCTGCCAATCCAAATCGGTCGAGCGTTTCAAGATATTCGGGTAATGACATTGTATATATCCAAAGTTATTGTAGAAAACTATCAAACCTTTTCGGGTTTGATAAGTTGGCATCGCCGCATGTTAGCATCAAGTTCAAATATGAAAATTAATCGCCATGCCCCAACTATGCTTTCACTTCACTCGCCAAACCCAACCGGGCAATGCTTCCAGCCGTGCTTGGCGCTCTGGCGATATGCTGTCTTTTGTTGCTCGTTGGATATTTACCCATCCACCGACTCGATATCCCTCTGCCGTTTTGCAATCTTGAGGAACCGTGGTATGCCCCTCGCGGTCTGCGAATTCTTTGAGATAGCGAAATCCTTCTTCCCACAGTTCATCAATTACATTCCAAACCCAACCGGGTAAAGCATCCAGCCGTGCAATGCGCTCCGGTGACAGCTTGTCTTTTGTTATTCGTTGGGCCATTACCCAGCTACCGACTGAATATCCATCAGCCGTTCTGTAATTCTTAGGAAGCAAACAATGCCCTTCTCGATCAACGAAGCCCTTGAGATGGTGAAATCCTTCTTCCCACTTATCTGAAACAGGATACCAACTCCAACCGGGCACTGCTTCCAGCAATACTTTGCGCTTCGGCGACATGCTGTCTTTTGTTTCACGTTGAGTTTTGACCCATTTACCTAGGCGGTATCCATCTACCGTTTCGCAATCACCCGGATCCTTGGTGTGCCCCTCTCGTTCTACGAACTTTTTGAGATAGCGAAATCCTTTATCCCACATATCTGACAACGCATTCCAACTCCAATCTGGTAATGCTTCCAGCCGTGCTTTGCGCTCTGATGACATGGCATATTTTGCTGTTCGCTGAATGCTAACCCACTGACCAAGGGGGTATCCTCCTGACGTTTTGTAATTAGTAGGAACCTTGGCGTGCCCCTCTCGATCTATGAACTCCATGAGATGATGAAATCCCAAACCAAAAAGGAAAGCCCAAGAAGTCGTGGTCTGCTCAACCAAATAGGTGCGCAGTGCGCTGCCAAAATTGGCATCCACCGTAGCAGGCAAATCAATCCTGATTTTCCCCAACCCGTCTGCACTGATGCCTGCACCAGCTTTCCTGCCCATCTCAGTTCTGATCTGATCCAGTTCACAAGCCAGCACATCGTCATGCGCCTTCAACGCATTCAACACATCCCAAACAGGTTTGAAGTTACTCGCCTCTATGGTGCTTGCTGCATCTTCGCCAGCGGCGATAAACACGGGTAATACAATCGTGCCAACCTTCTTGTCCGCACTCAATCGTATGGCGCGCCCCACGGCCTGGATGATGTCCACCTGACTGCTGCGCGGATCAATGAACGCCACACCATCTAGCGAAGGCACATCCACGCCTTCGGACAAACAGCGCGCATTGCTCAGCACTCCTCTTTCGTCTGCGTTCAGCCCTTTGAGTTGGTCGAGTTTGATCTTGCGTTTGTTGGCGCTCATGTTGCCGGAGACAAAATCGGTGCGCAGGGTTCCGCTGGGGCGATGTTCGTCGCTGATCCACAGCATGGTGTTTTGCATATCGGTGGTGAAATCTTCGGCACGTTTCACGCGGCTGTGGAAGCTGATGATGCGCTTGAGGTCGTAGTCTTTGATGGCTTTGAGCAGGCCGATCTGGGCGGCGAGGGATTCGCTGTCGGTTTCACGGGGTGAGCTTGGCTGGCCTTTCTGATTATGAAAAGCTCCCTCACCCCCACCCTCTCCCAGAGGGCGAGGGAGTGAAAGGCTGACCAGTTCGCGGTTGGCGATCCATTGCGCGATGGTGGGGTCATCCACGCCGATGATGACGACGCGGTAATCGGTGAGCAGTTTTCGTTCGATGGCTTTGCCGAAAGGCAGGGCATATAGCACTTCGCCAAATAGGGCGGCGTTGTCCATACCGACGACTTCGACACCGCGTTCTTCGGCGGCTTTATGCACGGTACTGGAGTAGGTGCGCGGGGTGGCGGTGGCGAAGAGGCGCTTGCTGCTGCGTATCTGCTCATTGTCGAGAATGGCGGTGAAGTCGTTACCGACCTTGCCCGCGCAACGATGGGCTTCGTCTGCCACGGCGAAATCGAATGCGGGGATGTTGGCATCGGCTTGGGCGGCGGCGACTACCAGTGAAGATTGGTAAGTGGAGAACACCACGCGGTTGCCTGTGCCGCTGAGAAAGCGTTTTACTTCGTTGGCATCCGAGGTGACGGGAAAGGCGAGGTCGGCCACACTGTGGATGGCTTCGTCGTTGCCTTTGCTGCCGACGGTTTGGTCGGAGCAGACGCACAGCACTTCAAACGGGGTGGCGGCGGCGAATGTCCATTCACGCAGGGTTTGCGCCAATAGACCGAGCGAGGGCAGTAGCACCAACGTTCGAGTTGCACCGATAGATTTGCCGGTGTTTATTCCCGGTTGTCCATTAGGCTCAAACCCCTCCCAACCTCCCCTTGTCAGGGGAGGAGCTGGTTCTGCTTGCTGGCTTACTAATTGTTCTTTGATCCAAAGCGTGGTGAAAGTCTTGCCGGTGCCGCAGGCCATGATGAGCTGACCACGGTCGGCAGTTTTAAGCCCTTCCACTACCGCTTCGATTGCTTCGAGTTGGTGTTCTTTCGGCGCGGGGCGGGATTTGCGTTTGGCTTGCGGAAGTTCGCTCAGGTTGGCCGGGTAGTCCAGCGCGGATTTCTCAAAGTCGGACAGCAGAAAACGGATGACGGGTTTGTCTTGTGCATCGCAGACTTGCTTGGCGTTGTTGCCGATGCGGTCGGTGGTAGCAATCAGCAGACGGTGCTGGATGAGCGGCCTGTTCGATTCGCTGAGGAATTTATCGACATCGTGTTTGGTGATGTCGTAATCGGGCGAATAACATTTGGCTTGCACCGCCCAGTGGTCACCGTTCTTGTGGCGAAACACCAGATCAACGCCGCAGTCCGCGCCCCAGCGTTGCGGCCATTCGTCCCATAGCCATACCTGATCGACTTGGGTTGCCCATTCTGGATCGGCCTTGAGGAACCACTTAACGAAGTGCTCGAACTGCTTGCCGCGCTTGGCGGGGTCGGAGTCGAGGCTGTTGTAAAAATCGGAGAATTGGCCTGCCATCTTCACACCACTTGCCCTGCCGCCAACCTCAACTGTTTTCCGCACCGCCGCGCCAGATTCTCATCATGCGTCACCAGTATCAAGGTCGTGCCTTGCGCGCGGTTGAGTTCGAGCATGAGTTCGATGATTTGCGCGCCGGTGGCGGCGTCGAGGTTGCCGGTGGGTTCGTCTGCGAAGAGTATCTTGGGTTGGGTGACGAAGGCGCGGGCGAGTGCGACGCGCTGTTGTTCCCCGCCGGATAGGTGTTTGGGCAGGTGGTGAGCGCGTGAATCCAGGCCGACTTGTTGCAACGAGGCTTCGGCGCGCTGGCGCGCATCCGGAGTACCGGCCAGCTCCAAGGGCAACATGACGTTCTCCAGCGCGTTCAGTGCAGGCAGCAATTGGAAGGACTGGAACACAAAACCGGCCAGCTCTCCGCGCAATCTTGCCCGGCCATCCTCGTCCAATTCGAACAGTTGGATGCCGTTCAACGCTACGCTGCCGGTGCTGGGTTCATCCAGCCCGGCCAGCAGTCCCAGCAAGGTGGATTTGCCGGAGCCGGAAGCCCCGACGATGGCGAGGCTCTCGCCCGCCTCCACGGCGAAACTAACATCATGCAAGATGACGAGTGGCTGATCGCCACTTAACACTTGCTTGCCCAGCCCTGCTGCTTGCACAATCGCTGCCATGAAACTGCCTCTCAGAATCTTTTTATTGTCCGCGACACTGGTGTTGTCCTGCGTGGCACAAGCCGCGCCCAGCATTCTGGTGTTCGGCGACAGTTTATCAGCCGGATACGGAATTGCACGCGACGATTCGTGGGTGACGTTATTGCAGCAAGAGCTGAAGAAAAGTCACCCCCGCTTCGAAGTGGTGAATGCCAGTATCAGCGGCGAGACCAGCGCAGGCGGCGTGCGGCGCATCGGCAAGGCATTGCAGGCGCACCGGCCTGCCGTGGTGATTGTGGAGCTGGGGGCGAACGACGGTTTGCGCGGCAGCGCCATCGCCGAAACCGAGAAACATCTGAACAAGATCATCACGGAAGCGAAGCAGGCGCATGCCAAGGTGTTGTTGCTGGGAATGCAACTGCCGCCTAACTACGGACTGGAATATGCCCAGCGCTTCCGCGCACTCTATCCCAAGCTGGCACAACGGCACCGGATCGCGCTGCTGCCGTTCATGCTGGCGGGTATTCCACCGGAACAGTTCCTGCCCGACAATTTGCATCCGAACGCGGCAGCGCAACCGCAGATATTGAAGAACGTGTTGCCGATCTTGCTGACTATGCTGTGAAGCGACGCAGCTGCCGTCCCCGGCCTATCTGAACGCCACACCACCCACTTGCGTACCGAAGCCGGGGAATGCACTCGCCACGCCTGCGCCAAACTTCTTGGCCAGACGGTCCGCAATGCCTTCGTGCATGGTGAAATCGACGATATCTTCGGCCTTGATGACATCCCGCGCCACCGAATCCACGCTGCCGATCTCGTCAGCCAGACCCATCTTGATGCTCTGCTCGCCGGTCCAGAACAAGCCGCTGAACATCTCGGGGCTCTCTTGCAGACGCTTGCCGCGTCCTTGCTTCACCACATCAATGAATTGCTGATGGATCTCGGCCAGCATCTTGCGGGTGAATTCCTCATGCTTGGGATTGCGCGGCGAGAACGGGTCCATGAAACCTTTGTTCTCCCCGGCCGTCATCAGCCGGCGTTCGACACCGAGCTTGTCCATCACGCCGGTAAAACCGAAGCCGTCCATCAACACCCCGATGGAACCGACGATGCTGGCTTTGTTCACATAGATCTTGTCCGCCGCTGCCGCGATGTAATATCCGCCCGAAGCGCACATATCTTCGACCACCACATACAGCGGTATGTTCGGATGTTGCACGCGCAGACGGCGTATCTCGTCATTGATATAACCGGCCTGCACGGGGCTGCCGCCGGGACTGTTTATGCGCAGGATGATGCCCTGTGTGTTGCTGTCTTTGAAGGCCTCCTGCAAACTGCCGATAATGTTGTCCGCGTTGGCATTACTCTCGGCGGAGATCACTCCGTTCAGATCGATCAGTGCGGTATGTTTTCCGCCCGACAAGGTGCCGTCCGATTTGCTGCCGATCCAACCCATGAACAGGAACAACACGATGAACAGATAACCGAAGGTGAGTACCTTGAAGAAGATGCTCCAGTGTCTGGCGCGGCGTTGTTCCTGAATGGCGGACATCGCCAGTTTTTCCAGCACACCGCGCTCCCAGTTGTTCGGTTCTGACATTGTATTTCCTTTGCAAAATTGGTTAAGCGTGCGCTTTGAACCAGGCACGCAGCTCGATGAAATCATCCAGCAAGGCAAGCGGTTGCAAAGCGCGTAACTGCTCCTCGGGATGTGCGCCGTGTTTCACCCCGACCACATCCACTCCGGCATTGATGGCCATCTGTAGATCGTGCGTGGTATCTCCCACCATCAGTACCTGTTCGGGCGGCACACCCAACTCATCCATCAACTCCAGCAGCATCGCCGGATGCGGCTTGGAGAAGGTTTCATCGGCAGTGCGCGAGGCATGGAAATAACGGCGCAGTCCGCTGCTGTCCATCACGCGCTCCAAGCCTTTGCGGCTCTTCCCTGTCGCCACCGCGAGAAGATACCCGTCACCGTGTAACTCGGCAATGGTTTCGGCAGCCTGCGCGAACAGCGGGATGGTCTGATCTTGTGCCAGAAAATAATGGCGATAACGTTCGGCCAAAGGTTCGTGCATGTGCTCAGGCGCATCCGGCACCGCATGTTGCAAGGCTTGCAACAAGCCCATGCCGATGACGTGTCTGGCCGCCTCATCACTGGGGACGGTCAAACCGAGGTCACGGCAAGCTGACTGGATGGAGGTCGCGATCACCGCAGTCGAATCCATCACCGTGCCATCCCAGTCGAACACGATCAGATCGTATCGTTTTGCCATCTCACTCCACCATAAAAACAACGCCATTCCCCTTGCGGAGGAATGGCATGAAAGACCTCTGGAACTTGGCCTGTCAGTCAGGCCAGCCCCGATGTCAGCTTAGAAATCCCAGCGGAAGCCCACCGAACCAAACACCCGTTGGGTCGTCGTGGTTTGGTATGTACCGGCCGAAGTCGTCAATTCCACTCCGACATCCGCATCCAGATTCAATGATTGCTGCACCTGATAAGACACGCGCACCATCGGCACGTTTCTGGACATGCTGCCGCCATAGTTGTCGGATTGGCGGTAGAAATTCCAGGAAGTGTCGAAATACAGCTGTTTATCCAGCGAGGTGCGGTTGTATACGAACAGCGATTGCGCACCCTGCACATAACCGCTGGTGATATAGCTGCCGCCGATCGAGGTGATGTCGGCATCAGAATACAGGTTACTTGCGATCAACTGGCCGGTCACGGTCTTCTCCAAACCGGTATCGGCTGTCGCAGGCAATACACCTTGTAGCGTGGTCGTGCCGCTGGCCGGCAAGCCCGATGTCTGCGTCAGCTTGATATCCGCCCCGGCTTGCCAGGTAGCGTTCAGCTTCTGGGTGACGCCGAACTGGGAGTAAGTCGAGCTGCCGGTACGATCCAGTGCCAGTTGTTTCAACTGTGCATCACTCATCGCCGCCAGCAGGTCCTTGACCAGCGTCGTTGATGCACCGTTCAGTGCGTTACGGGTAGTCACGGCAGGACTCTTGCGATAGTCCGCCATCAGGTTGAATGTCGTTCCGGTAGCCTCGATCCCGTAAGAGCCGGTCAACATCGCGGCATTCAGCAGATTGAAATAGAAGTCATAATCCACCATCGCATAGGCGGTTTTCGCATCCTCGAAATAGCGATACTCCGCACCTACCGCCTGCCTATCCTGCACACCTTCGATGGTCTGGTTGATCACGTAAGCCGACATGGGGCCGCTGTCCACACTGAATCCGTAAAAAGTCGGCTGGGTCGTCGAAGTGAAGTCCACCAACTGCCCGACCACACCATTCACGCGATAGTCCTGCGCAGAGCCATATCCGGCCGCAACACCGTCGAAGCGTCCCATCACCCCGCCGCCGTTGCTGGTCTGCCGTCCGACTCGCAGCGAATAATCCACCTCGCGGTTCTTGACTTCGATATAGGCGGAATTGAGCCGGTTCCTGTCCGTTTGGCCGGACAGGAGGTTCTTGGTGTGCACGTCACGAACCACGATACGATTGTCGTAGGTCTCGTTGATATAGCGCCCCGAGGCATCGACGTTGGTGATCAAAGAAGACTGATCCTGCAAGGATAGTTTCGTTGTTTCCGACACATTATTGAATTGGTATGTCGCCTCGATATCGCTCTTTCCGTAGTAATAACGCGAAGAGATACCGCCTTGCACGAAGCTGCGCGGCTCGATCTTTTTAGGAGCGGTATCCATCTTGACGGTCGCGGTAGGCAGCACCAGTCCGGCCAAGCGTTGCTTGACCCGAACCGGCCCCGGCCCCGAGGTATAAAGCTTCAGATACAACTCATACTCGGCTTTGGCCTTGGCGGTCTGCCCGCCCCGCTCGCGCGACACACCCACCCATTCTTGGGCATCTTGTGAATATTGGTTGGGCGGCAACAACAGCAGCTTGTTGAACGCTTCGGTCGCAACGGAATAGTTCTTGGCAGCCAGCGCATCACGCCCGACCAGCATCAGCTTATAACCTTCCTGATTGTTCTCGGCCGCAGATGCTGCACCTTCGACTGCCGGAGTACCAGCCTTGTCAGCCACGGGAGGTAACACCGTCGGCAATAGCGGCAATTCGACTACTGGTGCAGCATCGGCCTTTTCCGGCTTGATGGTGACGACAAAACTACGGCTGTCGCTACCCGCATTCACGGAAAAACCGACCTCGCTGGCGAACTCGACCACCAGCTTGGGCTGTGTCGCCTGATCACGCGTCGTTACCGTGAACGCCGGAGTCAACGCGGTGGCCGGCGAGTTGCGCACTTCCTTGTCCTGCCAAACTTCGTTCTTGTCTGAACTGGGAATCCGTTCGTAATAGATTTCAACGATACGAGATTTCTCACCCGGGACATAACGCACAAAATGGATCGGCGTTGTCATTTTGATGCTCGCTTGTACGACGTCCCCCTGCTGTTGCAAGCTGACCTCATCCAGCGGTGCCGCCTGGGAGATCAGCGGCAATCCGACCAACCACAGGCCGCATATCCAGCGAGTTTTTCCAAACAACTTATCGTTTTTCATCTCTACTCCTCGACAGTTTCTGAATGCCTTGAGAGGCCATCATTTATGGTTTTAGTTTGAACGACGGGCAGCATCTTTCGCCGCCCGCCAAAGAAGGTCAGTCCCAATTAACGTATGAGGTGCCTTTACTTCCTGCTGGTCTATGACAGCCGCTGGCAGAGCAGTCAGCAGCACTCGGGTTTTTGCTTGACTCATGATAGCTCGGCCAAGGGTATGTTCTACCAATAGAAGTGAACACGGAGGTACGACTTGAACCGTGGCAGGTATAACAAGAAGCCGAAATATAACCGTGCAGCGTGGCTCCGGTTACGTGAGTCGTAGCAGCGCCCACATGGCAGACCTTGCAACCGGATGCCGTATTCAGTGCGCTGTGATTGCTCGGTGCACCACCAAGTGCTCCTGACCATGTCCGGGTTCCGCCGGTGTGACACTCGGTACATTCAGCACTAGTAGTTACGTGCCCAGACTTTTGAGCTTTACCGGTAGCTTTGCTGCCATCGTGGCAGCTTGAACAGGCAGTTGAAGCACCCGCTCCTGTATGGTCATAAATCGCTCCTGACCAAGTCGTATATTTGGTATGGCACGACTCGCAATCGGAGATGGACGTGTAGCTGTGAGCAAAAGCCTCCGGCGTTGTGCCTGCTACCATCGTACGCACGTAGGTCGAGCCTTCTCCGCCGGCCACATGGCAAGTCACACATTTTGCCGTGACCGAATAATGGTTCCAGGAGGAAGGCAGCCAGGCTGTCGTACGATGGCAACTATCGCAGGATTTCGTCGCTTTACTACCGCTGGAATGGCTTGCCGCCCTGCCGGTGGCGATCAGACCGTTGTGGCAACTGGTGCATTGTCCCGATACTGCCTTGCCGTGGTTATAACGCGCACCGTAGAAAGTGACCGCATTGGTATGGCACACATCGCATGCTTCCGTGGTGATCAAGTGTTTGGACGACATCGCGGTAGCCACAACACGTTTGCCTTTGGCGTGACAACCGGAGCAATTGCGCGGCGTACCCTTGAACACGCCCCCCACATGGCAACTGCCGCATTCTGCGCTGGCGTGCAACCCGACCAATGGGAAACCGGTAGACATATGATTGAAGTCACGTCCGCCGGACTGGGCGGCATCCGGCTGGGCGGCAGAAGCGAGTGCCGAGAAGACAGAAAGCGACAACATCACCAATGCCGACAGCAAGAATCTGGGCATCAAAAACGTTTTGTACGATGGATTCGACTTCATTTTCTTCTCCTCAACAATGGTTCCACTTCACTTCTTTTAGAATCGGCCACCCCGGCTCCCGCGCCAGAGTGAAAACATGCTACCAACAACCCAAATCTGCCACAAAGCCCCCCGTCCGCTTGATTGTCGTCGCCCGATGGGCAGAGACTACCGACGAAACGTCCTTCTTTTCTGACGAACGGTCGGTTATTTCCCGACCCCGACTTTTACATCGCGCCATTTGTCGCCGTTATGGCAACGGTCACACTGCGGGCCAAAATCTCCGTTGTGTACATCATCTCGGTCATGGCAACCACCGCAGGTCTTCGACGCTTTGACTTTGCCGGACATTGGACGCTGGTGGCACTTGTAACAATCAAAGATATTCTTGTGCGGGCCGGTCAATTTGAACTCAGTCTTGTCGTGATCAAAATCCCAGGACTTCCAACTGCGTACGGTATGGCATTCCTGGCACTCGGTACCCAAACGACGCTTATGGATCTTCTCATCATCTTTTTCGTGGCAGGAGAAACAATCCGACTTGGCATCCTTGAAGGTCGGCGCAGCGTGACACTTCTTGCACTCCACCAGCGCATGCCCGCCCAGTAGCGGGAACTTGGACATGGTGTTGTGTTTGAAGGTGGTCTTCTTCCAATCCTGCTCGTTATGGCAAGTCTCGCATTTCTTACCTTCTTGCCCCTTGTGTTTGTCGTCTTTCTCGTGGCACGAAATACAAGTGGTCTGCAACTTGTCCTTGTACAGGTCGCCCTTGTGGCAAGCCACACATTTCACTGGCGGACGGTGTTTGCCGAGCAAAGGATATTTGGTCTGTTTCGCATGATCGAACAGGATGTCTTTCCAGTCGCGCTCGGTGTGGCAACTCTCGCACTTCGGCCCAAAGTTGCCTTTGTGTGCCTTGTCGTCGTCCTTCTTGTGGCACGACACACAAGTCATCTGCAACTTGTCCTTGTACAGATCGCCCTTATGGCAGCTCACACATTTCAAGGGCGCGCGATGTTTGCCCAGCAAGGCGAACTTGGTCTTCTTATCGTGATCGAACAGGATCTCTTTCCAGTCACGCTCGGTATGGCAACTCTCGCACTTCGGCCCGAAGTTGCCCTTGTGTGCCTTGTCGTCGTCCTTCTTGTGGCACGACACACAAGTCATCTGCAACTTGTCCTTGTACAGATCGCCCTTGTGGCAGCTCACACATTTCAAGGGCGCGCGATGTTTGCCCAATAACGGGAATTTGGTTTTTTTCTCGTGATCGAACAGGATCTCTTTCCAGTCACGCTCGGTGTGGCAAGTCTCGCACTTTGGCCCGAATTTGCCTTTGTGCGCCTTGTCATCGTCCTTCTTGTGGCACGAGTTGCACAACTTGGGCGTGTCTTTGTATTTCTTGTCGATATGGCACTTGTCGCACTTCACTTCATCGTGCTTGCCCAGCAGCTTGAAGTTGGTCTTGTCGTGATCGAACTTGGTGGTCTTCCAGTCCTTCTCGCTGTGGCACTTAGCGCAATCCGGCCCCAACTTGCCCTTGTGCGCCTTGTCGTCGTCCTTCTTGTGGCAGGCAACGCAGGTCTTGGGCGTGTCTTTGTACTTGCCGTTGATATGGCACTTGTCGCACTTCACGTCGATGTGCT
The DNA here is from genome assembly GCA_964571195.1 of uncultured Gallionellaceae bacterium. Lineage (GTDB taxonomy): Bacteria > Pseudomonadota > Gammaproteobacteria > Burkholderiales > Gallionellaceae > PALSA-1006. The sequence goes on along the minus strand of CAZNAD010000013.1, from coordinate 50,244 downwards.
TGTCGAGCAACTTGAAGTTGGTCTTGTTATGGTCAAAGTTGGTAGTCTTCCAGTCCTTGTCGACGTGGCATTTCGCACAGTCGGTTCCCAGGCCACCTTTATGTTTGTCGTCTTTCTTGTGGCAACTGTTGCACAAGGAAGGTGCTTCACTGTATTTCTTGCCTTCGGCGTGGCAATCCTTGCACTTGACCTTCTCTTTCAGGTGCCCGCCCTTCAGTACAAAGTCGGTCTGCGCGTGGTCAAATTTCGCAGTATCCAGAACGACAATCTTGGCATCGCGCCCCTTATGGTCGGTGTGGCAGCTCTTGCAGTCCTTCTGCTCTTGCAAACGCCCGTGGAAGCCGCGTTTCTCGTTGACATCCTTGCCTACGTCTTTATGGCAAGCCATGCACAAACCATCCTGGGCAGCTTTATCGAACTTCTTGTGGCATTTCTCACAGTCCGCTTCATCCTTCGCATGCCCCTTGATCACATCTCCCGGCATCAACAATTTGTTCGCGGAAGCAGTCATCGGCAGCCCGCAACACAGGCTCACCAGCAAAAAGATTCGGATGAATAGACTCATGTTCGATCAGAAGGTCATTGGATTAATAAGCATGCACGGCATACACGTGATAGAACGCGCTGAACACCATCATATACACCAGCGGGATGTGGAAGATGTGCCACCATGAGAACAAGCGCTCATAGGTACGGAATTGAGCCACGTCACGCACAGCATTGATGTAATCGGCCACTGCCGTCTTGTGCTCGACATATTTCTTCGCCACTTCGGCATTATCGAGCTTTTGCTCCTGAGCCTGCGCCAGCATCACGCTCCACAACTCCTTAGCCACCACACGGCGCAGCGACATCGCCTGAAAACCCACCGCAACGAAATGCCCCAAGCCCAGGCCGGATTCCTTCGCACGCGCCTCTGCACGCACGCGAAACTCCAGCAACTTACGCTCCACCTCGGGAGCAAAACTCAACAGCGTCTTGATGTCACCCGCCTGATCGACGCTGGAAGACAATTCCGTAAGAGAGGCCTGACGACCATACAAACCGTGGTGAATCTTGGTATAGAAAAAACGCCCGAAGGTGCCGCTACCGGACACCAACAGCATGCACAACATCGCCACTGCGGCATTCACCGAGCCCTGCGGATGGATGAAGGGAATATAGACGTGATAGGTGGAGTGAAAAACGATAGTCAGCGGACCGAGGATACCGAGCACCATGTGCCACTTGAACCAGACCGGCAATACGCCCAGATTCTCGAAGAATTTGATCCGTTTGCGCAGCGGGTAAAGCAACAGCGCCAACATCATCAGCCCACCGGCCAACCCTAGGTTATAGCCGGTATCGAACAACTCCTCTCCCGGCTTGTACAAGGTCTGCGGATACAGCACAAAATAGCCACCAATCGTGACAATGCCCACGATGCTAATGAATATCAGCCAACCCACATGTTCTGATCGATTCTTTTGACTCATCTCAAATCCTTAAAAATTCCGCGCCTGAAACAGTCACGTGAGCATTATAGCCAGAGCACGACCTCACCCACAGCACAATTGTCATCTGCCCGCCGTCGACATAAAATGCCCTCTCGTTTTTGGCATTATACGATAAAGTTTTTAAAGTGGGAAATTTTCCCACCAACTCATTTAGTCAGGTAAACTGCCTCCCGTCGCTTAACTATTAAGAGCCCCAATTCAACATCATGGATATTTTCGATTTCGCCGTTTACCTCGTGCCGCTGGTCATCATCGTCTATTTCTACCTGAGCAATCGGAACAAGAAAGAGAGCGCCGCCGTCGAGCAGATGAATGAGTCTATCGAAGCCGGGCTAACCGAACCCTCCTCGCTCCATCCGCTGATTGATCCGAAGAAATGTCTGGGATCGGGTAGCTGCATCACCGCCTGCCCCGAAAGCGCCCTCGGCATGATTAAAGGCAAGGCCGTACTCATCAATCCCACTCACTGCATCGGCCACGGAGCCTGCGCGGCGGCCTGCCCGCACAACGCGATCACACTGGTATTCGGCACAGAAAAACGCGGCATGGACATCCCGCAAGTTTCCCCCACTTTTGAAACCAATGTTCCCGGCATTTTCATCGCAGGCGAACTGGGCGGTATGGGCTTGATCCGCAAGGCAGTCACCCAAGGCTCGCAAGCGATGGACTCTATTAGCAAGCTCAAAAACAACGGTACCCCGCTCGATGTGGTCATCGTCGGCGCGGGGCCTGCCGGACTGGGTGCCGCGCTGACCGCCATCGACAAAAAACTGAAATACCTGCTGGTCGAGCAAGAGGAATCGCTAGGCGGCGCGATCTTCCAGTATCCGCGCAACAAGATCGCCATGACCGCGCCAGTCAAGCTGCCCATCATCGGTGAAGTGAAGATGTATGAGGTCAGCAAGGAGAAACTACTTGAATTCTGGCACGGCATCATCAACAAGACCGGCATCAAACTCAATCTGAACGAACGCATGGAAGGCATCACCCCGACCGACAAAGGTTTTGTCGTCAAGACTTCAAAGGGAAGCTATGAGACCCGCTCGGTATTACTTGCCATCGGGCGACGCGGTACTCCGCGCAAACTCGGCGTGCCCGGCGAAGAGCTGCCCAAAGTGGTGTACCGCCTGATCGACCCGGAGCAATACCGCAACATGCATGTACTGGTGGTCGGTGGCGGTGATAGCGCGCTGGAAGCCGCGATGGCGATTGCCGACCAGCCCGGCACCACAGTTTCTCTGTCCGCACGGGGAGAATCGTTTGGCGCCGCATTCAGCGGAGCCAAAGCCAAGAACCGCGACCGCCTGCAAACCATGTCGGACAGCGGCAAAGTCAAAATCTATTTGAAGTCCGGCGTTAAAACCATCGACAAGAAAACGCTGGTGATCAAATACGGCGATCAGGAAAGCGAAATCCCCAATGACGCCGTCATCGTCTGCGCTGGCGGTACCTTGCCTACACCGTTCCTGAAATCCATCGGTGTGATGGTGGAAACCAAGTTTGGCACCGAGTGAGCCACCTTACCCGCTCCGAGTTGACACATTGGCTGATCTATTGCCGTCCCGGCTTTGAACGAGATTGCGTAGAAGAGACCCAGGCCAAGCCTCTCGAAGTCATCGAAAATTCCGGCTATGTCGTACTGGAAGGCAAACCCCGGCTGGCTTACGCCCAACTCGCCTTCGCGCGCCAACTCATTTCGCTGTATGGCGAACTCGACGAATTGCCCGAACGCGACCGCCTCACCCCGCTGCTTTCGGTCATCCCCGACACGCCGGAACAATTTGGCGCGCTGTATCTCGAAGTGCCGGACAGCAACGAAGGCAAAATGCTTTCCGGTTTCACGCGGCGTTTTCAGCCGCTGCTGGAAGCCAAGCTGCGCGAGGCTGCACGCTTGGTGGATGACCCAGCCCTGCCGCGCCTGCATATCTTTTTCCCGGACAAGCACCGCGCCCTGCTCGGCAGTAGCGATCCAAGCAACAGCGCGGCATCGCTCAACGGCATCCAGCGCGTCAGCATGGCGCACGATGCCCCTAGCCGCTCCTATCTCAAACTTGCGGAAGCATTTGAGGTCTTTCTCGACAAAGCGGAACAGGCGCAATGGCTTAAGCCAGGCATGACTGCCGTGGATTTGGGCGCAGCGCCAGGCGGTTGGACTTGGCAACTGGCACAACGCGGATTAAAAGTCATCGCGGTAGACAATGGGCCGCTCAAAGGTGCTGCCGCATCACACCCTGCCATCAAACATCTGCGTCAGGACGGCTTCCGCTTCCGCCCGCAAAAGCCCGTGGATTGGCTGGTGTGCGACATGGTGGAGCAACCGCAGCGCGTTGCGACTTTAATGACGGAATGGTTTATCGACGGATTCGCCCAACGCGCCATTTTCAACCTCAAACTGCCCATGAAAAAACGGGCGACCGCGCTGAACTCCGCGCTCGACTCCATCCGCAGCGCGCTCAACACGAAAGGCATACGCCACCGTCTGGCGGTCAAACAGCTTTACCACGACCGCGAAGAAGTGACGGTATTTCTGACCAGAGTCAGCCGTTAGACCTCGATGTCGATATGCTCCGCGACATCACCTTCCCGCAGATTATTGTGGCGGCGGTCGATTCCCGAACGCAGTTCGATCAGCACTGCCTGGTGATTGACACGGCGGCAAGCTTTGCGGCGATCTTCGAGCGGCACACGGGGACGATGTTGCGGTTCAACCCGATAGGCATGCTCGTGGGGAGTCACCTGCGTAACGACGGGTTGTTCATGCGGATGTACCGGCAACACCGCGTGAGCGGCAGACAGTCCGGTCACATAACGAGTATTGGGACTCGTAGTCGCGGGTGGGATATTAGTCACGTAACGCATGGCACCTCCTTACGAACAGCCTATGCCTCAGTTATCGGCAAGGGCGGCGAAAAGATGAGCAGGATTACTTCGGCGCGATATCCGGCAGGTTCGGATGAGCATCATGCATCGCGATACGCGAAACATACCATATCGCCAACAGGTTAGCTGCAATCGCAACATACCCCACGTTCTGGTAGCCGCTGATCTGCCCGTTACCCTGCTGGGTGATGATGAAACCGCTCAGGGTCGCCGCCAGCCCCATCGCCAGTGATTGCACTGTGGCATTAAGCGACATGAAGGTACCGCGCAGTCTTGGTTGCGCCGCTGAAGTGATGATCGCCATCGCCGGGATGAAACGTCCCGAGATCAGCACAAAGAACAGCGTGGTACACACCAGCCACCAGCCCAGCGAGGCCGATTGTATTTGCGTCACCGCCAGCAACGGGATCATCGCCGCAAACGCGATCAAACGATAAACCTTCACCTTGCCGTGTGCATCCGCCCAATGTCCGATCAGGCGCGCGGTAAACAAGGTCGCCGCTCCGCCCACCAGATAGATATAAGCGATGTCATGCTGGCTGATGGCGATATTGTTCACCGCATACACCGTGATGTAAGGAATGACCGTAAAACCGGAGAAGATGATCAGCGCGGACAAGGTCATGGCGCGCCAGTGATTGGCATCACGCATCACCGCGAACAGGGCTGAGAAGGGATGCGCCTGTTTTTCCTTGTGCAGGTGCTGGTGCAGTTCCGGCAACACCCGCCAACCGATCACCATGAAGATCATCACCAGTACAACGATGAAGAAAAACGGTGCACGCCAGTGAAAATAACTTGCCAGCCATAACGACAGCGGCACCCCCGCCACCGTCGAAAAGGCGAATGCCGCCGAGACCGTGGCACTTGCCTTGGCGCGACGCGCGAACGGAATAGCATCCCCGACCACCGTCTGGATCAATGCCCCCAATACCCCGCCGAACGCCCCCGCCAGACCGCGTGCCACGATCAGCGTCACATAGCCGGGAGCCAGACCACAAGCCAGCGTCGCCACCCCAAATAGGGCAAACATGATGAGCAACAAGCGCTTACGCTCGAATCTGTCGACAAAGACCGCCCCCAGCAAACCGGAAAAAGCCGCGCTGAAACTGTAAGAAGCGACCAATAAGCCGAATTCATGGGTGGAAATGCCCAGTTCGCGCATCAGCATCGGCCCGAGCGGCATCATGATCATAAAATCCAGGATATGGCTGAACTGGATAGCGGCCAATGTGAACAACATGGCACGCTCTGATGCCTGCGGAATGACGGTTTGATTCATGATGTGCTCAATTTATCGAGATATTTCTGCAACTCGGATGCCAGCGGCGCTTGGATGCTCAGGGGTTCACCCGTCAGCGGATGTTTGAAAGTGATGCTGTGTGCATGCAGAAACATGCGCTTAAGCCCTTGTTTCATCAATTCCTTGTTGCGCGCAAAATCACCGTATTTGTCGTCGCCCGCAATGGGAAAACCCAAATGTGCCAGATGGACGCGGATCTGATGGGTACGCCCGGTCTTGAGCTGGGCTTCCAGCAACGTGAAGTCCGGCCAACTCTGCTGCAAGGTGAAGATGGTGTACGAAGCCATACCGTCCTCGCGCACCATCACCCTCTTTTCACCCTGCGGTGTGTCAAATTTGTGCAGCGGCAGCTTCACATGCTGTTTGACGTTCTTCCACTGCCCCAGCACCAGCGCAAAATAACGCTTGTCACTGTTACCCTCGCGCATGATCTCGTGCATCGCAGTGAGCGCGGAACGTTTCTTGGCCAGCAGCAGCACCCCCGAAGTCTCCCGATCCAGCCGATGTACCAGCTCCAGAAACTTGGCCTGCGGTCGCGCACTGCGCAACTGCTCGATGACTCCGAAGCTTACCCCGCTGCCGCCATGTACCGCCGTTCCAGCCGGTTTATTGATCGCCAGCAAAGCATCATCTTCATATAAAACAGGGAATTCGAGCGCAGGAACAAATTCGGTAGCGGGCTTTTCCGCCACCCGTACCGGCGGGATACGCACCTGGTCGCCCAATTGCAGCCGGTAGGTCTGATCCACCCGTTTTTTGTTCACGCGAATCTCGCCGCTACGCAAAATGCGGTAGATATGGCTCTTGGGCACCCCTTTGAGGTGTTTGCACAGAAAATTATCGATGCGCTGCTCGCAGCTCCCCTCATCGATTTCAGTCCATGTTACAGATTCTTTGCTTAAACCATTCATTTTGAATATACTTCGCGGCGCGCGTGTCAGGAAATGGGAACGGGATGATAGTGTTCCCCGTCAGCGAAGAATAGGCAGTAATGCCGCCGCACCATTCCAACCGCCATCCGGTTAATGTCACTCACCGGGATAAGCAGTGATGGTAATTGATTTACGCGCTCTAGGCACCCGGGATTTTGGGCACCTGTGGATTTTAGCGTGTCGCCCCTATGACAAAATCGGCGGCACTATTTTAGACAAGCATACCGAGAACACTACCTTGCACATTCGTTGGAACCTTAATCTCAACACTGTTTGCACGACACCGTATCTCGCTCGCGGCTAATCGCGAGACGCTTAGTCCTACTCCGTGTCTGAGCGCGGGAGAGAAAAATAATGAAACGCATGCTATTCAATGCGACGCAGCCGGAAGAACTCCGCGTCGCCATTGTGGACGGTCAGAAACTCATCGACCTCGACATTGAAACCGCCGGTAAAGAGCAACGCAAGAGCAACATCTACAAAGCCGTCATCACCCGCATCGAGCCCAGCCTCGAAGCCTGTTTTGTCGAATACGGCGGTAACCGCCACGGCTTCCTCCCCTTCAAAGAAGTCTCCCCGCAGTATTACCAGTCCGGCGCGGGCAGCCGCCCTTCCATCAAAGAAGCGCTGAAAGAAGGCCAGGAACTGCTGGTGCAGGTAGAAAAGGACGAACGCGGCAACAAAGGCGCGGCACTCACCACCTACATCAGTCTGGCAGGTCGCTACATCGTATTGATGCCGAATAACCCCAACGGCGGCGGTGTCTCACGCCGTATCGAGGGTGAAGATCGCAACGAACTGCGCGACGTACTCGCCCAACTGGAAGTGCCGCACGGCATGAGCATCATCGCCCGCACCGCCGGTATCGGTCGCAATCTGGAAGAGTTGCAGTGGGACCTGAACTACCTCAAGCAACTGTGGGACGCCATCGAAGGTGCCGCACAGAGCGAAAAGGCCCCTTCCCTGATCTATCTGGAAAGCAGTTTGGTGGTACGTGCCATCCGTGACTACTTCAACCCGGAGATCGGCGAGATCCTGATCGACACCGACGACATCTACGAACAAGCGCGTGCCTTCATGGGCACCGTGATGCCGGACAATGTGAACCGCATCAAACGTTACCACGACGATGTGCCGCTGTTCTCGCGCTTCCAGATCGAACACCAGATCGAATCGGCGCATGCCCGCCAGGTCAACCTGCCTTCCGGCGGTGCCATCGTGATCGACCACACCGAAGCGCTCACCGCCATCGACATCAACTCCGCACGCTCCACACGCGGCAGCGACATCGAAACCACCGCTTACAACACCAATCTGGAAGCGGCTGACGAGATCGCACGTCAGGTGCGCCTGCGCGACTTGGGCGGCCTGATCGTCATCGACTTCATCGACATGGAATCAAGCAAGAACCAGCGCGAAGTGGAGAACCGTCTGCGCGATGCGCTGCGTTACGACCGTGCCCGCGTGCAGACTGCCAAGATCTCGCGTTTCGGCCTGCTCGAACTGTCGCGCCAGCGTCTGGCACCCAGTCTGGAAGAAGGCAGCTTCTCCCCCTGCCCGCGCTGCAACGGCATCGGCCACATCCGTGGTACCGAATCTTCCGCGCTGAATATCCTGCGTATCATCCAGGAAGAAGCGATGAAGGAAAGCAGCGCCGCCATTCACGTGCAAGTGCCCGTCGATGTCGCCACCTTCCTGCTCAACGAGAAACGTTCCGACATCCACCGCATCGAATCGCGCCTGAAGGTCAGCATCACCCTGATCCCCAACCCGCACATGGAAACGCCGCATTACAGCGTGAACCGTTTGCGTCAGGACGACATCACTTCCGATCATCTGCAAGCCAGCTACAAGCTGGTGGAAAAACCGGAAGAGACCAAAGCGGCCAAACCGGCCAGCGCTGAAGAGATCAAGGCTCAGCGTCCACAGGCGGCAGTGAAAGGCATCACACCTGCCCAACCGGCACCGAAACACGAAGAAAAGAAAGCCGCTCCCGCAGCGGCCTCTCCTTCCCTGTTCGGCAAACTGTTCGGCTGGTTGTTCGGCTCAAGCGAACCCAGCCAACCTGCCACTCCGGTGACCAAGACACGCCCGCAGAATCCGCGCCGTGAACGTGACAGCAACCGTGGTGAACGCGGTGAAGGCGGCAACCGTCAACGCAACAAGCCGCGCCGCGAACGTGAAGAAGGTAATACACCACGCGGCGAGAACGCACAGCAGAACAAGGGGCAGCAACAGGAAGGCCGCACCGAGCGCCCACCACGTCAGCCGCGTCCGGCCAATGCCGAAAAACCGGTATTGGAGACAGCCAAACCAGTAGCCGCCAACGAGCAAGGCGGTGAAGAAGGCGGCAACGCCCAAGGCCGTAAACGCGGTCGCCGTGGCGGTCGCCGCGAACGTGAACGCCGCGAGCAACAAGCCAACGGCGGGGAAATCACTACCAACGAGAACACAGTTTCTGCCGCCGCAAATGAACAGATCGTTGCGACACCGGTGGTCAGTGAAGTCAGCGTTGCGCAGCCTGTTGAAACGGTTGCCGTAACCACAGTTTCCAGTGCCGTCGCGACAGCGGCTCCGCAGGAAAGCGCCTCGGCTCCCGTGGTGATGGAACAGGCCATCGTTGCAACTCCCGTCATCGAAGCCCCCGCTCCAGCACCGGCACCTGTCATCGCTCCGGTACAAGAGGAAGCCAGCGGCTTGGTCATGATCGAAACCGATCCGAACAAGGCTGCCAGCATCGTCGTTCCGCAAGAGAACAGCGCACCCGCACCGCGCCGCCGTTCCCGTCCGCGCGAAATCTACACGGCAGAGAACAATGAGCCGCTGGTGATGATCGAAACACAGAAGTAAACGCAACACAGCAAAAAGGCCACACGATGCAAGTCGTGTGGCCTTTTTGTTTTTTCAGATGTTATAAGTGCCGCTGACGGATATGCTGCAACAGTCCCGCTGCGGCATCTTCCACCATATCCAGCACCCGCTCAAAACCATCCGCTCCGCCGTAATAAGGATCGGGAACCTCGCGTTCGGCATGACGCATGGCGAATTCTAGGAATAGCCCCAGATGACTTTGCGCATCGCGCGGACGCAAGCGTTCGAGAATGGACAGATTCGCCTGATCCATCGCCAGCACATAATCGAAACGGGCAAAATCGACTGCCTCCACCTGCCGCCCGCGCAACTGGCTCATATCGTAGCCGCGCTGTTGGGCGGCCTGCTGCGTGCGCGGATCGGGGGCTGCACCGATGTGATAATCGTGTGTTCCCGCCGAGTCGATGTGGATATGATCAGCCAAGCCCTCTTGCTCAACATAGCGGCGAAACACCGCCTCGGCCGTGGGGGAGCGGCAGATGTTGCCCATACAGACGAACAGCACTTTGACTTTCATACTCGACTCACAACGGTGAAAGAAATACGCTCTCGCGCAACTTTTTCAACTGGTCGCGCAGTTGCGCGGCCTTCTCGAATTCCAGATTCTTGGCCGCTTGCAACATCTCTTTTTCGATGCGAGCGATCTCTTTCGAGACCTCTTTCTCACTCATCGCCAGATATTTCGCCTGCGTCTGCGCCGCCTTCAGTGTCTTACGCTCGGCATCCACATCGTAAGCGCCGTCGATGATGTCTTTGATACGTTTGACGATGGACTGCGGCGTGATGCCGTGTGCCTCGTTGTGTGCGATCTGCTTGGCGCGGCGGCGCTCAGTCTCGTCGATGGCTTTGCGCATCGAATCCGTGATGCGGTCTGCATACAGGATCGCCGTGCCGTGCAGGTGGCGCGCCGCGCGGCCTATGGTCTGGATCAGTGACCGTTCAGAACGCAGGAAACCTTCCTTGTCCGCATCCAATATCGCGACCAGCGACACCTCGGGGATATCCAATCCCTCGCGCAACAGGTTGATACCAACCAGCACGTCGAACATGCCCAGACGCAGATCGCGGATGATCTCCACGCGCTCCACCGTCTCGATGTCCGAGTGCAGGTAACGCACCTTGATGCCGTGTTCGGAGAAATATTCGGTCAGGTCTTCCGCCATGCGTTTGGTCAGCGTGGTGACCAGCACGCGCTCGCCCTGCGCGATGCGCGCATTGGCCTCGCTCATCAGATCGTCCACCTGATGAGTGGCCGGACGCACCTCGATCACCGGATCGATCAACCCGGTCGGACGCACCACCTGCTCCACCACCTGCCCCTGATGCTCGGCCTCGTAGGTGGAGGGTGTGGCGGAAACGAAGATGCTCTGGCGCATCACCTTCTCGAACTCGTCGAAACGCAACGGACGGTTGTCCAGCGCGGACGGCAAACGGAAACCGTAATTGACCAGATTCTCCTTGCGTGCGCGGTCGCCTTTGTACATGCCGCCGATCTGCGGGATGGTGACGTGACTTTCGTCGATGATCATCAGCGCGTTCGGTGGCAGATAGTCCATCAATGTCGGCGGCGCTTCGCCCGGCCCGCGCCCGGACAAATGGCGCGAATAGTTCTCGATACCTTTGGTGAAACCGATCTCGGCCAGCATCTCCAGATCGTGGCGGGTACGCTGCTCAATGCGCTGCGCCTCCACCAGCTTGTTCTCTTTTTGAAAGAAGGCAATGCGCTCAGCCAACTCCACCTTGATGGTCTCGATGGCGTGCAAAGTCGTCTCGCGCGGTGTCACGTAATGGCTGGAGGGATACACGGTATAACGCGGCACACGGGTCTGGATGTGCCCGGTGAGCGGATCGAACAACGCGATGGATTCCACCTCGTCGTCGAACAGCGTCACGCGCACCGCGTTCTCGCTGCTTTCTGCCGGGAAGATGTCGATCACATCGCCGCGCACGCGGAACGTTCCGCGCTGGAAATCAAGTTCGTTGCGGTCATACTGCATCGCCACCAGACGCTGGATCACATCGCGCTGTTCCATCTTCTCGTTCTGGCGCAGATGCAGGATCATGCCGTGGTAATCCACCGGATCGCCGATACCGTAGATAGCCGAGACCGTCGCCACGATCACACAGTCCTGCCGCTCCAGCATGGACTTGGTGGCCGACAGGCGCATCTGCTCGATCTGCTCGTTGATGCTGGAATCCTTCTCGATATACACATCGCGCGACGGCACGTAGGCCTCGGGCTGATAGTAGTCGTAATAAGAGACGAAGTACTCGACCGCGTTCTCGGGAAAAAATTCGCGCATCTCGGAATACAACTGCGCCGCCAGCGTCTTGTTCGGTGCCATGATGATCGCGGGTCGCCCGGTGCGCGCGATGACGTTGGCCATGGTGAACGTCTTGCCGGAGCCGGTCACACCCAGCAGCGTCTGATAGGCCAGCCCGTCATTGATGCCCTCTACCAGCTGCGTGATCGCCGTGGGCTGATCACCCGCCGGATCGAACGGCAGGTGCAGGAGGTAGGGACTGTCGGGGAAAGTGATGGTTTTCATGGACTGCGTATTGTACGGGGAATGGCTAGATCGCCAAAATACAATAGCAGGAGATGCTGACAACGTTATGTCAGTTGGAATCAGTCACACGTCAAAACACCATTATCACAGCCATGCCGCCCCGCGCACCCCGCTCGAATCGCCAAAGCGATGCTTCACCAGCCTGGTATCCACCCGATCTGAAAATACCCACTCGCCCCATAGTTTGGGCACGTTCGCATACAGCCGCCCGATGTTGGACATGCCACCACCCAGCACGATCACATCCGGGTCGAGGATGTTGATGACATGGGCGAGGGAGCGCGCGAGACGGTTCTCGTAAGTTTGCAGGCTGCGCTCGCAGGCGGCATCACCCTGCTCGGCGCGCGCCACGATCTCCTCGGCCTTCAGCGCTACGCCTGTAGCGATCTCATGCTGTTTAGCCATGCCCGGCCCGGAGAGAAAGGTCTCGATGCAGCCCTGTTTACCGCAATAACAGGGCAAGCCGGGCAACTCGTGCGGCTGTGGCCAAGGCAACGGATTGTGCCCCCATTCGCCCGCGATGCTGTTGGGGCCGGTGAGGATGTGGCCGTTGACAACGATGCCCGCGCCGACGCCGGTACCGAGGATGACACCGAACACGACGGATGCCCCTGCCGCAGCGCCGTCTGTCGCTTCGGAGAGCGCAAAACAGTTGGCATCGTTGCTGATCTGCACTTTGCGTTGCAGCAGCGCTTCAAGGTCTTGCAGGATAGGCTGGCCGTTGAGGACGACAGAGTTGGAGTTCTTGAGATGCCCGGTCGCACGCGAGATTGCTCCGGGAGTACCGATGCCGAGTGAGCCCTGCTGCCCCAACTCCGCTTCAGCATCACGCACCAGCTGGACGATAGCTTGCAAGGTCTGCCGGTAGTCGCCCTGCGGGGTAGCCACACGACGACGAAGCAGTTCCCCGCCGGTATCGTCGAGTGCGATGATCTCTGTCTTGGTGCCGCCGAGGTCGATGCCGAGTCTCATGGTGGAGTCTGTGCGGGTAGGTATGACGAGCGCCTATTGTACGGACAAAGCTTAGTTTGCCAACTCAGGACGGACGGCGGCGGAGCGCCCAGTCTCGACTTAGGCAAAATATGTCCTGTGCCGGCCGGATTGCAAAACCACGGGGGCTGCGCGATACTGCCCCACACTAACCAGGCTCGGCCATCCAAAGGAAAACCATGTATCAACTGCTGCTTCAGACCGCGTTATTCAGCGGCATCGACAAAGAAGAAGTGAAAAAAATCGCCAAGTTCACGGAACTGGTCACCCATCAGGCGGGAGAGGAGCCGGTAGTGAACACGGGCGAGATGCGGCATCCCGATCTGTTGTTACTGCTGGTGGGGGAAGTGAGCGTGGGAACCAAACTCTCGCCGCTTCCGGCGGCGGTGGAGGTCGATCTGCATCCCATCGACAACGAGTTGTTCGGTGAAGTGGCCTGGATACAGGGCAGCAAACGCTCGGCCAATGTGACCTGCAAGACCGAGTGCAAATTCATCCGCATCCACGGCAACAAGTTCTACGATTTCTGCCACGCCCACCCCGCCGTGGGCATCGTGCTCATCAACCGCATTGCTTCGGTGCTGGCGCAACGGGTCATCCGTTTGACCGAACTGGTGCGCGACAAAAGTCTCTGTTGAAAACGGGCGGGGACATTCCGCCCGCGCGCCGCATCAAAGCGCTTCGACGCTGTATTCCACGACCAGACGGTGTGTCTCACCCGCTTTGACGGTGACCAGATTGTCGAAGGCATTGGCGCTTTCCACACACACCATGCCACGGAAGCCGTTCTCGCCGAAGTCGCCCATCTTGTTGGCTTTCTCCGTCCACGGGTTCCACACCACGGTGGAAAGGCTGCCTTGTTTGGCGATGCGGATGGCGCGTTTCAAACCCTTATCCTCGATCACACAGTCCGCCGGGGTATCGACATACACGCGATCCACTTCGCTCTCGATGACGATGCCGCCCTGCTGGGTACGGCGCGCCGGTTCGCCCACTTTGTCCAGATAATCGCAACCCTCCAGCCCGCGTATGGTCATCTGCGCCACATCGCTGATCTGGAAATAAGTGTGCAACGCTTCACCGAGCACGAAAGATTCTTTACCGCTGTTGTGGGTGACCAGCTCCACACGCAGACTCTTGCCCACGGTCACTTCGAGCTGTGCGGTGGATGGGTGGGGCCACTGTGCACGTGTCGCATCGGTCTCGACCAGACCGAAACGCAGAAAGGTCGCGCCATCGGGCAAAGCCTTGGTCTCCAGCACTTCCCACATCACGGTACGCGCATAACCGTGCCCCGGCAGCTTGCCATCGGTAGCATGGGGGCCGAACCACGGCCAGCAGATCGGCACACCGCCGCGTATCGATTTGCCCGATGCGAATTTGGCATAAGGCGACAACCAGATCACCGGCTCCTGACCGCGCGGTTGCCAGGTCGCAATGTGTGCGCCCTGCAACACGATATTGCTGTTCGCGTGTTGATTGGAGACCTCGGCGGCGATGATGCCCTCGGTGATCTCCTTGAACTGCACATGGTTACTGATAGCAAAACGTTGGTTGAGTTCGTTCAATGACATGGTTGCTCCCGTAAAAAATGGTGCGGCATTGTCGCCGCAAATTAAATTGTTTGCCAGCCGCATAAACGGGCTGTTGCGATTGCCAAGCGCGGCAAAAACTAGTACGGTGCGCTCCATCAAGTCTTTCGGAGGACATCATGGCGATCTCCAACGTCAACACCACCAACCCGCTCGCCCCGACCAAGCCCGTCACACCGGCTGCCGCTGACGCGCAAGGTAACAGGACACTGGCACGCGAAGACCGCCAACCGGCTGCTATCGTCACCCTGTCCGCGCAGGCCAGGAAGATGAGCATGGAGCAGGCTCCCCGTGCACAGGCCGAGATACGCAGCAGCCAGGCCGAACCGACCCCGCGTGCGCAGACCGAATCACGCGCCAGCCAGATAGAGCAGGCGCTGCGTATGCCGGTCGAACCCCGTGCCAGCGGTGTGGAACAGGCTCCGCGCACACAGGCCGCCACCCGCAGCAACCAGATGCAGGCACCGGTGCAGTCCGACAAGGTCGCCGCCCGCTCCGTCGAAAGCAGCGCGCGCGAAGCCGCCGAAGCTCCCGTGGTACGGCAACAGGAAGCTCAAGAGGACAGACCCAGAGTCCGTATCAACACCTATGCTTGACCCTACCTGGCAGAACTTCCTCGAACAACAAGGCGCGCATATCCAGAACGATACAGTGCAGGATTTTGGCGCTACCGCCGCCGAACGCATCACCACCCGTGACAGCACGATATTGTGCGACCTGTCGCAATCCGGCCTCCTCAGGGTGAGCGGTGAAGATGCGCAGTCCTTCCTGCAAAATCTGTGCAGCAACGACATCAAAACCGTCAACCCGCAACAGGCTCAACTCAGCAGCCTCAACACCGCCAAAGGCCGTGTCATCGCGACTTTCCTCATCCGTCAGGACGACAGCGGCTATCTGCTGCACCTGCCACGGACACTGGTCGAACCGATACGCAAGAAACTTGCGATGTACGTATTGCGCGCCAAGGTGAAGATCGAAGACGTGAGTACACAACAGGTTTGTCTGGGTGTCGCCGGAAAGGAAGCGGAAGCACTGTTGCAAACCGCCCTCGAAGAGATTCCGCAAACCGATCTGGCGCTGACCCGGCATAGCGGCGTTGACCTCATGCGGCTTGGCGCGACACGCTTCCAGATCATCACCACACCCGCGCAGGCAATCGCATTGTGGCCGCGCCTCAGCGCGCAGGCTCGCCCGGTCGGTTCGTCCTGCTGGGATTGGCTGGATATCCGCGCGGGGCGTCCCACGGTGCTGCCCGCCACTCAGGAACAGTTCGTATTGCAGATGCTGAATCTGGATCTGCTCGACGGGGTCAGTTTCAAGAAAGGCTGTTATCCCGGACAGGAGATCGTGGCGCGGGTGCGTTATCTGGGCAAGATAAAACAACGCACCCATCTGGCCCATCTCGACAGCGCCGAGGCCCCGCATCCGAACGATGTGTTGTTCAGTGACGACTATCCCAACCAGACCAGCGGCCATATCCTGAACGCGGCACCGGCTCCGCAGGGCGGTTTTGATGTTCTGGCCACACTGCACAGCAGCACGGTGCAGGAGAACCGCATCGTACACTGGCGCTCGGCTGAAGGTCCCGCGCTCAGCTTCGAGGCACTGCCCTATCCCTTCCCCGACGAAAGCGCCGGGTGAACCTGCCCGCCCAGCTCTTTGCCAGCGATCTGCTATGGCTGGCGAACATCATCTTCTTGGTATTGCTGGTACGCGCCTTCCGCACCATGCCGTGGCGGCAACTGCTCGACAACCCGGTACGCAGCAACGCGCTGGTCGGGCTGGTGCTGGGCCTGTTCCTGTTCTGGCAATTAAACGTCGGCTTCCGTCCCGGCTATAACTACCACCTACTCGGCGCGACCTTATTCGTGCTGATGTTCGGCTGGCACCTGGCATTCGTCGCCCTCAGCGGCATCATGCTGGCGACCTGGCTGCGCTCCGACATGTCATTCAGTGCCTTGGGCTTGAACGGTCTGCTGATGATCGCGCTACCGGTCTATTTCAGCGAATGGCTGCGGGCCGCCATCCAAAACAACCTGCCCAAGAACTTCTTCATCTTCGTGTTGTGCAACGGCTTCCTGTGCGGAGCCTTGTCCATGATACTGGTCGTGTGTGCCGCCGTCGCACTGCTGGCCGGACTCAGCCCGAACACCTGGGTCAGCATCAAACACAACTACCTCGTCGCCACCCCCATCATCATCTTCGCCGAAGCCTTTGTCACCGGCGCATTCATCACCGCCTTCGCGGCATCAAAACCGGAAGCCGTGCTGCATTTCAACGTGGATGAATATCTGACTGGGAAGTGATTTGAGGGGAAGGGTAAAGGGGGAAGGGAGCGCACCTGCGGTGCTCAAGGGGAAATGCGGCGGGTTTTACCCTTCTCCCTTCTCCCTTCTCCCTTCTCCCTTCTCCCTTCTCCCTTCTCCCTTC
>CAZNAD010000013.1:0-33080 GCA_964571195.1 uncultured Gallionellaceae bacterium | reverse complement strand
CCCTTCTCCCTTCTCCCTTCTCCCTTCTCCCTTCTCCCTTCTCCCTTCTCCCTTCTCCCTTCTCCCTTCCCCGCTTTTTACAGTTTCAAACGCATCTTGCGATGCGGAATGCCCGCATCCATGAACTCCTCGCCCTCTTCCACAAAACCGAACTTGCGGTAAAAAGGCAATGCCTGTACCTGGGCATCGAGATCGACTTCGGGAAGATGCCGGGCGCTTGCATAGTCGATCAGTGCCTGCAATAACGCCGTGCCCACCTTCTTGCCGCGCCAATCGGGCAACACCGCGATACGTCCGATATGAGAATTCGGCAGGATACGCCCGCAACCGATGGCCTGCCCGCTGCCACTCACGGCCAGCACATGCTGCGCGTTTCCGTCCAGGCCGTCCCATTCCAGCTCGGCAGGAACCCCCTGCTCGCGCATAAACACCGTCTCGCGCACTTCGCGCAAAAGGGGCTCTGCGTCATGCCAGGTCACTTGATGTATCGTGAAGTCCATACTCGCCCTAAACGATTGCGACTGACCATCCTGCCAACTTTGTAGGAGCATGCCGTGCACGCGACAGGAATTCGCGTGCAGGGCACGCTCCTACAACACCCGCCGCAATCAAGCCACGATCTCCACCGCAGTGCCAGCCTGCACCAACTCGAACAGTTCCAGCAGATCGGCATTACGCATACGCACACAACCATGCGAACCGGGCTTGCCCAGCGGCGTTTCGTCGGGGGTGCCGTGGATGTAGATATAACGGCGCATGGTGTCGCACGAGCCCCAGCGGTTGTAACCCGGCTCTTGGCCACACAACCACAAGATGCGCGTTAAAATCCAATCGCGCTTGGGATGTAGCTCACCCAACTGCGGCGTGTATATCTCGCCGGTGGGGCGGCGTTTCACGAACACCGCATTCTCCGGCTGCCCCGCACCGATCTTGGCGCGGATGATATGTTTGCCGCGCGGCGTGCAAAAACTGCCACTCTCCTCGCCCACCCCGTTCGCCGCAGTGGAAACAGAATATCGGTGCAGCGACTTACCGCCATCGTCGAACAGCTCCAGCGTTTGCGTCGAGATATGGATAGTGATCTTCATAAGGCCTTTTGTTGCGCGCGACGTGCCGCAAAGAAATCACTCAGCACTTTACCGCATTCCGCCGCCAGCACACCGCCTTCGACATTCGCATGGTGATTGAGCCGAGACTCATCGAACAAGTTGAATACACTGCCCGCCGCCCCAGTCTTGGGATCGGTCGCACCGAACACCACGCGAGCGATACGCGCATGGAACATCGCCCCGACACACATCACACACGGCTCCAAAGTGACGAACAACTCGCAGCCCACCAGCCGGTAGTTACCCAGCCGCTGCGCCGCATCACGCAACGCAGCGATCTCGGCATGGGCGGTCGGGTCATGGCGCGAAATCGGCGCATTGCTGCCGCGACCGATAATTTCGCCGTCTTTCACCACCACCGCCCCCACCGGCACCTCGCCCACCTGTGCGGCCTGCTCTGCAAGGCGCAAGGCCTCGCGCATAAAATCTTCGTCTGTCATTCCGCCGTTCCGTCCACCAATAAATTCACCACCAGACGAATCATCAGCTCCTTGTTACCCGGATCGCTTTCCGCGATCAGCAAGGCCAGCGCCGTCAGCGCGTTGTCGTTGATCGACATGCTCATATCTTCCTGTTGGAGGTAGAGCAAAAACATGAACGAGCCGATGCGCTTGTTGCCATCCGAAAAGGGATGATCCTTGATGATGAAATACAACAAATGCGCCGCCTTCTCTTCGCGGGTGCGGTACAGCGATTCACCGAACATCGTTTGCTCGATGTTGCCGAGGATGCCCGCGAACGCCTCGCCGCGCGCCTGCCCAAAAAGTGGAGTCGCTTCGCCGCGCGCCAGCAACTCGGCCTTGAGTTGGGCTATCGCCGCCAGCGCCTTGCCATCATCCAGTGCCCCTTGCGCGGGCTTGCAGCCTTCCGGCAACACCAAACCGCTCTCGTCGTATTGCAGCAACAAACGCCAAGTCTTCGCATAATCCACAATGAGCGCGAGTACCGCGCTGCCTGTATCGCTAATCAGCGCCTGATTATTCAACGTGCGCGCCAGCAACTCGATAGCCTGCTGCGCCTCACTGATACCGCGCTCGGCGAGACGTGCTTGGTTCAGCGTATAGCCTTGCACTAGGTGTTCACGCAGAGTGCGGGTGGCCCATTGGCGGAAGCGGGTTGCCTGTGCGGAATTGACCCGATATCCCACCGAGATGATGGTATCGAGATTGAAATAGTCCACCTGATAGGTTTTACCATCGGAGGCAGTTGTTGCAAATAATGCAACAACTGAATCTCGCACCAACTCACCCTCTTTAAAAATATTCCGCAAATGTCGGGAGATCACAGATTTATCACGCCCGAAGAGCTCAGTCATCTGATTCAAACTAAGCCACACCGTCTCCGCATCCAGCCGCACGCTCACCTGCGTCTGCCCGCCCTCGGCCTCATAGATCAACACTTCACTCATGGCATTTCCTTTCAAGCAACCGAGGTGCAACTATGCACACACTACCTATCCAACGGACTCACCACGCCTCTGCCGCCCTTATTTAACACATGGGTGTAGATCATCGTGGTGGAAACATCGGAATGCCCAAGCAACTCTTGCACGGTGCGGATGTCGTAGCCGCTTTCCAGCAAATGAGTTGCGAAGGAATGGCGCAGGGTATGCGGTGTGGCGAGCTTGGTGATGCCCGCCAACCCCACCGCTTTTTTCATGGCGCGTTGCAATAATTTTTCATCGATATGGTGGCGACGCTCGCGTCCGCTGCGCGGATCGACCGAATAACTCCCGGATGGAAACACATACTGCCAAGCCCAATCGCTCGCGGCATTGGGATACTTGCGCACCAGCGCGTCGGGCAAAAACACCTCCGCCATACTTTTACCCAAATCATCCTCGTACAAACGCCGACGCTTCGCCAGATATTCTTGCAGGGGCTGCACCAGCGTATCCGGCAACATCGTCACCCTATCCTTCGCCCCCTTACCTTCGCGAATCACAATCTCACGCTGTCCGAAATCAACATCCTTCACGCGCAAGCGGCAGCACTCCATCAAACGCATCCCCGTGCCATATAGCAAACGCGCCATCAAACTATAAACGCCATCCATACGCTCCAACACCAGCGACACCTCGGCGCGCGTCAACACCGAAGGCAAGCGCTGCGGCTTCTTTGCCCGCACCACCTCATCCAACCAAGGCAACTCAATACCCAACACCTCGCGGTATAAAAACAGCAGCGCGGACAACGCCTGATTCTGCGTTGACGCAGACACATTCCCCTCCACCGCCAGATGCGTTAAAAACGCCTCAACCTCCCCTGCACCCATCTCCTTGGGGTGGCGCTTGCCGTGAAAAAAGATGAAGCGCTTGATCCACTGCACATATTGCGTTTCAGTGCGGATGCTGTAATGCTTCACCCTGATCTTGTCGCGAACTTGATCGAGCAGCCTTGGCGAATTTTGGGAAAGCGGTGTAGTCTCGTTATTCATCGCATCGTTTTGTTTTTGAGAGTTTCAAAAATAAACAGGGAGTTGAAATTGAAAACAAGCCGAATTCTACACTTTAGCCGCGCAGGATATACACCGATTTCGGTGTCTACTTTACGTTAGGCCAATCATAAAATGCTACTTTATCTTGCCAAGATTTTTTGTCTGATAGCATTAATTCCATTGGTCTTGCTATTGGTTTTTCCGTTAACTACATATCATTTTGGGTTCTTGTCTATTGCTATTGCCTCAACAGCCTTTCTGATGGCTGTAACGCACTTTTACCGCACGACTGATCGCAGTCAAACACGCGGTGGCATTGTGCTCAAGCAGGAACATCCTATCCAGTTTCTTGTTTCGCATTTGTTACTTTGGTTGTTTGGGTTCGGTCTTTTATTTGCCGGGGTCTTGGGTTCGCTTGGCCTCATGAAATGAACCAGAGCCTAACCCTACATTCGAGCGGGACAGGCCAGAAGCGGCCTGCCCCTCAATTTGAACGTTGGGCATCATGAGAAATCGAGTGAGGTTGTCCATAATTATTGCGCTGTTTTGCTTGAGCAGCGGGTTGGCTTTTGCCGGTTCCCCGAACTGTACTGGTGTTGATAGTTGGGCTACCAATATGGCATTCGTACATCTCAAGAACGCCGGGTTAACAGACAATGGCCGTCTAGACTTCACCAAAACCAAGGTCGCCCTGCTCGCATCTGAAAAGATTGGCAAAGACCTCTATCGCCAACTTCATTTGGTCACGTTCACGCAGAAAACGGGCGAAATTATAGAGGTCATAACGAGCAACGACGCATCACGCCAAGAATGCTCAATGAGTGGGGTGCAGGTATTTGTCATATCGAAACGTCTTGGGGAAGGCAGCAAATGAAGCCCAACCCGGCAGTCAAGCGGGACTGCGCAAAAGCGCGCAGCCCCTTACTTTTACGTTGGGGGTCATCAGAGTGAAGCGCATCTCAAGATTCCTCGCTGGTGTTTTCGTCGCGGCCTGGTTGTCCTCTCTTGCCAGCGCTAGCGAGGAACCTAGATCACCGCACAACTCGGTTAGCTCGGTAATTCGGAGCTACATATCTGCGGAAGAAAATGGAGATTACGGTCGCGTGTACTCGTTGCTGAGCCTTAGGTTGAGAGAGCAGTTGAGGCGCGAGAACGCCGTTATGGACGTGAAGGGCTACAAAGCGCTTCGGCAGTCATCAGAAGCACGCTGGTTTGATTTCTCTGAAACGCGGCGGCATATGGGAGAAAAGGAAGCAACCTTGAGCTTCAGCGCAACCATTGAGGAAAGCGGCGAGAAAGAGCGCGTGAAAGTAACCCTTAAGCTAATTCCTCAAGATGGAAAGTGGCGGATCGATGACATCAAGTATTGAGGCCTTGGCAATGCCCCCCAACCCGGCAGTCAAGCGGGACTGCGCAAAAGCGCGCAGCCCCTTACTTTTACGTTAGACCTTTATGCCAATAGTCCCGACCCATAAAACGGCAATGCTCGCGGGCGCGTGGGCTGCTTTCGGACTCGTCCCCTTCGATGCATGGATGAGTCACCGCCACCTCTCCGTACTCGAAAACAATTTATTCTGGCTCTGCGCTATAGCGGTGTTTCTTCTCATACCTTTCGTGTACTTTGTAAATGGGCGAGAAACCGAACCATTTCGCCGCACATGGTTTATGGACACGGAAGAGCGTGCTCGATATTGGGTCGTTGTAAAGCGCATGCTATTCTGGCTACTGGGTGCTCTGATATTTGGAATGTTATGGTCTGCTGTGCTAAGCATTTTTTCCTAGTTAGGTCTAACCTTACGGTCAAGAGGGACTGTATTCTTCCCCCAAAATAATTGCCCCCCCTAACGGAACGGAGGTGTTTTATGGGCAAATCAAGTCTGCCAAAGGTGCATCGCTACAGCATGCACTTCAAGGCTACCGCAGCGCGTTGTAAGTGAATCGCCCCTAATTTCCCTTGACCGTGCGTACGCTTTAGCGTACTTTGCAAACTTCCTTAAAGGGGCACGAAATGAACACACTTACGGCCAGCGAAGCTCGCGCCAATCTCTATCGGCTTATTGACCAAACGGTCGAATCACATGAGCCGATCATCATTTCCGGAAAGCGCAGTAGTGCCGTGCTGCTTTCTGCGGAGGATTGGAGCGCAATTCAGGAAACTTTGTATTTGTTGGCGGTGCCAGGTATGCGCGAATCCATCAAGGCTGGCATGGCCGAGCCTCTCGCAAAAAGCTCCAAGGAGCTTAAGTGGTAAGTTGGGTAGTTGTTTATGCCAAGCAAGCGATGAAGGATGCTAAGAAGCTTGTTGCAAGTGGCCTTAAACCAAAGGCGCAAGAGTTGCTCACCATTCTTGCTAACGATCCGTTCCAGAATCCGCCGCCTTTCGAAAAGTTGGTCGGTGACCTTGCCGGCGCATACTCTCGCCGCATCAATATTCAGCACCGTATCGTGTATGAGGTATTGGCCAAGGAGAGAACGGTTCGCGTCTTGCGTATGTGGACGCACTATGAATAAGAGTCACACCCCTGCGGTTGAAACTCCCCTAATTACCAGCCCCCTGTTAGCTTCCATCTGAACATATGAAAAAACCTTCGCTCCAACAACGTTTGCATGCAAAAAAACGCAATCAGGCGCTCATCATCGGTGTGACCTGGTACACCGAGCAGACTTGGGCTGAGGTGAAAGCCAGTGCGACCGACCCGGAATGTTTCGAGGATTCGTTCAAGCAATGGGAGGCGATGGCGGTGGCTGCGCGCAGGGAGTTCCAGCGTTCGGGAGTGCGCGCCATCGAGTGCCAGATCGTCCCCGAAGAGTTCTTTGCCTGGTGCGCGCAGAACGCCCAGGAGAACAATGCCACATCGCGAGCCGAGTTCGTTTCGGTGAGTCTTACTGCTGCCATGTCGGCACGGCCTGCCGCGTAAGCCCCTGCCCCATGAAAAGAACGCTGCTCATTTTGTTGCTCGCTCTGCTCGGTGCCTGTAGCTCGTCGCCGCGGCATACCTCAGCGCCTTCGGCTTCAGAGACGGAGATGAATGAGCTGGTGATGTATGCGATGAGTCTGGCGGATATCCCCTACCGTTACGGCGGTGCGTCGCCTGATGCCGGTTTCGATTGCAGCGGTTTTGTCGGACATGTGTTTCAGCACACGCTGAAGATCGCCTTGCCGCGCACCAGCCGCGAATTGAGTCGCGTGGGCAAATCGCTCAGGAGCGAACAACTGCGCCCCGGCGATCTGGTCTTCTTCAATACGCTGGATCGCCCGTATTCGCATGTGGGGATATTCGTCGGGGACGGCAAATTCGTGCATGCGCCCAAGACGGGCAGCCGCATCCGCGTGGAAAAGATGGACGAACGATATTGGACCAGCCGCTACAACGGAGCGCGCCGCATCAGGGCGTAGCGTTGTAGTTGGTACGCAAAACTTCGGCCAGTTGAAACACCGACATCGCGTAGAAGTTGCTGTTGTTGTAGAGCGTGATGACGCGGAAGTTGTTGTAAGTCAGCCAATATTCTTTGCCCGTTTCGACGGTAAAGTCGAGCAACACCGCCGGCGGGACATTACCCTGCGGTTTGTTCGCCGGAGTCACCCCCTCCTGCGCCCAGACCGCCAGGCTGCGCGGCTCTCCCGCGATCACAGGAAAAACCTCGTTACCCAGAACGGCTAATTGCGCCACCGGTTCACCGCGTTTCCAACCATATTGTTTGAGATAATTGGCGACGCTGCCGATGGCATCTTCTGGCTCGCTCAGCAGATCGACCTTGCCGTTACCGTTGAAATCCAGCGCATGTTTACGGTAGCTGCTGGGCATGAATTGCGGGATACCCAAAGCGCCCGCGTACGAGGCTTTCAGTTCGAACAGATCGAAGCCTTGCTCGCGCGCGAGCAGCAGGTAGTGCTCCAACTCGCTGCGGAAAAATTCGGCGCGGCGCGGGTAATCAAATGCCAGTGTGGTCAGGGCATCCAGCGTGCGGTGCCGTCCCATCCTTCGGCCATACAAGGTCTCCACACCGATCACCGCAACGATGATTTCTTGCGGCACACCGTATTGCTGTTCGGCGCGCTGCAATTGCGCCGCATATTGTTTCCAGAACGCCATTCCGCCGTCGGTACGCGCCGGGTTGATGAAGGACGCGCGATATTCGGCCCAGGGTTTGATGGTGGCCGGAGCCGAGATGGCCGCGATGATGTCGGGTCGATGCTCGGCGCGCTGGAAGGTCAGCTCCAGTTCTTCGCGATTGAAGCGGTGCTTGCTCACCATCTCGTCGATGAACTGGGGAATGCCCGGCAGCTCCGCAGCAGCGGCATTAACCCCCAGCAGTGACAGGGGCAAGATGAGCGAGAGTAGTCGGTACATAAGGCGCGCATTTTACTCGACAGCCACCCCTTGCACTGATAAATTTCGCCCTCTGTCACGCATAGCGAAAGTCTGTCATGGAAAAAGCCGCCCAGCATCACCGCCTCATCATCCTCGGTTCCGGCCCGGCCGGTTACACCGCCGCCGTATATGCCGCACGCGCCAATCTGAAACCGGTACTGATCACCGGATTGGCTCAGGGCGGCCAACTGATGACCACCACCGAAGTGGACAACTGGCCCGCCGACCCGAACGGCGTGCAGGGCCCGGAACTGATGCAGCGTTTCCAGCAACATGCGGAGCGGTTCAACACCGAGATGATCTTCGATCACATCCACACGGCCAAGCTGCAACAAAAACCTTTCCTGCTGGTCGGTGACGCGGGCAGCTACACCTGCGACGCACTCATCGTCTGCACCGGCGCTTCGGCGCAATATCTCGGCCTGCCTTCGGAAGAGGCGTTCATGGGCAAAGGGGTATCCGGCTGCGCCACCTGTGACGGTTTCTTCTACCGCAACAAGCCGGTCGCCGTGATCGGCGGCGGCAATACCGCGGTGGAGGAAGCCCTTTATCTGGCCAACATCGCCAGCCATGTGACACTGGTACACCGCCGCGATAGTTTCCGCGCCGAGCGCATCATGATCGACCACCTGATGGAAAAGGTAAATGAAGGCAAGATCACCCTGCAACTCAACCAGACACTGGACGAAGTGCTGGGAGACGCCAGCGGCGTGACCGGTGCGCGCCTGAAGCAAGTACAAGGCGGCGCAACACAGGACATCAAGGTGGACGGCGTATTCATCGCCATCGGCCACAAGCCCAACACCGATATCTTCGCCGGACAACTGGAGATGGATAACGGCTACATCACCACACGCGGCGGCAACAAAGGTAACGCCACCGCCACCAGCATCTCCGGTGTGTTTGCAGCGGGCGATGTGCAGGATCAGATCTACCGACAGGCCTGCACCAGTGCGGCCACAGGCTGTATGGCGGCACTGGATGCGGACAAATACCTCGCCTCACTGGGGTAATCTAAAACAATTTCACCACAGAGAACACCGAGGAAAGCAACTGTGGCGCTTCGATATGAGCATGATTGCCGCCCTGCTACCTCATCTGTCCGTTTTTCTCTGTGTCTCAGTGTCTCTGTGGTGAAAGTTTTGTCTTGAAAGAAAAACCGGAACCGGACACCGACTTGTTCCGGCAGTCGCTGGAAGGCGTGACACCGCTCAAGCCTTCCGGTCGCATCAGCCCGGCACCCGCGCCGCGCAATCTGGTTCCCCGCTTCAATCCCACCGCAACCGTCATCGCCGATACCTTATCCGACCACGGCGCAAGCGACACTCCGCCCGACGAATATCTGGGCAACGGTTTGAACCGCATGACGCTGCGCAAATTGCGGCGCGGGGAATGGCCGCCGCAAGACAGCATCGACCTGCACGGTCTCAACAGCGACGAAGCCAGAAAATTACTGGTGGAATTTCTGCATCACGCCACACAGAGCGGGCTGCGCTGTGTCAACGTGATCCACGGCAAAGGCTGGCGCAGCGCAGGACGTGAGGGGGTACTGAAATCGCTCACCCGTCACTGGCTGATGCAACACCCGCAGGTACTGGCGTTCTGTGTAGCGCCGCAGAATGCGGGAGGGGGCGGCGCGGTTTGGGTGTTGCTGAAAAGTCTTTAGCAGTTGCTAGTGCTCATCCCAAGCCTGCTGCAATATCCGGGTGAACTCCTCCACCGGTTGCGCCCCCGAGATACCTACCTTTTCGTCAATCACAAAAAACGGTACGCCGGTGATGCCTAACTTGGCCGCCCTTGCTTCGTCCGCACGCACGTCACTGGAATAAGCCTCACTCTCCAGCGTCACCAACGCCTCGCTCTCGGCAATACCGAATTCCGCCGCGAGTCGCGCCAATGCAGCCCGATCGCCCACGGCGAGAGACTCGGAAAAGTAGGCGTGCATGATGCGTTCGGTCGCTTCATCGCCGAGATTTCGCGAGGCGGCGAAATGCAGTAAGCGGTGTGCATCGAAAGTGTTGCCGGGACGCGCCTCGCTCAAGCGATAATCCAGCCCGATTTCTTTGGCAATTGCCGTGACGCGCGCATTCATCGCGGCAGCCTCATCAGAGCTGACTCCGTATTTGCGTGACAGCATTACCTCCAGCGTATCGGGATACTGCCGGGGAGATTTTTGATCAAGTTCGAAGCTACGCCAGATCACAGTGACACTTTTTTTGTGCGCAAAAGCAGCAAGCGCCTGTTCAAAACGCCGCTTGCCGATGTAACACCAAGGGCAGATAACATCCGACCAAATTTCAATTTGCATAGCGACTCCTTGTTGCGGCTTATTGATCCGACACGAATTAACGTATGCAGTTGCGGAAAGCCCCTCTCCCGCAAGCGGGAGAGGGGGGGGAGGGATGGCAGGTTGAAGCCAGTTTGGGAAAGATGCACCGCCCCTCATCCCCAGCCCTTCCCCCGCCTACGGGGGAAGGGAGTTTGCCTGCGCAATGTGCGCTATGTTTACCCTCAATAGTCGGTGTAGCCCTTCTCGCTCGGCGTGTAGAAGGTACTGGAATCCGGCGCGGTCAGTGCCGCACCGCTTTGCAGCTTCTGCACCAAGTCGGGATTGGCGATGAACGGACGACCGAAAGCCACGAGGTCGCCGTGCTTCGCATCGAGATCGGCATTGGCGCGCGCGGCATCGTAACCGCCGGAGAGGATGTACCTGCCCTTGAAGTTGCTGCGAATCTTGGCCTTCAACGCAGGGCTGACTTCGGGTGCGCCCATCGAACTGTGATCTACGACGTGAATGTAAACCAGACCGAGATTGTTCAATTCTTCGATCAATCGCTCATACAACACATCCATCTCCGCATCGGCCACCGTACCGTTGAATGCCCCATAAGGTGAGATACGCATACCGACTCGCTCTGCACCGATGGCGGCGACAGATGCCTTGGCGACTTCGACAGCGAAGCGGATGCGGTTCTCCACGCTGCCGCCCCATTTATCCGTGCGCTGATTGGATGCCGTATTGAGGAACTGGTCGATCAGATAACCGTTCGCACCGTGTAGCTCGATGCCATCGAACCCGGCGGCGATGGCGTTCTTCGCTCCTGCGGCGAATTCGGCGATGGCCTGTTTGATATCATCTTCGCTCATCGCTTCGGGCACCGGATAGGGCTGCATGCTGCTGCTGTCGGTCCACATCTCTCCAGGAGCGGCAATCGCAGAAGGAGCGACGACCCTGGCATCCGCCGCCATGTTTGCGGGATGACTGACCCGCCCGTCGTGCATCAGTTGCACGAATATTTTGCTACCGCCCGCATGTACCGCGTCGGTCACGCGCTTCCAGCCCTGCACTTGCACCTCGCTGAACAGGCCGGGTTGCCGGGCATATCCCAAACCGTTGACGGAAGGAGCGACACCTTCGCTGATGATCAGTCCGGCACCGGCACGCTGTGCGTAATATTTCTCCATCAGTGCATTCGGCACATTGCCGATAGCGCGGCAGCGTGTCATCGGTGCCATCACGACACGGTTGTTCAGTTGCAGCTTGCCGAGAGTGAGCGGCGAAAACAGGGAATTACTCATTTGATACTCCTTGGGTGGCTTTACGGGACTGCGCCCTCCCCTGAGGGAGAGCGCGGACTTTCATTATTGTTTGATGGCTTCGACCGGGATGGTCAGCGTGACTTCATCACTCACGTAGGGAACGGCTTTGCTCATGTTGAAGTCGGAACGTTTAACCTTGGCCGTGGCGGTTGCACCACAGGCGTCTTTTTTGACCATCGGGTGCGGCATGCAGAAGAAAGAGTTGACCGTCAGCGTCACTGGCTTGGTGATACCCTTGATGGTCAAATCCCCGTCCACTGCGACCAGTTTGTCGCCCTCGAATCTCATTTTTTTGGACTTGTAGGTGATGGTAGGGAACATCTCCGTGTCAAAGAAATCCGGCCCCTGGATATGGCTGTTGAATAAGGCATAACCGGTGTTGACCGATTTTGCATCGATGGTCACCTCCACCGAGCCACTCTTGTTCGCACGGTCGATGGTGATCGTGCCGGAAGTCTTGTCAAAGCGGCTCAACTGCACGGAATAACCGAGGTGGTTGTACTCGAAACGGGGCAAAGTGTGCGTGGGTTCGATCACGTAAGTCTCGGGAGCCGCGCAGGCGGCGGCAGATAATAAAGAACCGATGGTGAGGGCGACTAATCTTTTCATGCTGTTCTCCTTGGGTGGTTGGGTTGAAAACTACTTCTTGCCGCTTGTTGCATTCACAACGAGGTGAAATTTGATCTGGATGTCATTGGCGACCGTGCCGACGTCCGCCCATGCCCCCTCGCCTATTGCATAATCCAGCCGCCTGAGGGTAAAGCGGCCGTCAAAAACACCGCGTGTGCCGTGCGCCTGAAATGTCACGGGCGCGCTGATATCCAGGGTCTTGCCTTTGATACTCAGTTTGCCGGTCGCTTCATAACGATTTGCTCCCACCGCCCTGATCCCGCTGGCGGTGAAACTGGCCACGGGATGAGTCTTGGCATTGAACCATAACTTGCCAAGCACCTCTTCGTCGGCTTCGGCTGAACCGGTATCGATACTGCCCAGCTCGATATCTATCTTGGCTTGCGCCACATTCAATCGCGCCGGGTCGAAGCTGATCTGTGCCGTGAACTTGTTGAACTTCCCTTCCAGCGGCACCCCCATCTGTTTGTAAGCGAAAGTGACCGAACTTTCCGCTGCGGACACTTGCTTGAACTCCAGCGCGGCAGCCGGTCCGCCCAGCAGCAACAGCCCCGCCATCATGATCATGCGCATATCGATCATTTGTTTGCTCCTTTCGGCAACATGCGGGCAAGAATATCGTCCCGGTCAATGAAGCGATGTTTGATCACTGCCGCGATATGCATCCCCACCAAGAGGAACAGGGCGAGATTCAATCCCTGATGCACCAGCGCCAACAACTCGCCCAGCTCTTTGTCTTTCCCCAGCAGATCGGGTAATGGCAACACACCGAACCATACCGTCTGGAAACCTTTGGCCGAACTCATCAGCCAGCCGGACAAAGGCACGGCCAGGATCAGTGCATACAAGGCCAGATGCGTGAGATGGCTCACCACATGCTCCCAGCGTTGCAGCGTATCGGGCAACGGCGGTGGTGTATGTGTGCTGCGCCAGAACGCCCGCACCACGGCCAGCATCAATACCGTGATGCCCAGCCATTTGTGGTAGCTGTATAGCTGTAGTTTCGTCGGCGACAGCGGCAGGTCGTGCATATACACGCCGAGCGGGAAGGCCACGAAGATGAGCAACGCAACCAGCCAGTGCAGGGTGATGGCGATATGGTCATAACGTGCAGTGAGTGGATTCATGTTCGGCTCCTATGCGAAACGACCATTCCTGAAATCATCCAGTGCCTGATGGATCTCGTCCTGTGTGTTCATCACGAACGGGCCGTATTGCACGATAGCTTCATTGAGCGGTTTGCCCGCGACCAGAATGAGGCGCGCATCCCGACTGGCCGTCAAGCTTACGCCGTCGGCTTCTGCCGTGTTGTCCAATATCGCCATGCGCTGACTCTCCACATCAGCCTCCCCTACCTTCACCTCGCCACGATAGACATAGATGAACGCATTGTGCGTGGTGGGCAATGCCGTGGAAAACGCTGTCCCTGCCGGTAAATGGACATCAAGATAGAGCGGCTCGGTGGTCTCGCGCGTCATGGCACCGCTCACCCCGTTACTGTTGCCCGCGATCACCCGCACCTTAACGCCCTCCGGCGTGGTGTATTCCGGGATCGTTGCACTGGGAAAGTCCTTGTACCAGGGCGCTGCCATCTTGTTGCTGGCGGGCAGGTTGAGCCAGAGCTGGAATCCTTCCATCACGCCATCCTCCTGCTCCGGGATCTCGGAATGGATGGCACCACGCCCGGCGACCATCCACTGCATGCCGCCGTTCTCCAGCAGACCTTCGTGTCCGGCACTGTCGCGATGGCGCATGCGCCCCGCCAGCATATAAGTGATGGTCTCGAAACCGCGATGTGGGTGGTCGGGGAAACCAGCGATGTAATCATCGGGGTCGTCGCTGCCGAACGCATCGAGCATCAGGAACGGATCGAGACGGCGCTGTAACTTGCCGGTCAACACGCGGGTGAGCTTCACCCCCGCGCCGTCCGAGGTCGGGATACCCTCGACGAGACGATCCACGGTGCGAGATCGTGCGAGTGCGCTTGGAATGACAGTGTTCACGGCAGACTCCTAGGTAATGGGAGAGAAAGTGAGTGCATGGTAAGAGTCCCGAAAAGATAGATAAAGATGCCATAACGAGATAGACTATCCCGAATATGGAACAAAATAATCTTTCCGCAGATGACCTACTGCTGTTCGCCACCATCGTCGAACAGGAGAGTCTGGTACGCGCCTCCGAACATCTGGGCATGCCCAAGGCCACCGTCTCGCGGCGTCTGGCCAATCTGGAAGAATTGCTGGGGCAGCGGCTGTTAATCCGCACCACGCGCCGCCTGACGCTCACCGACTTTGGCCGGGAATTCCTTGACCACAGCCGCCGCGTGGCGGAAGAAGTGGCGACTGTGCAGGATTTCGTGCGCAGCCAGGATGTGCAGCCGCGCGGCAGATTGCGTGTGTCCATGCCGGAGGATTACGCCCGGCATACCCTGTCGCGCGCACTCGCCACCTTCATCGAAACATATCCCGAAGTGCAACTCGACCTCGACCTCAGCTCGCGCCATGTCGACCTCATCGGCGAGCGTTTCGATCTGGCGATCCGCATGGGGTCGCTGAAAGACGATTCCACGCTGGCAGCACGCAAGATCGACGAGGCGCAGTTGGGGCTGTATGCCAGCCCGATTTATCTGGCTCTGCATCCGGCACCGAATTCGCCGGACGAACTCTCGCAACATAGCTCGGTGCGTATGCTATCCGATCTCGGCCAGGCGATCCCCTGGCGCTTGTCCTGCGGCAAAGCCGTTTGGGAAGGTGTGCCGCCAGGCCGTTTGACGATGAATTCACCCGGCGTGATCCAGCAATTGCTGCTGGATGGAGCGGGAATCGGTGCCTTGCCGGATCGTTTCGCCGCAGAAGATGTGCGGCTGAAACGACTCATTCGCGTATTACCGGAATGGTGCCTACCCTCAGTGCCAGCTTGGGCAGTGATGCCGACGCGACGTTATCTGCCGGCCAAGACACGTGCCTTTCTAGACCATATCGAACAGTTCATGAGCAAACGCTAAGGACACGGGGCACATCCGCTTGCGACGACGTGTGCAACTTTCTTCTTTTCAGTGGTAATCTATCCACATCCGCTGTAACTTCCGGCCACTCAGCACAATCGCCCCTATCATCAGGTTAACCATGCAATCGCTCGATCTCATCGGCAGTGTCGCTGCCACCCTCACCACCACGGCTTTCATTCCGCAGGTATGGCAGATATGGAAGACCCGCCATACCCATGATATCTCGCTGGGTATGTATGTCGCTTTCACCTGCGGCGTCGCGCTGTGGCTGTTATACGGCATCCTGCTTGGCTCTTGGCCCATCATCATCGCCAACAGCATCACGGTCTGTCTGGCGGGTACGGTACTATTCATGAAACTGCGCTTCGGCTAAAGCCGGTTTGGTTATAATCATCGCGTTAGTGCCAAGATTTTTGCCCGATTCGACGACATAATTACCCTAAGGGATGAGAATGAAAGTTTTGGTCATAGATGATGCTCAGATCAATGTCGCACTGTTCAAACATCTCATCAGCAAACTGCCAGATTGCGAGCCGATCAGCTTTCTTGACCCCTTACTAGCCATCGAATGGTGCAAGGTTAATGAGCCCGATCTGGTGGTGGTCGATTTCATGATGCCGGAAATGAATGGCATCGAATTCACCAAGAGCTTGCGAAGCATCCCTGATCGGGAAGAAATACCTGTCTTAATGGTTACCGCCAATCATGAAACAAACATTCGTCACGAGGCACTTGGTAATGGTGTGACTGATTTCTTGAATAAGCCGCTTGATAACACTGAGTTCCTAGTTCGAACAAAAAACATGTTGGCGATACGCCAGAGCCATAAGAAGCTGTCCGACCATGCCTCATGGTTAGCCGATGAAGTTCGGAAGGCAACGGCGTTGATCGTTGAGCGAGAACAAGAAACGATTTTCTGCCTCGCCAAAGCGGCGGAATACCGCGACCCAGAAACCGGATCGCATATTCAAAGGATGGCACACTATTCGAAGATGATCGCCGCTCGCCTGAGTCTTCCCGCCGAGCAGCAACAGCTCTTGCTGGAAGCGGCTCCGATGCATGATATCGGCAAAGTGGCCATACCGGACGTGATACTACTCAAACCGGGCAGACTGACACCGGAGGAATTCGCCGTTATGAAACAACATGCTGTGATTGGGCATGAAGTGTTAAATACTGGCAGTTCCGCATTACTCAAGATCGCGGCAGAGATCGCCCATACGCATCACGAGAAATTCGACGGTAGTGGCTATCCTCGTGGAATAAAGGGGGAAGATATCCCTTTGTTCGGCAGAATCGTCGCCGTGGCAGATGTTTTTGATGCATTGACATCCGAACGTCCCTACAAAAAAGCTTGGGATATGGATACTGCGATCCAGCTTATAAAGGACGGCGCGGGGACACATTTTGATCCAGAATGTGTAACCGCACTTCTATGTGACATGAATGAAATTCTCAAAATTAAGCAGGAATTCATCGATTAACGATATTCCGGTTGATGAGTATTCATACCGCTTGCGACAGGGAATCCGTCCGTGAAAATATTCAGTCATTCTGTTCGTATGCTGGCCATAGCGCTGGTGTTCGTAATCGCCTTGCTGGCGGTCGTCTTTATGTGGCCGCAGGCCAGTTCTAAATATTCACCGTCAGTTAGCGAAAAAATACCAAATCAGACACCCCTGAGCATGGCTGTGACCCAACCATTGCCGGACAAGCTGAGTTTCGACCCACGCAAGGTAGCACTGGGAAAAAGTCTTTTTCATGACGTGCGGCTATCCGGTGACGATACGGTCTCTTGTGCGTCATGCCATATATTGGCTTCCGGGGGCGATGACGATCACCAGCATTCAAAAGGGGTAAACGGGGAGGAAGGCGGCATCAATGCCCCCACTGTTTTTAACAGCGGCTTCAATTTCGTCCAGTTCTGGGATGGACGGGCTGCTACCCTGGAATCTCAAATTGACGGCCCAGTGAACAATCCTAAAGAAATGGCCTCGACCTGGCCCAAGGTTATAGGGAAGCTGCAACAGGATCAGCACTATAAAGAACTTTTTGCCGTCCTTTACGGTGATGGCATCACAATCACGAACATCAAGGATGCGATCGCCACCTTTGAGCGTTCGCTCGTCACTCCAAACTCCAGGTTTGACCGATATTTGAAGGGGGAGCCGTTGGCGCTTTCCGAGGCAGAAAAATCGGGATATCAACTTTTCCAGAGCTACGGTTGTATCGCCTGCCATCAGGGTATCAATCTCGGCGGAAACATGTTCGAGCGGATGGGAATGATGGCAGATTATTTCGGAGACCGGGGAAATATCACACAAGCAGATCAGGGCCGATTCAATGTGACGCAAAGGGAAGCTGACCGTTATTACTTCCGCGTGCCCAGCTTGCGCAACGTGGACAGGACTGCCCCCTATTTTCATGACGGTAGCGTGAGCGATCTGTCCGAAGCGGTACGGGTGATGGCCAAATATCAGCTGGGGCGGACCATGCCGGAAAACGATCTGCAAGACATCGTGCTCTTCCTGAAATCCCTTAACGGGAAATATGACGGAAAAGAATTATGAAGAAATATGCAGTCAGAATCATCGGCTGGGCGTTGCTGGCTTCCGTACTCACCTTCCTGTACTACCGCTCAGCCTCAGTCGATGCCAACCAGCAGGTGTGGATCAGCTCACAGTTGCGCCAGTTGAAACATTTGGACGAGATGCTGAACAAGTTCGTACTGCAAGCACGGATGGGTTCATTGAACAACTACGATCCTATCGTATCGACACAGCAAACGATAATGAAAGTCATCGCCGAGCTTCAGGCATCTCGTCCAGACCTCTTTGTCAGCGGCCCGAGCGAGTTGCCTACTCGTTTCAACCAATATCTTCTTGCGCGAGCAGAGAAGGACGAGTTGCTGAACGAGTTTAAATCCCAAAACGCAGTGCTAAGAAACTCGGTTCGATATTTTCCAGTTGCCGTCGAACAATTAATAAAACACTCTCATGATCGGTTCCTGAATGTCGAGGTACAGGAACAATTACTCGAGCAGATGCTGATTTACCAGTTGAATCCGTCGGAAGCCGTTAGAAGCGCGATCCTCGATTCCATAAGCAAGCTGGCTATCCGAAAGGAGCGATATCCGGCTCAAACACGCCAGCAAATTGCCGCATTGACGCTGCATGCGGGAATTTCACTGGCATTCAAAGACGAGACAGACCGGACTGTCGAAAAGATCATGCATTCAGCCACAAGCCAATTGGGCCATGAGGTGTTCGATCTGAACAACGCTCTTTTCGAGAAGATCGAGCATGAGGCGAACTATTACCGCTTCTGGCTGATGTTGTTCGCACTGTCCGGGCTGGTTTACGGTGGATATTCATTAATCCGGGTCAATAAGGCCCGCGATGAACTTGGCAAATCGCTTGCCGAACTTGAATTCCAAAAATTCGCGCTGGATCAACATTCCATCGTCAGTATCGCAGACCGGAGTGGCCGCATCACCTACACAAACGACAAGTTCAGCGAAATCAGTCAATACAGTCGCGAGGAATTGCTGGGACAGGATCACCGTTTACTTAATTCCGGGGTTCATCCTGCGTCCTTCTTCAAGGAGATGTGGCAGACCATCGGCAAGGGCCAAGTCTGGCAAGGCGAGGTGTGCAATCGGGCAAAGGATGGAAAGTTGTATTGGGTAAAGTCGACCATCGTCCCGTTCATGGATGAAAGCGGAAAACCCCTGCATTACGTCTCCATCCGTACCGATATCACCGAACGCAAGAAGCTTGATGCAGAAATGCAGAAGCAACGGGATTTTTACGAGCGGATCATTGAGACATTGGGTGAAGGGATATATGTGCAAGATGCCGATGGGCGCTGCACGTATATGAACAGCGAGGCAGAAAGATTGCTGGGCTGGGACAGGCAGGAATTCCTGGGCAAGCCGGTTCACGACACTATCCATACGCAGACTGCCGACGGACACCCCCTGTCTGCCGAGGAGTGTCCGATTGGAAAGATGACTCGAACCGGCCAGCGCATATTCACTGACGACGAAGTATTTGTCACGCGGAGCGGACAGGTGTTCCCCGTGGCAGTCGTGTCGCAGGGGGTATTTGATGAAGGTGAATATCAGGGTGCGGTGGTCGCCTTTCAGGACATCACCTCGCGCAAACAGGCCGAACAGGCCATGCGGGAGGCAAAGGAGGCTGCCGAAGAAGCGAGCAGAGCAAAAAGTGACTTCCTTGCCAATATGAGTCATGAGATTCGCACTCCAATGAATGGAATCATCGGCATGACGGAACTGGCGCTCGATACCGAATTGAATGCGGAGCAAAGGGAATATCTCGGTTTGGTTAAATCTTCTGCCGATGCATTGCTTGCGATTGTCAACGACATACTCGACTTCTCCAAAATAGAAGCCGGAAAGATGACTATCGATGCGGTCGAATTCAATTTACAAAATATGTTGTCGCAGACCGCACGTTCAATTGCATTGAGAGCGCACCAGAAGGGACTGGAGCTATTGCTGGATATCGCACCGGATATACCGGAGACCCTTATCGGAGATCCTGGGCGAATACGCCAGATCGTGGTCAACCTTCTTGGGAATGCCATTAAATTCACTCACCGGGGCGAGATTGTCGTCAAAGCGGAGAAGGTCGAGCCGCCGCTTTCGCACGGAAAGGTCAGTCTCCATATCAGTGTGCGGGACACGGGTATCGGCATCCCCGAGGATAAATTCCAAGAGATCTTTGAGTCATTTTCACAGGCCGATACATCGACCACCCGAAAATATGGTGGAACAGGCTTGGGTCTTACTATCTCAACCCGATTGGTCGAATTGATGAAAGGCTGTATCTGGCTGGAAAGCGAAGTTGGAAAGGGTAGCGTCTTCCACATCGTCATTGATTTGGAAAGTGCCACTACTACCGGTGACATGTCTACCAAAATCGAACAGTTTGCGGGAATGCAGGTACTTGTCGTCGACGACAACATGGCCAGCCGCGATTTGGCTGTCGAATTGCTGAGTCGCTGGAAGATGAGCCCTCGTGCAGTAGCCAGTGGACAGCAGGCTATTGCAGAACTGAAGCAGGCCGAATCGCAAGGTCAGCCTTATCGACTACTTTTGATCGATAGCCAGATGCCAGACATGGATGGTTTTGAGTTGATCGATGTATTGGGCAAACAAAACGAGCCGAACGTATCCGTCATCATGATGCTGACATCCGAAGGACAGCGTAAAGAAGTGGAACGCTACCGTCAAACAGGGGGACTGGCGTATCTACTCAAGCCTTATTCCCAGTCTGACTTATTGGATTCCATCATGAGTACGCTCGGTCTGCTTGAGGCTGAAAATACGCCAGTTCGTAATCACGTCAAGCGGAGTAAGCTCAGTTTGAATATCCTGTTGGCGGAAGACAACAATATAAATCAAACTCTGGCGGTCAGATTGTTGGAGCGTTTCGGCCATCGCGTGATGATCGCAGAAAATGGTGTTGAAGCAGTGAATCACTGGCTGGCAGGGAGTTTCGATCTGATCCTGATGGATGTTGATATGCCAGAGATGAATGGTTATGCCGCAACGGAGAAGATACGTAATGCGGAGCAGCAGTCTGGCGGGCATATTCCGATCATTGGTTTGACCGCCCATGTCATGGAAGGCAGCCGCGAAGAGTGTTTGGCTGCTGGAATGGATGCTTATCTTTCCAAGCCGATTGATACCAATGCACTCTGGTTGGAGCTGGAAAAGATTAAGAAAGACGACCTAGATTCCTCAGTAAATAGTGAGAAAAATCCGTTTGATTTTAATCTTGAGAGAGCATTAGGGATGATGGATAACGATCATGTGCTGTTTCGGGAGATCGTAAATATCTATCTGGAAGATTATCCGCGCCATATCGAAAAACTCGGAACAGCTATCGCACAGCAAGATACCAAAAATATGCGACACTATGCACATACCATCAAAGGCATGTTGTCGGTTTTTGCTGTCTCCGAGATTGCAGACATAGCTGAGAATATCGAGATGGGCGCTACTGATAGTGCCCGCCAATATGCAATTCTCAAACAATCAATGGATAGATTGGCGGTGACATTGAAGATGCATTTGCATGACAATGGATAAGACTATGCATCGGGATGCATATCGATAAAGTGTAAATTAAAGATATCTCACGGTGCGCGGATTCAAATTTGCAAATTTTTCCGGTAATTTTCAATCATGCTGAAAAAGATCCATGTTCGTGACTTGCGCATCGGGATGTTCGTTCAGGAGCTTTGCGGCAGCTGGATGGATCATCCCTTCTGGAAAAAATCGTTCGAACTGGCCGACCCCAACGATCTGCGTACCCTGCAAACCTGCGGCTTGCAGGAGGTCTGGATCGATACAGCACTTGGCCTTGACGTCTCTGCCGATGTCGAGGTCGCCACTGCCGAGGAAGAGCAGAAGAAAGTCGAAGCTGAACTGACCAAGGCCGCAAAAAGCGAGATCAAGACAGAGGTTCGCGTCCCCATACAGGAAGAAATCTCGCGTGCGCGCAAGCTACAGGAAAAGAGCAAAGCCGCCGTGACCTCGATGTTCCACGAGGCTCGTATGGGAAACGCGATCAATGTCTCCGGTGCCGAACCACTGGTGGACGAGATCAACCAGTCCGTTTCGCGCAATCCCGAGGCTTTCCTGAACATCTCCCGCCTGAAAAACAAAGACGATTACACCTATCTGCATTCCGTCGCCGTCTGTGCGCTGATGATCGCACTCGGTAAACAACTGGGGCTATCCGCCGCAGATATCAAAGATGCCGGGATGGCTGGTCTGTTGCACGACGTGGGCAAGATGATGATTCCAGACGGCGTGCTCAACAAGCCCGGCAAACTGACCGACGAGGAGTTCGATATCATCAAGAACCATCCGCGCAAGGGCTGGGAAGTGTTAAATGTCTCGGATGCGAACCCCGCTGCGCTGGATGTGGTTCTGCACCACCACGAGCGGGTAGACGGTACCGGCTATCCCGAAAAAATTTCGGGCGAGGCTCTCACCCTGTTCGCCCGCATGGGGGCGGTATGTGACGTCTACGACGCGCTCACCTCCAACCGCTGTTACAAGGCGGGCTGGGAACCCGCTGAAGCGCTGCGCAAGATGGCCGAATGGAAGAATGGTCACTTCGACGAACGTATCTTCCATGCCTTCGTCAAGACCATCGGTATCTACCCTTCCGGCACTTTAGTAAGGCTCAAGTCAGGAAGACTCGCTATAGTCGTCGAGCAGACCGAGAACAGCCTGCTCACGCCGATTGTGAAAGTGTTTTTCTCGACCAAATCGAACGAACCCATCATGCCGGAAATATTGAACCTCGCAAAAGCGACCGACGCCATCGCCAACGTCGAGCAGGCAGAAAAATGGGGCTTCGACCTGAGACAACTCAACGGCTTTTGAGCAATGCCTATCTTGATGTTGCCCCCTATCCCGTCAACCCGATAAACAGAACAGAGGAGACTGTATGTCCATCGAATCCACCCTGAACGAAACCCGTGTCTTTAAACCCACCGAGGCCTTCGTGGCACAGGCCAATGTCTCCGGCATGGCCGCTTATCAGGCGATGGTCAAGGCCGCTCAGGACGACTATCAGGGTTATTGGGCAAAGCTGGCACGCGAGCTCGTCCAATGGAAGACGCCATTCACCAAGATTCTGGACGAAAGCAACGCGCCGTTCTATAAATGGTTCGAAGACGGTCAGCTGAACGTTTCATACAACTGTCTGGACAAACATCTGGTCAGCCAGGGCGACAAAACCGCCATCATCTTCGAAGCCGATGATGGCACGGTCACCAAGATCAATTACCGCGACCTGCATGCCCGCGTGTGCCAGTTCGCCAACGGCCTGAAGGTGCGCGGCATCAAAAAAGGCGACCGCGTCGTCATCTACATGCCGATGAGCATCGAAGCGGTAGTCGCCATGCAAGCCTGCGCCCGTATCGGCGCGATCCATTCCGTGGTGTTCGGCGGCTTCTCTTCCAAGAGCCTCCATGAGCGCATCACCGACGCGCAGGCCGTAGCGGTGATCACTTCCGACGGCCAGTTCCGGGGCGGCAAAGCGATGGCGCTGAAACCCGCCGTCGATGAAGCGCTGACCATGGGCGGCTGCGAAGGTGTGCACACCGTCATCGTTTATCAGCGCACCAAAGGCGAAGTGCAGTGGAACAAGAACAATGTCTGGTGGCACGACGTGATTGCCGGACAAGGCAACACTTGCGAGCCAGAATGGGTCGGCGCGGAACACCCCCTGTTCATCCTCTACACCTCGGGTTCCACCGGCAAACCCAAGGGCGTGCAGCACTCCAGCGGCGGCTACCTGCTGGGCGCGATGGTCTCGCTGAAATGGGTGTTCGACTACAAACCTTCCGACATCTTCTGGTGTACCGCCGATGTGGGCTGGATCACCGGCCACAGCTATGTCGCTTATGGCCCGCTGGCCATCGGCGCGACCCAGGTCGTGTTCGAAGGTGTGCCGACCTACCCGGATGCAGGCCGTTTCTGGAAAATGATCCAGGATCACAAAGTCACCACCTTCTACACCGCACCGACCGCGATTCGTTCGCTGATCAAACTCGGCGGCGATCTGCCCAAACAATACGACCTCTCCTCGCTGCGCCTGCTGGGCTCGGTGGGTGAACCGATCAACCCGGAAGCCTGGATGTGGTACTACAACACCGTCGGCGGCGCGCGTTGCCCTATCGTGGACACCTGGTGGCAGACCGAGACCGGTAGCCACATGATCGCCCCATTGCCCGGTGCGATGCCGATCAAACCGGGCACCTGTACCCTGCCGCTGCCCGGCATCATGGCCACCATCGTCAATGAAGCTGGCGACGAAGTACACGACCAGCACGGCGGTTTCCTCGTCATCAAGAAGCCCTTCCCCTCGCAGATCCGCACCATCTGGGGCGACCCGGAGCGTTACAAGAAAGGTTATTTCCCTGAAGAGATGAAGGGTGCCTATCTGGCGGGCGACTCCGCACACCGCGACGAAGACGGCTATTTCTGGATCATGGGTCGTATCGACGACGTGCTGAACGTCTCCGGCCACCGTCTCGGCACCATGGAGATCGAATCGGCGCTGGTCGCCAACCCGCTGGTGGCGGAAGCCGCTGTGGTGGGTAAACCACACGAGATCAAAGGCGAAGCTGTTGTCGCCTTCGTGGTGCTGAAGGGTGCGCGTCCGGCCGATGCCGCTGCGGTCAAGAAACTGGCCGACGAGTTGCGCAACTGGGTGGGTAAAGAAATCGGCCCAATCGCAAAACCGGACGAGATCCGCTTCGGCGAAAACCTGCCCAAGACCCGCTCCGGCAAGATCATGCGCCGTCTGCTACGTGCCATCGCCAAGGGGGAAGAGATCACCCAAGACGTTTCCACACTGGAAAACCCGGCCATCCTAGAACAGTTGAAAGAAGTGATTAAGTAATAATGGACGGGTTTCGGTGTAGGCTAACTTGCGCAGCAAGTTAAACCGCGTGGCGGTGGCCGAAACCAAAACCCGGCCATTCTGGAACAGTTGAAAGAAGTGATTAAATAAATCGTGACTTAGCCTCATCCATGAAAAGGGCAGCCTAGGCTGCCCTTTTTGTTGCGTTTGCAAAATCACCAATTCAGGTGTCTTCGTCTTACCAAGTCAGTTTAATAGCGACAACCATGCCAACGGTACCGGCTATCGCCGTTCCTGCGTGACTGACCTGCCCCGTGCTCTGGCTGGCGGATTTCTGCACCGCGTAAGCCATCAACGCTGCGCCGGTCACACCCAACAACACGTGCAGATTGTCTGGATCGGTCCAACCGTCTTCCGCACTGAAATCGTCCCAGTGGGAGTACAGACCGGATGCGATGGTGGCCGCAGCAAATGCCGTGGTCGCATAAGCAAGTTTGGCGTGTGTGCCATTCATATCCCGCTGCTGGTTGGCCGGACAATTGTGTTCACAGCCCTCGGATGCCGTCATCGCGGTCAACCCCGCCAGAGCGATGGTTCCGAGCCCCAGATATTGGTGCGCATTGCTTCCCGACCACAATGGCGGCTCGAACGGAGCTGCCGGAGCAACGATATTCGACTTATCCGTTCGCCCTTCATTCGCTGCCAGCACGATGGTTCGAGGCGACTGCTCTACGCCTGATGGCAGCGACAGATTCATGCTCCGCTCCGCCGCACAAGCCGCACCGGACAATGCCGCAATACACACACCCGCAACCAGTCGTCCCAGTCGCACCGTTACTTTCATATTACCCTCCTCCATATTGATCTCCAGCGTTGATTATCGAACATCTTCCATCACCTGCAAACTTGACAACATCACGCCTCTGATTTAGCCAGACCCGTTTTCCAGAGTGAGTCAGGCGGCTTCTGACACATCTTTGGAATATTTAGTTCCAAGCCGACATAAAGACCTTGCCCTCGCGTAAAATCGCCTCTCGTTGCGACATGGCGTTGCACTCATACCTGCGGTTTAAATCGTTACCCCTTGCTCACTGCCGAACAACTCACTGCTTTGTTTGCTCCCGATGGCGCGCTGTCCGCACACATCGAGAATTTCCGCGCACGCCCGCAGCAGGTGGAGCTGGCACAAGCCATCGCCGAAGCCATCAATCAAAATGGCCAGTTGATCGCCGAAGCCGGTACCGGCACCGGCAAGACCTTCGCCTATCTCGTCCCCTCCCTGCTGGCGGGAGGAAAAGTCGTCATCTCGACTGGAACCAAGAATCTGCAAGACCAGTTGTTCCAGCGCGACCTGCCCACGGTACGGGACGCACTGAAGGTGCCCGTCTCTATCGCCCTGCTCAAGGGGCGTTCGAACTATGTCTGCCATTACCACCTTGCACGCACGCAAAGCGACGGCACATTCAAGACGCGCGAAGATGTGCGCCATCTGGGCAAGATCGTGAACTACGCCAAAGTGACCCAATCCGGTGACAAAAGCGGTCTCGCCGATGTTCCCGAGAATGCACCGATCTGGATGCAAGTGACCTCCACGCGCGAAAACTGCCTGGGACAGGAATGCCCGCAACACAAGGAATGTTTCATACTCAAGGCACGCAAGGAGGCGATGGAAGCCGATGTCGTCGTGGTCAACCACCATCTGTTTTTTGCCGATGTGATGCTGCGCGATGAGGGAGTGGCGGAATTGCTGCCAGCCTGCAACACGGTGATCTTCGACGAAGCGCACCAGTTACCCGAAACTGCCAGCCTGTTCTTCGGTGAAAGTACTTCCACCTCGCAACTGCTCGATCTCGCGCGCGACAGCCGCATCGAGGCACTCAGCCACGCACGGGATTTTGCCCCGCTGCCGCTGGCCTGCGACGGACTTGAGAAGAGCGCGCGCGACCTCAGGC
Organism: uncultured Gallionellaceae bacterium; assembly: GCA_964571195.1. Classification (GTDB taxonomy): domain Bacteria; phylum Pseudomonadota; class Gammaproteobacteria; order Burkholderiales; family Gallionellaceae; genus PALSA-1006. The sequence continues at coordinate 6,560 of CAZNAD010000013.1, read as the reverse complement.
TGGTATTCAAGAAACAGGAAGGACGGATGCCGGCGGACGCCGCCAAAGACCTGAACGGATGGAACGAGGCACTGGATGCGCTCGGCAAGCAACTCGGCGCGCTGAACGCATTGCTGGAAAAACAGGGCGAACGCAGTGAAGGCTTGGAAAACTGCCGGCAACGCGGGCTGGCGCTGGCGCAACAACTCGAACAATGGCGTGACGAAGGAACGGCAGACCAGGTGCGCTGGCTGGAAGTATTCCACCATTCCGTGGTGCTCAACACCACCCCGCTGTCCATCGCGGAGATCTTTGCCAAGCAGATCAGCGGACATCCGCGCGCCTGGATCTTCACCTCCGCCACGCTGGCGGTGAAACAGAATTTCGCACACTACCAGGCCGAGATGGGCTTGCCTGATGCCCGCACCGCCTGTTGGGACAGCCCGTTCAACTATCAGGAACAGGCGCTGCTGTATGTGCCGCAAGACATGCCGGAACCGAACAGCCCCGGCTATACTGATGCGGTGATACAGGCCGCCCTGCCGCTGGTCGAGGCCAGCCAAGGCCGCGCTTTCCTGCTGTTCACCAGTTTGCGTGCCATGCAGCGCGCTTATGAGATCCTGCAAGCCGAATTCGACCGCAAGAATCTGAAATACCCGCTGATGATGCAGGGCGAAGGCTCGCGCAACGAACTGCTGAGTCGTTTCCGCGAACACGGCAATGCGGTACTGCTGGGCAGCCAGTCGTTCTGGGAAGGAGTGGATGTGCGCGGCGAGGCTCTGTCGCTGGTAGTGATCGACAAACTGCCGTTCGCGCCGCCGGACGATCCGGTGCTGGCGGCACGTATCGCTCAGATATCCAAACAGGGACGCAATGCGTTTATGGAATACCAGTTGCCGCGCACCGTGATCAATCTCAAGCAGGGAGCCGGACGCCTGATCCGCGATGAAGGTGACCGTGGCGTCCTGATGATCTGCGACCCGCGCCTGATCTCCAAACACTACGGCAAGCGCATCTGGCAAAGCCTGCCGCCGTTCAAGCGCACACGGGATGCAAACGAGGCGACCGCCTTCTTTTCCCGGAGTATCCCAATCGTCGAATCACAACCCGCTGCCTATACCGTAACAGCCTGAAGGGACTCTCCGAATGGCGGATGAAACAGGCACTGCGGTGGCAGCGCTGCCTAGCCGTAACTCGCGGAACACCATTTCGCCTGATTTATCCCCCAAGTCTCGTATGATTCATGCGACTTGATCTTGTCGTTCGAGACCGACAGATCGACCTTTTCGGAAGGGATATGGCACATCTTCTTGCAGTCATAGATGATCTGCACGACCGGCTGTAGCAACTTTTCCGGCACCACTTCGCGCACGATTCCGAGCCGCTCGCTTTCCATGCGCACCAGCGATCCGGCCGGATAGATACCGATCCCCTTGATAAAGGCCTGAACCAGTTTTGGATTGAAATGTGCACCGCTCCACTCGTACATCTTCCGCAATGCCTCGGTGGGCGGCATCCCTTTGTGGTAGACACGGATCGAGGTGATCGCATCATAGACATCCACGATGGCGAGCATCTGCCCGTGCAGGCTGATCTCGTCACCTTTCAAGCCAAGCGGGTAACCTGTTCCGTCATAACGCTCATGATGCTGGGATGCCGCATTGAACGCGATCTGGCTGATCCCCTTGACCTCTTTCAACAGGCTGGCGGTGTTGCTCGCATGGTTCTTCATCATGGCGAACTCTCCATCGTCCAGCTTGCCCGGCTTGTTCAGGATATGCCCCGGTACTCTTGCCTTGCCCACATCATGCAGCATGCCCCCCATGGCAAGCTCCCGAATCTCGTCACGCGGCATATCCAGCACCCGACCGAACGCTACCGCCAACGCAGACACCGAGACCGAATGCTGGAAAGTGTATTCGTCACGGTTCTTCATCTGTGCCAGCGGCAATAGTGCCGAGGGAAAACTGAACATCGAGTCGAGGATATTGTCGACGACAGGTTCGCATTGCTCCAACGCGACTTGCTTGCCGATCCTGACATCTCTCATCATGTTTTCCATCAGCTTGCTGGCATTGGAATACAGATTCTTGGCGTAATCGAACTGTTTTTCTGGAGAAAGGTTGGCGATGACGCCCGAAACGAAGGTTGAAGGTTCGGAATATCCGGCCTCCTTATCCGCCTGGCTTTTCGTCTCAACCACATCCGTTCCGAGTTCGGTGTCGATGGCGACCTTTTCCAGCCCGGCCGCGAGAATCTTGTCCAATGTCTCTTCGTCCTCGACGGTGAAACAATGCCAATCGAACGGATGTTCTGACCAATAGTGATTGAGATCACTGAGATACATGCCGATTCTGAGTTGACTGATGGAGATATCTTTTATCATGACGGTCAGTTATTGCATCGGGACTCGAAAAAGATCAGAGGAACTCACGGCAGCAGTTCCATCCGGTGTGCCGCATTGATAACTTCCAAACGACGGCTCACATTCAAAACTTTGTAGATCGCTGCGATATGAATTTTGGTAGTTCCCAATGACAAGCCCAGCTTCTTGCTGATCTCTTTGTTGGTCAATCCTTCACACAGACAAAGCAGAACCTCCATCTGGCGACTGGTCAAAACATGCTGGTCTATACGCCGTTTGCGCCTGTCGATCACATCGGCCTGCGGCACATCCTCGAACTGGTGTGATGAAAAACATGATTCTCCAGCCAGAATGCCGCGCAAGGCAGATAAGGCATTTTCGCCGCTAGCCGTCTTGGAAATAAATCCTCGCGCACCCGCCCTCAACACCTTCTGCATCTCTTTCTCACACTCCGACTCAGAGATCACCACCAGCGGGATTTTTGGATACAGTCGACGAAAGTCACCGACCGGATCCGCCGTTTTGCTGCCGGGCAGATTCGAGCCCATCAAAACCATATCCATGCGCGGATAACATTCAGCAGTGATCACCACGCCGGAAAAGTCACTAGCCTCCAAAATATTGAGTTCAGCATCGATCTGTTGTAGCAGGCAGCGCATCACATCACGGAACAGTGCCTGCTTCTCGGCCAACAGGATGCGCAACCCCAGTGCCGAAGGCAAGTGATCTATCCGGTCAGAACGATTGATGACACTGATGTTTTGCACTGAGGCCTTTCCTGATGAGCGCACATGGAACCAAATTTCGAAAAAGATTATAGGGCGCAAGAAGCGCGTAAAAACTCACCAATTCTTGCGGAAATATCTCAGAAGAGACTGAATGGAACGAGAAGTCCATACCCCCCACCATAGGAACTCCGCAAAGGCAGTTCCTCCCCTGTGGCAGTTTTGACTTTCTTCCTTAGCCGGTAAACCAACATATCGATCCGGTTGGCCGCTTCAGGAACATCGGGCTCGCCTATACCGACCAACAGGGATTTCCTCGGTACGGGTTGTTGATTTTGCGCCAGCAAATGCAGGAAATTGAACTCTTTTTCCGTCAGTGCGATCGAATTCTTGCCGGCTAATTCAATCTGCCGTCCGGCGAGTCTGAGCGCCCAGGATGAGGACTGCTTGGTCTTTTCATAACCCGGCATACGACGGCAAAGCGCCTCGATATGTGCAGCTAACTCAGGAAATTTGATCGGTTTGATCAGGTAGCCGTCCGCTCCCAGACGCAACCCCTGGATACGATTATCCGTGGTGCCCCGTGCCGTCAGAATGATCAACCCCATATCGGGATACAGTTTGCGCAACTTCGGGATGAGATTAAAACCGTCTTCGTCCGGCAGTCCAAGATCCAGCAAAATGACGTCAGCCCCTTCCCGTGACAGGGAAAACCATAGTCCGTCCGCATTCGGCACTATCTCTGTCTCATAGCCTACACCAGTGAGATATTCCGCCACATCCTCGGCATAGGATAGATTGTCTTCGACGACGATTATTTTGCTCATACGCTCAACGTGTTTAACTTCGCCTGGAATTATAAAAACATCCCACCCGCAAAAACTCTCCAATTCTCACTACGCATGACTCGAGCTCTCAGCCCCGCCTCCATTCATTGCTATTCCGGGTAGCCACAACGTGAACTCCGCCCCCGCATCGGAAAGATTGCGGGCTGTTAAAGTTCCTCCGTGCGCCTCCGCCGAGATACGCGCCAGATACAGGCCGAGGCCAGTCCCCGAATGCCCCGCAGAGCGGCGTCCCCGGAAGAATCTCTCGAACACATAAGGCAGCTCGTCTTCTGGAATGCCGGAACCATTATCTGAAACGACGAATTCGACACCCCCCTGTGCGGCAGGGCGGCAATACAATCTGACCACTGATCCGGGCGGCGTGTAGAGTACCGCATTATCCGCCAACACCCGCAAGGCTAGTCGTATCATGTCCCTGTCGCATAGAACTGCCTCCGGCACGTCTACCTCATCTACCACGACCGAGTGTTCTGCCGATAGCGCCTGGGCCGAGGCCTGGCAATCTTTCATTAGACGCAATGGTGCGACACGGGTCGGATGCAAGCCGGACGTCACCTTGTCCAGCCTATCCTGATTCAGATAATCGTCCAGGAGTGCTGTCAACCGATCAACGGCCAGCTGTATCTTGCGGTAACGTTTTCGAGTGGCCTCGTCGCTATCCTGCGCGTTCATTTCCAGCAGCTGGATCGCACCGTCGATGGTCGCCAACGGGGTACGAAACTCATGCGAGACCATGGCAACGAAGCGCCCCTGCTCTTCCTGCGCCTTTTTGCGTTCGGAGATGTCACGCGTCACACCGCGCATCTCGACTGCTCCCGTACTTTCATTCAGATAATAGGTCGAGACCACTTCCGTCCAGACAAACGAACCGTCCTTGCGGGGTAGCCGCTGTTCGTCCACATAAACCCGATCCGGCGCACACACCCCGAAGCGAAAGTTCTGCATGCGCTGACTGAGCATATTCATCACATAGATCGCTGCCTTGGGGGCCAGCATCTGGTCAAAAGGTCGATTGATGAGCACTTCAGGAGTGAATCCGGTCAGTCGATATATCGATGGACTGACGTAAATAAAACACAGGGTCTGCGCGTCCATGGTCCAGATCACATCGTTGACCCCCTCGGTCAATATCTGATATTTCCTTGCAGCAGCGGAGACCTCATCCTGCCCGCGCTGGGCGATCCAGGCAAGGAACAAAGTGACTGCGGCGGCAAACAGGAACACCAATACACGAAAGAACAAGTTGCGCCACCATTCGGCGAGCACCTCGTCCTGTTGCCGCGACAGGATCAGGCTGAGTCCACTATCGTGGACATCGCGCATAAGGAACAATCTCATCTTCCCGTTCTGGGCGGAAGGACCAAGATGACGCGTCACCGGTATCCCTGCCTGCATATGCTCCTGAAATACAGTACTGACCTGGGCGACATTTTTGCCGAAGAACTTTTCCGGCTCATACAAACGATAAATCAGGTCACCATATTGATTGATGATAACCGTTACACTGGCAGACTCTGTCGGATTGATGGAATGTAACGCTTCGGCGAAGTAGCGGTAATCGACAGTTGCCGCAACGATGCCAGCAAAACGCCCCTCCTTAGTACTGAGCGGTCGCGAGAATGTGATCTCGGTCGTCCCCAGCAAGGTCTTTTCGGGACGGGAGATGAACAATCCCGGCTGTCGCATCGGATCCTGATGTGCCGTGAAAAATGACAGCTCGGCAACATTCAAGCCACTTGCCTTCGGATGAGTAGCAGATCGCACGTACCCCTCCGCATCAGTGACCCACACGGTACCGATCCCGGAAGGGGGATGCTGATAAGTTGCAAGTATGGCTGCATCTATCGCCTTCCCCAGTGACACAGAATGTGCCTCTTGTTGCTCGGCAATCGTGGTCAGTAAATGGTCGATATTGCCCAGCGCCTTGGCAATCTGCAGGTCGGCATAACGGGCATGCGCATCAAGGAGTCGATATTCGGCTTCATGAGCCTGATGGTAGGTGTCGTAACTGACTTTGACGAGAAACGCTCCGACGATCAGGATCACTGCGATGGGGATACTCCAGATCGGCGAGCGCAGCAGCTTCAGCGATATACGCGGAACGATTTGTACTTGCAAAAGATTACGCATAACAGCGAAGATGAGAGTTCCTGTCGAAATGTCGGTCTGTCGTGATTGTAAAGCATTCCTCAGCCACACTCCTCTCTCGCCCTGTTCAACGATCAAGAGTCGAATGCGTCAATATTTAAAAGAGGCCTGCCTGATAGCCATTCGTGCTCCAGCTTGGCTCGCGCTATAATCGCCGCTCTTTTTCGTTTCGCACTTCGGAGCCACAAGCCATGTCCCACAATCTGTTCGATACCCGACTATCCTTCAATCTCGCATCCGGTAAACAAGCCACGCTGTATTCCCTGCCCGCGCTGGAAAAAGCCGGTATCGGCAACATCTCGCGTCTGCCCGTTTCCATTCGCATCGTGCTGGAGTCCGTGCTGCGCAACTGCGACGGCAAGAAGGTGACCGAACAGCATGTACGCGAACTGGCGAACTGGAAGCCGACTGCTGATCGCACCGAAGAGATCCCGTTCGTAGTCGCCCGCATCGTGCTGCAAGACTTCACCGGCGTGCCGCTGCTGGCCGACCTCG
>CAZNAD010000012.1:0-67832 GCA_964571195.1 uncultured Gallionellaceae bacterium | reverse complement strand
TATGACTCGGAGGGGAGCTTGTTGCCATTATCCCGATTTCAGGCCGTTTCAATCGGGAGAATAGCGGGGAGTTTGGGCGGGTAATCGAACACAGCACAGACAAGTCTCGGACTTGCCGACTCCCGCGCAATAACATCAGGGCTTGGATAGCCCCCACTTAATCGCCGTGACTTTCAAGAAAGACAAAACAACCCGCGTGAGTGGTTCACCCATCCGTTCAGACTCATGCTCATCCCAGTCAAATTCATCATGCTTGGCCTCACCCTCCAGATGCAGTTCTGCAAAACTCTCCGGGGCGACCGAATAAAGCAGGCCGGGTGAAAATACTTGTTGCTGTTCCATGATCCCTCCATCAATCAAACCGTGATATCCGGTATCACGCTGAAATAGTATATACGGTAATACCGTTTATCGTGCAAATACTTTTGATTGTTAAAGCTTTATTACAGAACTTCAAAAACAAAACGGGCGCTATGCGCCCGTCAATTTAACCAACTCCGTCTGACTTGTTTTAGCCTCCCCCGAAAATCGCCCCCTAAAAGAAAAGGGGCGAAAGGAGATTAGGCCTATTGCTTCTTCAGCACACCGGAAACAACTTCGGCGAACGGCTGCAAATTGCCTGAAACGATCTCGGCATAGTTTTTAACTACAGTTACTTCAAGCGTATTGCCACTGTAGCTACTTTTGCCTAGCGCAAAAAAAGCAGTAAGCGCCTTATCACCAAGCGAAGAACCTTTATCAACCACACGCTCTACGATCTGTCCTGGCAGGATAACGGCCTGCTTGAATGGCATCTTGCTTATCGAGTCAAGAGAGTCGAAATATACATTGATCTGCCCGCTATTAATAGAAAGGCGGGTGGTTGCCTCAAGGCTGGCCTGTATCTTATCACCGGACGATTTACCCTCCGCTTTGAACTCGGCAAAATTCAAAGAAATATCCACATCAATCACGGGAATATTCCCCAGCGTTTTGGATAGATCAGTAAACTGTTTGAGCTGCATTATTCCGGTTGGAATGGCTGTTTTCTTGGCAGAAGCGGCGATATAGCTGCTGTCTACTTCCGGTGATTTTGTTGCCTCTACTGCCTCTTTAAAACCAGCATCGACCAATAGTTTCTCTGGCGACAACACCTCGTAACCTTGTTTGGTCAGCGCATTCTTCAGATCCACGTAGAATTTGTCGGTGATTGCTTGTACCGTTTCGGGTGTTACACCGAGCAACTTGTAATGCATCCAGGCTCTGGCTGATTGAGTGCCGCTTGTTTTTGCAGCGCCACCGGATGTTTCGGTGAGAATGGTGATATGCACCTTACCTATCGCAACCTTTTTTGCGGCAAGTGACTCAGCCTTGGAAAGGTCCTTCAGCACTGAATCATCATCAACGAGTTGTTTTAGTGCTTCCGCACGATCCGTTTTGGCCTCTAGCAAAATCGGCTGCGGCTCCTTAGAAAACAGACCCGCCATGGCTGGCGTGGAAACAAGTAGGCATATAGCGAGTACCGCTAGTGGTGCTTGGTGCTTCATTTAAATTCCCCTTAAGTTAAATATCACCGATGACATGCTGTTTGCCCATAATTTGGACGGCAACATAAACGCCCGCAATGTCGGGAGCTGGATACTGCCTTAAATATTCTTTGTTCTCAACAGAGTTGAATATCTAGATATTTTGATCTCCGGGCTGCCGCGCAAGGCAGTTGCCGAGAGCGATCCATGCGTCTATGCGCTGAAATCTGCTTGAGGCTGAATATAAGATTAGAAATTCAGCGCCGTCTCTTCGATAACGGCTTCTTCCGTTTTCCGGTTCATGACAATGATGCTAATACGTCTGTTGTTGGCATCATAAGGATTGCGCGCATTGAACAGTGCCGAGTCCGCCAGACCGATGACCCGCAGCACTTTCCCCGCGTCCATTCCGCCCTCGGACAGCTCGCGGCGGGAGGCATTAGCCCGGTCGGTTGAAAGTTCCCAGTTGCTGTAACCCGATGCACTCCCCTGATAACGTGTCGCATCGGTATGCCCGGACAAGCCGATCTTGTTTGGCACCTGGTTCAGCACCGCTCCGATAGCCTGCAATATCTCGATGGTATAGGGCTGTAGAACGGCGCTGCCCAGTTCGAACATCGAGCGGTTCTGCGCATCGATGATCAATATGCGCAGTCCTTCACTGGTCAGATCAATCAGTAGCTGGTTCTTGAATTGATGCAATCTGGGATCGTTATCGATGAGTTCCTGAAGTTGCTGTCTCAGCGACTGCAACCCGGCCATTTCCTGCATGCTGACCAGCCGCTTCGCCTCCGATTCAAAAACATATTCTTTACCCGCCGGTTGTGTCCCGTTTTTGACCTGGCCGGATTCTTTGGTCAGATCATCGCCGTAATCACTCGAGATCAGGCTGGCACTCACAGTTTCGCTCGACCCGCCCGCCAGCGCCACAAATAAGGGGGTTTTGAAATATTCAGCGATGGCGCGCAGGTCTTGCCGGGAAACCGCAGAAGTCAGCCACATCAGCAGAAAAAAGGCCATCAACGCGGTCACGAAGTCGGCATAGGCGATCTTCCATGAACCTTGCAGCCGCGCCGGTACGGTCTTGTAAATCTTTTTTACAATCACGCGCCGTTTCGGTGCCTTGTTCTTTGCCGCCCGCCAACCAGCCATAAGCCCTCCCGAAACACTGTTGCCCCGCAACCCGAGCCAACCACACAGATCAAACCGGCACGGATACCAACTTGTTCAGCATGTTCATATAGGTGTTGTATTTTTTGTTGTGCGGATTGAGTTGCCGCACCCGGTCCAGATGCTCCTTAGCTTCCAACAGCAGATGTTCGTCTTTGCCATCTCTGGACATCAGCCCGATCAGCATGCCGCACAGATTGGCGATCATCAGGTCATTGTTCGGCAACACCTGCAAGGCCTTGCGCATCAGGTCGATGCCCTCTTCGAAGCGGCCTTCGTTGGCAAGTATCACCCCTTGGTTGTTGATGCTGACGACCTCGGCTGTAGATTTCTTGATCAGCTCACCGCCCTCGTCGGCCAGCCCCGCCTTGTCGAACACCGCCCCGACCATGCTGATGACTCCGGCATTTTCGTGATTGTTTTTGACTACGCTTTCCAACAACTCGCAGGCCTTGCTCTTGTCCCCGATCTTGAACAGTGCCGCCGCCATGTCCATCGCGACGGTCGTGCTGACATTGCCCGGCTGACCGGCCATCAGTCCCTCTGCCAGATCAAGCGCGGCACGGGCTTTTTCGCGCTGCCCCAGCTTCTGATAGGCCATACCCTCGATCACTGCCGTCTGCAATGCGGCATCGGGGTCGTCTTTGAATTCGCCACGACTGCGATCCAGTACCCGCAGCGCCTCCGTCGGATCGTTCTTGGCTGTCAACACCCGGGCCAGACCGGAATAGGCGCTCGGGCTCTTGTGTACGGAATGCTCACCGAGTTTGATGGCTTTTTCGTAAGAGGTGTGCGCCAGATCGAATGCGCCATTTCGATAAGCCAGATCGGCCAGATTCTTCTGCCTCAGCGCCGCGTTGGGAGAAATCGTCATAGCACGAGTCAGCACACTCTGCGCCTGCTCCAGCTCACCCAGTGCATCCAGGGTTTTAGACAGCCAATCCGCCGCCTCCAGATACATCTTGTTCTCTTCCAGTATCTCCTGAAATATCGCTCTGGCCTTGGCATATTCTCTGGTCATGAAGTAGACCTTGCCCAGCCCCGTCTTCGCCCAAGGCGTGCTGCGCACCAGCAGAATGCTTTCAAAATAGGCCTGCGCGGCGGGAAAGTCCCCGATCATCATGAGCAGGTCGCTCTTGATACGCTGCAACTCTTGCGTGCTGGTCGACTGCGTCTTGAGCAGCTCGTCGCACAAGCTGATCGCCCTGATGTAATCCTTGTCGCTGACCGCATCTTCTATCGGTTGCAATGACCGCTTCTTTTCGATCAATTTGCTCAGGCGGGCTTCGAGCAACGCCTCGGTGATCGGCTTCAGCAGATAGTCATCGGGCCTAGTCTCCGCCGCCCCCATGAACATGTCCATGGTCTTTTCGGCGGTAACCATGACCCAGATGGTGGAATAACCAATGAGGTCCTTATATTTCGCCTCTTCCAGTATCTGTTGTCCGTTTTGCCCCTGCCCGAGATTGTAATCACACACCACGATGTCATATTTCTTCGCCGCCAGCATCGCCAGCGCCTCTTTCGCCGAGCCGGCGTTGTCTACTTTCGCCACACCCATGGCCTTGAGAAAACTGATGAGCATGGAGCGCATGCTTTGAAAATCGTCGATGACCAGCGTGGCCGATTGCTTCAATGAGGTTGCCATGATTTTCCTTGGATACCGATATTTACTTGAACAAAAAAGAAGTGGTTCAATACAGGCGCTAGGGCAGACTCAGCACGAAACATCCGCCGCCGTAAGCGCCCCCGTTCTCTATCGTCAGACGCCCTTGCTTGCCGCCGTTCCGGTGCATACCCGCCACTTTGGATGAGAAATAAAACCCCAGCCCGGTACTCCCGGTAGAGAAACTAATGCCTTTGTTGTCGTCGACGTTGGCCTGCAACAGGCTCGGCGGATATCCTTTGCCGTTGTCTTCCACGCGAATTTCCAGCATGCCGTCATTTATGCTGGCCACGATACGTATCTTGTCGGTGGTGTAGTTGTAGGCATTGTTCAGCGCGTTGATCAGGACGCCGCTGATCAGATCGCGGTCGAAATACCAATAACAGCTCTCCTCACACGCCAGCACAACTTCGATCCCCTTGTAGCCCATGATGGAGCGGTTCTGTAACACCACTTCTTCCAGCACATCGCGGACCGACTGCTCCGCAATGTCGATGGGATAGATGGATTTGCCGAGTTTGTACAGGCTCAGGATTTGGATCAGATTGACGTTCATGCGACCGGCTTCGTAGATCGTATGCCCGAGCCGCTCCAGCATCACCGCATCGATCTTGTTGCGGCACTCGCCCATCAACTCTTCCAGAAAGCCGATCTGGATATTCAGCGAGTTTTTCATGTCATGCGTCGACGACGCGATGAAGTCGGAGAAATTGATATCTTCGGTGTATTCCTGTTCCATGGCGTATCCCTTTGTCGTGCGTAGTCATTGCCCAAGTTTTGGTGAGGGCGGACGCAAAGGGGTCGTGAAGGATGATGAAACTGATCACCTGGCGACCCCGCTGGCACTCGACTGTTGTCGAATAGGAACTTGTCCCTTAGCCCGGAAGCTTTGCGTCCCCGCCTTTCGACGGGTTTGCCCTTGCAGGCGTTGATGTGAAATCAACGATTGCGGGCGCACTCTAACGGAATTTGTCCATTCCCGTCAAATGGTTTTTCCGCCAGGCCGCACCCCGCTTCGTCGGGCAGATAGGCTGGTGGTAGAATGCGCGCCTTTAATTTTTCCGAATGCCGCATAACCGTAGCGAGCAATTGATGGACAAGGTGCACGGCGCGCAGAAACCGGATGTATTTTTTTATACATGAGGATTTCGAGCACCGCGCAACGTAGTACATCACGCGCAGCAGGTTAGGTCGTATTCAAGGCACATCATGTTATCCACCGCTAATATCACCATGCAGTTCGGGGCCAAGCCCCTGTTCGAGAACGTCTCCGTCAAGTTCGGCGACGGTAACCGTTACGGCCTGATCGGCGCGAACGGCTGCGGCAAATCCACTTTTATGAAGATCCTCGGGCGTGATCTGGAGCAGACTTCGGGCGAGGTGATGCTGGACAAGACCGAGCGGCTCGGCAAACTGCGTCAGGATCAGTTCGCTTACGAAGATAAGCGTGTGCTGGATGTGGTGATGATGGGGCACACCGAAATGTGGGAAGCGATGTCGGAACGCGACGCGATCTACGCCAACCCGGATGCCAGTGAAGAAGATTACATGCGTGCCGCCGATCTGGAAGCGACCTTCGCCGAATACGACGGTTACACCGCCGAGGCGCGCGCGGGCGAATTGCTGCTCGGCGTGGGCATCGCTATCGATCTGCATCAAGGCCCGATGAGTGCCGTCGCGCCCGGCTTCAAGCTGCGCGTATTGCTGGCGCAGGCGCTGTTCTCCAACCCGGACATCCTGCTGCTGGACGAGCCGACCAACAACCTGGACATCAACACTATCCGCTGGCTGGAAGACATCCTGAATGCGCGCAATTCGACGATGGTGATCATCTCGCACGACCGCCACTTTTTGAACAGCGTGTGCACCCACATGGCCGATCTGGATTACGGCAAGATCACCGTGTATCCGGGCAACTACAACGACTACATGCTGGCTTCGACACAGGCACGTGAACAACAGTCCACCGACAACGCCAAGGCCAAAGAAAAAGTCGCCGAACTGAAAGCCTTCGTGGCGCGTTTCTCGGCCAATGCTTCCAAAGCCAAACAGGCCACTTCGCGCGCGCGCCAGATCGACAAGATCAAGATCGAAGACATCAAACCGTCCAGTCGCCAATACCCCTTCATCCGTTTCGAATACGACGAGCGCGAGAAACTGCACCGTGTGGCGGTGGAAGTGGAGAAGCTAGCCAAAGGCTACGACCGCATGCTGTTTTCCAATGTGAATTTCCGCATCGACGCAGGCGAAAAGGTGGCCATCATCGGCCCCAACGGTATCGGTAAAACCACGCTGCTACGCATTTTGGCGGGCGATCTGGTCGCGGATACCGGCACCGTCAAATGGGCGGAAAAAGCCAAGCTCGGCTACTACGCGCAGGACCATGCCGCCGACTTTGCCGAAGACAAAGAAATGATGGAATGGATGACCGACTGGCGCGGCCCGCACGACGACGACCAAGTGGTGCGCGGTACGCTGGGTCGTTTGTTATTCTCCGGCGACGACGTGAAGAAGCGCGTGAAAGTGCTGTCCGGCGGAGAAAAAGGCCGCATGTTGTTCGGTAAACTCATGTTAGCCAAACCCAACGTGCTGCTGATGGACGAGCCGACCAACCACATGGACATGGAAGCCATCGAATCGCTCAACACCGCGCTCGATTTGTACAAAGGCACGTTGATCTTCGTATCGCATGACCGCGAATTCGTGAGTTCGCTGGCCACGCGCATCATCGAAATCTCGGCCAAGGGCGTGAACGACTACCACGGCACGTACGAAGAATTCTTGCGCGACCAGGCAGAAGACTAAGCACCTATGAATCCATCGGGAGCGATAGGCGTTTTCGATTCCGGTGTCGGCGGCCTGTCCGTGCTGCACCACATCCGTCAAACGCTCCCGCATGAACGCCTGATCTACGTGGCTGATTCCGGCCACGTGCCCTACGGCGACAAAAGCCCGGCCTACATCGAACAACGCTCACACACCCTGACCCGCTTCCTGATCGATCAAGGCGCGGATGCCGTCGTGATCGCCTGCAACACCGCCACGGCGGCAGCCGTCGCCAGCCTACGCACGCAATTCAACATCCCCATCATCGGCATGGAGCCCGCCGTCAAACCTGCTGTCGCCGCCACCCAAAGCGGCGTGGTCGGCGTATTAGCCACGGTCGGCACACTGGAAAGTGCGCGTTTCGCCGCATTGTTGGAACGTTACGGCGAAGAGGTCGAAATCGTCACTCAGGGCTGCCCCGGACTGGTCGAACAAGTGGAACGGGGAGCGCTGGATAGTACCGAGACCCGGCAACTGGTCGAGCGCTACACCGCGCCGTTATTGGCGCGCGGTGCAGACACATTGATCCTCGGCTGCACCCATTACCCCTTCCTTGCGCCGCTCATCCGCAAAGTGGTGGGCGAAAAAATCGCACTGATCGACACCGGTGCCGCCGTCGCACGCCAACTCCAGCGCCGCATGGAGAGCGAACTTCCCGCACGCGAACACGGCGATGCCTCCGCGAGTTTTTTTACCAGCGGTGATCCCGTGTTGGCCACGCGCATCGTATCGGTGTTGTGGGGAGACGTTAGCGCCGTGCAGACCTTGCCGCACGAATTCCTGTAGCCGTACGCCGGATCACACGCCCAGACAAACGGTATAGAGCGTATCGTCCGCCAGCGGTTGCGTTGCCACCGCCTGCCCGGCGGCGATAGCAGCCGTACCGGCTGCCGCCGCAGTCACCCGCATCGAACCCAAACTGGTGTCGCCATCGTCCTGCATGATATCCAAGCGTTTCGCCAGTTTGCCGGGAATGTTGGCCGAACAGATCACATAAGTGCCGGGAATCCCCGCGATCGGTTTGGGCGAATTGGCCGTACCCAGATTACCCTGCACGCCGATCCGTCCTCCGGCTACATTCAGCGGAAAATACGGATCGAGGATGCTGGTCACGGTAATGCTCTGTTGCCCCGATATCAGTCCGGCCAGCCGCACATGCTGCCAGAACACCACCGTCTCATCCGTCGCGGTCACCGAATCCCACGTACCGTCAATGGTCCCATTGCCGATAGAAGACGCAGGGGTCGAAGCCACCGTTCCGGCGACATGAACCGCCGCGTTCACATCATCACCGGGAAGCACCTTATAACTGCCCTGATAGCCGTAGATAGCCTGTTTGACGGTATCGAAGTCGCGCACCAGATTGGTCACCTTGGCATTATTGATGAGTTCCTGACCTTTCATCACACCGCCGATCAACAGGGTGATGATCACCAGCACGATAGAAATCTCGATCAAAGTAAAGCCGGATTGCCTTTGTTTCATCATAGTCTCCTTGTCGCCCGCCAAGTTTTCTATCAGAACCATCAATGACTTGTACCCAGATTGCGGCAGAATAACCCAAATTTCCCCGCTTGCGCGACCCGCATCTGCCAAACCCGTTCCGGCAGACGTATCCAAGGTGCATTTTCAGGGGATAACCCGCAGCTTCCTTGGGTATAATCCGCGCCTATGAACAAACAGCTCTCCGCCGCACCCCATGCACTGGATCTCGCACGCAAGGTATTGCGCATCGAAGCCGATGCGGTAAGCGCTCTGGAACAGCGCATCGACGACTCCTTTCTGCGCGCACTGGATCTCATCCTGTCCTGCGAAGGCCGCGTGATCGTAAGCGGCATGGGCAAATCCGGGCATATCGCGCGCAAGATCGCAGCAACGATGTCCAGCACCGGCACCCCCGCCTATTTTGTACATCCGGGCGAAGCCAGTCACGGCGACCTCGGTATGATCACTGCCGAGGACGTATTCATCGCCATCTCCTATTCCGGCGAGAGTGAAGAACTGCTCACCATCGTGCCGGTGATCAAACGCCAGGGTGCCAAACTCATCAGCCTCACCGGCAACGCCAAGTCCAGTCTGGCGCTGGCAGCAGACAGCCATCTCAACGGCTATGTGGCGCAGGAAGCCTGCCCGATGGGGCTGGCCCCCACCGCCAGCACCACCGCCGCACTGGCCTTGGGCGATGCGCTCGCGGTGGCCTTGCTCGATGCAAAAGGTTTCGGTGAAGAGGATTTTGCCCGCTCACATCCCGGCGGCAGTCTGGGTCGACGCCTGCTCACCCATGTGCGCGACATCATGCACGACGGCGCGGACATCCCCGCCGTAGCGCACGATGCGATGCTGGCCGATGCCGTGCTGGAGATCTCGCGCAAAGGGCTGGGCATGACCGCTATCGTCGATGGTAACCGCAAGGTATTGGGTATCTATACCGACGGCGACTTGCGTCGCACACTGGAAAAACGCCTCGACTTCAGCGCCACCCCGGTCGATGCAGTCATGTCGCGTAATCCGCGCTGCATCAGCGCCGATGCACTGGCGGTAGAAGCGGTGCAGATCATG
Organism: uncultured Gallionellaceae bacterium; assembly: GCA_964571195.1. Lineage (GTDB taxonomy): Bacteria > Pseudomonadota > Gammaproteobacteria > Burkholderiales > Gallionellaceae > PALSA-1006. The sequence continues at coordinate 58,106 of CAZNAD010000012.1, read as the reverse complement.
GAGCAATACCGCATCAGCCAGATGCTGGTGGTGGATGCCGACCATCGCTTGGTCGGCGCGCTGAATATGTTCGACCTGTTGCGTGCCAAGGTAATCTGATGATGTTGACCCAACGTATCCTGCCCATTCGCTTGATCGCTTTCGATGTCGACGGCGTGCTCACCGACGGCGGACTCTATCTGTCCGACTCCGGCGAAGAATACAAACGCTTCAACTCCCTCGACGGCCACGGCCTGAAGATGCTCAAAGCTTCCGGTGTCGAACTGGCCATCATCACCGGGCGCACTTCGCGCTGCGTGGAGATGCGCGCCAAGAACCTCGGCATCACCCACCTGTATCAGGGCATCGAAAAGAAATGGGATGCCATGCAGGATCTGCTGGGGAAATTGAGACTGGCACCGGAAGCAGCCGCTTTCATGGGTGACGACGTAGTCGACCTGCCGGTGATGCGCCGCGTCGGTCTGGCCTTGACCGTGCCCAAAGCCCCCCTCGTCGTACTTGATCGCGCCCACTACACCACCAAACGCGACGGCGGCAACGGTGCCGTGCGTGAAGCCTGCGAACTCATCATGTCCGGCCAGGGCACTCTGAACCAACAACTGGCCCCGTATCTGCAAGATGCGTAACACCACCATGGCCGAACGCCTGCTGTCCTGGCTGCCGCTGCTCCCGGCACTGTTGCTGCTGGCCGGAACCTACTGGCTCAACCAGCAGGTTCAACCACTGCCGCCCAGACCAGACAACAGCAAACGTCACGATATTGACTATGCGGTGGACAACCTGTCCTCCGTCACTCTGGACGAGAACGGGCAAGCCCGCCACATGATGACCACCGAAAGGATGTGGCACTTCCCCGACGACGACATGACCCATCTGCGGGCACCCCGCTTCGTCAGCCTGTCCAGTGACCGGGCACCGCTGGTTACCTGGGCGCAGACTGGCGTCTTGTCCAGCCACGGTGACGAGGTATTCCTGCACGATGACGTGAAGATCATGCGGCTAAGCAGCGCGGATCAGGACGAGATGCTGCTCAGCACCGATTACCTGCACTTCACCCCCGGCAAAGACTGGGCCGAAACCGACCATCCCGTCACGCTCACCACCCCGCGCGATACCGTTTACGGGGTCGGCATGACCCTCGACAACCGCGCCCGCATCGTCAACCTGTTATCCCAAGTCCGCACCCTCCATGAACCCGCGCCCCGATAACACCCTTCTGCTGCTGGGACTCTCGCTCCTGTGTTTGGCCGGTGTCGCACATGCCGAAAAGGCTGATCGCGACAAACCCATCCAGATCATTTCGGATCGTCTGAACGTGGATGACGCCAAACATGTCAGCACCTTCGAGGGCAATGTCGAACTGACGCAGGGCACACTGCATCTGGTCTCCGACAGACTGGTGGTGACCGAGGATGCCGTCGGCAACAAGCTTTGCGTCGCCACTGGCAGACCGGCCAGCTTCCGGCAGAAACGCGACGATTCGGATGAATATGTGGAAGGTTACGGCGAACGCATCGAATACGACTCGCGCGCGGAAGTCGTCAATTTCTACGTGCGCGCACGGGTGAAACGCGAACTGGACGATGTGCGCGGCGATCACATCACCTACAGCACGCAGACCGAGACCTTCTTTGTGAGCGGGCGCAAGAAAGATGGTCGGGTGCGTGCCACGATACAACCGAAGAACAAAAACGCGCCTGTCGTCACGCCCCCTTTGGCGGCCACAGATCGCCCCGCACCGTTAACGGACAAACCATGAGTGAACTACGCACCAGCACCCTGAAAAAAAGTTACCGTTCCCGCACCGTGGTACAGGATGTCTCGTTGTCGGTCAAAAGCGGCGAAGTGGTCGGACTGCTGGGCCCCAACGGCGCGGGCAAAACCACCAGTTTCTACATGATCGTCGGTCTGGTGGCCGCCGACGGCGGCGATATCTTCATCGACAACCAGAACGTCACCCATCTGCCCATCCACCGCCGCGCCCGTCTCGGCCTCGGTTACCTGCCGCAGGAAGCTTCCATTTTCCGTCGCCTGAGCGTCGCGGAGAACATCCAGGCAGTGCTCGAACTACAGGGCTACAACAAAGAAGAGATGAACGAACGGCTGGAAGAATTGCTGAACGACCTGCACATCACCCATATCCGCAACAATCCGGCGCTCAGCCTGTCCGGCGGTGAGCGCCGCCGCGTCGAGATCGCCCGCGCATTGGCCACCAACCCGCGTTTCATCCTGCTGGACGAGCCTTTTGCCGGGGTCGATCCCATCGCCGTGCTGGATATCCAGAAGATCATCGAATTCCTCAAGGAACGCAACATCGGCGTACTCATCACCGACCATAACGTGCGGGAAACATTGGGCATTTGCGACCGCGCCTACATCATCAACGCGGGTTCGGTGATGGCCGAAGGCAAACCCGAGGAAATCATCTATAATGAAGGCGTGAGAAAAGTCTATCTCGGCGAAAACTTCAAGCTCTAAAGCCCGAACCACCCCACCGTAAAATGAAAGCAGTACTACAACTCAGACAGTCGCAACAACTGACGCTCACGCCCCAGTTGCAGCAGGCTATCAAGTTGCTGCAACTGTCCACGCTGGAGATCAATCAGGAGACCGCGCGGCTGCTGGACGAGAACCCCTTCCTCGAACGCGAGGAAGACGACTTCGCCCAGCCTTACGCGCACGGCGACGCCCCCTCGGTGTCAAGCGCTACGAGCGAGACCAAGACCACCGCCGAGAACGAAAGCCAACCCGCCGAACTGGATTGGAACGAACCCAATTTCACCGCCTCCGGCACCTCCGACGACGAAGACGACGGTTATGCCGAAGTCGCAGCCGACCGCCCCAGCATGCGCGAACACCTGCTCTGGCAGGCCAACATGAGCCAGCTGGACAGCCGCGACAAACGGCTCATCGGCCTGCTGATCGACGCGCTGGACGACAACGGTTATCTTTCCCAGCCATTGGAAGAGATCGTCGAACTGCTACCCGCCGAACTCGATGTCACGCTGGACGATCTGGAAACTGCGCTGGTGCAACTGCAACACCTCGATGAACCCGGCATCGGTGCGCGCAACCTGAGCGAATGCCTGGCGCTGCAATTGCAGGCGATGCCGGAAGACGTGCCCGGACGCGACTTGGCATTAAACATCGTGACCGCGCACCTCGACCTGCTCGCCAACCGCGACTTCAACAAACTCAAAAAAGCGCTGCATTGCGACGATGCCGCCCTGCGTTGCGCGCAAGACCTTATCGTCCACCTGCAACCCAAACCCGGCACCGCATTCGAGCAGCGTGCCGCCGATTATGTGGTGCCGGACGTACTGGTCGAACGCCACGGCAACAACTGGCGTGCGCGCCTCAACCCGGAAGCGATGCCGCGCCTGCGCGTCAACCAGATCTACGCCAACATCATGCAGCGCCGCGACGAACAGGGCTCGCAGCAGATGGCCGGACAGTTGCAGGAAGCGCGCTGGTTCATCAAAAACCTGCAACAGCGTTTCGACACCATCCTGCGTGTTTCGCAAGCCATCGTCGAACGCCAGCGCCAGTTCTTCGAGCACGGCGACATCGGCATGCGCCCGCTGGTGCTGCGCGAGATCGCCGAGCAGCTGGAACTGCACGAGTCCACCATCTCGCGCGTGACCACGCAGAAGTTCATGCTCACCCCGCGCGGCATCTACGAACTCAAATATTTCTTCGGCAGCGGTCTTTCCACCGAAGCGGGCGGCGCGTGTTCATCTACCGCGATTCGTTCTATCATCAAGCAACTGATCGGCGAGGAGGACAGCAAAAATCCCCTCACCGACAGTCGCATCTCCGAAATCCTGGCACAGCAGGGCATATTGGTTGCCCGGCGTACCGTGGCAAAATACCGGGAATTGCTAAACATCCTCCCGGTGAATCTTCGTAAATCACTCTAACCAAATAGGAGCAGGCCATGAACCTCAACCTCACCGGACGTCACCTCGAAATCACCCCTGCCATCCGCGAACATGTCGTTTCCAAACTCGACAAAGTCAAACGTCATTTCGACAACGTCATTGATGTCAGCGTCATCCTGTCGGTGGACAAGCTCCAGCAAAAAGCCGAAGCGACCGTGCATCTTTCCGGCAAGACCATCTTCGCCGAAACTTCGGACGAGAATCTGTATGTCGCGATCGACGCACTGGTCGAATCGCTGGATCGCCAGGTACTCAAACACAAAGAAAAGAACGCCGCACGCCGCCACGATGATTCTGGCAAACACGTAGCTGCGGAATGATGAACCAAGGGCGATTTGATATCGCCCTTTTGTTTCGGTGCAAAACACGATGAGTCTAATTAGCAAAATCCTGCCGCTGGAAAACATCCTGCTGGATGCCGAATCGGCCAGCAAAAAGAGGGTGTTCGAACGGGTCGGGCTGTTGTTCGAGAATTCGCAGAAGATCGCCCGCAGCCAGGTGTTCGACAGCCTGTTCGCGCGCGAGAAACTGGGCTCGACCGGACTGGGACAGGGCGTAGCGATCCCGCACGGGCGTATCAAGAACCTGCGTGACGCGGTGGCCGCTTTCGTCAAGACGGACACCCCCATCCCGTTCGATGCGCCCGACGGTGCCCCGGTGAACCTGATCTTCGTCCTGCTCGTCCCCGAGCGGGCGACCGACCTGCATCTACAGCTGCTCGGCGAGCTGGCACAGATGTTCAGCGACTCGTCTTTCCGCGAACGCCTGCTCACCAGCAACGACCCGGATGCCATCCACAAGATGTTCACCGACTGGCAAGGCTAACCACCGTGGCGCGCGTTTACATACAGAAACTATTTCTGGACAAACAAGAGCGCCTTGCATTGACATGGGTAGCGGGTAGCGACGGTGCCGACCGCGTATTGGAAAGCGAGACCGTCAATGCGTCCAACAAAGGCCTGATCGGCCATCTCAACCTCATCCACCCCAACTGGGTGCAGGTGATCAGCAACACTGAACTGGACTATCTGCGCAACCTCGACCCCGCTGCACTGGGTGAAGCGTTCGCAAAATTAAAGGCATCGGAATCGTTGTGCGTGATTCTGGCCGGTGTGGAAGAAGTGCCGCCGGAACTGATCGCCTTTGCCAACAGCACCAACACACCGCTGTTCCGCTCACCACAAAACAGCGTGCACCTGATGTGGATGGTGCGCCATTACATCGTCAAAGAACTGGCTGAATCCACCACCCGCCACGGCGTGTTCCTCGATGTGTTGGGCGTGGGGGTGATGATCACCGGCGACAGCGGCGTGGGCAAAAGTGAATTGGCGCTGGAACTCATCACGCGCGGCAACGGCCTCGTCGCCGACGACATCACCGAGCTGTACCGCATCTCGCCGGAAACGCTGGAAGGCCGCTGCCCGGAACTGCTGCGCGACTTTCTCGAAGTGCGCGGCTTGGGCGTGCTCAATATCCGCACCATGTTCGGCGAGACTGCCGTGCGGCGCAAGAAGAGCCTCAAGCTCATCGTGCACCTGCACCGCCCCGCCGGTGGCGACCTGTCCAAGATGGAGCGCCTGCCGCTGAATGCCAGCTTTCAGGACATCCTCGGCGTGAAGATCAACACCGTCAGCATCCCGGTGATGGCCGGACGCAACCTCGCGGTGCTGGTGGAAGCTGCCGCGCGCAACTTCGTGTTGCAGATGCGCGGCATCAACACCATGGACGAATTTATCGCACGGCACGACCGGCAAATGCTGGAGCAATCCCAGTGAGACTGTTCCTGATCAGCGGACTGTCCGGCTCCGGCAAGAGCGTGGCACTCAAGATGCTGGAGGACAGCGACTACTACTGCGTGGACAACCTGCCGGTGGCGCTGCTGCCCGCCCTGATCGCCAATCTGCAACAATCTGGGCTTGCCCGCTGCGCCGTCAGCATAGACGCGCGCAGCGGTGGCAGCATGCGCGAATTGCCGCAGCATATCGAACAACTCAAGCAGCAAGGCGTGGATGTCCATCTGCTATACCTCGACGCGCAGACCGACACACTGGTGAAACGTTTTTCCGAGACCCGCCGCCGCCACCCGCTGAGCAACGAACAGCGCACCCTGCCGGAATGCGTGCAACTGGAACGCGAACTGCTGGCCGAGATCGGCGGCATAGGCCACCACATCGACACCAGCGACATCGGTGCCAATACGCTGCGCCAGTGGATCAAAGACTTCATCCAGATCGACCGCTCGCGCCTGACCCTGCTGTTCCAGTCGTTCGGCTTCAAATACGGCGTGCCACTGGATTCCGACCTGGTGTTCGACGTGCGCTGTCTGCCCAATCCGCACTACAGCGAAAGACTGCGCCCGCTCACCGGGCGCGACGAACCCGTCATCCACTTTCTGGACAACACACCCAGCGCACAGAAGATGTACGAGGACATCCGCACCTTCGTCGCCGACTGGCTGCCCAGCTTCATCGCCGACAACCGCAACTATCTCACCGTCGCCATCGGCTGCACCGGCGGACAACACCGCTCGGTCTACCTCGTGGAAAAACTTGCACGCCACTTCAAAGACGAACAACAAGTCATCGTGCGCCACCGCGAACTCAAGCTCCCCGCCTGACCGTGCACCTTCCCGCCCACATCAAGCTCGGCGATAGCCTGGTCTTATTGTCGGGCTGCCTGTGCACCGTCTGGCTGGCCACGCTGCTGTGGCAGGGCGGCGCGGCAGACAAAGCCGTCATCCGCAGCGGCGGCAAAGTGTTCCGCGAACTGCCGCTCAACCACGACACCGAGGTCAGCGTGCCCGGCCCGCTCGGCACCAGCATCGTCGCCGTCCGCAACCGTCAGGCGCGTATCGTTTTCGACCCCAGCCCGCGCCAATACTGCGTGCGCCAAGGCTGGCTCAAAAACGCGGGGGAAGTCGCCATCTGCCTGCCCAACGAGATCAGCGTCGAACTGACCGGCGGCGAGAAAAAATATGACAGCCTCAACTACTAAATATCTTGGGGAAAGGGGGAAGGGGGAAGGGAAAGAACCTGCTTCGATTCTCCTCGACACCAGCGCCGCAGACCATCGCCTCGCGCGCCTGGCCGCAGTGGCGCTCGGCCTCACCGTGCTGGAAGCCGCCATCCCCTCCCCTCTGCCCGGCGTCAAACCGGGGCTGGCCAACATCGTCGTACTCATCGTGCTGGCACGTTACGGCTGGCGGGCGGCGGCATGGGTCTCGCTGTTGCGCGTGGTGGCGGGCAGCCTGCTGTTCGGCAACTTCCTCGCGCCGGGATTCTTCCTCAGCCTCACCGGTGCCCTGTGCAGCCTTGCGGCTCTCGCGCTAAGCATGCACTTACCCCAACGCTGGTTCGGTGCCATCACCCACAGCGTGTTCGCCGCCTACGCCCACATCGCCGGACAGATGCTGGTAGTCTATCTCTGGCTCATCCCGCACAGCGGCATCGCCTACCTGCTGCCCATCTTCGCCGCCGCCGCGTTGGTATTTGGCACCGTGAATGGAATAATCGCGATGAAGTTCATGGATGAAAAAACAACTCACCACAGAGACACAGAGACACAGAGAAATGCAAAAACATAAACAAACAAGATTTAATACCCGACTGCACCCTGACCGCTGGAATCTCATGTCCGTCTTTCTCTGTGTCTCTGTGTCTCTGTGGTAAAAGGGTTTATGAAAACGATCACGTTAGCGTTCACCGGAGCCTCCGGCCTGCCCTATGGCATGCGCCTGCTCGAATGTTTGCTGCAAAGCGGCCAGCGTGTACACCTCGTTTATTCACAAGCCGCGCAGATCGTCGCCAAACAGGAGATGGATTTGGTACTGCCCAGCCGCCCGCAGGATGCGCAGCAGATGCTCACGGAACGTTTCGGCGAATTCAGCGGTGAACTGAAAGTGTTCGGCATCCAGGACTGGTACGCACCGATGGCCTCCGGCTCCAATCCCGGTGATGCGATGGTGGTATGTCCCTGCACCATGGGCACACTCGGCAAGATCGCCAGCGGCATCAGCGACGACCTCATCGCCCGCGCCGCCGATGTCATGCTCAAAGAAAAACGCACACTGATCTTAGTGCCCAGAGAAATGCCCTTCTCCGCCATTCATCTGGAAAACATGCTCAAACTGTCCCATGCCGGAGCCGTCATCATGCCGCCCAATCCGGGCTTCTATAACCATCCGCAGAGCGTGCAGGAGATTGTGGATTTTGTGGTGGCGCGTTTGCTTGATCATCTTGGGGTGGAGCAGACGTTGATGAAGAAGTGGGGAGAATGAGGTTCGCGTTGAGTCCCTCTGCCCGTTCGTCCTGAGTGCCGCGCATAGCGCGGTGTATCGAAGGATGGGCGAAGCCCGCTGGTTTTGTAGGTTGGGTTAGCGCAGCGTAACCCAACATTTAGAACCAACTTCAAAACCGTCGGGGGTTGCCCGACAGCAAGTTACTTCTTCTTGCTTCGCCAAGAAGAAGTAACCAAGAAGAAGGCGACCCCGGTGCGCCGCTGCTGCGCAGTTCCCTGCGTTGCTCGACTGGTCAGGCGGCTGCGGAACTCGCGCTTCGCGCTCAAACAGTCCTCGCCGAAATCCCCTGACCAGCCTGCGCTACTCGGCGGCGTACAGGGGAAGAAAACCCAAAACCTCCATCCTCATAAGAATAGTTATGCTCATAGTCAAAATATCGTTACTCCGGTACATTGGCATCTCAACGTTCTTGCGAACCAATAACATGTAGGACAAATATGAAAAGGCATCTTTTTTATACCTTCCTCACGATTTTTGGCTTAACAGCCATTGTGACTTTACTTGGAATAACGAAACAAATTCCTATTGATGATTTTTACCTTAAGGGGTTATTTGGCGCATTCATTATTGAGCTGGGTGGTGCAGTTATTGCGCTTTATAGAAATGCAGATTTCTTCGGAGAGTCTTCATCATTGGACATCTACTCATCTTCTATAGAGTCGGCATCCAAATCATCTGAAGCATCAAGCAAGTCAATTGAGCAGCCAACTCCAGCCTTAATAAACGCTCTCGAAATCGAGCCAAAAGTATCTGTACATCTTCAAGGAAGCAAACCAAGTCTTAGAAGAAATGAGGAGGCCGTGGAGATAATACGGGTAAGCCACATTAAATTTGATGACATTTGGGAGGCAGTAAATAGCGCCCCTCCATTACAACGAGAGGATATTAAGAAAAATTATTTGGGCCTTTATGTTGAATGGGATTCGCTGCTAGCCTCTGCGAGTAAAAGAGAGAATGGACAAATATTTTTGTTATTAAGGCCCGAAGACTGTAAAACAATGGGGCTTATTGATTGCGAAGTTATGCTGGACGACTACAAAGAGCTTGGAGTACTACCAGAAAAATCAAAAATTAGAGTGTATGGTGAAATTGCAAAATTGGAATTTTCTAACATTACGCTAAATAACGTGAAATTGTATTTCATAAGCTAGTACGTGGATGACGGCGCTCTATATCGTGTCGCCTGAAGCAGGCATGGCGGGCATTGCCCGCCATCAGGGTTTGCGGTTTTGAATTCCCTTCCCCTGTGCGCCGCCGAGTAGCGCAGGCTGGTCAGGGGATTTCGGCGAGGACTGTTTGAGCACGTGGCCGCGTAGCGGATCGTGCGAGTTCCGCAGCCGCCTGACCAGATGAGCAACGCAGGGAACTGCGAAGCAGCGGCAAACCGGGGCGGCATTTCTTTGATTACTTTCTTTGGCCGCACAAAGAAAGTAATCGGCGGGCGGGGCCGCACCCCGCGAAGTTGCCTTTTATTCAAGGAGTGCCTCCTTGACCATAAATCAACTCTCCTCCTAAGCATCGTATAATTCCCCGCCCCCCCACAACACGATTAACCGGAAGGGAAAACTGAAATGGATACCTCATCCCGTTTACCCGCGTTTTATATCCCGCATGGTGGTGGCCCGTGTTTCTTCATGGAGCCGATGCCGGGTTTTCCGCCGACCTTGTGGGACGCTATGGCGGCGTTTCTGCGCGGCATCCCCGCGCGGGTCGGCACGCGCCCGAAAGCGGTGCTGGTCATTTCCGCCCATTGGGAATGCGCCGTAGCCACGGTGCTCAACGCCGGAAATTACTCGTTGCTGTATGACTACTACGGCTTCCCCGAACACACTTATCGCCTGACCTACCCCGCCAGCGGCTCGCCCGAAGTCGGCACGCGGGTGCAGGCGCTGCTCGCTGCGGCAGGATTCGACACGGCACAGGAACAGCAGCGCGGCCTCGACCACGGTGTGTTCATCCCGTTCAAACTGATCTACCCCGATGCCGATATCCCCATCGTGCAACTTTCGCTGCTCAACGATCTCGATCCCGCGCGGCATCTCGCCCTCGGCCACGCGCTCGCACCGTTGCGCGATGAAGGGGTGTTGATCGTGGGCAGCGGCCTGAGTTATCACAATCTGCGCGAGTTCTTCGTGCCGCATGCGGACGCCAATCAGGCATCGGTGCAGTTCGACACCTGGCTGGGTGATGCGATCCGCGCGCAACCTGCCGAGCGCGAACGTTTGCTGACCGGATGGGAACAAGCACCCGGTGCGCGCGCCTGCCATCCGCGCAGCGAACACCTGCTGCCGCTGATGGTAGTCGCAGGTGCGGCAGGCTCCGATGCGGGACTCACCTGTTATCACGAATTGCTGCTGGGCAAAGCGGTGTCGGCTTATCAGTTCGGCTGAGATGATCACGCTGGACACCATTCAAACCCGCTTGCGCGCGCTCGCCGATCCGGCCACCGCGCAGATGTCACAGCGTTTCTTCAAGACCGCACCGGGACAATACGGTGCGGGCGATGTGTTCCTCGGCATCAAAGTGCCGACTTTGCGTGCGCAGGTAAAAACCTTGCGCGGCACGCCACTCAAGGTTATGGCAGCCTTGCTGAAATCGGGCTATCACGAAGAGCGCCTGTTCGCGCTGCTGCTGTTGATCGATTCCTATCAACGCGGCGATGCGGAACACAAACGTGCGTGTTACGACTTGTATCTCGCCCATACCGCGCACATCAACAACTGGGATCTGGTCGATGTGAGCGCGCCGCACATCGTTGGCGATTTTCTCGCGCAGCGTCCCAGGCAGGTGCTGTATGAATTTGTGGCTGCGCCATCCTTATGGGAGCGGCGCATCGCCATCATCGCCACATTCCATTTCATCCGCCGCAACGAATTCGCCGACACGCTGCGCCTCGCCGAACAGCTCTTGTCCGACAAGCACGACCTGATGCACAAAGCGGTGGGCTGGATGTTGCGCGAGGTGGGTAAACGCGATCAAAAAACGGAAGAGGCTTTCCTGCAACAGCATTACCGCATCATGCCGCGCACGATGTTGCGGTACGCGATCGAACGCTTTCCCGAAGCCAGACGTCAGGCATATCTGAACGGCACAATCTAACGCGCGTCAGGCGGCGGGGCGTTTTGCCAGCTTGCGCTGCAAGGTGCGCCGGTGCATGTTCAAGCGGCGCGCGGTGGCGGAGATGTTGCCCTGTTGTTCCTGCAACACCCGGTTGATATGTTCCCATTCCAGACGCTCCACCGTAGCGGGCTGGGCTTCAAATTCGGCATCGGTACTGGCATGGTGGCCGAAGGCGGCGACGATCTCGTCAGCATTGGCGGGCTTGGCCAGATATTGCGTGGCACCGAGTTTGACCGCTTCCACCGCAGTGGCAATGCTGGCATATCCGGTCAGCACCACAATACGTGTGGCCGCATCCAGCTCGTGCAAGGCCTGAACCAGCACCAAGCCGGAAGCTCCCTCCATCTTCAGATCGACTACGACATATTCGGGCGGATTGGCCTGCGCCAGCGGCAGCGCCTGTTCGACGCTTGCGGCGAGTGTCACGCTGAAACCGCGCTTTTCCAGCGCACGCGACAACACGGCGCGGAACGTCTCGTCGTCATCAACCAGCAACAGCGAGGGGCAGTCGGCGCTCTGTTCGGTCATGTTGTTTTTCCCTTGAGCGGCAATACGACTTCGGTCGTAGCGCCGCCCCCTTCGCGATTGAACAGGCGCACCTTGCCGCCCAGTTGTTCGATGGTGGCGTTGGCAAGGAACAACCCCAACCCGCGCCCTTCTTCTTTGGTGGTGAAAAAAGCCGAACCGGCATTCTCCACCGCTTCGGGCGTGAGTCCGTGCCCGTGATCGTGTATCTCAAATGTAAACGTCTGTTCATCCCAGCGCACATGGATGTCGATCTCCTGCGGCGAGACGTCGGCGGCATTGTTGAGCAGATTCAACAACGCTGCCCGTAGCGCGGGGTCGATGCGTAATTGCGGCGCGGGTTGTGTGCCGGAGGAAGTATAGTGGTGCTGCACTTCCGGCCGCAGCAATTGCCACTCATCCAGCGTATCAACAACGAATGCTTCCAGCGATTGCGGGATCTGTGGCCGGTCATCCTGCGCATTGGCCAGCAACTTGTCGAGGATGCGTTTGCAGTTGCGCACCTGTCCGTCCAGGATGGCGAGATTTTCGCGCCATTCCGGCAGAGCTTGCGTCTCATGCTGCAACTCGCCGATCACCACCGACAGGGTGGACAGCGGGGTGCCCATTTCGTGTGCGGCGCTGGCGGCCTGCATACCGAGAGCAACGATGCGTTCGTTACGCAGGGTCTCCTCGCGGATGCGCGACAGTTTTTCGTCGCGCTTGCGCACGGCGTTCGCCATCTGCACCACAAAATAAGCAACCACCAGCGCACTGATGACGAAGCCCAGCCACATGCCGATGACGTGCATGTTGAAGGCATCGTCCTGCGGCATGGCATGTTGCATTTGCATATGGTCGTGCCCGGCCATGTCGGCCATCTCTCCGCCCGCCCCCGTTGCGGACAGGCTGGGCAATGGCAGGTAATACTTCATCAGCACGGTGTAACAGGCCGTAGTGAACAAAGCCATCGCCCAGGTGTAACGCTGCGGCAGCGTGGCGGCAGCGATCACCAGCGGCAATAAATACAGCGAAACAAAAGGATTGGTCGAACCACCCGCGTAATAGAGCAGGGCGGAAAGCGCCAGCACGTCGATGCACAATTGCGCGAACAGTTCCATATTGCCGACCGGACGCTCGGCACGCAGGCGCAGCCACGACAGCAGGTTGAGCGTCGCCAGCAACGCGATGGTCACCAGCATCGGCAACCACGACAACTGCATCTCCAGAAAATAACGTACCAGTGCCAGTGTGGCGCACTGTGCGAACACCGCCATGGCGCGGAGCGTGATAAGTCGTTGCAGCTGGCTGTGGCCGGTCTGGGCGGAGAACAGGGAGGGTGTCATGGTGACGATTTTACCGATATCGCACTCGCCCGGGGGTGCGACAAAATGCCGCAGACCCCGCCATTTCGTTTTCATTAGAATGCGCGCCACTTTGAGATTTCGTCATTAATTCCCTCAGGAGATCATCTTGTCATTCAAATTAAGAACCAGCGTAGTCGCTGTTGCCTTGGCATTCAGCCCGTTAAGTTATGCGGCAGACCAGAATCTGGTCATCGACGAAGTGGTGGTGACTGCACCACACAACACTGCGCCGCTGACGGTGACCACCGACCCCAAAGCGCCGCGCCAGCCAGTGCCCGCACATGACGGCGCAGACTACCTGAAAACCATCCCCGGTTTCTCGGTGATCCGCAAAGGCGGCACCGATGGCGACCCGGTGTTCCGTGGTATGGCCGGTTCACGCCTCAATGTGTTGCTGGACGGCGAGCAGATCTTCGGCGGTTGCGGCGGGCGCATGGACCCCCCGACCGCTTATGTGTTTCCCGCAGCTTACGACCGCATCACAGTGCTGAAAGGCCCACAAAGCGTAGTGCACGGCGCAGGAGCCTCTTCGGCCACCGTGCTGTTTGAGCATGACCTCAAGCGGGAAGCCGGAACAAAAGGGAACGCCGCACTGACAGCCGGTAGCTTCGGACGCAACGATGAAGTCGCCGAAGCACGAGTGGCTTCGGAAAGTGCTTATCTGCGTGCGGGTGCTACCCGTTCGGCAGCTGACGACTATACCGACGGTAACGGTGTCAGCGTACACTCCTCCTACAACCGCTGGAGCTTCAACTCTGCGCTGGGCTGGACACCGGACGATAACACCCGGCTGGAACTGACTCTGGCAAAAAGTGATGGTCAGGCGGCGTATGCCGACCGCTCGGTTGACGGCTCCAAATTCGCGCGCGACAACTACGGCATCAAATTCGACAAGAAAAAAATCTCTCCTTTGTTCGAATCCGTCGAAGCGCAATATTTCTACAACTATGTCGATCACGTGATGGATGTCTACAGCCTGCGTTCGGGTAGCCGCTCCAGCATGATGGCCGCCATGAACCCGGATCGTAAGACCACCGGCGGACGTGTCGCGGCAGGCCTGGCACTGGGCGAAGCCACCAAGGTGAAACTGGGCGTCGATATGCAGAACAACATCCACACTGGCCGCACCGGTGCGGCTCCCGGCTACATGGGAGATTACACACTCCAGGCGCGGGTACAGGATGCAGCCTTCCGCAACACCGGCGTATTCGGCGAAGTGAACCAGCAGACCTCGGAACGCAGCCGTATCATCGGCGGTCTGCGCGTTGACAACTGGGCGGCGGAAGACAACCGCGCCACCGTGTCGCGCGGCATGATGTCGGTGACCAATCCGACCAAGAATCTGACCCGCAGCGAGACCCTAAGCAGCGGCTTCGTGCGTTACGAAAACGATCTGGCCGCCTCGACCCTGTTCGTCGGTTTGGGACAAACCAGCCGCGCCCCGGATTATTGGGAGCTGTTCTCTTTCGAGAGCACATCAACGGCCAGTGCTTTCAACACCAATCCAGAAAAGACTACTCAACTGGATGCCGGGATAAATTTCGCGGATGGCGGACTGTCCGGCTCGGTATCGGCGTTCTACAACAAGATCACCGATTACAACCTGATCCAGTCGAATGTCACCAAGGGTATGTCTACGGTCAGCATCACACGTAATGTGAATGCGACCACCTATGGTCTGGAGGCCTCTCTGGTGAAACAACTGTCCGAGACTTTGAAGCTGGACGGCAACCTGTCCATGGTGCGCGGTGACAACGATACCGACGGTACCCCGCTGGCGCAGATGTCTCCGCTGGAAGTCCGGGTGGGTGCCACCTACGATGACAAGACTTGGTCGTATGGCGCTCTGCTGCGTGCCGTCGCCGATCAGGACCGTTATGTCGCCAATCAGGGCAATATCGCCGGACGCGATATCAGTGGCACAGGCGGCTTCGCCACTCTGGCGGTGAATGGCGGTTGGCGCGCGTCGAAGATGACCAAGCTGACCGCGGGTATCGACAACGTTTTCAACAAGGTTTATGCCGAACATCTCTCCAGAGCGGGCACTGCGGTCACTGGCTACACTCAGACCACACGTGTGAATGAGATGGGACGCAACATCTGGGTGAAAGCGAACGTCGAATTCTAAGTTCGACTAGGCTAGAATGATGCGCCGCATCGCGGGATGTGGCGCATTTTTACTTTTGGGGAATACGGAATGAAACGATTTTATCTGGCGATGATGTTGTGTTTGATGGCGGGACAGTCCCATGCGGGCGAAGTGTCGGTGAATTCGGCCTGGGCCAGGGCGACCGCACCGGGGCAGGACAGTGCCGCCGTGTCCATGCAGATCACCAGCCGCAAGGACGCAAGCATCGTCGCGGTGAGCAGCCCCGCCTCCGCCAGCGCGGAGATACACAGCATGGTGCACGAGAACGGCATGATGAAGATGCGCGCGCTGGATGCCCTGCCGCTCAAAGCCAAACAGGAAGTGGCGTTGGGTAGCGACGGCAATCACCTCATGCTCATCGGCCTGAAAAAACCGCTGAATGCGGGCGACCGTGTGGCACTGACCGTGACCGTGCAATTCGCCGACAAACGCCAGGAAAAGATCGAGGTGAATGCCGAGGTCAAGCCGCTGACCGAGTCCCACGACCACATGCATATGCACCACTAAAATGCGCACGCGCTGGCTGTTCATCCTGCTGCTGGGCCTGTGCGCCGACGTCTGGGCCGGCCCGAACGATGTGATGATCGACAAGGTGTGGGTGGGTGAAAGTGTGCCGGGGCAGGATTCGGCAACGCTGGAAATGAACATCAGCACCGTCAAAGCGGCGACGTTGTTGTCGGTCAGCAGCCCGGCCGCAAAAAGGGTGGAGATACACAGTGTCTCCCGGCGGGGCGGCAAAATGGCGGCCAAAGTGGTCGATCATCTGCGGCTGCCGGCACACCGCACCACCGCGTTCGGTTCGGACCGGTTGTTTCTGGTGATGGCGGGTTTGCAGCACGAACTCAACGTCGGCGAGCGCATCCCGGTCAATGTAGAGGTCGAATATGCCAATCGGCGCAGGCAAACCATTGCGCTCGAGGCGAGCGTAAAAAAGATGGCGCTGAGCTACAAACATGTGCAACCCGGCGCAGTGTACGACCACCGCTAAACCGTCTTGAAATCCGCCGGGCCGTCCCTAATTTAGCGGCAGAGGGAACATCCGTTCCCCGCTCACCAATTGGAGGACATTATGGCAAACGTTACCCGTTATAACCCAGTCGATGATGCCTTTGACGATCTGTTCCGGGGCTTCCTCATGCGCCCGGTACGCATGGAAGGGCAGTCCGATATCCAGATCAAGATGGATGTCAAAGAGAACGAGAAGGCTTATACCGTCCATGCCGAGATACCCGGCGTCCGCAAAGAGGACATCCACGTCACCATCGACGGCAATCAGGTCGCCATCAGCGCCGAGATACGCAACGAGAAAGAAGTGAAAGACGGCGAAAAGCTACTGCGCAGCGAACGTTATTACGGCAAAGTATCGCGGGCGTTCACGCTGGCTCAGGATGTGGACGAGAGCGGCGCTGTCGCCAAATATAACGATGGCGTGCTGGAATTGAGCTTGCCGAAAAAAGTGGCGGTCAGCTCCAAGCGCATCACCATCCAGTAAGTGCAGACTTCGCTCAAAACAGGCGGCTGAAAGCCGCCTGTTTTATTTTGCGGTGACGGAAAAGAATTGATCTGTTGTAGAATGCGCGGCACTTTTCCGAAGGATAGCCCCATGCCATTAACCGCCGCCACCGCCGCCCAGAAAGCCCACACCCTGTCCGAAGCGCTGCCCTATATCCAGCGCTTCTTCGACAAGACCATTGTCATCAAATACGGCGGCAACGCCATGACCGATCCCAAGTTGCAAGAAGGTTTCGCGCGCGATGTGGTGTTGCTCAAGCTGGTGGGGATGAATCCGGTGGTGGTGCATGGCGGCGGCCCGCAGATCAACGACTTGTTGCAGAAAGTCGGCAAGAAGGGCGAGTTTATCCAGGGCATGCGCGTCACCGACGAAGAGACCATGGACGTGGTCGAGATGGTGCTGGGTAAGGTCAACAAGGACATCGTCAACCTGATCAACCGCTACGGCGGCAAGGCGGTCGGTCTGACCGGACAGGACGGTGGCTTTATCCGCGCCGTGAAGCTGCTGCTGGAAAGCGACAAAGAGCCGGGCACGATGCTGGACATCGGCCTGGTCGGCGACATCAATAAGATCGACCCGGCGATCATCACTTTCCTTGATTCGGGCGACTTCATCCCGGTCATCGCGCCGATCGGCGTATCGCCCGACGGCGAGACCTTGAACATCAACGCCGACGTGGTGGCGGGCAAACTGGCCGAGGTATTGGGCGCGGAGAAGCTGGTGCTGCTGACCAACACGCCGGGCGTACTGGATAAGGCCGGCAACCTGCTCACCGGCCTCACCCCCAAGCAGATCGACGATCTGGTGGCGGACGGCACATTGTCCGGCGGCATGTTGCCCAAGATCGGCTCGGCACTGGATGCGGCACGCGGCGGCGTGCGTTCGGTGCACATCATCGACGGGCGCGTGGAACACGCGCTGCTGCTGGAGATCCTGACCGACGAAGGGGTCGGCACGCTGATCAAGAGCAAGTGATGAAGACTATCAAGCCGTTCGTCCTGAGTGGGGGCGCAGCCCCGTATCGAAGGATACGGATGGAGTGGAGCAAGTGAACGAGCGCGTCTGGATTTTCGATTTGGACAACACGTTGCATAACGCGACGCCGCACATATTTCCGCACATCAACCGCAGCATGACGGCCTATCTGCGGGAACACCTGCAACTGGACGAGGCGGCTGCGAACGCCCTGCGCGAGGATTATTGGCTGCGCTACGGTGCGACCCTGAGCGGACTGATGAAACATCACGGCACCGACCCGGATCATTTCCTGTGGCACACGCACCAGTTCCCCGAGTTGCACCGCATGGTGTTGCGCGAACCGCGCTTGCGCCGCGCCCTGCAACAGCTGCCGGGCAAGAAGCTGGTGTATTCCAACGCACCGCTGCATTACGTGCGCGCGGTGCTGAAGTTGCTACAGGTGGACGACCTGTTCGACGATGTGTTCGCGCTGGAACACGCGCGCTACCGCCCCAAGCCGCAGTGGCAGGGCTTTGCGCGACTGATGCGCAAACACAGGCTGCAGCGCGGACAGTGCGTGATGGTGGAAGACAGCGCGGAGAACCTGCGCACCGCCAAGCGCTTGGGGATGCGCACGGTGTGGGTGAGCAACGCGCCCCGTCCGCCGGGTTGGGTGGACGTGAAGATCGGTGATGTGTTGGAACTGCCGCGTATCCTTGCGCGGCTGAATTGAAGGAGAACAATATGGCTACTGCAAAACCGGGCGAACGCAAACTACAGATCCTGCAGACCGTCGCCGAGATGCTGGAACAACCCAAGAGCGAAAAGATCACCACCGCCGCGCTGGCCGAGAAGCTGGATATCTCCGAAGCGGCGCTGTACCGCCACTTCGCCAGCAAGGCACAGATGTTCGAGGGGCTGATCGAGTTCATCGAACAAACCGTATTCGGTCTGGTCAACAAGATCAGCGCGGAAGAGAATGACGGCCTGAAACAGGCGGAAGGCATCATCGCCCTGCTGCTCTGTTTTGCCCAGAAGAACCGTGGCATGACCCGTGTGCTCATCGGTGATGCGCTGGTCAACGAGAACGAGCGCCTGCAATTGCGCATCAACCAGTTCCTCGACCGCATCGAGACCACGCTCAAACAATCGCTCCGCATCGCCACCACGCAGGGTAAACTGGCCGCCGACACCGACACGGGTGCCCTGGCCAACCTGCTGGTGTGTTACGTCATCGGCCGCTGGCAACAGTTCGGCAAGAGCGGTTTCACCCGCGACCCGATGGCGCAATGGCCGCAACAATGGGCACTGCTTTCTGGCCGTTAATTCCACCTACCCGAGGATACACAAATGATCCTGATATTGAATGCCGATGCAAAGCTGAAGAGTGCCGAATACCAACGGCTGATGGACCATCTGGCCGGACTACAGGGGGTGCAGGTACGTGTGCACAAGGAGCGCGGTGCCGAACAGATCCTGACCGAGATCTACCTCATCGGCAATACCAAGACGCTGGAGATCGAAGACATGCAGAGCCTGCCCTGTGTCGAGCGGGTGGTGCGGGTATCGCAGGACTATCGCATCCTCGGACGGCACAAGGACGACAGCCGCGCGGCTCACTTCACCTACAACGGGGTGCGCTTTGGCCAGGACACGCTCAACGTGTTCGCCGGACTGTGTGCGGTCGACAATGCCGAACATGTGGAGCTGATGTTGCGTGCGCTGCGCGACAACGGGCAGGTCTGCACCCGCATGGGTGCCTACAAGCCACGCACCAGCCCGTATGCCTTCCAGGGGCACGGCAAGAACTGTCTGCCCTTCGTATTCGATCTGGCGGGCAAATACGGCATCAAGGTGATCGCCATGGAGATCACCCACGAATCGCATCTGCACGAGATCAATGAAGCCCTGTTGCAAGCGGGCAACCCGACCGGGGTGATGTTGCAGATCGGCACGCGCAACACACAGAATTTCGAGCTGCTCAAGATCGTGGGGCGCCAGCAGGAATATCCGGTGCTGCTCAAACGCGGCTTCGGCATCACTCTGGACGAATCCCTGAACGCGGCGGAGTATCTTGCCTCCGAGGGCAATCGCAATGTCGTGTTCGGGTTGCGCGGCATGAAGACCAACATGGGCGATCCGCACCGCAACATGGTCGACTTCGCCCATGTGCCGGTGGTGAAGCGGCTCACGCGTATGCCGGTGTGTGTCGATCCTTCACACTCGGTCGGCACCCGAGCCGCCTCCCCGGACGGCATCCTCGATGTGATGCATGTCACCGCGCAAGGTGTGCTAGCCGGAGCAAACATGGTGCTGGTCGATTTCCACCCGGCACCGCCGCAGGCGCTGGTGGATGGCCCCCAGGCACTGCTGTTGAAAGAACTGCCCTATTTCCTCGAAGATGTGCAGATCGCACGCGAGGCTTATCTGAAACGTGTCGAACTGGCGCAACAATACAACGCGCAATAAAAAAGGGCGGCAGCGCCGCCCCTTTCTTGACCTTATGCCGTGTTACCAGCGCAGGCCCAGCTTGACGCTGTAGGTCGCGATGTTACCGGTCGTGTCGCCTTCGATTGCCAGGTTGGGCAATCCCAGATTGATATTGAGTCCGGCGAACACCTTGGATTGGGTGAATGCCTCGCCCTTGAGACCCAGTGTGGTCAGGGTCGCGTTCGAGGTGGAACTGTCCACCCAGACTTGTCCGGCACCGATGTACGGTGTGAAACCTACAAAACCTTTGGAGAACGACACATCCAGACTCCGGGTGCTGAACGAGAATTCGCTGACACCGCTCAGATTGCTCATCGCGTACCGCACCGCCAAGGCCGGTTCCAGTGCATCACCTTCGAGGATCGCATAACTAATGGCGGCACCGGTCAATGTGATATCGGTGGTGGGCACTGCGGTATAAAACGCCGAAACATCGATACCGAAAGGCAGGCCCTTGGCGACAGTCAACTTGGGAACCGGCAGGGTACCGGGAGAGCTGGTGCCGGTCAGTGTTTGCCATGCTGCCGAACTCTTGGCGATGTCGGTGGCGGAGATCTCCACACCGACATCAAAACCGGTGATACCCAGTGCGGCCGCTGGTGTGACCGGCTTGTAACTGAATGCTGCACCGAAATCTTCGGAGAAAGCGCGGAAGCTGGTCTGGGCCGCAGCAACACCGCCCGTGGCCAGGTTCTGCATCGTGAACGTGGTTGCGGCCATGCCGGACTGCGCGTAGCAACCCAGGACACACAAGAGCAGGAGTGATTTTTTCATGATGTTTGCGATTCCTCTAAGTTAGTGATTCCAGTTGGGATCATCCGCCGAAACATGCTGCCGGACAGACAATTGACGCAGAGTTAATCGTATCCCCCTCGGTCTTGTCAAGCTTCTGTCGCACTTTTGCCCCGCCGCTAAACGGCATTAACCTTGTGATTCCGGCCCCCGCACCGCCCCGGCCATCGCCCCCGATTCGGGCCGGTAAAATATCGGTTGTAAAACAATCCATTGTTTTGCTAGAATCGCGCCCTCAAATTTTTTGTGCAAGGTAGTTCGTTCATGACAACCATACGTGTTAAAGAGAATGAGCCGTTTGAAGTTGCGATGCGTCGCTTCAAGCGCTCTGTGGAAAAGACTGGTCTGCTGACCGAATTGCGCGCCCGCGAGTTCTACGAGAAGCCCACTGCTGAACGTAAACGCAAACTGGCCGCCGCAGTGAAGCGTCACTACAAGCGTCTGCGCAGCCAGACTCTGCCTCCGAAGCTGTATTGATTCATTCCGTTAAGCGACGCCGCAATCCGTCGAGATTGCGGCGTTTGTTTTTGCGATGAGCCTGAAACAACAGATCTCCGATGATATGAAGACCGCCATGCGCGCCAAGGAAACGGCGCGCTTGGGAGCGATCCGTCTTTTGCTCGCCGCGATGAAACAACGCGAAGTGGATGAGCGCATCGAACTGTCCGACGCGGACATCCTCGCCATCATCGACAAGATGCTGAAACAGCGCCGCGACTCCATCAGCCAGTACGAAGCTGCCGGTCGCCAGGATCTGGCCGATGTCGAGAAGTTCGAGATGGGCGTGCTGCAAACCTATATGCCGCAACAATTGACCGAAGCCGAAATCGAAGCGGCGGTGGCGCAAGCCATCACCAGCAGCGGCGCGGCCAGCCCGCAAGAGATGGGCAAGGTGATGGCGATCCTCAAGCCGCAGCTGGCCGGACGCGCCGATATCGCCAAAGTATCCGGCCTGGTCAAGACCAAGCTGTCCAAGTAGTTCTGTCGCCCGTGCGCGGGTTTGTTCTCCACACCACGTGATGCGAGGGCCGGAGTGATTCCAAAAAGTTTTGTTCAGGATCTGCTCAACCGGCTCGATATCGTCGATGTGATCGAGCGTTACGTTCCGCTCAAAAAAGCAGGTGCCAACTACGTCGCCTGTTGCCCGTTCCACAACGAGAAATCCCCGTCTTTCACCGTCAGCCAATCGAAACAGTTCTACCATTGTTTCGGCTGCGGCGCGCACGGCACCGCCATCGGTTTCGTCATGGAACACGTCGGCATGGGCTTCGTCGAAGCGGTCGAAGATCTGGCCAAGAGCATCGGGGTCAGCGTACCGCAGGAAGCTTCAAGCGCCCCGCAACACAAGGTCGCCCCCGATCTTTACGAGCTGATGCAAACGGCCACACGTTATTACCGCGAACAGTTGAAAAAGACCCCGCGCGCCATCGACTATCTGAAAGGTCGCGGCCTCTCCGGCGAGGTCGCCGCACGTTTCGGCATCGGTTATGCACCGGATGACTGGCAGAACCTGAAACCCGCCGTGCCGAACTATCTGGATGCCAGTCTGGTCGAGACCGGCTTGGTGATCGAGGGTGAAGGCGGCAAACGTTACGACCGCTTCCGCGACCGCATCATGTTCCCCATCGTCAACGTGCGCGGGCAGGTCATTGGCTTCGGCGGGCGCGTGCTGGATAAAGGCGAACCGAAGTATCTCAACTCGCCAGAAACGCCGCTGTTTGAAAAAGGCCACGAACTTTACGGCCTGTTTCAGGCGCAGAAAGCCATCCGCGCGCAACAGCGCGTGATCGTGGTTGAGGGTTATATGGACGTGGTGGCGCTGGCGCAAAACGGGGTGGAATATGCCGTCGCCACGCTGGGCACGGCGACTACCCCCTACCATGTGCAGAAGCTGCTACGTCTATGCGAGCAAGTGGTGTTTTGTTTCGACGGTGACCGCGCCGGCCAAAAAGCCGCCTGGCGCGCGCTGGAGAACGCCTTGCCGCAACTGCAAGACGGCAAACGGATCGGCTTCCTGTTCCTGCCGGAAGAACACGATCCCGACACCTACATCCGCGAATATGGCCGTGATGCCTTCGAGCACGAACTCGACAACTCCTTGCCACTGTCCGGTTATCTGTTACGCGAGCTGACCGCGCAGGTTGATCTGCATACGCCGGAAGGGCGCAGCGCCTTGCTGCAAAAGGCGCAGCCGCTGTTGGCCGCGATCACGGCACCAACGATGTCCTTGCTGCTACGCAAGGAAGTGGCCGCGCTGGCCGGTATGACGCAGGAAGAGCTGGAAGCCCGGTTTGAGATTAAGCCGCTGGCTGCCCCCCGCCGCGCCGCGCCGCCCAAAGCCAAGCGCTCCACACCTTCCGGTCTGCGCACTTTGCTGCGTTGTCTGGTGATGAAGCCGGAATTGGCGCGCGAATTGCCCGCAGACTGGCAGGCAGAAGGTCCCGAAGCGGCAGCCATCGCCGCACTGGCCGACTGGCTGCGGGAGGGTGATGGCGGAGCCATCGGGCACCCACCGGCGTCCCCCTTGCGGGGACTGCACGAATCGGCTGATGAAACCAGCACGGCAGCGATGATCCAGCACTTTCAGGGCTCGGCCCATGAAGCTGTGCTGGCGACCGCCCAGGGCGAGGTGTTGCAGTTGAGCGGCGAGTTCGATGTCGCGGCGGAGTTCTCCGGCGTGCTGCGCAAGATCCGCATTGACGCCATCGAGGCGGAGATCGCCGTATTGCTGGCCGGAAATCTGGGCGGCATGAACAAGGAACGTTACAGTCGACTGAGTGACGAGCTTAAGCAACTGAAAGCCCCCGCCCCTTAACGGACTCGGGCGGGCACGTTATTTGCAGCGACCGGAATATCGGCAGAAGCAGCTAACCTTCGGAAAAATTTTAAGAATCTGCTATAATCGTCGGCCTTTTTGGCAGCGCATGTCTCATTTTGCTGCAGTGTTTGAAAATTTAATTTGAGGATCCACCGATTATGGCGACTCAGCAACAGAACAAGAAATCCGCTCCCGCAAAACAGGCTGCCGGCAAAACCAAACAAACCTCCTCCAGCAAACAAGACGTTAATCCCGCCCAACAATTGCAGGATGTGGAAGAGCGCCGTACGCGCCTGAAGGCGCTGATCCTGCTCGGCAAGGAGCGTGGTTACCTGACCTACGCCGAGATCAACGACCATCTGCCGGAGATGCTCGAAGTCGAGCAGATCGAGGGCGTGGTGAGCATGATCAATGACATGGGCATCAGCGTCCACGATCAGGCTCCCGACGTAGAGAACCAGATCATGTCCGAGGCCACTCCCGTGGTGGCGGACGAAGACGCGGTGGCGGAAGCTGAAGCCGCGCTCTCCACGGTGGATTCCGACTTTGGCCGCACCACCGATCCGGTGCGCATGTATATGCGCGAGATGGGTACGGTTGGTCTGCTCACCCGTGCGGACGAGATCGTCATCGCCAAGCGTATCGAAGAAGGCCTGAAGCACATGATCCAGGCCATCTCGGCCTGCCCGGCGACCATTGCCGAGATCCTGACCCTGGCCGATAAGGTCGCCAAAGACGAGCTGCGCATCGACGAAGTGATCGACGGCTTCATCGACGCACAGGATGACGTGCTGGCCGCACCGGCTGTGGCAGGCGACGAAGAGCTCGAGTCCGAAGCCGAAGAGGAAGAAGACGAATCCGAAGAGGACGTCGATGCCGCTGCCGCTGCCAATCTGGCGCAGCTCAAGGAGGATGCACTGCTCCGTTTCGCGGTGATCGCCGACCTGTTCACCAAGCTGGGCAAAGCCTATGAGAAGTACGGCTATCGCAGCAAACAATACGACAAACTACAGTCGCAGATCTCTGAAGAACTGATGCAGTTCCGCTTCTCGGCCAAACAAGTGGACGCCCTGTGCGACATCATGCGCGGTCTGGTGGAAGAGGTGCGCGGCTACGAACGCAGCATCCAGGAGCTGTGTGTCACCAAGGCACACATGCCTCGCCCACACTTCATCAAGGTATTCCCGATGAACGAGGAGAACCTGGACTGGGTGAAGCAGGAGATCGCCGCCAAGAAGCCCTACAGCGAGACTTTGTCGCGTTATCAGGCCGCGATCATCGACCAGCAAAAGAAGATGAACGAATTGCAGCAGCGCGTCGGCATCCCGATCAAGGATCTGAAAGAGATCAACAAGCAGATGACCAACGGCGAAGCCAAGGCACGCCGCGCCAAGCGCGACATGATCGAGGCCAACCTGCGTCTGGTGATCTCCATCGCCAAGAAATATACCAACCGTGGTTTGCAGTTCCTCGACCTGATCCAGGAAGGCAACATCGGCTTGATGAAGGCCGTGGACAAGTTCGAATACCGCCGTGGTTACAAGTTCTCGACCTATGCGACCTGGTGGATCCGTCAGGCGATCACCCGCTCCATCGCCGACCAAGCGCGCACCATCCGCATCCCGGTGCACATGATCGAGACCATCAACAAGATGAATCGTATCTCGCGCCAGATCCTGCAGGAGACCGGTCTGGAAGCCGATGCCCCGACACTGGCGGTAAAGATGGAGATGCCGGAAGACAAGATCCGCAAGATCCTCAAGATCGCCAAGGAACCCATCTCGATGGAGACCCCGGTTGGGGACGACGACGATTCGCATTTGGGCGATTTCATCGAGGACTCCAATACCTTGGCTCCGGTCGAGGCCGCCGTCTACGACAGCCTGCGCAACGTGACCAAGGATATTCTGGATTCCCTCACCGCCCGCGAAGCCAAAGTCTTGCGCATGCGTTTCGGTATCGAGATGAACACCGACCACACACTGGAAGAGGTCGGTAAACAGTTCGATGTCACCCGCGAGCGTATCCGCCAGATCGAAGCCAAGGCACTGCGCAAGCTGCGCCACCCTTCCCGCTCTGAGAAGCTGAAGAGTTTCCTCGACGGCGAAGAGTAACCGTTTCGGGCCCTTAGCTCAGTTGGTTAGAGCAGAGGACTCATAATCCTTTGGTCCCCGGTTCAAGTCCGGGAGGGCCCACCAAATAGCATAAAAGGCTTGCCAGAACGCAGGCCTTTTTTGTTTTTCCCAGCACAATTAAGCAGTTGCGCCAGATGTGACAATAACACTACATCTAGTGACGCAGAGGGTTATTTAATACTAGAGATTGTGTTATCCTGCTCCCGTCGTTCACTTTTCTGGAGGGCAGAACTCATGAGCCATCAATCCCGCAAAAGCATGAATATGGAATTAAGCGACAGTTTCGCGAACGATGCGGAATTTCACCTGTCGCCCGGCTTGGCCGTAGTGATCCTTGTTGTGCTGGTATTGTTGCTGACAGTGGTGAAATAGCTTCATCGCACCACAGGTGGTGACTGTCGTAAAAAAAGAGAACCGTTAGACGGTTCTCTTTTTTATTTCCCGCTGTTGCAGCGCTACCTAGAAGCTTTCCTCGGCGCGCAGGTAGCGCCATTGTCCGACAGGCAGATCACCCAGTTTGACCTTGCCGATACGAACACGCTTCAATCCGGTGACTTTCAGCCCGACCAGTTCACACATGCGCCGAATCTGGCGTTTTTTCCCCTCGCGCAATACAAAACGCAACTGGTCTTCATTCTGCCAGGTAACTTTGGCCGGTTTGAGCTTTTGTCCGTCCAGCGCAAGGCCGTGGTTGAGCATATTCAAGCCGTTGCCGACCAATTTTCCGGTGACCCGCACAAGATATTCTTTGTCGATCAACGAATCTTCCCCAATGAGTTGTTTGGCAATGCGGCCATCCTGGGTGAGCACCAGCAAACCTTGCGAGTCGATGTCCAGACGCCCAGCCGGAGCCAGGCCGCGCAATTGTTGCGGTGTGAATCGCTGCGCTGCGGTGTCGTTCGCCCAGCGGGTATCGGCCTTGATAAGGACCACCGCAGGTTGATATCCGTCTTCCGCCTGCCCGGAGACATACCCGATGGGTTTGTTCAGCAGGATGGTCACCTGCGTCTGTTGCTGGGTCTGCGCCGAGTTGTTCAGGGTGACCTTCTGGTGCGGAAAGACTTTTGTACCGAGTTCGCTGACCGGCTCGCCGTCGACCAGCACCCAGCCTTTCTCGATGTAACGGTCGGCTTCGCGGCGTGAACAGAGCCCCTGTTCGGACATCAGTTTGGAGAGTCTGATTTTTTCCATAATTTACTCTAATAAAGGGAACAGGCCGCGCAGCCCGCCCGCGATGAATTCAACGGCGATCGCCGCAAGCAACAGTCCCATCAGCCGCGAAAAGATGCTGGTGCCGATACGCCCCAGCCGTTGTGATATCCACGGCGCGACGAGAAACGTGAGCCAGACGGTGAAGCCGAGCAAGAGTATCTCCAGGCTGAGTACCGCGTAATGCCCGATGCCTTGCCCTTTGTGCGCATCTAGGATCACCGCACTGATCGCACCCGGCCCGGCTAGCAAAGGGGTGGAGAGCGGCACGATGGCGATGGAAGAGGTTGAGTCGCCGTCTGTCGAATCGCCGGGGGCGGGCGCATCTTTGTTGCCGAACAACATGGTGATGGACATCAGCAATAACAGGATACCGCCCGCGACACGGAACGAATGGATGCTGATACCGAAGAATTCCAATACCCATTCGCCGATGAGCAAAGCGACCAGCAGGATGCCGATCACCGATAACGAAGCCAGACGCCCGACCCGCGCCCGTTTAGGCGGTGTGAGGCCGACCGTGAACGCGATGATGATGGGGATAATGCCGATCGGGTCGAGAATGGCGAACAGGCTGAGAAATATCTTCGAATATTCGGTGAAGTCGAGCATGGCTTATTCCGCGTGATCGACCAGTTTTCCGGCAGCCATCCGCATCCTGCGCGACAGGCTGACGGCGATGGCGCGCAATATCTTGGCTCCGACACGGGGTTGCTCTTCCAGCATCGTATCCATCGCCGCCTTGGAAAGCGTCAGCAACACACAGTCACTCGCCGCCACGCAGGTGGCAGAGCGTTGCTCGCCGTCCAGCACCGCCATCTCACCGATCACATGGCCGGGGCCCTCGGTCGCCATCATGACGTCGTGCTCATCCTGGTTGCTCTTGATCACCGAAACGCGCCCCTCGTGCACCACACACATGAAGGTTCCGCTGTCACCCTCTTCGAATATCGTATCTCCCTCGCTGAATCGGTCGCAGCCGAAATACCGGGCGACTGCCCGCATATCGGAGGATGGCAAATGATTGAACAACTCACAGTCCAGCAACATCATGCTGACTTCTTTGAGCAAGGCGGAATCTTGTTGCATAGCGACACGGTAATGAACGAGAGGCGCGGAAGTTACACCGTATAATCCGCGTAATCAACCCTGAAACAGACTTGGTGAGCAGCTTGCGCATACCCCATCCCTTTCTTGCCGCACTCGGCGGCGTCTTCGCCGTGGCCGGCTTCGCGCCTTGGAACGTTTTTCCCGCGCCGCTGCTCTCGCTGGCACTGCTGTTCTTTTTATGGAACCGGAGCACTCAGCCGCGAGTCTCCGCAGGATTGGGTTTCGCCTTCGGACTCGGCTTGTTCGGCGCGGGAACAGGCTGGATCTACATCGCGCTGCATGATTTCGGTCATATGCCAGCAGCGCTGGCCTTTCTGGCGACCGCGCTGTTCGTTGCCCTGCTGGCCTCATTCCCCGCACTGGCCGGTTATCTGCAAGCAAAACTGCCTTTGCCCAGCTGGCAAAAGCTCACGTTATTGTTTCCCGCACTCTGTGCCTCCGTCGAACTGTTGCGCGGCTACCTGTTCACCGGCTTCCCTTGGCTCTCGTTGGGCTATTCGCAAGTACCGGACAGTCCGCTCGCCGGCTACGCTCCGATACTGGGGGTATACGGCGTATCACTCATTCTCGCGATCAGTGCCGGACTGCTGGCGCTACTGGTGCAACAGCGCTGGAGCAGGCAAGGCAAGCTAGCTGCGGCCTTCTTGTTGATCATCTGGATGGGGGGAGCCGGGGCGGGCATGATCGGGTGGACATCGCCGACAGGTCCAGCGGTCAAAGTGAGTCTATTGCAAGGCAACATCGCCCAAGACGAAAAGTTCGAGGAAGAAAGACTGGTCAGCACGCTGGAGACTTATCGCCGTCTGGTCGAGGACAGCGACGCTCGCCTGATCGTTTTGCCGGAGACAGCCCTGCCCCTGCTGCTCGATGGCCTGCCGGCAAGTTATCTCGAACGCTTGAAGAGCCATGCACAGAAACACGACGGTGATGTGTTGCTCGGCGCATTCGAGGAACAAGAGGGTCAGTATTACAACAGTATGATTTCACTGGGCAGCTCGGCAGGACAGTCTTACCGCAAGAACCACCTCGTTCCGTTCGGCGAATTCATCCCCCTGCGTAGCGTGTTTGGCTGGCTCATCAACGATGTGCTGAATATCCCGATGTCCGATCTTTCCAACGGCGGCGAGCATCAACCCCTGTTACATCTGGCCGGACAACATATCGCGATGAACATCTGTTACGAGGATGTGTTCGGCGAGGAGATCATTCGCGCCTTGCCGCAAGCGACCCTGCTGCTGAACACCAGCAACGACGCATGGTACGGCGATTCCTCGGCAGCGATACAGCACAACCAGATATCCCAGATGCGTGCGCTTGAAACGGGGCGCATGATGCTGCGCGCCACCAATACCGGCGTGACCTCAGTGATCGGCAACGACGGGCGCATACTACAGATGCTGCCGCAACACTGGGAGGCTGTGCTCACCACACAGGTACAGGGCTACACCGGTACGACACCTTATGTTGTTTGGGGCAACATGGCAGTGCTCGCAGTGTTGTTGGTCATGTTTGCGGCAATATGGAAATTGCGGATGCGATGAGCTGGTGCTGCTACCTGTTGCGCTGTGCCGATGACACTCTGTATTGCGGCATCACCAATGACCTGAAGAAGCGCCTTTCCGCCCACAATACCGGCGAAGGTGCAAAATACACGCGCGGACGCACTCCGGTGACTCTGCTCTATCACGAATGTTGTGCCGACAAGTCGACCGCGCTTAAGCGCGAACTACAGATCAAACGGTTGTCGCGCGCACAGAAATTTGCCTTATGCGATAACCGCTTAGCTGCCGATTGAATTTCCCACCGCCCCACCATCCCCGCAATTGCAATATGGGTATTGGATTTATTCGGTTTGGCAGGTTGTCTGCCATGTTGATTTAGGCTCTAATGCGCGCCGTGAATTTGGAGATCGAACATGAAATTTCTGGAAAATCTTTTTGAGAGCAGTCTTTGGAACAGCCGCTTTGTCATTCTGGCTGCGGTGATTGGCAGCCTGTTTGCCGGGTTTGCCATCTTTTACATGGCCACCGTCGATGTCTGGCATCTGGTGCTGCATGTCCTGCACTACGGCGATGCCGATCTGACCGCAGAAGCACGCAAGGTTCTGCATGACAGCACCGTGACCCACATCGTCGAGGTGGTTGATGGCTATCTGTTGGCGACAGTGATGCTGATCTTCTCTCTCGGTATGTATGAATTGTTCATCAGCGACATCGATCAGGCACACGGCAGCCGCTCATCCAGCAAAATTCTGGTCATCAACAATCTGGATGATCTGAAATCACGCCTAGCCAAAGTGATTCTGATGATCCTGATTGTGACCTTGTTTGAGCAGGCGTTAAACATCAAGATCGAAAGTCCGCTGGATCTGCTATATCTGGGTGCCAGCATTGCATTGGTTGCCGCCGCGCTGTATCTGTCACACGCGGCAGAAGTCGTCGGCCACGACGATACGGAGAGTGCGGCACCGAACAGCGATAACGAGAAGGCCGCACATTGATGAACATCTTTCGCGCCCTCACGCTGGTGTTGCTGTCGATCATGGCCGTCACGGCCTCGGCAAAGGAATTCAGCTTCAAGGACACGCAGGGCAATCTTATCCGCCAGGCCGACTATCGCGGGAAATGGATACTGGTGAATTTCTGGGCTACCTGGTGCCCGCCCTGCGAACAGGAGACGCCGGATCTGGTCGCCCTGCATAATGCCCACAAGAATTCCGATCTGGTCGTGATCGGCATCGCGCTGGATTCGAAACGCTCCGCAGTCGCCGCATTCGCAGCCAAACATGCGATCAGCTATCCGCTGGTGATCGGCAGCTATACCATGGCCGAGTATGAAGTCGGCCCGGTACAGGCCTTGCCTACCTCATACCTGTACGACCCGACAGGGAAGCTGGTGAGTTTTCAGGAGGGGATGGTAACGCGGGCGGAGATCGAGACTTACCTCTTGCTCAAGAACAAACACAACACCCCGGCGGCGGCAGAACAATAGACTAGCCCGCCCGCCCCGTTTGCGCATCTGCGGTACGTTGCTGCGGATTCGCCCAGTGTTTATGCCAGGCCGCCTTCACCATATTGGGGTAGGCCGACTTTCCCAGACTGCCGTTGTAATGCCCCAGCGCCCGGTACAGGCTGCCTTTCTCGATATCCAGATAATGCCGCAGGATGGTGCAGCCATAACGCAGGTTAGTGCGCAGGTGAAACAGATCGTGATCGCTCGTGCCTATGGTTCTGGTCCAGAAGGGCATCACCTGCATGTAGCCGCGCGCCCCGACATTCGACACGGCATATTTCCTGAAACCGCTCTCCACCTCGATCAAGCCCAGCACCATGTGCGGGTCCAGTCCGGCACGGGTCGCCTCGTAATGCACCGTACTGAGGAAGTCTTCACGATATTCCCTGTCCGGCATCCGTTTGGCGAGACGCCGCGACATCTCGCCCAGCCAAGCCTCTCCTTCCTGACGCGAGGCGAACACCGGACGGGCAACGGCTTGATCGGACACGGCGCGCTGCAATACCGCCTGCACACTGGCGGAAAGACGCTCTTCTGCCTGCGCTCCGGCATGAGCGAAGGAGGGAAGGCATAGGCAGACGGCAAGGATTAAGACATTAGGATTGAGGATCGAGGAACAAGCAAAACCGTCGGACTTTTGGGCGCCGATGTTAAAACCTAATTCCTCGATCCTACATCCTGTTTTCATAGTTTCGATTGTACGAGCTTCACCACATCTGACAAGGGGATGACTTGCGCTGCCGGGTCGCGGCGTCCCTGATATTCCACATTGCCTTCCTTCAGCCCGCGATCACCGATCACGATGCGATGCGGGATGCCGATCAACTCCAGATCGGCGAACATCACACCGGGACGTTCGTCGCGGTCGTCCAGCAACACCTCGATACCTGCGGCGGCAAGTTCGGCATAAAGTTGTTCCGCCGCATTACGTACGGCATCGCTCTTCTTGAAACCGATGGGCGCAATGGCCACCTGGAACGGTGCCATGCCGGCGGGCAAAGTGATGCCACGCTCGTCGAAGTTCTGCTCGATGGCGGCGGCCACGATGCGCGACACACCGATGCCGTAACAGCCCATCTCCATCACCTGCGTTTTACCGTTCTCGTCCAGATAAGTGGCATTCAGTGCTTCGGAATATTTGGTGCGCAACTGGAAGATATGACCGACTTCGATGCCGCGACACAATTCCAGTGTGCCTTTACCGTCGGGCGAGACATCGCCAGTCACTACGTTACGCAGATCGTGCACGTTGGCTTCATCCAGTGGCACGTCGCGTCCAAAGTTGACGCCGCTGAAATGGAAACCATCATCATTTGCACCGCAGATGAAGTCGCTCATTGCGGCAGCGGCACGGTCGGCCAGTACGCGCACCTTGGCATTCACCGGACCGATGTAGCCGGTACGGCAGTTCATGTTGCGATGCACCTCATCTTCGCTGGCAAAGCGGAATTCGCCCAGCACCTTGGATGCCTTGATCTCGTTGAGCTGGTGGTCACCACGCAGCAGCAACAGGACGAATTCACCCTCATGGTTCACCACGGCGATGGCTTTCAGCACGTTCTGCGCGGAAGTGTTGAAGAAGGCGGCGACCTCTTCGATGGTCTTCTGCCCCGGCGTGATGACCTTCTGCATTTCTTGAGTAGCCACTGCGCGTTTGGTCGAAGGTGCGACAGCCTCAGCCAACTCAACGTTCGCCGCGAAATCAGAATCCGGGCAGAATGCCAGCGCGTCTTCGCCGGAATCGGCCAGCACGTGGAACTCATGCGAACCGCTGCCGCCGATGGCACCCGTGTCCGCCGCCACGGCGCGGAACTGCAAGCCGAGGCGCGTGAAGATGCGCGAATAGGTGTCGTACATCACGCGGTAGGTCTGCTCAAGACTCTCGAAGCTGCTGTGAAAAGAGTAGGCATCTTTCATCACGAATTCGCGCGCGCGCATCACACCGAAACGCGGGCGCACTTCGTCGCGGAACTTGGTCTGGATCTGGTAGAAATTCAGCGGCAACTGGCGGTAACTCTTCACTTCGCGGCGCGCGATATCGGTGATGACTTCCTCGTGGGTGGGGCCAAAGCAGAACTGGTTGTCGTGCCTGTCCTTGATCTTCAACATCTGCGGGCCGAACACTTCCCAGCGCCCGGTCTCCTGCCACAGTTCGGCAGGTTGCACGGCGGGCATCAGCAGTTCGATACCGCCGCTCCTGTCCATCTCCTCGCGCACCACATTCTCGACTTTACGCAGCACCCGCAAACCCAGTGGCATCCAGGTATACAGGCCGCTGGCCAGTTTGCGGATATAACCCGCACGCAGCATCAGTCTATGGCTGGGCAGTTCCGCTTCGGAAGGGGCTTCTTTGAGGGTGGAGATAAAGAATCTTGAGACGCGCATGACGATTTCCGTAAAGTTGGGTATTAACGAGCGCGCATTCTACCGTAACAGACTTATAACCTAGAAACCGCAGTTGACCGCTCCATTGAGGCCGCAAGCAAATAAGCAGAAAAGGATCTCGTTTTTATCCACGCACTCCCCGAGGGTGAGTCGCTACGAAGCGTAATGCACGTCCCTCGCAGCGCATGACTGCGTTGCTCCTCCCCGGAATGGAACGACCATTCCTCGTCGTCCTGCCTTGCCCTGCCCCACGATGAACGTACACTACGCTTCGTTCAACTACGGTTTCTAGGTTTAATTCTTTCCTGTGCGCACGAAATATGGAACAATCCGTCCCATCGATAAACAATTGAGTGGGGCGAATTATGATAGACCGTGATGGTTATCGCCCGAACGTCGGCATCATTCTGACTAACGCAAAGAATCAGGTATTTTGGGGCAAACGTATCCGCCAGGATGCGTGGCAATTCCCGCAAGGCGGGATACAACACGGCGAGACCCCCGAACAGGCCATGTATCGGGAACTGCATGAAGAAGTCGGCTTGCTCGCCGACCATGTCGAGATCCTGGGCCGCACCCGCGACTGGATGCGTTACGAAGTGCCGCAAAGTTGGGTACGCCGCGATTCGCGCGGCAATTACAAGGGACAGAAACAGATCTGGTTCCTGTTGCGTCTGATCGGGCGCGATTGTGATGTGTCGTTGCGCGCTTCGGGTCATCCCGAGTTCGACGCCTGGCGCTGGAACGACTACTGGATAGAAATGGACAGTGTGATCGAATTCAAACGCGAGGTGTACACCATGGCGCTGAATGAACTGGTTCGTTTCCTTCCCGCGATCAAGAACACGTCCAGCCGGGGAAATAAAGCCAAACATCATGATGCCAACATGCAATCGCTCGGCGGTTGATACAATAAGGACTTCTCCCAATCCGACACTCTTTTGAAAGAATATAACGTGAACCGATCATTCTTGCGCAGCTTGATATTTTTTTTGTTTGCTCTCTTCGGCAGTTGTAGCACCAATCTGTACGCTGGCTGGTTTGACTCCTCGGATGATGCCATCCAGATAGTCGAAAGCAAGAAGCCGAATCCTAATGCACCTTTAGTTAAATATGGTGCCTCCATATACGTCGCTGGATACACCGATGCACGTGCAGGTATGTCTCCGAAAAAGATCGGTGAGTCGACACAACGGATTTCGGGCATATGGGGGAAAGAGTTGGTGTTGGACCGCCCTGCAACCGAAGTGGTTGCCGATTCAATCCGAAAAAGTTTTGACGATGCCGGATTTCCCTTAGTAAAGGATAGTAGTGGCGCTTTGTACGAGCTAAGCGGGACAATCAGGGAATTGACCTACAGCGCCAAGGCACGAGATGAGGTAATCATCCAGCTGGAAAGCACATTGAAAGAAACTTCTTCGGGCAAGGTGATCTGGTCTGGCGTGGTTGCAGAACGGAAAGACCGGTTCGCGGGTATTTCAGGCAACAGCAAGAGTGATGTTGCCAGCTTTCTTCGTGTTGAGCTTGGCATCGCCACCCAGAAAACCGTCGATGCAATCGGTGGCAGCCTGATGGCCGTACGCCCTGATCTGTTCAATCTGACACCGGGCACCAAATCGATTGCCGGAGTGACCGTGCTCCAGGCCACAGGGGCCTCAACAGCTAAAGCCGCCTCCGGAACGAACGGCACGCTCGCGCTGACGACCAAACCAGCACGTGCCAAGATCTATCTGGACGGAGTGTATTTTGGCATGTCGCCGTTGCGGGCGGAGATCGAGACCGGCATCCACGATGTGAGTGTCAAAGCGGAAGGTTACAAGACGGCTGCGGAAAAAATATCGATACGCAAAGGTGATACCACTGAACTGGAGCTGGCACTGGAACGCTGAATCGGTGGCAGACAACACAAAAAAGCCCGCGTTGAACGCGGGCTTTTTTGTGTTCCAAGATCAGGTCAATGCTTGCCGGTGCTGCCAAAACCACCACTGCCGCGCTGACTCAGCGGGAACTCTTCCACGATGTTGAACTGTACCTGGGCAACCGGAACAACCACCAATTGCGCCATCCGCTCCAGCGGCATCAGCGTGAATGGATGGTGGCCCCGGTTCCACAGCGAAACGAAAATCTGCCCCTGATAGTCCGAGTCGATCAGGCCGACCAGATTGCCCAGCACGATACCGTGTTTGTGCCCCAGACCGGAGCGTGGCAAGATCATCGCAGCATAATGCTGGTCGGCCAGATGGATGGCGATACCGCTGGGGATAAGCTCACATTGGCCGGGCTGTATCACCATGTTGTGGTCGATACAGGCACGCAGATCGATACCCGCCGAACCCGGCGTGCCATAACTGGGCGGCTGTTCGTGCAAGCGCTTGTCGAGAATCTTCACATCCACCTTCTTCATTGCGACCTCCCTTTCTTCTTGTAGAGCATGGTGGCGTGAAGCAACAATGCCCGCGCCAGAGTCAGTTTGTCCGCCAGCGGCAGACGGTGTTCACCCGCGTCGTCGAACAAGACCAGTTCGTTGTCGTCCGCGCCAATGGCGCGCTGCGCCAGATTCGCGGCCAGCAAGGGCAGTTTTTTGGCGCGGCGCTTTTGTTCGGCGTACTCGTGCAGATTCTCACTCTCGGCGGCGAAGCCCACGCAGAACGGCGCGTCCGGCAAGGACGCGACATAAGCCAGGATATCTGGATTGGGAAGCAGCTCCAGCGTCAGTTTGGCATCACTCTTCTTGATCTTCTGTTCGCTGGTTTGCGCCACACGGTAGTCCGCCACGGCAGCCACACCGATGAACATATCGGTATCTGTCACACAACGTTTCACCGCCTCGAACATCTCGGCAGCACTGGTAACGTCGATGATCTGCATACCCTTCGGACGGGGCAATGCAGTCGGACCGGAGACCAGCGTGACTTGCGCGCCCAACTCCTGTGCCGCCTGTGCAATCGCATACCCCATCTTGCCGCTGCTGCGATTGGTGATGCCACGCACCGCGTCGATGGCTTCATAAGTCGGGCCCGCCGTGATGAGTATCTTCACCCCGCTCAATTCCCTCTCCCTTTGGGGGAGGGTTAGGGTGGGGAAACCCTCGCTCAGTGCATCGCTGCTCTGTAAAACTCCCACCACCTCCCGTGCCAACTCCTCCGCCTCCAGCATGCGCCCCATACCTTCTTCGCCGCACGCCTGTACACCACTCACCGGGCCGAGCAGCGTCACGCCATCGGCGCTGAGTCGCTGCACGTTGCGCTGCGTCGCCGCGTTAGACCACATCTGTTTGTTCATCGCCGGGGCGACCAGCAACGGGCAATCGCGTGCCAGACATAAAGTGGAGAGCAGATCATCGGCAAGGCCGTTAGCCAGCTTGGCGATGAAGTCCGCCGTGGCGGGGGCGATCACGATGGCATCGGCGATGCGACTGGACTGGATGTGCGCCATACCCTTGTCGTCCTGCCACTGGTCGATCAACACCGCATGCCCGGTGAGTGCCTGCATGGTCGCGGGTGTAATGAAGTGCGTCGCCGCCTCGGTCATTGCCACCTGCACATCGACACCCTGCTTCACCAGCAGGCGCGCCAACTCCGCCGCCTTGTAGGCCGCGATGCCGCCGGTGATGCCGAGCACGATGCGTTTTTGAGTGGCTTGTTCCATAGTGGCGCGCATCTTAACAAGAAAGTGAGCCTAGTGCCTTGCCGTAAAGCGTGCAGCATAAGCGAGTATCTAGACCAAACGGCATATTGACGCAGTGGGTGGGGCTAAGTAGGGTGCAGCTCATATTTCAGGGGGCTAACCATGCAGCGGAATGAATCGAGGTGAAGCATGAGCATCACGGATTGGCCTGCCGGAGAGCGTCCCAGAGAGAAGCTTCTTCAGCGCGGAGCATCTGCGCTTTCCGATGCCGAGTTGCTGGCGATCTTTTTGCGCACGGGGGTGGTCGGGAAAAGTGCGGTGGATTTGGCGCGCGAGTTGCTCATGCGCTTCGGTAATCTGACCCAGTTGTTCGCCGCTAGTGAGAAGGAGTTCTGCGACATCCACGGCATGGGGCAGGCGAAGTATGTGCAGTTGCAGGCGGTGCTAGAGATGTCGCGGCGCGCGTTGCAGGAGGAGATGCGCAGCGGTGATGCGTTGAATTCACCTGCGGCGGTGCGCAGCTATCTGCAATTGCTGTTGCGCGGGCGCGAGCAGGAGGTGTTTTTGGTGATCTTCCTGGATGCGCAACATCGCGTCATCGCCGCTGAAGAGATGTTTAATGGCACACTCACCCAGACCAGTGTGTATCCGCGCGAGGTGGTGAAACGTGCCTTGGCGCTGAATGCGGCGGCAGTCATCTTTGCGCACAATCATCCCAGCGGTGTGGCGGAACCGAGTCAGTCGGATCGGTTGTTGACCGATGCGTTGAAGCAAGCGCTCGCTTTGGTGGATGTGCGCGTGCTCGATCACTTCATCGTGGCCGGAGCGGGGTGTCTGTCATTTGCGGAAAAAGGGATGTTGTAGCGGCGTGCGACTCAACGGTGCAGGATGACTTCCAGCACGAACTTCGTACCCAGATAGGCCAGGATCAAAAAACCGAACCCGCTCAGGGTCCAGCGCACTGCCGTACGTCCACGCCAGCCCTGAAAAGTGTGGCCTAGCAGCAGCACACCGAATACCGCCCACGAAATGAAACCGAACAACACCTTGTGGTTAAACTGCCAAGGCTTGCCGAATATCTGCTCGGAGAACACGATCCCCGAAACCAGAGTCAGGGTCAGCAACACCAAGCCCACGCTGATGATACGGAACAGCAAAGTTTCCATGGTCAGCAGCGGCGGCAGATTCTTCAACACTTTGGGCAGGGTGGCGTGGTGCAAGCGTTTCTCGACCAGCGACATCAATCCCGCATGCAGGGCGGCGATGGTGAACAGGCTATAGGCCAGCATGGCAACCAGCACGTGTGCATCAAACATCCACGAGGTCGGTTCGGACAGATGGAGCGCCGGAAACAAGGCAGGCAAGGCGACGCCAACCGCCGCCAGTGGCAACACCAGCGTCAACAGACTGGACAGCGGGTAAAAGAAACGTGCCACCCAATACACCAGCATGGTCAGCCACAGAATCAGCGAAAGTGCATACACCAGGCCCAGGTTGAGGCTGCTGCCGATGAACAGGTTTTCGTACAGCAACCAGGCATGCAGTGCCAGCGGGAGGCCGACGGCATGTCCCAGCGCGCTTCGATTCAGCGCTTCCGCATTGCCCGCGACCTGCGCCCGCCAGAAGACGACAGCCAGCGCGCTGTAAGCCAAGAAAGCAAGCAGTGTTGGAACGAAGTTCGACATGATGCGGGCAGATGTTTTAGACTTGGCGGATTCTACACTAACTCTTAGCCAGAACGGGAACGCACACCATGTTGGACAACCTTACCCAGCGCCTTTCCGGCCTCGTCAAGAACCTGCGCGGCCAGGCCCGGCTCACCGAAGACAATATCCAGGATGCCCTGCGCGAGGTGCGCCTCGCCCTGCTCGAAGCCGACGTCGCGTTACCCGTGGTCAAGGAATTGACGACCCAGGTGAAGCAGGCCGCACTCGGCCAGGAAGTCATCGGCAGCCTCAGCCCGGGGCAAGCCCTGATCGGCGTGGTCAACCGCGAACTGACCAAACTGATGGGCGAACACAACGATGCGCTCAATCTCGCCGCCGTGCCGCCCGCCGTGATTCTGATGGCTGGCTTGCAGGGCGCGGGCAAAACCACCACCAGCGGAAAATTGGCCAAGCTGTTGCGCGAACAGAACAAGAAAAAAGTGCTGTTGGTGAGCTGTGACGTGTACCGCCCCGCCGCGATCGAGCAATTGCGCACGCTGGCGCAACAGCTCGATATCGACTTCTTCCCTTCCGACATCTCGCAAAAGCCGCAAGATATCGCGCTGGCCGCGCACGACTATGCGCGCAAACACCATCACGAAGTGCTGATCGTCGACACCGCCGGACGTTTGGCGGTGGATGCGGCGATGATGGAAGAGATCAAACAATTACACGCCGCATTAAATCCGATCGAGACGCTGTTCGTGGTCGATGCGATGACCGGACAGGATGCGGTGAACACCGCCAAAGCTTTCGGCGATGCGCTGCCTCTGACCGGCGTGATCCTCACCAAGCTGGACGGTGATGCCCGTGGCGGTGCGGCTTTGTCGGTACGGCATGTCACCGGCAAGCCGATCAAGTTCGTCGGGGTAAGCGAGAAGATGAACGGCCTGGAAGCTTTCCATCCTGACCGCATGGCACAGCGCGTACTCGGCATGGGCGATGTATTGTCGCTGATCGAGGAGGCGCAGCGTGGTGTGGATCATGCCGAGGCGGAAAAACTGGCCAAGAAGATGCAAAGCGGCAAGGGCTTCGACCTGAACGATTTCAAGATGCAGATCGTGCAGATGCGCAAGATGGGCGGCATGAGTGCGCTGATGGACAAACTACCCGCGCAATTGTCGCAGGCTGCGGCAGGCGCAAAAGTGGATGACCGCCAGATCAACCGCACCGAAGGCATCATCAATTCGATGACCCCGTTCGAACGCAGCCATCCCGAACTCATCAAAGCCTCGCGCAAGCGCCGCATCGCGGCGGGTGCGGGCGTGCAGGTCATGCACGTCAACCAGCTGCTCAACCAGTTCGAACAGACCCAGAAGATGATGAAGATGTTCAGCAGCAAAGGCGGCATGGCAAAGATGATGCGCGGCATGAAAGGCATGATGCCGGGCATGGGGAGATAACAATATGAGCATCAAAGCAATCATTTTCGACGTGGACGGCACCTTGGCCGATACCGAAGACGGCCACCGCCAGTCGTTCAACAAAGCTTTTGCCGAGAACGGGCTGGACTGGAACTGGGATGTCGCGCTGTATGACAAATTGCTCAAGGTGACCGGCGGCAAGGAGCGCATCCGCTATTTTGTGGAGAGTTTCCTGACCGGCTTCACCAAGCCAGCCGACTATGATGGCTTCGTCAAACATCTGCATGCGGTGAAGACCGCTCATTACACCGCCATGCTGCGCGATGGTCATATCCCCTTGCGCCCCGGTATCAAACAACTCATCCATGAGGCTCATGCAGCCGGAATCACGCTGGCTATCGCCACCACCACCACGCCGGAAAACGTCTCAGCCTTGTTGGAAGTGGGCTTGGGTAAGAATTGGGCAGACTATTTCTCCGCGAACGGCTGCGGCGATATCGTACCGGCGAAAAAACCCGCGCCGGATATCTACAACTGGGTGTTAAACGAACTCCAGCTCGCACCAAGCGATTGCATCGCACTGGAAGATTCCAACAACGGGCTGCGCTCCTCGCTGGCGGCGGGCATCAAGACCTATATCACGGTCAATCCCTACACCTGCAAACAGGATTTCACCGGTGCGGCAGGTGTATTCGATGACTTGAGCGATCTGCCCGGCTTTTACCGTACCACCGGCCTGCCCCTTCCCAAGTAAAAGATTTGCCTTTAGGATTGATCCGGCGGGGGTGTAGCTCAGTTGGGAGAGCGTCTGGTTCGCAATCAGAAGGCCGTCAGTTCGATCCTGATCACCTCCACCAGCGCGAACACGTGCCGTTACTGAAGCGCGAAATCATTCGCTAGCGATAAAAAAAACTCCGGCCTGCAAAGGCCGGAGTTTTTTAATTTGGTAAAGCGCTTGTTTAGTTCTTGAACAGCTCTTTAACCATGAATAGCGAAAACCATACTGCCAGAATAACGGTAGTAACTGCACAGAACGTTGCGACGATGCTCATTGTTATCTCCTCCACAGAAATATATCAAACGACCTACAAACTTCGGACGCAATCCTAGCATAATTCTTTGCGGGTACAAGCCTTTTTCGATAGAATAACCCCAAGCTATTTAGTCGGCTATTGCAACCTTCCCACTTCTTTCCCGGCTCGGACTATCCCGCTATCCATTGATTCTTGCCGATCCTGTCGGCCACTGCCAGAGACCTCGCGTGATCCAAAAACTCTTTATCAAAACATTCGGCTGTCAGATGAACGAATACGATTCCGACAAGATCGCCGACGTGTTGCGCGCCAACGGGGACGTGACCCTCACTGAGCAGGTGGGAGACGCCGACATCATCCTGTTCAACACCTGTTCGATACGCGAGAAGGCGGAAGAGAAAGTATTTTCGGATCTGGGGCGGGTACGCCCATTAAAATTGGCCAAACCCGATCTGATCATCGGCGTGGGTGGGTGCGTCGCCAGCCAGGAGGGCATGACCATCTTTCGGCGCGCGCCTTATGTAGATGTCATTTTCGGCCCGCAGACCTTGCACCGCCTGCCCGAATTGATCGCCGCCCGCCGTGCCAGCGGGCGGGTGCAGATGGACATCAGTTTTCCCGAGATCGAAAAATTCGACAGCTTGCCGACACCCGTTCTGAGCAAAATCGAAGGAGGGCAGGTAAATAGCGGCGCTGCCTTTGTCTCTATCATGGAAGGATGCAGCAAGTTCTGCACTTTCTGTGTCGTGCCGTATACCCGGGGCGATGAGATCTCGCGTCCGCTGGACGATGTGCTACGCGATGTTCGCGGCCTGGTGGCGCAAGGCGTGGGTGAGATCACCCTGCTGGGGCAGAACGTGAATGCCTATGCGGGCGAACATGACGATGGCGAGCCAGTGGATCTGGCTTACCTGATCCGCGCCATTGCCGCACTCGATGGAGTACAACGGATACGTTTCATGACATCCCATCCGAGGGAGATGACCCCGCGACTGATCGAGCTTTACCGTGATACCCCGAAACTGGCCAACCATTTGCACCTGCCGGTACAGTCCGGCTCGGATCGGGTACTCGCCAATATGCAACGCGGCTACACCGCCCTGGAATACAAATCCATCATCCGCAAGGTGCGGGCATTGCGCCCCGACATCTCCATCACTTCGGATTTCATCGTGGGCTTCCCCGGCGAGACGGAAAACGATTTCGAGGCAACCATGAAATTGATCGAGGACGTGCAGTTCGATGTCAGCTTCAGCTTCCTGTATAGCCCCAGACCCGGCACTCCGGCGGCGGAAATGGCGGACGAGGTATCGTATGAAATCAAGATGGCGCGGCTGAACCGGTTAAAAGCCAGGATCGACGAATTGGAAAACGCCTACAGCGAGAAGATGGTCGGCACGGTGCAACGCGTCGTGGTGGAAGGTATCTCAAAAAAAGACCAGCGCGAACTGGCTGGGCGCACCGACAACAACCGTGTAGTCAATTTCGTCGGTCCCGCCGGCCTGGTGGGACGCTTCGTCGAAGTCGTCATCACTTCAGTATCCATGCACACCCTGCGCGGTGAACTGGCGGGTTGATCAGTTCATCAATATCCCAGCAATCTTTTGAACTCTTTGCGCACGACCTCGTAACACTCGCAGCATTGCGCCTCCAGGCCATCCCTGTCGATCACCCGGATAAGGCCGCGCTTGTAATCGATCAGCCCTTCTTCGCGTAATTTTACGGCAGCGTTGGTCACCCCCTCGCGGCGCACCCCCAGCATGTGCGCGATTGCCTCATGCGTCAGCAATAATGTATCGGACAGCGACTTATCATTGACCAGCAACAGATGCAGGCAGAGCTGCTGGTTGAGGGTGTGATGTTTTCCGCAGACAGCCACTTGTGCCATCTGCGTCAGCGCGGCCTGGGAGTAAAGCAGCAGCGTCTTGCGCAAAAATCCCTCATGGTTGAATTCTTTCTTCAAGATGCCCCGATCTATGCGGAATGCATGTCCCGAAGTCTCGACGACCGCAGAATACGGCAGCGATTCTCCCCCCATGACCTGGGCAACGCTGAACATGCCCTCGTTACCTATCATGGCGATCTCAACGGATTCACCATTCTCCATGCGGTAATAAAGAGAGACGACACTATCCACCGGGAAGTACGAATGGCTCGGACGTTTACCCGGCTCGGCAAGCACTTCGCCGACATTCAACAAAACCAACTCAAGATGCGGCTTCAGTATCTTGAGTTCTGCAGGCGGAAGAGTTCCAAGCAAGTGGTTCTGTTTCAGGTAATGTTCTTGAGGCATATGATTTGAATTTGTTCTTATAGACTCTGATCGTTGCCCGAGAAACCACAGTCGGGGACTGCATCTTACACAAACTATCTATAATCTTTTGTTCGTCAGCGCACATAACAAACTGCCAAGCATCTACAGCACCACACTTTGTGCGCTAGCGCACAGAGCGCCGCCCTGATTTTTGCTATGTTGCTGCGGGGAGCATCTTGACCATTCCGAGCTGAGCAGCAGTCGTCCCGGCGCAAGAGACGGGCTGATTAAAGCATCTGTTTAACAGACAATCTGCCACAGGATGGTTATTTGCAGT
Source organism: uncultured Gallionellaceae bacterium (assembly GCA_964571195.1). Taxonomy (GTDB): domain Bacteria; phylum Pseudomonadota; class Gammaproteobacteria; order Burkholderiales; family Gallionellaceae; genus PALSA-1006. Next base: position 13,985 of record CAZNAD010000012.1, on the reverse strand, counting down.
CCCTTGCCCGCCAACCACATCGATCATTATGCGATCCAGAACCAGCAGTATCGAACCGAACACCCTCTTGATCGAGATCGCCACTCGCAATGTCGCATACCTGAGCCCTGCAGATTCGGTCGGCGTGGCTGCACGCATCATGTCCGAAAAACATGTCTCGTCGCTAGTGGTGGCGGATGCCGAAGCACATCCGCAGGGTATCGTCACCGAAAGTGATGTGTTGCGTGCAATGTTATCCAGCACACCACCGGACACCCCGCTGCAAACAATCATGTCGGTACCGGTGATCACCGTTCCCGATTCGATTTCCTGCCTGGAGGCATACCAACTCTGTCTGCTCAAGGGCATCCGGCATTTAGTGCTCAAGGACAAGGACAACCGCCTGTTGGGGGTGGTCAGCGAAACGGATTTTCGTCTGCATATCAATCTCACCGCCCTGACCGGGCGGCGTCTAGTCGCCTCGATGATGAACCGTTCGGTGCTCTGCTTACGGCGACAAGACCGCCTGCTGGATGCCCTCAGCCTGTTGCAATCACACCGCGATAGCTGTGTCGTAGTGGCCGAAGAAGGCCGCCCGGTGGGTATTCTGACCGAACGCGACATCGTGCGCCTTTATTCCAGCGATCCGGCACACAACGATGTCGCAATTGAAACGGTCATGACCGCCCCCGTTCTGACGATTCAACCCGGCTCCAGCACCAGTGCAGCCGCCGAGCTGATGTTGCACGCCAAGGTGCGCCATCTGATCGTGACCGACACATCTGGAAAGCTGGCCGGTCTGGTCACCGAACACGATCTGACCCAAACGCTGGTGCAAGGTCTGACAGACGAAAAGGCCGCTGTTGATAGTTTGTTTCTGCGCACCCTGATCAACAACATTCCCGACCTGGTCTGGCTCAAGGATCCAGACGGTGTCTATCTTGCCTGCAACCCGCGCTTCGAACGTTTCTTCGGCGCACCGGAAAAAGATATTGTCGGAAAATCCGACTTTGATTTCATGTCCCGCGAACTGGCCGAGTTCTTCCGCAGCCATGACCGCCACGCAATGGAAAGTAACGAACCCCGCATCAATGAGGAATGGGTCACCTATGCCGATGACGGACACCGCGAACTGCTGGAAACCGTCAAAACACCGATGCGCGACGCACAAGGAAATCTGATCGGCATTCTCGGCATAGCCCGCGACATCACGGCGCGCAAGCAAACCGAAGATGCGCTGCGTTTTATCGCACAACGCGGCGAAGCGGACAATCCTGAGAGTTTTATGGCCGCACTCGCGGAATATCTCGGCAAGACATTGAACGTGGACTACGTCGTCATCGATAAACTATCCGAGGAGGCCGGCATCGCCGAAACGGTTGCGCTGTACGCCAAAGGCAGTATCGCCCCCAACATGCGCTATGCGCTCAAGGACACTCCTTGCGACAACGTCATGGGCAAGGAGCTGTGCTGCTACCGGCAAGGCATACAATCGCTATTTCCTGCCGACACCATGCTGGCCGACATGGGCGCAGAAAGTTATGCCGGGATTCCGCTGTGGGACTCTTCCGGGCGGGCGATCGGCCTGATCGCCGTCATCGACAGCAAACCGCTTGCCGACCAATTATCCATCACCGATTTATTGAACCTGATAGCGACACGTGCTGCGGCCGAACTGGAGCGCGCGCGCAGCGACCGCCTGCTACGTTTGCGCGAAATGGAATTTCGCACTCTCGCGGAAAATGCCCCCGAAAACATCGTGCGCTATGACCGGGATTGCCGCATGGTGTATGTCAATCCGCGCATGCTGCGGATGTTGAACGTTACCGCTGAGCAGATGCTGGGCAAAACACCCACCGAGGTTATACACGGCGAAGATTCCAATGCTTATGAGGCTGTGCTCAGGCGCGTCATCCAGCAGAATGTTGAAGAACGATTTAACCTGGCATTGCCGAATGAGAAGGGTGATCTAAGGCACCACAGCATCTATTTCGTCCCTGAGCGGAACAGTGATGGCGAAGTAACCGGTGCGCTTGCGATGGGCAGCGACATCTCCGAACTGAAGCAAGCGGAACTGGATTTGCGGCGGGCCTTGGCATTAAGCGAAGGGATTATCAATGCCATTCCCGATCTGTTATTCGAACTCGACAGGAAGGGCCGTTATCTCAACATCTGGGCACACGATCCCAAGTTACTGGCAGCCCAAAAAGAAATGCTGCTCGGGCGTACCGTTGCCGAAATGCTCCCGCCGGAAGCGGCAGAAATTGTGATGTATGCCATCGAAGAGGCCGAAACAGAAGGTTATTCAAGCGGACAGATCATCCGCATCGACCTGCCCCAAGGGGAAGGCTGGTTCGAGCTATCCACTTCGCTGAAAAGTGCCAATGGCTCGACTGACCAGCACTTCGTCATGCTGTCCCGCGATATTACCGAACGTATGCGCTCAGAGGAATTGCTGCGCAAGCTTTCTGCCGCTGTCGAGCAGAGCGCCACCTCGGTAGTTATCGCCGATCTGGATGCGCGCATCCAGTACGTCAACCCCCGCTTCACGGTAAACACCGGCTATAGCGCCGCCGAGGTTATCGGGGAGAACCCGCGCATATTGCAATCGGGGTTGACACCCAAAGAGACCTATCTCGAATTGTGGGACAGACTGACCAGCGGGCAGGAGTGGAACGGAGAACTTCTCAATAAGCGCAAGAATGGCGAATTCTATTGGGAAGATGTCAGCATCGCTCCCATCAAAAACCCGCAAGGCGATACCACCCATTACGTCGCGATAAAGACCGACATCACCGAACGCAAGAAAATGGCGGCGGCGCTTGCCGCCAGCGAAGAAAAACTGCGCGGCCTGTTTGAGCTTTCCACCATGGGCATCGCGTTGACCAGCATGCAGGGCCTGTATCTTGAGTTCAACGAAGCATTTCAAAACATTTGCGGCTATACACGCGAGGAGTTGAACAAACTCGACTACTGGGCGTTAACACCCAAGGAATATGCCGACAAAGAAGCCGAGCAATTGGCGTCACTCAATACTAGGGGGCATTACGGCCCTTATGAAAAGGAATACATCCGCAAGGATGGCAGGCGCATACCGTTGCGACTGAACGGTGTGCTGATACACGACAGCGAAGGACAGGCCTATATCTGGTCTATCGTCGAGGACATTTCCGAGCGCAAGCGCATGGAGCAGCAGCTGGTGGAAAGCGAGCTTTTGTTCCGCACGATCTTCACGGAAGCGCCCAGCGCCGTAGAGATCATTGATCTGGACACTTTGCGCTTTGTAGAGGCCAATCCTGCCGCTTGCAAGATGCTCGGTTACACCTACGAGGAATATTTGCGCCTGCATCTTTGGGATACACAGGCTGACTTCGATCAGGACGCATTGCGCAAAGCCGTGCGAAGAATTGAAACACTAGGTGCATCCAGCTTCGAGAATCGCCACCGCTGCAACAACGGTGACATTCTGGATGTCGAGGTCACTGTCCGTATATTGGATCTGCCAGGAAAGCGACTAATGGTCGGTGTCTGGCGTGACATCACTGCGAACAAACGAGCCGAGGAGAATCTGCGCATCACCGCCAGCGTGTTCGATAAAACGCAAGATGCCGTCGTCATCACCAATGCCGACAATATCATCACTGACGTCAATCCCGCATTCTCCCGCATCACCGGCTATGAGCGCGATGAGGTAATAGGCCGCAACCCGAAGCTGCTCAGCTCGGGGCGGCAAAGCAAAGATTTTTATGACGCCATGTGGGCAGAGCTCAAAGCAAATAAGGCCTGGCGCGGCGAAATCTGGAATCGGCGCAAGAGCGGCGAAATTTATGCCGAGCTGCTCGCGATCTCGGCGATCTGTGATACGGACGGGCGCGTCCAACGCCACGTCGGCGTGTTCTCGGACATCACCTATTTCAAGGATCATGAGGCGGAGCTAAGCCACATCGCCAACTACGACTCGCTTACCGGCGTACCAAACCGGCGGCTACTGGCAGACCGCTTGCGTCAGGCCATCGCCCACGCGCAACGTAACCACAAATTACTGGCCATCTGCTACCTCGACCTGGACGGCTTCAAGGATGTCAACGACCGCTATGGTCACGAGGCTGGCGACAAGCTGTTGATGGATATCTCCCGACGATTACAGGAGATGTTGCGTGCGGGAGATACTCTGGCTCGTTTGGGCGGAGATGAGTTCGTGGTGTTATTCAACGATCTGGCTCGCGAACAGGAGTGTTATCAGGTTCTGGATCGCATCCTGAATATCGTTTCCTCGCCTGTGGACGTCGGAACCGGACATGTGACCGTATCCGCCAGTATCGGCGTGACCTTCTACCCATCGGAAGACGTGGACGGTGACACCCTGTTGCGGCATGCCGATCAGGCCATGTATACCGCCAAACAAACCGGCAAGAACCGCTATCACCTCTACGATTCCGCACATGATCGGCGGGTGCGTGCCCTGCACGAATCCAGGCGACATATTCTGGCAGGGCTGAAAAATGCCGAGTTCGAATTGTTCTATCAGCCGAAGATTGAGCTGGCATCGGGCAATATCGCTGGAGTCGAGGCATTGATCCGCTGGCATCACCCCGAGCGCGGGCTGCTGCTGCCAGCCGAATTCCTGCCCTTCATCGAAGATTCCGATCTGGAAATCCATCTGGGCAACTGGGTGTTGGATACCGCCATGGCTCAGATTGATGCCTGGCACAAGGACGGACTCGATCTGGAAGTCAGCATCAACATCTCCGCAAACCACCTGCAATCCCCTAATTTCCTGCCGGATCTGAAGTGCAGATTGTCCCGTTATCCAGAGATGTTGCGCAATCGACTACAGATCGAGGTACTGGAGACTGCGGCACTCGAAGACATCCCCAGCTCAGCCGAGACGATAGATGCCTGCCGCAAATTGGGGGTCAACTTCGCGCTGGATGATTTCGGTACCGGTTATTCCTCTCTCGCCTATCTGCGCAAACTCTCCGCCGAGACGCTCAAGATAGACCAGTCTTTTGTGCGTGGCATGCTGACTGACGAAGGAGACCGCGCCATTGTGCAGGGCATCATCGCACTCGCCAAGACCTTTGGCCGCAAAACGGTGGCGGAAGGGATAGAGGCCGCAGAGTTGACCCAGATGCTGATCGAAGTGGGATGTATGTACGGTCAGGGTTATGGCATCGCCCACCCCATGTCGGCAGAAGATTTCATGCAGTGGCACAAGAAAAGAAAGTAAACTTGCGGGCAGAATGTCCCGACTCTCTCTTTCCGTACAATACGCCAGCAACAGCAAACACCTTCCGACGCGGCCACAATTCCGCCGCTGGGTGCAGGCTGCGCTCGAACAGGATGTGCAGATCGCACTGCGCATCGTGGACGAGATCGAGGGGCGCGCGTTGAATCTGAGTTACCGCAACAAAGATTACGCCACCAATGTGCTGACTTTTGTTTATGACGACGACACCCCGCTGTATGGTGATGTCGTCATTTGCGCCCCCGTCGTGGCGCGCGAAGCCAGAGAACAGGGGAAAGACCTGCTGGCGCACTATGCCCATCTCACCATTCATGCGGTATTACACCTGCAAGGTTACGACCATGTGAAAAAGCGTGACGCAGAAAAGATGGAAGCGCGCGAGACTGCGTTGCTGCTCAAATTGAGGTATCCTGCGCCCTATCTTGTTAGTTGATGTTTGGTAATGGACGGTTCAGATAGTAGTCACAAGCCCACCCTGTTAGAACGGCTCTCCACGATGTTGTTGCGCGAGCCGGAAGACCGCGAGCAGTTGGTCGCACTGTTGCACAGCGCCTACGAGCGCAACCTGCTGGATGCCGATGCCCTCTCCATGATGGAAGGCGTCATCCAGGTCTCCGAGACCCAGGTGCGCGAGATCATGATCCCCCGCGCACAGATGGATGTCATCGACATCAGCCACCCCCCGGAACAGTTTATCCCCTACGTCATCGAAACCGCGCACTCGCGCTTTCCCGTCATCGACGGCGACAAGGACAACATCATCGGTATCCTGCTGGCCAAAGACCTGTTGCGTTATTACGCCGGAGAAGAATTCGACGTGCGCGACATGCTGCGCCCGGCCGTGTTCGTGCCCGAATCGAAACGCCTCAACGTGCTGTTGCGCGATTTCCGCAGTAACCGCAACCATATCGCGCTGGTGGTCGATGAATACGGCGGCGTGTGCGGCATGGTCACGATCGAAGACGTGCTGGAGCAGATCGTCGGCGACATCGCCGACGAGTACGATTTCGACGAAGACGAAGACAACATCATCCGCCAGGACGACGTTCACTGGCGCATCAAGGCCGACACCGAGATCGGCGATTTCAACACGGCACTGGGTACCGAATTCAGCGACGAGAACTGCGACACCGTGGGAGGCTTGGTACTCAAAGCGGCGGGTCAGCTGCCCAAACGCGGCGAGGTGATCGAGCTGGGCGAGTGGCGCTTCACCGTGCTGCGCGCGGACAGCCGCAGGTTGCATGCATTGCTGGTGGAACGCAGCCTGATCGCATCAGCCGACGAGAAGACGGCCTGACGGAATCTCGCGAGACTGGCACAGTGGCTCAGCGCTAGGTCTTCTTTTCCGTTTTCACCTTCGCCAGAAAAACCGCATCCCCCTGTTTGCTGCCCCATTGTGCTTCCAGCATCCGGTCGCGCCGGTTCTCCGGCAGACGCAACATCGCCGGGCAGTCTTTGCGGTGCAGGGTGATGCCACGGTCACGGGTGACGTAGCCGACGATGACATCCGGCGGTACGGGATGGCAACACTGCGCTGTTTTGGTCATCAGATTGCCGACCCCGCCCACCAGTACGCCCGTAGGGGCGGTGCTGGCCACCACAGTGCGCACCGGAACCGGCTTATTCTCTTCGACCCTGCCCGGTATCTCTTCCTGGATCGCGCTGACGATCTGGTGCTGTGTGACCTCGTTGCGCCCGATGGCCGCCAGAAAATCCTCCAGCTTGTTGAAGTGCAGGCGCTGCGCGACTTTTTCCTGATTGACCGAAGTCACGCCCAGCCGGTGCAGCTCTTTGTCCAGCTGCGCACGGCCCTGGGCGACGTTCTCGTCGAAATTCTGCATCTTGAACCATTGCCGCACTTTGGCGCGCGCGCGTGCGCTCTGCAGATAACCCAGATTCGGACTGAGCCAGTCACGGCTCGGTGAACCGATCTTGGTGGTGAGAATCTCCACCCGCTGACCGTTCTGTAATTTATAGTTCAGCGGCACGATGTTGCCGTTCACTTTGGCACCGCGTGTACGGTGTCCCAGATCGGTATGCAGGGTGTAGGAAAAGTCGACCGGCGTAGCACCTTTGGGCAAGTCGATCACTTTACCCTGCGGGGTGAGCACATAGACATGATCCTGGAACAGCTCACTCTTGAATTGCTCCAGCATGTCGCCATTGTCCGCGACATCCTCTTTCCATTCCAGTATCTGGCGCAACCAGGCGATTTTTTCGTCGAACCTCGCATCGGACTTGCCGCCTTCTTTATAGCGCCAGTGCGCCGCGACACCAAGCTCGGAGTGCTGGTGCATCTCGATCGTGCGTATCTGCACCTCAATCGCCAAATCGCGCGGGCCGATGACGGCGGTGTGCAACGAACGGTAGCCGTTGCTTTTGGGGTTGGCGATGTAGTCGTCGAACTCGCCGGGAATGGGTTGCCACAGGTTGTGGATCATGCCCAGCACCGTGTAGCAGTCGCGCAACTCCGGGACGAGAATGCGCACTGCGCGCACATCGTACAATTCACCAAACTCCAGATGCTTGCGCTTCATCTTGTTGATGATGCTGTAGATATGCTTGGGACGCCCCGTCACCTCGGCACGAATACCTGCCTGCGCCAACTCCTGTTTCAGCAGCTTCAGCACATCGGCGATGTATTGCTCGCGGTCGGCGCGGCGCTCGTCCAGCAGCTTGGCGACTTGTTTGTACAGTTGCGGTTCCAGAAAACGCAGCGACAAATCTTCCAGTTCCCACTTGATCTGCCACACGCCAAGACGGTTAGCCAGCGGCGCGAAGATGCCCTGTGTCTCGCGTGCGATGAGTTGCTGCTGTTCCGGGCTGGCATTGGCCAGGCGGCGCATGGTCTGAGTGCGTTCGGCCAGCTTGATGAGCACCACACGGATATCTTGCACCATAGCCAGCAACATCTTGCGCAAGACTTCGATCTGCTGGGCCTGGTCGCCTTTCCTGCTTTCGGAGGACGGCAGATTGCCCATCTCGCTGAACTGCCGTATCTGCTCCATGCGCGAGATACCCTGAACCAGATCATGCACGTCGTCACCGAAGTCGGCCTTGATCCGCTCGGCCCAGTCTTTGAGATATTCCGGCAAAGCATGCAGGATGACGGCGTTGATCGAGGCGCAATCCATGTTCATCCCGGCAAGAATCGCGGCTGCACCCAGGGCGTGTTGTAACAGCGGGGTATTGGTCAGCTCGGCCTTACCGGCGTAAAGCGGCCCGGCCAGCTCACAAGCACGCCGCACCGACGCCACGTCATCCGCCGAGAAGCTCTGCGGCAAGACATCAAGCAAGGTCTGGATTTCGTTGCCCGGATCGGGCGCTGTCCGCGACATAGAATCAGGCGGTCAACGAGGTGCGGACGCTGGAGCGTTCGCTGATGCGGGCGAACCAAAGCGCGAGTCCGGGGTGTGCCGCGCGCCAGTCGCGTTCCGCCTGGCGCAGGTCCAGATAGAGCAACGCACTCACCAGCGCCAGATCGGCCAGTGTGATGGCATCACCTTCGCACCATACACGCGAGCCGAGTTGATCTGCGACATGGGCCAAGGCGCGGGTGATACTGTCGTTATGCAGCCGCAACACATCGGCACTTTGTTTCTCCGGCGCACGAACCATCTCGGTGCGCACTACGACAGCCGAATCCATGATGCCGTCAGCCAACGCTTCCCAGCGCCTGACACGCATCCGCGCCAGCACATCTTGGCGCGGGATCAGGATCGGCGTGTCGTTCAGCGTATCGAGATATTCCGCGATCACCGGCGAATCGAACACACAGTTACCGTCATCCAAGATCAGCGCCGGGATACGTCCCAGCGGATTCACGCTCGCCACTTGGCTGCCTGCATCGTTCGGCGCATCGACGACATAACGGTGCGTGAGTCCTTTTTCCAGCAAAATCAGGCGCACCTTGCGTGTATACGGGCTGGTTTGTGTACCCAATAACTTCATGCCTCCTCCCGAGCGTCAGACATCACCGCCGCGCAGACGCCGCTCCGCCGCATCCAGAGAGACCGGCTCACCCAGCAACATCAACACGTCTCCCGCGCGCAGCACCATATTACCGGCGGGATGGCTGCCTTCGACATTGTGGCGACGCACCGAATTCACCTCGACATTCAGTTCGGCCAGATTGATCTCATCCAGCGTTTTGCCCACTGCGTCGTCCTCTTTGTTGAGCAACAGGCTGTTGAAACGAGGCTGTAGATTGTCCGGCTCGCCGACCGGTTCGGGTACCGCACGGAAGAAGCCACTGAACACGCTATAACGTTTCGCCCGCGCTTCCTGGATACGACGGATGACCCGATTAAGCGGCACACCGGAGAGCAACAATGCCTGCGAAGCCAGCATGACACTGCCTTCCAGCACTTCGGCGACGACCTCGGCAGCACCCGCGCGTTTGAGCACTTCCACATGGGTATCATCTGCGGTACGCACCACCACCGGCAAACCGGGGCGGGCATGTTTGACGTGGTGCAATATTTTCAGCGCGGAGGGGGTATCGTCATAGGTGACCACCAGCGCCTTGGCGCGCATCAGTCCCGCCGCTTGCAACACCTCTCTTTTGGTCGCGTCACCATACACCACCTTTTCTCCGACGGAGACGGCGTCACGCACACAACGCGGATCGAGTTCCAGCGCCATGAACTTGATGCCTTCTTTTTGCAGGAACTTGCCCAGTGCTTTGCCGCTGCGGCCATAGCCGCAGACGATGATGTGTGCATCAGCACTCATGCTTTGCACTGCGATCTGGTGTACCTGCATCGCCTGATTCATCCATTCTGCCGGCGATAGCCGGCGTACGATGGGTTCGGCGTGCTGGATCAGGAAAGGCGCGATCAGCATGGAAATGAGCATGGCGGCCAGCACGTTCTGCATGATCTCCGGCGGCAACAAGTGAACTTCGCCCGCCAGCGTCAGTAACACAAAGCCGAATTCACCCGCCTGCGCCAAGCCCAAACCGGTGCGGATGCCCACGCCCCAGTCTTTCGCAAACCAGCGCACCAGTAACGCGACCACCACGGCTTTGAACGGCAACAGGATCAGCAACACCAGCAACACCCAGCCGAAACCGGAAATGACGCTGTTCATGTTCAGCATCATGCCTATGGTCACGAAGAACAAGCCCAACAAGACATCACGGAACGGCTTGATGTCCTCCTCCACCTGATAGCGATATTCGGTCTCGGAGATGAGCATACCCGCCACGAAAGCACCCAGCGCCAGCGACAACCCGCTCAACTCGGTGAGATAAGCCAAGCCCAGCGTGAATAACAACACATTCAGCATGAACAGCTCGGAAGACTTCTGCTGTGCAACCAGATTGAACCAGGGGCGCAACAAGCGCTGCCCGAAAATCAGCAACACCGACAGCAGCAGCACCGCCTTCAGGGTGGCATAACCGATAGTCGCCGTCAGATCGCCGGAGTTGCTGCCCAAAGCGGGGATCAGAATGATGAGCGGTACAACGGCCAGATCCTGAAACAACAACACGCCCATGATCTTGTGACCGTGCCCGGAGTTCAACTCGGCACGCTCCACCAGCATCTTGCTCACGATAGCCGTGGAAGACATCGCCAGCACCCCGCCCAAAGCCAGCCCCTGCCGCCAGTCCAGATCAAAGAACAAAGACGAGAGCATGACCAGCAACATGGTGCAGACCACCTGTGCTGTGCCCAGACCAAAGACGATGCGCTGCATCGAACGCAAACGTGCCAGACTGAATTCAAGTCCGATACTGAACATCAGGAACACCACGCCGAACTCGGCGAGATGGCGGGTCTCGGGGGCGTCCGGTATCCAGCCGAGCGCATGCGGCCCGATCAGGATGCCGACGATGAGATAACCCAGCATGGCGGGTAAACGCAAAATACGGCACAACACCACCACGCCCACAGCGACGGCAAGGAGGATCAATACGAGCTGGAGAGAATTATTCATCGGGTCCGCTACGGGGCTTTATTATCGGCAAGAACAGGATCTGCACATGAAACCGTTCCATGACCCGGATAATGCCTGAACTTCTATGCGTTTTCAAAATACTATCGACAGGAGGAATCCCCTCGCTTAGGCAGGGATTTGTCCGAATAAACAGGGGTAGCGATAAATGGTTGAACGGGGCAAGCGTTTAGGGTAGAATCGCGCCTCTTTGAAAAACTGGTTGGAGTTGAGTCATGGCAAGAGTCTGTCAAGTAACGGGAAAACGCCCGATGGTGGGTAACAATGTTTCCCACGCAAACAACAAAACAAAGCGTCGTTTTCTGCCGAATCTGCAGCGCCGTCGCCTGTGGGTCGAGTCTGAAAACCGTTGGGTGTCTCTGCGCCTGACCAATGCCGCGCTGCGCACCATCGACAAGAACGGCATTGACGCCGTGTTGTTCGAGATGCGCGCCAATGGCGAAAACATCTAAGGAGCACTGAGTCATGCGTGAAAAGATCAAACTGGAATCCAGCGCCGGCACCGGCCATTTCTACACCACCAACAAGAACAAGCGCACCACACCGGAAAAGATCGAGATCAAGAAATTCGATCCCGTGGCACGTAAACATGTCATGTACAAGGAAACCAAGCTGAAGTGATTCGGCAGGTCTGCAATAAAAAAGCCCGCGTTGCGGGCTTTTTTATTGCCTTCAAGTCCACGGGGAAATTGTTGCTTCGCTCAGCCTTGTCGGGTTTGCTACAACCATTCCCCACATAAAGCCCTTTTAAATCAAAAGGCTGCTTTTGGCACGGCATTTGCGAATAGAGGGGTGTCATTAATCGTGAGCCACTGCCATGCAAGCCAAGGACATCGCCGAACTGCTGAACGAACCGGCCTGCGCGCATAACAAGAAGGAGAAATCCGGTTGCGCGCGACCCAAGCCGGGGGCGACGGCGGGCGGCTGCTCGTTTGACGGGGCGCAGATCGCATTGCTGCCTATCGCCGATGTGGCGCATATCGTGCACGGCCCCATCGCTTGTGCGGGCAGTTCGTGGGACAACCGTGGCACACGCTCGTCCGGCCCGACTTTATACCGCATCGGTATGACCACCGACCTCACCGAGCAGGATGTCATCATGGGGCGCGGCGAGAAACGCTTGTTCCATGCGATCAAACAGGCGGTCGACAGTTATTCCCCGAAAGCAGTGTTCATCTACAACACCTGCGTACCCGCACTGACCGGCGACGATATCAGCGCGGTGTGCAAGGCCGCCGCCGAAAAAACCGGTGTGCCGGTGATTCCGGTGGACTGTGCCGGTTTTTACGGCACCAAGAATCTCGGCAACCGCATCGCGGGCGAGGCGATGTTCAAGTATGTGGTGGGCACGGCGGAACCGTTGCCCGTACCCGAGAGTGCACAGCGTCCCGGCATCACCGTGCACGACGTGAACCTGATCGGCGAATACAACATCGCGGGTGAGTTCTGGAATGTGTTGCCGTTGTTCGACGAACTCGGTTTGCGCATCCTGTGCACCTTGTCCGGCGATGCACGCTTTCACGATGTACAGACCATGCACCGCGCCGAAGCGAACATGGTGGTGTGCGCCAAAGCGCTGCTCAACGTCGCCCGCAAATTAGAAACCGATTACAAGACACCTTACTTCGAGGGCAGTTTCTACGGTGTGACCGACACCTCGATGGCGTTCCGCGAATTTGCGAAACTGCTCAACGACCCTTCGCTCACCGAGCGCACCGAAGCGCTCATCGCGCGCGAAGAAGCCAAGATCAACGCTGCGCTCGACCCGTGGCGCGAGCAGTTGCGCGGCAAGCGTGTGCTGCTCTACACCGGCGGCGTGAAATCGTGGTCCATCGTTTCCGCGCTGCAAGACTTGGGCATGGAAGTCGTCGCCACCGGCACCAACAAATCCACCGAAGAAGACAAAGCGCGCATCCGCGAGATCATGGGCGACAAGACCAAGATGATCACCGACGGCAGCCCCAAGGCCTTGCTCGGCGCGGTGAAGGAATATCGTGCCGACATCCTCATTGCGGGCGGACGCAACATGTACACCGCACTGAAAGCACGCATCCCCTTCCTCGACATCAATCAGGAACGCGAATTCGGCTACGAGGGTTACAGCGGCATGATCGAACTCGCGCGCCAGTTGGCGCTAACCATCCAGAACCCGGTGTGGCCGAGCGTACGCAAGCCGGCTCCGTGGGCGAAGACATCGGTGCCCGGCATCGAATTGGGAGCATGACATGGCCGAGATCCTGAAACGCAACAAAGCGCTCGCGGTGAATCCGCTCAAGGCCAGCCAGCCGGTCGGCGCGTCGCTCGCTTTCCTTGGCATCAACAAAGCCATCCCGATGATGCACGGCTCGCAGGGCTGCACTGCGTTCGGCAAGGTGTTCTTCGTGCGCCACTTCCGCGAGCCTATCCCGTTGCAGACCACCGCGATGGATCAGGTCTCCACGGTGATGAGCGCGGACGAGAACGTCATCCTCGGTTTGAAGGCCGTGTGCGAAAAGAGCAAACCCGCATTGATCGGTTTGCCCACGACAGGGCTTTCCGAGACGCAGGGCACGGACATCAAACGTCTGGTGAAAGAATTTTACAAAACGCATCCCGAATTCGCGCACATCCCGGTGGTGCCGGTGAATACACCGGATTTCACTGGCTGTCTGGAAAGCGGTTACGCGCTGGCGGTGAAAGCTATTTTAGAAACGGTGCTGGCGAATAACAGCCCTCTCCCCAACCCTGATGGAACTACTAGCCATTCGACTAAGCCCGCAAGCGGGCAAGTCGCTGGTTATCTCCCGCAAGCGGGCGAGGG
>CAZNAD010000011.1:0-68259 GCA_964571195.1 uncultured Gallionellaceae bacterium | reverse complement strand
GGCGTTTCAGAAGGTGGCGGATTTTATGCGGAATCAGGGGGAGTGACTCCGATTCGATGTAGGGCGGAATAGCGCCGCGTATTCCGCCGGATGTTTATTTACGTTGTAATGCCTGTGGGTTATTGCGCCTAAAACAAGTTGTATAGCCAAGAGTCTATTTTGAGCTCTTTTCTAATACGAGAGCGTACTAGCGCAATAAGCTTGTCAAATATTGCCGCAGCCTCCTTAGAGTTATTATTAATGGCTCCAATAAGCTTATCCATCAGTTCATTTTCGTCGTTGCGCCCATACAAGTGAAATTTTTTTCTTGCCTCGTCAAGTTGTTCGACAATTTCCGGTTGTTTAAGCGCTGCTTTGTCTTTCACGATGGCAAACCATACTGGTAAGAAAGCCTCTAGCATTTCCATACGATATTCAAGCCGTTTTTGTGCAATGTCCTTAACCCTATTGAGATAGCCCGTGACGAACCATCCGATAGCGATAATGAAAGCGGACGCTATGGTTATCCAATTGCTTACTTCCATTCGATATACTCCTTTAAACCAAGTGCCTACTATTCTTCAGTTGTTTCCTGCTGTGGTTGCGCCGCCTTCAACATCTCTTCCCTTGATGCAGGAGTCTCCAAACTAATCCTTCCCAGCACTCCATCGCGATAATCTTGCAGCAAAGTCAGCGCCGCTTTTTCCAGATCGAACTCTCCGCCTTTCATGCGGTAGCCGCGTTTTTTGCCACAGCTTCGATGAGGTGGAAACCGTCCATACCTTCGGCTTTGCAGCCGTAGCGCTGCAAATTAAAGGGGGGCAGCATCGGAATACTTTTCGGACTCGCCCCATCACTCCAAAGCCTAGCAGCAAAGCGACTTCCCGCCTATATGCCAAATGGCATAATACCTTCTCTAAACCGCGCCCTTTACCACGGGATCACCGCGCCATCATTGCCGATGAATTTACCCGTATCCGCCAGTGTCAGCCCGGCGATCACTTTGCGCATGTCCGCCACGCTTTGTTCAACCGTGATCATGGCGTTGGGGCCGCCCATGTCGGTTTTGACCCAGCCGGGGTTGAAGGCGACGGAGGTGATGCCTTTGTCTTTGAGGTCCACGGCCAGGCTTTTGACTACCATGTTGGCCGCTGCTTTACTGCTGCGATACAGGTAACTGCCGCCGCTGCCGTTGTCGTCGATGCTGCCCATCTGGCTGGTGATGGTGACGATGAGTTTGAGTTTGCTGCGCGCGATGTGTTGGACGAAGACTTCGGCCATTTTGAGTGGGGCCATGGTGTTGATGTTGAATGCGGTCATCCATTCCGCATAGTCAGTTTGTCCAAAGCCGCGTTTGTCTGCAGCCGGATAGATGCCTGCATTGTTGATGAGCAGGTCTATCGATTCATCGGACAGCGTTCGCGCCAGTTGCTCGATCTGTGCATGGTCGGTGACGGAGAGGGCATGGAGTCGGATGAGGTCGAGATAACGCGTTGCCAATTTGTTGAGCGCATCGGCTTTGTGTGGATCACGGCAACATGCCAAGACACGCCAGCCCGCCGCCGCATATTGTTTGCAGAATTCCAACCCGATGCCTCGGTTGGCGCCAGTTATTAATAGTGTTTTCATGGGTGACCTCTGAGCCAAAATTTAACGGGAGCGCCCGTCTCAAGCCTGCACTGTGACTTCCGCCTGCGCTGTTTCATGCCCATACACTTCATTCAATATCTCCACAAACCTCCGCGCCTGTGGCGACAGGAATCTTCCTTTGCGCAACACCAAGCCATAACCGCGTTGCGGGAAATATTGCTTGAGCGGGATGCGTGCCAGCTTTTCGTTGCCAGTGAGGCAGATGTCGGTGACGATGGAGATGCCCATGCCGAGTTCGACATATTTTTTGATGACTTCCCAGCCGCCCGCTTCGAGGGTGACGGTGAAGTTGAGGTTGTGTTGCTGGAACACGTATTTGACCATGCGCCAAGTGGAGAGGTGATGGGGGGGCAGGATGAGGCCGTATTGGCTGATTTCTTCCAGCGTGACGTTCTCGTGTTGCGCCAGCGGGTGATCGAGCGGAGTGATGAGCGCGGGGTCGAAGGTGACCACGGGTTGATAGGTGATGTCATCGGGCACATCCAGCATGGAACCGACCACGAGGTCGATCTCGTCGGCGCGTAACATCTTCAGGCCGTCGCGCCCGGTCTCGTTGTGGATCTTGAGGCGGATGCGCGGGTGCGCGGCGACAAAACGTTTCACTGCTTCGGGCAGGATGTAGAGGATGGTGGACTCTCCGGCGCAGATGTTGAGATCGCCCGAATCGAGCTTGCCGTGTTGGGCGGCGAAATTCTCCTGCAATCCGTCTATGCCTTTCACTAGCGGTTCAGCCAATGCGTATAACGCCTCGCCATCGGGCGTGAGTTTGAGCACCGGGCCGCGCCGCTCGAACACGGTGACGCCCAATTCGCGCTCCATCGCTTGAATCTGCAAGGTGACCGATGGCTGGCTCAGGAACAGATGTTGCGCCGCCACGGTGACGCTGCCGCTGCGTACAACTTCGCAAAAGGCGCGCATCTGTTTGAGTCTGTTGTTTTTGTAGTAGCTCTGCTTGTCTTCGGCCATCTTTGTTTACCCCGCCTAAATCCAATATTTCATTTTTTAATAATCAAGATTGAAACAATTGATTCGCGAAATGATTGTAGCTTGGATTACTCTCCGAATCACAATAAAAACGCTGGTAATTCAACAGGGTTACAAGCTTACACGAGGCTTACGAAAAGGGTGTTTTGCGGGCCCTTTTTCTACATATTTTGATGGTGGGAGAGACATTGAAATGGCTCAAAGCGTATTGATAACGGGTGCCTTCATGGCTGCGTTGGGCGGCGTGCTGGCGTTGCTGTTGGCTATCGCCAGCAAACGTTTCTACGTTTTTGAAGACCCGCGTATCGATCAAGTCGAAGAACTCCTTCCTCATTCCAATTGTGGTGCTTGTGGTACGGCGGGTTGCCGCAATTTCGCCGAGCAAGCGGTGGCGGGCAAGATCGAGCCGGGTTGCTGCACTGTCAATACGCCAGATCAAAACAAAATCATCGCCGCCTTGTTGGGTGTCGCCTTGGGCGATGTCGAGAAGCGCGTGGCACGCTTGGCCTGTGCGGGTGGTAAACATGTCGCCAAGATGCGAGCCCATTACACCGGTCTCTCTTCTTGTCGCGCTGCCGCACTGGCAGGCGGTGGCGGCAAGAGTTGTGCATGGGGCTGTCTGGGGTTGGGCGATTGCGCGGATGTGTGCGACTTCGACGCCATCACTATGGATGTTCACGGACTCCCCGTCGTCGATATGAATAAATGCACAGCTTGCGGCGATTGTGTCGATATCTGCCCGAAGAATCTGTTTTCCATCCAAGGCGTGTCGCACAAGCTATGGATGGCTTGCCGCAACGAATCCGATCCCGATACTGCCGAAGCCGCTTGCGAAGTGGCATGTACCGCCTGTGGTCGCTGTGTGGTCGATGGCGCGGAGGGCCTCATCAGCCTGCAACGCAACCTCGCTGTGATCGACTATGCCAAAAACGGCTCCGCAAACAAAGACGCTATCGAGCGCTGTCCTACCGGTGCCATCGTCTGGCTCGAAGGCGACCGTATAGTAAAAGGCAAGTCCGCCAAAAAGATCATCCGTATCGAACCGTTACCTGTCATCGCAGAAGCCTAGGGGGAATCATGTTAAACAAACTCAAACAATTCAAATTACTCGGTTCTGACGCCAGTTCGGATACCAGTAAGACCAAATTCAAATACCCCGGCACACGTGATGCCATTGACGGCAATACCGCTGTCATCATGGTGGAGCGTGAAGCTTCGCAGGGGGCGGGTGCTTACCCCATCACGCCCTCCACACAGATGGGTGAATACTGGGCGGAAGAAGTGGCCAAGGGTCATCTGAATGCCGCAGGCAAGCCGCTGATCTTCGTCGAGCCGGAGTCCGAGCATGCCGCCGCAGGTGTCACTGCGGGTCTGTCGATGACCGGTTTGCGTGCGGTGAATTTCACCTCCGCGCAAGGTTTGGCCTTTATGCATGAGTCTCTATACGCCGCCGTCGGCAAGCGCCTGCCCTATGTGCTCAACCTTGGCTGCCGCGCCATCACCAAGGCATCGCTCAATGTGCACTGCGCGCATGATGACTACCACTGCGCCGATGACACCGGTTTCATTCAGGTGTTCGCCAAGAATGCGCAGGAAGCTGCTGACCTCAACATGATCGGCCGCAAGACCGCCGAACTGTCACTGACGCCCGCTATCGTGGCGCAGGACGGTTTTCTCACCACCCATCTGATCGAGCCGATGATGGTGCCGGAGAAGGAGTTGGTCGCCGAATTCCTCGGTGATGCCGATGACCTGATCGATACGCCGACTCCGGCACAGCAGATGCTGTATGGCCCCAAACGCCGCCGCGTGCCGTCTACCTGGGATGTGGATAATCCTATGCAGACCGGCGTGGTCGCCAACCAAGATGCTTATATGCAGGCCGTCGCGGCGCAACGTCCGTATTTCTTCGACCACATCCCGGCGCTGTTCGACCAAAATGCCGAAGAGTTCTATCAGTTGACTGGCCGTCGTTATAGCCGTGTTGATGCCTACCGCTGTGATGATGCGGACTACGTCATCCTCGGTCAGGGCAGCATGACGGTGCAGGCCGCTGCAGTCGCCGACTGGCTGCGCGAGAATCGCCAGCTCAAGGTGGGCGTGGTCAACATCACCATGTACCGTCCGTTCCCCGGTGATGTGCTGGGCCACATCCTCAAGGGCAAGAAGGGCGTGGCCGTGCTGGAACGCACCGACCAGCCGCTGTCGGAAGACCTGCCGCTGATGCGCGAAGTGCGTGCCACGGTTTCCAAGTGTCTTGAGAATGGAAAAGAACAGAACCACCAGGGCTACGCCGCATACGAGCACGTCAAGGATATGCCGTCGCTGTACTCCGGCTGTTATGGCCTGGGTTCGCGCGATCTGCAACCGGAGGGGCTGATCGCCGCCGTTGAGAATATGTTGCCCGGTGCGGCGCACCGCAAATTCTATTATCTGTCCGTCGATTTTGTGCGCGACGAATCGGCCAATCCGAAGCAGGAGATCCGCCAGCAGGAACTGCAAACTGCTTATCCCGGCATCAAGGACTTGGCGTTGCGCGGTTCCGAAAATCCTAATCTGCTGCCCAAGGGAGCCATCGCGGTACGCATGCACTCGGTCGGTGGCTGGGGCATGGTGACCACCGGCAAGAATCTCGCGATGACGCTGTTCGAGCTGCTGGGCTGGGACATCAAGGCCAACCCGAAGTACGGTTCCGAGAAGAAGGGGCAGCCGACCACTTATTATCTGTCAGCCGCGCCGGAACCCATCCGCATCAATTGCGAGTACACGCACGTCGATGTGGTGATGTCGCCGGACCCGCAGGTGTTCCTGCACACCAACGCCGTTGAAGGGCTCAACAAAGGCGGTGTATTCATCATCCAGAGCAATCTCGGCAGTGCCGAAGCGTTATGGGAGAGCTTCCCGATGTACATCCAGAAGTACATCGTGGACAACCAGATTCGCGTGTTCTACCTCGATGCGTTCAAGATCGCACGCGAAGAGTCGAGCAATGCCGATTTGCAGTTGCGTATGCAGGGTAATGCTTTTCAGGGTGCGTTCTTCCATGCTTCCGATGTGAAGGATAGGGCCGGTCTCTCCGAAGAAAGACTGTTCGCCGCCATCGAGAGTCAGCTCGAAGCCAAGTTCGGTAAGAAGGGCAAACGCATCGTCGAGGACAATCTGCGCGTGGTACGGCGCGGCTATGAAGAAATGCACGAGATCAAGCCGGAGCAGATGAAGGTCGGTCAGCGTGCGCAAGCGGCAGGGAAAGCAGCTGCTTCGTTGCCGATCATGCTCAAGCGTTTGCCTGAAGGAGATGGCGGGGTCTCTGACGTACACCGCTTCTGGGAGCAGACCGGCAGCTTCTATATGAAGGGTGAAGGCTCCGGCAATCTGGTCGATCCGTTCATGGGATTGTCTGTGATCCCCGCCGTGACCGGCGTTTACCGCGACATGACCGGTGTGCGTTTCGAACATCCAGAATGGAAAGCAGAGAACTGTACCGCCTGCGGTAACTGCTTCACCTCATGCCCGGATAGCGCCATTCCCGGTCTGGTCTCGACACCCGCCGATGTACTCAATACTGCCATCCAGAATATCGAGGTCGGCGGACGTCCGACGAGATTCCTGCGCAAATTCAGCCGTGCCATCGAGAAGAAGCTGCGCGGTTCGCTTGATAAGGACGGCCTGGATGTACGTGCCTTGCTGGCCGGTGCCATCACCGAGGCGTTTGCCGAAGATGCCGCACAGGGCGAGGAGCGTATCAAACTGGAAGCCGAATTGAACCTGCTGCGCGCCGAGCTAGGTGGTTTCAAGTTCGCTACCACCAAACCTTACTGGACGCAGAAAGAAAAAAAAGAGAAGGGCGCTGGGGGGCTGTTCTCCATCACCATCAACCCTAACACTTGCAAGGGCTGCGCGCTGTGCGTGGATGTGTGCGGAGACGATGCACTGAAGATGGTCACCCAGACCAAAGAGTCGATTGCCGACTTGCGGCATGACTGGAATTTCTGGCTCAATCTGCCAACCACTCCGGCGCAATATAGCCGTATCGACGATCTCGACGAGAAGGTCGGTGCACTGGAGACCTTGTTGCTGGATAAGCACAACTACATGTCTATGGTCAGCGGCGATGGTGCCTGTCTGGGTTGCGGCGAAAAGGGCACCATCCATCTGTTCACCAGCACCGTGACCGCATTGCAACAGCCGCGCGTGAAGAGGTTCGTCGCCAAGCTGGACAAGCTGATCGCTGATCTGGAAGGTCATATCCGTACCAAGCTCAGCAGTACGGTCGATCTGACCGATACGCAGGCCTTGATGGATGCGGTGCAAGCCAACAAGGGGCACGACCTTACCTTGGCGAATCTGTCTGAGAGCCTGCTGGCCAAACATCCCGGCCAGCCTATCGATCCGCAATGGCTGAAGCGCGTGAGCCAGATGCTGGACAAGCTGAAAGATCTGCGCTGGCGCTATATGGAAGGTCCGAGCAAGAAGGGGCGCGCCGAAATGGGCGTGGTCAACTCTACCGGTTGTACCTCGGTGTGGGCATCGACCTTCCCGTTCAATCCCTATCCATTCCCCTGGACTTCGCATCTGTTCCAGGATTCGCCATCGGTCGCGATGGGCGTGTTCGAGGGGCACATGGCCAAGATGGCCGAAGGCTTCAAGGTTGTCCGTCAGGTCGAGCAGGAGTTGTCCGGCGGCTACGAGCCAGCCGAACAGGACGATTTCTTCGCACGCTTCAACTGGGAACAGTTCTGCGACGAGGAGTGGCATCTGTGTCCGCCGGTGGTATCGCTGGGCGGTGACGGTGCGATGTTCGACATCGGCTTCCAGAATCTGTCGCGCGCACTGATGGCAGGCAAACCGATCAAGATACTGATCGTCGATACACAGGTGTATTCCAACACCGGCGGCCAGGCTTGCACCTCGGGTTTCATCGGCCAGGTGGCCGACATGTCGCCCTACGGCGCAAGCAAGCACGGCAAGACCGAGAAGCGCAAAGAAATCAGCGTGATCGGTATGGCGCACCGCACTTCTTATGTGGCGCAGTTGTCGCAAGGGAACATCACGCACATGCTGGAGAGCTTCATCGACGGTATCAATAGTCGCCGTCCGGCATTGTTCAACGTGTACGCAGTGTGCCCGCCGGAGCACGGCGTGGGCGATAACAGTGCCGTGGCACAGAGCAAGATGGCGGTGGAGTCGCGCGCTTTCCCGCTGTTCCGCTTCAACCCGGATGCAGGCGTGACCTTCTCCGAATGCACCTCGCTCGAAGGCAACCCATCGCTGGATGGTGACTGGGTGAGCTACAAGCTTGAGTACCTGGAAGACGGCGAGAAGAAGAGCATGACGCTACCGATGACTTTCGCCGACTTCGCTCTCTCCGAAGGTCGCTTCGCCAAGCAATTCAAAAAGGCCCCACCGGAGACCTGGAACGACGACATGGTGCTGCTGGCCGACTTCCTTGGCATGTCCGAGGACGAGCGCGACGGCAAGTTCCCGTTCATCTGGGCGGTGGACAAGAAGCAGCGTCTGATGCGTGTACTGACCTCGGTGGAGATGGTGCGTTCCTGCGAAGAACGCATGCAGTTCTGGAAGCAGCTCAAGGATGTGGCAGGCATCAACCGCAGTGCGGGTTTGGCAACGGACGAGACTGTGATCGCCAATCGAGTGCGTCAGGAGCTGATCCAGCAACTTTCCTCTGGTCTCAGTGGCGGCAGTCCGACGGTACAGGCTGCGTCGATCGCTACTTCGGTTGCCGCAAATGCCGATGGCTACGAACCGGTATGGATCGATACGCCGGAATGCACGGCCTGCGACGAATGTCTCAATATCAACCCCAAGGTATTTGGCTACAATGAAGCGAAAAAAATCATCGTTCTCAACCCGAAGGCGGGCAGTTATCTGGACATCGTTAAGGCGGCGGAAAAATGTACCGCCGGTGTCATCCACCCCGGAACCCCCTGGAACATGAGCGAACCGAACCTTGATAAATTGAAGGCGCGTGCAGCCAAGTTCAATTGAGGTGAATATGAGACTGCCTTTCTTGAAACGCGCTGCGACCTTCGAGCACGGTATACACCCGGCTTACCACAAGGAGACCGGGAGTCTGCCGATCAGGCGTATGGCGTTCGCGCCGCGTCTGGTTGTGCCGCTGTCACAGCACATCGGTAAACCGGCGCTGTGTTGCGTGAATGTCGGGCAGGAGGTGTTGCGCGGCCAGCTCATCGCTACGGCAGACGGCCTGATGTCGTTGCCGGTACATGCCCCCGCGACCGGCGTGGTCGAGGCTGTCGGAGCGATGCTTGCGGCCAACGGCAAGATGGTGGATTCCGTCACTATCCGTGTGTACGAAGCCGACAGTCAGCAAGTGCAGGTGAGTGCGCCGCGCGACATCGAGGCGATGGACAAGAAGGAACTGCTGGCCGCCATCCAGCAGACCGGGATCTCCGGTCTGGGCGGCGCGACCTTCCCTGCACACGTGAAATTGAGTGTGCCACCGGATACTGTGATCGATACACTGGTGGTCAACGGCGCGGAATGTGAACCCTTCCTGACTTGTGACCACCGTATCATGGTGGAACGCACTCAGGATATGCTGCGCGGAATCGGTTATGCCATGAAGATCAGTGGTGCGCCGCGCGCCATCATCGGTGTCGAGGATAACAAGCCGGACGCCATCGCTGCGATTCAGGCTGCCTTGCCAGCCGACGGGACGATCACCGTGCAGGCGCTGGAAACCAAATACCCGCAGGGTGCGGAAGACACCATCATCTACGCCTTATTGGGGCGCGAGATTCCCGCCGGACAGCGCCCGTCCTCTATCGGTGTGCTGATGAATAATGTGATGACGCTGGCCTATCTCGGTCGCTTGTTGCCGGCGGGTGAGGGTATGGTCGAGCGCGTGCTGACCGTGGCGGGGCCGGCAGTGAAAAAGCCCGGTAACTACATTGTACCCATCGGCACACCGCTGCGCTTTGTGTTGGAGCAGGTGGGGGCTTCCAGTAGCGCGAAGGAGATCATCCTTGGCGGGCCGATGATGGGCATGACCGTTGCATCGCTGGATGTGCCGGTCACCAAGGGCACATCGGGCGTGCTCGCGTTTGCCGAGTCAGCAGCGGAAGCGCAACGCACCTATGCCTGCATCAAGTGTGGCGAATGTCTGAACGTGTGCCCCAAGTTCCTCAATCCTTCGCAACTCGGCTTGCTCGCCGCGAAACGCGAATACGAAGTGATGGCCGAGCGCTACAATCTGGATCGTTGTTTCGAGTGCGGCTGTTGCAGTTATGTCTGCCCGTCGCATATCCCGCTGGTGCAGCAGTTCCGTATCGCGAAAGCGGTCAACCGCGAAAGGGCAACGGCATGAGTATGGAACTTCGTACCTCGCCTCATCTGGTCAGTGACCGCAGTGTGGAGCGCATCATGAAGCACGTGGTGCTGTCGATGCTGCCGATCTGCGCCTTCTCGATCTGGCAATACGGCCTGTCGTCATTGGTTTTGCTGCTTACCGTCACCGCCACTTGTTTGCTCACCGAGCGGCTGCTCAACCGTGCTGCCAGCCAGCCGAGCACGCTGAACGACTGGAGCGCCACCATCACCGGTATTTTGCTCGGCCTGACCTTGCCGCCCGCCTTCCCGTTGTGGATGGCGGTGGTGGCCGGTTTTGTCGCCATCGCCATCGGCAAGGCGCTGTTCGGCGGACTGGGCTACAACGTGTTCAATCCGGCTTTGATCGGTCGTGCTTTCGTACAGGCCGCCTTTCCAGTCGCGATCACGACTTGGGTGCCTGCGTTCTCGCCGAACCGTTTCAGCGAATTCGTGCCGACCACACTGACTGCGCCGCTGATGATGCCACCCGATATCGTTGAGTGGGTCAAGCTGCAAGCCGTGGATGCCTTCAGCGGTGCGACGCCGCTGGCGCGTTGGAAATTCGAAAACGTGGTTGCCTCAGTCAATGATCTACTGACTGGTGTCGTGACCGCTTCTGCGGGTGAGACTTCGGCCATCCTGATTCTGCTGTGTGGTGCCTACCTGGCCGCGCGCAAATTCATGGACTGGCGCATCCCGGTGGCGGTGCTGGCCTCGGCGGCATTCACCGCTTGGCTGTTCCAGTTGTACGATCCCGCGCATTATCCGGCACCGATCTTCGTGCTGTTGTCCGGCGGCCTGATGCTGGGTGCGGTGTATATGGCGACCGACATGGCGACCTCGCCGGTGACACCGGTAGGCGTGTGGATATACGGTGCGGTGATCGGTGTGGTGACGGTGATGATCCGTTATTTCGGTGGCCTGACCGAAGGTGTCATGTATGCCATCCTGCTCGGCAACGCGCTGACCCCGTTCATCGACCGTTACACGCAACCGCGCGTGTTCGGTACGCGCCAGCAAGGAAAGAAAAAATGAGCGAGCAGACTCCAGTTCAGACTACCCCCGGCAGCAAGATGATCGCCACCATGGTGCTGGTCTCCAGCATCTGCGGCGTGCTCATCGTCGGCGCTTTCGAAGGCACGCAGGATGCTATCGCCGAGAACAAGCGCATCACATTGGAACGCGCGGTGTTCAAGGTGCTACCGGGGGCAGCCAGCGTGCGTGAATACGCCGCAACGCCTACAGGCATTCAGCCCTTGACCGGTGCCATGCCGGAAGGTGGCGTGAAATTCTATGCCGCCTATGACCAGTCCGGCGGACTCAAGGGTATCGCTGCCGAGGCGGCAGGCAAGGGTTACGCTGATACCGTGCGCGTGCTGTATGGCTATGACGCGAAGTGCCAGTGCATCATCGGCATCGGGGTGGTGTCCATGCGCGAGACGCCTGGTATCGGCGACAAGATCATCACCGACCAGGCCTTTCTGAAGAACTTCGAGGCACTGGACGTGCGCGTGAATGCCGAGATGACGGCGCTGGCCAATGCGGTGAAGGTCGTCAAGCACGGCAGCAAGACCGCCCCCTGGCAGATCGACGCCATCGCCGGTGCCACCGTGACTTCCAAAGCGGTCGGACGCGGCATCAATGACAGCGCGCAGAAACTGATGCCTTTGCTGGTACCGCATATCAAGGAGTTGCAGCCATGAGCCAAGCCGATCAAGCGATCACTTTCGATACCTTCATGGAAGGTGTGTGGCGTCAGAACCCGGTGTTCGTGATGGTGCTGGGCATGTGCCCGACGCTGGCCGTTACGGTCTCTGCCATGAATGCGATCTCGATGGGATTGGCTACCACCTTTGTGCTGGTCAGTTCTTGCCTGCTGGTGTCGCTGGTGCGCAATGTGGTACCCAAGGAAGTGCGTATCGCTACCTACATCGTGATCATCGCGACCTTTGTCACGCTGGTCGATTATCTGATCCAGGCGGTCAGTCTGGCGTTGTATGACGCTTTGGGTGCGTTCATCCAGCTGATTGTGGTGAATTGCATCATTCTCGGTCGTGCTGAGGCGCACGCTTCCAAGAATCCGCCGCTTAAATCGGGCATCAACGCGCTGGGCATGGGGCTTGGTTTTACCATCGGCCTACTCGCCTTGGGAGCGACGCGCGAGATACTCGGTGCGGGCAAGCTGTTCGGCATTTCATTGTTCGGCGAGCATTTTCAACCGTGGGTGGTGATGGTATTGCCGCCGGGTGGCTTCTTCGTGCTGGGTGGTTGGCTACTATTGTTCTCGTTGCTGCGCAGCCGCAAAGCGGCAACGGAAGGAGAAAAAGCATGAATGATTCCTTGAGCCTGATCTTTATCAGCACCTTGCTGGCCAACAATTTCGTGCTGGCGACCTTTCTCGGTCTGTGTCCGTTCCTTGGCGTGTCGGGGCGATTGGATACGGCTTTCCCGATGGGTGTGGCGACCACCTTTGTGATGCTGGTGGCTTCGTTATGCGCCTATGGCCTGAATGTGGTGCTGAGTTATTTTGGCCTCGACTTCCTGCGCCTGATCTCCTACATCGTGGTGATCGCGTCCTCGGTGCAACTGGTCGAGATGGTGATGAAGAAATACAGCCCCGCGCTGTTCCGCGCACTCGGTATCTATCTGCCGCTGATCACGACCAACTGCGCGGTGCTGGGCGTGGCGCTGTTCCAGACCGCGCGCGAATACAGTCTGGCGCAATCGCTGACTTTCTCGTTCGCAGGCGGTGCGGGTTTCACGCTGGCGCTGGTGTTGATGGCCTCGCTGCGCGAGCGCCTGCAACTGGCCAATGTGCCGACACTGGTGCAGGGCACCGCGCTGTCGCTGATTTTGGCTGGTCTGCTGTCGCTGACCTTCATGGGCTTTGCCGGACTGGGAGCGGGCGAATGATCTATCTCAAAGTTATCTTGATTTTGTTCGGTTTGCTGGCGGGGTGGTTGACGGTACGTGCCGCTGCCAAAAGCTACGCGGCGCGCCATCCCGAGTTTGGCGCATTGCGCGAGGAAGGTGAGGGCTGCGGTTGCGGTAACAAGCGTTGCGGCGAGGCTCAGTGCAAGCGGGAGAAACATTGAGCGGGTATCGGTTTTAGGGGATTTGCCGGATCGGAATATCCGGCAAAAAAGAAACGTAGTTCAACATAATCAGGAGAAGGCCATGCAACCTTACGTCATTCCATTCCAGTCTTTGGGGATTGCCGATATTCCCGAGGTGGGAGGAAAGAACGCTTCGCTCGGCGAGATGATTTCCAATCTGAGTTCGTCCGGTGTGCAAGTGCCTGGCGGCTTTGCCACCACGGCGCAGGCGTATCGCGACTTTCTGGCGAATGACGGATTGGACAAGCGCATCGAGCAGGCGCTGTCCACTCTGAATGTGGACGATGTCACAGCATTGGCCGAGGCGGGGCGCAAGATACGCGGCTGGATCGTCGAGGCACCGTTGCCCAAGCGCCTGGAAGAAGAGATACGCAATCACTACGACAAACTCGCGGCAGCGGGCGAGGGCAGCTTCGCGGTGCGTTCTTCGGCCACGGCGGAGGATTTGCCGGACGCTTCGTTCGCCGGGCAGCAGGAGACCTTCCTCAATATCCACGGTATCGAAAACATCCTGCACGCGATCCGCGAAGTGTTCGCGTCGCTGTATAACGACCGCGCCATCTCGTATCGCGTGCACAAGGATTTCACCCATGCCGATGTGGCGTTGTCCGCCGGTGTGCAGCGCATGGTGCGCTCTGATCTGGGTGCTTCCGGGGTGATGTTTACACTGGATACCGAATCCGGTTTTCGCGATGCGGTGTTCATCACCTCGTCCTACGGCCTGGGTGAGATGGTGGTGCAGGGTGCGGTCAACCCGGACGAATTTTATGTGCACAAGCCGCAACTGGCGGCGGGTTTCCCTGCGGTGATTCGCCGTGCGCTGGGTTCCAAGCAGCAGCGCATGGTGTTCGACGAACAGCGTTCCGCCGGACGTTCTTGTCGTATTGAACCGGTGCCAGTCGCCGATCAGTCGCGTTTCTCGCTGAGTGATGCAGACGTGTTGCAGTTGGCGCGTTATGCCGTGTCCATCGAACAGCACTATGGCCGTCCGATGGATATCGAGTGGGGCAAGGACGGACTGGACGGCAAGCTCTACATTCTGCAGGCGCGTCCCGAAACGGTGAAGTCGAACACGGGCGGTGGCGGTACGGAGAAGTATCGTTTGCAGCAGCGCGGTGATGTGCTGGCAGAGGGTCGCGCCATTGGCCAGAAGATCGGTACGGGACGGGTGCGCATTGTCGCTAGCACCGCCGAGATGGACAAGGTGCAAGCTGGTGATGTGCTGGTCACCGACATGACCGATCCGAACTGGGAGCCAGTGATGAAGAAGGCGTCCGCCATCGTCACCAATCGCGGCGGACGTACCTGCCATGCCGCGATCATCGCGCGCGAACTGGGTATCCCGGCCATCGTTGGTTGCGGCCATGCCACGACTTCGTTGCAGGACGGTGAAATCGTCACCGCGTCCTGTGCCGAAGGCGATACTGGTTATGTCTATCACGGCAAATTGCCGTTCGAGGTGGTGGTGCACAGCGAGGATGCGTTGCCGCCTATCCCCGTCAAGCTGATGCTTAACGTGGGCAATCCCACGCTGGCGTTCGAATTCGCCCAGTTGCCGTCGGCAGGGGTCGGTCTGGCGCGTCTCGAATTCATCATCAACAATCTGATCGGTATCCATCCCAAAGCGGTATTGGAGCACGACAAGTTGCCCGGCAAGCTGCACGATGCGGTGATGAAGCGTGCGGCGGGATATGCCGACCCGGAAGAGTTCTATGTGGAAAAGATCACCGAAGGGGTGGCGACGCTGGCGGCGGCGTTCTGGCCGAAGCCGGTGATCGTGCGCATGTCCGATTTCAAGTCGAACGAATACCGCAAATTGTTGGGTGGCGAGATCTACGAGCCGATGGAAGAGAACCCGATGATCGGTTTTCGTGGCGCGGGGCGTTATGTGGCGGCGAACTTCAGCGATTGTTTCGAGCTGGAATGCCGTGCGATGAAACGTGTGCGCGAAAAACTGGGTTACACCAATGTCGAGCTGATGATCCCGTTCGTGCGCACGGTGGGTGAGGCGCGCGAAGTCGTCGCCACACTGGAGAAACACGGTTTGAAACGCGGCGATAAAGGCTTGCGCCTCATCATGATGTGCGAGATCCCGTCCAACGCCTTGCTGGCGGAGGATTTCCTGCAATATTTTGACGGCTTCTCCATTGGTTCCAACGACCTGACCCAATTGACACTGGGATTGGATCGCGATTCCAGTCTGGTGGCGGACCGTTTCGACGAGCGTGATCCGGCGGTGAAAGCGCTGCTCAAGATGGCGATCACTACCTGCAACCGCTTGGATAAATACGTCGGTATCTGCGGTCAGGGGCCATCCGACCATTTCGATTTCGCGCAATGGCTGGTGAGTGCCGGTATTCAGAGTATGTCGCTGAATCCAGATACGGTTGTGGAGACTTGGCGTAAATTGGCAGAAAAAGGCGGTAATTAGCTGCAATTCAAGGCACTGTGGCGATTGAACATCCGTTCTGGTCGCCATCCGCTTAAAACCCGGATAGTTAGCTTATCCGGTCTTTGTTTCCCTCACCCCTTCCCATTCCACTCTCCCCTTTTTGGGGAAGGGGCTTTTTTTGTCCGGCGTTCGCCGGGCGCAGCTGATGGGCGTTTTGAGGGCGGTGGTTTTTGCGGTATCATGGCGTCCCATGACCAAATACATATTTATTACGGGTGGCGTGGTGTCCTCACTGGGCAAAGGTATCGCCGCCGCCTCTCTCGCAGCGATCCTCGAATCACGCGGTCTCAAGGTCACGATGCTCAAGCTGGATCCGTACATCAACGTCGATCCCGGCACGATGAGCCCCTTCCAGCACGGCGAAGTGTTCGTCACCGAAGACGGTGCCGAGACCGATCTGGATCTCGGCCACTACGAGCGTTTCATCTCGGCCAAGATGCGCAAGGCTAACAATTTCACCACCGGACAGATCTACGAGAGCGTGATCCGCAAGGAGCGTCGCGGCGAATATCTGGGCAAGACGGTGCAGGTCATCCCGCATATCACCAACGAGATACAGGCTTTTGTCGAGCGCGGAGCTGCCGCCTCGCTGGATGGTAAGGCCGATGTTGCCATCGTCGAGATCGGCGGCACGGTGGGTGATATCGAGTCTTTGCCGTTCCTGGAGGCGGCCCGGCAGATGGGGTTGCGCATGGGGCGTAACCAGGTCGCTTACGTGCATCTCACCCTGGTGCCTTATATCGCCACCGCCGGTGAATTGAAGACCAAGCCGACCCAGCACAGTGTGCAGAAGTTGCGCGAGATCGGTATTTTCCCGACCGCGCTGGTGTGCCGCGCAGACCGCCCTATCCCGGATGACGAGCGTGCCAAGATCTCGCTGTTCGCCAATGTGCGCGAAGAGGGCGTGATCTCGATGTGGGATGTGGACAGTATCTACAAGGTGCCGCAAGTGCTGCACGAGCAGGGGCTGGATCGCATCATCTGCGAAGAACTGGCGCTGAACGCGCCGCCTGCCGACCTGTCGGTGTGGAAGAAGCTCATCGTCGCACAGGAGAACCCGACGCACCAGATCACCATCGGCATGGTCGGCAAATATGTCGATCTGACCGAGTCGTACAAATCATTGATCGAGGCGCTGCGTCACGCCGGTATCCATACTTCGACACGGGTGAACATCGAATATCTGGACTCTGAAGTGATCGAGACCGAGGGTACCGGTTGCCTGAGTCAGCTGGATGCGATCCTGGTGCCCGGCGGATTCGGGGTGCGCGGCACGGAAGGCAAGATCGCCGCGATCCGTTACGCGCGCGAGAACAAGATCCCTTATCTCGGCATCTGTCTCGGCATGCAACTCGCGGTCATCGAATATGCGCGCCATGTGGCGAATATGGCCGACGCGAACAGTACCGAGTTCAATCTGGAAACCGAGCATCCGGTGGTTGCGCTCATCACCGAGTGGCTGGATCGGGATGGCAAGGTCGCCAAACGCAGCGCCGATTCGGACATGGGGGGCACCATGCGCCTCGGTTCGCAACGCTGTCCGGTCAAGCCCGGTACCAAGGCACAAACGATCTACGGCGACGAAGTGAACGAGCGCCATCGCCATCGTTACGAAGTGAATAACCATTACGTGCCCGCGCTGGAGAAGTCCGGCTTGGTCATCTCGGCGCGTACGCCGTCGGAAGATTTGCCGGAGATGATGGAATTGCCGCAGTCCATGCATCCTTGGTTCGTCGGTGTGCAGTTCCACCCCGAGTTCACTTCCACCCCGCGTGAGGGGCATCCGCTATTCACCGCTTATGTCGAGGCGGCTGTCGCACACAAGAAGGCGGCGGCATGAGGCTATGTAACTTCGATGTTGGTCTGGATCAGCCGTTCTTTCTGATCGCCGGACCTTGTGTGATCGAGTCCGAGCAGATGGCTCTGGATACCGCCGGACAGTTGAAAGAGATCTGCAATGAATTGCAGATAAACTTCATCTACAAGTCCTCTTATGACAAAGCCAACCGCAGTTCCGGCAAGACCTTTCGCGGTTTCGGTATGGAGGCAGGTTTAAAGATACTGGAGAAGGTGAAGGCGCAAATCGGCGTGCCGGTGCTGACCGATGTGCATGACGAAGACGAGATCGCGCCGGTCGCGGCCGTCGTCGATGTGTTGCAGACTCCGGCGTTCCTGTGTCGCCAGACCGATTTTATCCATGCGGCGGCGAAGTCTGGCAAGCCGGTGAATATCAAGAAGGGGCAGTTCCTGTCGCCTTGGGATATGAAGAACGTGGTGGACAAGGCGCGCGAAGTGAGCGGCGGCGACAACATCATGGTGTGCGAGCGCGGCGCGTCGTTCGGCTACAACAATCTGGTGTCCGACATGCGCTCGCTGGCGGTGATGCGCAACACCGGATGCCCGGTGGTGTTCGATGCGACGCATTCGGTGCAGCTGCCGGGCGGGCAGGGTACCAGCTCCGGCGGGCAGCGCGAATTTGTGCCGGTGCTGGCGCGTGCCGCCATTGCTGCCGGTATCGCGGGGGTGTTCATGGAGACCCATCCGAACCCCGCCAAGGCCATGTCGGACGGCCCGAACGCCTTCCCGCTGGGACATTTGAAGACGCTGTTGCGGACGATGCAGGTTCTCGATGCGGCAGTGAAACAACAGGGTTTGATTGAAGAAAAGATCGATTTGCGTAATGTGTAACATTAAATATTGAGGAAAATAGAGATGAGTGCAATCGTTGATGTCGTAGCGCGTGAGATTTTGGATTCCCGTGGCAACCCCACAGTGGAAGCGGACGTGTTGTTGGAATCGGGCGTGATGGGCCGTGCGGCCGTGCCTTCCGGCGCATCAACCGGGACCAAGGAAGCGGTCGAATTGCGTGACGGCGACAAGAGCCGTTACCTCGGCAAAGGCGTACTGAAAGCGGTGGAATTTGTGAACACTGAAATCGCTGAAGCCATCGTCGGTCTGGATGCCGCTGAACAGGCATTCATCGACCAGACCATGATCGACTTGGACGGTACCGAGAACAAATCGCGCTTGGGTGCAAACGCCATTCTGGCTGTTTCCATCGCGGTCGCCAAAGCCGCAGCCGAAGAATCCGGCCTGCCGTTGTACCGCTATTTCGGCGGCGCAGCACGCATGGAAATGCCGGTGCCGATGATGAACATCATCAACGGTGGCGCACATGCCGAAGGCGGTGCGGACATCCAGGAATTCATGGTCATTCCGGTAGGGGCGAGCAACTTCCGCGAGGCGTTGCGTTGCGGCGCAGAAGTGTTCCATAACTTGAAGAAGATCCTGCACAACCGTGGCTTGGCCACGACCGTGGGGGACGAGGGCGGTTTTGCACCGGCGCTGGGTTCCAATGAGGGCGCGCTGAAAGTGATCGTGGAAGCCATCGAAGCGGCCGGTTATGTGCCGGGTGTGGATGTCGCTATCGGTCTGGATTGTGCCGCTTCCGAATTCTACAAGGATGGCAAATATCACCTCAAAGCCGACGGTCTGGTGCTCAACAGCCAGCAAGTCATCGACCTCTATGCGACCTGGGTGGATAAATACCCGATCATCACTATCGAAGACGGTATGAGCGAACACGACTGGGACGGCTGGAAAGCACTGACCGACCGCCTCGGCAAGAACATCCAGCTGGTGGGGGACGATGTGTTCGTCACTAACACCAAGATCCTGAGCGAGGGTATCAAACGCGGTATCGCCAATTCCATCCTTATCAAGGTGAACCAGATCGGTACGCTGACCGAGACCTTTGCGGCCATCGAGATGGCGAAACGCGCGGGTTACACCGCCGTGATCTCGCACCGTTCCGGCGAGACCGAGGATTCCACCATCGCCGATCTGGCGGTTGCCACCAATGCCTTGCAGATCAAGACTGGCTCCCTTTCCCGTTCCGACCGTATGGCGAAATACAACCAACTGTTGCGTATCGAGGAAGATCTGGGCGACAGCGCATCCTACCCCGGTCGCGGTGCCTACTATCAGCTAGGCTAAAACCGGCTTGAAGCTGCGTCCCATCACCCTGGTCCTGGCGATCATCATCCTGCTGTTGCAGTACCCGCTGTGGCTGGGTAAAGGCAGCTGGTTGAAGGTGTGGGACGTGGACCGGCAGGTCGAAGAACAGAAGAAGATCAACCAGCAGACGCAGCTGCGCAACGCAGGGCTGGACGGCGAGGTGCGCGACCTCAAGCAGGGAACCGACGCGATCGAAGAACGCGCCCGCAGCGAATTGGGGATGGTCAAGCGTGACGAAGTGTTCTTCCAGATCGTGGGCGATCTTCCCGTCCCCAGTTCTTCTGTCAATAGCGGAAGCTCACAGCCCGTTCGCTGAACAACGCCTTCCTTGGCTTGTTGCAGGAAGGCGCTCCGCCGACTTATTTGCCAGCCGCCCGTTCCGCCGCTTGCACCGTGTTGGCGACCAGCATGGTGATGGTCATCGGGCCGACCCCGCCCGGCACGGGGGTGATCCAGTCAGCCACTTCCTTGGCCGAATCGAAATCCACATCGCCGCACAGCTTGCCGTTCTCCATGCGGTTGATGCCCACATCAATCACCGCTGCGCCCGGCTTAATCATGTCACCGGTAATCATCTTGGGCTTGCCAGTGGCGACCACCAGAATATCGGCATCGCGCGTGTGTTTGGCGAGGTCGGTAGTCTTGGAGGTGCAGATGGTGACAGTGGCGTTGTTCTGCAACAGCAGCAGGGCCATCGGTTTGCCGACGATATTGCTGCGCCCGATGACCACCGCGTGTTTACCTTCGATGCTGACACCGCTTTTTTGCAGCAGCACCAGCGAGCCGTACGGCGTGCAAGGTGCAAAGCGCATGTTGCCGGTAGCGAGCGCGCCGACGTTGATCGGATGGAAACCGTCCACGTCCTTTTCTGGGCTGATGGCGTTCAACACTTTGTCGCTGTCGATATGTTTGGGCACCGGTAACTGCACCAGCAGGCCGTGTATCTTCGGGTCCGCATTCAATTCGGCGATCTTGGCCAGTAAGGTGGCTTCGCTGGTGTCGGCGGGCAGGGCGATGTGTTCGGAATGCAAACCGAGTTCCGCGCAAGCTTTTACCTTGTTGGCGACGTACACCTTGGAAGCGGGGTCTTCACCGACGATGATGACCGCGAGACCGGGGGTGACGCCACGCGCTTTCAAGGCGTCCGCGCGCAGCTTCCATTCTGCGCGCACCTCCTGTGCGATGCTCTTGCCGTCGATGATTTTTGCACTCATGGCGATCAGAACTCCGGTTTAACGTCAGCTTTTTGGTAGTTAGCTACGCCGTCCATGATTTCCTTGCGAGCCACATCAATGTCGGCCCAGCCGCCGATCTTGACCCACTTGTTCGGTTCCAGATCTTTGTAGTGTGCGAAGAAGTGTTCGATCTGTTTCAGCAGGATTTCCGGCAATTCAGAATGGGACTTCATGCCGCGATACATGGTAGACAGTTTGTCCACGGGTACGGCCAGCACCTTGGCGTCGAAGCCGGATTCGTCTTCCATCTTCAGCACAGCCAGCGGACGGCAGCGTACGACCACACCGATCTGCAAAGGGATAGGCGTGATCACCAGCACATCGACCGGATCGCCGTCGTCGGACAGGGTGTGCGGGATGTAACCGTAGTTGCAGGGATAGTGCATCGCAGTGCTCATGAAGCGGTCCACGAAGATCGCGCCGGACTCTTTGTCGACTTCATATTTGATCGGTTCACCGTGCATCGGGATCTCGATCACCACATTGAAATCATTGGGAAGGTCTTTGCCGGAAGGGACTTTGTTCAAACTCATGATGCGCTGCCTTTGCGTAAGGATGGAAAGGCGCGAATTGTAGCATTCGGAGACAAAAAAGAGGGGCTAGGAATAGCCCCCCGGTGAATGCAGGTGCCCGGATTAAAGCAGGGGGACGATCAACAACGCCACGATATTGATGATCTTGATCAGCGGGTTAACGGCGGGGCCTGCGGTGTCTTTGTAGGGGTCGCCGACAGTGTCGCCGGTTACCGAGGCTTTGTGCGCTTCCGAGCCCTTGCCGCCGTAGTTGCCCTCTTCGATGTATTTCTTGGCGTTGTCCCACGCACCGCCGCCGGTGGTCATGGAGATGGCCACGAAGATGCCGGTGATGATGGTGCCCACCAGAACACCGCCCAGCGCCTTGGGCCCCAGTGTGAGACCGACGATGATGGGGACGGCAACAGGTAGCAGCGAGGGGATGAGCATTTCCTTGATGGCGGCCTTGGTGAGCATGTCCACGGCCTTGGAATAATCCGGTTTGGCGGTGCCCGCCATGATGCCGGGGATCTCTTTGAACTGGCGGCGTACTTCGATCACCACGCTGCCAGCGGCACGACCCACCGCCTCCATGCCCATCGCCGAGAACAGATAAGGCACGAGGCCACCGATGAACAGGCCGATGATGACGGTATGGTCGGACAGGTCGAACAGGGTCGCATGGCCGAGATGGGCTTCCAGCGCATGGGTATAGTCGGCGAACAACACCAGCGCGGCCAGGCCGGCGGAACCGATGGCATAACCTTTGGTCACCGCTTTGGTGGTGTTGCCCACGGCATCAAGCGGGTCGGTGATATTGCGGATGTCTTCCGGCAGACCGGACATCTCGGCGATACCGCCCGCGTTGTCGGTGATAGGGCCGTAGGCGTCGAGCGCGACAATGATGCCGGTCATCGACAACATGGAGGTGGCGGCGATGGCGATGCCGTACAGTCCCGCCATCTCGTAGGCCGCATAAATGCTGGCACAGACCACCAGCACGGGAGCGGCGGTGGCGCGCATGGAGACACCGAGACCGGCGATGATGTTGGTGCCGTGGCCGGTGGTGGAGGCTTCCGCGATATGGCGTACCGGAGCATATTCGGTCGCGGTGTAATACTCGGTGATGACTACCATCGCGGCGGTGAGGACAAGGCCGATGACGGCCGCACCGTAGAGCGCGTTCACGCTGTAGCTGCCGTTATCCGCCATCAACCACGAGGTGATGGGATAGAAGGCGACCAGCGCCAGCACGCCGGAAACGGCCAGACCGCGATACAGCGCGTTCATGATCTTGCCGCCCGCGCGGGCATTGACGAAGAAAGTGCCGATGATAGAGGCGATGATGGAGAAGCCACCCAGCGCCAGCGGATAGATCACCGCATTGGCCCCGGCGTTCGCCAGCACTAGGCCACCCAGCAGCATGGTCGCGATGATGGTCACAGCATAGGTCTCGAACAGATCGGCCGCCATGCCCGCGCAGTCACCGACGTTGTCGCCGACGTTGTCGGCGATCACGGCGGGGTTGCGCGGGTCGTCTTCGGGGATACCGGCTTCCACTTTGCCGACGAGGTCGGCTCCGACATCTGCACCTTTGGTGAAGATACCGCCGCCGAGACGCGCGAAGATGGAGATGAGCGAGCCACCGAAACCGAAACCGACCAGAGGCTCGATGATCTCGGTGGTGCTGGCACCGAGCGGAGCAGTCGCGGCGAGGAAGGCGTAGTAGCCGGCA
This sequence comes from uncultured Gallionellaceae bacterium, assembly GCA_964571195.1. Lineage (GTDB taxonomy): Bacteria > Pseudomonadota > Gammaproteobacteria > Burkholderiales > Gallionellaceae > PALSA-1006. Next base: position 45,229 of record CAZNAD010000011.1, on the reverse strand, counting down.
ACGCCGAGCAGCCCAAGGCCGACCACCAGCATGCCGGTGATGGCCCCGCCTTTGAACGCCACATTCAGCGCGGCATTCAGGCCGTCATGGGCGGCCTGTGCAGTGCGCACGTTGGCGCGCACCGAGACGTTCATGCCGATATATCCGGCGGCACCCGATAGCAGTGCGCCAATGAGGAAGCCGATGGCGGTTTTCCACGACAGAGCGAGGCCGATGGCGAGAAACAATATCGCGCCGACCATGGCGATGGTGGTGTATTGCCGGTTCAGGTAGGCGGTCGCACCTTCCTGGATGGCGGCGGCGATGCTGCGCATCTTGTCGTTGCCGGTCGGCAGGCCGATGATCCATTTGATGGAAAAGACGCCATACAGAATGGCGAGGATAGAGCAGCACAATGCAAAGATCAGACCGTTCGACATAGTATTCTCCCTTCGCTAAAGTAAAGAGCCGACTGTTACAGTCGGCTCGCTCTTCCGTTACACCTTGAACGCTTTCAGTTTCTTGGCCACCGCGACATTCTTCAGTTGCACATACCGGGGCAGACCATCCTTATACGGCGGATAATCTTCACCTTTGATCAGCGGGGTGAGATAAGCGCGGCATTTGTCGGTGATGCCGAAGCCATCCTTGCTGATGAAGTTGCGCGGCATCATCTTCTCGACGTTGGCCACCTTGCTCAACGGGGCGACACCGATCTTCCATTTGTAGGGCTTGTCGGAGACACGCATGATGGCGGGCATCACCGCATTCTCGCCCTTCAGCGCCAACTCGACGGCAGCCTTGCCCAGCGCATAAGCCTGTTCGACATCGGTCTTGGAGGCGATATGGCGCGCGGCGCGTTGCAGGTAATCCGCCACGGCCCAATGGAACTTGTAGCCCAATGCTTCTTTTACCATGTTGGCGACCACCGGCGCGGCACCGCCGAGTTGCGCATGGCCGAAGGCATCGCGGCTACCTTGTTCGGCGAGGAAGCGCCCGTCTGGATAGTGGCAACCCTCGGAGACCACCACACTGCAAAAGCCGTGTTTCTTGACCATCGCATCGACCTTGGCGAGAAACTTCTTCTGGTCGAACTCGATCTCGGGAAACAGGATGACGACCGGGATACCCTGTTCTTCCACGAGGCCGCCCGCAGCCGCAATCCAGCCCGCATGACGACCCATCACTTCCAGTACGAACACCTTGGTCGAGGTCTTGGCCATCGAGCGCACGTCGTAGCTGGCTTCGAGGGTAGATACGGCGATGTATTTGGCGACTGAACCGAAACCGGGGCAGCAATCGGTGATGGGCAGGTCGTTGTCCACGGTCTTGGGGACGTGGATGGCCTGCACCGGATAGCCCATTTTCTCGGAAAGTTGCGAGATCTTATAGCAGGTGTCTGCGGAGTCACCCCCGCCGTTGTAGAAGAAATAGCCGATGTTGTGAGCCTTGAACACTTCGATCAGGCGTTCATACTGGATTTTATTCTCTTCCAGCCCTTTGAGCTTGTAGCGGCAGGAACCGAATGCACCGGAAGGCGTATGGCGCAAGGCGGCGATATCTTTGGCCGATTCTTTGCCGGTATCGATCAGGTCTTCGGTGAGTGCGCCGATGATGCCGTTGCGCCCGGCATACACCTTGCCGATTTTGTCTTTATGTTTGCGTGCTGTTTCGATCACGCCGGAGGCTGAGGCATTGATGACGGCAGTGACGCCGCCGGATTGAGCATAAAACGCATTCTTCTTCGCCATACTGAACTCCCAATGAATGATTGAATGGATCGGTGTCGAGTGTCATCAGTCGTTGGCATCTTACGCCATTTTCTGGCGCGAGATGAACCTGTTCGAATCGATACCGGAAAAACAGGTTAGCGTCCTTGGGTTACACTGATATGCATGGAAAATTTGCCACAATGGGATAGAGATGGATTGCTGGACTCGCCGCTGTTCGAGCCTTTGCATCCCGTTCTTCGACAATTAGAGGTTGCCCGGTTCCCCGATTTGGAGGCGCTCAATGCGATACTGCCGGTCAGCCCGGAGATCGTGGTGCATAGTGGCAAGCCGGTACGTTTCGTCGCGCAGGGTACGGGCAAACTGGTGTTCGAAGCGCAGTACGAGCCACGCTGCTATCTGCGTGGCGAAGTGCAGACGCGAGCCCTCAATCTGCATGATCTGTTCAATGCGCTGGTGTGGCTCACGTTCCCGCAAAGCAAAGCGGCGATTAATCTGCGACATTATCGTGCGCTGACCGAGGTCGATGTGCCGCTATCCAGCCAGCGCGGCAGTGTGCGTGATATGGCGACCTTGTTCGACGAGTCGGGCGTGATCATTGCCTGTGCCGACACCAATCTGGGTGAGTTGTTGCGTGGATTCAGATGGAAAGAGCTGTTCTATTCCCGGCGTGAAGAAGTGAAGACGGGCATGGGTTTCTACATTTTCGGGCACGGGCTGCACGAAAAAGCCATGCAGCCTTATCTCGGAATGACCGGGCAGGGGCTGCTGTTGCCGGTCGCTCGCGAATTCTTCACCTGGCCGTTGGCGGAACGGATGCATTATCTGGACGAACGAGTGGCGGCCTATCTGAATGACCCGATGCATTGCCAGGATACACACGAGCTAGACCCGGTACCGTTACTGGGCATACCGGGTTGGTCGGACGATAACGAAAGGGAAGGGTATTACGATAACCCGGAATATTTTCGCTCCGGCAGACGCCGTATCTCTTGATTCCTTTCCCCTCCAGTCTATTGCGGCCTTCTGTGTCAGAAGCTGGTCGTATCAGTCATTGCATTGATCCTGCGCTTTTCAAAAGAATTCTCTCTCCTCTCGCATGCGCGTGATGCCACCGGCTGCCGGTGATCAAGGCCACGCGTAAATATATTTTCAATTCGTGCTAAAGCATTTCCAAAAGGCTCCGATAACTGATTCATCGGAGGCAAACGTGGCTAATGAAAAGTACGGGCCAATGAGATTAAGAAGGACTGAACTTCAATCGAGTCAAAAGGAGAATTAAAATGCCCTCATATATCAATACCAATCTTGCATCGCTGAACGCTCAGCGTAACCTGAATGCCTCACAAGGCGCGATGCAAACCTCCCTGCAACGCCTGTCTTCCGGCTTGCGTGTGAACAGCGCCAAGGACGATGCCGCAGGGATGGCGATTGCTTCCCGTATGGAAAGCCAGATCCGTGGTTTGAACCAGGCTGTGCGTAACGCCAGCGACGGTATCTCTCTGGCGCAGACCGCCGAAGGTGCTTTGGGGGCCGTCCAGAACAACCTGGCCCGTATGCGGGAACTGGCAGTGCAAGGCGCAAACGCGACCTCCAATGCCGACGTCGGTTCGATCAACTCCGAGTTCACCCAGCTCAACGCGGAAAACGCACGTATCATCGCGGGCACTTCGTTCAACGGCATCCAGCTCCTTTCTCAGCCGGTAAGCCAGGTGTTCCAGATCGGTGCGAACAGCACAGCGGGTGTGGACTCTTTGACTATCGCGACATCGGCTGCGATTGCACCGACATCGACCACTTTGGGCGACTCTTCGACCACGGCTCAAGCCGAGATCGCCAAACTGGATGCGGACATCGCCAACGTTGCCTCGGCACGTGCCGTGTACGGTTCGGTGCAGTCGCGCTTCGAGTCGGTCATCTCCAACCTGCAAATTGCTGCGGAGAACCAGACAGCAGCCCGCAGCCGTATCATGGACACTGACTTCGCTGCGGAAACCGCATCGTTGACTCGTGCCCAGATCCTGCAACAAGCCGGTACCGCGATGTTGGCTCAGGCGAATCAATCGCCCAACACCGTGCTGACACTATTACGTTAATAACAAAGAAGGTTGACTCGGCCGACAGTTAACGCTGTCGGTTTTTTTTGCCAACCAGTAGCAAAGCCAACAGCCCCGTTCATCGGGGCTGTTGGCTTTGCTGAGGTGCAGATCAAGTGCGGGAAGAAAGGTCGAGTGTGGCGGCTGCGAGAGCGTGGCTTACAGTGCGTTCACCCCGGCCAGTGCGATCTGGCCGTCCTGGAATGAGCGCACACCGCTGATGCCGATAGCGCCGATGACGATACCTTCGCGCAGCAACGGGACACCGCCTTCGGCCGGGATCACACCGGGCAGGGCGAGATGGATCAGGCGTCCGCTCATCACGGCATCTTCGGAGATTTTGGTTGGCATATGCAGCGCTGCGGCCATGTGGGCTTTGGCTGTGGCTGTCTCCACACTGCCAAAGCGCGTGTCGTGTTCGCGCTGCATGTACATCAGGTGGCCGCCGTCATCGACAATGACGATGGCCACTTTCCAGTCGTTGGCGCGCGCCTCTGCCGCCGCAGCTGCCGCGACACGTTTGGCATCGTCCAGCGTGAGCACGGGTTTGCTGACCATGTTCAGCGCGCCGCCAGTGCGGCAAATACTTTGTCGCGAATGGCATCAACGTTGCCGACACCGGGGATGTGAGCGACTTTGGGTGCCTTGGCATCGCCCGATTTCGCCCAGGCGGTGTAATACTCGACCAGCGGTTTGGTCTGCTCATGATAGACATTCAGGCGTTTGATCACGGTGTCTTCGACATCGTCCGGGCGCTGCACCAGGTCTTCTCCGGTCACGTCGTCCTTGCCGGGAACTTTGGGCGGGTTGAACACGATGTGATAGGTGCGACCGGAAGCAGGGTGGACACGGCGACCGCTCATGCGCTGGATGATCTCGCTGTCGGCTACGTCGATCTCCACCACGTGATCGATGCGGATGTCGGCATCTTTCATCGCCTGAGCCTGAGGGATGGTGCGCGGGAAACCGTCGAACAGGAAGCCGTTGGTGCAGTCCGCGTCTTTGATGCGCTCTTTCACCAGATTGATGATGATGTCGTCCGATACCAGGCCGCCCGCATCCATGATCTTTTTCGCTGCTATGCCCAGCGGTGTTCCCGCCTTGACTGCGGCGCGCAACATGTCGCCGGTGGAGATTTGCGGGATGCCGAACTTTTCCTTGATGAGGTTGGCCTGTGTACCTTTGCCTGCGCCCGGTGCGCCGAGAAGAATGAGTCTCATGAGTGTGCTCCCTGTGTGAGTGATGATTCGAATAATGCGCGTGCAGCGATCAGATCGGCTTCAGTATCTACCCCGCTGGGCGGGGCTTCCTGTGTGACGGTGATGCCGATTTTGTAGCCGTGCCAGAGCGCGCGCAATTGTTCCAGCGCTTCTATTTGCTCAATGGCGGCCGGAGCCAGTTGGCCGAACGCGCGCAGGAAACCGGCGCGGTATGCGTAGATGCCGATATGGCGGAGCACGGTCAGGTCGGGCGGCAGCGGCTTGCCCTGCGCAAAGACATCGCGCGGGTAGGGGATGGGGGCGCGGCTGAAATACAGCGCGTTGCCGTCTTTGTCGGCAACTGCCTTGACGATGTTGGGGTTGCGCATCGACGCTTCGTCATGGATGGGATGGCAGGCGGTGGCGATGGCGCATTCCGGATGCTGGTGCAGGTGTTGTGCCACGGCGCGGATCAGTGCGGGCGGGATGAGCGGTTCGTCGCCCTGCACGTTGACCACGATGGTGTCATCCGTCCAGCCCTGCTGTGCCGCCACTTCGGCGATACGGTCGGTGCCGCTGCTGTGGTCGGCCCGGGTCATGCTGGCTTTGAATCCGTGCGCTTCAGCGGCAGCGAGGATGGGCGCGTGGTCGGTGGCGATGATGATCTGTTGCGCGCCGCTTTGTGCTGCTTGTGCGGCGACACGCACCACCATCGGTTTGCCGCCGATCTCCAGCAGCGGCTTGCCGGGTAGCCGGGTGGAAGCGAAGCGGGCGGGGATGACGACGTGGAAAGCGAACATCAAAGCTGCTCGGTCTCTTCCGCAGTCAGTTTGCGCGCTTCGTCGGCCAGCATCACCGGGATGTCGTCTTTGATGGCATAGGCCAAGCGATCTGCCTTGCAGACCAGCTCCTGTTCGGCCTTGCGGTAGATGAGCGGTGATTTGCACAACGGGCAAACCAGGATTTCGAGTAGCTTGGCATCCATTATCGGTTGATCTTTTCTATGATGAGTTGGGCGAGAGCCGGGTCTATCTGCGCGTCCACGCGCAACACCCAGCATTGCTCGGTGGCGAACGCCGCGCATTTTACCGCATCTTTTTCCGTCATGAGTATCACATCGGCATTCTCGAAAGCGATATCGGTAGCACGGTAGTGATGATGGTCGGGGAAGGCATGGGGTTGGGCGGATATCCCAAGATGCTCAAGATGGGCGAAGAAACGCGCCGGATGGCCGATACCGGCGATGGCATGGACACGCTGCCCGGCAAAAGCGGAGGCCGTCACGCTCTGGTCCGGGTTGAGCAGGTTATAAAACACCGAACCGTCCAGACGCATCGTGTGTTTGCCATTCACCGCCGCGCCGCCGTTGATGACCACGAAATCGACGGATGCCAGGCGCGACACCGGTTCGCGCAGCGGCCCTGCCGGCAACAGGCAGCCATTGCCGAAACGCCGCTTGCCGTCCACCAGCACGATTTCGGCATCGCGGCGCAGGCGGTAGTGCTGCAAACCGTCGTCACTCAGGATGACATCACATTCGGGTTGGGCATGCAGCAGGGTGCGTGCCACCGCGACACGGTCACGTCCCACCCATACCGGGCAGAGTCCGCGTTGTGCCATTAACAGGGGTTCGTCGCCGACCTCGTCGGGTGAATCACTCGCGCTCACCGCGCGGGGATGGATATTTTGCGGTCCGGCTTTGTTATAGCCGCGACTGATGATGGCGGGATGCCAGCCCGCATCCAGCAGTTGTTGCGCCAGCCACAGGGTGAACGGGGTCTTGCCGGTGCCGCCGACACTGATGTTGCCGACAACGATAACGGGAACCGGCAGTTTAAAGCTGGCCAAGACACTGCTGCGATAGAGCATACGGCGCACTGCGGCGAGCATACGGAACAGCAGACTCAGCGGCCAGAGCAGAAGATGGAACGGCGAGATGCGGTACCAGTGTTGTTCCAGCCCGTTCATGGTGTGCTGAACGTGTTATTTCGCCGGGTTCTGCGTGGTGAAAGTGATGCGGCCATACCCGGCCACCCGTGCGGCTTCCATGATGTTGATCACGGCCTGATGGGGGGCTTTGGCATCGGCATTGATGATGATGGTGGGTTCCGCCTCGTCACCGGCGGCTTTGCGCAAGGCCTGGGCGAAACCGTCTATGCCGGAAAAGGGAGCGGGCAGATTATTGATGGCATAGTGTTCGGTCGCATCGACCGCCACATAGATGTGTTTGCTGGGCGTGGCGCTACCTTCTTCGCCTGCCGCCTGCGGCAGGTTGATCTGTAGCTCGGAAATCTTCGCATAGCTGGTGGTGACCATCAGAAAGATCAGAATCACCAGCAGTACATCAATCATCGGGATCAGGTTGATCTCCGGTTCATCGCGCGTCTGTCCACGTTGGAAATTCATTTTGTCTCGCTTATCTGCGTTCGCCGTGGACGATCTCGACCAGTTTGATCGCCTGCTGCTCCATCTCGAACGTGAGACTGTCCACCTTGGCGCGGAAATGACGGTAGAAGATCATGCTGGGTACCGCGACGATCAAACCGAACGCGGTGTTGTAGAGCGCCACGGAGATGCCGTGTGCCAGTTCGGCGGGGTTGGCACCACCGGCGTTCTGTGCACCGAAAATTTCGATCATGCCGACCACGGTGCCGAACAAACCGAGCAGCGGACTGATGGAGGCTACGGTACCGAGCGTGGTGAGAAAACGTTCCATCTCATGGGTGGTGGTGCGCCCGGCCTCTTCGATGGCCTCTTTCATGATGTTCGGGGAGCTTTTGACATTTCGCAGTCCAGCCGCCAATACACGTCCCAGCGGCGAGCCTTCGCCCAGCTTGTTGAGCATCTGCGGGGTGACGCCGCTCTGCTTGAGCTCTTTCACGGTTTCATCCAGCAATCCGGCGGGGACGATATTCTTCTCGCGCAGGAACATCATGCGTTCTGCGATCAGGGCGACTGCGACGACGGATGCAACGATCAAAAACCAGATGGGCCAACCTGCTGCTTCGACGATAGTGAACACGCAACTTCTCCAGATATGCTTAAATTCCGAAGCCGGAACTGTATCTTGTCGCCCCCGTTTGAGCAAGATTCATCAGAAACGTGATACACCGTTTTGGCTAACTCATCATGGCGTAAAGGATTTGTGTGTTTATGCACAAAAACTGTGGATAACTTTGTGGATGATTCTCGCAGAAGGAGGCTTAGCCTTTGAGCCGATAACGGTTTTTTTCGATCTGCTTAATTTTTGTGCTTGAGTTAATTTCAATTAAAACAATGTATTATCGTAAGTTGCGGTGAGTGGTACGGGATGTTGCCTTGCCAAGGCGCATCGTTGCTGGGGTTGTGAGTTATTTGCAATTGTCAATATGCCTTTTGGCCTAATTTGTATAAAAAGTTGTGACGGATGTGACGGATGGCCATCGATAAAAACAGGGTGTTGAACGTACGTGAATTTAATGCGGCGGCGAAGCAGGTGATCGAAGCCGGGTTGCCTTTATTATGGGTGCGCGGGGAAATCTCCAATTTCGTCGGAGCCGCTTCGGGGCACTGGTATTTTTCGCTAAAGGACGAAGCTGCGCAGGTGCGCTGTGTGATGTTCCGCCACAAGAGCCAATATCTGGACTTTAAACCCGGTAACGGCATGTCGGTCGAAGTGCTGGCCTTGCCGACCTTGTACGAGGCGCGTGGAGATTTCCAGTTGACGCTGGAAAAGATGCGCCCGGCCGGTATGGGTGCCTTGTATGAAGCGTTCGAAAATCTCAAACGCAAATTGGAACAGGAGGGGCTGTTTGACGCGGCACGCAAACGGACACTGCCGTTCTTGCCGCGCCAGATCGGTATCGTGACCTCGCCGCAGGCGGCTGCGCTGCGCGATGTGTTGCGTACCCTGGCCCAGCGTATGCCCGCTGTTCCGGTGGTGTTATATCCCACGCCGGTGCAGGGAGACGGGGCGGGGCAGAAGATCGCGGCAGCGATCCGCGCAGCGAACGAACGCGGCGAGTGTGACACGCTGATCGTGTGTCGAGGCGGCGGCAGTATCGAAGACCTGTGGGCTTTCAACGAAGAAGTCGTGGCGCGGGCGATCTCGACCAGTCGTATCCCGGTGGTGAGCGGGGTGGGGCATGAAACGGACTTCACCATCGCCGATTTCGTGGCCGACCTGCGTGCCGCGACCCCGACCGCCGCCGCGCAAGCCGCGTTGCCGGACAGCGAGGAACTGGCACAGCGTATACAACACAGCGCACAACGCCTGGCACGGGCTGCGTCGAGCCGTTATGAACAACACATGCAGCGACTGGATTATCTGCAACGTCGTCTGATCCATCCCGCGCAACGTATGCTGCAACAGCGCCAACATCTGGAACAGTTGCAGCAGCGCCTACAGCATGCTCAGGCGTATGCCGCACAAAACTGGCAATGGCGCTGTCAGGCATTGCGCCAGCGCTGGCAGGCCGCGTGTCCCGATGTGGGGGGACGACAGCTGCGACAGGCGGCTTATGCACAACGTCTGCGTGAACGCATGGTGAACGATCTTGAGCGGCATGCGCAGCATCTGAAATCCCTACAGCAACATCTGCAACATCTTGACCCCAGGCAGGTGTTGCGACGCGGCTACAGCATGGTGCGCGACGCGCAGGGCAGGATCATCGTGGACAGTGCGCAGATCGCCGCAGGCAGTCGTCTGGAATTGACCTTCGCACAGGGCTGGGCGACCGCCGAGGTACAGGAAAAGGGCGGCGATTGAAGCGTGATTTTGCGATAGAATCCGCGCCGTCTTCCATCGCTGTGCTCATTTGATCGTCCATGTTCGCTGCTCTCAAGCGTCTTGATTCGCTGCAAGCCACACTACTGCTCATCACGGTCACCGCCCTGCTGCGCCTGTTGTTCGCGGGTCAGGTCGGCCTGAGTGTGGATGAGGCGCACTATGCGCTGTATGGCCTGTATCTGGATTGGAGTTATTTCGACCATCCGCCGATGATAGGCTGGCTGCAAGCGTTCGCCTTGTGGTTCGGCGATTCCGATCTGGTCATGCGCATGTTGCCCATCCTGCTGTTCGCATTGACGGGGTGGGTGCTGTATCACGCGACCCTGAGCTTGTTCCCGCAAGTTTCGCCTTGGATCGGATTCACCAGTGTCGCCTTGCTGCAATCTGCGGTGATGTTGCAGTTGATCGGCTTGGCGATGTTGCCGGACACGCCTTTGCTGCTGCTGGGTCTGCTGCTGCTGCGGGTGCTGCACGGTGTCGTCATCGCCGGACGTGTGCGCGACTGGTTGTGGCTGGGTGTCTTGCTGGGGTTGGCGGCCTTGTCCAAATATACCGCCATCACTTTGCTGCTGACCGTAGTTTTGGCGCTGGTGTTCTCCCGACAATGGCAGCAGTTGCGTACGCCCTGGCCGTGGCTGGCGGTGCTTGTCGCCGCTTGTTTGATCATGCCCATCCTGTATTGGAATGCCCGCCACGATTGGATCTCGTTCCTGTATCAGTTGCATCATGGCACGGGTAAACCGGACTGGAGCGGATGGCGCTTCCTCATCTCGCAAGGCGGGCAGTTATTGGTCTACGGGCCGGGACTGTATGTGTTCGGTTTGCTCGCTGTGCTGGCCGGATTGCGCCAGTGGCGCGAAAGCGGCGTGTGGTTATGTCTGTCGCTCTCCTTGCCGGTGCTGTTACTGTTCGGCTGGGGATCGGGTTATGAGATCACCCTGCCGCACTGGACTGCTTTGGGCTGGGCGGGGCTGGCACCGCTGACGGCATATTGGCTGCACCGTCACTGGCAGGCGCTGTGGGTGCGTATCGGCGTTTACGCTGCCGGGGTATATGCCGTGCTGATGATGGTACTGGTGTTCAGTCAGTTCATCACACCCTGGTTGTTGTTCAGAGACAATAACAATCCTCTGCGCGACTTGTACGGCTGGCAGCAGGCCGCACATCATGCCGCAGACCTGCGCGAAAAGATGGCGGTCGCAGGAGCAGCGGAACCCTTGCTGTTCACCAATAACTGGACCTTTGCCAGCCGTCTGGCATGGTATGCGCGACCTGCGCCGGTGCAGGTGACCGATACTCGCTACGACCAGTTCGATATCTGGTTCGGCTCGCCGCAGGATGGCGCATCCGGCATCCTGGTGCTGTGGCCGGATGAGCTAGCCTCGCCCGCCACTGGCGGCAGTGGTCAATTTACCGCTTGCGAGCTGCGTGATAGGCTGCCCGTTGATGCGCAGGGGCATCTGCTTTCCACCTTCTCTTTTTATGCCTGCCATGGATTCAGAAATTAAACGCGCCACACGGCAATTCGACGCGGCTTGGCGCTGGGGCGTACCCGCGTTTGCCCTGTTGGCGCTAGTGGTCTTACTGCTGACTGGAAGCAACGCGGCATTGTTTCTGTGGTTGAACCGCATCATGGCTCATGCCGGAGATGTCTGGTGGAGTCACGTCACTTTGCTCGGAGATGCTTCACTCGGTTTGTTGCTCATCCTGCCGCTACTGGGGCGTCGTCCCGATCTGGCCTGGCAATTTGTGCTGGCCGCACTGTTTGCCTCACTCTGGTCGCACGGCATGAAAGAATTATTTTCATCGTTGCGTCCCCCCATTGTGTTGCAGGATGGTGATTTTCACCTCATCGGCCCGGCGTTGGCGCACAATTCTTTTCCCTCTGGACATACCACGACCATCTTCGTATTGGCCGGACTGGTTTGTGTGCAACAAGTAAGCGCCCGGATCAAGTTGCTGGTGTTGTCGTTGGCGATACTCGTCGGGCTGTCGCGCATCGCTTGCGGCGTGCATTGGCCGCAGGATGTGCTGGGCGGGATGTTCGGCGGCTGGTTGTCCGCCGTTGCCGGTGTGGCACTGGGACAACGCTGGCAGGCCGGGATGAATATCTGGTTCCAGCGAGTGCTGGCGGTGTTGGCCACGCTGCTGGCGTTGTGGGCGATCTTTTATTTCGACAACGGACTGCCGGGTACCTGGGTGTTCCAAGTCATCATCAGCTCGACTTTATTGGCGTGGTCGATAAAGGGGCAATATCGTTTGTTCAAATTCGGATAGATCATTGATATGCAACTCGCCTTAAGAATAGAAGTCGATACTTACCGGGGCACTCGCGAAGGTGTGCCGCATTTGCAGGAGATGTTGCGCCGGCATGGCGCACAAGCCACGTTCTTCGTCTCGCTGGGTGCGGATCGCAGCGGACGGCGTCTGTTCGGCAAATCGCCGCGAGTTTCTCTGCTCGAACATTACGGCATCAAGACGCTGCTGAACGGTACGTTGCTACCCGCACCGGATATCGCCCACCACTGCGCCGATATCCTGCGCCGGCTGCGCGACGAAGGCTTCGAAGTCGGCTGTCACGAGGGGCTCGACTGGCGCGACCAGGTTGCCTGCCGCGATGCGACGTGGACTAAAAATCAGATGCAGGCCGCAGTGGCGCGCTTCACCGAGGTGTTCGGCGAAGCGCCCAAGGCGCACGCGACACCGGGCTGGCAGATGAACCGGGACGCGTTTCGCCTGACCCAGCGTATGGGTTTCGATTATGCGTCTGATACGCGCGGTAGCCACCCCTTTATCCCGACCTGGGATGCGGAGATCATCAGTTGCCCGCAATTGCCCACCACCTTGCCCACGCTGGACGAACTGATCGGGCGTGAAGGGCTCACGCTGGATAACGTGGCGCAACACCTGCTGGTGTTGAGTATGAACCCCTCCGCGACCGGGCATGTGTTCACCTTGCGGGCGGAGCTGGAAGGGGGCAAGTGGTCGCCAGTTTTTGAGCAACTACTGGTAGGATGGAAGGCACAGGGATACGAACTGGTCTCGTTGCGGCAATATTGGCAACAGGTCAAAGCCGGTCTGCCACGGCACGAGGTCAAGGCGGGGACACTCGCCGGGCGCGCGGGGACGGTGATGATCCAAGCCTGACAGGCTGAGTTTCCGGTAATATCGAGACGGTTCGCGGACGGCTAGCGGGGGGGCGTTATGCAACAAGATATAAAAGGATTGGAGCAGTGGGTCGATTTCCTTGGGCGGGCGGATATTCCCGTGCTGAAACAGACCGCACGCGAACTGGCTGCCCTGCATGAGGACGAGAACAGGCTCAGTGCCCGGGGCGCGGCACAGATCATCGTGGTCGACCCGATGATGACGATCAAACTGTTGCGTTATCTGCAGGCGCACAAACATCGCCGCCAGGAACATGAGGTCGTGCTGGTCGAACAGGCGCTCATCATGCTGGGTGTGGAAGCCTTCTATAACAAGATCCCGCCGCAGCCGCTGGTGCAGGAGGTCATGCAGGGCGAACTGCAAGCTTTGGTGCAGTTGCTGCACGTGATCCATCGCTCGCACCGCGCTTCCGAATATGCTTTCGACTGGGCCGTGCGGCTCAGCGACCTGCACTACGAAGAGGTGCGTATCGCCGCCCTGCTGCATGATCTGGCCGAGATGCTGATGTGGTGTTTTTCGCCGAAACAGATGCTGGAGATCAGGGCGATGCAGCAGCAGGACAAGACATTACGCACCCGTGCCGCCCAGGAGCAAGTGTTCGGCTTCAGCCTGTTCGATATGCAGAAACGGCTGGTGAAGGAATGGTCGCTGCCGGAACTGCTACTCACCCTGATGGACGATGCCAACAGCAATCACCCGCGCGTCCGCAATGTGGTGCTGGCGGTCAATCTGGCGCGCCACTCCGCCAACGGTTGGGATGATGCCGCCTTGCCGGACGACTATACCGAGATCGCCACATTGCTGCGCATGACACCGGAGCAGGTGATGGTGATGCTGGGTGTGGATGCGGGCACCGTGTGCGACCTCGAGAAACCTCACCCCTGATTCAGAGCATCACTCGCCCAGTTTGAGGGGCCGCCGGAAGTGGCAGGTGTAACCCTGCGGATGTTTGACCAGATACTTTTGGTGGTATTCCTCGGCGCGATAGAACTCCTTGAACGGCACCAGCTCGGTGACCACTTTGCCTTGCCACTCCCCCGAATCATCCACGCTTTTGATCACCTGCGCCGCCGTTAGTCGTTGTGCCTCATCCAGGTAATAGATCGCGGAACGGTATTGCGTGCCGATATCGTTGCCCTGCTGGTTGCGCGTGGTAGGATTGTGCATACGGAAAAACTCGAACAACAGATGGCGATAGCTGAGTAGTTTCGGATCGAATACGATCTTTAACGATTCGGCATGTCCGCTGCGCCCCGTCTTCACGATCTCGTAGGTCGCATTCGGAACCTCTCCGCCGGTATAACCGACCTCGGTCGCCAGTACACCGGGTATCTCGCGCACCAGCTCTTCCATGCCCCAGAAACAGCCGCCCGCGAGATAAGTGGTTTGATGGGTGTGTGTCATCGGAGCTCCTTTGGGTTGGGCGTTGCCAAGGGTGGCAAAAAGGGCGATCAGTACAGTGAAACAGAGACGGATCATATTGACGCTCCTTGTTTGAGTATTCACTCTGCTAGATAGTTGGAAAAGCACTGATTTATTCGGTTTTACTCCCTCCCCCTCTGGGGGAGGGTTGGGGTGAGGGCTGTGAATCAACGTGTTATTCCCTCACCCTAACCCTCTCCCCGAGGGAGAGGGGATTAATTCAGCGCATCCTTAGCTTTGCGTAGGAGCGTGCCCTGCACGCGAACATCTCTGTCGCGTGCAGGGCACGCTCCTACAATAATGGCCTATCGCAACACCGATTCTACGCTCGCCGCGACGTGTGTATACAGATCGGGCGCAAGGCAATCCAGTTCGAGCACATCGGGGGTAGAGCGCAGCCAGGTGAGCTGGCGTTTAGCCAGTTGCCGTGTGGCAGCGATGCCTTTATCCATCAACTCGCTCGCGCTGATCTCGCCCTCCATGAATTCCCATGCCTGACGGTAGCCGACGCAGCGCATCGAAGTCATGTCGCGGTGTAATGGATATCTTTCGCGCAGCATACGCAGCTCATCCACCAATCCCTGTTGCAACATCTGCTCAAAACGCAGAGCGATGCGCTGGTGCAGCACGGCGCGGTCGGAAGGGATGAGGGCGATGGAGTGGATGGCGTAGGGCAATTTGTTAGCCGTCTTTTCCTCCAGCCCCTCTCCCGGCCTTCGGCCCCCCTCTCCCGTTTGCGGGAGAGGGGTTGGGGGAGAGGGTGTTTTATTAAGTAGCACCGACATCGGCGTTCCAGTGAGCAGATACACCTCCATCGCACGCTGGATACGTTGAGTGTCGGCGGGAGCTAAACGTGCGGCAGTCTCTGCATCCACCTCGGCCAGCCGTGCGTGCAGACGTTCGATGCCGTACTGCGCGATCTCGGCATCCAGTTGTTCGCGCAACGCGGCATCCGCCTGCGGCAGCGGACTCAGACCCTCTCGCAGCGCCTTGAAATACAGCATGGTGCCGCCCACCAATAACGGTATCTTGCCGCGCGCGGTGATGTCCGCCATCAGATGCAACGCATCCTTGCGGAAGGCGGCGGCGGAATACGCTTCGGTCGGATCGATGATGTCGATGAGGTGATGTGGCGCTTTTGCCAATGTCGCGGTATCCGGCTTGGCTGTGCCGATATCCATGTCGCGGAACACCAGCGCCGAATCCACGCTGATGAGTTCCACCGGATAGTGCTGCACCAGTTCCACCGCCACGCCGGTCTTACCGCTGGCGGTGGGGCCCATCAGGAAGATGGCGGGAGGTAAAGAATTCATTTTGAAACATCCACCACATAACCAGCGACTTGGCTGGCGATGTTGCCAGCCTTAGTCGAATGGCTAGTGGCTTTACCAGAGACACAGAGACACAGAGAAAAGCAAGGCATAAGAAGCCTGTTGTTGGCGCTGAGCAGCGAGAAGTTCGGTCTGTCTTCCTCTGTGTCTCTGTGTCTCTGTGGTGAAAATTGGATTTTCGTCTTCATCATAATTCGCTGTCACGTGTCTCATGGATGAGCAGCGCCGCTATCACACTGATGGCCGCTGCCACCGAGATATACCCGCCCACCCAGCTCAGCCCGCCGTGCTGCACCAGTTGTTGCGCGATGTAGGGAGCGAGTGATGCACCGAGGATGCCGCCCAAGTTATAGGCTGCGCCCGCGCCGGTATAGCGCACCGAGGTCGGGAACAGCTCCGGCAACAGCGCCCCCATCGGCGCGAAGGTCGCACCCATCAGGAACAGTTCGAGCGAGAGGAAAACGGTGATTTGCACCGTCGAGCCGCTGTTCAACATCGGCTCCATCAAAAAGCCGGAGAGCAGCGCGGCGCTGCCCGCGACGAGCAGCACCGGACGGCGGCCAAAACGGTCGCCCGCCCAGGCCGAAAGCGGCGTGGCAAGCGCCATGAAAATCACTGCGATGCACAACATGCCGAGGAAATCGGGGCGTGTGATGCCGAGCTTGGTCACGCCATAGCTCAGGCTGAACACCGTGGTGAGATAAAACAGTGCATAACACACCACCATCAGCAACGCGCCCAGCACCAGCGGCTTCACGTGGTGGGCGAAGAGTTGTGCCAGCGGCAGTTTCACCGGCGCGTGTGTCTTTACTGCTTGGGTGAATACCGGCGTCTCTTCCAGCTTCAAGCGCACGTAAAGGCCAATCACCACCAGCACCGCACTGGCAAGGAAGGGAATACGCCAGCCCCAGTCGCGGAACGCGGCATCATCGAGTGTGTTCGCCAGCAACAAAAAGCTGCCCACCGCAAACAGGAACCCGACCGGTGGCCCCAACTGCGGAAACATCCCGAACCAACCGCGCTTACCCTTGGGCGCATATTCCGCCGCCAGCAAAGCCGCGCCGCCCCATTCGCCGCCGAGGCCGATACCCTGCCCGAAACGCAGCAGGCACAGCAGCGCAGGCGCGACCCAACCCACGGCTTCATAACTCGGCAGCACGCCAATCAGCGTGGTGGAGATGCCCATCACCAGCAGCGAAGCCACCAGCGTCGTCTTGCGCCCGATGCGGTCGCCGAAATGACCGAACAGCAACGCGCCGAACGGGCGCGCGAGGAAGGCGATGCCAAAAGTGAGGAAAGCATTCAGCGCCTGCACCGCCGGATCGCTGTTGGGAAAGAAGATCGGCCCGATCACCATCGCCACCGCGAGGCCGTAGATGTAGAAATCGTAGAACTCAATGGCGGTACCAATGAAAGAGGCGAAGGCGATGCGAGTGGTGGAAGCGAAAGAGCTACTTCGGTTCATTTTTTTTGAGTGCTCTCAATTGAAACATGAGAGTTTGTCCTTTTTCCGTGATGCTCCAAAAGAGAGCCATTCCCCCTTTTGTTGTTTTTAAGTAGCGAACATCAACGAGACCGTACGCCATAAGCTGAATTTTTACTGTTTGGAATATCTGTTCGTTTAATGAGCTATCGTAGTATCGAATACCAGCATGTTCGAGAACCGATTTTTTTAGAGCGAGTTGAACTGAAATGTCGTTGGGATGTTCAAGAAGATATGGTGCGATGAAAGCAAAAATTTGGTTCCATGTAATGGTGTGAGACCAAGGCCGATTTGCGGAGTCGTAGTTTGGTTTGTAATCTCCAGTAAGTTGTATATTTTCATTCATGCCTGCAATATTTTCGATTGCTGTATGAAGTTGAGAGCCTGGTTGCTGCACGCTTGCTCGAAGCTCTTCATTTTCTTTTCGAAGGGCATTTATTTCGGATAGTAATTCCGAACTACCTGCACTACTTGCGCGTACCCATCCAACAGCAGGATACGTTTTAATGGTTTTTGAAAGACTTAAAGATACTAAGCCTGGCAGCTCTTCCACGTTTTTCCAATATTTCACAAGACGATTCTGTTCTACCTTAGTGCGAAATAACTTTAGCTTTTCTAGGAGTTCAGGATTTTTGTCAGTTTTGCCAACCGGAATTAAATCAGGATCCTCGTGTATCAGTGCAACAACTTTTAGGCCCTTTTCAATTGCATAGTCGTACTCTTTTTCTGTGTAGCTTATACCTTCGGTAGTTGTTGTACCGTAGCGTCCTCCAATAAGCAGAAGGTAGTAGTCGCAATCGTCAATGATTTTCTTTATAAATTCCCATTGCTCTTCATCGGCAGCCGGAAATAATTCCATTCCCGATGGAATGCAGTCCATTTCCATCAGCGTTTGAATGATTTTCTGGCGTTCATCTTTTAAATCTGCATATGTGGAACTCAGAAAAACTTGATATCGCTTATCCATTCCTATGCCTCACGAGTAAGATGCAATGATGTCGAATACTATCTCAAACGAAATTTATCCACTGTCTATTTCCCGCGCATAAACATCGCATCCAACTCCGCCAGTGTCACTTGAAACCACGTCGGCCTCCCGTGGTTGCACTGGTCAGCGCGTTCGGTCTGTTCCATCTCGCGCAGGATGGCGTTCATCTCGGGCAGGCTGAGTTGCTGGTTGGCGCGCACGGCGGAGTGGCAGGCGAGGGTGGCGAGTAGTTCGTTGCGACGTTCGGTGAGGGCGCGTGATGCGCCGAACTCGCGCAGTTCGTGCAGCACTTCGCGTGCGGCGGCTTCGGCTTTGGATTGTTTGAGCAGGGCGGGCATGGCGCGCACGGCAAGCGTGTGGGTGGAGAGGGGCGCGATGTCGAAGCCGAGTTTTTGCAGGGCTTCCTGTTGTTCTTCCACCGTGGCGACGTCCAGCGTGTCGGCAGCGAAAGTGACCGGCACCAGTAGCGGCTGAGTGGGCATCTGCTGGGCGTCGAAGGCGGTCTTCAGTCTTTCATACACGATGCGTTCATGCGCGGCGTGCATGTCCACCACGATGAGCCCTTGCGGGTTCTGCGCGAGGATGTAGATACCGGAGAGCTGGCCGAGAGCGTAGCCGAGGGGGTGTTCCAGTGCGGGAAGGGGGGCGTTGGGAAGGGGGAAGGGGGAAGGGGGAAGGGTAGAGTCAAAAGCGGACTCGGCTTCCCCCTTCCCGGTTTGTGCTTCCCACAAGCGATAGGTCGCTTGCTGTTGTGCGGCGCTGAATGGGATGGGTTGTTGCTGTGGCGGGAAGCTGGATGCGGACTCACTCCCTCGCCCAACGGGAGAGGGTTGGGGTGAGGGGGCTTTTTCATTTGCAGTCGTAGCTAGCGCATCCTGCAAGGCATGGAATACGAACTGGTGAATGCCCTGGCTTTCGCGGAAGCGCACTTCGCTTTTGGCCGGATGCACGTTCACGTCCACTTGTTCGGGCGGCAGCTCGAAGAACAGCACAAAAGCGGGGTGGCGCTGGTGGTGCAGGATGTCTTGATAAGCCTGACGCACAGCGTGCATCAGTACCTTGTCGCGCACGAAACGGCCGTTGACGAAGAAATATTGTTCGTCGCGCGAGGAGCGCGAGTAGGCGGGCAAGGCGGCGATGCCGTACAGGCGCAGGTTGCCGATCTGGCGTTCGACGTTGACGGCGTGTTGGCCGAATTCGGGGCCTAGGATGGCGGTGATGCGCTGTTGCAATGAGTGTTTTCCCTCACCCTCAATCCCTCTCCCAGAGGACGAGGGAAGACCATCAAAACCCTCGCCCACTGGGAGAGGGTAGGGTGAGGGAGCTCTAGTTGATGCAGCCAACTGCCACACCATCTTCCCGTTGTGCTGCAAGCTGAACGCCACATCCGGGCGCGACAGCGCGATGCGCTTAAAGGTCTCTTCGCACCACGCGAATTCGGTGCTTTCGCTCTTGAGGAATTTGCGCCGTGCCGGAGTGTTGAAATACAGCTCGCGCATCTCGATGCTGGTGCCGAAAGCATGGGCTGCGGGCATGGCCTCGCTTTGTGTGCCATCCGCTGCTTCGATCTTCCAGCCGTGTGCCGCCTCGGTGTGGCGGCTGGTCAGGCTGACTTGTGCCACTGAGGCGATGCTGGCCAATGCTTCGCCACGGAAGCCCATGCTGGCGACGCGCTGCAAATCGGCCAGTGAGGCGATCTTGCTGGTGGCATGGCGCATCAGCGCCAGCGGCAGTTGTTCCGCCACGATGCCACCGCCGTTGTCGCGTACGCGCAATAACTTGATGCCGCCATTCTCCAGTTGTACCGCGATCTCCGTCGCGCCCGCATCCAGACTGTTTTCCAATAACTCTTTTAATGCGGAGGCCGGGCGTTCGATCACCTCACCGGCGGCGATCTGGTTGATGAGGAGTTCGGGGAGGCGTTGTATCGGAGACATGGCGCGGATTATACCGGATGGGTCGTTTTGGGCTGAGGCCTCGCGTGGCATGCCCCCGGTGCGGGCGGGTGCGGCAAAATGCCGCATTCCCAATCGATGCGATCAAGATTAGATTGTGCACCGCCAAGTCGGTACGAGAATCTCCTCCAGATAGATGCAGCTTCCCCTGCTTGAGTGCTGGCTTGGCAATCTTAATCATGCCGACATATCAGACCCGCAGTATTACCTATCGCCCGCACGGGTGTATAGAAAACGCCTTTACCATTCACTGTCTGCCGTGGGAGACCTGCGGCCAGTTGTTGAATGAGATACGTGTGGCCGCCAGTGAGAAAAAACTCATCAGCCATGTAGAGGCGTTGCCGGATGCCGGAGACCGGGTAGCGCGCCATGCCATTGCTATCAGTGAGGACGGGCGAGCCGTCGCTTGCGCACGCCTGATGCCGGACGGACAGGTTGAGCGTATCGCGGTATTGCCACATGAACATCAGGGACTCATCAGGACGGCATTGGTTGAAGCGTTGCTGGATATCGTGCGTTGATCCGAAAGGGACGCTGCGTTTGCAAGCACGCTGCGCCTGATTTCTGGTGCGACAATATGACGCATTCCAATTTTGCATGATCGGCATTAGATTACGTAGCACCAAGCCGGTCTGCCAGGTATCTCCTCCCAGATCGTTGTACTTCCTTCCAGTGTCGGCTTGGTCCCTGATTCCAAACTACGCGAATTCCTTCGCGAGGATTTCTGGAGACGATATGCAAAACCCTTTCACACTACACTGTATCGCTTGGCAAGCGGGCGCATCCGTATTGCAGGATGTGCGGGTGGCTGCGTGCGCTAGCGGGGTGCTGGCTGCGGAAGAAATGGGTAGCGACGCACAGGATGAGATCAGTCGCCATGCTCTGGCGTTGAGCAAAGGCGGTCGGGCCATTGGTTGTGCGCGCCTGACGCCGCAAGGTCGTATCGAGCGTATCGCGGTGATGCCGCACGAGCTGCGCGAGCAGGTCAAGAAGGCATTGGTCGAAGTGCTGAGCGACTATGCACATCAAGTTGGAACCACTCCTGTCATCACGGAATCGAAATAATTCCGGCTACTGGCTGCGTTATCCGCGCTCCTTCCTGAAGAATATTCCACTCTGCTTTTTTGATACGCCCGCCTGATCGCCTGCGACAAATTGTCGCGCGACGATTTGTCACATTCACACGTTAGCAGCGAGGTTTTAGTATGCGCCCCGTTTTACGAATAACAATTTCACGGGGAGTAGTCATGCATAAAAAGATTGCCGCCATGAGTGCCGCGTCACTCGTTTTGTTCACACCATTGACAGGGTCTGTCTATGCAGCAGAAACCCCAATCGTGGTTCCCTCGGACAGCGGAGAAGTAAAAGAAAACATTTCGTCGACAGCAGAACAAGCCGGGCAGGGGAGCAGTGTGCCGGTGGCCAAGCCAAAAAATCTTGCGGCAGGTAGTGAGTTGGATAATCGCCTGCTCAAGGAGATGGTGGTTTCGGCTGAAAAAGACAAACCCGTTCAGCAACGCACGGAGCTTGGCAAAGTGACGGTTTACACCCCGGTTTCCGGTGCGGTGGTCAGCAAGGAAGAAATCGAACATTTGCAAATCGTGAACCCGCTGCTGGAACTCGGTAAGCGTGTGCCGGGCATCAGCATGGTGCGCAATATGCGGATACCGGACGGAGGCAAGGATTACACCGAGAGTAGACAGGACGGTATGCGTACTTTGGCACGCAATACTTCGGCACTGGATGCGGTCGATCTAAGCGGCGTTGAGCGTATCGATGTGATCACCGGGCCGGCCTCGGCGCTTTATGGCACGGGTGCCCTTGGCGGCACCATCAGCGTGACCTCTCGCAAGCCACCTGAGAAGTTCGATGCAAAGTTGGCGCAAGAGGTGGGGAGTTGGGGGTTCATTCGTACCCAGGGAGATGCGGGAATGTCTTCGGATGACGGGCGTTATGGCTTCATCGTGACGGGGAGTGCGCTAACCTATGATGGATGGCGTCAGAACAGTGCATCCGCGAACCAGAATTCCGCAGCGGAGAACAAGATCGGAAAGGGGGTCAAAGCGTTCTTCCGTCCGATCGAGACAACCAAGATTGCCGTCGGTTATGACCAGTTGCACTATGACTATCGCTGGGCCGGTTCTTTGAGCATGACAAAATTCGAGCAGAATTGGCGGCAGACCGAGGCCGGAGCTTATGGACAGGCGATTGATGATTACACCACCAAGACATTGCGTTTACAGCAGATGGTCGGTGAGCGCGGGGAGCTGATACTTGCCTATGGCCGGATCGAGGATGATTCGACCGGTTACGGCGGTGCCGGTTCTGGTGGTTCAAACAATGTGATCTGTGATGATTCCAGCACCTCATCCACGCTGGCGAGCGGAACAACAGTGAAATGTTCTTCAGTCAACGGTGGCACCTACAATTCGACCACCAGAAGATGGAGCGGTGGTACGACGGTGACCAATACGCTCAAGTCTGGTTACAACACGGCCACTACCATGGGTGCTCAATATCGGCATGAGTTTGATGTTGCCAAATCGACGCTCTATGTCGGTTCGGACATATACGAGACCGTGGCCGATTCGGCGACATACAACAATATCTACACTGCATCACAAGCGCAGTCCGGCTTGTGGGGCAGAGGGACTATGACCGCGACAGGCCAGGGATCGGTGACGATACGCAAGGAAACCACTCCCTATATCCACTACGAATTTACCCCGCAGGAAAAATGGCGCGTCCATCTCGGTGAGCGTTTTGCGACGGTGAACGATACGGTGAATGACCGGACGTCTGCCAACAATGATGTGCAGATGTCGCACTATGGCAATGTTTTGCGCAGCGGTGTGACCTATGAGTTCAATGCGGATCACCTAGTGTGGAGCAATGTCGCGCAAACCTTCAATCCTCCCGGGACTTCGACACTGATCGATTCCTCGACCAAAGGTACGGCAGGGAACACCATCGGTACCAATCTGGCTCCCGAAAAGGCGCTTACTACGGAGATCGGTTTTCGTGGACGTATCGAAAACGTTGGCTTTCAATACGATGTGACCCTGTATAACACTGCGAATGAAGGATTCAATGTCTCCCGCGTTTGTACAACAGCAGAAGCGTCTGCACTGAACAACGGTGCGACCTGTAACGTCAATGAGAATGCCGGAAGCCTGACGGCACGCGGTTTGGAAACTATGCTCTCCTGGGCGGTGAATTCCTGGTTTGATGTTGGTGCGACCATTACCAATGCTGCCGCCTATTACAACAGTTACAAGACCAGAACGGTGGATTACAGCGGCAACTCGTATCAGGCGATGCCCGCTCAGCGATTGAATCTGCGTGCTTCCATCAAACCTGCTCCGGGCTGGCAGGTTGAGCTGGAAGGTGATCATATTTCCGACTACTACATTGATACTGCCAACTCCGGTACCTATGCCCGTCCTGATTTGTTTAACTTGCGTGCAAGTTATCGCCAGAAGAAAGATCTGTCTTTCTGGCTGCATGCGCTGAATCTGACCAATCAAACCTATGCTACCCGTGTTGGTTATTCGACCATTGCGGGAGCAAGCGTGTTGGCGGCATCGGCAGGGCAGGGAAATTCTGGTAGCTACACGCCATTAACCCTGCGTGTCGGAGCTTCCTATAGGTTTTAAGACTTTCCCGTACAGCGGGATATTCAAATCATCCGCTTCAATTGCGCCTATCAATCCGTTCTCGAGTGGGATGAGAACGGATTGTGGGACGCTTGCTTAGCGTGAGGTAAAAAATGAGTAATCAAATAGTCAAGATCGTATTGTCGGCAACTGTGTTGCTGGGTTTTGCAGGCGAGGTGCAAGCCGAGATGTCGCGCGAGGAGGTGGCGATCAAGTTCAGACGCAGTGCTTATTCGATGCTGACATGGTATTTCGGCCCACTTTCAAAAATGGCGAAAGGGATTTCGCCATACGACAGAGAGTCGTTCATTCATAACGCAGAAACGCTGGCCTTTCTGGTCAAGCTTCCCAAAGAAGGTTTCATTCCCGGATCGGACAAGGGCGATACCAAGGCCAAGCCGGAAATTTGGTCCGATGCGGTCGGCTTCAGGCGGGCGAATGAGGCTCTGGAAAAAGAGACGGGAAAGTTGGTCGAATTGGCCAGAGGCAATAATTTTGATGCGACAAAAGAGCAATTGGTCAGGGTGCAGAAAGCCTGTAAAGCCTGTCACGAAGACTTTAAGAACCGGGCCGACTAACCAGTAGCTTAAGCACGGAATCTATAACTATTAATCTGGTTGGAGGGGAGCATGAATATATTGAATATTGGATCAGTTTTTCTGCTGCTGGCGTTGAGCAGTTACGGGTACTGCGAAACTGTGCCGGAAGGGCGACCGCACTTCGGCCAAGCCGGTGAACGTCCTAGTGAAGCACAGATCGCGGAGTGGAAAGCCAAACGTGCGGCAGCTCAGGCGCAAGCGGGTTCGGAAGGTAGTAGCGGACGTCCTGATGAGGCACAAATTGCCGATTGGAAAGCCAAGCGCGCCGCTCAAGGGGGAGGCAATGCGTCGCCCGCTGGTGGTGCAAACGCGCATGAGTCTCAGCATGGGGCTGGCGCAGGCAATGGTGCGATGGTGGGAATGCCTGGCATGAGTGGCAAGCCGGATGGCACCCGTCCGGGGGGAATGCCGATGGGGATGCGCGGAAGCGTGCTCTGGCTGTCTGATACGCCGCCAATGCGTGGTGACGGTGCGCGAGGTGGAGGAATGAGCGCCATGGGCGGTATGGAAATGGGCGGCGGGCGCGGCGGCATCCCTCAAAAACGTTTGTGGTTGCGCTCCGGTAATGATCCGCAGCGTTCTGGGTTTGCACAAAATGATCCTGCGGCTCAGATCGAGACATTGCTTGTTACCCCGGACAGCAAACCGGAAGGCGAGGTGCTCTCTGTTGCGGGTGAGGAGCGCAAAGGGGTGTCGTTCGAGATGCCGAAACAAGGGTTTTACCGTTTGTATCTGACCTCGCGCAAGTTGCAAGGGGAAACGCTGAACATCAACGTTGCCAAAGCCGAGATCACCAATATCGGACATGGTGGTGATGAGGAAGAGATTGCCAAAGCACTGGTCGCACCACGTGTACTGGAGTCTGCCGCCATCGAGATCGTGCGCGAGCGCAAGCCGGATGAGAAGCGTTTCTTTCAATTGAAATCGGGGGAGGAACAGGCTTACATCGTGTTGCAGAAAGGGCTGCCACTGCAAGGTGCGCGCGTCCGTTTTGTGAGCCATCAAGGCTGGGTCAAGGAGGCGATGAGCGACGAGCAGGGGCGTGTCAGCTTCCAGATAGTCCGCGACTATTTCCCACTCTGGAATGAGTTCCAGAAACGTTTCAAAGCCACCTATCTGGTGATCGCCGAGGCCAATGCGGCGGAGGTGGGCAAGTTTAACGAGCAGCCATATAGCAATGTGAAATATCAGGCCTCGCTCGCGGGCAACTATTACCCGTCGCCGGAAGATTATCTGTCCTATGCGTGGGGGCTGGGTATCGGTCTGTTCATTACGCTGTTCTGCGGTGTGGCGGTTTATCTGTATCGCCGTCGCCGGGTAAAACCGTTCCAAGAGGTGCGCCCAGATGTCAACCAATAACTCTCGTTTGCAGGCACTGCGCGATACGGTCAATCAGGTCGATTTCAACCGTTTCCGTTTCTGGTTCCAGCTGCTGGCTTTTATCCTGTTCGTCTATGGCGGTTATTTGGCCATTGATGTGGGTACGAAGCTGCCGTTTTTTTCCTGTGGCTACAATCAGGAAGGGCGCGCCGGTGTCTGCTATCTGTTGCCGCTGCAACACCAATTGGGTCAACCGTGGCCGAGATTGTTCGGCTACGCAGGCATCGCAGTGCTTACCGGATTCCTTACGTTTACGTTGTGGTTCATCGTGCTCAACAAGGGCTGGTGCGGCTTCGTTTGTCCATTGGGCACGATACAGGATTGGATCACCGCGTTGCGCCGTCGTGTGGGAGTGCGTTTCTCGCGCTACAGCCAAGGTCAATTCGCGCAGTTAACTAAGATCAAATATGTGTTGTTGGCGTTGATGATATTGATCCCGCTCGGTATCGGTGGAGGTCTTTTTTCTCACAACATGAGTCCGCCGTTCTGCCTCATCTGTCCGGGGCGCATGATTATCCCGATGTTCACTGCCGACTTCTCGCAATTTACCATCGACTTTTCCAGTAAGGCGGCGATGGTGATGACGGCGCTGGGTATTTCGGTCACGGCACTGTTTCTGGTGGGTTCGTTCGTCAAAAAACGCTTCTTCTGTTTTTTCTGCCCGATGAGTGCATTGCATTATCTGGTTTCAAAACTGGCGATATTCAAATTGCAGAAGGACGGAGGTAAATGTACTCGCTGTGGCGATTGCTACACCGTATGCGATATGGAGATCAAAGAGATCGCCGACGATGTGAAGACCAAGGACATCATGACCGACGACTGCACTCTGTGCCTCAAGTGCGTGGCATCGTGCCCGGAAAAAGGCGCGTTGCAGGCCACTTTTGCAGGCATCCCGATCTTTGTTTCAACAGAAGAAGGGTTCATCAAACGTATGGGTAAGGGAGTGCAACATGACAAGTGAAACATCACAGGTAATCCCCATCCAGCCTATTCCCTATAGCCGTTCGCGTCAGGCGGGCGAAGCGCAGGATGTGTTGGATCACATCGTGGATGACTTTCAGGATAACCCGGAGTCCATGCAGTATTTCTACGACCTGTTCCGGCGCGTGTATTGCCACGGCGAAGAGGTGAAATATGAGGGCATGCTGGTCGGTACCACCTGTATCCAGGCTCCTGAAGAACTGATCTACGCTTTCGGTGCGACGCCGATGCGGCTATGCAATGGTTCCTACCATTACGATCAGAAGGGGGCGGAATTTATGCCCGCCAAATCCTGCTCACTGGTGAAAGCTACGCTGGGGATGCTTAACTCAGACAGCATCATTCCCAAGATTGGTAAGCCCGACCTGATCGTTAATCCGACTACCTGTGACCAGAAGAAGAAATCCAGTTCGATGATGGGGGAGATGGGGTACAAGGTGTATGACCTGGAATTCCCTAATGTGAAAGAGAGCGAGGCTTCGCGCCAGTATTGGCAACGCTCTGTGCGTCAGTTTGCCGCCGAGTTGCGTCAAGTGACGGGGAAGAAGCTTACCAAGAAGAATTTACAGGCGGCATTGAACAAGACGGGGCGTGCGCAGGCGGCTTTCCGCAAGCTGCACAGCTTCAGACTCAAATCTCCTTCAGTCATTCTGGGCAAAGATATTTTTCTGGTGACCAATGCCTATTTTTTCGATGACATCACACGCTGGACTGCGGCGGTGGAAAAATTGAATGCGGAACTTGAGTTGCGCGATAAGAGCGGATTCAAGGCCGTGCAAAGCAAAGCGCCGCGTGTGTTGTTCACTGGCTCTCCGCCGATTTTCCCCAATCTTAAACTCCCCCTGTTGATCGAAGAAGCAGGCGGCGTGGTGGTGGCCGACGAGTCCTGCTCTGCCAACCGTATGTTGTACGACATGACCGCAGTGGATGAGTGGCTGGTGAACGATATGGTGGATTCACTAGCAGATAAATATCTCAAGCCCTGCACCTGCCCGATTTTCACCAAGAACGAGGATCGCCGCCGCCGTTTGCTCGATCTGGTGAAGTCGTTTAACGCGGATGGGGTGGTGTATCAGGCCTTCGCCGGATGCCAGGTGTACGAGATGGAATATCGCAGTGTGGCAGAGGAATTCAACAAGGCGGGCATCCCGTTGCTGTATGTGGAAACCGATTACAGCCACGACGACAAAGGGCAGTTGTCTACACGCATCGAGGCGTTTTTGGAATCGTTGAAAAACAGGAAGAAACAGAGAGCATAAAAACAAATATCACCACCGAGACACAGAGGCACAGAGAAAAACCGCAGCAATCGCGGATCATCTGATTCTTCTATTTCAAGCGGAGAGCCAGCCTGTTTCGTTTTTCTGCATTTCTCTGTGTCTCGGTGTCTCTGTGGTGAATAGTTTTTTGAAGTGAAAGGTTCTAAATGAAATATTTTGCAGGCATCGACGTGGGCTCTACCGCCATCAAAGTGGCGGTGGTGAATGAAGAGGGCAACATCGCCGGGGTGCATGTCACGCCGTCCGGCAGTTTGTTCCATAAAAACTCGACCGAGGCGTTAAACACCTTGCTCAGCAAGCTCGGTTTACAGCGTGATGATGTGTATTACCTCATCGCCACTGGCTACGGGCGCAAGCTGTTCAAGGAGGCGGATGATTCCATCAGTGAAATCACCGCCAACGCCATCGGTGCGTTCGAGGCGGGCAAGGCGTTCGGCGGGGTGCGCACCATCATCAACATCGGCGGGCAGGACTCGAAAGCGATCCAGATCGACAGCACCGGCAATGTCACTAATTTCGTGATGAACGACAAATGCGCGGCGGGCACCGGGCGCTTTCTGGATGTGGCGGCGCGCAATCTGGAGCTTGATCTGGAGGAATTGGGCGAATGCCACTTTCAGGCCGACAGTGCGCCGCTCACCATCAACAGCACCTGCACCGTGTTCGCCGAGTCCGAGATCATCGGCCTGCTGGCGAAAGGCCATGGCAAGGCGGAGATCATCGCAGGCATCCATTATTCCATCGCTTCGCGCACGGTGCGGCTGGCCAAACGTGTCGGCATCGAAGACCGCGTGTATTTCGACGGCGGCCCGGCGTTGAACAAAGGCTTGGTGGCGGCGATACAGGATGAGTTGGGGCGAGAGCTGGTGATCCCCGATCATCCGCAGACCACTACCGCGTTCGGTGCTGCGATGCTGGCGCGTAGCGAGTTTTTTGCCGAGCAAAGTGTGGAGACGGTGTGATTCCCGTCGATATGGTGGTTGGCGCGCCGATGGCGGCGGCACTGGGTTTTGCCTACGGCATGGGGCCGTGTCTTATCAGTTGTGCGCCGTTTCTCGGGCCGGTGTTTCTGGCCAGCGACGGCGGCATCAAAAAATCCTGGAAGATTATTTTGCCGCTGTCGCTGGGGCGGCTGACAGCCTATGGCGCGTTCGGCGGGATAGTTGGAGCCTTCGGGCATTACGTCAGGGGCATGGTGGTAAGCGATACCGTCCATATCGTGGTTGGCT
Source organism: uncultured Gallionellaceae bacterium (assembly GCA_964571195.1). GTDB lineage: Bacteria > Pseudomonadota > Gammaproteobacteria > Burkholderiales > Gallionellaceae > PALSA-1006. The sequence continues at coordinate 15,982 of CAZNAD010000011.1, read as the reverse complement.
GTGCCGTTGTGATGATGGGCTTGGCGCTGTTACTGCGCAAAGCGGACAAAACATGTGCCGCACCGCAGCCGCAGACTGTGCCGCTGCAACGCATGGACAGTCACTCAAGCCCCAAGACGCTGTTGTCGGGCGGCCTGTTCCTGATGGGTATCGGCATGGCGCTGACTCCCTGCGCGCCGCTGGGCATCGTGTTGTTTTCCGCCAGCATGAGCGGTAGCGCGGGCGGCGGGTTGTTACTCGGACTGAGTTTTGGGCTGGGGGCGATTGTGATACCCGCATTGTTCTACGGTATCGGCATGGCATATCTGGGTACGCAGTTGCGCGCGCAGTTGCAAAGCTGGCGACCGAAAATCGAGCGTATCAGCGCCTTGTTGTTGATTGCAGTCGGTATCAGTAATTTGGCCAGATGGTGATTTTGGAAAGGTATTACATGAAAAGAGCAGCAAGTTTGTTGGTGGGTTGCGCAATCGCTTATCCCGTTTGGGCCGAAGAGCCGCAGACACTGAAAGAGGTCAACGTCACCGCCAAAGGTGCGGATGTGGCGGAGCGGCGCGTCACCACCACACAAAAGGTGGTGGTGACGCGCAAGGATATTGAAAACCTCGGCGTAATGACTATCGGTGAGGTGCTGGGGAAATTGCCGGGAGTCGAAATGCCTGCGGGGCCGGAAGGTGGGCAGCGTGCTCGCGGTATGAGCCGCGATTCGGTAAAAATATTGGTCGATGGCGAGAGTTCCGCTGGAGGCTCCGCCATTATGGCGGGCGTGGTCGGGCGTCTTCCTGTCGGAGAACTGGAGCGGGTGGAAATATTGCGCGGTTCGTCGGCGGAGTTTGGCGGTGCGGCTTTCGTTACCGTGAATCTGGTGATGAAACGGGCTTTGCCCAAGCGCTCCACGGCGGTGAAGGTCGGCGTTGGAATGCGCGGGAGTGAGCCCAATGCGCAGATGTCCTGGACCGAGAACGGGGGCGAGGGTAAATGGGGATGGTCGTTGCCGATCACGTTGAATCTGCATCGCAATCCCTCGCATAGCGAGGTCGATAAACAAAACACCAGTGCGGGAACGCGCACGTTGTGGCAGAAAGAAAATTCGGATGGCTTATCGACTTTTCGCGAGTTTGTCTTGCAACCGAAATTAACATGGAAAGACGGTACTGACTCCTTCACGATTTCGCCCTTGTTATTTGACGGGCTGCGCAAAAACAGCAGCGATACGGCGCTGACGGAATTTGCCAATCCAGCGGCGGGGAGTGGAGAAGCTTTTAATGGCAGCCGGGCAAGCAGCGATACCAGCCAGCGACGGATGCTGCGTTTACGGGCGGAAGGTGAGACGCTGGTCGGTGGGGCGAAACTGTCCGGCAGGGGCTCGTTGAATAATGGCAGCAATACGATTGATCTGGTTCGTCATTCGTATAACGCGGCCAATGTGTTGAGCGTGGCGACAGACAACTCCAGTAATTCGGAGAAGGAGTTGAATCTGGCGGTGCGTTTGGATAAACCGGTTGACGATCATCTGCTGGCATTCGGGCTTGAACACATCAACTTTCAGCGTACCGACAACCAGAATATGGGAGGAAGCTTTGTCGTTCAGGCCACCCACGAGGCGAGCGAAAAACAAAGCATCCTCTGGCTTCAGGACGACTGGAAGGTGCAACCGCTGGTGACCTTGACCGGCGGTCTGCGCGGCGAAAGCATACAGTTGAATTCCGATTCGTTCTCGCAGCAGCACGCGCGGCTGCTGCCTTCGCTCGCCGTGCGCTGGGAGCCAGCGGAAAGATGGCTAGCGCGGACTTCGCTGGGGGCTGGGCTAAAAATGCCGCGCATCGACGAGATCACCGATTCTATTTCACCCAGCATTGCGGCCAACACCCCGGTGTCGGCAGACCGGCGTGGCAACCCCAATCTGACGCCCGAAAACAATCTCAATTATGAGGCAGTTGTTGAACGTTATTTGGACGGGGAGACCGGTGTGCTCGGCGCGAATCTGTATGTGCGCTCGACACAGAATTTCACCGAGCGCCGCGTGCAACTGGAAGGTACGCGCTGGGTGGACAGGCCTTACAACGAAGGCCGCGCTTTGCACTGGGGTTGGGAGCTGGACGGCAAGGTGCGTACCGACAGCATGGGATGGAAGGGCGCAACGGTCAAAGCCCATCTGACCTTGCCGCACGCGCAAGTGGAAGATACCCGTCTGGGGATCACGCGCATGGCGCGTGATACGCCGCAGTATGTGTTTTCCGCCGGGCTGGATGCGAGCCTGCCCATTCTGAAATCCGGTTACGGTATTTCCATGCAGATGTCTGGGTGCAGCGAGACCCATGTGCCGGGGGAGCAGTACGGTTATACCCAGGCGAGAACGACGGTGGATGCTTTCTGGCTTTACAAGTGGAACCCGCAAATCAATCTGCGCCTGAGCGGGCAGAATTTGTTTGCGGCAAACACGGTGCGCGATACGCAGTTCGTTTCGGCGGGTAATACATGGCAAGTGCACACGGTTGAAACGGGTTACCGCGCTGTCATGCTGACCTTAGAAGGGCGCTGGTAAAATGCCCGCCGCCGATTTTTTGATGTCCGGTTCGATGGCGCAGTCGCAATATTCTTTTGCTGACTACTCGCGTCAGCGAGAGACTCTCATCGTGGTCGGACTGGTGCTGTTACTGCATGCCACGGTGTTCGGTGTTGGCCTGTTGCAGTCTGATCCGCCCAGCGTGCAGATTGATGAGATGTCAGTTTCGTTCGCGCAGGAGCAAAGCCCGCAAGTACAAATGGAAAGTCCCCCGCTCGTTAAACCGGAACCGGTGCAAAAACAGGTGGAGGATGAGGCCGAGCCGGAGGAGAAGAAGCCGGTCGAGCCTCCCGTCGCCGCTGCGCCGGCTGAAAATAAACCGGCAGCACCTTTGGTGGCGGATACGCAGCCTGATTTTCGGGCGGACTATTTGAATAATCCCCGTCCTCCCTATCCAATGGTGGCGCGCCGTATGGGCTATCATGGCAAGGTGGTGCTGAACGTGGAGGTGCTGGCGGAGGGGCGTGCCGGACAGGTGCTGCTTTTTAGCAGTAGCGGATATCAGGTCTTGGACAATGCCGCGTTGCAGACGGTGAAGAGTTGGCGCTTCACGCCGGCGCGCCGCTTGGGGCAGGCGATCACGGAATGGTTTTTGGTACCAATCAATTTTTCTTTAGAGGATAACAACGCATGAGTAATTATTTTTCCACCGATTCACTGGTTGTTTCGCTGACCTTGGCGTTATTGCTGTTGTTGTCGGTGGCGACATGGTCGATCGCGCTGTTTAAATTATGGAAGCAGCGCCAACAGGCCATTGAGAACAAGGCTTTTACCGAGCGATTCTGGGCGGCGGCGGATTGGTCGGGGGCGGCGGCGGTTGTGGCCGAGAGCAAGGGTGACTTCGCCCATCTGGGGCAGGCGGGTTTCGAGGAGTTGAAAGCACTTGGAGTTGTGCAGAACGATTTGAAGCATCTGGACTCTCCGCATGACGGGTTGGAACGCCAGTTGCGCCAGCAGTTGCAGAATATCCAGCGTTATCATGAGCGTGGTCTGGCCGAGCTGGCGACTATCGGTTCGACCTCCCCTTTTGTGGGGTTGTTCGGTACGGTGTGGGGCATCATGCATGCGTTGCAGAACATCGGTCAGAGCGGCTCTGCTTCGCTGGATGTGGTGGCCGGTCCCATCGGGGAAGCGCTGGTCGCCACCGCCATCGGTATTGCTACTGCTTTGCCTGCGGTGCTGGCGTACAATTTCTTCCTGCGTCGCCTGAAAGTTCATGTGACCGACCTGGAGAATTTTGCGCATGACTTTATCCGCCTCGCGGCCAAACACAACTACAAGGTGTAACCATGGCGATCGGCAATAATTCCGGGCAGGACGGCATGATGAGCGAGATCAACGTCACGCCTTTGGTGGACGTGATGCTGGTCTTGCTGGTGGTGTTCATCATCACGGCACCGTTGTTGGCACCGCAGGCACTCAAAATCAATTTGCCCAAGACCGACGCGGTCGCCAAGAATGACAAACTGCAGAAGGTCAGCCTAGCTATCGATGCCAAAGGGGACATCTCGCTCGATTCCGCCCACTTGAGTGATGAAGGATTGGCAGAGATGCTGAAAGCGCGTGCGACCGACCCTCAGTTCCAGTTGCAGATACAGTCTGACGAGGCGGTAAATTACGGTCGCGTGGCACAGATCATGGCGATCGCGCAGAAGGCCGGGGTGACCAAGCTGTCTTTTCTGACCATAGGCGGAAAATAATTGCGCCAGTTCTGGCGGATAACCGGCGTTTTCAGTTAGGATTGCGGAATTCTAACTGACCCGTTTTCTGTTTTGTCCTCTGATCCCGCTGCATCTGACTCAGGCAATATCGACCGCGCCGCAACCCCATCAGCGGGTGGCGGTGTCGATTTTTTGACTATTCGTCCCCAATGGGTCGTGGCGGGTAGTGTCCTGGCGACTTTGCTGATCGTTTCCCTAAGTAGCCTCTTCTTTCACGGACGCATCACTGCGGATTATCTGCTGACAGGTTCGCTCACTTCGTTGATCGTCGCTTCCATCGCCACGTGGATATTGACCCGGCTCGGCCAGCATGCCGTTGCGATGACGCGCGTGAATGCCGCCGCGCTACAACAGTTCGAGGATAAATATCGCCAGCTTTTTGATTCGAGCAGCGATGCGGTGATGTTGCTGGACGAGCGGGGCTTCTTTGACTGCAACAAGGCGACGCTGAAGATGTTCGGTTGTGTCTCGGTCGAGGAGTTCTGCTCGAAACATCCCGCAGATTTGTCTCCGCAGATGCAATCCTGTGGAACTGACTCCACTACGCTCGCCAATCAGCATATCGCCACGGCGATCACGCGGGGGCATCACCACTTCGAATGGCTGCATCGGCGTGCGGACAATGATCAGGTCTTTCTGGCCGAAGTGACGCTCAGCACTCTGGATAAAGATGGCAAGAAGGTGCTGCAAGCCAAGGTACTCGATATTTCCGAGCGGAAGCGATATGAACAGCAGATCCATCAGTTAGCCTTTTTTGACCTGTTGACGGAGTTGCCCAATCGGCGCCTGTTGATGGATCGTCTTCAGCAGGCGTTTTCAGCGAGTGTGCGCAATCATCAGCATGGCGCGATCATGTTCCTTGATCTGGATCACTTCAAGACGCTCAATGATACGAAAGGCCACGAGGTCGGCGATCTACTGCTGAAGGAGGTCGCCGTACGGTTGCAGTCGTGCGTGCATGACGGCGATACGGTGGCCCGTTTGGGCGGTGACGAATTCGTGGTGGTGCTGGAGTCGCTCGGCACCGATGCCGCCCGCGCGGCCGATCAGGCGGAGCGTGTGGCGGAACGGATGCGGGCTGCGCTAAATCAGCCATATCAGATCAAAGGGCATATCCATCATGCCACACCGAGTATCGGTATCGCGATGTTCACGGGGCTGCGCGACAGTATCGATGATCTGCTCAAATATGCCGATATCGCTATGTATCAAGCCAAATCGGCAGGGCGTAACACCATTCGTTTCTATGATCCCGAAACGCAGTCGGCCATCGAGGCGCGAGCGGACCTGGAGACCGAGCTCCGCCTGGCATTGGAGCATAACCATTTCCAGCTCTACTATCAGATACAGGTGGATAGCCGCCATCGCCCGCTGGGTGCGGAGGTGCTGTTGCGTTGGCAGCATCCGCAACGCGGGTTGATTTCTCCTGCGGAGTTCATCTTTGTTCTTGAAGAAACCGGCATGATCGTGCCGGTCGGGCTGTGGGTGCTGCAAGCGGCATGTGCTCAATTGCGCACTTGGCAGGGAGATGCGCTGACCCGCGACCTGCGCTTGGCGGTGAATGTCAGTGCCAAACAATTCCGCCAGGCGGATTTTGTGATGCGGGTGCAGCGTATATTGCAGGAGAGTGGCGCGAAACCTTCGCATCTCAAGTTGGAGCTGACGGAAAGCATCGTGCTGGAGGATATTGATGACACCATCGCCAAGATGCGTGAGTTGAAGTTGCTCGGGCTGAGTTTCTCAATGGATGATTTTGGAACCGGCTATTCTTCTTTGCAGTATCTCAAGCAGTTGCCTCTGGATCAGATCAAAATAGACCGCTCGTTTGTGCGTGATATCGCAAGTGACCCCAATGATGCGGCTATTGTGCAGGCGATCATCGCCATGAGTGATGCGTTGGCACTGGGCGTAATTGCGGAGGGGGTGGAGACCGATGCGCAGCGCGATTTCTTGAATACTCATGGCTGCCATAATTTCCAGGGGTTCCTGTTCGGCAAGCCGGTGCCAGTGGCTAAGTTCGAGAGGGCCTTGCGGGAGATGGAGGTCAATGACATGGGCAAAGGGTTTGGGGTAGACTGTATTCCGTCTGTGAGCAGATAAATAGACCAGATAAATATCGAAGGAGAGCACATGAATCGTAGAGAATTGTTGGTAGGTACAGCGGCAATGGTGGCAGCAGCGACAGCCGGGCGTGTATTCGCGGCAGAGCATGATCATCACCATATGGCTACGACACGCAACAGCGGCTTGATCGAAGCTGCGTCGGATTGTGTGCTGAAGGCGCAGATCTGTTTGCAGCATTGTCTGGTGCTGTTGGGGCAGGGAGACAAGAGTATGGCGGCGTGTGCGAAGAGTGCCAGCCAGGTTGAGGCCATGTGTGCGGCATTGCAGAAGTTGGCCGCCGCCGAGGCGAAGAATCTGCCGCAGATGGCCAAATTGGCGATGGATGTTTGCAAAGAATGCGAAGAAGAATGCAAGAAGACAGAGAAACATCCTGAATGCAAGGCTTGCATGGAGGCTTGTGCGGCCTGTTACAAGGAATGCAAGAAGATCGCCGCCTGATCTGACTGCGCTAGGCATAAGCATGAAAAAGCACGCTACGGCGTGCTTTTCTTTTGGGGCATCGTATCTTAAAAGCTCGTATATAATTGCGGGATAAGAACAGATAGCGCCCGGCGACCCCGGGCGTTTTTCAAGGGTGCAATCCAATAGGAGAGTCTTCATGCGTATAGGGATTCCTACGGAAATTAGCGTAGGCGAAAAGCGCGTTGCCACCGTGCCGGATGTTGTTGAAAAACTCGTCAAATTGGGTTTTGCGGTTTGTGTACAGTCCGGTGCCGGAGATGCGGCAAATTTCAGTGACGATACTTATCGCGCCGCCGGTGCCACTGTTGTAGAGGATGCTGCAAAACTTTGGGCCGAGTCTGACATCGTTTTCAAGGTGGCTGTACCAACGAAAGATGAAGTCGGTTTGATGCGCGAAGGAGGTCACTTGGTCGGCTTCATTTGGCCCGCGCAAAACCCGGAACTGATGCAGCAACTGGCGGCGAAGAAGGCCACTGTGCTGGCCATCGACTGTCTGCCGCGCATATTGAGCCGTGCCCAGAAGATGGATGCGCTGAGTTCTCAGGCCGGGGTGGCCGGCTATAGGGCCGTCATCGAGGCTGCCAACGTTTTTGGCCGCTTTTTCAACGGACAGATCACCGCTGCGGGCAAAGTTCCGCCGGCCAAGGTATTTATTGCAGGTGCCGGTGTGGCCGGTCTCGCTGCTATCGGAACTGCCACAGGACTGGGGGCGATCGTGCGCGCCAACGACACTCGTGCCGAAGTGGCCGATCAGGTCAAGTCGCTGGGCGGCGAATTCGTCAAAGTCGATTATGAAGAAGAGGGCGGCGGCGGCGGCGGTTACGCCAAGGTGATGAGCGATGGCTTCCAGCAAGCTCAGCGCGAGATGTATGCTCAGCAGGCGCGCGAGGTGGATATCATCATCACCACCGCGCTGATCCCCGGCAAACCCGCGCCGCGTTTGATCACTGCCGAGATGGTGCAGAGCATGAAGCCCGGCAGCGTCATCGTTGATATGGCAGCGGAGCGGGGTGGTAACTGCGAGCTGACCGAACCCGGCAAGGCTGTGGTGAAGCACGGCGTGACCATCGTCGGTTACACCGACCTGAATAGTCGTCTGTCCAAACAGTCTTCCTCGCTGTATGCGACCAATCTGTTCCGTCTGACCGAAGAATTGTGCAAGACCAAGGATGGCGTCATCAATGTCAACATGGAAGATGATGCGATCCGTGGACTGACCGTCATCAAGGACGGCGCGATTACCTGGCCTGCTCCTGCGCCGAAACAGCCGGCGGTTAAACCGACTGCGGCCAAACCGGCGGCAGTACCTGCCGCGCATGGTCACGGTAGCGGTGGCGCACCTGTTGCGGCAGGCAAGACGGCGGCGATATTCGGTATCGCGGCACTGTTGTTTCTGCTCATCGGGGCTTACGCCCCCGCAGCGTTCCTCGGCCACTTCACCGTGTTCGTGCTCGCGTGTTTTGTGGGTTACATGGTGGTGTGGAATGTCACTCCGGCGCTGCACACTCCTTTGATGAGTGTCACCAATGCGATCAGTAGCATCATCGCCATCGGTGCGCTGGTGCAGATCGCGCCGCCAATGGAGTTGGGGCTGGATCGCCCGGATGGATGGATACGGGGTCTGGCGGTAGCGGGTATCGCACTCACTGCGGTCAATATGGTCGGTGGTTTTGCCGTGACCAAGCGCATGCTGTCAATGTTCCGCAAATAAGGATAAATGAATATGTCTGCAAGTTTGGCAACGGTTGCTTATATTGGCGCAATCATTCTCTTCATCCTCAGCTTGGGGGGGCTGTCCAACCCCGAGTCTTCGCGGCGCGGCAATCTCTACGGCATGATAGGCATGACCATCGCCGTGCTGGCCACGGTGTTCGGTCCGCGTGTCACGATGGCGGGGCTTCCCTGGATCATCGGTGCGATGCTGGCGGGCGGCAGCATCGGGCTCTATGCGGCGCGCAAGGTGCAGATGACGCAGATGCCGGAACTGGTCGCGCTGATGCACAGTCTGGTCGGTCTCGCCGCGTGTCTGGTGGGCTTCGCCAATTACATCGACCCAATTGCCGCACTGAATCTGTCCAGCGCTGAAAAGGCGATCCACGAGATCGAAGTGTATGTCGGTATCCTGATCGGTGCGGTGACTTTTTCCGGCTCGCTGATCGCCTTCGGCAAACTGTCGGGCAAGATCGGCGGCAAGCCGCTGTTGCTGCCGGGACGCCACTTCCTGAATCTGCTGGGCCTGTTGGTTGTGATTATTTTTGGCTGGCAATTCCTGCACGCTGAGACGATCAGTGCGGGCATGATCGCGCTGATCGTGATGACGGTGATCGCCTTGCTGTTCGGCATTCACATGGTGATGGCCATCGGCGGTGCCGATATGCCGGTGGTGGTGTCCATGTTGAACAGCTACTCCGGTTGGGCGGCGGCGGCGACCGGCTTCATGCTGAACAACGATCTGCTGATCGTCGTGGGTGCCTTGGTGGGTTCCAGCGGTGCCATCCTTTCCTACATCATGTGCCGCGCGATGAACCGCAACTTCATCAGCGTCATCGCGGGCGGGTTCGGTGGCGGAGACGGCAAGGCAGCCAAAGCCAGCGGCGATGCGCAACCGGCGGGTGAAGTGGTGTCTATCAGCGCAGCCGAGACGGCAGAGCTATTGCGTGAAGCCAAGAGCGTGATCATCGTGCCGGGCTACGGCATGGCAGTGGCACAGGCTCAGCATACGGTCTACGAGATCACCAAGGTGTTGCGTGAGAAAGGTGTCAACGTGCGCTTCGGCATTCATCCGGTGGCCGGGCGTATGCCCGGCCATATGAACGTGTTGCTGGCCGAAGCTCACGTGCCATACGACATCGTGATGGAGATGGACGAACTGAACGGAGATTTCCCGGATACGGATGTCTCTATCGTGATCGGTGCCAACGATATCGTGAACCCAGCTGCGCAGGAAGATCCGACCAGCCCCATCGCCGGTATGCCGGTGCTGGAAGTCTGGAAGGCCAAGACGTCTATTGTGATGAAGCGCAGTATGGCGAGCGGTTATGCCGGTGTGGACAATCCGCTGTTCTACAAGGATAACAACCGTATGTTGTTCGGTGATGCCAAGAAAATGCTGGATGAGGTGCTCGTTGCGCTGAAGAGTTAATCATCGGTAAACAGGAGCGGCTTGGAAGACGTTTATGGTTAATGGATATCTTGCTTGAATAAGCAGCTTCTACAAAGTGACTGGGTACGAGGCGGCTTACTGGCGCTAGCTTATTTCATCTCGGCCCAGATCGGACTTTCCCTCTCTTTGCTGGAACATTCCGTCACGGTGTTCTGGCCGCCTTCCGGCATTTCTCTGGCTGTCCTGTTGTTGTACGGCTACCGCTTGTGGCCGGGCGTATTCATCGGTTCCTTTCTGGCGAATGCGGTATCTGGACTGCCGTTGCTGGCAGTGTGCGGCATGGCGAGCGGCAGTACGCTGGCGGCTTTGTTCACCGCGTACCTGCTTAATCGTCATCATTATTTCTCGGTAGCTCTCGGCGAAGCGCGCGATATTTTCCGCCTGATGTGGCGCGGCGGTATCGGCGCGCAAATCAGCGCGACGTTCGGTGTCCTGAGTTTGGCATGGGCAGGAGCGATATCGTGGGAGCAGTACGGGCGGACGATGCTGCTCTGGTGGATGGGGGATGTGCTCGGAGTGGTGTTGTTTACTCCGATTGTGATCGCATTCCTGCACCACCGCCCCTTTTCCTGGACTCCGGCTTACCGTAAACAGGCACTGGTGTTGTTCGGTGTTCTCTCGCTGATGTGTCTGATGATCTTTACGGATTTGAGCAAGGTATTGTTCGAGAGGCAGTTCCGGGTGTTCATGCTGATCCCGATGGTGGTATGGGCGGCATTGAGCTTCAACTCTCGTGTCGTTGCAGCGGTGTTGTTGATGATCTCGTGTTCGGCTTTGTTCAGCGCGGCGAGCGGACAAGGTTTTTTCAATGCTGCTAACTTTTCCAATGTGCTGGATCTGTGGGGTTTCCTGATCATCATGGCCATGCTGGGCGTGACGCTCTCTGCGGTCAATTATCAGCGTAACCGGGCGCGTATCAATCTCGAACGGAACGAGCGCAGCCTGAAGCGCGCGCAAAGGGTGGCAAAAGTCGGTAGCTGGGAGCTGAATATCGTTACCGGCCGCTTGGAATGGTCAGAGGAGGCTTGCCGTATTTTTGGTATAGAGCAAGGGGATGCATTGAGGCTGGAGACATTCCTGAGCTTTATCCATCCCGAAGACGCTGCCGAGGTCTCGGCTGCGTGGCAAGCCGCTTTGCATGGGGCGCCTTACGAGATCGAACACCGTATCGTGGTGGCGGGTGAGGTCAAATGGGTGCGGGAACAGGCGGAGTTGGATTTCGACATGCTGGGGCGAGCGATCTCGGCACTGGGTACGGTGACGGATATCAGTGTGAGCAAGCAGGCGGAAGCCGCGTTACGGGAAAGTCAGCAGAGCCAGCAGGCCGTCATTGATACGGCGCTGGATGCGGTGATCCAGATGGATGGACAGGGACGGATTCGCGGTTGGAACAAGCAGGCGACCCATATTTTCGGTTGGGAGCGCGAAGAAGCGCTTGGGCGCTTGTTGCATGAGACGATTATCCCGCCTGCTTTTCGCGATGCGCACAGGCTTGGTCTGCGACGAGTCCTGTCGGGTGGTGAGACGCATATCCTGAACTCGCGCATCGAAGTCGAGGGACTGCATCGGGATGGGCACATTCTGTTGATCGAGCTTGCGATCACCAAGGTCAAAATAGGCCGTCAGCTCGAGTTCAATGCGTTTATCCGCGATGTGACGCAACGTAAACGTGAGGAAGAGCAGCTGCGTTTGGCCGCCAAAGTGTTCTCCAGTACTACGGAGGCGATCCTGATCACTGATGCAGAAAATAAGATTGTGGCAGTGAACGAGGCTTTTACTGCTATGACGGGTTATACCTTCAACGAGGTGAAAGGGCGCAATCCCAGTCTATTGTCTTCCGGGCAACACGATGCGGCGTTCTATGGCGAGATGTGGAAGTCGATCAATGAAGGCGGGATGTGGCAAGGCGAGATCGTTGACAAGAGCAAGTCCGGCAAGCTCTTTTACAAACACATGGCGATCAACGTGGTGAAGAACGAGCAGGGCGAGATCAGCCATTATGTCTCTATCTCCAGCGACATTTCCGAGCGCAAGGAATACGACAAGAACGTGCATTTCCTTGCGTATTACGATGTGCTCACTGGGCTACCCAATCGAACTTTGTTGCGGGATCGGCTGGGACAGATGATCGCGTCGGCTCATCGTGACAATATGCAATTCGCTTTGCTGTTCCTCGATCTGGATCGCTTCAAATATATCAATGACTCGATGGGGCACTCGGTGGGAGATCGCTTGCTGCAATCTGTCGCACAACGTCTTCAGGCCTGTGTACGCGAGGGCGATACCGTGTCGCGTATCGGTGGGGACGAGTTCATCGTATTGCTGCGGGAGGTTGATGGGGCGGGTGTGGAGTTGGTCGCAGACAAGCTGCTCAAGACACTGGCTACACCATTCGATCTCGGTGGGCAGGTGATCTCGACCTATGCCAGCGTGGGGATTGCGCTTTATCCAGAACATGCGACGGATAGCGATGTGCTGATGAAGCATGCCGATGCCGCGATGTATAGCGCCAAGGAAAGCGGGCGCAATAACTATAAATTCTTTACGCCCGAGATGAACTTCCGTGCCAATCAGGTGTTTTCGATGGAGAAGGATCTGCGCGTGGCATTGGAGCAGGATCAGTTCACGTTGGTCTATCAGCCGCAAGTCGATCTGACAAGCGGGAAGATATGCGGGGCAGAGGCGCTACTCCGCTGGAAACATCCTGAAAAAGGTTTTGTTTCACCAGCAGAGTTCATTCCGGTGGCGGAGGAGACCGGGCAGATCGTGGCGATTGGGGAGTGGGTGTTACGCACCGCCTGTTGGCGTATCGCTGCCTGGCAAAAACAAGGGTTACCCGATTTTCCGGTGGCGGTGAATCTGTCTATACGGCAATTGCGCCAGCCGAATCTGGCTGAAGTTATCGAAGCTGCGCTGAGAGAGACCGGGTTGCGTCCCGGCTGTCTGGAGCTGGAAATCACCGAGGGGATCATGATGGGTGATACCAATGCCGCGATGGAGTTTCTGACGCGCATGCATCAACTGGGCGTGCAGATGTCCATCGACGACTTTGGAACGGGCTTTTCAAGTTTGAACTATTTGAAGAACCTGCCGGTGCACAAGCTTAAAATCGACCAGTCGTTTGTGCGCGACATCGAGACGGATGAGAGTGATGCAGCCATTGTGCGCTCTATTATTAGTCTCGGGCATAGACTTGACTTGAAGGTGATCGCGGAAGGTGTGGAAACACTCGAACAACTGGATTTTCTGCGCATACGCGGTTGCGACGAGGTGCAGGGCTATTTCTTCAGCCGCCCGCTTGCTGCGGATGATTTCATCAAATTCGTCAATAGCGATCCGACCTTGTCTTAACGCTCTTTCTGCCAATATCGGGCATGGTGTTTGCGGTGACTTTCTACGGTAAGGTTCTGTGCATCCATTGTGATGATGATCACCCCCTCCGAGTCGGAACGTAATAATTCGCTACCGACTGCCCGGTACCGCGCGAGTGTGTCCGGGTGCGGGTGGTGGAATCGGTTGCGGTATCCCACTGTGAAGACTGCATAACGCGGCTGTGTCGCTTGTACAAAGGCCGCCGATGATGAGCTTTTACTGCCGTGGTGTGGCACGATGAGCACGGTGGCGGGAAGTTTGTTCGCGTGCTCGTCCAGCAGGCGTTGTTCCGTGCCATGTTCGATGTCGCTGACCAGTAATACGTGGTGGTTTCCTGTGCTGATGCGCAGGACGCAGCTCAAGTCGTTGTCGCGGGACTTTTTTTGCGGAAGACTGTCTATTGCCGGGTGTAGCATTTCAAAATGCACGCCGTCCCATTCCCAGTTCTGTCCGTCGATGCAGCGGCGATGATTTTCCCCCGTTTTAAGCAAGTCGTGATCGTGCGCTAATGTCGAGTAGAGCATGCCGGTAGGTATCGCCTGCAACACGGATGCGGCTCCACCGATATGGTCGATATCGTCATGGGTGAGGATCACGCTGTCCAGTTGTGAGATGCCCAGGCCGCGCAATGCCGGAACCAGGATGCGATTGCCGCTGTCGGCATCTCCGCTGTAATCCGGCCCGGCATCATAGAGCAGGGCATGCTCGCGGGTCTGTGCGGCGACGGCGAGGCCTTGTCCCACGTCGAATATGATCAGCCGCAACATGCCCGGTGCAGGGTGCTGCGGGGCGCTCATGAACATCGGCAGCAGCATCAGCAATCCGAGCCAGCGTCCGGGAAATCCGCGCGGAAGTAATATCCATGACACACCGAACATGCCGATGATGATGCTCCAGGTGGGCGGGGCATGTTGCGTCCATGTCGCCGCGGGCAGGCTGTTCAGCCACTCGAGCAGCGCCATACACAGCGCCATGCCCTGATGGGCAAGTTGCAGCAGCCATTCCAGCGGCAGCAATACGCCTAGCAACGTCAATGGCACGACGATGAAACTTACCAGCGGGATGGCAATGGCATTGGCTGCAGGCGACACCACCGAGAGCTGTTGAAACAGTGTGAGCAATAGAGGAATCAGGCCGATGCTCATAGCCCATTGCACACGGGTATATTCGACCAGCCAATGTGCGTTGCCGATGCGGTTGGCCGTGAGGTAGAAGATGAGTGCCACGGCAGCGAAGGAAAGCCAGAATCCAGCCGAGAAAACCGCCCACGGGTCGAGCAACGACACCAGAAGCAGTGCCGCAGCGAGTGCCTGTGCCGGGGCGATGTTGCGTGATGACCACAAGGCAATGACGACGCAGGCCAGCATGTAGATGGTTCGTTGTGCCGGGATGCCGTATCCGGCCAACAAGGCGTAGCTCAGGGCGACGACGAAGCCGATCAATGCGGCAGCCTTGCGTGCGGGCAGGTACAGGGTCAGTTTTACACTGCGCCGCCACAGGTGATACGTCAGAGCGAATGCGAATCCGGCCAGCAGGGTGATGTGTAGGCCGGAGATGCTCATCAGGTGATTCACCCCCGTGCGCGTGAATATCTGCCATTGCGAGGCGGAGATGCTGCCTTGGTCGCCGATGGCAAGCGCGCTTAACACGCCGGCATAGGGAGCGTCGCCTAGGGTATTCTGGAAGCGGGTACGTATCGCCTCGCGCAGCTGTTCGATGTGATATCCGAAAGTATGCACTTGTGTTGCAATACGGCGATTGTCGCCCTTGTTGTGCACATATCCCACTGCGCGAAGATCGCGCTCTAGAGCCCATGCTTCAAAATCGAATTGATAAGGATTGCTGGTGCCATGTGGCTGTTTCAGGCGGACGGTGAATTGCCAACGTTCTCCTGCGTGAGGTTCCAGCAGAGCTGATTTTTCATCCCGATAGATGGAAAGCAGGATATGTCGCGGTACATGCGCGTCTGGCGTGACGGTGTTTTCGACGTCGAATGCGAATCCCATTCCCCGTTCGTGCAGGCGTGGCATCTCTGCGACCACCCCGGTCAATGTGATATCGCGACCTTGCCAGGCTGACGGAAGTCCATCGGCTAGGCGCTGTTGTGCCATCCATGAGGCATAAAAAAATCCGCAGGCCAATGCGCTGGCGAGCAGTAGTCCCTGTCGTGTAATCTGTAGCAAGGCAGAGCGTTGCGGTAGCCAAAAGGCGGGAAGAGTCAGCAACAGCCACCAAGCCCAATGAATATTGGGCAACTCTGCCTGTTGTTGCAGGAGCCATACTCCAGATACAAAGAAGATCGTCGGAAGAATCAGCATGGCGCAGAGTAGCCGCTAATTTGCCTGTCGCGATATATTGACCTGCAATGAACTATCAGCTATAGTCTCACCTCTTCGCTGACGCGGGGTGGAGCAGTCTGGCAGCTCGTCGGGCTCATAACCCGAAGGTCGTAGGTTCAAATCCTGCCCCCGCAACCCACGAATGAAAAACTCTGGTGTGTAAAATTAGGTTGACGATATTTTTTCAATCTATATAATGCGCACCTCTTCGCTGCACGGCGGCGGAGGCTGGTGGTGT
>CAZNAD010000010.1:77740-77804 GCA_964571195.1 uncultured Gallionellaceae bacterium | reverse complement strand
TCAGTCTGCTGCAACTGGGATTCAGTCTGCTGCAACTGGGATTCAGTCTGCTGCAACTGGGATT
>CAZNAD010000010.1:0-77640 GCA_964571195.1 uncultured Gallionellaceae bacterium | reverse complement strand
CAGTCTGCTGCACTTTAGCCGCAGCCTGAAGTGCTCGCTCCTCAACTTGCCTCACCCTATCTTCAGCGATCAATGCCCTAGTCTCAGTTTGCTGCACCCTGATTTCAGCCCCCATGTGCGCGGCGATAACAAAGCCATCTAAGACATTCGGAGGATATTTCAGCGCTCCCAAAAGATCCGAATGTTCATCTGCCACATAGAAACGATTTAATCCGTCGGCATAAGCATACTGATACCCCCTCACCAACAACCCAGACTCCCATCGCTGATGATTTTCCTCGTTCGTATCCGGCTTAACCGACTCCACAATAACAATCCACGGCCTGAATTTTTTAAAATCCATACCAGCCAAAACTTGGGCCTCAAATCCTTCCACATCCACCTTTAGAAAGTGAATTTCCCCTGGCGCGTACTCATTGCATATATCTGCAAGGGTTGCGACAGGAACGCGATGATATTTTCCGGCATGGCCAGTTTCATTCAAATGCGCTATCGTGGACGAGTCAGCCGAGGCCCAACCGCGGACATCACATTCAAATATTTCTATTTCACCTGCCGCATCACCTGCGGCTAAATTCAAATTTATATCGCGTGGACGAGCTCGCTGCAAATCTGCGTAGTGCGATGCAAGCGGCTCGATATTAATACCGCGCCAGCCACGCTCATAAAACGCCTTAGTGACAGAGTCGATTTCCGGGTCATTTGCTCCTACGTCGATATAAAAGCCGGACTCAACATGCCCAAGCGCACGCCATAGCATTACATCTTCAGAGTTCTGAGCGTATGAAATGAATGCCATATTAATAACCTATAGCAAACAAAGATTCACCCCTACGACAACGTGAAATAACGATTGGCGGTATTGAGCGGTCTTCCGGTCGCAACGCAGCAACAATCAGTCCATCGCCACTAAAAGACTCATCCACATCATGCTCGCACAAAATATGAGCTCCGAAATCCCTCAGTACATTAACGCAATCTGCATGAGTAGAAATCGAGCCTGATATTGACGAATGATGTGTAGAAACAACTAAAAATCGCACTTTCCCAGAAGCAAAGAGAGGAGCACACCCTATCAAAAGATCAAGCTCGGCTCCTTGAACATCAGCATGCAAAAGCTCGACACCATCCAAACCGAAATGCGCCAGCGCTGACTGCACTGTATGCTGCGGCATAAACACCGACTCACCAGATTCCGTAGTGAACTGTCGCTGTTCAACAAATTTGCCGCCCACACAAGCACGCACGAATTGAGCATCCAAACCATTTAATCGCATATTGGATCGACCGACCTCAATATGTGCCGCATCCGGCTCTAAACAATACGCCGAACTAAAAGGAATATTCTTGAGATACCACATAGAGTAATATGCCCAAAAAGCACCGAGCTCCAACATACACGTTCTGGGACGACAATATCGGAGCAATTCATGAAAAGCTTTTTCTTCTTGCGGCTCGTGATGACCCTTCAGTCCGTGGATAATCCCCGCCATCCAATCGCCATGGTATCCACCGTATAACACCTTTAAACCATTGTGCATTATTTGCACATGTTTTCCATCAACGTTTTCTACCGTCCCCGCATTGCAAACCTTAGGAATAAATTCAGCATCGCGACAATTAATAGTCGTCGTCGCACGTCTCAATTCATCAATAATTGGGTAAGAGGTCATGAGTCCCGCTCCAATGAAAATATGGCATCAAGCCATGTTGAACCAACGAAAGTTGGTTTATCTATATTAATTACTTCAAACACCAATAAATTATCGATCCACTCAAAATTTTCGACCACATGAGAATCGCTAGAGGTGAGCGCTGCAGTAATAGAGTAAGAGCCGGGGCCAAGTGTGCAGGTAAATTGCAGCGCAAAATTAATTTTTTTATTGCACTTAACATCACGCAAGATTTGTTGTGTGTGCCACGTATTACTTCCCCAAATCACATGCCCCTGCTTATCTCTAATCATGAGACCCATCACCAACTGGGGCAGGTCTCTCACAATATCAGCACTTAACCTAAGCAGAACTTTCTGCCCCACCTGAGCCATTAACAACTCCTGATGAGTAATCGCATCATGCAAAGATATGCTAGTGATTCTAGCCTCACCCGTTCCACTTTTTGTAACCAGCCACCCGTTTTTCTCCCGCAGCTGCTCAACAGTCAATTTGGAATTTTCTTTCGCAGCAATCAGTGCATTGTAATAATCCACAACTTCATCAGGCGCACCATCTTTTAATATCTGACCTCCATCCACCAAAATAACTCGATCACAAAGAGTACGAACATCGCTCATGCTATGCGTTACAAACATGATAGAGACACCTTCATCCCTAAATTGACGTATCCGATCAAAGCTTTTATGTTGAAAATAACTGTCACCGACGGAAAGTGCTTCATCCACGATCAACACATCGGGTCTAATAGATGTAGCTACCGCAAACGCAAGACGCACCTGCATTCCGCTGGAATACACTCGCACCGGCTGATCAATGTAGTCACCAATCTCGGCAAAGGCTTCTATCTCGGGCATCAATCGGGCAATCTCTTCAACACTTATTCCCAGTATCTGTCCGGCCATGAATGCATTTTGCCGCCCGGTAAAATCGGGATGGAAGCCCATCCCCAACTCTAGCAATGCCGCCACGCGCCCCGTGATATTGACGCTACCCGTGGTCGGTTGAGTGGTCCCCGTAATCATCTTGAGTAATGTGCTCTTGCCCGCGCCATTGACGCCGATGATGCCCACCGCCTCACCCGGCATCACATTGAAAGAGACATCCTGCAATATCCATTTGAGCCGATGACGCGGTACGCCACCTGGAATCAGCCACTCCGCCAAACGCGACCAGCGCGTTGGATATTGTTTATAGGCTTTACCCAGATTGGTGATGGTAATGGTTCCCATACTCAATCTTTGAGTGAAAATCGAAATCCTGCAACGATGGTCATAACTCGTCCACCATTTCACCCGCGTGCCTGCGGAATAAAAATAAACCCAGCACGCACATCATCAGTGCCAGAATCGTCACTGGTATCAGGCTGTTCCATGAAGGCCATAAGCCAGAAACAAGTATCCCCTGAAATGCGCCAATCAAACTGACCATCGGGTTGTAATCGATAAAAACACGTACTGGCTCGGGCAGGATAGAGATCGGATAGATGATCGGCGTGAGCCAAAACCAAAATTGGAGCACGATACCGAAGAGTTGCCCCACATCACGAAAGAAGACATTGAGCACACCAAGGCTGACACCCAGACCAATGGCAAAAGTCACCAAGATTAACAAGATTGGCAGAACGGCAAGATACGGCAAACCGGGAAAATTACCGGACAGTAATAAAAATACACTGAACAGTGCGAAAACGATCACGAAATTCAGCAGCGCGTTCGCAACAACGGTGACTGGTAGGCACAGCCTGGGGAAGCTGAGTTTTTTAAGCAGATTGGCATGCTCTAAAAACACGTTCTGCGCCCGCCCGACAATCTCGGCGAACAACCCCCACGTCAGCATGCCAGCACACAGGTAAATACTATAAGCGAAAGAGCTGTCGACACCCGGAAGTTTTGTATGCATGATCTGCGAAAAGATCACCGTATAAACGACTATCATGGACAGCGGATTAAGAACCGTCCACGCACCTCCCAGCAGGGAATTGCGATATCTGGACTGAAACTCGCGCTGAACACTACCGAAAATGAATCCTCGGTAAACCCATAACGCTCTCAACATCGCTCTCATCAAGCGACACCCTTAATCAGCGCCTCTAACTCGCCCACATGCATCGACACGGCCTGCACATCCCCCCGAGTCTCCACATTGAGCCTGAGCAGGGGTTCGGTATTCGAGCTACGCAGATTAAAACGCCAATCAGGAAATGCAACGCTCACACCATCGGTAAAGTCAATCACGGGATCCTGCGCCAGGTAATGTTGCAAAACCCGATCTATAGTTCCCGCCACATCTTGTACGCGATAGTTTATCTCGCCACTACAAGGGTAGGCATGTATGCGCTCCCCTACCAACTGCGAGAGTCTCTTACCACTACGGCCAAGCAATTCGGATACGAGCAGCCAAGGAATCATGCCGCTGTCGCAATAAGCGAAATCGCGGAAATAATGGTGTGCACTCATTTCTCCACCGTAGATAGCATTCTCTGCTCGCATACGTTCCTTGATGAAGGCATGGCCTGTCTTGGACTGCACAGGAACACCTCCGGCACGCTTAACCATATCGATGGTATTCCAGATCAAACGCGGATCATGAATGATTTTTTCGCCGGGATGTTTGAGCAAAAACGCTTCCGCCAGGAGCCCCACGATGTAATAACCTTCGATGAATTCGCCCTGCTCGTCGAACAAAAAACAACGGTCAAAATCGCCATCCCAGGCAATCCCCATATCGGCACGGTGCACGCGCACTGCGTCGGCAGTCGCCGTCCGGTTCTCCGGCAACAATGGGTTAGGAATGCCATTGGGAAACATACCATCCGGCTGATGATGAATTTTGATGAACTCGACTGGGACATGCAGTCTCTTGAAATGCACTTCCAGTGCATCAATCACATGACCCGCAGCTCCGTTGCCCGCATTCACTACCAACTTGAGCGGCTTAATCGCAGCCACATCCAGATAAGTCAGCAGGTGCTCAACAAAAGGTTCTAGAATCGAAGCCTGCGAGAGTGTTCCTCGGGTCGCCACCCCAGTGAAGCTGTTGGTTTCTGCCAGCGCCTGGATTTCCTTCAATCCAGTATCCCCGCTGATCGGTACCGCGCCACGCAATACCAGTTTCATACCGTTATAATCCATGGGGTTGTGGCTGGCAGTAACTTCTATCCCGCCGTCCACATCAAGATAAAAGGCAGCAAAATACACCTCTTCGGTTCCAGTCATACCAATGTCAATGACATCCGCACCGCCATCCATCAGCCCGTTAGCCAATGCCAACTTGAGTTGTGCACTACTGAGCCTCACATCCCCGCCCACAACGACACGCCGAGCATTTAACTGCTGCGCGTAAGCCCGCCCGATACGGTATGCTATACCTTCGTCAAGTTCGACATCCAGCTTGCCGCGAATGTCGTAAGCCTTGAAACAAGCCAGTGTCATACCGATGTTCTTCCGTACACATCATCGAACCTGACGATATCATCCTCACCCAGATACTCCCCGCTCTGCACTTCGATCATGATCAGATCGACCAGCCCGGCATTTTCCAAGCGATGTTTGTGTCCGGCCGGGATATAAGTGGACTCATTGGTTTTGACGAGCATCTCAGAATCACCATTGGTTACATTCGCCATACCGCTGACTACAATCCAGTGTTCACTACGGTGATGGTGCATCTGCAAACTAAGCTTGCCGCCGGGCTTGACCTCGATACGCTTGATCTTAAATCGCACCCCTTCCTCAAGGACTGTATAAGTACCCCATGGGCGATGCACCTTGCGATGCAGCTTGTGCGTCTCATGCCCCTCCGCCTTGAGGCGAGAATACAGATGCTTAACATCCTGAGCCCGATTGCGATCTGCGACCAGCACGGCATCTGGAGTGTCTATAATAATGAGGTTGCTAATCCCCACCGCCCCGACGATCCTCTCGTTGCTTTGTATATAACAGTTGTCCACATCAAAGATCAGCACTTCACCCTCAATGCGATTGCCCTTCTCGTCGGGCACAGTGAGATCACCCAAAGCACTCCACGAACCAATGTCACTCCAGCCGATGTTGCAGGCCACTACCGCCACATTCGCCGACTTCTCCATCACCGCATAATCAATGGAGTCCTCCGGTATCCGAGCAAATACATCTGGGTCAAGTTCGACCTGAGAGAATCCGACCCCTTCGGCCTTGCGCGAACGCTCCATGCATGCCCGGGTTGACGCAAGGATTTCCGGGCAATGCATCTCCATCTCACGCAACATCGCACCAGCAGAAAAACAGAACATCCCCGAGTTCCACAGGTAATTTCCTGAGTCCACGTATTCTTGCGCCTTTTCCAGATTTGGCTTCTCGACAAAACGCAATACATCGTTACCTTGAGCCTCGATGTAACCATAACCAGTCTCAGGAGCTTCGGGGCGTATGCCGAAAGTGACCAATCGGCCTTTTGTCGCCAATTGCTTAGCCTGTTCGACGGCTTGCGCGAACGCCGCCTGATCAAGGATTAAATGATCAGCCGCCAACACCAGCATCAATGCCGTTTCGCCATGTGTCGCGGCAACCCGTAGCGCGGCAACGGCAATCGCAGGTGCGGTATTGCGACCAAACGGCTCAAGAATGTAGCTATTGCCGAGCGGCTTGCCAACGGTACTGATTACCTCCTTGTACTCATCCTCAGTCTTGAAAAAAAGTTCACGATTCGTAACAGTAAGAACCTCAGATACATCTGCCAGCATGGCACCTCTCAAATAGGCCTTTTGCAGTAGACTTTGTCCATCAGCAAGACGAATGAAAGGCTTGGGGTGCAACTCACGAGAAACTGGCCAAAGCCGCGAACCAGCTCCGCCACATAGAATCGTTGGAATTAATTGCATACAGATTTTCAGTTAAAGTTTCATTTAAACAACATTTATATGGCTTGCATTGTACTTGATAAGCCGCCTGGGCAATAGGTCAGGGACTCCCGCGTCAGCAAAGTGGCAAGATATCTATCGGTATTGATCCACACCTTTTAACGCGTAGCTGTGCGTAGCACTCAACACTTGCAGCAAGCGGCGCTGATTCTCCTCAAGATGGGAACGGTCATTCTCCTTATGCCACAGGTGCAACACTGGTGCGGCAAACCGCGCGCTTTTATTCATGACTCCCGCACGAATCAGACGAACAACCAGATCGGAATCTTCCAGTCCCCATCCCGTATAACTCTCATCCAAACCGTTCACACGCAACAGATCCTCACGGTAGGCAGAAAGATTGCAGGTTTTCGCTCCTTGCCAGCGCCGCGGTGTGCGTTTGCGCATACACACGTCAGGCAGGCGCAACAAAGGTGTCAGGCGGTTTATCTGGCCACGACCGCGCGCTCGCAGCCAATCGCTCGTACGCCACAGATGCAACGCAATCTTTGCATCCAACACCTGCCGCGTTAGCTCCTGCGACAACAATAGGCGGTTGCCGGAAAGAAAACATCCTGCCTCACTCAAACGACGATGACGCCCGACGAAGTCCGGCAGCGGGATGCAGTCACCATCGGTAAAAATGATGTAGTCCGCCGAGGTGGCTGCTATCGCGCGGTTGCGTATGGCCGCAGCGCGGAAACCGTCATCCTCTTGCCAGATATGTCGAATAGGGAATGCTGCGCGCACCTGAAACTGTTGCACCACGCGCGCCGTATCCGGCGTTGATCCATCGTCGGCCACCAACACTTCGAAATTCGGGTCGGTCTGGACCAGATAAGCCTCCAGCACGACCGCAAGCGCGTCCGGTCGGTTATAGGTGGTCACGATGACCGCTATGCGCATATTATTTTTGTTCATTATGATCGACTGGAGGAAGCATCCAGTTTTGCTGCGCAGTCGCCGCCTTGGCATAACGATAAAACGTCCCCTCAAAATTGCCCAGCGCGAGCATAAAGCCGCCCCATCCATCGAGAAAACCGAGTTTGATCACATAGATACGAAAGAATGCCCACAACCCATGAGCCAGCGCAGTACCCATACCGACACGCTTGCCTTTGCGCGCAAGTTTACGCGCACCCAGTGTGGAATAGCGTTGCATTTTGACGATTAATTGTTCCAGGTTCTGATACGGCACCTGAATGATTGCCGCTTTGAAATAGCCGATCTTGCCCACCACCCGGAAGGATTCATGCACTTCTTCATGATCGTCGAATATTAGCGCCCCCTTCCGAAATAATTGCGGCTGACGATAGTCAGGATACCAACCGCAATGCCTTATCCAGCGCCCCATGAACCAGTTATGACGCGGAACATAGTAGGCATCCGCATCCGGTCGCGCCAATATCCCGGCAATTTCGGCCCGCGCGGCAGGCGTGCAAAATTCGTCTGTATCTAGACTGAAGACCCATTCATATTTGCATGCGGCAATCGCATCATTACGTAATTTTCCAAACGTAGTGAACGGAATCTGCTTCACGGTCGCCCCCATCTCGGCCGCGATCTTCGCCGTATCGTCTGTGCTATATGAATCCAACACCAGAACCTCGTCCGCCCACGCCACACTTTGCACCGCCCCCGCAATACGTCCCGCTTCGTTGTAAGCGATGATATATGCGGTCAGTTTGGCTGATTGATTCGCCGTAACATCGACTAGAGCTTCACTCATGCTTCGATCCTAACTTAAGATTGGCAAACAAAACTGCGCTCATGAATGCGAAGAACAATCCATCCGCATGATCCATTAACGCCGAGTTGAGCGTACAATTGACCAAGTAGGCAAGCAGCAAACCGCGCGCCGCATCACGCTCAAGCAACGTGGGCAACAAAGGCGCATTACGCCAATGCGTATAGAATAAATACAGCAACAATATCAAGCCAACCAAGCCAGTTTGCACCGATATCATCAGATATTCGTTGTGTGGATTACGCGTTTTTATCACGTCCACCCCCTGAGTATGGCGCTCGTAGGCTGATGGAAAACCGCCGGTACCCACGCCCAATAAGGGATTCTCAGCTACGATATGCAGGGTATTGGAATAGAAATCCAGACGCTGCCCGATGGAAGTCGCCCCTTGGTTCGGAATCCATGCCTGATATTCCGCCACGGCCATCACCACACGATTATGCAGACGTGCTGAACCGTGGTACGCCAAAAGCACACCCAGCAGCAACACCAAGGCAATGCCTCCTTTTTGTCGCCATCCCCAACTAGCTCCGCGCCGAGCCATGGCATGGGAGAAAGTGACCATAGCGAACCAGCCCAAAAGCACGAATAAAATCAGATAACCGGTCCGCCCTTCCACCATGAATAGTATATTGACGATGGCCAGCCCCACAAATGCCAGCCATGCGATCCTATGCCTAGATACGGTAGCTTCTCTCCATTCAAGTAGAGCCAAAAACACAGCAAACGCCATCATATTGTTCTGCGTGATATGGCTATGAAAAATGGCGGGGTTGATTGGATCGGTCCAAGGATGCATCCACGACATCAGGGGTACGATCTTTAATCCGATCAGATAGGAGGCCGCCAGAGTGATGCCCATCGCCACAATAAAAGCGCGTCGCGCCCTGCGCCGAACGATCTCATCGGAAAGCAACCAAATGAAACCGGGAATAAAAGCCAGATCGGCATATTTCGCCAAAATGGTCTGCGCTTCCCGCATGGGCGTGCCACCGTAGAACATGGCGGCCAGCAACATGGTAAACAACAGCATGGCGGCACGAGCCACAGGGTGCTGCCATGCGATACGCACAACGGCGGGAAGACTGAACAAGACTCCCAGCAGGATCAGCGCCAACAGGACATTGTCGAACGCCACCGAGATCGGCACCGACAGGCCGATCAGAACGACGCACCATTGCAATGGCCCAAGTAGCACTTTGCGCATAGGAGCTAGATTGAATGTTTGCCTTGTCATGAACGGATATCCGGCGTGTACTCAGGCACCCATTGACACAACTGCCTGCGCACAACATCATCGGCGATAGCGGCATCCGTCGCTATCCAGGCCAGCATCGTTTCCAGCTCTGGCGACGACACTATGCGGGCTTGAGCTATGCGCAGTTTCGGATGTGGCGTCGATAACGTGTTCTCATCGTCCGCCAACAACTCCTCATATAATTTTTCACCTGAACGCAGACCGGTGAATTCAATCTTAATATCACTCTCACGCATACCGGAAAGGCGAATGAGATCAAGCGCTAGGTCAACAATCTTTACTGGCTCGCCCATGTCCAACACGAATATTTCACCGCCCCGTCCCATGCAACCTGCCTGCATCACCAACTGCGCAGCCTCGGGAATGGACATGAAATAACGCGTGATCTCTGGATGCGTCACCGTAATCGGCCCTCCTCGTGCAATCTGTTCGCGGAACTTCGGAATGACACTGCCATTACTTCCAAGCACATTCCCGAAACGCACAATGATGAATCGCGTCCCCTCCGTCTGCTGCAATCCCTGACAGACCATCTCGGCCATACGCTTGCTCGTTCCCATGATATTCGTGGGATTGACTGCTTTGTCGGTGGATATCAGCACGAATTTTTCCACTCCATAACGTTGTGCACACTGCGCCACTTGCCACGTGCCAAAGACATTATTGCGCACAGCCTGCCAAGCGTTGTGACGCTCCATCAGAGGTACATGTTTATAGGCTGCCGCATGGAAAACGACGCTGGGTAGATGTTCAGAAAACACTTGTTCGAGTCGCGCCGCATCGCGCACGTCGCCGGCAAGATAGGCAATCTCGATCTGCGGAAATTTTTGAGTTAATT
The DNA here is from genome assembly GCA_964571195.1 of uncultured Gallionellaceae bacterium. Taxonomy (GTDB): domain Bacteria; phylum Pseudomonadota; class Gammaproteobacteria; order Burkholderiales; family Gallionellaceae; genus PALSA-1006. The sequence goes on along the minus strand of CAZNAD010000010.1, from coordinate 67,245 downwards.
CCTGCTCCATATTGTACAGAGCGAATTCGCTGACCTCGAACAGCACTAGGCGCCTAGGCAAAAAACGGGCAATCTGGCGACACAGCTCCGAACCAATAGACCCCCCTGCTCCGGTCACGAGAACCACCTTGTCGCCCAATTGCTCTTGCAAGCCTGCATCATCTAACTGCACTGGATCTCGCCCAAGCAAATCATCAAGCTCAACTGCACGCAGCTGCGAGATGGCGACCCGCCCGCTCAACAGATCCTCGAATGTCGGCACCATTTGCGCCTTGATCCCGCTGCGACCGGCCAAATCAATGACATGTCTACGCACCTGATGTGGTGCAGCAGGCATCGCCACGATGATCTGCTCCACCCCAAAATGCTTTGCCCAATAGGGCAAGCTATCCAATCTCCCCAGCACTTTGATCCCGTTGAGCGTACGCCCCTGCTTCTGCTCATCGTCATCGAGAAATCCGACCTGATGCCACTCCCGGCTACGGGCGAGTTCTTTGGATAGACCAATGCCGGCGCTTCCAGCCCCCAGCACCAGCACCGGCTCGCCGCGCAGATGAAAATCTCCGTACAGCAGATTCTCTTTCCACAAACGGTACAACATTCGGCTACCGCCCATAGCCAAAATCAGTAGGATGGGGTCAATGATCAGCACCGAACGAGGTACGATAGCCTGTACACGAAACAGACCCAATACCAACGGAACAAGTGCTGTGGCCACAACGACAGCAAACAGGATGCGACGCAAATCGGCCACGCTGGCATAACGCCATATCCCTCGATACAGATTAGAACCCCAAAAGACAACCCCTTGCAGCGGAACAACCCAGAGTAACGTACTCCACATCTCGCTTTTGAAGTTGGCGGGCAGATCAAAATTAAAACGCAGTAGATAGGAAAACCACCATGCCAAAGCTGCGGCGGTAAGATCATGCGCTATCGCGATAGCGGTGTTCATACGCGAGGATTTAAGCATCTTGTGCCCGCTTTGCCTTGTTCCAGCAAATATCCAGCATCAGCATCAATCCGGCGTAAATGCCGCCCCACGCCAACAATAATTTCCATGGCAACGTCTGCTCCAATGCGAACAAAGCAGACACTCCAACCGCCAGCATCAGCAAATATTCTAACAATGCGACCTTGAGATGCCCCCAGCCGAGCTGTATCGCGCGCTGGTAATAATGCTCGCGATGCGCCTCACTAATACGCACACCACGCAATGCCCGTCTTGTAAGTGTCACACTAGCATCCACGATAAATGGGGAGAACACCAGTACGGGGAACCAAGCGGGCCAAACCTCTCTCTGCCACCCCCACAAGCCCATACCGGCAACTAGAAATCCTAGCGGGATAGATCCCGCATCCCCCATGAATATCTTCGCCGGATAAAAATTGTTATAAAGAAACCCTAGTGCCGCCGCGCCTATCGAAAAATTCAACATTGCCAGCGTATCGTCATGCGCGATCAATGCGGCAAAACCGTAAAATGAAAAACCGAATAACGCCATACCCCCGGCCAATCCATCCGAACCGTCCATGAAGTTATACAGATTGATCATCCATACCGTCAGCACCACCACTACCAGCGCAAACAACCCCTGCTGCATGAATAGGCCGCTTCCCGCCACCAAAACCACCGCCGCGCCAACATGGATAGATAAGCGCGTCCTCACAGTCAAGTGATATATGTCATCCAACAACGATATGAAGAAAACCGCCAGCAAAGGCAATACAATCCACCACTTCAATACATGCGACATTAGCCCCCAACCGGACAACAATCCTGACATCAATGCGACACCGCCTACACGCGGGATTGGTTTTTGATGCAAAGAACGCTCATTGGGAATATCCAGAGCGCCTTGGCTTAATTTGCCACGCAGGATGATAACGGTCAGCAGCAAAGTCACCAGTGCGGCGACAACAGGGGAATAGTGACTCATAGATATGTGTTTCGATACCACTCAGCAGTCTCTTCAAGCCCCTGCTGCAAAGTGTACGGGGGAGTCCAGTTTAATTCGCGGCGGATTTTACCACTGTCGACACGCAATGATTCCAGAAGGCGCCTGATCTGATGCGATTTGCCAATAATACGCCCAGCCAGTTTCAACAAGACAGGGGGACATGCAAACAATCTGGCCGAACAGCCGATCCCGTCGCCCAAAAGGCTCAATAGTCGAGGCGTGGACACATCTTCTCCGTCGCTGACCAAATAAGTCTGACCCGCTGCCCCCGGATGGGTCGCACAAACAATCAACGCGTCAATCAGATTTCCCACATAAATCAAACTACGTAAATTCTGCACCGAGGCCAGCGGCAAGGGTATCCCTTCCGCCAAGGCAACCAACATCTGGGCGAAATTCCCCCGCACCTCAGAACCGTAGACCAACGGCGGCCGCACGACTACGACCTCTAGACCGGTCTCCTGCGCCACATGCTGCAAAGCCTGCTCCGCCTCCCATTTGGATATTCCGTAGGGATCTTTCGGCAGCGCTAGCCCCGATTCGGTGAATGCCTTGTTTCCGTGTGTAGCCTCGCCATTCACTTTAACGGAACTGACATAGACCAGACGCTTTACCCCGCACTGGGCGGCAGAACTAGCCAAACGCTTGGTCCCCTCGACATTTACCCGCCGGAATGCCTCCAGCGGATCACCCGCATCATCATGCATGACATGCACACGAGCAGCGAGATGAATTACCACATCCACTCCCTGCAATGCTGCGAACCAGTCAGTGTCCTTATCAATAGAACCTACCACCGTTACGTTTCCTAAAGCCGAACGCGCAGAGCGCACGGCGGAACGCGCAGCATACCCCCGGCCCAACAACGCCAAAGACAATTTTTTACCCACAAAGCCATCTGCACCTGTGATCAAAAAATTCATTTCTCAGTCTGCCCAATCATCAAGAGCGTCCTTCTGAGGCGCAACAGACTGATCGCCCAAAAAGGCCGGGAACAAAAAAACCTCATCATGCTCGTCATATGCCATTTCAAAAATTTAAGATTCCGATGACTGTCGCGGCGAGCCAAATGCACTACCCTTGCATCCGCACACAACAACACACGATAACCACTCAATTTCAAACGGGCACACAAATCGACATCCTCGTAATATAGAAAATAGCGCTCGTCGAAGCCCCGCATCTTGGCAAATGTCGCATGTACAAACAACATGAACATTCCGCCAATCCAATCCGGCAACAATACCCCCTCGCGCACAGAATAATCCCCCCCCTTGCATCCGCCCACAGCCTTGCACAATATCTTGAATGGCGTCGGGAACCGGCGCGCGCTATCTTCTATACCCCCATCCTCGCCAAGCACAAGGGGCGCGGCCACGCCGATCTCAGCATCCTGCAAACACCACAACAGCGACGGGAATGGATCCCGCTCGAACCTGATATCCGGATTCATAACACAAAAGAACTCTCCCGCAGCTTGTGCAAAAGCCTGATTGTGATTGGCTCCGAAACCTTGCGGTCGCGAATTACGAATGATTCGGAGCAGAAAAGGATATCGCCGCTCTGCAAAAGCAATCTCCTCCGGCAAATTGATCGTAAGCAATACTTCGATAGAGTAAGTTTCACAGCACCTCTCGATATCGGACAATAGACGTCTCACCAAATCGGACTGGCCGTGACTAACAATCGAAATAGAGATTGTTCGCCCCCCACTCGGCAATAATTCTGCGTTTAACAATTGATCTTATCCGCCCCCGTGAGCTGCCGCTGTAATCGCAATAGGTATCCAAGCAAAGGCATGCAACGATACAACATCGGACTCGCATAACGTCCCAGTATCACTTTCCGCCGCTCATCCTTGATGGCCGCTCTAGATACCCACACCCGGTATGTCATTAAGAACCTATACCGCCAAACCAATAAGAACGTCTTTTCCACATACGGCTTGTGTGAATATGCGTCAAACAGCCTTACATTGTCTTCGACGATCATTCCCAATTTGACATTAGCATGCGTCATCTGTGCTGAATGGGAGCGAAAGGCACAAAACGGCTCCGCCAGACCGAGAAAGTCCCCCTTCTCCAACAGCTGGAACCACATATCGATATCCGATAGCTGCGGCATATCCTCACGAAATCCCCTTTCCACATCAGCACGCCTGAACATCACTGCACTCGGCTCGCCGATATAATTACCGCCGAACAAGCACCTTGTGATGACCCGATCTCCCCGCACCAAGATATCATCAGATGCATATTGCCTGACTCCAAGCTTGTACCCGCCCGCATCAACAAGCTGACGCGCACAAGCCACCAATGTCACCGAGGGGTTGGCTTCCAAACTCGCCACCATCGTCTCAATACATCCCGGTAACAACATGTCATCGGCACACAAAAACTTGATGTACTGTCCTCGTGCATGTGTCAGACATCTGTTCAAGTTCGGCACTAGGCCGATATTGTTTTCATTCTTGAAATATCGAACGCAACCATTACTGTCTTTCGATATCTGATCGACAATGGTAGCCGTTTGATCCGTAGAGCAGTTATCCACGACCACAATCTCAAAATCACGATAACTTTGCTCCAAGACGGACACCATCGCTTCCCGAAGATAAGCTGCGGCATTGTATGCGGGAATACATACACTCACCCTAGGCGTATCCATCTCTAACACTGAATGATGCCCCGAATCGAAATATCCATCGTTCGCCCCAAAGTTGGAACGCCGACTCCAGCGATTAAGCAAGCTCCCTCCCCAGCCTCAAAAGAATGCCGAACTTGGGGAAATAGTTTGGTCAGAAAAATTTTCATGGTCTCGGCTGATCCATCTCGTTAGATTTACTGATCAGGGAATCGAGGCGCTCTTGATAAACCCGGACAACCGCCGGGTTAGCTCCGTGCATTTCCAACAAACCCATTGCAATTTCCATATCACGAATCGCACGATTGAACTTCTGCTCACTTTCTTCCATCTCCGACATCTTCCATAGGACACGCGGATTTTGCACAAAGCCAATCGCTATCAACTTGTTTTTTTCCGTCTCTAGTGCTTTTAATTGCGAAAAATCGGGAACGATAACCAAAATCGCCACAACGACGATGACCGTCTTCAGCAAGAACTTCCCACCTTCAGTCCTTAAAAAAGCCGCCACCCCAGAGACAAACTCCTTCAATTCGTCATTTTGATCAGTATGTTGGCTCATATCATCTCCTCAATCATCCATTCAAACCAAAACCACACACACAAACCACCGCCAAAAATCTTAACTTGTTAATTTCGTTCTAAAACTTAGAGCATTCTATCATCAAGATGGCTCCAAAGAATTCGCGTTTTCTTTTCTGGTACACTCCGTCCCGTTATTTCAAGCGGTGCGCTTGCTCATCAGGCAAACGAACAAGTGCTATTGATATGCTTTTTCGACCAAAGATATTCCCTTCCCGCCCCCACCAGCTGATATTCGTCGCGCTACTTTTTCTCGCCATTCTACAGTTGCCGACATATGGGGTCGCCGACAATCATGATGCGGGAAGCCAAGCTGCCATCGAATATTGGACTTTACATGGCTTCGCTTATGGGAAAGACATCATCCAAAACGTCGGACCGCTTGGATTCCTCAGCTATCCGCTCATCTACACAGGTATTCTTGATGAGGTAAAACTCCTGATCAATGTATTTTTGACCAGCTATCTCGTATTCCTTCTCTGGACTCGATCAAAGCATCTACCCAGTACCCTAAGAATCCCCTTTCTCGTCTGTGCAGGATTATTCAGTGCAGGTGATGTGATGTTCTACGTGCTGCTCTTGCTGCTATCCCACCAGTTAACCTTTGCCATAAGACCCCAAGTCACCATTCCCGCCATCATCACCTTGGCACTACTGGCCCTAACCAAAGGCACCTGTTTTTTTATCGCGCTACTTATCGTCACCACTTTTGTCTTGGGTTGTATCATTTCTCGCCGTTTTATCTATGCCGCAACCGCAACCGCAGGATTCGCCGCGTCCATAATGGTGATCTGGATTGCCAGTGGTCAGTCCCCTGCTCTCTTCCCGGAATTCGTGCGCGCCACGGCATCCTTTTCAAATGGATACAATCAGGCGATGACCGTATTCGAGCCTGTTAGTATCACTATTTCTGGACTAAGCATTCTTATCTGCTGCGAACTTCCAATATATTGGAGAATTCTGTGCAGCATTCGCAATACGCGCCACGACCTCCCCTATTTTGGACGACAAATTCTTTTATCTATCACTGAACTATTCATACTTTTTGTCGTATGGAAACACGGCTTCGTCAGAGCTGACGCTCATGTCATCATCTTCTTTGGATATGTCCTAATAAGCAACATCTGGACACTCTTCCGAAACGAGAGCGCTTTTAGCTCCACGATCAATCACCCCCTCAATTTGCCTGTAAAGATATCTGCTCCTGTTGGTGCCTTTACTCTTTTCCTGGCACTTCTTAGCTTCGGCCTTGCCTCCCCCAATCCCAATTCAGTGATTTGGTCAACCTACAGCAAGATCAGCAACAATCTATGGGGAATTGTGAATCTACGCGCACTATTCATTGAGCTTGCCACAGAAACCGAGAAGAGACGCGCCTCAATGCAACTGCCCGAGACACAAGCCTTGGTAAAAACACAGCGGATAGGCTATTTCGGCATGTATCCGGCGCGGATGTTATATAACTACTTTAATTACGTTTCGATGCCTTCCACAATCTCTTTCGCCTCATGGAACGATGGCATCATGCGTGCCGACGCCTCTTTTCTACAGGACGAGAGCCGAGCTCCCCCGTATCTGTTGTTTGATCTCCACACCGTGGATAACCGGCTCGTAGCACAGGACGATTCCCTAGCAAAGTTGGAGATCCTGCAGCGCTATAAAATCGCTGGCTCCGAAAAAGGAAGTCTACTTCTGCATCGAAGCCTTCCCAAAGAGGCATTATCACTCACCCCGATATCGCGGCATGAATACGAAATAGGAAAATGGATAGATGTCCCGCAATCATCAAAACCGACCTGGCTTCGGATCAAAGTAGAGGAAAGTCTCCTCGCACAGTTCGTGGGATTCGTTTATAAGCCTTCTCAGTATTTTATTGAACTTACATTCAAGAATGGCGAGTGCAAGAACTATAAATTCATTCCACAAATGGCAGCTACCGGTTTTCTCATCAGTCCGCTACTTCTTAAGAGTGCCGACTTCAAAGCCATCTGGAGTCAGCAGGGTTATCATGACTACTTAAACGAAGCTCTTTCGAGCCCAAGCAAGGTTGTTGGCTTCAAGATCGGCTGCGATAGGCAAGCAATTTTGTGCGGACAACGCAGCATTGTGGCCTTTGAGGAAGTTAACGGGCTTAACTTGGGCTTTCAACTGGATGATACAAATCGCCCAAAGAGCGGGGCTCGCCTCACCCTGCCATGACACTCATATTCCCCTAACGACAATTCTAAGTATTTTGCCGCGCAAAATTGGAGCCGAACAAGCTGCCGCGAAAAAGGCCAACAAGCCAATCATGCCCAGCAACAGGAATTGCCCGAGTTTTGAAAAATCGGCAATATCAATCCATGTTCCAGCAAAAACAACCACTGTAGCAGCCATGGATGGGAGAGCATTATCACGCCAGTACCACGCCCATTTCTCTTCAGGCAAAAGCCGCCGATGCATCAACGGAACGACCACGAAAATATAACTCAATGTGATCGCCAGCCACACCCACGCGGCTCCCATTGCCCCATAACGCGGCGTGACCCACAATAACACCGGGATCAGCACCGCAACGACAACGGCATTCACTTTCGCGGCAAATACCGACCAACCATAAGCCAGCTGCAACATATAGGGAATATTCATCAAACCAAGGAATGCAGTACCTAAAGTTAGCAACGCCACCAGTGGAGCCGCGTGGCGCGCCAACTCCTCGTCGCCAGTCCATAGATAAAGCACCGTTTCGCCGTAGAACATCAATATCAGCGCCGCCGGCATGACCATCACGCTCATCAACTGCGCCGCCTGATGATATACCCGGATTAATCCCGGCTCATCCTGGCGAGTCAACAGCTCGGTGAATTTCGGGTAATAACCCTGTGCCAACGGTGCCACCAGCAACATCAGGCCTCCCGCAAGCGTTGCCGCAAGCGTATAAGCACCGAATGCCTCAAGACTTAGCAACCGCGACAACAATATCTTATCGGTATGCGTCAGTATCAAAGCGAGCACCATCGTGAGAATCATGCCACGCGCAAATTCCCATACTCCCGCGACTGCCGATTTGGAGAAATGTACCGACTGTGCAGCAGGAATCACGCGATGAACGCGTAGCGCAAAGACAACTACCGTGAGCAAGGATATACATCCCTGCCAGATAAAAAACGCCACAATAGTCTGCGATACCCACGCCAGCACTCCCACTGCCCCCAGCCATCTGAACGTAGCCAGAATCGCCGTTGCCGCATTGAGCCACACCTGCGTTTGCAAACCCAATATCGCACCACGGTAAACGTTCTCGACCAAACGCAATGCCGCAACCACTCCCATAATGGCGAATGCATCACTCACCGCATCCAGCGGCAGCTTCTCAACCTTGACCCAATGCAGCGCAAACCAGTCGGATGCCCCCCACACGATGCAGATGATCAGCGCCGCGACTCCCGCAAAGATCAGCTCCAGACTGTGCAACAGCTCACGAATTGAACGGGCGCTGTGGGCACCCGCCGCATAACGCGCCATCTCGCGATTAAGGGTCGGTGCCATCCCCATGTCCAACAGCAGAAAGCCCGCCTGTAACGTGGCGTACACACCGATCAGCCCATAGGATTCCATGCCCAGATATTTGATATACAGCGGAATGAAAGCCAGCTGCATCACAGCAGACCAGCCTTGCCCGAGATAGTTTGCAAGTATGTTGCGCTTAAGCGACATGACACTCCACCTGCGGGCAGTGCCGCCTATGCGCCATGCGCATAACTAAGCTTACCGCTTTAAACATCGCGTTTGTGCTTGTATATAGCGGTGTAAGCGGCACCTCGCCCTTGCATAGCGTCCGGCAAGCGCATGACGATAGACAGCACTCTTCCAATAATCGCCAATAAGGGCCAGCGCACAAATTTCACACTGCTTAGATTCATCAGAGATGCCTGCCAGCCCATGCGGTTCAAGAAGCGCCCAACCGGATCATCAAAAACACACGCTACTCTTTCCAATCCCTGCTCTGCCATCAATCCATCCAACGCGGATAAGGGAATCAAAGCCAAGTGACGCGGAGCATCCAGATGCACCCAAAACCGCCCGAACAACCTGAATGACCATGAATCAGGATTAGGTGCCGAGACAATAATAACCCCCTCAGGCTTACGCAATGCGGCGGCAGCGGCGGCCATGACACCGCGCAGATCCTGCAAGTGTTCGATCACATGCCATGCCACGATTACATCGCAAACGGCCCCCAAGGACGACAACACCTCGCCAGGTTTATCACTACAACTGACATCCACATCGAGCATGTCTTTAATATGCCTCACACACTGCGCATCCTGCTCTATCGCCCTAACTTCATAACCCGCGCGACTCGCCACTGCGAGAAAGCGTCCGGCAGCCGGGCCGATCTCCAGCAATGTACCGCGAGGAGCATAACGCTGAACAATGTCTAGCTTTGCCAGCTCGAAATTCGCCAGTTTTTTTTCAAGCTGCGTGGAATTCTTAACGGCATATGCCGGATAGTTCTGCCCGTAGTAAAAGCCCAAATTATCGGGCACAGGATGCAAAAAGATACTTTGGCAGTCTTGACACCTATGATAGGAGAACAACCTCCGGCTCTTTTGCTGATTCAGGTCTTTGGCAAACAGGCATGCGCACTGGTTCTTTGAACCACAAATTCGACATGTGATCGACAACCCATTCATTACAATCTCCAATACCAATGATTAGACCAAACGCTAATTTCGCTTTTGCCAATAATCGACAAGATAGCAATCGACCGCACCAGCAAGGTGCGATCATTCACCCCAAGCGAACAATTCCAAATTGCGCCTCCAATCCGGGCTGGCTTCGTCGAATTTCCTTGTCTGATTATCTGCTATCAACAGATTTTCCTGCCCACAACACCAAAAAGTGTTGCTCATCTTCCACTCGTGCTTATCATAAGCTAGGCCATCCTTGCCCACGATGACAGGTTTCAATCCTGACCGCTCTATCTGTTTGGTAATTCCGTTTTTACCACTCTCCAGCATCCATGCCTGCATCTTGCTGAGGATCAGCCCGTGGCGAATCTTTAACATATTGACACGCGCGATAATGAATCCATTGCTACGCACATGGAAATTGGGAAAAGGCTCAAAGCGGCTCCCCAAATATCGCCCTAAGCACATTAGGGCAATATTTCGTAGCCATCGCTGATACCAAGACGCACCAATCCTTATCTGCCCTGGACGAATACAGCCCCACGACCCACTGGCACCAGCCAAGCCGACACCTGGCTCTACGATATGGCGATAGAGTTTGAGTAACCAGTCGCGATCAAGAATAATACTGAACGAATTCAGGAAACAGAAATATCTGCTGTCATGACGCGCCGCAGCAATGAAATATGGCCGAAGATCAAAACCGAAGTCCGCCACGAGCAAAAAAGAGTGCGGTATATTTTTGATCAGCTTCTCATATGGAGCAAGATCGCGCTGCCGGTAGAAACCCTTATAGACGATCAAAAGATCATGATCCATTCCGGCGGGATGTTTCAGATAAGAGTCGATGAAACCCAAAAATGGTTCCATGCCATTCTTTTTTCTGACCAGATGAACAACACAGACCTCAGACATACTCAATGCTTCCTAGATGAATCAGCACCACGCTGGCTAGACCGCCCTCGGCTACGACTCCTCTCCCCAAAATGCCATCGGTTCATAGTCAGGATAGGGATAACACCCAAAATTCAGCTGAATATTCCAATGATTGTCGCGCACCCACTGCTCGACCAATCTGCGCACCGAGATCGGATTACCCGAGCAGATATTTACAATGGGAGTATCACTTTTAGCCAAGGCCAATCGCACAATCTTGCGAGCCACCTCTGCCACAGGCAAATAATCCCGCAGCTGCTCTCCGCCCGACATATCAAAAACTTTGTCACCACGTGACACAGCTTCTCGTAATTTTGGATACAAGGAGGAAGTCGGTTGCCCCTCTCCATACATATAAAATAATCGCCCCCAAATCAGCGTAAATTTTTTGTCCTCCTTCAAATAGACCAACTGCTGTCGCAATGCATCTTTGGCATAACCGTAAGGATTGCTTGGCTTCGTCGGCATCTCCGCCGATAGCCCCCCGGACTGCATCCCATACTCAAAACAAGTGCCTGTCACCAGCAAGGATTGCAAGCCAGCCTCAATCAACGATTTAAGAAATCTATATTGGCGCGGCAGCTCCGTCTCATAGTGATGCAAAGATTTGTAGTTTGGCAAACCATCCCAAGCGAGATGAATCAAAACATCAGGTCGCCCCAACTTTCCAAAATCATCCGGTGCCGGGTTCGCGATATCCATCTCAACCACCTGCACACCATCATTCAAATTCTGAAAATGCGCGGGTGTGCGCGTGACTGCAACAACATCTACCTCGTGCCTAGTCAGCTCTGCCAGTACGTATCGCCCGATAAATCCGCTGGCTCCTGTCACTGCGACTTTCATTGCGCCTCAATCAATCTTTAACGAAGGGACTGCTGTCACGAATTGCCCCCCCCATTCCCTGATATACGCCAGCTGCCCCATCACTTCGGAGCGCAGATTCCAAGGCAAAATCACCACATAATGCGGGCGCGTTTGTCTCAACAGCTCCTCGGAAACAATAGGAATCCGACACCCCGGCAGAAACTTCCCCTGCTTGGACGGATTGAGATCCATGACATACGACAATTGATCTGGGCGAACTCCCGCATAGTTCATCAGCGTATTCCCCTTTGCCGCCGCCCCATAACCCACCACCTGCCTCCCCTCCCGACCAGCCTCAATCAAGAAAGCCAAGAAGTCATTCTTCACTTTGTTCGCCTTGTTCTGGAAACCAGCATAAAACTCTGCGGTCGTCATTCCTGCCGCATTTTCCCGCGCTAGCATTTCTATCACGTTTTTGCTGACCACCCGCCCCCCCGTATCCGCACGTTGAGCAAAGACTCGCAAGCTACCGCCGTGGGTGGACAACTCCTCGACATCAAAGATTGTTAAACCATTGTGTTCGAATATGCGTTTCACTGCGGTCAGGGACAAATAGGAATAGTGTTCGTGATAGATGGTGTCGAATTGGTTCTCTGAGATCAAACGCAACACATGCGGAAATTCAAAGGTTGATACCCCAGAAGGCTTAAGGATGGCAGCAAAGCCTCCAACGAAATCATTAATATCCGGCACGTGCCCCAGTACATTATTCGCAACAGTAAGATCTGCCTGCTTCCCCTGAGCCGCCAATTGGTCACCCAAGCGCACCCCGAAGAAATCCTCTACTATCTCGATGCCTTTGGCCCTTGCGGCATTAGCTGTACTCGTCGTAGGCTCGATTCCCAAGCAAGATATCCCCCGCATTTTTGCATATTGCAGCAAATATCCATCATTGGCCGCCACCTCGACAATCTGGGAACCTGAATTCAACCCAAACCGCCCCACCATCTCTTCTACATAGCGCTCCGCATGTTTCAGCCAAGTTGTAGAGAACGAGCTGAAATACGCATAGTCCGATGAAAAAAGCTCTACCGCACCTGCGTAATCTTCCGTCTGCACCAACCAACATTCCTTACAAACCAAGACTCGCAATGGAAAGTATTTCTCCGGTGCGTGTAACATCTGCTGGGTAAGATAAGCATTGGATGGCGGGGCAGTTACCAAATCGATCAGCGACAAAGTCAACTCTGAATGGCAGTGACGACAATTCATACAATGATTCCTTGAAAAGTTTTATCAATAAATGGATGGCTCTGATCTCGTGCAGAAAGATCACCAAATTGCAACGGCCAAGCAATATTCAATGCCGGATCTGCCACATTAAGCCCCCCCTCCAGCTCAGGATGGTAAGCGGCCGTATGTAGATAGATAAGCTCACAGTCGTCGACTAACGCCTGAAATCCATGCGCGAACCCTTCCGGGAGAAGCATACTTCTACGATTTTTGCTCGAAAGTATCTCCCCGTACCACTTCAAAAAAGTTGGGGAGTTACGCCTCAGGTCAACTGCAACGTCCAGTATTTCCCCTTTCAAACAACTCACCAACTTGATCTCAGCCTGCGGAGGGTACTGAAAATGTAATCCTCTAACCGCGCCTTTATTCCGTGTGAGCGCATGATTTATCTGCACAATCGACTTGCCAAAACCTTCCGCACAAAACTCCTCGGCGCAATAAAAGCGCGACAAAAAACCACGCTCATCCTCTACCGTCTTACGCTGTACAACCATAAGCCCGGCTAACGATGTTGCGATAAAATCAAAGCGCGACATGATGAATCACTCCGACATAATCATCTGGCAGCATGATAGAAGCCAATCGCATCATACTCAATCACATCTCCACGGATCCGATCTTTTAACACAAGCTTTCCAAGTGATTTTGTCACGCAAGATATCCGTAGACAGCCACAATCGCGTGGCTTGCCGCCGATTTCAACCATCGCTCTTGAACGCATAGAGATTCTTCACTGATACGCCCCCCAATTCGCCTGCAAAAATATTTTTAGCACAAATGATTTATAGGGAACCCTGCCATCCCACAGGAATGCGACCTTAAGCGCCATTTGCGGATTATAATCGAAGCCTGATGCTGGAAACATTTATGTTTCCTCCCAAATGAATACAGCGCCCTTCGCGGCGGCAAATAAACAGTATGAAATCAGATCAAAAATCCACTCCAAGCCATATACATCCCTAGAATTCCAGCACACACTACATGCCAGATATCTTACTGATAAAGACATCCTCCATGGGAGATGTGCTACACAACCTTCCCGTGGTAACTGACATTTGCCAGCACATCCCTGATGCCTGTATCGACTGGGTTATAGAAGAAAATTACGCTGCACTAGCCTTGCTTCATCCCAAAGTACATCGAACCATTTCCATTGCGATACGACGCTGGCGTAAATCTTGGTGGGCTACTCGCACCGAAACACTAGCAGCATTCCGCGAATTGCGCGCACAACATTATGATTTAACACTGGACTCGCAAGGCCTATTCAAAAGCGCCGTCATCACACGCTGCGCTAACCCGCCACGTTGTGGCTATGCGTGGAACAGTGCACGCGAACCCATCTCCAGTCTATTTTACGACAGCACATTTACCGTACGCAAAGATCTGCATGCTGTCGAACGCAATCGCCTGCTGGCCGGACTGGCCTTGGGCTACACCCCATCCGGCCCTGCCGATTATGGTATTCGCCCCCCTGAACAGGAGTTGCCCTGGCTGGATCGGAGTTCGCCTTATGCCGTGTTGCTGCATGCGACCAGCCGGGATGACAAGTTATGGGACGAGGCCAATTGGATAACACTTGGCCGACAACTGGCTGACGACGGTCTGCAACTGATCCTGCCATGGGGGAGCACAAAAGAGCGGGCTCGTAGCGAACGATTAACAGCCCGCATTCCCCATGCTCTCTGTCCGCCCGGACTAAACCTTATGCAAGCCGCCACGCTGCTGGGACAGGCGCATGCCGTCATCGGCGTGGACACGGGATTGAGTCATCTCGCCGCCGCGCTCGGCGTCCCGACCATCGGCCTCTACACCGCCACGGAGCCAGGTCTGACCGGCCTTTATGCCGGAGTACGTGCCATCAATCTGGGCGGGATTCAGCGCCCGCCCTCGGTCAACGAAGTGCTCGCCACACTCAACCGTCTGGTACAGCATGATTAACCCGCGCCTTATCTACACAGGGCTACTGTGGTTATTGCTGCCCTACATCTGCTTCCATCTGTTGTGGCGCGGTCGCAAACAACCGGAATATCTCCGTCACATCGGCGAACGCTTCGGCTTTTATACACCCCGAACCGACCGTCCGGTCATCTGGCTGCATACCGTATCCGTGGGCGAAACACGGGCGGCAGTAGCATTGGTGCAGGTCCTGTTGAAAACCTATCCCAACCATCAATTGCTGCTTACCCACACCACTCCGACCGGGCGCGCGACCAGCGAACAACTGTTTGGCAACGACGTGCTCAGAGTTTATCTGCCCTATGACTTCCCTTGTGCAGTGCGCCGCTTTCTGCGCCATTTCCAGCCGCAAGTCGGCGTCCTGCTGGAAACCGAGATCTGGTTCAATCTCATCCACCTGTGTCGCACCGCGAATGTCCCGCTGCTGCTGCTCAACGCGCGTCTATCTGAAAAATCGGCAGCCCGTTATGCCCGCTTTCCCGCGTTAACTCGACAGGGCCTGCACGAACTCACAACGATTGCCGCACAAACCGAAGCCGATGCGCGACGTCTGCAAATGCTCGGCGGAGAAAACATCAGTCTCATGGGAAATCTGAAGTTTGACATCGAACCTCCCGCAGCGATGCTGGAACTGGGCAAACGTCTGCGCGACACGTTCGGCTCGACGCGCAAAATATTCCTTGCCGCCAGCACCCGCGAAGGTGAAGAGATATTGCTGCTGGACGCGCTCAAACAGACGAATATCCCCGGTTTGTTGAGCGTGATCGTCCCACGCCATCCTCAGCGATTCGACGCAGTCGCCACATTGATCGCCCAGCACGGCTTCCGCTATCAGCGCCGCAGTGAACATGTCGCCATCGCAGCAGATACCGAAGTCGTACTGGGCGACAGCATGGGCGAGATGTTTGCTTATTATGCGGCGTGCGACATCGCATTCATCGGGGGTAGCCTGTTGCCATTCGGCGGGCAGAACCTAATCGAAGCCTGCGCAGTGGGCAAACCCGTCCTGATCGGTCCGCATACCTACAATTTCGAACAGGCATGCCAGCAAGCGATCAAACAAGGTGCCGCGCAAAGAATTACAGATGCCCAAACAATGGTGCAAATACTGCAAGAATTATTTAACAAGCAGATGGTTGCTCAAGATATGGGGTTGGCAGGATTGAGCTTTGTTCGCACCAACCAAGGGGCGACCAATTGTGCCAAGAATCTGATCGGTCACAAACTGAATCACCCCGATCCCACATATCGGACTCACCTCGGGTAAAATCCCCCCATGAATAGAATCCTCATTACCGGCGGTGCTGGATTCATCGGTTCAGCCGCGATCCGACAACTTATCAGCGATACCGGCTATAGTGTGGTCAATCTCGACAAACTGACCTATGCGGGCAATCTGCGATCCTTGGACTCTGTTTCAAGCAATCCGCGCTACTCCTTTGAAAAAGTGGATATCTGCAACGCCGAGGATGTTTCCCGCGTGTTTCGCGAACACCAGCCCGATGCTGTCATGCATCTGGCGGCCGAATCGCATGTCGATCGCTCCATTTCAGGCCCCGCAGCATTCATCCAAACCAATATTGTCGGAACCTATACCTTGCTGGAAGCGGCGCGCAACTACTGGAACTCTTTGCCCCCCCCACGCAAAGCAGCATTTCGCTTCCACCATATCTCTACCGATGAAGTCTACGGCAGCTTGGGAGCAACCGGATTCTTTACTGAACAAACCGCTTACGAGCCAAACTCTCCTTACTCGGCAAGCAAAGCAGCCTCGGATCATCTGGTACGCGCATGGCATCACACATACGGACTCCCCGTGATCACGACCAATTGCTCCAACAATTATGGCCCGTTCCACTTTCCGGAAAAATTGATTCCACTGACCATACTCAACGCGATGAATGGCAAACCCGTGCCCATATACGGCAAAGGAGACAACATTCGAGACTGGCTTTACGTTGATGACCACGCACGCGCATTGTGTTTGGTGCTTGAACAAGGCCAACTTGGCGAGACATACAATATCGGGGGATGGAACGAGAAGAGCAATCTCGAAGTCGTTCTATCCATCTGCGCCATCCTTGACGAACTCCGCCCTCAAAGTGCGCCGCATAGCCGGCTGATCACCCATGTGCAAGACCGCCCTGGACACGACCGGCGTTATGCGATTGATGCAAGCAAGATCGAAAGAGTGCTGGGCTGGAAACCGCAAGAGACCTTCGAAAGCGGACTGCGCAAAACGGTGGAGTGGTATCTATCCAACACCGGATGGGTCGACAGCGTCATCAGTGGAGAGTACCAAAAGTGGATTGACCAGAACTATACCGACAGGAGGAAAGCATGAAGGGGATCATTCTCGCCGGTGGCTCTGGCACGCGTCTTTACCCGGTAACCCAAGCTGTCTCAAAGCAGCTTTTGCCGGTCTATGACAAGCCCATGATATATTATCCGCTAAGCGCTCTCATGCTGGCGGGTATCCGCAACGTACTGATCATCTCTACACCGCAAGATACCTCGCGCTTTGAGCAATTGCTCGGTGACGGAAGCCAGTGGGGAATGAATTTCTCCTACGCAGTCCAGCCCTCCCCCGACGGACTCGCACAAGCCTTCATCATCGGCGATTCATTCATCGGCAGCGGGGGATGCTCTCTGGTGCTCGGCGACAATATCTTTTATGGTCACGGTTTCGACAAGCTACTCTCCGCCGCAGCCAACAAGGAAAAGGGAGGGACAGTTTTTGCCTACCACGTGCATGATCCCGAGCGTTATGGCGTGGTGGATTTCGATGCTCACGGCCAGGCTCTCAGCATCGAAGAGAAACCCGCCAAACCAAAATCCAATTATGCTGTGACAGGCTTGTATTTCTACGACAATGATGTCGTGCAGATCGCCAAATCGATCCGACCATCTGCTCGCGGTGAGCTGGAGATCACCGCCGTCAACCAGATCTATCTGGATCGGGGTTCCCTCGATGTACAAATAATGGGGCGAGGTTATGCATGGCTGGATACCGGCACACATGAATCCTTGCTGGAGGCTTCCGCCTTCATCGAAACGCTGGAAAAGAGGCAGGGCCTGAAGGTCGCCTGTCCCGAAGAGATCGCCTACAACAAAGGTTATATCGATGCCGAGCAATTGCGGCGCTTGATCGTACCACTCTCAAAGAATGGCTATGGCCGCTACCTCGCCAGCTTGCTGACTGAGCGCAGATTCTGATGAGCATGCGGATCATTGAGACCGGAATTCGGGACTGCTGGATTGTCGAGCCAAAAGTGTTCGGCGATACACGCGGGTTTTTCTATGAAAGTTACAATCAAAAGCAATTTGAACAATCAATCGGCTATCCGGTCGGTTTTGTGCAGGACAACCATTCCCGCTCCTCACAGGGCGTGTTGCGCGGACTGCATTACCAGATCCGACAGCCGCAAGGGAAGTTGGTACGCGTAACCTATGGCGAGGTGTTCGATGTCGCAGTAGATATCCGCAGGTCTTCGCCAACCTTTGGTCAGTGGGTGGGCGTCCATCTTTCGGCCGAGAACAAGCGCATGTTGTGGATCCCTGAAGGATTTGCCCACGGCTTTGCCGTCCTCTCCGAAAACGCCGAATTTCTCTACAAGACAACCGATTACTGGGCCCCGGAACACGAACGCTGCATCGCCTGGAACGACCCTCAATTGGCCATTGATTGGCCACTGTCTGCCCCCCCGCAACTATCCCAAAAAGATGCCATTGGCATATCGCTGGATAAAGCAGAGCTATTTCCTTGAGAACGATCTTATTGACCGGCGCCAATGGCCAAGTTGGATGGGAGCTACAGCGACGACTCTCCTCGTCTTACTACGTCATTTCCCCAGGACGCGACCGGCTTGACCTGTCAGATCCGGATTCAATCTGTCGATCCGTACGCGAAGTGAGGCCAGACATCATCCTCAATCCGGCCGCCTACACTGCAGTGGATAAAGCCGAATCGGAAGCGGATTTATCCATGCGGGTGAACGGGGTCGCTCCCCAAATATTGGCAGAGGAGGCAAAGCAGCTTGATGCGTTGTTGGTACATTATTCGACCGACTATGTGTTCGACGGCAATAACACGACCCCTTATCGCGAAGACACCCCGCCGAATCCCCAAAGCGTATATGGAAAAACCAAACTTGCCGGCGAACTTGCAATTCAATCGGCCGGATGCAGGCATCTCATTCTGCGCACCAGCTGGGTGTATGGCATACACGGCGGAAATTTCATCAAGACAGTGTTGCGCCTGGCAAAAGAACGGGATGAACTCCGCATCGTGGCTGATCAATTCGGAGCCCCGACATGGGCACGTTTACTGGCGGACGCAACCTTGCAGATATTGGGAAACCCACAGATCATTACGCGGGACACACATCTTTCCGGGATATATCATCTGACTGCGGGAGGCCACACCAACTGGCATCAGTACGCGGAAGAGATTCTAAGATTGGCACGCCAGCACGATACTCAACTCAGAAATAAGACGATAAACATCCATCCTATTTCCACAGAGGAATATCCGCTTCCGGCAAAACGACCAAAAAATTCAATTCTATCGACAGAAAAGATCCGCCAGACTTTTGGACTTTCCCTGCCCGAATGGCAGGATGATTTGGCGACCTGCTTGAATCAAAACTTCCCTTATTAAGGGAGTCTTCTCAATCACGAGCCTCGCACCCGCCTTTATCCTAAAAAATGAACCGGTCCGGCTGCGACGCATTCAGCAGCGGTGCTACGCTTATTTCGAACAGCGCCGTGCTGTGGAATGCGTCTTCGGCCGTTCGGGTTACCAGCGTGGCTTTCATCGCCGGCGCATCGCCGATCACCGCGAACAGACGTCCGCCAACTTTCAGGCTCTTCATCAATGCGGCGGGTTGCAACGGCACCGAACCCGTCAACACGATCGCGTCATACAGGCCCGCACCCCAACCGTTCGCCGCATCACCGATTTCGAGTGTGACATTGTCGATGCGAGCGGCTGTGAGGTTGCGGCCTGCCGCCGCACTGAGTTCCTTCACAATCTCCACGCTGGTCACATGTCCGGCAAGAGAACATAACAGCGCGGTCAGATAGCCGCTGCCGGTACCGATCTCCAGCACTTGATCTGACGGCTGCAACTTCAACGCCTGCACGGCACGCGCCTCCAGCTTGGGCTGCCACATCTTGGCACCGTAGCCCAGCGGGATATCCATATCCACGAAAGCCAGCGCACGTTGCTCGGCGGGGACGAAATGTTCACGTTTGATCTTTTTCAACAGATCCAATACCGTCATGTCCAGAACATCCCACGGACGGATCTGTTGTTCCACCATATTGAAGCGTGCTTGTTCCATGTTGTTCATCCCCCTACTCCCTTGGAGTGTTGTCATTGATTTGTGGCGCAGTATAGCAAGCACATCCCTCTGCCTCAACGTCGTCGGAGCGGCGCTACAGAAAGTCCCGCCAGTCAACCGTTCAAGCGGTTCAGCAGCTCCTGTATCTTGAGCGGATCTTCCAGGCGCAATATCTTCTGTGCGAGCGGCAATATCTCAGGCAGACTGGTGGTCAACACGCGTTGCTTCGTGGCCAGTAACTGCGCCGGGTTCATCGAAAACTGGCGCAAACCGAAACCCAGCAGCAAGCGAGTATAGGCCAACTCACCCGCCATCTCACCGCACACCGAAATCGGCACATTGGCCTTGTTGGCGCTGGAAATGACGTGTGCCAGCAAATACAAAACCGCCGGATGCAGCGGATCATAAAGATGCGCCACCTCCTCATCGGTGCGGTCGATCGCCAAAGTGTACTGGATCAAGTCATTGGTGCCGATAGACAGAAAATCCAGCTTCTTCACGAACATGTTCAATGCCAACGCGGCTGCCGGGATCTCGATCATGCCGCCGATCGGCACCGCCGGATTGTAGGTGATACCTTCCGCGCTCAGCATCTGCTTGGTCGAGGCGATGAATTGCAGTGTCTGGTTGATCTCCGCGACACCGGACAACATCGGCACCAATATTTTCAGATTGCCGTAGGCCGAAGCTCGCAGCAGGGCGCGCAGCTGTGTGCGAAAAAGCTGGGGCTCGGCCAGGCACAGACGTATCGCACGCAAGCCCAAAGCAGGATTACTGGCGACACGTACCGCACCTTTGATCTGTTTATCCGCACCCAGATCGAAGGTGCGAATAGTGACAGGCAAGCCATCCATCCCCTCCACCACCGCGCGGTACGCTTCGAACTGTTCTTCTTCATCCGGCAACTCGTCACGGTTGAGAAACAGAAATTCGCTGCGGAACAGGCCGATACCCGTGGCACCGTTCTCTTTGACATCAATCAGGTCGTGCGGCATCTCGATATTGGCATGCAACTCGATATGGGTACCGTCCAGCGTGTTGGCATGAGCAGTCTTCAAGCGTTTGAGCTTCTGCCGCTCCAACTCCAGCTGGCTGTGGCGCAACTTGTATTCGGCCAGCAACTGCTTGTCCGGGTTGACCAGCACGACGCCCTGTTCGCCGTCCACGATAAGCATATCGTGGTCTTTGATGAGTTCGCGCGCATGGTGCAGGCCGACCACGCACGGGGTGTTCAATCCGCGCGCCACGATGGCGGTGTGGGAAGTGGCTCCGCCCACATCGGTGAGAATGGCGCAGAAGCGATGTGGCTTGAGCTGGATCAGATCGGCCGGACTCACATCATGGGCAACCAGGATCAGGTTCTGGTCGTGTTGTGCACTGGGCGGTGTATAGCCGAGTTGTCCGCTCATGGTCTTGAGGATACGCTCGACCACCTGCACAACATCGGTCTTGCGTTCGCGCAGATAGGCATCCTCAAACGCCTCGAATTGGCCAACCAACGCCTCCATCTGCGTCTTCAGCGCCCATTCCGCATTGCAGTGTTCGCGGACGATCATTTCTCGCGCGGCATTACTGATATGCTCATCGCCCAGGATCATCAAATGCAGATCGAGGAACGCGTCGAATTCGGCTGCCGCCTGTAGCGGACGAAACTCGCGTAGCCCGCTCAATTCCTTACGTGTCGTTTCCAGCGCCTCATCGAGACGAGCGACTTCTTCATGAACCAGATGCTTGGGCAACACATAATGGGTCACTTCCAGCGCGGCATGCGACACCAGATGTGCATGGCCGATAGCGATCCCCTGCGAGACCGGCAGACCGTGTAGCGCGAAACTCATTCGCCCTCCCCGAAATAATCACCGATCAATGCCACGATTGCCGCCATCGCTTCCTGCTCCTGCTCTCCGTCGGTCTCAATGGTAACCGTGGCACCCTTGGCGGCGGCCAGCATCATCACGCCCATGATGCTCTTGGCATTGATGCGGCGGCCATTACGCGACAGCCATACCTCGCAGGGATACTGCGAAGCGAGCTGGGTGAGCTTGGCAGATGCTCGCGCATGGAGTCCCAACTTGTTAATTATCTGCGCATCTTGTTTCAACATCACAGCCTTTCGATTCCGAACCCATTGAGACGATACATTCACGACCACCGTCCAGCGCGCGCTGCGCCAACTCCGGTAAAGAGCGGTCACGGCTGCACACCATCACGCGCAGCATCATCGGCAGATTGACCCCAGCTACACCTTCCACCCGCCCCGGTTGTTGCAGGCGTTGTGCGATGTTGCTCGGCGTCGCACCGAACACATCACACAGGATCAACACTCCCCTGCCGGTATCGAGCTGATCGATCAACGCCCGCCCCTCGGCCTCTTTCTGCTGCGGATCATCACTGGCCAGCACGGAAAGCACCTTCACATGGGAAGGGGTGCTGCCCATCACATGGCGCACACAATCGACCAGGCTGTCGCCCAAACCATTGTGTGTCACCAACAGGATACCAACCATCAAATCACCCCCATAAAATGAGCCACGATACCGGCCAACAGCAACAGGACTAGCCAGCCATACAGCAGGAACGCATGCAACACACGCCCCACCAGTGCTTCGGTCCTGCGCTCTTCCTCCACGATGGCGTGGATCTGCTTCAGTGCATGCACACTCGCGGTACGGCGTATGTTTTCCTGTAGTGCATCTTCGTGCGGCGAACTCATGGCTCGACCCTTTTCAGCGTGGACTTATCGGTGAATTCTAGCCGTTTCTGCATCTCAGCGCTAAGGTGCACCACGCCCTCCGCATCGACCAGCATCGCCTCGCCGAGTCGCATCCGCCGTGCGGCATCACGCCACCCGGACACCCCCGACAGGAACAGCGGCTTGGATGAAGCATCGGACAACAGCCCCGCATGCTCGCCGTGCGTGATGATGGTGACCGCTTGCACGCCTTGTACCGGATAGCCCGTGCGCGGATCGATCAGATGGCAATAACGCTGCCCGTCCAGCTCAAAATAGCGCTGATAATCTCCCGACGTGCCGATGGCTTCACCGTCGTGCAACGCCAGTGTCGCCAGCGGCCCGGATCGGCGCGGATGCTGGATGCCGACACGCCATTCGCGCTCGCCGTGTCTGCCCATGGCCAGCACATTGCCGCCGATGTTGATGAGTGCATTGTGCATACCCTGCTGTTTCAGTATCGCGGCAGCACGATCAAGCGCATAACCCTTGGCATAGCCGCCCAGATCGAGCTGTACCGCAGGGTTACGGCTGCTCACCCGCCCGCCCTCGAACACGATGTCGCTCATCTGCGGACGCGCTTTCAGCAAGCTTGACAACCTGTCCCGCTCCGGCAACACCGCCTTGAAATCGTCCGCCTGAAACCCCCACGCCTGGATCAATCCGCCGATGGCGGGATTGAACAAACCCGCAGATGCGGTGGAAACACGCGCCGCATCGACCAGCAGCATCGCCAGTTCCGGCGATACTTCCTGAGTCTTTCCATGCAAGAACGCCGCATTCAACGCGCTCAATTCGGAAGGCTTCCATGCATGCAACATATCGTGCAAGCGCTGGAACTCGCGCATCACCAGCGTGACTGCCTGTCTGGCGCGTGCCTCATCCTCGCCGTAGATACTGATCTCCACCAGCGTTCCGAACACATAACCCTGTTCCTGATAGGTCGGCGGCGTCTTGCCGCATGCCGCAAGCAGTACGGCAAGCAAAAACACTGGCCACGACCGCGACCATAGCGGCACTGCAAAGATATTCAGCGAACGCGGGAGCAGACTCACGCGACCATCTCTTCCAGTTCCAGTGACGCGGCCAGCATGGCGAGTCTGGCCACCACACCGTAAGCATAAAAACGGTTCGGCATATCATCTGGCGCGCAATCAGGGTTGGGCAAGGTGCAACATTGCTCGAATGCCAGCGGCTCGAAGCGCATACCGGGCGCATTGAGGTTCTCGTCAACACCGCGCTCGGTATGCACCCGATAGAAACCACCGACCACATGGCGGTCTATCATGTACACCACCGGCTCGGCCACCGCGCCATCCAAGTCCTCAAAGGTATACACCCCTTCTTGCACCAGCACGTCGGAGACTTGCAACCCCTCTTTCACCACCGCCATCTTGTTGCGCTGCTTGCGGTTCAGGTCGCGCACTTCGCTGGCGTCTTTCACGGTCATGATGCCCATGCCATAGGTTCCGGCATCGGCCTTGACGATGACGAAAGGATCATGTTTCACGCCATATTCGGCATATTTTGCACGCACCTGTTGCAGCACGAAATCGACCTGGGCAGCCAAACACTCCCCGCCGACCTTCTCCTGAAAATCGACCTGGTTGCACACGGCGAAATACGGGTCGATCAGCCACGGATCGATACCAACAAGTTCGGCGAATTGTTTGGTCACCCGATGGTACGCCGCAAAATGTTTCGACTTGCGACGCGCATACCAGCCCGCTTCCAGTGGTGGCAATACCGCCTGCTCCAGATTCGTCAGGATCGCCGGGACACCACCGGACAGATCATTGTTGAGCACGATGACACAAGGGTCGAAGCCGTCCACACTCAGACGATTGCCGACACGAAGCAGTGGTTCCAAGGTCAGCGCATTACCGTTCGCAAGTTCCAGCGTAGTTGGCCGGTCGATCTCGGGCAACAACGAACCGACGCGCACATGCATCCCGGCCTGTCTGAGGATGGTGACGAGTTGCGCCACGTTTTGCAGATAGAACTGATTGCGGGTGTGATTCTCCGGGATCAGCAAGACACCGCGCGCCTCGGGACATATCTTCTCCACTGCCGACTGCATCGCCAGCACGCATAGCGGAAGAAAATCGGGATTGAGGTTATTAAAGCCGCCGGGAAACAGATTGGTGTCCACCGGAGCCAGCTTGAAACCACTGTTACGCAGATCGACCGACGTGTAGAACGGCGGTGTATGTTCCAGCCATTGTGTGCGGAACCAATGTTCGATACCCGGCTGTGCGGTAAGGATGCGCTGCTCCAGATCGAGCAGAGGGCCTTTCAGGGCAGTGGTGAGATGAGGAACCATGATGAGCCTGCGTGAAATAAGACGGCTATTCTAGCCGATAGCCCCGCTCTCCCCGAACGCCTGCGCGGCGTTTATTCGGGTAACGCGATCTTGTTGTCGGTACTGAACTGATAATCCTTGAACACGTGCTCGGCAGTCAGTAACTGATAAGTCCCATCCGCCTGTTTGCGTGTGGTGTCTTTCAAGCGATAGGTGTAATGGCCGCAGGTCCACAGCTTGAAGTTGCGCATGTGGGTACACAGGCAGGTCTTGTCGTACACCTGGATCTTCTTCTCGCCCGGATGTGCCGCCACTTCACGGTTGTAGGAATCGATATAGGAACACCTGCCATTGGCATCGAGGATATAGCCGTAGGATTCACACCCGGGACGGATGCCCGAACCGATTGCAGGGCTGTTTTTCAGCATGCGCATCGGGTAGCCGGTCGGCGAGACGCCATTGACCTCGATATCTGCCTCGCTCGCCCTGAAATATTCCTGCTGTACGTCGGCTGGCAAACCGCATTCTTTCGCCACCGTGAAACGTGTCGCCACCTGCACTGCCGCAGCCCCCATCTCCAGAAAACCAGCGGCATCACTGCCGGTGAAGATGCCGCCTGCGGGAATGACCGGGATATCGAGCTGTTCCGCCTTCAGGTAATCCATGATTTCCTGCGTGATGGTGCGCAGATCGAACTGCGCCCAATCCATACCGAAACCCAAATGCCCACCTGCCAGCGGCCCCTCCACCACGATGTAATCGGGCAGGCGATTGGAGCGAGCGTTCTTGCGCAAGAACAGTTGTAATGCGCGCAACGAGGAAACAATGATGCCCAGCTTGGCATCGCGAAAGCGCGGATGGTCTTCGATCATGCCGAACGACCCCAGATGCAATCCTGCTGCCAGAGTGATGCCGTCGATACCGGCGGAAAGCGCTTCGTCCAGACGCACTTTGAGCGTCTCCCTAGGCGCGTTCATGGTGAGCTTCTCCATGACATTGATGAAAACCATGCCGGAACCGCGTTTGGCCTCCATGGTCTTGCTGACATGCAAGCGGGTGGATTCGGCGACCTGCCCCAGATCGAACTTGATCGAGGACTTGTCGGCGTTGTCGAGATTTTGTTTGTATTGCGTCAACTTCGTTTTGACGAAATCGGTATCGTAACGGCGATCCGATACTGTGGGCAGCATCGCATCGGACACATGCCCGATTCCGCCCAGACGTGCGACTTCCAGAGCCAACTCGGCCGTGGAGATATCCACGCCCATCCCACCGATCATGATGGGCACCAGCTCGTGCTTGCCAAAGCGCAAGCGGAAATCATCTACTTTTTTTGTCATCGCTCCCCCAGTGAACGGGGTTCTCCTCCGTGAGACCACGCGAGTCAAAATCTCTGCGCGGCCTGTTCATCGCCTCTATATCGCTCGGGCGTTATATTACCCCAAAGTCACCTATCAGATGACCTTGGAGTAGCGGGCGTGTTCCTGTTTAGTGCGCAGATACTTGTCGAAGACCATACAGATGTTGCGAATGAGCATACGCCCTTTGGGGGTAACACTGATCCAATGCGGCGAGATCTTCAGCAAGCCCTCTTTTTCGTATTCGACCAACTCCTTCAGCTCGGTGGCAAAATACTGGTCGAAATCGATCAGATAAGCGATGTTGAACGATTCCTTCGATATCTCGAAATGACACATCAGCGCCTGGATGATGGCGCGCCGCACCAGGTCATCGGCATTCAGCTCCATACCGCGCATGATGGGCAGCGTGTTACGATCCAGCGCGTCGTAATAGTCCTCCAACTCGCGGAAGTTCTGGCTGTAGGTCGGCCCGATCTTGCCGATGGAGCTCACCCCGACCGCGACCAAGTCGCAATCGGAATGTGTCGAATACCCCTGAAAGTTGCGGTGCAAACGGCCCTGGCGCTGCGCCACCGCAAGCTCGTCTTCCGGCTTGGCGAAGTGATCCATGCCGATATAGACATAACCCGCGTCGGTCAGCGTCTTCACTGCCAGACTGAGAATGTCGAGCTTGAGCTGCCCGGTCGGCATATCTTCCTCATGGATGCGGCGTTGCGGCTTGAACAATGCCGGCATATGCGCGTAGTTGTAGATGGACAAGCGGTCGGCTCCGGCTGCGATGACCTTGTCCAGCGTGGCCTTGAAACCGGCCAGATTCTGTTTGGGCAAGCCATAGATCAGGTCGATGCTCACCGATTTAAAGCCGTTGGCCCGCGCCGCCTTGATGACCTGTAGTGTCTCTTCTTCGCTCTGGATACGGTTCACCGCCTTCTGCACTTCGGGATCGAAGTCCTGCACGCCGATACTGATACGATTGAAGCCCATCTCGCCGAGCAGAGCGACCGTCTCGTCGCTCACCTTACGCGGATCGATCTCGATGGAATACTCGCCGTTCTCGATCAGCTCGAAGTTGTTGCGTATCGCGCCCATCAGTTCGCGGATCTCGTCATTGCTCAGGAAGGTCGGCGTGCCGCCGCCGAAGTGCAATTGCTCGACCCGTCGCCCGTCGCCGAGCAATGCAGCCTGCATGGCGAGTTCCTTGCTGACATAACGGACATACTCTCCCGCCTTGCTGAAGTCTTTGGTGATGACCTTGTTGCAGGCGCAGTAGAAACACAGCGTGTTGCAAAACGGGATGTGCACGTACAACGACAAGGGGCGACTGATACCGCCGATCTCACGCTTGCCCAACCAGTCCGCATAGGTCTCGGCATTGAATGCCTCGACGAAACGGTCTGCCGTGGGATAGGAGGTATATCGCGGCCCGTTCTTGTCCAGCCTGCGGATCAGATCCAGATCGACTTCGAGTTTTCCTGCTGCGTATTCTGTGTTCTTGTTCATCTCATTCTTACCGGTTTGTATCGTCGCACTATGCCAGTAGTGCCCAAATTGGGTTTGATATAGGTCAAAATCCGTGTCATATTTGCACTCCGGGGATGCAATACCCCTATAAAACAAAGTACAACGTGCAACGAGCCGTCTCCATCACACCGACCCAGATCGCCTGCTCCAATTGT
Source organism: uncultured Gallionellaceae bacterium (assembly GCA_964571195.1). Lineage (GTDB taxonomy): Bacteria > Pseudomonadota > Gammaproteobacteria > Burkholderiales > Gallionellaceae > PALSA-1006. The sequence goes on along the minus strand of CAZNAD010000010.1, from coordinate 38,976 downwards.
AATCTGCGCGAGTTCTGCCTGCCTGCGGATTTTACCGAGGCGGAGGTACGCCAACTGGAAAGCCTGACTGGCCTGAAGCGCGCCTACCGGCGAGGCGACTATCTGTACCGCAGCGGCTCCAGTTTCCAGTCTTTGTATGCGATTCGTACCGGTTTCTTCAAGACTCAGGTACTGCACGAAGACGGGCGCGAACAAGTGACCGGCTTTCAGATGCCGGGCGAGATCATTGGTCTGGATGCGATCAGCACCGACATCCACACTTGCGATGCGGTAGCGCTGGAAGACAGCGAAGTCTGCGAACTGCCTTTCGACCGGCTGGAAGACCTCAGCCGCAGGCTGCCCAACCTGCAACGTCATCTGCACAAGATCATGAGCCGCGAAATCGTACGCGACCAAGGCATCATGCTGTTACTCGGCTCGATGCGCGCGGAAGAACGTCTGGCGGCATTTCTGCTCAATCTATCGCACCGCTTTGCCGCACGAGGATATTCGCCCTCCGCCTTCAGATTGCGCATGACCCGGCAAGAGATCGGCAGTTATCTGGGTCTGAAGCTGGAAACGGTCAGCCGCACGCTGTCCGCGTTTCAGGAAACCAGGCTGATTGAGGTGCGCAACAAATCGATAGAATTGCTCGACATGCAACGCCTGCTGCGGCTGGTCGGGCAGCAACCCGCCGCACCGCTCTGACCAGCGCGATAGACTGGCAAGGACATTGGCGCTGTGTTAGTGTCTCGGCTTGTTTTTAACCCACCCACAAGGAAGATCACGATGAACTATCAAGCAACCGGAGCGGAGATCAAACGTGCGGATAAACTGCACGCGATTCTGTTATTCGACTTTATCGTCGTTCATGTCTTTCTTTTTGTTCTGGCACTCGGATTGGTCAAGTCCAGCTTTGTCCCCTTGGCACTCATGCCCGTCATTTCGATCATCCTGCTGAGTTATGTGATCGTTACCGCAACACGGGGAGCAAAACTGGAATCCTCCTGGTTCGTACGCTGCCACATGTCACTGGCAGCGAAGCGTGCGCGCCTGTTCCTGCTGTTATTCCTGGTCACAGGCACATTCACCGCCATCATGTTCTTCGGCGGCCCGCAACTCGGTCTCAGCAAAATCGCCAGTTATTCTCTGGCCTTCGGGATCGGGCAACTGCCATTCATGGTCGCCCTGCTTGCCCTGGTTGTGATGGAATATGACGCTTCCCATCAATGCAAAACCGGCAAAATTCCGGCTGCCGCGCAAGCCCTGCACCCCGCCCCCGAGGAAGCTTAGTACCATGGATAAAAAGATCATACTGGGGGTGTTCGCCCTTGTCGTAGTGTCGCTCTCCGTCCTGTTGCTGGTACCGGACAACTCCACCAGCAGTCCTGACACGCTACCGTGGAAGATCACTCACCCCACGCCGGAGACCTCGCGCATTTTCGGCATCACCTTGGGACAGAGCACCCTGGACGATACGGAGAAGGCCTTCAAAGAACTATCCGAGATCAGCCTGTTCAAAACCCCGGAAGGGAAGTTATTGGTCGAAGCGTTTTTCGACGAGCTCAATCTTAACGGCTTAAAGGCGAAGTTCGTACTAACCATCGCCGTGCCCGAAGGGGAGCTGCAAGGCATGTATGACCGGGGCTTGCGCATGAACAGCACCCCCAGCGGCAAACGCATCACGCTGACACCCGAAGACCTCGCCAAGGTGCGCCAGACGACGGTCTCCAGCCTGACCTACCTGCCCAGCGCCAGAATAGAGGAAGCGCTTTTTGCCAAGCGCTTTGGCACACCGGTCGAACGTATCAGCGAGAAGAAGAGTGGTGCCGTGCATTGGCTGTACCCCCAGCACGGGCTGGATATCACCCTGGGTAATGGGGAAAAACCGTTACTCCAGTATGTCTCCCCCAAAGACTTTCATTTGCTCAGAACACCTTTGCTGGCCGAGGGTGAGTTACTCAAATAGCGCAGCCGCCAGCAGCGGACTACTCCGGTAACACGCCACAGACGGAGATAATTTCGCTGCTTTGCGCCTGCGCTAAGGCCGGGCTGGCTGTGTCGTAAATATCAGCGAACCCTCGGCAGTCTGCGCAGCCTGTTTTTTCTTTTTTATCAGCGCCCGCGTTTTGGTCACCCCTTCCTGCGGCGAAGCAGAGATGAGGTAAAGGCCGCTTGCGCTGTCGTGCCGGGTCGGGGGCAAGCTTTCCAGCAGATCCTTGCTGGATGCAAACACCTGCAAGCCTTCCACGCCGAACGGCACACTCACTTCGAACTTGCCGATGCTGATCAGCTTGTTGGCATCATCCGCATTGACGAACTGGACGAATTTACGCGGCCCTTCCACGTCGCGCAGTTCCAGCAGATAGGAATTCTTTTCGGAATCCTTGATGGTGTGTCCCACCACATAGAAATATCCGGCCTCGCTCAATTTGACGAACAGCTCGACTTCCTCGCCTTCAGTGAACAGCAAATCGTGTTTGCCCTGGCTGGTTGATATATCGACATGCAGATCGCCCGAAATGGCCACTCCGGCTTTAAGAAGCTGCTCGAAACTGACGGTCTTCGGCTTGGTCTCCAGCCCGGCGTAGGCGGCCCTGGCCAGACGCACACTGCGGCTCAGCAACGTAGAGGAGTCTTTATCGACCAGCTGATAAGTGACATCAATACCATCTGCCGACTCGGCATATTCACCTGTCAGCGTATATGTCGCGGCATACGGCTCACGCACCGTTTTGAGATTCGCGCCCACCTTATCTTTTAACAAGGCGGCGAATGGCGTGATCTCATCGGCGCCGCGAGCTTTGGCGGGGAACACATAGATACCGGTCTCGGCAATGTCCGCCGCCAGCAATTTGGCTGCCAGATCCAGACTATCGACTTGCTGGGTGACCGAGCGCAATTGCTGACGTAACACGGCCTCACTCACGGCAGGTTCGGCTGGCGCGCTGCCCAGATAGATCGCCACCGTGTTGAGTTTTTTGTATTCCTCCAGTTGGGTCAGCATCTCCATGAGCAAGTAATACTGCGCCTCATTACCCTGCGTCTTGGCAAAACGCCCATGCGCCGCAGCAATCTGTTGGCGCAACTCACTCAGCCTTTGCTCATACAAACGCTGGCTGCGGGCATCGTCCAGCGTAGCCTCCACAAAGAATTTTTCGCCTGCTTTCTGGCTGTTGAATTCCGCACCGAGAATGGGCAGTTCAGACTCCGTCTCAACAGTGCTCTCCGCCACCTGATTCACCGAATCGGATCTCTTCTGATCGTCAATTTTCGATGTGATCGTCTTCTTGTTTTTCAGCTTGCTGCGCACCGTCACGCTGATGCGGGAGGAGATATCAGCCAGCGCCTCGCGTTTGGCGGCAGCCTCGGTGTCGCCCCAGCCTTGTCCCGTAAGCTGGGCCGCAAACGATGGCGGACTAAACAGCAGCAATACTGCCAGGAAATAGATGCGCGTCATGTTGTTCTCCATATCATTTAAATCTATTGGTAAATGTTGTCGTCTGGCCGCTTATTTCCCTGCCACCGCGATCGGGAAATCCGTGATGCCATTCGGTGCGATGGCAACCGGAGACTGTTGCCCCTTGGTCAGCTCTTTCACGCGCTCGGTAACGTAATAATCCAACCCCTTATGAGTGATTTTGCCATTCTTGGTAAAGTCCGCCTTGCCACTCAAGCCCTCGACCACCGCTTTGGTGAAAGCGCCGTTACCCCAGGCAGGATTCTCCTGCGATAACTGTTTTCCGGTAGAAGATGAAAACACCACCACACCGTTCTCCGCCGAACCCAGTTCGTTGATGAAGGCATCTGCCGTACCGCCAATGGCGCGGGTCTTGGAGGTGCCCAACGCATTACCCGCATGACAGGTGTCCACAAAGAATACGGCCTTGCCCGCTAGCGAATTCAGCGTATCGCGAATGTCGGTCTGCGCCACACCGGTACGCAATAACTTGTCTGGATCGGCATTGTGCGGCAAGAAGAAATATTTGCCCTGGTTGTCGTTCATGCCGTGACCGGCAATGAACATCATGCCCACGTCGCGGGTAGTCACTTGCTGCTTCAACCACTCCAATCCGTCCACCACATCATCACGTGTCGCACCGTTATCGGTAAGCAGCTTGACCACGACCTCGCCATACAGTCTACCCTGCTGTTTTTGCAGCACGGCAGCGAAGTCTTTTGCATCTTTTGCGGCCAATCCCAGGTTGTAGTCCGGGTTCTTGTATTTCGACACCCCCACCGCCAGTACATACAGTTTGGGTTTGAATTGCACCGCTTCGACAGCAGCTTTTTTACCCGCCCATTCAAGGTGCAACAATGCGGCCGTGGAAATACCGTTCTTGTTCTCGGCAAACAGCGCGATATCGCTATCCTGTTCCGGGATGTCGACCTCAACCTCGCGAATTTCGTTGCCGGATTCCTCCTTGCGTTTTAATGCGCGTTCCGCGCTGACCGACTGTCCGTTCACACGAACACGGATGCCCGTCACCGGCGCATCGGGCAGCGTGCGCACACGGTAGCGCACGGTGACTTTGCTCGACCGGACAGGAGCGTCAGCGACAGGAGAAATGATTTCCACTACCGGCGGCAATATCTCCGCGATGGAAGCCATCGCAGTCTGTCTACGGCCGGATTCGGCATTCGCCATCTGCACAGCCTGGGCTTCGTCCTGCGTATCAAAGACTTTCGCCAGCACATCGGGACGATAATAACGTTCGCGGAAACGCGAAGCCGGGAAGAAGTCTGCCGCACGATCTTTGCCGTTATTCAGATGCCAACCGATCAAGTCTTCCGCGCCGGGTGATGCAGCGTAATAACCGGAGGGTGTCCACATCACCCAGCGCTTCTTGTCCGCATGCGGGAAGAACGCCATCTGCTCGACACCATCGGAGGCTCGATGCCAGCGTATCGTGCCGTCGCCATAGGCTGCCACAACCCAACGTCCGTCCTGAGATATATTCACAGCCCACGCGGAACCGGGGGTTGGATGTCCCCAGCGCTTATTGCCATTACGGTCGAAAAAGCGCAAATTCCAACTTGACCCCAGCGCCAAACCACTGCCATCCGGCGCGAACGCCATGCTGCTCGAGAACTCATATGACTGGAGCGGGAGTGCAGTTCCGTTGAGCTTGGGAGCGGTCGTGTGTTCCCAGCCGGTCACATCCAGACCTGGCATACTGACCACAGGGGGGATCAAACCGGGGACATCATCCGCCAACAGGCTGCGGGTACGACTATCGAGCACCACAGGAGACTTGCCTGGCCATTCATAACCGAAACGCACCTGCGTACCATCGGCAGACAAGGTGAATCCTTCCAATAGATTCCGATAATCGGGAATCACTGGCGTATGAAGCAATACACGCCGGCCTTGAGCATCCAGCATGCCCCATGAAGAGGCCGCCGATCCGAACACCAAACCACCATCGGGCAAGGGAACCAGCGCCATAATGCTGTCAGTGACCACCGGGATGTTCTGTGCTGCCCCGCGCCCAGCCTGCTCATAGCGGCGGATATATTGTCGCCACCCTTCATCATATTTAGCTTGCGCCTGCCCGCCTGCGTACAGCGTTTGACCATCGGCAGACCACGCCACACTGCTTAATTTCGCACCTACGCCCGCAGTATCCGGCGCATACAAGAAACTGAGATCATCCCCATCCAACACATTGACCGCTGTCGAGTCACTGAATCCCACGGCTATGCGTGTACCATCCGGTGAAAATCGTGCCCCTTCCGGCTGACTCCCGCCGGGAACGGTACGTTTGGCCAGCAGGCTCAATGTTTGTCCATTCCAGCGGTACATGCGCAGATAACCATCGTAACTGCTGGCCAGCAAACGCCCGTCGCGACTGAAATGCACAGAATAGCTGCTGGCACCATAGTCCGCATCTTCCGCCAACAAGCGTCCGGTACTTACGGAAAACAGGCGAATACCACTTTGACTCCCCATGCACGCCGCCAGCAGGCGGCCATCGGGTGAAAACGCGAGGTGATTGATCACCTCCGGCAAACCGGTCAGGCGGCGCAACATGCGACCACTGGCTCGATCAAAAAGAAAAATAGACATCGAATTCTCGTAGTCCCAACCAGTCCACCCACCCAAGGCAACGGTATTGCCATCGGGCGACATCGCCACGGCAAACAGTTTGCCCTCGTTACCGCCACTGAGGGGAACGCGCAAGGTAGAAAGCAAACGCCCGTCCGGCAAACTCCACACCCGCGCCGTCTTGTCATCTGAAGATGTCACAGCAAAGCGGCCTTCATCGTCCACTGCAATGCGGCGAAGCACACCTGTGTGTTCGCCGAGATCGAAGCGCAACATAGGCTCGGCGGGCGGGTCTCCCGCGTAAACCGGTTGTAAACCGCAGAGAAAGAGACCTCCCAGAAAAAACGCGGTTGCGCTCATCGGAGCAACACGTTTCAATAGAGTGAAGTAGTTCATTGCTAACCTCTGATTTAAATATTTCCGTACGTTACCGTAAACACGGCTCGGATATTTGCCCGAACAACGTCACTGAAAAATCGCATTCCCATGCTGCTCGTTCGTATTGGGCTGCGCGCGCAGTCGTCACTTATATTTGTCAATCTCCTGCAACATCTCATCTTCCGCCTTTTTGCCGCGCCGCTTTTGTTCGGCGACACGCGCATCCTCCGGCTCCTGCCTATTGGGAATGACGCTCTCCAAGACCTGTTCTGCGCTTTCCGGTTTGGCGACTGGTTTATGCTCCCCGCCGTTAACCTCGTTTCCGGCCTTTTTTCCCGGCGACTCGTCAGCATGCTTCGGCTGCTCCGACGACGGCAGATCATGCTTCGGCTGCACAGCCGGCAAAGCCTGTTGCGCCTCGACCTTGCCAGCGGGCGCAGCTTCCGTGACTTCGACTTTCTTGTCGCAGGCCGCCACAGTCACCAGCAGCGCAGCAATCATAAAGAATTTTGAGATGCGCATTACAGCGTCCATAGTCAGGCCGTTTCTCAAGCGGGCGGGGAACACCCCTGTCAGCGAATACAGGCTCACTGAATCTCCACCACCCGCTTAGGTTTGTATTTGGCATAAGAAGGCATCGCCATGCCGACTGATGCCCCGATATACGTTGGGTCGGCGACGACCAGCCGCTTGTTTTGGTAGGTCACGGTGAAAAATTCGTCGTTCACCTGTTTTAATTCGACAGCCGTGGTCATGTGCCCCGGATAAAGCAAGCCGACCACTTTGATCCCGACCAGTTCGTGTACCAGCCAAGCAAACAGCACAGAGCGGTCTTCGCAGTCGTTGTAAGGGAAGTGCAGCGACTCTTCAACGAAGAAGTATTTTTCGGCACCGAATTGATCATCATCGGTCTTGTAGGCAAAGGCTTTCTGGACGAAGGCAAGCAGGAAATTCACCGCCTCTTCTTCGCTCATCGTAGCCGTATATTTTTTCAATTCAGCGAGTAACGCGCCTTTCAACACGGAGCTACCGTCCGTATCAAAATACAACTCGAATTCGGATTGGGGAAACGTGCTCATATATTCGACCAAACGGCGATCATAGGGAACGGAGAGCTTGATCGTTTTCCCCTTGTAGTCGAAAGCGAGTTCGCGTTGCGCGGAAACCGTCTTGGTAAATCCGGTGGCGGCGGATTTTATATCCAGCGCTTTCAGCTTTGCCGGATAGTCTGATTTATAGCTGTAGAAAGCCCGGATGCCATTGCCGTGATCGGCAGCCAGCGCCGCATAATAAGTTTGATCGTTAACTCTGGTGTATTTCGTCGAATACACAGGCTGTTTGATGGCTACAAAAAGGAACACATCTTTCTCGTAATACCCCAGGCGCACGTCATATCCCGACTTGACCAGAAAGAACCAAAGCAACAGATTTTGCTCGGACTGGCGTTCCGGTTGCAGCGCGCGCACCACATCGCGCCACAATGTGACATACCCCCAATCATCCAGCTTTAACTCTTTGCGCGCCGCATTGATCGCCTGAAGTGTCGCCTCGTATTTACTGCCGCTCATCGTGGTCCAGAACTCACTGATGGTTTCCGGTTTGGCTCCGCCGGTTAAGCGATAGGTTTTCCATTGCGGATCGAACGCAAATCCCACTGCATTACCGTAGAACATCAAATCTAACTGATCGGCTCCAACGGTAACGGGCTTGGGTTGCGCCGGAGGTGGCGGAGGGGTCACCGGCGCGAGTAACGGTGCCACAGCAACGGGAGGCGTGACTGGAACAGGCTTGGCGGTAGGCGCAACCACAACAGGCAAAGCGACCGGGGGTTGCTTGGGCTTGGGCTCTTTGATCCGCACCTTGCCCTGAAAGGTTTCGAATTCGCTCCACTGGCTTTTCAGGAATCCGGCAAATTCGCGGTCTTGCTGCTCTTTGTAAACATCGAATCTGGCTTTTTCCTGTTGCGCCCCCTGAGCTTGCTGGCGGCGGTATGCCTCGAAGTCATCCTGCGCAAACGCACCGTTCAAAGGCAAACACAGTAGCCCCGCCACCGAGAATAACCTTGCCGCTTTCCGACCCCTCGTCACATCCATATGCCATTCCTCTCCAAACAAAATCCGATAAACCATTTCGACAGCGGGGCACCTCCAACGCTGCCCCCCATACAGGCCGTTAAGATTTAATTACTGGGAACCAGCCAAACGTACAGCACATCAGCCTCCTGATCGTGCCATTTTGCTTTCACCATGGCTTTCACATCAGTTTGTTTACTTTGCTCTTGCGAGACCTGACTGCCGGTCGTTGTTGACTTTCCACCTGCCATATTCTTGGTATAGATCCCGACGGACTCTATCGTCACGCCAAAGCGTTTTGCGAACTCGACTCTGGCACGCGAGATCGCCAACTCTTCCTGCATGGCTTTGCCGCGTACATGCATACCCGCCGAAGCCGATACACCATCTCCCGGATTGTCTATCCATGCCGGTCTTGCATTAGCCGCGACGGGTGCCGCAGGAGTCGCACATGCCGACACCAGAACGCTTAACAACATGATCAGGCAAATACCAATACGCTTCATTTCCATCCCCCTTTAATCTTTAACTTTATTCAACCACTGCCCAGCATAGTTTTCCAGGCTTTCCATATCTGCCTTGGTGTCACCACCCAAGGGACGATCATCCACACGCTTGCCATCAAACGCCAACATCCGATCCGCCCCCAAGAGAAGTTCGCGCTTGTATTCGACGAACTCCTTCTGCGTGTTTTCCTTATACGTCTCGAAATCGGACTTTTCCTTATTGATCGCAGCCTGCGCCTCTTGCTTCATCGCCTCCCACTCTTCTTGTGCCAACTGTTTATGCACCTCGAATTCCTCTCCCGTGGTGGCAACATTGACCTCTCCCTTGCGCATACCGATCTCGTTACGTTCCGTATCGTCCGTCACCAGAAAGCGTGTGCCGCGCACACCGATGGTAGCAACCTTGGTTCTCACCTCAAGCGTGTGCGATTTCCCCTTGAGGGTATTCACCGCGTAATAAATCTTGCCGGTCAGTTGCCGGAAGAAACTGGCCGAGGTATTGGCCGCATTGATCTCGACCGAGCTGTTTTTTTCCAGCACGAGGTAACCCGTGTTTCCCACCCGCACGACCGCACGTCCGCCAGCTCCGGTAGATAACGTATTGACCGAAGGCAAAGCTTTTCCGGCTGACACAACCTTAGATTGGGCACCGGCGGATTTACTGACCGTCACCTCACCATCTGATTTTACGATCTCGATACGCTCCGCAGCAAAACATGCGCTCGCCGAGAGCGATATCAGCAAATAAAGTATTGCTTTGATTGTCGTGTACATGGGCTAGCCTATCTGTCTATTGTCGGAGACAGCTCTCTGGGAGCAATCCCGCAAACCACCATAAAAAATGCCTACACCCGAAAGGGTATAGGCATCCATACGGTCACAGCTTCATGAGTTTATTTTGCGTCTAATTTCTGCTTGGCGATATCGGCCGCCAATTCATCCTGAGCCTTGCTGGCCTTGAACTGCTGCCACAGCGCCTGATCGTTACCCATGCTGGTCTTGACGGCTGTTTCAGTATTTTTCTGAACTGCTTTTTCATCCAGACCGACCAACACGTAAACAGTGCCGTCCGGCGATGTGCGGCTCTTGAACATCTTGCTGCCAACCAATGTTTCGTTGGTAATCTGCTTGGTGACCGAAGTGTTCACCTTATCTACGGTAGCGCTGTTGCCCGCTCCAGTGGTCTCCATATATTTCTTAACCATACCGGTCACGTGTGTCTTCATTTGCCCTGCCAGCTTGAGGCGCGCCGAAGCAATGGCCATGGTCTGCGCAAAATCAGTTTCGCCGGAAACGATCTTCTCCGAACCTACCGCACTCACTTCCACGCCTTCTGCCGAACCAGTACAGACCCAGTCCGGTGCAGCCACATCAGGTGAACTTGGGAAGGTGCAATCAGCCACCTTGGCTTTTGGTGCTTCTTTAGGTGGATTCGTCTCACAGGCAGCGAGGCCGAATGCAACAACGGACAACAACAATGCTTTGGTGATTTTTGACATTTCTAACACTCCCGACACTCTAAAGTTAATAAAATAAAACCTCGAAATGAATCCTGATTCCCGCACCGTTACGCAACGGCCCCCCGTAGATACAGCGCGAACGCAATTTACCCCACGCCCCGAAACTTGACAAGCGCTTCCCCGGCAAGCCCGCTGAGTGCTGAAATCACAGCGGCAACTATACCTGCACGTCGCACCGTGCCGCATCATCCAAATGGGGTATGTCTCGTCGGCGAGTTTGTGCCAAAGTACGCCCTGAGCCGAATCCAGACATCAAACATTAGATAACAGATTGATTTTTGAGCCATCCCTATCGTGCATACGCCCCATATCTTGAATAAAATCAGCCTCTTTCTCCGTCTGCGGGTACAAAACTCCGCTGTTGCCGCCGCCTTTATGCTGGCGATTTCAGCCGACGTAGCGGCTGGCACATCGCTTTATGGCGGCATTGCATTAGGCGGCACTTTCCCAACACGCAATACGGTCACCTATTTGCCGGGAAATTCGTACGCGGGAATCTTGGGCTACCAGCCCAACAAATACCTCGCCCTCGAAACGGGCGTCGCTTATACCGACTGGAAAATTTATTCCGACAACAACAGCAGAAACACCCAAATTGCCAGCGCATCTTTGCTCAGCACCAGCCTGTCCGCGATTGGATATATCCCAGTTAGTGATAGCTGGCGAGTGTTTGGCAAGCTTGGCACCGTCAATGGGCTTTACACCTTGATCTCTTGCACCACCTGCACGGGAGGAGAAAGTTACGCGGGTTCAAATTCATTGATCTGGGGAAGCGGCGTATCATTCCACACCACAAATGCGAACCAACCTTTATTTCGTTTGGGATTTGAACGTTATGAGGCTGACACCCAGTTAAGTCCAAAATTGTCAGTCGATCATGTATATTTGCTCATGTCTTTAGGCATATAAGCATTTTTAACGATTTCTGAGACGCCCCTACTGATCTCCGTCTAAAGTGAAACTAAAACCCCTCGCACTTATCCGAATACGTCTCGCCAGCGCGAATCTCACCCATTTTCTGGCGCGCAAATGGAAGCGTAATTTCTACGTGTACCTGGCTATCGTATTCACGCTATTTACGCTGCTGGATACCGGCTTTTTGCACATCACCAGCGACATCCGCACGGCGGCTTTCGATTTGATGGTGCGCTACCGGCTGGCACCGCCCCAGCCCGACCCCGATATCGTCATTATTGACATCGACGAAGCCAGCCTGACAGCGATGTCCAAAACTTACGGTCGCTGGCCGTGGCCGCGCTCTGTGATCGGCGACTTTGTAACGCGGCTAGAAGAAGACCTACCCAAAGCGGTTGTATTCGATGTGCTGTTCAGCGATGCCGATGTATTCAACCCTAAGAGTGATGCCGCATTTGATGCCAGCATCGCAAAAACCAGCAACACCTTCTTCCCGATGTTGTTTCTCGATTCTTCCAGCGAAACCCTGCGGCAAATCAAAATCGCGCAAATCCCCGGTGCAACCCGCGTCCCCGATGAAACGACCGAAGAAGATGCCGCCATCAACATGGTTCTGCCCTACTTCCCATCCGCATTGGCCGGAGGACGACTGGGTACACAGAATGTGATCCTCGACTCGGATGGTGTGCTGCGCAGCTATCCCGTTTACTTCGAGGGATACGGCTGGCGGCTGCCCTCCATGGCGGCGCGGATCGCGCGCGAATTCAACTGGCCCGAACCCGCCACCGAACACATCCTGTTAAATTGGCGCGGCCAACCGTTTAGTTACCGACACATCAGTTTTGCAGACGCCTATTCCAGCTTGCGCGACAAAAATAGCGAGCGCGACAAGAACGAATTCAAAGACAAGATCGTCATCATCGGCTCGACTGCCCCGAATCTGTACGATGCCAGCGCCACCCCGATGGCCAAGACCTTCCCCGGTGTCGAGATACTGGCCACCGCCATAGATAATCTCAAACACGGCGACTCGTTGCGTTTCCCGGAAGGCAGAATCTGGTTCCTGCTGTTATCACTTTCCATCATCTGGCTCACCGCATGGGCGTTCTATCGCGACAAGGGGCGCGACAAGATCGACAGCATGTTCGGACTATCCCAAACCATCCTGATCGTTTTTTCATTCGCCTGCATCAACTTCACCAATACCTACATCAATCTGGCCGGTCCAGTGATGTTGGGCATCGCCTATTTCTCCCTCGCACGACTTTATGCCGCATCAACTGCCAAGGTGCTGGAACAGAACGTGGTGCAATCCACGTTATCACGCAACGAAGAGGCGCATGCAACACTGTTATTGATTCGCTTCGACAACAAGCAGAAGCTCATTTCCAACGACATGCTCGGTGGCTTGTGCACCAAACTCAAAAAGACCGGCTCTATTCCCAAGAGCGTAGAAATGATGAATGGAGATCAAAAAGGAATCTGGGGATTATTTGATACAACGATTGCCGTTTCCTGGTTATCCGAATCGGAGACCTTCACCCCGGAAGAGATCGAACAGCTCATCAATGAAACCAGAATTTGGCTGCATCGCTCGCTTATTAAAAACAGCGACGCAGTCAATTATGTGGTGCATCAGACCACCCTACACGGGGGCGAGCTTGCCGCCGAAGGATGGCAGCAATTATTCGCACAAGCCCTGTTGCAAGGCAAGAAGAGCATAAATGGATAGGGAAGGTCTGATTAAGTCCGAAAACCATGGTTCGATAAGTTTCCCGTTCGTCCCAAGTGCCGCGCTTGCGCGGTGTATCGAGGGAGCGAACGGGAAACACTCACCACGAACGGACTTAATCAGACCTTCCATAGATCGTGCGTCAGCCCCCCGCCGCCCCCTCACCAAAAATCGAGATTACTGGTAATCTTTTGCCGGACACCAATCTCAAATACAGTCGATGAGCGACTCAACCGATAAAACACTCCAGCTAGTGGGCATGATTTACGATGCCGCGCTCGACGAGAGCAAGTGGGCTCCATTCCTGGATAGCTTCACAGCTGCACTCGGCGGTTCATCGGCCATTTTGCGCTCCAATGAAACACAAGCCGCATCGGCGACTTTTAACGCAAGTGTCGGCTACGACCCCGCTTGGCGAATAACTTACTGCGAACACTACGCCAAGGTGGACTACTTCGACCACGTAATGAATCAACATGCACCGGGGAAAATCTTCATATCCGACCAGCATATTGATCAGCATAAGTTGCGCAAGACCGAATACTTCAATGACTTCCTCCGCCCCCAAGATAAAGTCCATGCACTAGGCGTAATTCTGCTCAAGGACGACAACCGTTCATTAGTATTGGGAATTCAGCGGGGCAAACAGGATGGCGCATTTGGTGAAGAAGAAGCTCAATTGATGAGCATCCTTGCGCCTCACGTTAAACGTGCCGTCCAAATACATCACAAGTTTCATACCGTGGCCGCCGAAAAAGAGCAGGCTCATACGGTGCTTGATCAGATGCGTATGGGCGTGATCCTGACGAACCGATCCGCCACACCACTCTATATGAACCGCGCGGCAGAATTGATGATGGCGCAAGATGTAGGTTTGGGCATTTTTCACCATAGACTTACAAGCGACAGCCCCGCCGAAACAGCGCAACTGCATAAGCTGATATCGGACACCTCATTCGGTGTGGGCGGCGACATGCGTATCTCGATGCCCGGCAGGAACGATTTTCTGCATTGCGTCGTCACCCCGGTTTCGCCAGAGATGGCATCCATCCTGAATTCCGCCAATAGCTCAGAGTGTGCCGCTCTATTTTTGTCCAGACCCGGTGGCTTGCAGTTGTCGCCAAAGCGACTGGTCACACTTTACAAAATCACTCCGGCGGAAGCCCGGCTTGCCGCCAGACTGGCCGCACTCAGAACAATTGAAGAAGCCGCAGACGACCTGGGCATCTCGATCTCGACCGCACGAACACAACTCAAATCCGTGTTTGGCAAAACCGACACACGCAGTCAGTCTGAATTGCTGATGTTGCTGGCGACAGGGACGCTTGCTCACATCAGCGAGTCTTAGGGACGTGCCGATTTAATCGCTTCTGCTTCCCCCCCCCTCCGGGGGAGGGTTAGGATGAGGGCTACGAATCAAGAGCACTCCCTCTCCCAGTAGGAGAGGGGATTAAATCCGCGCACTTAGCTCAAACACTTCAATATCTCATCCCAGTGCGTGTACAAAATATAATGCCCCTTATCTTGTAAGCGATGAACCCGACTGCGGGGAAGTCGCGATGCGAAGAATTCCGTCATGGCTGGCGGGGTGTTTTGATCGACAGTTCCGCTAAACAAATGAACCTCGGTATCGATTTCATCCACGGAAAAGCCTTGGTCGTTGGCAAGTAACATATAGTCCGAAGCAACCCCTTCAATGCCGACCTGCAATGTCCGCGCATACTCCAGCTCGAAATCCGAAGTCCGGTCATGCAATATTTGCTTGTCCACTTCCGCGACATTGGACAACACCACCCCGAGCAATGCGGATGCCGATGGCGCAACTGCGGAAAAGGTTTTTCTCAACTCATCTGGATTGGTTTGAGCCAGCGCATAAAGTCCGCAGACCAGCGGCGGCACACCCTCAGTGACACCGGGGACAATTGCACCAACCAAGACAACCTGTTTGACCCTATCCGGGAATTTAAATGCACAGGCAAGTGCATACGGCGTCCCCGCTGAAAACCCGATGATAGAAAACCGGGCAATGCCCAGTGCAGCTGTGAATGCGGCAACATCGTCCGCCCAGCTTAAAAAGCTGTGGCTCTGATGTACATCCGACACCCCATATCCGGGGCGATCTACTCCGATCAGCCGCACGCCACGTTGTGCCGCGATCTCAGCCATATCCGCATGCACATAAGCCGAACCCGGCGCGCCATGAAAAAACAGCACCGGCCTGCCATGAGGCACACCATATTCCGCATACCCCAAACGCCGACCGTCTGGCAGACGAACCGACAAGCTCCCTGTAGTGACTTCCTGTTGCCCCATATCTCCCCCTGTTTTGACTTAAAGCGACACTCTGATGGTGTCTGTCGAACAAATCGCGGCGGAATCATAGCCGAATTCAGCAGCGAAATTTGGGGATATACCCCATTTGGATGATGTGGCCGGTGTCTGATGCATATAAAGTGCATCTTGTATGGGTGGGGCATGCCCTTGGAATCAGCGCTAAAGATTCCCGCCTCTGGGGCGATAAAGTTGAATAACTCAGCATTTTTTTACCATATGTAACCGGGGAAAATTTGCCAGGCCATCATGAATTTATTGAATTGGGTTCTTATCGGATTAAATATCGCTACGCTGTCATTGCTGGCATGGGTGATTTACTACGTGTACTGCAAGTATGAAGAGCCTCGTGACAAAAAACGGAAAAAGGTTTGTCTGTAAATATGCTGGCTTCGTTATTATTAGGTAGTTCACGTTCCCGCGCGCTCGGGGTATTGCTCTTGCGTTCTGACGAGTCTTTCAGTTCGGCAGAGATATCACGCATGACAGGAATTTCGCTCAGTGTCGCCCATAAGGAATTGGCGAAACTGGCGGAATATGGGCTACTGATAAGAAAAGAACTGGGGCGGCAGATAGATTATTCTGCCAACACACGCTGCCCGATCTTCGTGGAATTGCGCGATTTGTTGCGAAAAACACTGGGCACAGTGGATGTGCTTCGCGAAATATTGGAGCCCTGCTCAGATCGAATTTGCTTGGCGTTTATTTCAGAAAAAGAAGCAAAGTCTGCGGCGGGGGATATTCATGTACTCGTAGTGAGCAACTTTCCATCAGTTGAAATCGACAAGGTTTTGTATCCGGCGAAAGCGATGTTGCGACGAGAGATCAAGCCAATGTTGTACTCGGCAAACGAATTCAGAAAAAAATACATCGCAGGGGATGAATGTCTGCGTCACTTTCTTGAAGCAGGAAAGATTTTTCTAAGTGGTAATGAAGAAGGTCTTAAACAGCTGATTGGCCATACTGCGGGGCAATAAAGGGGAGTGCTGCGCTCGGATCGCTGAACCCTATATTTAGAACAATTTGTTCAGAAGCCCTTATTGCGGGATGCGAACTAGCCAATGCTTAAATAAATTGCTTGCCACCCGCTTTGACAGCCCAACCCGGAATCCATTACTGTTATTCGGGAAGCATCATTGATTACCAAACAAAGACGTATTCAAGCTCACTTGTTTGGATTTTGCGAAGTGAAATACAAATCACAGTAATGCAAAGAGGTTTCCATGCCCTTAATTTCACACTTCAAATTTCTATTTGCCATCACCGCGCTGGCCTCATCCGTTGCCGCCCATGCTGGCGAACCACCCAGCGAACCCATATTGCGCATCGACCCCGGCGAACACACGGCGAAGATTGGGCGCATTGCCAGCGATGCACAAGGGCGCTATCTGGTGACGGCATCCCACGACAAAACTGCCAAGGTGTGGAACTTGCGCGACGGGCGCTTGCTCAACACCTTGCGCATTCCCATCGGTAGCGGTGACGAAGGCAAGCTGTATGCGGTAGCGTTATCGCCTGACGGCAAAACCGTGGCGCTGGGGGGATGGACGCAAGTGGGCGAAGCGGGCGATTCCATCTTCCTGCTCGACCGCGCCAGTGGGCGTTTGCTGCGCCGCCTCAGCGGCTTGCCCAATGTGATTCACCATCTGGCCTACGCCCCGGATGGGCGCACGCTGGCGGCGAGTTTGCATGGTAATAATGGCATCCGCCTGTTCTCCGTGGCCGAGGGTCGCCTGCTGGCACAAGACACGGACTACGGCAGCGACAGCTACTCGGTGCAGTTCAGCCGCGACGGCAGGCTGGTCAGCACCAGTTTTGACGGCTTTGTGCGCCTGTATCGCTGGGACGGCAACACCTTAAACCTGCTCGCCAAGCGCAGCGCACCGGGGGGGACGCGGCCCTATGCCGCGCGCTTCTCGCCCGACGGCAAGCGCATCGCGCTGGGGTTTGATGACACCCCGGCGGTGAACCTGCTGGACGCGGCGGATTTGTCTTTGCTTGATGCGCCCGATACGGCAGGGGTGAATGCAAAGTTGAGCAGCGTCGCCTGGACAGCGCAGGGGCTGGCGGCGGCGGGGCAGGCGCAAAAGCCATTCGACGGGGAATCACGAGATTACATCCGCCACTGGCAGGGCAACACGGTGCAGGATATTCCGGTGGCGGATAGTACGGTGATGGACTTGTTGCCTCTGCCCGGCGGGCGCTTGGCGTTTGGCGCAGGTGAACCCTCTTGGGGCGTGGTGGATAGACAGGGGCAAATGTTGTTGCGCCATGCGCCAGTACTGGCGGATTTTCGCGCCATGTATGAAGGTTTCACCCTGTCCGCCGATGGCGCACAGGTGCGCTTCGGCTATGAATGGAATGGCAAAGCTCCCGTCGTATTCGACAGCCTGCGCAAACAAATACTGCCCGACGACACCGCCGGGCTACAGCCGCCCCTCCTGAGTGCAGCGGGCATCAACGTCACCGACTGGGAAGAAACCACCGCGCCCAAGCTCAACGGCACGCCTCTCTCGCTTGAGCAATATGAAACCTCGCGCAGTCTCGCCCTGTTGCCGGACGGCAGCGGCTTTGCGCTAGGGACGACATGGCTCTTGCGCCTGTTCGACCGCAACGGCAACCAACGCTGGCAAATGCCCTCGCCGGGCGGCTCGGTATGGGCGGTGAACGTGTCCGCCGACGGGCGCTGGGTGGTGGCGGCTTACGGCGACGGCACGATACGCTGGCATCGCGCTTCCGATGGGGTGGAGCAACTCGCCTTCTTTCCCCATGCGGATAAAAAGCGCTGGGTGCTGTGGACGCCTTCCGGTTATTACGACGCCTCGCCCGGTGCGGAAGGCTTGATCGGCTGGCATGTCAACAACGGCAAAGACCATGAAGCAGATTTTTTCCCCGCTTCGCGTTTCCGTGACCGCTTCTATCGCCCCGATGTCTTGAGCAAAGTGCTGGAAACGCAAGACGAAGCGGAAGCTGTGCGCCTCGCCAATGAAGCATCTGGTCGTCGCACACAAGCCGTCACTGCCATTGCGCAAGTGTTGCCGCCGGTGGTGGAGATTGTTTCTCCGTCATCAGACACTACCGTTCAATCCGGCAAGATCACGGTGCGCTACCATGTACGCACTGCTGCCGATGCCCCCGTCACCGCGATGAGGGTGCGGGTGAATGGGCTGCTGCAATCGGATACGCGAGCGTTGAAGCGAGTGGCTGACAATACATCTGATGATGTGAAAGAAATCGAAGTAACCATTCCCGAGGCTGGAATTCAATCCGCCACACGGGCATTGAAAAGAACCGGACAAGCCTCTTCAGGTGATGCCGCATCTTCATCACAGGAAGTAGAAATTCAACTCTTCGCAGAAAATAAATTCAGCACTTCCACGCCCGCCATTTTGCGTTTGCAGCTTGCTGGCAACAAAGCCACAGCTAAACAAACTGCTTCCAGCAAACCCAAGCTGTATGTACTGGCGGTGGGCGTGTCGAAATACGCCAACCCGGAATATAACTTAGGGCTGGCATCAAAAGATGCGAATGACTTTGTGAATTCGCTGAAGGGGCAGAAAGGAAAACTGTATAGCGATGTTACGGTGAAGCTGCTCACCGATGACAAGGCTACCAAGGATGATGTGCTGGATGGTTTAGATTGGCTCAAACAAAATGTCTCCGCGAATGATGTGGGGGTGATGTTCGTAGCCGGTCACGGGATGAATGACAAGCTGGGCGGGTATTACTTCATGCCGCACAACGCCGACCCGGACAAGCTGGCTCGCACGGGTGTATCGCAAAGCGAGATCAAGCAAACCTTCGCCAACTTGCCGGGGCATACGGTGTTCTTTATCGACACCTGCTATTCCGGCGGAGTGATGGGCAATGTGCGCACCAGCGGCTTTGTGAACGACTTGGCTTCGGCTGAAAATGGCGCGGTGGTGTTCACGGCATCGTCAGCAGGACAGTTGTCGCAAGAGAATGATAGTTGGGGCAATGGCGCATTCACCAAGTCGGTGGTTGAGGGATTGTTCGGCAAAGCAGATGCCTACAACAGCGGCGTGGTGACGGTGAAGGGCTTGGACTTTTATGTGGATGGTCGCGTGAAAAGTTTGACCCACGGGCAGCAAACGCCGGTGAGTATTGCACCGGGTGGATTGAGCGACTTCCCGTTGGTGGGCGTGGGTAAGTAGCAGTGTGTTTCAATAATTTGCCATGACATGGAGAAAAAAATGATCAACCGAAATGCTGCCGTCTCGTTTCTAATTTTGTTTTTGGCTTCAATGAACCCCAGCTTCGCGGCAATGGATTGCACCTTCTTTGGCAGTGACGAGGCTGCTCCAGGATGGGTGTGCGATGCGCCTGTCGATGGATTGGATGTACAAGCTACCGGCATGTCGAGTGCGAGTGATGCAGGAATCGGGGCGATGACGGAAACGGCCGTTAAAAGCGCGCGTCAGGCACTGGCTTTCAGCTTGAAAATTGTCTCCACACAGGCGCTCGCCCAATATTTTTCCGGGGAAAATATCAGTCCTGCCAAATTAGATAGAATCAATGATGCGGTTGCAAAGCAACTCAATAAAGCATTATCAGCAGAGGCTCGGTTGTATGCAGCACGCCAGAACAAAGAAGGGGATTTGTATATTCTGCTCGGCCTCGATACGGAAGGGCTACAGAAAGTAATCCAGACCGCTATCCGCTCAAGTAAGGCGTCCGATCCAGCGGCGTGGCAATAAATCTACTTGTTGACCTTCCTTGGGGCGTCATACTGGTGAAGGCCGGTATCCTGCAATGCAATACGCCGCGAAGCGGACAAAACCATGAAGTCGTTCCGCTTGCGCGGGGATTTGATAATCTGCTGGATTCCGGTCTGCGCCGGAATGACGTGATTTTTTTCTAATGGGTAATCCGGGTTATTCCCCGGCGTCGTGTTTGTTCTTCTCGCGCGGCTTGTCGTCATCCCGCAACAGTGCGTCTTCGTCGTCGTCCAGCAAGATACGGCTGGCGTTACCTTCCATGTCTTCGTATTGCCCGTGGCGTACCGCCCAGATCAGGATGGCGACGAACACCAAACCGAAAAAGGTCATGCCGGGGATGAGGCTGTAGATCACTTCCATGAGCTTATCCTTTGAACAGGTTGCGTATGCGTGCGGCATTGCCGATCACCAGCAGCGAGCTGATCGGCATCGAGATCGCCGCCACCAGCGGGGTCACATGACCCATCATCGCCAGCGGCACCATGATGCTGTTATAGGCGAACGAGAGCCCGATATTCTGCTTGATGGTACGCAAGGTGCGCCGCGATAGCAATGTCGCCTGACGCACTTTGTCCAGCTCGTTCTGCATCAGCACGATATCCGCGCTTTCCACCGAGACATCGGTTCCCGATCCCAGCGCAATGCCGACATCGGCTCGGATCAGGGCGGGCGCATCGTTCACTCCATCTCCGACCATCGCCACGCAGGCTCCGCCCTGTTGCAGTTGCTGGATGACGCTATCTTTGTCTTGCGGCATGACTTCGGCGATCACTTCCATGCCGCCGAGCTGGCGGGCAATGGCTTCGGCGACCGGTTTGCGGTCTCCGCTCAGCAAGGTCATGCGGATACCTGCGGCACGCAAGGTATCGATCAAACCTTGAGCATCACCGCGCAAGGTGTCGGCCAGCACCAATATCGCCAAGTGTTTTCCGTCCACGGCACAATGCACACAGGTTTGCGCCTGCGCTTCCAATGCTCCGAGCTGCGCACTCAGCGCCGCGCTGATCTCGACCTGTTCGCGCTGCAACCAATCGAGTGTGCCCAACAATATCCGACGGCCATCCAGCTCCGCCTGCACCCCGGCTCCCGGCAACGCCAGGAAGCGGTGCACTTCGGCATTGCGATAACTCAACTGGCGTTCATCGGCGGCGCTGACGATGGCATGCGCCACGCTATGCTCCGAATACCGTTCGACTGCGGCCGCTTGGGTCAGCAAGCCAGCCTCATCCTGCCCCTCTGCCATGACCACGCGCACCAATCGCATCTTGCCTTCGGTCAGTGTGCCGGTTTTGTCGAATACGAAGTGTGTGACCTTGGACAGTGTTTCCAGCACTTCGCCGTTTTTGATGAGGATGCCGTGTTTGGCACCCAGGCCGGAAGCGACTGCGATGGACATCGGGGTCGCCATCCCCAGCGCACACGGGCAGGTGATGATCAGCACCGAAGTGGCCGCCATCAGCGCGATGTGGAAATTGTCGGCCCACAGCCAATACGTGATGCTCGCGCACACCAGCGTGGCCAATACGAACCACGGTACGATCCGATCCGATATGCGCTGGATGGGCGCTTTGGAGGACTGCGCTTCTTCGACCAGCCTGATGATTTTGGATAGCGCCGAATCCTGCATCGCGGCCAGCACTTCCACCACCAGCGCACCACTGCCGTTCAACGTTCCCGCTGCAACATGGTCGCCGACATGTTTACTGACCGGCATCGACTCGCCGCTCAGCATCGATTCGTCCACGGAGCTATGCCCCTCGCGCACCACTCCATCCATGGGGATTTTGCTGCCGGGTTTGACCAATACGCGATCTCCCACCCTGACCGCACGGATAGAGGTGAGTTTTTCTAGGCCATCCTGTAGCAGCGTCGCCACGCGCGGCTGCAACTCCATCAAACGGTTGGTCGCCGCCACAGCCTGATGGCGGAACATGCCTTCCAGATAACGTCCGATCAGAATGACAAAGGTCAGATTGGTGACCGTGTCGAAATACACTTCGCCCGGATGGCTGACATCGAGCGTCACGTACAGGGAATACACGTAGGTGACGGATAGCCCGATGGCGATGGGCAGATCCATGGTCAGGCGCATGTTGCGCAGGCCGCTCCACGCACCTTTGAAGAAGGGGAAGCCCGAATACAGCAACGTCGGGGTCGCCAGCGCACATCCCATCCAATGGAAGAAGCTGCGGAACTGTCCCTCACCCGCTCCGCTATAAAGCGCGATCGAGATCAGGGAAAGATTCATCATGGCGAATCCGGCGAAGAACAGGCGGAACAACATCGCGCGGTTGGCCCGTTTCATCGCGCCCTCTGCCGTCTCCGGGTCATAAGGCACTCCGGCATAACCGATCTTCGACAGTTCTTTGATCAGGAAGGACAGCTTCACGCGCTGTTCGTCCCAGCGGATGTGCAGCCGTTTGCCGGCCAGATTCACGTTTGCGCTCTGCACACCAGGGATGCGCATCATGCTGCGCTCGATCAGCCAAACACAGGCGGCACAGTGAATGCCCTCGACCAGCAGATGTGCATCACTGATCGCGCCCTGACTATGCACGAATTCCTGCTGCACCTCCGGCATGTCGTACATCTCGATGTCTTTGGGGGGAGTCGGCGGCGGTGCCAGCAATGTGCCCTGCGGCGTGCGCTGGTAATACCCTTCCAGCCCGGCCTCATAGATCGCCTCACACACCGACTTGCAGGCGAAGCAGCAGAAATCGCGCGCGCCGCCACCCAGTGTGCTATGGAAATCAGCATCTCCCGGAATCTCTAGCCCACAATGAAAACACCCCGCGTGGGCGAGGTGCATATCGTCATGCTGTGCCATCAGTCAATTCGCAAGATTATTTGGGAATAGCGACAAAGACCTTTTGCTCCATCTCGAAGATCCGCCCGTCCTGGGTGGCTTTGATGAGCAAGTCCCAATTGCCCGCGCGCGAGAAGTTGAGGCTACCTTCGTATTGGCCCGATGCCGTTTCGTGCAAGGTCACACTGCTATCGAACTTGGGGTCGCCCGGCCACTGCGCGTCGATGACCACTTGTCCGCCCTGGATCGGTTTTCCGTCACGGTCATTCAGCTCGAACTTCAGTTGCGCCGGATTCGCGATAAGAATGAAACGTGTCGCACTTTCCATCGCCATGCTGTCGTTCTGCAAACGTTGCGGCGAGTGCAGCTTGGCCTGCCAAGCCAGTGTCGAACGTTCAGCCTGTTGCTGGACCCACTTCGCGTCATATTGGTTGTGTTTCTTGACGTTGTAGTTTTCGTCCAGCAGCCGGGTGGGATGTTGCATCACGTTCCACAACATGCGGCCATTGATAGCCACCCCGGCCAGGATGATGACCGCGATACCCAATACCCATGGGTTACGCCAGCCTTGCTTGTTATTTTGCGAAAACATGCGCTCTCTCCTATCAGTTTAACCGATCAACGCTTGGGGCCATTGAACATCGTGGTGTATTCGGCGGCGATCATCGGATCATCGACAGACTCCACGCGGAACTGCAATTTGGTCACTTCTTTTTTGATGTTTTCTTCCGGCGCCTTGACGAACACGGTGAACCCGGAGGCTTTGCCATGTATCGCCAATTGCTTCTGATCCGCATCGACAATGATCTGGTCTTTGATGCCGCCTTCCGCGCTGATCTTGACGTAGATGTCTTTGTCAGTCTTGTTCAAGACCTTGAAGGTGTATTTGTTCTGGATCGTGCCGTCACTCATGCGCACAAACAATGGCTGGCGCTCCGGTGCGACGCGCAGGGTAAGCGCTCCCAAATGGGTCAAGCCATAAATGATGCCCGCCAGCGACAGGAGCAATATTCCCACATACACCCAGGTACGCGGATGCTGATATAGCTTTTTGACCGGGCGACCTTCCAGTTCATCCAGAGAGGCATACCGAATCAAGCCGCGCGGACGACCCACCTTGTCCATAATGGAGTCGCAGGCATCAATACATAAACCGCAGGTGATACATCCGAGTTGCTGGCCTTGGCGGATATCCACACCGGTAGGACACACTTGCACACACTGGTAGCAATCGATGCAATCACCGGTCTTGCTTTCATCCACCGGAACCCCGCGACGGATCTTGCCGCGCGGTTCGCCGCGTTGTTCGTCATAGGCAGGCAAGATGGTCTGGGAATCGCCCATCACCGCCTGGATACGTGCATAGGGGCACAACCACATGCAGGTCTGCTCACGCATGAAACCAGCCAGGATATAGGTACCCAGAATGAACATAATCAGCACCACCCATCCCACCAGCGGTAGGCTGAATGTCACTAGCTTGTGCCAATATTCAAAAGCATCAACGAACCAGATCGAGAAGCTGATTCCGGTCAATACCGCAATCACCAGCCAGATTGCATGTTTCGCGGCCTTTAGGCCAATCTTCCTGCCCGTCCATGGCTCTTTGTCGAGACGCTGGCGTTGGGTATGGTTGCCTTCGATTTTTTCTTCGATCCAAGTGAACCAATCCACCCAAGAGGACTGGAAACAGAAGAAGCCGCAGAATACCCGCGAAGCGACCGACGTCACCGCAAATAATGTCATTGCCAGCAAAAGCAGCAACAATGACAACATCCAGATGTCCTGCGGCAGAATCGTGACGTTAAAGAAGTGGAATTGACGGTGCTCGATGTCGAAGAGAATCGCCTGCTTATCATTCCAGCGCAGATATGCGCCAAGGAAGAACACTAGCCAGAACGATTGGGTGATATTTTTGATAGTGCGAAACTTCCCAGGCATGCGTTTCGCATGGATGGTCTTTTCACCCGAATTGACATGCCACTCTTCATGTTCGTGATACAGCCCCGTTACGCTGCCGACTTCAGCAGTCTTTTCTTTCGACTCATCGCTCACATCTCACTCCTTCCTCGATTTAGCTTTCCTGATAGCCATCCACAAGAAAACGCTACTTAAATTCTGCCTGCCCGCGCAAAAGTCATGTAGCGATCCCCTTCAAAGCACGAGGTTATCGCCCCGCAATAAAAAAAGAGGAGGGCTGCCCTCCTCCTTTTCTAAGCTAGCAACGATTACTTATCGCCACTTTTACTTTTAGTCGCCTTCTTATACAAGAACACCAGACCAAAGATCATCACAGAAAATGCCAATGTTGTGGCGATCACAATCCCATAATAAACGGCATCATGCATTTTTATTTCCTTTCATTAGACCTGCCGACCAAGGTCGGCAGGATGGGTTTTACTTGGCCGCTGGAACTTCCGCTACAGGAGCTGGAGCCGCTGCAGGAGCTGCCGCTTTACCGCCACCGAACTTGTAGACATAAACCGCCAGTTTCTTCATCTCAACTTCAGACAGCTTGCCTGCCGCCGTAAAGTTTGGCATCTCCGCCACACGAGAGGAGTCACCTGCGTTTACACCGTAAGTAATGGTGTGTTTGATGCCTTCCAAGCTGCCATCAAAACGCCAGATCTTGTCGGTCAAATTGGCAGAGCCCATCGCTTGCATACCCTTACCATCGGCACCGTGGCAGGCTGTGCAGCCCTTTTCGGCAAACAACGGTGTAGAGGTTGGCTCACCCTTGGCAACAGCATTGGCCAAAGTGTCGATCTCGGCAGCAGACAACATATCTTTGTGCGCAGTCATCATAGCCCGACGGCCATTAGAGATACTTTCGTAGATTTGCTCTACGGTACCACCATATAGCCAATCATCGTCGTTCAACACAGGAGCCATCAGACCTTGCTCATGCGCCTTGAACTTTGCACCAGACTGCATCGTACCGACACCGTTCTGACCATGGCACGCGCCGCAGTTATCGGAGAACAACACCTTACCCGAACGGATTACGTATTCGGACAGATTGCTGTCAGCCAGAATAGCCGCCGGAGTCATACCCTTCAGCTGCTCCTCATACTTGCCGCGAACGTCTTGCAGGTCCTTGCTGTCAGCTTCCAATTCCTTGATCGCTGTCCATTGGCCGGAACCTGGCAGACCGATACCTTGGAAATACGTTCCGTGCGTTGCGAGAGGCACGCTCGGATACATCAGGAAGTACACCACCACCCAGATCGTACTTGCGGTCAGACCCAGCATCCACCACTTTGGTGGCTGATTGGTGAAATCGCCCAGATCGTCATCCCATACATGCCCCGTGGTTGGAACGCCACCAGCGGAGTTGTGATTGTCACTCATTTTTTATCTCCCAAATTGTTGTACTCGACCTCATCCCGCAGGGGCATATCGCCCTGCGAGTTGAGTGCTTCCTTGTTCTTAGGATTGAACACCATCACATAGACCGCGACCATCGCCACGAACGCCAGCACGGTAAAGAATACTCCGAGCCAATCGTTGCGGGTCATTGCCGCCCAGTCTGTGTGCAGGTAATCCATCAGTTTAGTCACGGTAGTTCACGCCTTCTTCGAACTTGACGTGATTACCCAAGGATTGCAGATAAGCGATAACAGCATCCATCTCTGATTTGCCTTCGACTTCTTTCTTTGCACCGGCGATATATGCGTCGGTGTAGATTGTCTTGGGAACAGGGTTGAACGGCATGATTGTCATGACTTCCAGCGTTTTCACGACATTGTCACCATCGACCATCTTGTTTTCCAAGAAGAAGTAGTTGGGCATCACAGACTCAGGCACCACGTCGCGCGGATACTTCAAATGCTTGCGATGCCATTCATCGGAATACTTACCGCCCACACGAGCCAGATCCGGGCCGGTACGTTTTGAACCCCACTGATAAGTGTGGTCGTACATCGACTCTTCAGCGATCGAGTAGTGACCATAACGATCCTTCTCGTCGCGGAACGGACGAATCATCTGCGAGTGGCACAAGAAGCAACCCTCGCGGATGTACACTGCACGACCCGCTGTTTCCAGCGCGGTGTAAGGACGCACGCCATCGCCAGGCTGCCACTCGGCCAAGGTCTTGTGGGCCGAAGTAGTCGGATTCCACACGATCTTGTCCATCGGGATAGCGTTGCCTTGCTTGTCCTTATGGGAAGTGTTGTTGTACGTACCATCCGCACTCGTCATACCCGTGTTAGGCAGGTAGAACAGAGGCACAATCTCAACGATACCGCCAAAAGCCACGGCAATCGCAGTGAGCACAAACATCAGGAGCGTACTGCGCTCGATCTTGTCCTGAAATTGTGTTGAATAAATTTTGTCGTGATCAGACATGTTTTCTCTCCCCTTATGCTTTAGCTGTAACGGCATTCACACCGCGTGCAGCGCTGGCTTGACGCACTGTCATCACCACGTTGAACAGCATGATCCATGTACCCAGATTGAAGATCGCACCGCCAACTGTACGCATCACATAGTAAGGATGCATTGCGGATACGGACTCAACAAAGGTATAGGTCAGTGTGCCGAATTCGTCATAATCACGCCACATCAGGCCCTGCATAATGCCGGACACCCACATCGCAACGATGTAAGTCACCGCGCCAACCAGCGCAACCCAGAAGTGCACGTTCACCAGACGGTCGGAATACATTTCGGTATTCCACAGCTTCTTGACCATGTGATAGATCGCACCGAAGGAGATCATCGACATCCAACCCAGAGCACCCGCATGAACGTGACCAACGGTCCAGTCAGTGTAGTGCGACAGGGCATTCACAGTCTTGATGGACATAACCGGACCATCGAAGGTAGACATCGCGTAGAAAGCCATCGCGGTCACCAGGAAGCGCAGGATGTAGTCGGTACGCAGTTTGTCCCATGCACCGGACAAAGTCATCATACCGTTCATCGCACCACCCCAGGACGGGATGATCATCGCCAGAGAAACAGCCGCACCCAAAGAACCGGTCCAGTCAGGCAGTGCAGTGTATTGCAGGTGGTGAGCACCCAGCCATACGTAGCCGAAAGTCAATGTCCAGAAGTGCAACACAGACAAACGATACGAGAACACTGGACGACCAGACTGCTTAGGAATGAAGTAGTACATGATGCCGAGGAAGCCACCGGTCAGGTAGAAACCCACCGCATTGTGACCCCACCACCATTGGATCATAGCGTCTTGAACGCCAGAGTAGATGGAGTAGGCTTGAGTCAGGCTCACTGGAATCGCCATGCTGTTAACCACGTGCAGATAAGTGATCATCACGATCATGCCCATGGTGAACCAGTTGGAAACGTAGATATGGGAAGTCTTGCGGATCGCTGTGGTCATGATGTGATTCAGACCAAACGACAACCAGACGACTGCGATCGCGATATCGATCGGCCATGCCAATTCGGCATATTCCTTACCGGAAGTCCAACCCAGCGGCAAAGTGACTACCGCAGAAACGATAATCAGGTTCCAACCCCAGAAGGTGAACCAAGCCAGACCGTTGCTCCACAGCTTAGTCGCACCCGTGCGTTGCACGATGTAGAAACCGGTCGCCATCAGCACACAGCCGCCGAAGGCAAAAATCACCGCATTGGTATGCAGCGGACGCAGACGCCCGAAAGTGATTTCAGGGATGTCCATGTTCAAAAAAGGCCACGCTAATTCGGCTGCAACAATCACACCGACCAACGTACCCACAACCGCATAGATGACGGCTGCAATGGTGAACCATCGCACCACGTCCATATCGTACTTTACTGGTGTCGCTTGAGTCGCTTCCACAGTATCTCCTCCCTAGAGCGAAATTAAAATTCAATGCACCTTGCACCCCGGCATAAAGCCGTTGCACTTGGCACACACTTTGTTACCGTTCCTACAGCGCGGCAAATTGTCGCAGTGCTTCGCCGACAAGTAAAGCCTAAAGTAGTTCCGATTGCCGCATACCCCACTAAATTCGTCGGGATGTAGTGACAAAACTGCCTCAATATCAAGGAATCAACCATCTGCACGATTTGATTTAAGTCGGGGATTAAGCGGTATAGGCGGGCAAAATTCTACGAGTAGTATGGAGCGGGTGAACGGGATCGAACCGTCGTATGCAGCTTGGGAAGCTGCCGTTCTACCATTGAACTACACCCGCATGTAGAATGCGCGGCTATTTTAACACGACATAAACACCAACGTGATCTCCGTCTGCATCAATGGCTCACCTCGAACCTTCGAACATGCCTCCAGCATCGCCGATCTGATCGTCTCATTGGAACTCGCTGGGAAGCGCATCGCCATTGAATGTAACGGCGAGATCATCCCGCGCAGCCAGTTTGCGCAACACCAACTCACTGACGGTGACAAGATCGAGGTTGTCGTCGCAGTCGGGGGCGGCTGAAGGCACGCCAATTCAAACCCACCTACCCAACCCTATATAAGGTACGAAACATCATGAGCAACGATCCACTGGTTCTCGCCGGCAAGTCCTATTCTTCGCGCCTGCTCGTCGGCACCGGAAAATACAAAGACTTCGCGGAAACTCAAGCCGCTATCGAAGCCAGCGGTGCGGAGATCATTACCATCGCGATCCGTCGCAGCAACATCGGCCAGAATCCGAATGAGCCCAACCTGCTCGACATCCTGCCGCCCTCGAAATACACCCTGCTGCCCAATACCGCAGGCTGTTATAGCGCGGACGACGCGGTGCGCACCTTGCGCCTGGCTCGTGAACTGTTGGACGGCCATAGCCTGGTCAAGCTGGAAGTGCTGGGTGACCCGCAGTCTTTGTATCCCAATGTGATCGAAACCATCGCCGCCGCCAAAACACTGGTCGCGGACGGTTTTCAGGTGATGGTCTACACCTCGGATGACCCCATCATCGCCAAACAGCTGGAAGACATCGGCTGCGTCGCCATCATGCCGCTAGCCTCATTGATCGGCTCCGGCATGGGCATTCTCAATCCGTGGAATCTGCAACTCATCATGGAGCGCGTACAAGTGCCCGTGATCGTAGATGCCGGTGTGGGTACCGCATCCGATGCCGCGATCGCGATGGAACTCGGCTGCCAGGGCGTATTGATGAACACCGCCATCGCCGCTGCGCAAAAACCCGTATTGATGGCTGCCGCCATGAAGCAAGCGGTCGAGGCTGGCCGTTCGGCCTATCTGGCCGGACGCATGCCGCGCAAACTGTATAGCGCTTCACCCAGCTCCCCCACCAGCGGGATGATAGGCAAAGCCTGATGGAACATAGACACAACGAAGTTGCGGCGGAGACTAACGTGAACGAAGAGCACGTTAAGCGCAGCGGCCATAGTCACATCCGCAGCTTCGTACTGCGTCAGGGGCGTGTATCGCCCGCACAACAACGCAGCTTGGACACCTTGATGCCGCGTTATGGCATCCCCTATTCCGCCCAAACACTGGATCTGGACAAGACCTTTGGCCGCACCGCTCCCAAGATTTTGGAGATCGGCTTCGGTATGGGCGAGCCAACCGCGAAGATCGCGTTGGCGCATCCGCAAAACGACTACCTTGCGCTGGAAGTGCATCCGCCCGGCGTGGGTAGCCTGCTCAAACAGATCGACGCGCAAGGCATCCAGAACATCCGCATCATCCAGCACGACGCCGTGGAGGTATTACGCGATATGGTGAAAGATGCAATGCTGGACGGTGTGCACATCTTCTTCCCCGACCCGTGGCACAAAGCGCGACACAACAAGCGCCGCCTAATCCAATCGCCGTTCATCGCGCAACTAGTGCAGAAGATCAAACCCGGCGGCCACATCCATGTCGCTACAGACTGGCAGGATTACGCCGAACAAGTCTTAGCCGTACTCGGCGCGGAACCGCTATTGCAAAACACCGCAGAAAGCTACGCGGAGAAACCCGCCTACCGCCCGCTCACCAAATTCGAGCAACGCGGTTTGAAACTCGGACACGGGGTGTGGGACTTAGTGTTTGTCCGCAAGGAAAATCTCTAACAGATCGTTCAGAAAGCGCTGGCCTTGCGGGGTCGGTGCAATGAGCTGCAAATCCCGTCGCAACAAACCACGCTGCTCCGCCTCTTCCAACTCGCGCCGTATCGCCAGCAATGGCAAGCTGGTGCGTTCAGTGAATAACGTCGCATCAAAGCCCTCGTTCAAACGCAGCGCATTCATCATGAACTCGAAGGCGATATCGCGGTGCGACACCTCGTGCTCTTCCTGCAACGGCTCGCCGCGCGCCACCGCATCCATATAGGCCTGCGGCTGCTTATAACGCGCCTGACGCAGCACCTTGTTGTGGAAGCTCAACTTGCTGTGCGCGCCCGCACCGATGCCGAGATAATCGCCGAACTGCCAATAATTGAGATTGTGTTTCGCGCGCCGCCCCGGCTGCGCGAAGGCGGAAGTCTCGTAATGCTGATATCCATGCGTCGCCAGCAACGCCTCGATACCCTGCTGTATATCGCTGCTCGCATCGTCATCGGGCAACACCGGTGGATTGCGATAGAACAAAGTATTTGGCTCCAACGTCAGGTGATAACAGGACAAATGCTGCGGCTCGAATGACAACGCCGTGCGCACATCCTGCAAGGCCTGCTCTAGCGTTTGTTCCGGCAGCGCATACATCAGGTCGAGATTGATGTTATCGAAATGCTGCTGCGCAATGGCTATCGCGCGCTGCGCCTCATCTGCCGTATGGATGCGCCCCAACGCCCGCAAATGCGCATCGTTAAAACTCTGGATACCCATAGCCAAACGGTTCACGCCCGCGTCGCGGAACGCCGCGAACTTATCCGCCTCCACCGTACCGGGATTCGCCTCCAACGTGATTTCCGCATTGTGTTCGAGCGGCAGCAACAAACGCACTTGGCGCAAGATTTCCGTCACCCCCGCGCCGCTCAACAAACTCGGCGTACCGCCGCCGAAAAACACCGTGGAAATCCTGCGCCCCCAGATCGACGGCAACGCCATCTCCAGATCGCGCACCAGCGCGGCGATATAAGCCCCCTCTCCCCACCCCTCTCCCGCGAGGGGAGAGGGAGTGCGAAGTTCATGCGAATTAAAATCGCAATACGGGCATTTGCGCACGCACCAGGGAATGTGGATGTAAAGCGATAGCGGCGGCATGATCTGAAAATTGACCGCCTGTGATTTGATGCCGACGGGCTGTAAGACTTTAATGCTCATGCGCGCGGGAAGCGCTGCATCAATACCTTCAACGCCTTGGCACGATGACTGATCTCGGCTTTTTCATCATGCGACAACTCCGCCGCTGTCTTGCCGAACTGCGGCAACCAGAACATCGGGTCATAGCCGAAACCGCCGTCACCGCGTTCCGCATGGAATATCTCGCCGTGCCACTCGCCTTCCGCGATCAACGGCTGCGGATCATCGGCATGGCGCACCAATACCAACACACAGTAATAGTGCGCTCGGCGATCAGCCACACCTTGCATCTCTTTCAATAATTTTTCGTTGTTGCGCGCATCGGATTTCGGATTGTCGCCGGCATAACGCGCCGAGATCACGCCGGGTGCGCCGCCTAAGGCTTCGACGCAGATGCCGGAGTCATCCGCCAGCGCAGGCAGGCCGCTCGCGCGGCTGACATGGCGGGCTTTCGCCAAAGCGTTTTCGACGAAAGTGCAATGCGGCTCTTCAGCCTCGGAAATGCCTAGTTGCGCTTGCGTCAACACCTCGATGCCAAGCGGAGCCAACATGCGCTGGAACTCGCGTAGTTTGCCTTGATTGTTGGAGGCGATGACCAATTTTTTCATTTAAAACCTTTTACCACAGAGACACAGAGACACAGAGACACAGAGAAAGTCAAAATCAAAACAACAAAATTCATCTACTCCAACCTGCTCAACTTCTGCGACTTTCTATTGTTTTTCCTCTGTGTCTCGGTGGTGGATGTTATTAGCCGTTCAAAGCCGAGCGCTGCTTCTCGATCAATTGCCCGATGCCCAGCTTCGCCAGTTCCAGCAACACATCCATCTCTTCGCGCGAGAAGGCGTGGCCTTCCGCCGTGCCCTGCACTTCGACGAAATGACTGTTGCCCAGCATCACCACGTTCATGTCGGTGTCGCAGGCGGAATCTTCCACATAGTCGAGATCGAGCACAGGCGTGCCTTCATAGATGCCGACGGAGATGGCCGCGATGAAATCCTTGAGCGGGGTTTCTTTGATGAGGCCTTTGTTCATCAATCCGGTCACCGCATCGTGCAGCGCAACGAATGCGCCGGTGATACTGGCGGTGCGTGTGCCGCCGTCAGCCTGGATCACGTCGCAGTCTAGCTGGATGGTACGCTCGCCGAGTTTCTTCAGATCCACCACGGCACGCAGACTGCGACCGATCAAACGCTGAATCTCCTGGGTGCGCCCGGACTGTTTGCCTTTGGCGG
This sequence comes from uncultured Gallionellaceae bacterium, assembly GCA_964571195.1. GTDB lineage: Bacteria > Pseudomonadota > Gammaproteobacteria > Burkholderiales > Gallionellaceae > PALSA-1006. The sequence goes on along the minus strand of CAZNAD010000010.1, from coordinate 5,561 downwards.
CTTCACGCCCCATGCGCTCGCCGGTGGAGCGCGGCAGCATGCCGTATTCCGCCGTCACCCAGCCTTCGCCGCTGCCTTTTTTATGTGGCGGCACGCGCTCTTCCACGCTGGCGGTGCAAATGACCTTGGTATCGCCGCACTCGATCAGCACCGAGCCTTCGGCGTGTTTGGTGTAGTGGCGGGTGATGCGGATGTTGCGGAGTTGATTCGGCTGGCGCTGACTTGGACGCATGATGGTTCTCTGATGAGTAAAAATGGCGCGCATTATAACGCGCCATACCAATCATCAACGGTAGTCGAGCACCATACACATCGGCATATCGGTCTTGTGCTCTTCTTCCCCATCCCCCCAACGCAACACGACCGCCGTGGTATTGTCGGCACGGGCTTGCTCACGCCGCAAAGCCAGCGCTATCAGCTTTCCCAGCCCGCCAACCAGCTCTCCCGCCGCCATCGTATCGACGATTTCTTTGTCCAGCAGCGGACTCCACAAGCCATCGCTGCACAGCAACAATACGTCTCCCGTCTGAACCGGAACCGGCGGAGCGGACTCGACATAAAACACGTCCTCCGCGCCCCCCAGGCAATTGGTGATCTTGTTGCGATCTGGATGTGTCTTCATCTCGTCTTCGGTGATGATGCCCCAGTCCGCCCACTGCTGCACGATGGAGTGGTCGTGCGTGACTGCGGCCACCGACTTGCCGCGCAGCAGGTAAAAGCGCGAATCGCCGGCATGCGCCCAGTTCACCATGCCGTCCTGCACCAGCGCGACCACACAGGTCGTGCCCGGGTTGCCGCCTAACTGGTTATCCTGCGCGTAACGGATGATGGCCTCGTGACTGAGCCTGGTGACATCGCGCAGGAACGTATCTGGATCGGCAATGCGGGGATGAGCCACCTGCGCAAACGACTGCATGAAAGTATGGATCGCGATCTGCGCCGCAATCTCGCCGTGCAGATGCCCGCCCATCCCGTCCGCCAGCACCAGCAACACCGCCTCATCGGTATAGGCATAAGCCACCCGATCCTGGTTGTAGCGGCGACCGCCGATCTGGCTGGTCTGATATACGGAGAACTTCATGTCGCTTGCTTATGATGGTCCGAACGGCCTGATCGAAATCAAAGGCGGGGGGAGCAATCGTAATATAATGCGCCGCCTTCGGCCTATATTTTTCACTCCACCGCACGCTCTCCGAGGTTCGCAATGATCTACAGCATGACCGGTTTTTCCCTCGCCACCGTCGAACTCGACACCGGCTCGCTCTCACTGGAACTGCGCTCCGTCAATAGCCGCTATCTCGACCTGCAACTGCGTATGCCGGATGAATTCCATGCCTTTGAGCCCGCACTGCGCGAAGCGATTACCGCGCAACTGACACGGGGGAAAATCGAGTGCCGCATCAACTTCAATTCGCGCAGCACCGCCAACGGCAGCGTGCAGCTCAATCAAACCCTGTTGCAACAACTGGCCAAATGGAACAACGAGGTGCGCCAGACCATCCCCGAAGCCAGATCGCTGACAGTGAACGACGTGCTGCGCTGGAACGGCATCTTGGAAAACGCGGCGCTGAATGCCGAAGCGCTGCAAAGCAGCTTGATGGAATTGACAAAAAAAGTGCTTGCCGACTTTTCCGCCTCGCGCGCCCGTGAAGGCGAGAAACTGAAAGGCTTCCTGCTGCAACGCACCGAACAAATCGAAACGCTACGTGCTGCCGTCGCCCCGCACATCCCCGCCGCCATTGCCAATCAGGAAGCAAAGATGCGCGCGCGCTTACGCGAAGCCTTGGGAAACGACGATGACGAGCGCGTGCGTCAGGAAATCACCCTGTATGCCAGCAAAATCGATGTCGATGAAGAACTCTCGCGCCTGCACGGACACCTCACCGAAATTCAGCGCATCCTCGCCAAAGGCGGCGCAGTGGGCAAACGGCTGGATTTTTTGATGCAGGAACTCAACCGCGAAGCCAATACACTGGGCTCCAAATCGGTGGATGCGGAAGTCTCGCGCACCGCAATGGAAATCAAAATCCTGATCGAACAGATGCGCGAACAGGTTCAGAATCTGGAATGAAGCCATCCCGTTCCGATCATGGCAGTTCGGTCTGCGCCACCGCCAGAACGGGTTTGCCGCCCGATCACAAGATGCCTCATAATGCGGGGATAAAACAAGCCGACACAGAGGCAAACACATTATGAGCGGAAACCTATTTATCGTCAGCGCGCCCTCCGGGGCTGGCAAGACCAGTCTGGTCAGTGCCCTGCTGAATCTGAATAAACAGATCGGTCTTTCGATCTCTTACACCACGCGTGCGCCGCGTCCCGGCGAAACGAACGGGGTGGAATATCACTTTGTCACCCGCGAGCAGTTTCTGGAGATGGCGAAACGGGGAGACTTTCTGGAAAGTGCCGAGGTCTATGGCAATCTGTACGGAACCTCGCAGTCCTGGATCAGCCAGGAAATCAGCCGGGGCCGCGATATCCTGCTGGAGATCGACTGGCAAGGCGCAGCACAGGTACGCGCAAAGTTCCCCGACTGTCTCGGCATCTTCATTCTGCCGCCTTCACTGGAAGCATTGGAGACTCGTCTGCACGGTCGCAAACAGGATAGCGCGGAAGTAATCGCCAAGCGCCTGCATGCGGCTCGCGAGGACATCTCGCATGTCGCCGAGTTCGACTATGTTATTATCAACGACAAGCTGGACGAGGCCTTGCAACAACTCAATGCCGTCATCGTCGCTGCCGGGCTGCACCGCAGCCGACAGCTCGCGCGTCAAGCAACCCTGATCAACCAATTACAAGAATAGCCTCTGGAGAAACTCATGGCCCGTATCACTGTTGAAGACTGTATGAAACACATCCCCAATCGCTTCGAGTTGACCCTCGCTGCGGCATACCGTGCCCGCCAGCTCGCCAATGGTGCCAGCCACCTGGTGGATGAAAGCAAAGACAAACCGACCGTCGTCGCTTTGCGCGAGATCAGCGAGGGCAAAGTAGGTATCGAAATCCTGAATCGCGGGATGGCCTAACACCCCAGCTTGCCGGGCGGCGCGTTTTCTCGCCCCGCCCGTAAAACGCGCGACACCCGATCCGGGATAACCCGTCCCGGAACAATGGATCCCGGAACCACTTCATGACCCAGCTTGATAGCGAGACGCTGATACAAGAGGTTACCGCTTACCTGAAGCCCGAAGATGTGGCTGCGGTGAAAGAGGCTCTTGCGTTCAGTTCTGCCGCACATCAGGGACAGTTGCGTCAGTCCGGCGCGCCTTATGTTTCCCATCCTATCGCGGTCGCGCGCATCCTCACCCCGCTGCATCTGGACACCCAGGCGCTCATCGCCGCGCTGCTGCACGACGTGGTGGAAGATACCGATATCCGTATCGAGGATGTCGCGGAAAAATTCGGCAGACCCGTCGCCGAAATGGTCGAGGGCTTGAGCAAGCTCGACAAGCTGCAATTCGAGACCCAGGAAGATGCCCAGGCGGAAAACTTCCGCAAGATGCTGATGGCGATGGCGCGGGATGTCCGCATCATCCTCATCAAACTGGCGGATCGTCTGCACAACATGCGCACACTCGATGCGGTTCCTCCCGACAAACGCCAGCGCATCGCACGCGAGACGATGGAGATCTATGCCCCCATCGCCAACCGGCTTGGCCTGAACACCATCTTTCAGGAATTGCAGGACCTGTGTTTCATGTATCTGCACCCCAACCGTTATGCCGTACTTTCCAAAGCGTTGAAAGTGGCGCGCGGCAACCGGCGCGAAGTGGTCAGCAAGATCCTTGATGCGATCAAGCAACGGCTGGAAGAGAACCATATCAAGGCCGAAGTGAGGGGGCGCGAGAAACATCTCTACGGCATCTACCAGAAGATGCAGTCCAAACATCTGGCTTTCTCGCAAGTATTGGACATCTACGGCTTTCGCGTGCTACTGGACGACGTGCCGTCCTGTTATCTCACACTGGGTGCATTACACGGCTTGTACAAACCCTTCCCCGGAAAATTCAAGGATTACATCGCCATCCCCAAGGCGAACGGTTATCAATCCCTGCATACCGCACTGTTCGGCCCCTTCGGCACGCCTATCGAGGTACAAATCCGCACGGTGGAGATGAACAAGATCGCCGAGGCGGGAGTGGCATCACACTGGCTCTACAAAACGGCCAAGACCTCGATCAACGACCTGCACCAAAAGACCCACCAGTGGCTGCAAAGCCTGCTGGAGAGCCTGTCGCAGAGCGGCGACTCCATCGAATTCCTGGAACATCTGAAGATCGACCTGTTCCCGGACGAAGTCTATGTGTTCTCGCCCAAGGGCAAGATTTACGCCTTGCCGCGCGGCGCAACCGCAGTGGATTTCGCCTACAGCGTACACACCGACATCGGCAACCGCTGCGTCGCGGTAAAGGTCAATCTCGAACTGGTTCCGTTGCGTACCGAACTGAGGAATGGCGACCGCGTCGAGATCGTCACCGCGCCGCATGCGCATCCCAATCCGGCCTGGCTGGGATACGTGGTCACCAGCCGCGCGCGCAGCGAGATACGCCATGCCCTGAAGACCATGCATCTGGACGAATCGGCAAGCCTCGGCGAGCGCCTGCTCGGACAGGCGCTCAACACACTCGGGTTCAAACTGCATGACATCCCCGACACCTGCTGGGATCGTTTGCTCAAAGAGACCGGCGCCAAGTCGCGTCAGGAGATCTTCGCCGATATCGGGCTGGGTCGCCGCCTGAACATGGTCATCGCCCGCCAGCTTGCACGGGTCGGCGAACTTGCCGGACAGGATGCGACCGGCAACAGCGGTGTCGTCACCATCCTCGGCACGGAAGGTATGGCCATTCAATTTGCCAAATGTTGTCGCCCCATCCCCGGCGACCCCATCATCAGCGTCATCAAACCGGGACAGGGGCTGATCGTGCATACACACGATTGCCCGTCACTGCGCAAAGGACGCAGCGGCACGGAAGAATGGCTGGATGTCGCATGGGACAAAAACATCAACAAACTATTCGATGTCAGCATCAAACTCATCGTCGCCAACCAGCGCGGCGTACTGGCCAAGGTGGCGGCGTCCATCGCCGATGCCGAATCAAACATCGAAAACGTGCATTTCAGCAGCGAAGGGGAATACACCGCGCTGTATTTCACTCTACAGGTCAATAACCGCCTGCATCTTGCACAGGTCATGCGCAACCTGCGCAAGATCGCCGAAGTCATCCGCATCACCCGCGTCAAAAACATCCCCGCTTAAGCACGGCGCAGTATCCCAACAAAAATGGCAAGCCATCACTGGCTTGCCATTCATCTTTTACACTCGACAGCGATGTATCAGTCGTCCATGTCACGCAGACAGACGATGACATTGCTCGCTATCGCTTCATCCTGGTATTGCGATTCGATTTCATCCCAATCCGCTTCGTCGCCAATCGCGCTCTCACCCAATTCCAAACGCGCGATCTCTGCGGAATTGATGGAAAAGTGCAAGCCATAAGGCACATGATGATGGATTTGCATGATGCTCTCCTTCTCGGTGATGGGTTATCCGGCGATGGCTT
>CAZNAD010000009.1:0-79217 GCA_964571195.1 uncultured Gallionellaceae bacterium | reverse complement strand
ATGGCTTGTGACATAGCGCTTAGATTTCCGCAACGAGTTTATCAAGCAGGTCGTTGTGTGCCTTGGCATCAATTTCACGACCCAGAATCTTGCCCGCGCCCGCCAATGCCACAGCGGAAACCTGCGTACGCAGCTGCTCTTTTGCTCGAAACACTTCTTGGTCGATTTCAGCTTTAGCTCCGGCGAGGATGCGATCACCCTCGGCCTTTGCATTGGCTTTGGCTTCTTCAATGATCTCGCTCGCGCGCTTTTCACCGGATGCAATGATCTCACCAGCCTTCTCTTTGGCCTGGTGGATAATTTCAGCCGAGCGTTTTGCCGCCAACTCCAAATCATGCTTACCGCGTTCGGCCGCAGCCAGGCCATCGGCGATGGTTTTGGCGCGCTCCTCCATTGCTTGCAGCAAGGGAGGCCACACAAACTTCATGGTGAACCAGATGAGGATGGCAAAAGTAATCGCCTGTCCCAGCAAGGTTGCGTTGATATTCACGACAGCCCCTTTCAGTCAATAACGATGGACGAATTAGCCCTTAACAATCGCGATGAAGGGGTTTGCGAACAGCATGTACAGCGCAATACCAACGCCAATCATGGTTACCGCATCCAGCAGACCGGCAACGATGAACATCTTCACTTGCAGAGTTGGGATCATTTCCGGCTGACGCGCAGCACCTTCCAGGAAGCGACCACCCAACAGGCCGAAGCCGATAGCGGTTCCCAGTGCGCCCAGACCGATCAAAACTGCCACTGCGATCGATACGTTACCCAACAAAAGTGCTAGTTCCATGTTTTCTCCTTAGAGGTTTAGTTAATTAATAAAGCGAAACTTTTTAGTGGCTCTCGTGCGCCATGCTGAGATAAACAATTGTCAGCATCATGAATACGAAAGCCTGCAGTGTAATGATCAACAGGTGGAAGATCGCCCAAGGCGCACCCAGCATCCACTGCAAGTACCACGGCAGTAATGCAATCAGAATGAACACCATTTCCCCCGCATACATATTGCCGAACAAACGTAGCGCAAGCGAGATCGGCTTGGCGATATCTTCGACGATGCGGAACAGAACGTTGACCGGGATGAGCAGCGGGAATTTGCCAAACGGCGCAAACAGGACTTCTTTGCCGAAACCAACAAAACCTTTGACCTTGAAGCTATAGAAGTAAATCAGGATGAACACCGAGATCGACATCGCGAATGTTGCGTTCAGGTCGGTGGAGGGAACAATCTTCAGGTGGCTGATTCCAACCCAGCTCGCTACCAGCGGCAACAGGTCGACTGGAATGACGTCCATCGCATTCATGGCGAAGATCCACACGAAGATGGTCAATGCCAAGGGCGCAATCAGACTGCTTTTACCATGGAATGTGTCTTTGACTTGGGCATCAACCATGCCCACCACCATCTCGACAAAGTTCTGCAAGCCGCCTGGCACTCCCGCCGTTGCCTTGCGCGTTGCGAGCCACATTGTGCCAAAAACAACCAAGCCAATAATCAGGGAGACAAACAGAGTATCCAGATGCAACGACCAGAAGCCCTCTCCCGCATGGAGGTTCGTCAAGTGGTGCTGGATATATTCGGTAGTGGTTAAGCCTTCGGTGCTCATAAAATTTCACACAAAAATTAATGCTGCCCAATAAACCGCCAATGTCGCAATGTAGGTTGCAAACAATGGCATCGCTTGCACTTCTTTGAACTGCGTAAACACGAAAGAGAACAACAGAATCGTGAAGACCAATTTGTACGCTTCGGCGCTGTAATGCGCCCTTATTATCTTTTTGACTTCGCCGTCTTTCGGCGCAGACATTTTTTTTGCGTACACCAAGCCGGTCAAGAAACCTACCGCTCCCCCTGCAAAGGCTGATGCTGCAGCGGCCAAGCCCTGAATACTCCACATCATCAGAGCCGCCACTACCGTCACAAACACCTGAGCCAGAATTATCCGCCCCACCGTATTTGTGGTTTCAAAGCCTTTAAAAGAGGGCATTCTACTCAAGCTCGCTCATTGACGTCAACGATTTATTTCAGGCGGGCGATGAGTTCGTCCAGATGCTCGTTACTTGTATATTCGATCACCAGCTTGCCTGCCCCCCGTTTTCCAGCTTTGATTTGTACTGCCGTGCCGATGTGCTGGGACAACTCTTCCTGCAAATTCAAAACATCCCGGTCGGGTGTCGTTTTTTTCGATTTAGGCGCAGGACTCAATAACTGCTGAACGAGTTTTTCTGCCTCTCTAACCGACAATTTATCGGCAACAATTTTGTTGGCTGTTGCGATTAGCTGTGCCGGATCCAGAGATAACAGCGCACGGGCATGCCCCATATCCAGCCGACCATCCATCAACATCTCTTGCACATTCGATGGTAATTTCAATAAGCGCAGCAGATTGCTGGCCGCGCTCCGTGAGCGCCCGACTGCATCAGCTGCGGTCTGGTGCGTCATCTGAAACTCGTCGATCAGGCGTTGTATGCCGACAGCCTCTTCCAGCGGATTCAGGTCTTCGCGCTGAATATTCTCGATCAGCGCCATCGCCAGCGCAGCATTATCGGGCACCTTTCTCACCAGAACTGGGACTTGGACTAGGCCAGCCAGCTGTGCAGCACGCCAGCGTCGTTCTCCGGCAATAATCTCATAACCCCCGTCGATCAGTTCGCGCGCCAGAATCGGCTGCATAACGCCCTGTACTTTGATAGATGCGGCCAGCTCGTTCAAAGAACCTTCATCCATGCGGCTGCGGGGCTGATATTTGCCGGGCTTGAGTTGCTCGACCTTGAGCTCCCTCAGCGCGTCCCCGCTCTGCTCTTTGTTTCCCGATAGCAGTGCGTCCAAACCTCGCCCCAGCCCTTTATTTGGTTTTGCCATTTTTATTTCCTCAGATAGAACTTGCCGACTGCCGCGACGCATTGTTTAGCAACTCTCCGGCCAAGGCCAGATATGCCAGCGATCCCTTAGATTGACTGTCGTGATAAAGCGCGGGCAAACCGTAGCTGGGCGCTTCTGCCAGACGCACATTGCGCGGAATAACTGTGCGATAGACCTTTTCACCAAAATGCTGCTGCAACTGATCTGAGACCTGCTGCGCCAGCGTGTTACGCGGGTCGAACATGGTGCGCAACAATCCTTCTATCTCCAGCGCCGGATTCAGGTGCGCACGCACCTTGCGAATCGTGTTCACCAGATCACTCAAGCCTTCCAGCGCATAATATTCGCACTGCATCGGTATCATCACCGAGCGGGCGGCACACAATCCGTTTAATGTGAGCAGGTTCAGCGCTGGCGGACAATCGATCAAAATATAGTCATAATCCTGCTGAACGGCTTCAAGCGCCTTTTTCAACAACATCTCTCGATTTTCAAGCTCGACCAGCTCGATTTCCGCGCCAGCCAGCTCGCGATTTGCGGGCAATACGTCATATTTTGCTGTCGTTACGGTAATTCGTGCTTGCTGGATGTTTTTTTGCCCTAGCAGCACATCATAGACCGTCGCCTCAAGGGCGGCTTTATCGACACCGCTTCCCATCGTGGCATTGCCCTGCGGATCAAGATCGATCAACAAGACCCGCTGTTTTGCCGCCGCCAAACTTGCGGCAAGATTGACCGTGGTCGTGGTTTTACCCACGCCCCCCTTTTGATTGGTAACCGCCAGTATTTTGGTCATTTATCTTCTCTCAATATCACCAAACAGCGCGCCGCCTCCAGTGTCGGCACCTGCAAGGTAATGACACGCTCGACGCTCATTCCCGCTGGCAGGCGTTGCAACTCCTGCTCCGGCACCCCCTTCATCGCCGCCCAGCGCCCCTCCGCAGCCAATAAGCGCCGGGTCAGTAAAATGAACTCTGCCGTTTCCGCAAACGCTCTGGAAATAATCCCGTCGAACGGCACGTCCACCTGTAGCGCCTCGATACGTCCGCAATGTACCATTACGTTGCGCAATCCCAGCTCTATACAGGCTTGCTGAACAAAGCTGGTTTTTTTACGGTTACTGTCCAGCAGCGTGAATGACCATTCTGGACGAACAATCGCCAGCACAACTCCTGGCAGGCCTGCACCACATCCGACATCCAGCCAGCGCTGTGGCCAAAGATGGGGCAAAACAGCCAAACTATCCAACAAATGGTGGGCGATCATCTGCTCGGGTTCGCGTATCGCCGTCAGGTTGTACACCTTGTTCCATTTATGCAATAGCGCCACGTAGTCCAATAGCCGCTGTTGCGCTTCCGGCTCGATTTTTATATCTAACCGGCTTATGCCGGCGGACAAGTCGGTCGCCAGCGTCATGGTTGGGACGAAACTCGCATATTGCCCCCGCGCTTGATATGTACCAACAACAGGGAGATCGCGGCTGGCGTTATACCCGAAATCCTGGCTGCTTGTCCCAAAGTTTCCGGGCGATGCTTCTCCAGTTTTTGCCGAACCTCTGTAGACAGGCCACGCACGGCGGCGTAATCCATCGCAACAGGCACCCGCAACCCCTCGTTTTCTGCTTGGCGCAGGATTTCATCCTGTTGCCGCTCGATATATCCCTGATATTTAGCCTGGATCTCGACCTGTTCAGCCACCTCGCGCTTTATTGCGCCCTCTGCATTCATGCCATTCATTGAGATCAGCGTCGCATAATCGACATCTGGCCGCCGCAATAACTCGTAAAGCGAATACTCTCGTTCGATATTCTTGCCCAATACCCGCTCAGCCTCGACCCGATCCAATATCTTGGGATTCACCCAGGTGGATCTCAGCCGCTCGATTTCTTTGGCCACCGCTTCCCGTTTTTCGACAAAATATGCCCAGCGTTCATCGTCAACCAAACCCATTTGGCGGCCATGCTCTGTCAGCCGCAAATCGGCATTGTCTTCTCGCAATTGCAACCGATATTCGGCACGACTGGTAAACATACGATAAGGCTCTGTCACACCCTGCGTAGTCAAATCATCCACCAATACACCCAGATAGGCTTCATCACGACGAGGGCACCAGGCCTCCTCCTCGCGCGCATAACGCGCGGCATTCAGGCCCGCCAACAAGCCTTGGGCGGCGGCCTCTTCATATCCGGTGGTGCCATTGATCTGTCCAGCCAAGAACAGGCCGTCGATGGCCTTGCTCTCCAGCGACTTTTTTAAGCCGCGCGGGTCGAAGAAGTCATATTCGATGGCATATCCGGGGCGGGTAATATCCGCATTTTCCAAGCCCTTTATCGAGCGCACCAGCGCCAATTGCACATCGAACGGCAAGCTGGTGGAAATCCCGTTGGGATAAACCTCATTAGTACTTAACCCCTCCGGCTCCAGAAATATCTGATGGGTATCTTTATTTGCAAAGCGAGTGATTTTGTCCTCGATGGAGGGGCAATAACGCGGGCCAACCCCGGCAATGACACCAGTGAATAAGGGCGAGCGGTCCAGTCCGCTACGGATGATGTCGTGTGTATGGGGGTTCGTCTGTGTGATCCAGCATGACAGCTGTCGCGGATGTTGTTCTTCCCGCCCCATGAACGAAAACACAGGCACAGGCCGATCCCCCGGCTGCTCCACCATTGCCGAATAATCGATACTGCGACCATCGATACGCGGCGGCGTGCCCGTTTTCAAACGCCCTATCGGCAACCCCAACTCTCGCAAATCCTGCGATAGCTCAATTGCCGGAGGATCTCCCGCCCGCCCCGCCGGAAAGTTCGCAAGACCGACATGTACCAGCCCGGACAAAAACGTACCCGTCGTCAATACAACACTTTTGCCAACAAAACGGACGCCGAGCCGCGTCTCCACGCCCACAACCCGAGTCCCATCCATCAGCAGCCGCTCCACAGCCTGCTGAAATAACCACAAATGCGGCTGGTTTTCCAAGCGACGCCGTATGGCTTGTTTATACAGCGCCCGATCTGCCTGAACCCGGGTTGCCCGCACCGAGGGGCCCTTTGAGGCATTCAAAATCCGAAATTGTATTCCCGACTCGTCGGTTGCGGCGGCCATGGCTCCGCCCAAAGCATCGACCTCTTTAACCAAATGACCCTTGCCGATGCCGCCAATGGAGGGATTACAAGACATCACTCCCAGCGTTTCGATATTGTGAGTGACAAGCAGGGTGTCGCGCCCCATGCGGGCGCTGGCCAGCGCCGCCTCGGTCCCGGCATGCCCCCCGCCCACAACAATCACATCGAACTCTTTTGGGAAATCCATGCGGAACCCGCGCAAAATCAAAGGCGCGCATCATACAACAAAACATTCTCTCGAAAGCACGAGGATTGTTGTTTCACGTGAAACACCGCCTTATTTGCCAATGCAAAATCGACCAAAAATCTCCCCCAACAAATCATCGCTGGAAAACTCCCCGACAATTTTGCCAAGAGCGGTCTGGGCCAATCGCAATTCTTCCGCAAATAACTCTGCGCGAGTGCCCACTTCGGTGGCGCGCTGCAAGCACAGCCCGGCTTGTTGTAAAGCCAGCACGTGACGCTCTCTGGCCATAAACACCCCGGCATCTGCACGCCAGTCCATCAGTTGTAATATCTGCTCCCGCAGCAGCTCAATACCCACGCCAGTCTTTGCAGACAGGTAGATATGGGTGTCGGCGCCATGTTTCTCGATCCGGGGCGCTTGCCCCAGTAGGTCAATTTTGTTGACGACATATAATCTGGGAATATCTTTCGGCATCAGCGCCAACACATCCTGATGCGCCTGCCGCCCCTCCTGTTGCGCATCCAGCAGCAACAGAATCGCGTCAGCTCGCTCCATCGCCAGCTTGGTGCGCGCGATTCCCATTTGTTCGACAACATCCTGAGTTTCCCGCAAGCCCGCCGTATCGACAATGTGCAAGGGTACGCCCTGTATATTGATGGCCTGATGTATGGCATCCCGCGTTGTTCCGGCAACTTCGCTGACCAGCGCGACCTCTTCTCCGGCCAGACGATTAAGCAGACTGGATTTCCCCACATTGGGCGAGCCTATCAATGCAATGTGAGCACCTTCCCGCAACAGACTGCCCTGACGCGCCAGCTCCAACGTTCTTTCTAAGTCTGATTGTAGCGATGCCAGCGCATCTTTGCGTCGTGCGATGTCCTGCACCTCCAGCTCTTCTTCGGGAAAGTCCAGCATCGCCTCAACCAAGATACGCAACTCAATGAGCCGATCAACCAGCCCCCGGATTGTTTCGGAGAACTCCCCCTGCAAAGATCGTTGTGCGCTCCGAACGGCCTGTTCGCTGGTTGCTTCGATCAGGTCCGCGACACTTTCTGCCTGAACAAGATCCAGCTTGTCGTTCAAAAATGCGCGCTGGGTAAACTCCCCGGGCTGTGCTGGCCGTGCGCCCAGCGCCAGACAGCGTTGCAGCACCAACTGCAAGACTGCCGTACCGCCGTGCCCTTGTAACTCCAGCACGTCTTCTCCGGTGTAAGAGTTCGGCGCGGGGAAAAATATCGCGATGCCCTGGTCTATGACTTGGCCATTGGCATCAAGAAAGGGAGTGTATGTGGCATGGCGCGGTACGAGCGGCTGTCCGAGCAGCGCCGGAGAAAAAGAATCAAGGCCTAGGCCGGAGATTCGGACGACGCCGATACCGCCACGCCCGGGAGGCGTGGCAATCGCGGCAATACGATCAGCCCTTGACGCCACCCTTTTGCTCCATCTCTTGATTGCGCGTGATATACCATTGCTGCGCAATAGAAAGCACGTTGTTCACGATGGAATACAAAACCAGCCCTGCGGGGAAGAAGAAAAACACCACACTGAACACCACGGGCATAATCTGCATCAGCTTCGCTTGTAGCGGATCCGGCGGGGTCGGATTGAGACGGCTCTGGATCAGCATGCTGATACCCATGATGGCCGGCAAAACGTAATAGGGATCGGCCACGGACAAATCTGTAATCCAGCCAAAGAATGGCGCATAGCGCAACTCCACGCTGGATAAAATCGCCCAATACAAGGCGATAAACACGGGGATCTGTATCAGCACTGGCAAGCAGCCGCCCAGCGGATTGATCTTTTCTGTCTTGTACAGATCCATCATCGCGCGGTTAAGCTTCTCCCGATCATCACCATATTGCTGTTTTATCTTTTCCAGCTTGGGTGCCACGATGCGCATCTTGGCCATCGAGCGATAGCTTGCTGCGGAAAGCGGAAAGAAGACCAGCTTAATCAAAATCGTCAGGATAATGATCGCGACGCCCCAGTTTTGTACCCAAGCATGGATAAAGGTCAGCAGCCAGAACAGCGGCGCAGCAATGATGGTCAGCCAGCCGTAATCGACAGTCAGCCCAAGTCCGGGGGCGACTTGATCCAGATTGGTACTCGCCGGACCGACATAGAGCGGTACGCTGATCCCGCCCTTTTGCCCCGGCGCAATTGTGGCAACCGGCATTACCGTACCAACCGAGAATCGCTGCTCACCCAGTGGGCGAGCGTAATATTCGCGCTCCACATTGCCTTGCGGCAACCACGCAGCAACAAAGTAGTGCTGCAGCATCGCTACCCATCCGTTGTTGGCCGTTTTCGGAAAGCCGGTCTTGTTTTTTTCTATGCTTGAGAACTCGACTTTTTGGAACTTTTCTAGTTCAGTATAGATTGCTGGGCCGGTGTATGTTGGAACCAGCGAGGAGCCTCCGGGGGGGACCGAACTGTCTCGAACCAGCTGAAAATAGGCGGATGCGGCAAGCGGCTGAGTCCCAGTATTTTCAATCTCATAACCGACATCAACTAGATAACTGCCACGATGAAAGGTCAGGGTTTTGGTTACCGCGCCGGCCACCAGCCGAACGACAAGCGTATTCTCCCCTTCGGCCAGACGATATTCTTCTGCTGGTAAGGTAAACAACGTCTGATGTGTGGGGAGTCCGCCGCCCAATAGTCCGGTTTGCGCAACGTAGATATGGTCTGTCTTTTGCTGCAACAAAACGACCGGCTTATTCTTGTCTTCCGCATCTTTATGCTGCAACAGCTCGACACGCTGGATATCGCCACCGATCGTATTAATTTCGACGTGGAGATTGTCGGTCTTGACTATGATCTTCTTGCCTTGGGTGTCTGTTGCCAGCCCAACAACTTTGTTGCTGTCCGCAAGATTTCCGATCTTTGTCGGCGTCGGGACGCTTTCTTCTTTTTTTGTTGTAGCAGGCGCGGATGCTGTCTGTAGCTCTGGATGCTGATAACGCTGCCAGCCGTCCCACAACAATAATGCGGAAAACGAGAAAATCACTACTAAGAACAGTCGTTGGAAGTCCATCTTGGCTTACACCTAATACAGATTGTCAGAGTTTATGGGACAGGGTCGTAACCGCCGGCACCCCAAGGATTACAACGTAATAATCGCCAGATTCCCAGCCGCATTCCCCGAACCAAACCGTGTTTGGTCAGTGCCTCGGAGAAATAGTTTGAACAAGACGGATGAAAACGACAAGCAGGGGGAGACAGCGGACGAATCAGGTATTGATAACCTTTAATGAGAAGCAGAATTAGGCGCGTCATTATCTTTAATCCTCCTCGCCTCTTCCAGCAAACAAGCGAGGGATTGTCTGAACTCTTTTATCTCTTCGCTTCCGGGATTTCGTCGCATTTTGATTACAAAATCCAGAGATCCGCTACCAACAACATGCGGCTCCTGCCTGAACATCTCCCGAATCAGGCGTTTTATCCGGTTTCTGGTAATAGCCTTAAGCGCTACCCGCTTGCTTACGACCATTCCCAAGCGATCAATACCTGTTGCATTCTTTCTAAAATGCAGGGTCATCCATTTGGTAGATAGCCCCCGTTTTTGCAGCGCAAGCTCGAATTCTTCGCGCCGATGTAACCGATGTGCAAAAAGAAAGCGTTGATTCACTTTATACCGCTAAGCGCGCGCGGCCCTTGGCGCGGCGTGCGGCGATAACTGCTCTTCCGCCCTTGGTCTTCATACGAACCAGAAAACCGTGGGTGCGCTTTCTCTTGGTTACGGAGGGTTGGTATGTACGTTTCATGTTTATTCCTTAGGTGTTCTTGTTGAAAAGCGCGCGATTACAATACTTAACATGTCCCCTGTCAAGTTTATTTTATACTGTGGATAACTTTTTATTGTCCCTGTAGAATGCCGCGATAGATATTCTGTGTCCGTAAACTTATGCCACACCAAAATCTGTGGGATAGCTGCCTCGCGTTCTTTAAAGACCAGCTTCCCGCTCAACAGTTCAATTCCTGGATAAAGCCTCTGGTATTCGAAACCTCCGGGACCCGGGTCACTCTGACCGCGCCCAATGGTTTTACTCTGAAGGTTATTCAAGAGCGCTTTTTGCCAGAGATTACTGCCCGGGCTCAAGCGTTTTTTGCTGCGCCGGCCCAGATCGAATTGCGGGTTGGAAAAAAAACCGCCGCTCCTGCTGCAAATTCTGAACCCCTCAGTAAGGTTGCTGCATCGCCACAGAAAAAACACAAACATACCGCCAAGCTGAATCCGTCACTGTTGTTTGAAAACTTTGTTACAGGAAAAGCAAACCAGCTAGCACACGCGGCAGCCATTCAGGTCGCAGATTCTCCTGGAATGACTTACAACCCTTTATTCATTTATGGGGGCGTGGGTTTAGGGAAAACCCATTTAATCCAAGCGATTGGAAATCAGTTCAAAAAAGAGAACAGCCAAGCCAATATTTGCTATGTTCATGCAACAAACTATGTTTCCGATGTTGTCCGTGCTTTTCAGACAAAACAATTTGATGAATTCAAGCAATATTACAACTCTCTGGATTTATTGCTGATTGACGATATCCAATTTATTGCTGACAAACCTGGAACCCAGCAGGAATTCTTTTATACATTGAATTCGCTGATTGATACCAATAAACAAGTCATCATTACCTGCGACACCTTTCCAAAGGAAATCTCCGGGATAGAGCCCCGTCTGACTTCTCGTTTCAGTTGTGGTCTGACAGTTGCTATTGAGCCTCCCGGCCTGGAAATGCGAGTCGCTATCTTGCTGCAGAAAGCGGTACTCTCGGGGAATCCCATAGGGGAAGATGTCGCATTCTTTATTGCCAAACATGTGCGCTCGAACATTCGTGAACTGGAAGGCGCTCTCAATAGAATCGAAGCATTCGCCCGCTTTCACAAACGCCCCATCACTACAGATCTGGCAAAAGAAGCACTTAAAGATTTGCTTGCCGCGCAGAATAAACAAGTTTCTATCGAAAACATCCAAAAAACAGTTGCCGATTTCTACCGGATTAAGCTCCTTGATCTATTATCCAAAAAGAGGACCCGTATTATCGCCAGACCTCGCCAAATCGCGATGTGTCTAGCCAGAGAGCTGACACAATTAAGTCTTCCTGAGATTGGTAATGCCTTTGGTGGCCGAGATCATTCGACAGTTCTGCACGCCTGCAAAACAATAGAAAGTCTCAGAAATACAGATGCGGCATTAAACGCTGATTTTAATTTACTCAATCAAACGTTGCGAAACTAGATGAAAACTTCTGAAACATTTGTTGATAACTCTTTACAGGAGTGAAGTTTGGATTTTTATCCACATAACATGCACAGTCTTCGTTGCCAGTTTTTAGTAACAAGTTAAATGTTCAATTAAATGTATTTAAATAGAAAAGTTTGTTATCCCCAATTTTTACCATGATTGTTATAGCTATTAAGGATATATAGAATGTTTATAGATAAAATAGATAAAGATGTACTCCTCAAGCCGCTTCAAACTGTTGTGGGTATCGTAGAAAGAAAACAACCATTACCGATTCTTTCGAATGTACTGATTGAAAAAGGGGATTCCAGCCTCAAGCTGGTTGCAACAGATTTAGAGATACAGATTTCCACCATCCGTGCAATGGAGGCTAGTGGCACTGCCGAAGCCGTCACGGTATCTGCAAAAAAATTGCAGGAAATCCTCAGGGTGTTGCCTGACGCTAGCAAGGTTTCCTTGGAGATACAAGAAAATAAACTATTGATCAAATCAAACAAGAGTCGCTTTAGTCTACAAACGTTGCCGGCACAAGACTTTCCGGTAGTAACAAACCAGCTCGATAATGCTACTCAAGTCATACTTAAACAAGGTCTATTAAAAAAGCTGCTAGGATTGGTTCAATATGCAATGGCACAACAAGATATCCGTTATTACCTCAACGGGGTCTTGTTAGTTATAGATGGGCAGCAGATCCGTCTGATAGCAACCGATGGCCATAGATTGGCTTTTGTAAGCTCAAAACTGGAAAAGACCTATGCCAAGACCGAGGTTATTCTGTCCAGAAAAACCGTCAATGAATTGTCAAAATTACTCGCGGATTCAGAAGATGAAATAACGCTTGAGTTAGCAGAAAAACAGGTGCGCCTCTCTTTTGCCGATATTGTGCTTACCTCTAAAGTAATCGATGGAAAATTCCCGGATTACGAGCGCGTCATTCCGAATTACAGCAATCACCTGTCTTTGGATCGCTTAACCGTACTACAAGCATTACAGCGGGCAGCGATTCTCTCGAACGAAAAGTTCCGTGGCGTTCGGTTTGTACTGACTGAAAAAAATCTTCGTATTATCAGCAGCAATAGTGAACAGGAAGAAGCTCAGGAAGATATTGAAAACGAGTATCACGGCCCGGCGCTGGATATCGGCTTTAATGTGAACTACCTTTTGGATGGATTAAATAATACGCCAGCGCAAGAAGTCACTTTTTCATTTGGAGACCCTAATAGCAGCATATTGATTACCGTGCCGGGAGAAGAAGAGTTTAAATATGTTGTTATGCCGATGCGTATTTAACGAGATGTTCCACGTGAAACAGTAATTTTGGAAGAATTATGAGCGATAACTACGACGAATCAAGCATTCAACAACTCGAAGGCCTAGAGGCTGTGCGCAAGCGCCCGGGTATGTATATCGGCGATACTTCGGACGGAACCGGCTTACATCACATGGTTTTCGAGGTGGTGGATAACGCAATCGACGAATCGCTTGCTGGACACTGTGATGATATCAAAGTGATTATTCATGGAGATAATTCCATATCGGTGGCAGATAATGGGCGCGGCATCCCGGTTGGTATCAAATTTGACGACAAACACGAGCCCAAGCGATCCGCAGCGGAAATTGTTCTGACGGTGCTGCATGCAGGCGGAAAATTCAACCAGAATAGTTATAAGGTATCAGGTGGTTTACACGGCGTGGGGGTGAGTTGTGTGAACGGTCTTTCAGAATGGTTGAAGTTGACCACCTATCGGGATGGAAAAAAACACGGGCTGGAGTTTGTTCGCGGTGTAGTGAAAGATCGTTTACTCGAGATTCAAAACGGCGTGGAAGTTTCTCCTGCGCGGGTGTTGGGTGAAACCAATAAGCGCGGTACAGAAGTACATTTTCTGGCAGACAAAGAGATATTCGGCACTGTCGAATTTCATTATGAGATATTGGCCAAACGCTTGCGTGAACTCTCCTTTTTGAATAATGGAGTAAAAATCGAACTGATAGATCAGCGTACGGGTAAAAGTGAAAACTTCGCTTATTCGGGCGGCGTTCGCGGTTTTGTCGAGTACATGAACAAAAGTAAATCGGTGTTGCATCCCAAATGTTTCCAGGCCAGCGGCGAAAAAGACAACATCACGGTAGATGTGGCAATGCAGTGGAATGACAGCTATTCAGAAGTTGTGCAATGTTTCACCAATAACATCCCGCAGCGAGATGGTGGTACGCATATGACCGGTCTGCGCATGGCAATGACCCGGGTCATCAATAAATATATCGAAGATAACGAATTGGCAAAAAAAGCCAAGGTGGATACGACCGGTGACGATATGCGCGAAGGGCTGACCTGCGTCTTGTCGGTGAAGGTTCCTGACCCGAAATTCTCTTCACAGACAAAAGACAAGCTGGTCTCCAGTGAAGTCCAACCGGCCGTTCAGGAGGTGGTGGCACAGAAGTTGACCGACTTTCTGCTGGAGAACCCAGTCGATGCCAAAATTATTTGCAACAAGATTATCGAGGCTGCCCGAGCTCGGGATGCCGCCCGAAAGGCTCGCGAATTAACACGGCGCAAAGGTGTGTTGGACGGTATTGGTCTGCCGGGAAAGTTGGCTGATTGTCAGGAAAAAGACCCGGCGCTGTCCGAGCTTTATCTGGTCGAGGGCGACTCTGCGGGAGGATCTGCGAAACAGGGGCGTGATCGCAAGTTTCAAGCCATCCTGCCGTTAAAAGGCAAGATATTGAATGTCGAGCGTGCGCGTTTCGAAAAGCTCATCTCCTCCCAGGAAATCGCGACGCTGATTACGGTTTTGGGTACCGGTATCGGCAAAGAGGAATATAACGCCGACAAGTTGCGCTACCACCGCATCATCATCATGACTGACGCAGACGTGGACGGAGCCCACATTCGTACCCTGCTGCTCACATTCTTTTACCGCCAGATGCCAGAGTTGGTCGAGCGCGGCCATATCTACATTGCACAGCCGCCGCTGTATAAAATCAAACAAGGTAAAGACGAACGTTATCTTAAAGATGAACACGAGCTTAAAAACTACATGCTTGGCTCGGCGCTGAACAATGCAGCATTCTATCCGGCATTGGATATGCCCCCCATACAGGGCGAGGCTTTGGGCGAGATTGCAAAACAATATTTTCTTGCCGAGGCAGTGATTGATCGTCTGTCGCGCTTCATTGCCCCGGAAGCCAGTCATGCTTTGTTGAGTCTGCCGGAGCTTTCGCTGGCGGATAATCAACAGGCACAAAAAAGTGCCAAACTGCTGGAAGCGGCCTGTGGCGGAGTTATCAGCGCGCGAGTCGAAGAGGACGAAAACGGTGAGCTTCGGTTGCGTCTGGAAAAGACATTTCACGGAAACCATTCCGTAAGCTATCTGGATCGGGACTTCCTGCAAAGCGGGGATTACGGGCAGATCTGCCAAACGGCACGAGCGTTGACAGGGCTCATCACTCCAACCACGTACGCGATGCGCGGAGAGCAAAAGCGCAGCGTCAATAGTTTTAAGCAGGCTATCGAGTGGCTGTTGGAAGATGCCAAGCGCGGTGTCAGTATCCAGCGTTATAAAGGCTTGGGAGAAATGAACCCAGACCAGCTGTGGGAAACGACCATGGACGTCAAGAACCGCATTTTATTGCGCGTCCGTATCGAAGATGCAATTTCGGCAGACGAGATATTCACGACTCTAATGGGAGATGTGGTAGAGCCAAGACGGGCATTCATCGAACAGAATGCGCTAGGCGTAAAAAATCTGGATGTTTAAGGCATCCCGAGACCGGGACAGTAAAATATATAGGCCGTCAAAAATATTGACTCACTAAGACAGGGTCGTTAAGTTACTGGGGCTTTGGCCAAGGGGATAAGAGTGGCCGGAAATAAAGATATATTTGTAAATTCAATTTTAAGTGGGGGAAAAACCATGGGAAACAAGAAATATCGGTTGGTGACGCGAAGCGACTTTGATGGCCTAGTCTGCGCGGTGTTGTTAAAGCACCTTGATATGCTGGGAGAGATTTTGTTCGTTCACCCGAAAGATATGCAGGATGGCAAGATTGAAATTGGCGCGGGAGATATCACTACCAACTTGCCATATGTGGCAGGTGCGCACCTGGCATTTGATCACCACTTATCGGAGACCATCCGCAACACCGGCGGACACAGCAACCACATCATCGATCCCAAAGCCCCCTCCGCAGCCCGTGTAGTTTATGACTATTATGGCGGCGCAAAGGCATTTCCGGCAGAGTGGAATGACATGATGCTTGCGGTTGATAAGGCGGACGCAGCCCAGTTCTCGCGCGAAGAAGTGTTGAATCCCAAGGGCTGGGTGTTACTCAATTATTTGATGGATTCCCGCACGGGCTTGGGCCGGTTCCGAGAGTTCCGCATTTCAAATTACAACTTGATGATGGATTTGATCGATTATTGCAAAAGCCACAATATTGACCAGATCATGCAGCTGCCAGATGTAAAGGAGCGTGCGGAGCTATATTTCAGCCACGAAGAGCGGTTTAAAGACCAGATCAAGCGCTGTGCGACGGTACGCGGCAATTTGGTGGTGCTGGATCTTCGGAAAGAAGAAACCATTTACGCAGGAAATCGTTTCATGATCTACGCAATGTATCCTGAGACCAACATTTCCATTCACGTTTTATGGGGCGTAAAACAGCAAAACACCGTATTCGCTACCGGAAAGTCTATTCTCAACCGCACCTCGAAGACAAATGTCGGAGAATTGATGTTGAAACATGGCGGCGGCGGGCACGAAAATGCAGGCACTTGCCAAGTTGATAACGACAAGGCGGAAGCCGTGCTGAACGAGCTGGTAGCTCAAATTAATTCTGCTGGCTAATATTTCTGAGAACGATAAATACGGGGGCGGCCAACTTGTATGGTCGCCCCCGATGTTTTCTGGTGAAGAAAAGAATCAAGGCGTTTCTTGGGCGGTACGTAGCAGAAAGCGCTCGAACTCTTGTGCAGCAACAGACGAGCGTTTGTTCTTACGATGAACGATATGCCAATGCCGCACGATAGGAAAATGTTCCACATCGAGCACGACCAGACGCTTGGTTTCCAGTTCCAGCTCAATGCCATGACGGGAGATGATGCCGATACCCATCCCGGCCTGAACCGATTGCTTGATGGCTTCGTTAGTATCCATAGCCATATGGGTAGGCAAGGCCAGATGGTGGCTGGTAAAAAAACGCTCGACCACGCCACGTGTGCCGGAGCCTTGTTCGCGCAACAGGAAGGTTTCGCTCGCCAGCTGTTTGGGCTGGATTTTTTTCTTGCGCGCCAGCGGGTGCGAGGGCGCGGCAATCACCACCAGCGGGTTTTGCATGAAGGGTTCGGCCAGCATATCCGTCCCGTCAGGCGGCTGTCCCATGATGGCGAGGTCGGCGACGTTCTCGGCAAGTTGTTTGAGTACCGCATCGCGGTTGGCGACCGATAGACTCACCTTGATCTTGGGATGCGCCTGAATGAATTTGGCCAGCAACTGAGGCATAAAATAGTTGGCCGTACTCACCACCGCGATGTTGAGATGTCCGTGTTCCAAGCCCTTCATTTCATCGAAAACAGTTTCCATCTCTTGCATCAATAAAACGATAGCGCGCGAGTAGTGCAGCAACTCGCGCCCGGCGTCGGTCAGGAACAGCTTCTTGCCCACTTGCTCAAATAAGGCCATTCCGATAGTCTGCTCCGCCTGCTTGATCTGCATGGATATCGCAGGCTGAGACAGGAACAATTCTTCAGCGGCGCGCGAATGGTTCAAATGGCGCGCCACGCTCTCGAAGACCTGTAGTTGTCGCAAACTTAATGGCAGCATGGTGCAGGGATTCTAAACCATAACGCTTGCTTATGGTTCAAATAAGAATATTTGACTGTTATTTATGGTGGTGCGCCCGTACTATTCGCAACGTAGTGGTTACATTCAACAACAAGAGGAGAAAACAATGGATCAGTCGAATCGTTATGCAAATCTGTCTTTGAAAGAGGCCGATTTGATCGCCGGCGGCAAGCACCTGCTGGTTGCTTACAAACTTATTCCTGCTAAAGGCTACGGCTTTCTGGAAGTGGCTGCTCACGTTGCAGCAGAATCTTCTACCGGCACCAATGTGGAAGTATCCACCACCGACGATTTCACGCGCGGCGTAGACGCGCTGGTGTACGAAGTAGACGAAACCGCTTTCGGCGATGATCCAGTCAAGGGCGGCGGCTTGATGAAGATCGCTTACCCCGTTGACTTGTTCGATCCCAACCTGACCGATGGCATCTTCAATATTTCCCACATGTGGTCCCTGATTCTGGGTAACAACCAGGGCATGGGCGACCATGCTGGTCTGCGCATGCTGGACCTCTTGATTCCCGAGTGCATGGTCAGAAAGTTCGATGGCCCGTCCGCTAACATCTCCAACCTGTGGAAGGTGCTGGGTCGTTCGGAAACTGACGGCGGATATATCGCCGGCACCATCATCAAGCCTAAGCTGGGTCTGCGTCCTGAGCCATTTGCCAAGGCGTGCTACGACTTCTGGTTGGGTGGCGATTTCATCAAGAATGATGAGCCACAAGCCAACCAACCGTTCTGCCCGATGGAAGTGGTTATGCCCAAAGTGGCAGAAGCCATGGATCGTGCTCAACAGGCAACCGGTCAAGCTAAGCTGTTCTCGGCCAACATCACCGCCGATTACCACAAGGAAATGATCCATCGCGGTGACTTCGTTCTCAATACGTTCGCCAAATACAACTCTGCTAGCCATGTGGCCTTCCTCGTTGACGGCTTTGTGACCGGCCCGGCTGGCGTAACTACCTGCCGCCGCGCTTTCCCTGACACCTTCCTGCACTTCCACCGCGCAGGCCACGGTGCGGTGACTTCCTACAAGTCGCCGATGGGTATGGATCCGCTGTGCTACATGAAGATGGTGCGTCTGATGGGTGCATCCGGTATGCACACCGGCACCATGGGCTACGGCAAGATGGAAGGCCATGGCAAGGAAACCGTACTGGCATACATGCTGGAGCGCGATGAATGCCAGGGACCTTACTTCAATCAGAAGTGGTACGGCATGAAGGCAACCACCCCGATCATCTCGGGCGGAATGAACGCACTGCGTCTGCCTGGCTTCTTCAAGAACCTCGGCCACGGCAATGTGATCAACACCTGCGGCGGCGGCTCTTTCGGCCACATCGACAGCCCGGCAGCCGGCGGTATCTCCCTCGGCCAGGCTTACGAATGCTGGAAATCCGGTGCCGATCCGATCGAATACGCGAAGACTCACAAAGAGTTTGCCCGCGCGTTCGAATCGTTCCCGAAAGACAGCGACAAGCTGTTCCCGGGCTGGCGCGAAAAGCTGGGCGTGCACAAGTAAGAGTTGCTCGGCGGTACCAAAGCGACAAAAGGCGCCCCCACACGATGGGGGCGTTTTTTTCCAAGATTCCAAACCCCTCCTCCTTTCAGGGGGAGGGTTAGGGAGCGGGGACGGTGGTAGAAAACACCACCCCGACCCCGCTCAATTTTCCTTTTGACAGGGAAGCTTAGGAGTTAGCGATGACAAACAAGAACCAATACACCGTCAGTAAAGAACCGTTCTACCAAGCCCAGGGCGATGAAGTGATGCTGTATGAAGCAGCTTACGCTGCCCGCTTGCCGGTGATGGTGAAAGGCCCGACCGGCTGCGGCAAATCGCGCTTCATCGAATACATGGCGTGGAAGCTGAACAAGCCGCTGATCACCGTGGCGTGTAACGAAGACATGACAGCAAGTGACCTCGTCGGGCGCTATCTGCTGGATGCCAACGGCACGCGCTGGTTGGATGGCCCGCTGACTACGGCTGCCCGTATCGGTGCTATCTGCTATCTGGATGAAGTGGTCGAAGCGCGCCAGGACACCACGGTGGTGATCCACCCGCTGACCGACCACCGTCGCACTTTGCCGCTGGATAAAAAGGGCGAGCTGATAGAAGCCCACCCCGACTTTCAGCTGGTCATCTCCTACAACCCGGGTTATCAAAGCCTGATGAAGGATCTGAAGCAATCGACCAAGCAGCGCTTCACCGCGTTTGAGTTCGATTATCCGGCTGCCTCGCTTGAAACAGAAATTTTGGCCAAGGAAACGGGGCTGGACGCTTCTGTATGCGGCAAGCTGGTGCAGATCGGCCAAGCAGCCCGTAACCTCAAAGGTCACGGCCTGGATGAGGGTATCTCCACGCGCTTGCTGGTTTATGCGGCAACCCTGATTAAAAACGGTGTCGATGCCAAAGCCGCCTGCCGCATGGCGATGGTGCGACCAATCACCGATGACGCGGATATTCGCGACACACTCGATCACGCGATTGATGCTTCGTTCGCCTGAACAAACGTGCGGATAAGCAAAGAGGTCTGAGCGATGACGGATACCGTGACGGAAAGAACCGGAGAGACAGCAATGTACTGGGAGAAACTCGGTTGCCGGTTCTCCCAGGTAAATGCCGTCTTCGATGAGTGCATGAAGGAAGCCAAGTTGCTGCTATCCAAAGCGGGCTTGGAGGCCTATATCGAGAATGCCCGCATCATCGGCAAGATGGGGCGGGGCGCGGAACCGTTGCTGATCTATCTGGAAGAAGCGCCAGGTGTGGCCGATAGCGTCGGCGAGCATGCGCTGATCTGGTTGCGGGAGTTTTCCGAGTACTTGTCCACGCACACCAACTTCAAGGCGATCGTTCCGTTCTTGCAGACGAGTGGTGCCGTTGCGCGGCGCTTGAACAACGACAAGATGTTCAAGCGCTATATCGATCTCGTCCGCGACATGCTGGATCGCACTTCGGGTTCGATACACGGACACCACACGACCTTTGCCAGCCCGGGCTTGCCGGAATTGCTCAAGCAAGCGCCCAAGTTGCTAGGAGTCTTGTCGCTGCAAGGATTGCAGAACTGGATCGAATACGGCATCAAGTATTACAACCATCACCCTGAGCGGCAGGAAGAATATTTCCGGCTGGAATCCGCCGATGCCATTGCCGTCATGCAGCGTGAGCGGCACGGCACATTGCTGGCGGACAACGAACGCAAACTCGATACCTACATCCGCGCGTTGTGGAATGACAGCGACTACCTCATTCCGTATTCGCTCGCTTTCGATGAGCAGCACAAGCCGATGCCCTACTACACCGATGACGGTATCCGCCTGCCCGATGTTTATGACGACCTCAATGGCGTGCCGGGTATCGACCGCTATCGTGCCGCGCTGGCGCACATGGCGGCACATCGCCGCTGGTCGCAAAAGATGATCGTGGATAATTGGAGCCCGTTTCAGCGCGCCAGCGTCGAAGTATTCGAAGACTCCCGCGTGGAATATCTGGCCTGCCAGAAATATCCGGGCTTGCGCAAACTGTTCCTTGCGTTGCATCCCATTCCCAGGGAAGAAGACCTCCAGCTCGAAGCACAAGGCATTTCGGTATTCAGGCTCCGGTTGGCCATGATATCGCGTGCCATTCTCGATCCGGGTTACACCTACAGCAACGAACATGTCAGGGAATTCGTTAAGCGCTTTCATGAACTGATGGCTGGCGGGGAATCGACCAGTGCCGCGATGGCATCCGTGGCGCTGGAGTTCATTGCGCGTACACGCGGTCAGCGCGACCTGACGGCCAGGATGTATTTCGACAATACCGAAGTCGACTACCGCGACGACAACCGGCATCTGTGGATCTATATCGAAGAGAGCGACGAGGACGAGATGTTCGAGCATCTCGACAAGCGCCAGAGCACAGAAGGTGAATTGCATGCGCTGCCGCCCCGCCACTACGACGAATGGGACTACAACGCGCAAAACTATCGTCCGGACTGGGTGAGTGTGTACGAAGCATTGCATCCGCGCGGCAATCCAGCCGAGATCGACAAACTGCTGACCAAACATGCCAAGCTGACCAAGCGTTTGAAGGCGCTGCTGGAGATGCTCAAACCGCAGGACAAGGTGCGCATCCGGTATCAGGAGGAAGGCTCGGAACTCGACCTGGATGTGGCCGTCCGTTCTCTGATCGACTTCAAGAGCGGCTCTTCCCCCGATCCGCGCATCAATATGTCGCATCGTACCGATGGCCGCAGTTTCGCTGTCACCTTGCTGTTGGACCTGTCGCAATCTCTCGGCGAAAAAGCGGCAGGCAGCGAGCAGACCATCCTCGAGCTCAGTCAGGAGGCGGTCTCCCTGCTGGCCTGGTCGGTGCAGCAGGTCGGCGATGCCTTCGCCATCGGCGGCTTTCATTCCAATACGCGCCATGATGTGCGTTACTACCACCTCAAAGGATTCAAGGAACCATGGGGTGACGAAGTGAAGTCGCGCCTAGCCGAGATGCAGGCGGGGTATTCCACCCGCATGGGGGCGGCGATGCGGCACGCGGGGCACTATCTGAAAGCGCAACAGGCAGACAAAAAGTTGATGTTGATTCTGACCGATGGCGAGCCGGCGGATATTGACGTACATGACCCGCAGTTGCTGATCGAGGATGCCAGACAGGCCGTGAAGGAGTTGGATCGGGAGGGTATTTACACCTACTGCATCAATCTTGATTCCAAAGCCGACGAATATGTTGCGGACATTTTCGGCAAGCAATACACCATCGTAGATAACGTGGCGCAATTACCGGAGAAGCTACCCGAGCTTTTTATTTCATTGACCAAATAGCCATAGTGAGTGAGCGGGAAAAGCAGTAAAATTACGTTTCATAATTTAAATAACTAACGGAGAGAAACCAGCATGAGCAAGAATCTGATTCAATTCATCATCGAAGAAGAGCGCCACATTCCGGGCGCGACCGGCGATTTCACCGACCTGCTGGGCGACATCACCATCGCATGCAAGAAGATCGCTCACGCGGTGAACAAGGGCGCGTTGATCGGCGTGCTGGGCAGTGCCGGTAGCGAGAACATTCAGGGCGAGACTCAGAAGAAGCTGGACGTGATCACCAATGACATCTTCATCGCCGAAAACGAGTGGGGTGGTCACTTGGCGGCGATGGCTTCGGAAGAGATGGACGAGATTTATCCTATCCCTGCCAAGTTTCCCAAGGGCAAGTACCTGTTGACCTTTGACCCGCTGGACGGCTCTTCCAATATCGACGTGAATATCTCTGTCGGCACCATCTTCTCCATCCTGCGTTGCCCGGAAGGCGTGACCAACCCGACCACGGCTGACTTCCTGCAACCCGGCACCAAGCAAGTGTGCGCGGGTTATGCGCTGTACGGCCCATCCACCATGCTGGTGCTGACTACCGGCAACGGCGTGAACGGCTTCACACTGGACAACGACATTGGCGAATTCATGCTGACACACCCCAAGATGTCTATCCCGGCCGACACGCAAGAGTTCGCCATCAACATGTCCAACCGCCGTTACTGGGAAGAGCCGGTGCAGCGTTACGTGGAAGAGTGCGTCAAGGGCAAGGACGGCGGCCGCGAGAAGAATTTCAACATGCGCTGGGTTGCTTCCATGGTGGCCGAAGTGCACCGTATCCTGACTCGTGGCGGTATCTTCATGTATCCGTTCGACACCAAAGAGCCGGGCAAAGCAGGCAAGCTGCGTCTGATGTACGAAGCCAACCCGATGTCCTTCATCGTCGAACAAGCGGGCGGCATGAGCTCCACCGGCCGTCAGCGCATCATGGAAGTTAAACCGGAAGGCCTGCATCAGCGCGTGCCAGTGATCTTGGGTTCGAAGAACGAAGTCGAGCGCGTGGTCGGTTACCACAAAGGAGCGTAAAGCATGTCCAAGCCGCTTGTTTCCATCGTCATGGGTAGCAGCAATGACTGGGAGATCATGCAACAGGCTGCACGAGCCTTGCAGGATTTCGGAGTCGAGTTCGACGCGCGCGTGATTTCGGCGCACCGATCTCCCGACCTGTTGTTTGACTACATCAAGGAAATGAGCGGGCAAGGCGTGCAATGTTTTATCGCCGGTGCGGGCGGTGCGGCGCATCTGGCTGGCGTGATCGCCGGCAAGACCACTCTGCCTGTACTTGGCGTTCCTATCCCTTCGAAATACTTGAAAGGGATGGACTCATTATTGTCTATCGTACAGATGCCGAAGGGCATTCCGGTAGCGACCTTCGCTATTGGCGAAGCGGGTGCGGCGAATGCGGGCCTGTTCGCTGTCTCCATGCTGGCACTGAACGACAAGACGTTGGCGCAAAAACTCGCCGACTATCGCAAGAAACAAGCGGAACAGATCGCAGCGACCACCCTGCCCGCTTTGTAATCCGAGGTTCATATGTCTGCATTGCACGAATCAAACCTGAC
This sequence comes from uncultured Gallionellaceae bacterium, assembly GCA_964571195.1. GTDB lineage: Bacteria > Pseudomonadota > Gammaproteobacteria > Burkholderiales > Gallionellaceae > PALSA-1006. The sequence continues at coordinate 55,533 of CAZNAD010000009.1, read as the reverse complement.
CAGCCTGAAATTCCTGCATCGCGGCAAAGTACGCGATCTGTATGAAGTCGATGCCGATCATTTGCTGATTGTGCAGACTGATCGCCTGTCCGCATTCGATGTGATCCTGCCGACGCCCATTCCCGGCAAAGGCGAGGTGCTGACGGCGGTCTCCAACTTCTGGTTCAAGAAACTCGGGCAGGTCATTCCCAATCATCTTTCCGGTATCGACCCGGAAAGTGTGGTGAAGACCGAAGCCGAACGTGCGCAAGTACGAGGCCGCTCCTTCGTCACCAAAAAATTGAAGCCGTTGCCCATCGAAGCCATCGTGCGCGGTTATCTGGTCGGTTCCGGCTGGAAAGATTACAAAAAGACCGGAGCAGTGTGCGGCATTCAGTTACCCGCAGGCTTGCAGGAAGCGCAGAAATTGCCACAACCGCTGTTCACGCCATCAACCAAAGCCGCAGTGGGCGAACACGACGAGAACATCTCGTTCGAAGAAGCCAAGAAACTGCTGGGTGCAGAGATGGCCGAACAAGTGAAAAGCGCTACATTGGCGCTTTACACTCAGGCCGCAGATTATGCGCTGACGCGCGGCATCATCATCGCCGACACCAAGTTCGAGTTCGGTACCGATGCAACCGGCAAACTGTATCTGATCGACGAAGCACTGACACCGGACTCTTCGCGCTTTTGGCCTGCGGATCAGTACAAAGTTGGCAGCAATCCGCCGAGTTTCGATAAACAATTCGTGCGTGACTGGCTGGAATCTTCCGGTTGGAACAAGCAACCTCCTGCCCCGCAGGTGCCGGCCGATGTCCTGCAAAGAACCGCTGACAAATACCGCGAAGCACAGCGGCTCCTTACGGGCGCATGACCTCGATCTCTAACCTTGTCGAGGGGTTTCAGCGCTTTCGCGAACGGCATTTCGAGCGCAACGATAGTCTTTACCAGCAGCTGGTAAAGGAAGGACAGACACCCAAAACATTGGTCGTCGCCTGTTGTGATTCGCGCGTCGATCCGGCGCTGGTGCTGGATTGCGAGCCGGGAGATCTGTTCGTCATCCGCAACGTCGCCAATCTGGTGCCGCCGTCGGAGAATCGTGCCGGACACCACGGCACGACGGCGGCTATCGAATACGCGATACGGATTCTCGCAGTAGAGCACATCATCGTATTGGGTCACGCGCATTGCGGCGGCATCAACACCCTGGTCAGAACCGGCGGTGTGAACAATCCCGATTCTTATATGGCCGACTGGATGTGCCTTGCGGAGAGCGCCCGCGCCAGTGTGATGGCGGAGATGCCGCATGCCTCGCTGGATGAGAAGCTGCATGCCTGCGAGCAACGCGCGATCCTGGTGTCGCTGGAGAACCTGATGACGTTTTCCTGGGTACGCGAGCGGGTCGAGAACGGAACACTCGCTCTGCATGGTTGGTATTTCGATATTGAGCACGGACAGTTGTTGCGCTTCAATACGGCGACCAAGAGATTCGAGGCGCTGTGATGACTTGCTTGCTGTCAGCCATCTCCATCGGTTGAGCAGACATGCCCAAGAAAAGCGACGACTCCCACAACCTTTCCGAGCTGCACAAGCAGTTCATTCGCGGTTCGATAGTCGAACCGCAACCTCAGCCCCCTATCGTTAATCCGAACGAAAGCTTCCGCCACCGTTTCGAGATGCGCAAAGAGTTGGGCCGCGGTGCCGCAGGCGAAGTGCATCTTGCTTATGACACTTATTTGCAGCGCGAGGTCGCACTCAAGCTTACTCGCTCAAGTTATTTGGATAATCCGCAAGAAAGCATCCGCAATCGCAAGATGTGGCTGAACGAGACGCGCCTTGCCGGCAAGTTACAGCATCCCTTCATCGTACAGATATTCGAGGCATGCAGTGCCGATGACTTCGACTATCTGGTGATGGAATATGTGCCGGGCGGTACGCTCAAGCAATTTACTTCCTTCGACAACCTTCTGCCGCTCAGCCGCTTGATCGACATACTGTACAAGGTGTGTAACGCCTTGGATTATTCGCACAAGATGGGCATCCTGCATCGCGATATCAAGCCCAGTAATGTCTTGTTGGGCGAGGGCAACGTAGTCAAGGTGTCGGACTTTGGCGCGGCCTTCCTGCTTAATTCGGATACCACACAGGTCGACATGGTGGGCACGTTACCGTTCATGCCGCCGGAGCAATTCGCGCAAGCGCGTCCAACAGTACAATCGGACATCTATGCAGTCGGTGTCATGGCCTACCAATTACTCACCGGCATGTTGCCATTCACCGCAAAATCGTACGATGAGATGATCTACCAGAAGCTGCATGAAGATGCTTTGCCGCTGGAAAAGCGGCGTCTGGATATTCCGCAGGCATTACGTTTTGCGGTTCATCGCGCCATGCATCGCGATAAAGAGATGCGTTACCACAGCTGGAAGGCATTCTGCGATGATCTGGTTGCGGCTTTGCCGAGCGTGGAAAAACTACAGGAAATACGTTTCGATTCTGCGCACTTCGATGTGCTGCGCAACCTGTCTTTTTTCACGGGCTTCAGTGATAACGAGGTTTGGGAAACGGTCGGAATCTGTCAGTGGCAGGAAAGAAAGGCCGGAGAATGTATCGTGCGCGAAGGTGACATCAGCACCAGCCTGTTTGTGATGCTCAATGGCGAAGCAATAGTCACCAAGAACGATGTGGAGTTGACCCGGATGCACGCAGGCAGCTGTTTCGGCGAAATTGGCTATCTGGATGAGGAGCGCCATGTGCGACTGGCGACGGTTACGGCAATCAGCGACATGCGCCTGATCATGATTGAGGGGGACTCGCTGCAACACGCCAGCGACGGCCTGCAGGCCAGTTTTGCCAAAGCCTTTCTGAGTCTGATGATTTCCCGTATCAAAGATACAGACCGTCGGTTGCTTGCGGTCTTGTTGGCGCAGCCGACGGCAACTTAGTCGGCAAAATACAGGAGTACGATAGCGCACAACGGTGTGCATCGACATAGGCCTGAGTGGGCATGTTTGCAGCAATCGTCGCCGTAATGGCGTGCTGCCCGCTGCGGATCTCATGGCTGGCGTGGTTGAAGTGCTGTTTTGTCGCAGACTCATGTTGTCGGTCTGTCGCATCCGCGCCGAAGTCCGGCAGAACCAAAACCACCAGCAAAAGCAGCACAATGCTAGACGTGCCCCATAACACCTTCCATCCTGACGGAGAGGATGTCTCGTCATTGAGCAGATCAGAGAGTCGGGCCGAAACGGGATAAAACACGCGCATAACCACCTCCATTTAAAATTGACCACGCAGCTCGCGCGGGAAATTTTCCCGCGCGAGAAGATGCTAACCGGGCCGGGCTCGCTTGTAAAGCATCTTGTGTGATTTTTTCACACGACATGCTAGAATCCCCGGCGTGAATACAGAGACCCGCCCCATCGCCAGCTCTCATACTCCGCCACCCGCGTTGATTGCGGCATTGCGGCGCTTGTTACGCCCGCTGATTAAACTGATGCTGGTCAATGGCATCACTTACCCGTTTCTATCTAGCCTGCTCAAGTCCCTGTATGTCGAAGTCGCCCGAGAAGAATTCCTGCTCAACGGTAAACCGCAGACCGATAGCCGTATCAGTCTGTTAAGCGGCGTGCATCGCAAAGATGTGAAGCGGTTGGGAGAAGAAAGCCAGTTGGAATATGCGCCACCGCCGACGGTATCGTTGGGTGCCAAGCTGGTCGCCGCATGGACCAGCAATGCCTTGTATCTGGATGAAAAGGGGCAGCACCTGCCTTTGCCGCGACAGGCCAGCGAAGGAGGTGCCTGCTCGTTCGAAGGCCTGGTCAGCTCGGTGAGCAAAGATATCCGCTCCCGCGTCATCCTGGACGAATGGCTGCGTATCGGCATCGCCCACCTGGACGAGATGGATCGCGTGTGTCTGAACACCGAGGCCTTTATCCCGGAAAACGGCTATGAAGAAAAAGCCTATTATTTCGGTCAGAACCTGCATGACCATATTGCCGCTGGTACCCATAACCTGCTGGGACAGCGCCCCCCCTTTCTTGATAGAAGCGTGTATTACGACAAACTGACCCCGGCGTCCGTCGCCGAGTTGTCCGAGTTATCCAAGAAACTCGGCATGGAGGCGCTGGTGGCGGTGAATAAACGCGCGGAAATTTTGCAGAGACAGGATGCCGAAAAGACTGAAGCTGTTCAGCGTATCAATTTTGGTGTCTACTACTTCGGAGTAGAAGAAAAAAGGCTGCCCGATGAAAAATGACCGCCACTCGTTCGCCGTTCTGATGTTGCTGGCGCTGCTATTGCCGGCAACGGCGGGTGCCGAAGACTGTCGTGGTATCGGCGGGACTGGGCGTGCCAGCCCGGACTGCGGCATAGGCGGAACCGGCAAAAGTATGACCGGCATCGGTGGAACAGGGCATGGCGGTATCGGAGGCACCGGCAGCCTTGCCAACAAGACAGGCATAGGCGGAACCGGACATAGCGACGGGGGAATCGGCGGCACCGGTATCGTGGGTACCATCACCGGTTTTGGCAGTATCTGGGTCAACGGATTGGAAGTTGACTACGACGCCCAAACAAAACTGCTCAATAACGAATCCGCTGCAAACGCCAACGAGCTTGCAGTCGGTCAGATCGTGGTGGTCGAAGCCAAGGGCGACGCCCAGCGCTTGCAGGCCGACAAGATCTCCGTCGTCCATGCCGTGGATGGAGAGATATCCGCTATCGATGCAGATCAGAACAAACTCACTGTGCTGGGACAAAGCGTGAGCCGTACAGCTCAGACCGTGGTACAAGACCGGCAAACGCAACAATCCGCAGTGCAACTCAAGCCGGGTGAGCGCATCACAGTGAGCGGCTTACGCATGGCGAACGGGCAGATCGTTGCCTCGCGTATCGAGCGTAGCAGCGGCCCAGCGGAATCGAGCGTGGTCGGCCCGATCACGGCGATCAATGGCGACACGATACAGATATACGATCTCAAGATCCGCACAAAAGAACGAACCGGGTTCAAGGTCGGCCAAGAAATCCTGGTGAAGGGGCGCGTCGAAAAAGGCACACTCGCCGCCACTGAAATTACCCTCAGCCCAATGACCCAGTTATACGGGCGGACCGAGCGTATCAATCTGCAAGGTTATGTTGGCGCGGTTGGTCCAGACGGGCAAGTCAGGATCGGAGAGCTAGAAGTAATTCCCAATCCGGCGGATGCGGCCAAGCAAGATCGATCCGCAATCGTTCCCGGCGAGCTGGTTCAGATCAGCGGTCGCTTCAGCGGCGACTACAGAGTGATCGCCGACCGCATAGAAATCAGCCGCGACCGGCCGGAAAGAGCGATGCGCGAGGGAGTCGGAAGAGGTGAGCGTAACAATACAAGCCAGATCGAGCGATCCGACCGCTCGGATCATGGCGATCATTCAGACCGAGCGGATCGCGCAGATCGTGCCGACCATGCTGATCGCCCGGACAAACCGGATCGTTCCGAACATTCGGATGCCGAAAAACATTCGGACAAAAAACACTGATGAACCAGATTCGCAGACGATACAGATGCGGCATCCTGCTGGCAGCGCTATTGCCTGCCAGCTCCTGCGTACTGGCGGGTTCGTTGAGCCTGACCAGCGGCATGGATTTCAGTTCTGGCAAATATGGCGGCACGAGCACGACCAATGTCCTCTACATTCCCGTCAGCGGAAAATACGAGACCGAAAACTGGTTGTTCAAGCTGACCGTGCCCTACATCAGCATCACTGGGCCCGGAAATACCACGCCCAACATCGGGCAGGCAGTCTATAAAGACAACGATGTACGCACCGATTCCGGCTTGGGGGATGTTGTGGCATCCACCAGTTATAGCCTGATCAACTCGGCGCGCAACGGGCTCATCATTGATGTGACCGGCAAAGTGAAGTTTGGCACTGCGGACAAATACCGGGGGCTGGGAAGTGGCGTGAACGACTATTACGGCGAGACCAGCGTCTACAAAATATTGGGTCGCGCCAGTGCGTTCGGTACGCTGGGATACAAGGTCTACGAACCCTCGGTCGGTTATACGCTGGACAACGTGTTTTACGGCTCGCTGGGGTTCAGCAACAAACTCGATGCCAGAAGCAGTGCCGGATTGATCTATGACTATCGGCAACCCACCGCAGTATGGAGCGATCCGCAGAGCATGTGGACGATCTTCCTGAACCGCAGGATCAGCGACAAGTGGAAGGCGCAGACCTATTTATTCAAGGGAACAGGCACCTCCAGCCCGGAACTGGGCGGGGGCGCGCTGCTCACACAGAGCTTTTAAGCGCGCTTAGCGGGCGCTGCCATTGCCTTTCAGTTCTCGATAACGCGCCTTGTCGGCATCAAAACGGGCCTTCACGTTAGCCAGCTCCAGATTGCTTTGATCCAGATCCTTTTGTAGCTGCGCGACGCGGGTCTCGCTTTCCTGGAGGTCTTCCAGCAGCGATTTGGGGATCTTCTTGTTCTGCTTCAACAGACCTTCCTGCTCTTTCTGATGTCCGGCAAGTGACGCCTGGGCAGACTTGAGCATGGTGCTGTAGCTGCTGATACGCGCCTCGACCTGCTGCAAGCCACGGTCGCGGGCGAGGTCGATCTCCTTCTCATTGCTGAAGGTACTCAACAAAGCGGTATCGCGGCGCTTGGCTTCGATGGCCTGTTTCTGGGCGGCGGCTTTTTTGGCATCTTCCGCTTCTTTGGCGCGCAACTCTTCCTGCGTCAGTTTCTCGATACGTTTTTCCACGCGCCCCTTGTCGCTCAGGCGGGTCGCATCCTTGTTGGCGTATTCGGGCGGGATGGTCTCGCCGTAATGTGTCGTGCCGTTGTCATCCACCCACTTGTACAGCTTCGCTTCCGCATTGGCGGACAGCACGAGACACAACACCAGCCCTGCTTTTAAACATGTCGATTTACGCATTTTTCACCCCGTAACGATCCCGATAAGATTGCACTGCTTGCAGATTCTGTACCAACTCCGCCCGTCCCTGCAAATAACCGAGCAGATCGTCCAGTGCCGCGATGGAGATGACCGGCAAGCCATAATCACGCCGCACCTCTTGCACTGCCGACAGCTCGCCCTGTCCGCGCTCCATGCGATCCAGCGCGATCACCACACCGCATGGCGTGGCACCGGCGGCGCGGATCAGCTCGATGGATTCGCGCACCGAAGTACCCGCCGAAATCACATCGTCGATGATGAGCACCCTGCCCTGCAACTTCGCTCCTACGGTGTTGCCGCCTTCGCCGTGGTCTTTCGCCTCTTTGCGGTTGAAACAATACGGCACATTGTGTCCCTGCTCGGCCAGCGCGATGGAGGTGCCAGCCACCAGCGGGATGCCTTTATAGGCCGGGCCGAACAACATATCGAACGGCACTTCGGCGGCGAGGATGGCCTGCGCATAGAACTGGCACAGTTCACGCAAAGCGGCACCGTCCTGGAACAGCCCGGAGTTGAAGAAATACGGCGACAAGCGCCCGGCTTTGGTTTGAAACTCGCCGAAGCGCAACACATTTTGTGCGACGGCGAAGCGGATGAAGTCCTGGCGGTAAGCGTGCATAAACCCTCAAATACAATTCCCATCGAGACACAGGGGCACAGAGAAGACGCCACTGCAACGGAGTGCCGCCATTATAATGCCCGTACTTCCCAACGAGAAAAAACATGAGAATAATTTCGCTGAACCTGAATGGTATCCGCTCCGCCTACAACAAAGGCCTGCTGGAATGGCTGGGCAAACAGGATACCGACATCCTCTGTGTGCAGGAACTCAAGGCACAAGCCGAAGATATGACGCCGGACATGCTCGCCCCGTTGGGTTATCACGGCTATTTCCACTACGCGGAAAAGAAGGGTTACAGCGGCGTGGGTATCTATTCCAGAAACAAGCCGGACAAGGTCATCGTTGGTCTGGGTGTTCCCGAATTCGATGCCGAGGGGCGATATATCGAAGCGCAGTTCGGCCAGTTGAGCGTGGTATCGCTGTACCTGCCTTCCGGCTCCAGCGGCGAAGAGCGTCAGGCGGTGAAGTTCAAATTCCTGGAAGCTTTCATGCCGCACATGGTCGCTTTGATGGAGAGCGGGCGCGACGTGATCGTGTGTGGCGACTGGAACATCGCGCACACCGAAAAAGACCTCAGAAATTGGAAGGGCAACAAGAAAAACTCCGGTTTCCTGCCGGAGGAGCGCGCCTGGCTTACCGAGTTATTCGACCGTGTCGGCTTCGTCGATGTGTTCCGCTTTCTGCATCCCGAACTGGAAGCCTACACCTGGTGGTCGAATCGCGGCCAAGCCTGGGCCAAAGATGTCGGCTGGCGTATCGATTACCAGATCGCCACCCCCGGTATGGCCGCAAAAGCCCTGTCCACCGGTATCTACAAAGAGCAGCGCTTCAGCGACCATGCGCCGCTGTTGGTGGATTACGCAGACTGAGCCGACCTTATTTCGCTTCGTCGATCATACGCATGGTCTGTGTCTCGACCTCGCGCGCAACCACGGCCAGAGCCGCATCCTGTGATAACGCCGCAAGAATCCCGCCGGGCTTGATCATCCCGATGAACGTCTTGCCGCCCTCGGTGTAGACCGATATGCGGCACGGCAACGCCATGTTCAGCTTCAGATCGGCGGCCATCACCTTTGCCGCTTGCAGCGGATTGCACACCTCGAACACGCGCACCTGCGGCTCGAACGCCACACCTTTGCCGCGCAACGTGTTGCCGATGTCGTGCACATGCAATACGCCAAAACCGTTGCGTTTTACCGCCGCCTCCAAATCGGTCGCGGCCTGCTCGAATGATTTATTGCTCTCAACGATGTAATACATTCTTCATCTCCTGAACCAGCACATAGGGACTCACCACCACCGCCCATACCTCGGCATCCGCTTCATACCACATTAAGGCCTGAGCGTCTGTCACCGGGCCGATCTTGCCTTCACTCAGCCACTGTGCGACCTGCTTCTTGTTGTCTTCCGAGATCTGGAATGCCACCTCGACCAGATCGAGGTTGTTGTTGACCTGGAGCGCCGCGCCGCTGGCAAAGAAACGTTGCAACTCTTTCCATGCGATGCGCGAGGTTTCCAGATTCACTTTGGCACGGAGGATTTCTTGTAGATTGGTAGATGTCATTTCAAACTCTTTACTGATGGGTCTAAACCGGAACGACCGGACTTTTCAGGTAATTGTCCTTCACCCGCATGTAATGTTCGGCGGAATAGCGCAGATACGCCAACTCTTCCTCCGTGAGCGGGCGAATAGCCTTGGCCGGACGACCCATGTACAACATACCGCTCTCCAGCGTCTTGCCCGGCGAGATAAGACTGCCCGCCCCCACCATCACATGGTCGGGAATCACCACATCGTCCATCACGATGGAACCCATGCCGATCAGGCATTCGTTACCAATGGTGCATCCATGCAGGATCACCGAGTGTCCCACCGTCACATAGTCGCCGATGATGAGCGGCGAGCCTTCCGGCTTCTCCGGCGTCTTGTGCGACACATGCCCCATGGTCAGATCTTGCACGTTACTGCCACGCCCGATCACGATGCGGTTCACGTCGCCGCGTAACACCGTATTGCACCACACCGAACTGTCGTCGCCGATGGTCACATCGCCGATGACCTGGCAGGAGGGGTGCAGGTAGAGGCGGGAGCCGAGGGTGGGGGAGGTGTTGAGGTAGTCGGATATTGGCATGGTGATTTGTGAGTATTCGAAACTTAATTCGTGTCTGATCCTTTAACGTGATTTTGCGCCTTTTCCATACGCCGCCTGAGAGCGCTCTCGGCCTTGTTGTAAGGCGCGGCATAGTCTCGGAAATAGCGCTCCGCAAAGGCAACCAACTCACGATTACGCCCCGCTTTCGCGAGTACCAACGAATATCCGTCCGCCAACGCCGATGTGGGATGATAGGCAAAAGCAGTAGACTTGAGCCCATTCCGAGCTCCTAAGTCATAGTTCGCGCTCCTAACCATCTCTAAATGATACGCATACGCTAACTCAAACTCTGGGATGGCCTTGTCAAATTCTTTGGCCTTCTGAAAATTGGTAGCAAGCTTCAGAGTATTGCTAAAGTTCTTTTGGGCTTCGCAATACGCACGAAATTTTGTGAGATCGTATGGCGCGTGCGGATTCACTCGATTGACGATTGTACCGCCGTGCATTTTCATAACCGCATCCTCAAGTTCCAGTGCGTCTTCTTCGGAAATTCCATCGCGAACTATTTCAACGGAGAATTGCCCCGCTGACTTTTCATTAAGGTACTCAATCCACTCTGGAGTGCGTTCCTGAGAGCGTGCGCGATCACCCGTACCCTTTCCAACATAGAAAACCGTCCCATCTTTATCTTTGTGCGTATATACGTAGAATTTTCCGGGCTTGCAATGTTGATCAACTGACGCCCCCATGCCCATCTCAAAAGAGATATGGCCAGATGAATTTTCATTGATTGTGATACTACTCATCTACGCCCCCAATTGGACATGCAATTACACCATCACTCCACCAGCTTCCACTTCATTTTCTCCCCCGCCCTTAACGGCACGAGCTGATGCTCACCAAACCCCACCGACGCCGGAACCTGCCACTCTTCCTTGCGCAGCGTGACCTTGTCGGTGTTACGAGGCAAACCGTAGTAGTCCGCGCCATAAAAGCTGGCGAAGGCTTCGAGCTTGTCCAGCGCACCCGCCGCTTCGAACGCTTCTGCATACAGTTCGATGGCGCTATGCGCGCTGTAGCATCCGGCGCAGCCGCAGGCATTCTCTTTGGTGTGCTGGGCATGCGGGGCGCTGTCAGTGCCGAGGAAGAATTTTTTGCTGCCGCTGGTGGCGGCATTCACCAAGGCTTCGCGGTGCGTCTCGCGTTTCAAAATCGGCAGGCAGTAGAAGTGTGGGCGGATGCCACCGACCAGCATGGCGTTGCGGTTGTAGAGCAGGTGTTGCGGGGTGAGCGTGGCGGCGATGGTGTCCGGCGCGCCGGTCACGAACTCTGCGGCATCTTTGGTGGTGATGTGCTCGAACACCACGCGCAGGTTCGGCAAGTCATGCAGCAGCGGTTGCATGACACGCTCGATGAACACGGCCTCGCGGTCGAAGATATCGATGTCGGCGCTGGTGACTTCGCCGTGCACCAGCAGCGGCATGCCGCATGCCTGCATCGCTTCGAGCGCGGCGTAGGTCTTGCGCAGGTCGGTGACACCCGCATCGGAATTGGTAGTGGCACCCGCCGGGTACAACTTCACCGCATGCACTACGCCGCAGGCTTTGGCTTTGCGTATCTCTTCCGCACTGGTGATGTCGGTGAGGTAGAGCGTCATCAGCGGCTCGAACTTCATGCCTTGCGGCAAGGCTTTAAGGATGCGTTCGCGGTAGGCCACGGCCTGCGCGGTGGTGGTCACCGGCGGGCGCAGGTTGGGCATGACGATGGCGCGGGCGAATTGTCTGGCAGTGTCGGGCAGCACCGAGGCCATTAGCGCGTCGTCGCGCAGGTGCAGGTGCCAGTCGTCGGGGCGGGTAAGCTTGATTTCCATGTTCGTATCCGATCTCGAATCTTTTAATGTTCCAGCGGTGTATTCCTAGTCTCCGGCAAGAATAACAGACCGACGACAAAGGCCATACACAGCAGTCCCGCCGGATACCAGATGCCGAGCGATACATCGCCCATGCGCGTGCCGATGAGGGTGACCATGAACGGTGACATGCCGCCGATCCAGCCCGCGCTCAGGTTATGCGGCAAGGCGGCAGCGGTGTAGCGCGTGCGCGCGGGGAACAACTCCGCCAGCACCGCAGTCTGCGGGCCGGTGATGAGTGCGAGCGCCACCACCAACACTAGCAACAGCGCGACGATGGCCGCGATATTGGTGTGTTGCGCGTCGGCTTTGTCTGGCCAGCCTGCGGCTTGCAACGTCTGTTTCAGCGCCGCGACATCAAAGCCCGCGACCGGTGCATGTCCCTTTACTGCGACTTGGGTGATTGCCCCGCCTTGCTCTTGCAGTACATACACCACGCCTTGTTTGGTTAGCCATTCCTGGTTGCGTTCACAATCGTTGCGCGCCTTGACGAAGGGGTTGTAATGACAGCCCTCCCCCGTCAACCGGACCTCGACGTTGCGGTTGAAATCGGCCAGTGCGGGGTTGCCGAAATGCAGCAAACCGTGGAACACGGGCAGGATGGCAAGTGCGCCAAGCAACAGACCCGCGAGCAACACCGGCCTGCGCCCCACCCTGTCCGATAGCCAGCCGCAGAACACGGTGAGCGGGAACAGCGCGACGGTGGTGAGCATCACCAGCGTGCTGGCGAGTTGCGCATCGATCTTCACCACGCTTTTGAGGAACACGTTGGTGTACACCTGTGACGAGAAGAACAGTAGCGAGCCGCCCGCCGAGATGCAGAAAAACAGCAGCGCCATGCGACCCAGCGTGCGCCGGTCTTTCAGGCATTCGCGCAGCGGCGCTTTGGACAACGTCTCGCTGTTCTGCATCTCGACGAACACGGGTGATTCGATCATGTTCAAACGACTTTTCAGCGAGATGAGCAGCAACACGATGGAGAGCAGGAACGGTACGCGCCAGCCCCATTCGCCGAACTCGGCCGGAGTGAGCCAATATTGCAGCAGCACCACTTGCAGCGTGGAAGCCATGATGCCCAGCGGGCCCATGAGTTGCAGCACGCTGGTGTAGAAGCCGCGCCGGTTGGCGGGTGCGTGTTCGGTGAGGTACACCGCCGCGCCGCCGATCTCGCCGCCCACGGCGAAACCCTGCAACAAGCGCAACACCAGCAGCAACGCCGGAGCCAGCAAGCCGACCTGTTCGTAGGTGGGCAACAGGCCGACGGCGAAGGTGGTCACTCCCATCAGGAAGATGGTGGCGATGAAGATGGGGCGGCGACCATATTTGTCACCCAGTGAACCGAACACCGCCGCACCCAGCGGGCGCACCAGCATGCCCACGCCGAACGTGGCCAGACTGGCCAGCAGCGCGGCGGTCGGGTTGTCCGGCGGGAAGAACAGCACACTGAAATAGACCGCCAGCGAAGCGAAAGTGAGGAAGTCGTACCACTCCAGGAAGGTGCCGAAACAGGCGGCAAGCACGACCTTGCGCTGGGTGGGGGTGATGGCGGGGGAGGAAGTGTTCATTGTCGGCATTCTATCAGGCCGGCTGCTGGCCGTTCAGCCGCCCCATTCGGGCGGCGCGAATCCAGTATAATGACGGCAATTATGGACGAAACCACCGCAACACCGCTCTTGTTCTCCTCCCTCGCGCTCGATGCCAAGATCCTGCGCGCCATCGAAGAAACAGGTTATACCCAGCCGACGCCGATACAGGCGCAGGCGATTCCCCATGTTATTGCGGGCAGCGATCTGATGGCGATGGCGCAGACCGGTACCGGCAAGACCGCCGCGTTCACCCTGCCGATGTTGCAGCGTTTGTTGCCGCACGCCAGCACCAGTGCCTCCCCTGCCCGCCATCCTATCCGTGCGCTGATCCTTGCGCCGACGCGCGAGCTGGCGATACAGGTGCATGAGAACGTGGTGACGTATTCCAAACATGTGCCGTTGCGCACGGCGGTGGTGTACGGCGGTACCGACATCAAGGCGCAGAAACCGATCCTGATGAATGGTGTGGAGATATTGGTGGCGACACCGGGGCGTCTGCTCGACCATGTCGAGAGCCGCAACCTGCAACTCAACCAGGTGCAGGTGCTCATCCTCGACGAGGCCGATCGTATGCTGGACATGGGTTTTATGCCCGACCTCAAGCGTATCGTCGCATTGTTGCCCAAGCAGCGGCAGACGTTGCTGTTCTCGGCCACTTTCTCCGACGAGATCAAAAAGCTGGCGCAGGAATTCCTTGTGAATCCGGTCACGGTCGAGACCGCACGGCGTAATGCGGCGGGCGAGAACATCAAACAGTCGGTGTGTATGGTCGGGCATCAGGACAAGTTCCATGCGCTGGTCGAGCTGATTCGTACCCGTAACGTCAAGCAGGTGCTGGTGTTCACTCGCACCAAGCTGAGCGCGGCTCATGTCGCCAAACAACTGGAGCGGGCCGGTATCCCCGCCGATGCCATCCACGGCGACAAGACGCAGCGCGAGCGTATCGAAGCACTGGATGCGTTCAAGGCTGGTACCATCCAAGCGCTGACCGCCACCGATGTGGCCGCGCGCGGCTTGGACATCGACCAGTTGCCGCTGGTCATCAACTACGAATTACCCACCCATGCGGAAGACTATGTTCATCGTATCGGCCGTACCGGCCGTGCGGGGGCTTCCGGTGAAGCGGTGTCGCTGGTGGATGGCGAAGAAGAACGCCGCCTGGTGGAGATCGAGAAGTTGCTCAATCGCACTTTCCCGCGCGAGGCGCTGGTCGTGCCGAGCGGATACCAGAAGCCGCTCAGACCTGCGCCGGTACGCGGCCATCACCGCGCCGCTCCGGTGGACGACTGGTTCTCTAAGCCGTACGAACCGGCTGCTGTTGCGCAGCCGGCAGCCGTACCCGCGGCTACCGCACCCGTGTTGAACAAGCCGCAACGGCAAGTCGCGGCGCTGTTCAAAGCCAAGAGCTGATCCGGCTCAAGCCCCGAAAGAATCCGGCATCGCGCTGCGTGAAAAACCGCTGCGCGAGAACTCGCGGTCGGTCGCCGCATAGTTCGACAACACCGATTGTGTCGACAAGCTGAAGCCGCGGTACATGTCGAGATCGAGGTCAGACATACGGATGGCGTGCGCGGCTTCGCCGAAGTCATGGATGAACTCATCCCAGTTGGCATAACGGTCGGCAACGTCTTTTTGCAGGGCGCGCTCGATCACCGCGACCAGACTTGCGGGCAGCTCTTTGCGATAGGTGCCGATAGGGATGATGGGCAGGTTCAGGATGGCGATACGTGCCTCGAAATTGTCCTCCGCCTCAAAGGTGTTCTTGCCGGTGAGCAGACGGTACAACACGGCTCCGAGGGCGTAGATGTCGGCGCGTTGATCCAGCGGTTGGCCCTCGAGTTGTTCCGGCGACATATAGGCCAGGCTGCCCGCCACCACCGACCCCAGCTCGTTGCTCGGTACGGCACAACCGAAATCGGTGAGTTTGGCCGTGCCGTTCGGCGACAGGATGATGTTGGCCGGCTTTACGTCGCGGTGTACCACGCCCAGTGTCGCTGCGTAACGTAGCGCACTGGCGATCTGCTCTACCACCGATAACACGGTGTTGATCGGCAACAGGGTGTCGGCATGTTCGTGCCGGTCGAGCGAGGTGCCGTGGGCGTATTCCATCACCAGATAGGCGCCGCTCTTCTCGTTCAGGTCGGCCTCCAGCACGTGCACGATGTTCTTGTGCCGCATCTTCTGTCCCAATTCCACTTCGGTGACGAACATCTTCTTGTGCCAGTCGGACTGGAACACGTTGCGGAACTGTTTGAGCGCAACGGTGGAGAACGCATCGTCCCGCATCGCCAGGTACACATCGGATGTGGCACCCGCGCCGATGGGCCGGATGATGGAATATTTACCGATGCGGAGAGGCGTGGCGGACATTCACAGGTCGGGTAAAAGGCAACATTGCCCGCCATAGACCCCGGCGCGGGCATTTGGTTTCCTGAAGGGATAGATAAGGTGCGGCAACGGCAGGATCGTTGTGTCCGGCACAGGAAATCAGCCCGCGAGCAGTGTTTCGACGGCCTCAATATTGGCGTGGGTCTCGGGATGGCGGGCACCGCTGTGGCGCGCGTTCTCCGGCAGCACGATGATGTGTATCAGCGTGCCGGATTCGCCGGTCAGGGTGTAGCTGGGCACACGTTCTTCGTGTCCGCCCACGCGCACGTTCCATTCCCCGTCTTCGAACTCAAACTCGTGTTTGAGCAGGAACAGCAACACCGCTTTGGCATCGTCGCTGAACAGCATGAGATTGATGTCGGAGTTAGCCCCTGCCGCACCGCTCAACACCGAGCCGGTCAGATAGGGGTGGAACGGTGCCAGCATGCGCATGGCGGCGAGTGCTTCTTCGCGTAGCTGATACAGAATGTCGGGGTGGCTGTGCTGTTGATAGAGCGCGCGGTAGCTGCTCAGGGCTTCGTCCACTTCCTGATTGCTGGGCAGGTGTTGTGTGTCGGCTGCGCCGAGCTGTTTGGCGGCTTTGCGTTTGGCAAAGGCGAAATCGGTGATGCCGTCTTCCGCGATCAGTCTGGCGGTGTGGTGCGCGAGTTGTTCGCGCATCAGGTCGCGGCGTTGTGGATGGGGTTTACTCATCAGAAAAGCTGGTCCTTCACCGAATCCAGGCGCTCACTGGAGCCGCTACCCGCCTCGGGCGGCAGATTCTCCTGGTAGAAATAATCCACTCTGGCTCCGTCCGGGTCGCGCAGGCCGCTATCGTTGATGCGCGCGGTGACCATATTGTCCGGCATGGTGTAAACCGTTTCGGGCGTGTCTTTCAGCACTTTGGCCATATAGTCCATCCAGATCGGCAGAGCCGCCCCGCCGCCGGTCTCTTTGTCACCCAGGCTGCGCGGGGTGTCGAAACCGATCCACGAGATTCCCACCACGGTCGGTTGGAAGCCGCAGAACCAGGCATCCATCGCATCGCTGGTGGTGCCGGTCTTGCCGGCGAGGTCTTGTCGACCCAGCGACATGGCACGGGTAGCGGTGCCGAAGCGCACCACGTCCTGCATCATGCTGACCATAGTGAACGCATTGCGCACATCGATGACTTGTTCCGCCCCGCTACCGGCGACTACCGAAGCGGACTGGCTGATCACTTTGCCTTGGGCGTTTTCGATGTGGCTGATGAAATACGGCATGATGCGATAACCGCCGTTGGCGAAGACCGAGTATCCGGTCAACATCTGCATCGGGGTGACCGCCCCGGCACCCAGCGCCATGGTCAGATAAGGCGGGTGGCGGTCTTTGTCGAAGCCGAACTTGGTGACGTAGTCCTGCGCATATTCCGGGCCGATAGCTTGCAGGATGCGGATGGAAACGAGATTTTTCGATTTGGTCAGCCCCTGGCGCATCCGCATCGGTCCGTCGAACTCGTCGTCGAAGTTTTTGGGTTGCCAAGGCTGGCTACCGGTCTGGGCGGCATCGAACACCAACGGCGCATCATTGATGATGGATGCGGGTGTGAAGCCTTTTTCCAGTGCGGCGGAATAGATGAACGGTTTGAAACTGGAGCCGGGCTGACGCCAGGCCTGGGTCACGTGGTTGAATTGGTTGCGATTGAAGTCGAAGCCGCCGATCAGCGCATAGATCTGGCCGTTTTGCGGACTGGCGGAAACAAAAGCCGCTTCCACTTGCGGTAACTGCACGATCTGCCAGAAGTCTTTTGCATTCTTTTGCACACGGATCAGCGAGCCGATGCGGATGCGCTGGTTGAGCGAGAGTTTGTCCCCCAATGAATGCTGGGCGAAACGCAATCCGTCACCGGAGATCTCCGCGATCTGGCCGCCTTTGCAATAGGCGCGGATCATTTTCTGACCCACCTCCACCACGATTGCCGGGATCAGGTCATCGCTGTCCACCACTTCCTGCAAAGCGTCTTCCATGAACTCTTCGCTGCGGTCCTTGCGCAGGTCGATAAAACCTTCCGGTCCCCGGTAACCATGGCGGCTGTCATATTCCAGCACGCCGTTGCGTACGGCGGCATAAGCCGCCGCCTGATCCTGCTGGCGGATGGTGGTATAGACCTTGTAACCTTCAGTGTAGGTGTCTTCCTGATAACGGTCGTACATGACCTGACGCACCATCTCGGCCAGATAATCGGCCTTGACGGTGAATTCCTGATTGCCGTGTTTGGCGACGAAAGGTTCGGTCTGAGCGGCTTCGAGCTGGGTCGAAGTGATGAAACCGAGTTCGTGCATGCGCCGTAACACGTACATCTGGCGAAGTTTGGCGCGTTTGGGATTGACCACGGGGTTGTACGAGGACGGCGCTTTGGGCAAGCCGGCCAGCATGGCGGTTTCGGCAATGGTGAGCTGCTCCAGCGGTTTGCCGTAATAGGCTTGTGCCGCTGCGGCAAAGCCGTAGGCGCGCTGTCCCAGATAGATCTGGTTGATGTAGAGCTGCAGGATTTCGTCTTTGCTCAGGTTGTGCTCGATCTTGAAAGCCAGCAGCACTTCATTGAATTTGCGTGACCAGGCCTTTTCCGAGGAAAGGAAGAAGTTGCGCGCAACCTGCATGGTGATAGTGGATGAGCCCTGGCGCTTGCTGCCGGAGATGATATTAGTGAGTGCCGCGCGCACCACGCCCAGATAGTCCACTCCGCCGTGTTCGTAGAACCGATCATCTTCCGCAGCCAGGATGGCCTTTTTCATCAGGTCCGGCACTTCGTCGATCTTGAGCAGTTCGCGCCGCTCTTCACCGAACTCGCCGATCAGGAAGCCTTCCGCGCTGTAGACACGCAGGGGCACTTTCGGGCGATAATCGGTCAAAGACTCCAGTGAAGGCAGGGTGGGATAGGTCATCACCGCCGCAAAAATGATCAGCAACAGGGGCAACAACGGCAGAACCAGGACTGCGAGTGCCGGAAAAAACCACCAACGAGAAATCATGACAGGTAAGATTAATGAGGTGGATTGATTATATCGGCTCCGCTCCGACAAAATAAGTCTATAGAAAAAACTTTACACAGTTGGGTGTTATTGCTAGGATTTAAACCACTTTGTACGGAAACGCTCTAACCAGCCTATGATTAAAGGAAATTTTGATATTCCGCTAGATTTTTTGACGACCTCTACACCGCCCCTGATCGGGGTGGATATCAGCTCGTCATCAGTAAAGATGGTGGAATTGAGCGAAGCTCCGAAAAAGGCGGGTTATGTTGTGGAGCGTTACGCCATAGAAGCCTTGCCAGCAGATGCGGTGAGCGACGGCAACATCAATAATCTGGATGCGGTTTCCGATACGTTGCAACGCGCCTGGAAGCGCATGGGATCGCGTATCAAGAATGTCAGTCTGGCGCTGCCTGCGGCTGCGGTGATCAGCAAAAAGATCCTGTTACCCAGCAATCTGCGCGAGGATGAGCTGGAGATGCAGGTCGAGGCGGAAGCTAACCAGTACATCCCGTTTGCTCTGGACGAAGTCAATCTGGACTTTCAGATCATTGGCCCAGCCCCTACCGACCCGGAAGAGGTTGAGGTGTTGCTGGCAGCATCGCGCAAGGCGAACGTGGAAGATCGCGTGGCGGCGGCACAGGCAGCCGGTCTGAAAGCCGTCGTTGTCGATGTCGAACCGTATGCCGCCGAAGCTGCCTTCGAGCAGGTGCGCAGCCAGTTGCCGGGCGGAGCCGCTGACTTGTGCGTCGCGCTGGTGGATGTCGGTGCCACGGTGATGAACGTGAACGTGCTGCGCAACGGCCAGTCGGTTTATATGCGTGACCAGCAGATCGGCGGTGTGCAATTGACCCAGATGATCCAGAATGCCTTTGGTATGTCTGCCCAAGAAGCCGAACGCGCCAAGCGCGACGGTGGTTTGCCGGATAACTACGAAAGCGACGTGTTGGCACCTTTCCTGGAAAACGTGGCTACCGAAGTGACGCGGGCGCTCCAGTTCTTCTTTACTTCTACCCAATACAACGAAGTCGATTATGTCGTGCTGGCTGGCGGTTGTGCGGCTTTGTCGGGTCTGGATGATGCCGTCGCTACGCGCACCCAGGTGAGCACCTTGGTGGCCAACCCGTTTGCGCAGATGACGTTGTCGAGCCGGGTCAAACCCCGGCAATTGCAAATGGATGCCCCCGCGCTGATGATAGCCTGCGGTCTGGCGATGCGGAGGTTCGACCCATCATGATACGTGTCAATCTACTTCCCCACCGCGCCGAGAAGCGCCGTGCGCGGCAGGTGCAGTTCACCGTTTTCAGCGGTATTTCGCTGGTCTTGGGCGTGATGGTGGTCGGCTTCGTGCATATGCTGATCAGTTCGCAGATCTCCTATCAGGAGCGTCGCAACGAATACCTGAAGCAAGAGATCGTGGTGCTGGACAAACAGATCGCCGAGATCAAGAAATTGCGCGAGCAGACCCAGTCGCTGCTGGCGCGCAAGACGGTGGTCGAGGATCTGCAAAGCACCCGTTCGAGCGTGGTGCATCTGCTGGATCAGATGTTGCGCATATTGCCGGATGGAGTGTATCTGCGCAGCCTGAAACAGACCGGGAACAAGATCAGTCTGGTCGGTCATGCACAGTCGAATGCGCGGGTCTCGACATTGATGCGTTCGATTGAAGACTCGCCGTGGCTGGATTCCCCGACGCTGGTAGAAATCCATGCGTCCACCTCTGCCGGGGCGCGGTTGAGTGAATTCTCTCTGAACTTTAACTTGACCAAGCAGGAAGCGGCGGCAAGTGCGCCGACTAAACCGGCCGGCACGAAAGGTTAAAGCAAGCCATGAAGAATCTGTTGGAAGAATTAAAAAGTGTCGATCCCAAGGTGCCGGGCAGCTGGCCGTTGCCGATCAAGATCGGGGCGTTTCTGGCGATGTTCGTCGGTGTGGTGGTGATCGGCGCGCTGGTTGACTGGCAGGGACAATGGGAGAGTTTGACGGTCATTGAGCAGGAAGAGGAGCAGTTGAAGAACACCTTCCTGGCCAAGAAAAAAGAAGCGATCAATCTCGACATCATCAAGAAACAACTGATCGAGACGCAACAATCGTTCGGCGCATTGCTCAAACAGCTGCCGAACAAGTCGGAGATGGATGCGCTGTTGACCGACATCAACCAGGCCGGTTTGGGTCGCGGTCTGCAATTCGACCTGTTCCGCCCCGGCGCGGAAGTCGCCACCGGAGTGTTCACCGAGCAGCCGATCTCGATCCGGGTGACGGGAAACTATGATGATTTGGGGCGCTTCAGCAGCGACATCTCGCAATTGCCGCGTATCGTTACGCTGAACGAGATCAGCATCGGCCCGACCTCTGGTGGTGGCGGGTTGAGTATGGATGCAATCGCCAAGACCTATCGTTATCTGGACGAAGAAGAGTTGGCGGCGCAGAAGAAGAGCGCGGCAAAACCTGCGGGAGCCAAAAAATGAGGGCGACCTATCTGATGATGCTCGCGGCGCTGTTGCTCGCGGGGTGCGGCGGTGAAGAGTTTCAGGATCTGCGCGATTTTGTGAAAAACGCGGGTGCCGACATGCGTGGCAAAGTGGAGCCGCCGCCAGAGATCAAACCGTACGAACCTTTCAGTTACGACAACAATACCGGGATACAAGACCCGTTCAAGCCGCGCAAAGTGGATCTGAAAAGCTCGGGTCATGCCGGTATCAACCAGCCCGATCTCGAGCGTCCGAAAGAAGAGCTGGAAGAATATCCGCTGGAAAGTTTGCGTATGGTCGGTTATCTGCAACAGGCACGTGTCGGTTATGCGGTCATCCGCTCTTCGGATGGCAAGCTGCATCGTGTCAAGGCGGGCAATTATGTGGGGCTCAACTTTGGGCAGATCCTTTCGGTATCCGATACCGAATTGAAGATAAAAGAAATGGTGCAGGACAGTGCTGGCGATTGGTCGGAGCGCGAAAGCAGTCTGCAGTTGGTTGAGTGATCAGGAGTAAATTTATGAGACAGTTTATTGACCCAGTCCGCAGCATCCTCCGTTTTGCCGTCGTGGCACTCTCCGTCTGGGCTGCCGGGGCGAATGCAGAGGTTGCCGGAGGTGATGCGAACAGCATCCTGTCGCTCAACTCGCTATCGGCAGAAGGTGGCAAGCTGATTCTCAAAGTAGGACTGAAGAGCCCGCTGCTCAACCCGCCGGCCGCTTTTACCATCAACACACCGCCGCGTATCGCTTTCGATTTTCCCAATACCGCCAACGGGCTGGGCAAATCGGCTCAGGACTTTGGCGACGGAGAGCTGCGCAGTGTTAATGTCGTGCAGGCTGGGAACCGCACACGATTGGTGGTGAACCTCAACCAGATGTTGAACTATGACACCCGGATCGAAGGCAACGACTTGTTTATCACCCTGCAGGGCAAGGTAGTAACGGGCGGTGTCGAACCGGTGACCACGGCACGTTTCGCCGAGGCGAAAGCCGGTGCCCAGGTGCACAGCCTGCGCGATGTTGATTTCAAACGCGGCAAGAACGGTGAAGGGCGTGTCCAGATCGACCTGTCGGATGCCAATGTCGGCATTGATATCAAGCAGCAGGGCAAAACGCTGGTGGTCGATTTTGCCAAAACCAACCTGCCCAGGAACTTGCAACGCAAACTGGATGTGATCGATTTCGGCACGCCGGTGCAGATGGTCGACACCTTTGTGCAAGGCGAGAGCACTCGCATGGTCATCGAGCCGAAAGGCGCGTGGGAATACGCCGCTTACCAGACCGACAACAAGTTCATCATCGAGGTCAAGACGGTGGTGGAAGATACCAGCAAGCTGGTCAAGGGCAGCGGTTCGGCCTACGCTGGCGACAAGCTGAGTCTGAACTTCCAGAACATCTCGACACGTGAGGCGTTGAATGTGATCGCCGATTTCACCGACCTGAACATGGTGATCAGCGACACAGTCAGCGGCAACCTGACGCTGCGTCTGAAAGATGTACCGTGGGATCAGGCATTGCAGATCATCCTCGATACGCGCGGTCTGCTGCAACAAAAAGAGGGCAACGTCATCATGGTTGCCCCGCGTGACGAAATCGCTGCGCGGCAGAAGGATGCGCTGACCAACCAGCGCGTCATCAGTCTGCTGGAGCCAACCCAGACAGAGGCGTTTCCGCTGAACTATGCCAAGGTGGAAGATGTGAAAGCGGTGCTGGCGGGATACCAGAAACCGGCCACGAGCGGCAGCGGAGAAGCCAGCAGCGAAGGTGCTGCTGCCACGGGCGGGGCCGAGGCCAGCAAGGCCAGCGGTGGCACGAATAAAGACGAAGACATAGCGGTCGATACACGTACCAACACCCTGTATATCACGGCACGACTTTCCCGTCTGACGCAGATCCGCGAGATCATCAAGAAGCTGGACGTGCCGGTGCGCCAGGTGTTGATCGAAGCCAGATTTGTTGAAGCGACGCGATCCTACAACATGAAACTGGGCGGTCGCTTGGGTTATTCCGAATCGGGAACTACATCCATCGGTGGCGGTAATACCATGCAGGTAAACAGCGTGTCGCAAGCGGCGCTGACCGGATTTCCGTCGGCGGCAGGCTCGTTGTCGCTGTCATTGTTCGATCAATCGGCGACCAAGACCCTGACACTGGAACTGGCAGCTTCCGAACTGGATGAAACGATCAAATCGATCGCCAGCCCGCGCATCATGACCGGAGATTCGACACCGGCAACGATCAAGTCCGGGGTCGAGATTCCCTACACGATCGCTTCGACCGGAACCAACCCGGCCTCGACCGCGTTCAAAGCGGCAGTGTTGTCTTTGACGGTGACACCCAAGATCACGCCGGACGACAAAGTGACGATGACGCTGGATGTGAAACAGGATACGGTGGGTACACTCTACGGCGGTATTCCGAGCATCAACAACAAACAGGTCACTACGACGGTGCTGGTGGAAAACGGCGGTACGGTGGTGATTGGCGGGGTCTATACCCAGGACACCCAGGACTCGACCAACAAAGTGCCGTTGCTGGGCGACATCCCGCTGCTGGGCTGGCTGTTCAAGAACAAGGTCAATTCGGACATCAAGAAAGAATTGTTGATTTTCATCACGCCGAAGATCTTGAAAGACAGCCTGAACGTGAATTAGGCGATTCGCGAAACAGACAAAAGCCCGGGCGACCGGGCTTTTGTTCTTGGGCTGATGAATTTGGCGCATTTCCGATACAATCCCAGTCATGACAACGGTTAACACAGCAGAGGCGAAACGCGCGTCCGGGAACATCGTTTTAGTGGGGATGATGGGAGCCGGAAAGACCACGGTGGGCCGCATGTTGGCCAAGCAACTGGGCAAGACCTTCGTCGACAGTGACGAGGAAATACAGAAACGCACGGGCGTCAAGATATCGCACATCTTCGATGTGGAAGGTGAAGAAGGTTTCCGCCAGCGCGAGAGTGCAGTCCTGCAGGATCTGGCCCGGCTCGATAACATCGTGCTGGCGACGGGTGGCGGAGCAGTGCTGAGAGCCGATAATCGCGAAGTGCTGCGCCAGAATGGACTGGTGATCTATTTGAAGAGCGGTGTGCATGACCTCTGGCAACGCACCCGCCACGACCATAACCGCCCCCTGTTGCAGACGGCCAATCCACGCGCAAAACTGCAGGAACTATTTGACCAGCGCGATCCGATCTATGCCGCCGTTGCCGACCATGTGATCCACACCGGCAGGCAGAGTGTACAGGTGCTGATCGCGCGCCTCATCAAGAAGATACGCAATCCAGAACAATCCTTACCAGCGAAACAAACCATGCAGACATTGGATGTGGGGCTGGCCGAGCGGAGTTATCAGATCCACATCGGCCAAGACCTGATGAACCAGCCCGAGTTGTTGCTCAAACATATTCCGCACAAACGCGCGGCGGTCGTGAGCAATACCACGGTCGCACCGTTGTACCTGAAGATGCTGACGGATATATTGGACGGCGGCGGTATCCAAGTCGAGTCCATCATCCTGCCGGATGGCGAACAACACAAGAACGCCGCATCGCTGAATACCATCTATGACGCGCTGCTTTCCAGCCGGTGCGAGCGCAACACGCCGCTGATCGCACTCGGTGGCGGCGTCATCGGCGATATGACCGGCTATGCGGCGGCGACCTATCTGCGCGGCGTCCCGTTCATCCAGATCCCCACCACTCTGCTGTCGCAGGTGGATTCGTCGGTGGGCGGCAAGACCGGGATCAACCACCCTTTGGGCAAGAATATGATCGGTGCGTTCTACCAGCCGCAGGTGGTGATCGCCGATGTCGCTACGCTGGATACCTTGCCGGACAAGGAATTGCGGGCGGGGATCGCGGAGGTCATCAAATACGGCCTGATCCGTGACGTGCCCTTTTTGGAATGGCTGGAGCAGAACATCGATAAGCTGCTGCAGCGCGATGCGGAGGCGCTGCAATATGCCATCGTCCGCAGCTGCCGCAACAAGGCAGAAGTCGTCGGCGTGGACGAGCGGGAAAGCGGCGAACGCGCCTTGCTGAATCTCGGGCATACCTTCGGTCATGCCATCGAAAATGCCATGGGTTACGGTGTCTGGTTGCACGGAGAAGCGGTCGCGGCGGGGACGGTGATGGCCGCCGACCTGTCGCAACGGCTGGGCTGGCTTGGCGAACAGGATGTCGAGCGCATCAAGAACCTGTTCGTGCGCGCGGGCCTGCCGGTCAAGGGACCGCAGATGGCGGTGGAGCGGTATCTGGAATTGATGGGTTTGGATAAAAAGGTCGCCGACGGAAAGATCCGCTTCGTGTTGTTGAAGAATCTGGGCGAGGCGGTCATCACCGGCGATGTGGCGGTAACCTTGCTGCGTGAAACTCTGGAGTCTTGCAGTGTCTAGTGCTCTCGCGCCATACGCGGCCACCCCGGAGGGTTCTCGCGGGCGCAGGGTGCGCGAGGACGCACCTCCGGGCAGGAGCGAATTTCAGCGCGATCGTGACCGCATCATCCACTCCAGCGCATTTCGCCGACTGGAATACAAGACGCAGGTGTTTGTGAACCACGAGGGCGACCTCTTTCGTACCCGCCTGACACACAGCATCGAAGTCGCCCAGATCGGTCGCTCGATCGCCCGCCGCCTGGCCTTGAACGAGGATCTCGTCGAGGCGATCTCGCTGGCCCACGATCTCGGCCATACGCCGTTTGGCCATGCCGGACAGGATGCGCTGAATGCCTGTATGAAAGAATACGGCGGCTTCGAACACAATCTGCAATCGTTGCGCGTGGTCGATGTGCTGGAGGAACGTTACGCCGATTTCGACGGTCTCAACCTTTGCTTTGAAACGCGGGAGGGCATCCTCAAACATTGTTCGCTGGAGGATGCGGCACAACTGGGCGAGGTGGGGGCGCGCTTTCGCAACGACCAGCGCCCGACTCTGGAAGCGCAGATCGCCAATCTGGCAGACGAGATTGCCTACAACAACCACGATGTGGACGACGGCCTGCGTTCGGGCTTGATCACGCTGGAGCAGTTGGCTTCGGTACGTTTGTTCTCCGGGCATCTGGATGAGGTGCGCAAGGCCTATCCGGCACTGGCCGAGCGGCGCGTGATCCACGAGACCATACGGCGCATGATCAACACGCTGGTCAGCGACCTGATCCGCCAGACCGAAGACAATATCCGCGCACAAACCCTGCACGATGTGGTCGCGGTACGTAAAGCACCGGCACTGGTGGCTTTTGGTCCGCAGATGCTGGAGCTCAACCGCGAACTCAAGGCATTCTTGCGCACCCATCTCTACCGGCATTACCGCGTGATGAGAATGAGCGCCAAGGCCCACCGTATCGTCAGCGAGCTGTTCCAGGCATTCATGTCAGACCGCCGCCTGTTGCCACCGCAGTTCCTGCACGCCGCCGAGACCGAACATGCCCGTTCGGTGGCTGATTACATCGCCGGCATGACCGACCGTTACGCCATCAGAGAGCATCGCCGCCTGTTTGCGGTGGAAGAGAACTGAGCCTGTCGTCCAGACCACAGTAGAACCCGGACGGAACAGCTGCGGGTTCGATATTGCTGATAGCTCCCAGACAAGGTAACATTCACGCCCTTTCGCTTTTGAAATTAGAGGCGGCGGCGTGTGCCGTCGCGTTTGTCGTACAGATTTGATGAGGAACAACGTGAGCGATTCTTCGTTGCAAGAGAACTTCGAAACCCCGTTGGCGGGGTTGCCCCCACAGCAGGGACTTTATGATCCGCGCCAGGAGCGCGATGCCTGCGGTGTGGGTTTTGTGGCACATATCAAGGGAAAACAAAGCCATGACATGGTGTGTCAGGGTTTGCAGATCCTCGAGAACCTGACCCACCGTGGCGCGGTCGGTGCCGACCCTCTGGCGGGCGACGGCGCGGGGATTCTGATCCAGATCCCGGACAAGTTCATGCGCGACGAGATGGGCTGGGGCAACATCCAGTTGCCGCCGGCCGGTGAATACGGTGTTGGCATGATTTTCCTGCCGCGCGGTGAAGCGGCTCGCGGTGCATGCGAAAAAATAGTCGCCAAAAAGATCGCGGCAGAAGGACAAGAGCTGATCGGTTGGCGCGATGTGCCGGTGGACAGCAGCGGTCTGGGTGAAAGTGTCAAAGCGGTCGAGCCGGTAGTGCGCCAGGTGTTCATCGGGCGCGGCAAAAAGACTAAGGACCAGGATAGTTTCGAGCGCAAGTTGTTTGTCATCCGCAAGACGGTGGAACATGCCGTGCGCGCACTGGACAAAGGATTGGGCAAGGGCTTCTACATCCCTTCACTGTCTTCGCGTACCGTGGTTTACAAAGGTATGCTGCTGGCCGACCAGGTCGGCAAATACTTCCTCGATCTGCAAGACCCGCGCGTGATCAGCGCGATGGCGCTGGTACACCAGCGCTTTTCCACCAATACCTTCCCGACCTGGGATCTGGCGCATCCGTTCCGCATGATCGCGCATAACGGCGAGATCAACACTCTGCGCGGTAACGTGAACTGGATGGCCGCTCGTCATGCGGCAATGTCGTCCAAGTTCCTCGGCGAGGATTTAGAAAAACTGTGGCCGCTCATCGTCGAGGGTCAGTCCGATTCCGCTTGTTTCGATAATGCACTGGAATTGCTGGTGGCAGGTGGATATTCCCTGCCGCACGCGATGATGTTGCTGATTCCCGAGGCTTGGGCGGGTAATCCGTTGATGGACGAAGAGCGCCGTGCCTTCTACGAATATCATGCCGCACTGATGGAGCCGTGGGACGGCCCCGCCGCCGTGGCTTTCACTGACGGTCGCATGATCGGTGCGACACTGGATCGCAACGGCCTGCGTCCTGCGCGTTACCTCATCACTGAAGACGACGTGGTGCTGATGGCGTCCGAAATGGGCGTACTGCCGATCCCGCAAAACAAGATCGTGAAGAAGTGGCGTTTGCAGCCGGGCAAGATGTTCCTGATCGACATGCAGGCCGGGCGCATCGTAGACGATGCCGAACTGAAGACCCAGCTCGCCACCGCCAAGCCGTATCGCAAGTGGATCGAAAAGTCGCGTTATTTCCTGGCCGATTTGCCGGAAGTGAAGGACAAATTGCAGTCACAGGAAAGCCTGTTGGATATTCAGCAGGCTTTCGGTTACACGCAGGAAGACGTGAAGTTCCTGATCGCGCCAATGGCGGCGGCAGGAGAAGAAGCGACCGGCTCGATGGGTACGGATGCCGCTTTGCCGGTGCTGTCGAACAAGAACAAGGTGCTGTACAACTACTTCCAGCAATTGTTCGCGCAGGTGACCAATCCGCCGATCGATCCGATCCGCGAAGAGATTGTCATGTCGCTGACCACCTTCATCGGTCCCAAGCCGAATCTGCTGGGTATCGACGAAACCAATCCGCCGTTGACTCTGGAAGCGCATCAGCCGGTGTTGTCGAATGACGATATCGCCAAGTTGCGCAACATCCACAAGGCAACCAAGGGCCAATTCAAGGCACTGGTACTGGATATCACCTATCCGGCCAAACAAGGCACCAAGGGGTGTGCCGCCGCGCTGAAAGCTTTGCGCAAGGCTGCGAGCCAATCTGTGGCCGACGGCTACAACATCCTGATCCTGTCCGACCGAAATGTGACGCGCGAACGTGTGGCGATCCCCGCGCTACTGGCGACTTCCGGCGTGCATCATCATCTGGTACGGGCCGGTCTGCGCACCAGCACCGGGTTGGTGGTGGATACTGGATCCGCCCGCGAGACACACCACATCGCATTGTTGGCTGGTTACGGTGCAGAAGCAGTGTGCCCGTGGCTGGCGTTCGACACGATCACATCCATCGCTGATCAGCTACCCGGCGGCATCGATGCCAAAGAAGCCAAGAAACGTTTCATCAAAGGCATCGACAAAGGCCTGTTGAAAGTGATGTCCAAGATGGGCATCTCTACCTACCAGTCCTATTGCGGCGCACAGATTTTCGAAGCGATCGGATTGAACGCAGAGTTCGTGGCCGAATATTTCACCGGCACGGCGACACAGATCGAAGGTATCGGTCTGGCCGAAGTGGCGGAGGAGGCCGCGCGTATGCATAGCGCGGCATTCGGTGCCGATCCGGTGCTGGCCGATATGCTGGAAGCGGGCGGGGAATATGCTGTGCGTGCGCGTGGCGAAGAGCATATGTGGACGGCGGATTCCATCGCCAAGTTGCAGCATGCGACACGTTCCAACAACTTCAACACCTACAAAGAGTATGCCAAGCTGATCAACGAGCAGGCAAACAAACTGAAGACGTTGCGCGGACTGTTCGAGATCCGGCCACTCGGTGCACCCGTGCCGCTGACCGAAGTCGAGCCGGCAAAAGAGATCGTCAAACGTTTCGCCACCGGAGCGATGTCACTGGGCTCCATCTCCACCGAAGCGCATACCACACTGGCCATCGCGATGAATCGCATTGGCGGCAAGTCCAACACCGGCGAAGGCGGAGAAGACGCCAACCGCTTCCGCACTCTGCATGCGGGCGAGAAGTTGTCCGAGATCATCGGCAAGAAACGTATCGAAGCCGATCTGGTGATGAAAGACGGCGACTCGCTGCGCTCGCGCATCAAACAAGTCGCGTCGGGACGTTTCGGTGTGACAGCCGAATACCTGAGCAGCGCGGACCAGATCCAGATCAAGATGGCGCAGGGCGCGAAGCCCGGTGAAGGTGGCCAGTTGCCCGGCGGCAAGGTGTCCGAGTACATCGCCAAGCTGCGCTTCTCGGTGCCCGGCGTGGGCTTGATTTCGCCGCCGCCGCACCATGACATCTACTCCATCGAGGACCTGGCACAGCTGATCCACGACTTGAAGAATTCCAATCCGACCGCGTCCATTTCGGTCAAACTGGTATCCGAGATCGGTGTTGGTACCGTGGCTGCGGGCGTATCCAAAGCCAAGGCCGACCACATCGTGGTGTCCGGCTTTGACGGCGGTACCGGGGCTTCGCCGTTGTCCTCGATCAAGCATGCGGGTACGCCGTGGGAACTCGGTTTGGCTGAAGCGCAACAGACTCTGGTGCTGAACAAGCTGCGCGGTCGTATCGGTCTGCAGGTGGACGGGCAGTTAAAGACCGGCCGCGACGTGCTGATCGGTGCTTTGCTGGGTGCGGACGAGTTCGGTTTTGCCACCGCACCGCTGGTGGTCGAAGGCTGCATCATGATGCGTAAATGCCACCTCAACACCTGCCCGGTCGGCGTAGCCACGCAAGATCCCGCGCTGCGCAAAAAATTCACCGGACAACCGGAACACCTGGTGAACTATTTCTTCTTCGTTGCCGAAGAGGTGCGCGAGCTGATGGCGCAGATGGGCATCCGCAAGTTCGACGATCTGATCGGGCGCAGCGATTTGCTGGATGTGAAACAGGGCATCGCGCACTGGAAATCGCAGGGACTGGACTTCTCCAAGGTCTTCTATCAACCGAAGGTCGGAGCCGAAGTGGCGCGCCGCCATACCGAGACTCAGGATCACGAACTCATCAAGGCGTTGGACAACCAGTTGATCGCCCAAGCCAAAGAGGCGCTGGACGCAAAACGTGTGGTGAACATCGAGGCCAATATCAGCAACGTCAACCGTACCGTCGGTACCATGTTGTCACATGAGGTCGCCAAACGTTACGGCCAGGCGGGCTTGCCTGACGGCACCATCAACGTGAAGTTGTACGGTACAGCCGGCCAGAGTTTCGCGGCCTTCCTGGCGCACGGTATCAGTTTCGAGCTGAACGGCGAAGGCAACGACTACGTGGGCAAAGGGCTGTGCGGCGGTCGCGTGGTGGTCAAACCGGCGGCGGATTGCAAGATCGTGGCGGAAGAAAATATCATCGTGGGTAACACCGTGTTGTACGGCGCGACCTCGGGAGAGTGTTATTTCCGTGGTGTGGCCGGCGAACGTTTTGCAGTGCGTAATTCCGGCGCGGTGGCGGTGGTCGAGGGCGTGGGCGACCACGGCTGCGAATACATGACCGGCGGCATGGTCGTGGTGCTGGGATCGACCGGGCGCAACTTTGCTGCGGGCATGTCTGGCGGCGTGGCTTATGTGCTGGATGAAGATGGCACCTTCCCCAAGCGCTGCAACATGTCCATGGTGCAACTGGAGCCAGTGCCGGAAGAGGTTGCCGCCAGCGAGATGGGCGCACTCGACACACATGGCCGCGTGCATTTCAACCATTTGAACAAGGCCGATGAAGCTGCCCTGCGCGGCAAGATCGAAAAGCATCTGCGTTATACCGGCAGTGCCCGCGCTAAACAGATACTGGATAACTGGGCGACGTACCTGCCCAAATTCGTGAAGGTCATGCCGACCGAATACCGTCGTGCCTTGCTTGAGATCGCGGCGCAACAGAAGGAGGCCGCATAATGGGCAAGCCAACCGGATTCATGGAATTTGATCGCGTCAGCGAAGGATACGCGCCGGTCGAACAGCGTCTGAAGCATTATCGGGAGTTTGTCGCGCATCTGAGCGATGCCGAAGCCAAACAGCAGGGTGCGCGTTGTATGGACTGCGGCGTCCCGTTCTGCAACAACGGCTGCCCGGTCAACAACATCATCCCCGACTGGAACGACTTGGTGTATCGCGGCAACTGGAAACAGGCGCTGGACGTGTTGCACTCCACCAACAACTTCCCCGAAGTGACCGGTCGCATCTGCCCGGCACCATGTGAAGCGGCGTGTACGCTGAACATCAACAACGATGCGGTCGGCATCAAGTCCATCGAACATGCCATCATCGACAAGGGTGGCGAAAACGGCTGGGTGCTGCCGCAAAAGGCTGCTAAGAAGACCGGCAAAAAAGTTGCGGTGGTCGGTTCCGGCCCGTCCGGTCTGGCTGCAGCACAGCAATTGGCGCGCGCCGGTCACGCGGTGACGGTGTTCGAAAAGAACAGCCGCATCGGCGGTCTGATGCGCTATGGCATTCCCGACTTCAAGCTGGACAAGCGCCTGATTGATTGGCGCATGGCACAACTTGCCGCCGAAGGCGTCAAGTTCCAGACCGGAACGTTCGTCGGCAAAGAGCTGCCGGGCAAGGGTATCGCCAACGATGCGCAGAAGGTCGTCAGTCCGAAAGAGCTACAGAAGGAGTTCGATGCCGTGATCCTCGCGGGAGGTGCCGAGCAACCGCGCGATCTGCCGGTGCCGGGGCGAGAATTAAAAGGCGTGTATTACGCGCTGGAATTCCTGATCCCGCAGAACAAAGAAGTGGCCGGTGACGGCAAGAACCCGATCAATGTCGCGGGCAAACATGTCGTCGTCATCGGCGGCGGTGACACCGGATCCGACTGTGTCGGTACCTCGAATCGCCACGGTGCGGCATCGGTGACCCAGATCGAAGTGATGCCGCGCGCACCAGATCAAGAGAACAAGCCGCTGACCTGGCCGTATTGGCCGCTCAAATTGCGCACCTCCAGCTCGCACGACGAAGGCTGTGTGCGTGACTGGGCGATCTCGACCAAAGAATTCGTCGGCGAGAACGGCGTACTCAAGGCTTTGAAATGTGTGCGTGTCGAATTCAAGGATGGCAAGATGGTCGAGGTTGCTGGCAGCGAATTCGAGCTAAAGGCCGACTATGTGTTCCTCGCGATGGGCTTCACTAATCCGTTGGCGCAAGTGCTGGATGCCTTCGGCGTGGAAAAGGATGCGCGCGGCAACGCCAAAGCCAGCACCGAAGGCGCGCTCTGTTACCAGACCAGTGCGAAGAAAGTGTTTGCTGCGGGGGATATGCGCCGAGGCCAGTCGCTGGTGGTATGGGCGATCCGCGAGGGGCGGCAAGCGGCACGTGCGGTGGATGAGTTCCTGATGGGTTCGTCGGTATTGCCAAGATAATAAAAAAATATAAACACAAATCCACCACAGAGACACAGAGACACAGAGAAAGGCAACAACAGAAACTGATTCGACAGTGCACAAAGTGATTATGGGTTGGTGCATGAGTTTTGGTTTTAGATTTGGTTTTTCTCTGTGTCTCTGTGTCTCTGTGGTGAAATTCTTTAGGGATCACCATGAATTTCAAAGTTAAGAACGACACCTTCCTGCGCGCGTTGCTGCGTGAGCCGACCGAATACACGCCGCTGTGGATGATGCGCCAGGCTGGTCGTTATTTGCCGGAGTATTGTGCCACGCGCAAACGCGCGGGCAGTTTCCTCAACCTGTGCAAGAGTCCCGACATGGCGACGGAAGTGACCTTACAGCCGCTGGATCGCTTCCCGCTGGATGCTGCGATCCTGTTTTCCGACATCCTCACCGTGCCGGATGCGATGGGTCTGGGCTTGTATTTCGCCGAAGGCGAGGGACCGAAGTTCGAGCGCCCGCTGCGCGACGAGGCGGCCATCAAAGCGTTGCGTGTGCCCGACATCGCCAAAGATCTGAAATATGTGACCGATGCGGTATCTCAGATCCGCAAGGCACTGGATGGGCGCGTGCCGCTGATCGGTTTCTCCGGCAGTCCGTGGACACTCTCTTGCTACATGGTCGAAGGCGGCGGCAGCGACGACTATGCCAAAGTGAAGACGCTGATGTACAAAGAGCCGAAACTGATGCATCACATCCTCAGCGTGACCGCCGATGCCGTGATCGCCTACCTGAATGCCCAGATCGAAGCGGGCGCGCAAGCCGTGATGATTTTCGATTCCTGGGGCGGGGCGCTGTCACACGGCGCATATCATGAATTCTCGTTGCCCTATATGCAGCGTATCGTGGCCGGGTTGATCAAGGAGAAAGACGGCGTGCGCATCCCCTCTATCGTGTTTACCAAAGGGGGCGGATTGTGGATCGAGAGCATCGCCGACATCGGCTGCGATGCGGTCGGTCTGGACTGGACCATGGATATCGGCGTGGCGCGTCAGAAGGTCGGCCACAAGGTCGCACTGCAGGGCAATATCGATCCGACAGTCTTGTTCGCCACCCCCGAAGTGATCCGCAGCGAAGTTGAGAAGGTTCTGGGCAGTTATGGTTTCGGTAGCGGCCATGTGTTCAATCTGGGGCACGGTATTTCGCAATTCACCGACCCGGATAATGCTGCCGCGCTGGTGCAAGCCGTGCATGAGCTCAGTAAAAAATATCATTAAAAATGCTTGACAAGCGATGCGGTTATACACAAGGCATCGGATCGGACAAAGGCCGCAGGGAGTAATCTGCGGCCTTTCTTGTTTATTGCGCAACGCGTTGATAAATATGAAATAATTGTGCAGCCCGAAATTTGGGCAAGACAAAAAACCGTATATATCATTAGCAGTTAGCCAAATTGTTGAGGCGTTATGCACATAGTTATCCACAGGATTTGTGCATAAGAAAAAATACCCATATCCATCAAGCGTATTGGCGAAATTCCACAGAATTCACCACAAAAAAAGCCATTAACATGCCCATAGTTCGAGTCGCGCTGGATGTGCCTTTGTCAACCCTATTCGATTATTTCGTCGAGACGGACATCGCGGTCGAAACGGGTCAGCGTGTACTGGTTCCGTTCGGGCGCAAACAACTGGTGGGCATTGTGATGGAACTGTCGGAGGATTCCGATCTGGCAACGGATCGCATCAAGCCTATCGTGCGGGTGCTGGAAGATGTGCCACCGCTGCCGCCGGAATTGCTGACATTGTTGCGATTCTGTAGCGAGTATTACCATCATCCACTGGGTATGACCGTCATGTCTGCTTTGCCGACCCGTTTGCGGGCGCAAGAAGCGGTCACGCTCAAGCAGGAGTCGAGTTACCTCTTGTCGGAGCAGGGGCGGAAGCTCGATCTGGAAGCGTTCCCCAAGCGTCGCCAGGTACAGCGGCGCATTTTACAGGCCTTGCACGGGGGCGCTGTCAGCGAAACAAAATTGCGTGAGTTGTCTTCCAGTGTGGCGACCAATCTCAAGGTGCTACTGGAAGAGGGTTGGGTGGAATGCAATGCCATACCGGAAGTCGCATCCGCGCCCCACGTCTTTAATGACGTTCATGTCTTATCCGAGGCTCAACAGCGCGCGGTGGATGCCGTGGCCGCCGCGCGGGATTACCGCTGTTTCCTGTTGCACGGCATCACCGGCAGCGGCAAGACCGAAGTGTATGTGCATCTGATGCATCAGGTGTTGCAATGCGGCGGACAGGTGTTGCTGTTGGTACCCGAGATCAATCTCACCCCGCAATTGGAACAATATTTCCGCGACCGCTTTCCCGATACCGAACTGGCCAGTCTGCACAGCGGACTGAGTGATGGGGAACGTACCAAGAAATGGCTGCGGGCACAGTCCGGGCGGGCGCGTATCGTGCTTGGCACGCGCCTCGCGGTGTTCACTCCGCTACCGCAACTCGGTCTGATCCTGGTCGATGAGGAGCATGATGCCTCGTTCAAGCAACAAGACGGCCTGCGTTATTCCGCGCGCGATGTCGCGATTTTCCGCGCCAATCAGCGCGGCGTGCCTATCGTGCTGGGCTCGGCCACGCCGTCGCTGGAAAGTTACCACAACGCGCAAAGCGGTCGTTATCAGCTGCTCAAGCTGTCACAACGCGCAACCGAACAGGCGCAATTACCGCAAGTGCGCTGTCTGAATATCGCGAATAAACCGTTGCAGGATGGTCTTAGTCCGGCCATGCTGACCGCGCTGGAGCTGCGTCTGCAACGCAAAGAGCAGAGTCTGGTGTTCATCAACCGTCGCGGTTATGCCCCGGTGCTGATGTGTACCGCTTGCGGCTGGCTGTCGGGTTGCACCAGATGCGCAGGCAAACTGGTGTTGCATCTGAAGGATCGCCGTTTGCGTTGCCACCATTGCGGCCATCAGGAGCGCGTACCCCATGCTTGCCCGGGCTGTGGCAACACCGATCTGCAGCCGGTCGGTATCGGCACGCAGCGTGTCGAAGAAGCCCTGCGGGCGCATTTTCCGGCGGCGCGTATCCTGCGAGTGGACCGGGACAGCACGCGCAACAAAGGTGCGTGGAGCGCGATGCGCAAACAGATCCACGATGAAGAGATCGACATCCTGGTGGGAACCCAAATTCTGGCGAAAGGCCACGATTTCCCCAATCTGACGCTGGTCGGGGTGCTGAATCCAGACGGCGCGCTGTATAGCGCGGATTTTCGCGCCTCGGAAAAACTCTTTGCCCAGCTCGCACAGGTGGCCGGACGCGCCGGGCGTGCCGACAAGCCGGGCGAAGTGTTGGTGCAGACCGCGTTTCCAGACCATCCTTTATTCCGTGCGCTGCGGGCGCATGATTTCGAGGCATGGGCACAGACCTTGCTGACAGAGCGTCAATCAG
Source organism: uncultured Gallionellaceae bacterium (assembly GCA_964571195.1). GTDB lineage: Bacteria > Pseudomonadota > Gammaproteobacteria > Burkholderiales > Gallionellaceae > PALSA-1006. Next base: position 19,310 of record CAZNAD010000009.1, on the reverse strand, counting down.
CGGACTTTCCACCCTTCGCCTATCAGGTTCTGTTAAGTGCAGAAGGCAAACAGGAGCAGGAGGTATACGCCTTTCTGCAACAGGCGCGCGCACAGGCTTTGCAGTTGGCGATGCCAGTGGAAGTGTATAGCGTGCTTCCATCTGCGTTGCCGAAACGCGCAAACCATTTCCGCGCGCAACTGCTGGTGCAAAGTGACACCCGTAAAGCGCTGCAGGCATTCTTGCGGAGGTGGAAACCGGCACTGGATGGATTGCCCGCGCAAAAACTGCGCTGGTCGCTGGACATCGATCCGCTGGAATTTTAGGCGTTGACTCGCACATCCCGGGGTGCGGCGTATAATGCGCGCAATTTAATCGCATGGAGCTGGACATGAAAGAGATACAACGATTCACTCTGGGAGACTTGGCCTTGCCGACAAGGACGTTGTTTACCGGCTACCTGCTGGCTGTTGGTCTGGGGTTGTTGTTCGCGGGCGTGCAGATCATGCTTACCCACGGCATGGCGGATGGCAAGCTCGGCTTGTCCGTTGACGATATCGTGTACAGCTATTATGGCAAGCGTGACGGTTCCAAGCTGGTGAGTAAACTCAACGGCTCAATGAAAGACAATGCACCACCTGAAGTACGTCTGGCCATGATCAAATGGGCGGAGAGCGGCGCACCACAGAACGAATGGGAAGAGCGCATTTCTATGGATGTAGATCAATATTGCGCACCCTGTCATGGCAATGTGCCCGGACTGGCCGATATCAGCGACAAGGCGGTGATGGACACGATGACTGCGGTCGACAGCGGCGCCACGGTCTCCACGCTGACCCGCGTCTCGCATATCCACCTGTTCGGCATCTCTTTCATTTTCTTCTTCGTGGGATGGATATTCACCTATGCGACAGGATTTTCGCCGCTGACCAAAGCGATTCTGATCTTTACCCCGTTCGCTTTCCTGATCGTGGACATCCTGGCTTGGTGGTTGACCAAATGGAGTCCGAATTTCGCCTGGTTGGTCATCATCGGCGGCTTCGGCTACAGTGTGGCCGCGAGCGTGATGATATTCACTTCGCTATACCAGATGTGGATCGCGCCGCTGCGCACGGTGAAGACACCGGCAGCCTAGTGGTTGTGCCGATAAAATGACTTGTGTCACAGAATAGAGAGGGTATCTGTCGTTCGTAAAGTAAGGCCGGCTATTTTTACAACACCAAACGGGAGGGAGCGGAAATGTCAAAGCAATCCATCGCAATCGTCGGACTGGGTAGGGTAGGTACGGTTTTTCTGGAGAAGTTGCTGGAACAGTCTGCAAAGGGAGTCAGCATCGTTGCAGTGGCAGAAAAAGGCGACACGGCGGGTACCAAGCTTGCCAAGGCACACGGTATAGAAAATCTCGACCTGGACCAATTGATTGCGAAGAGTGCAGGTATCGATATCCTGTTTGATCTTACCGGCTCGGCCACGGTGCGCAAAGAGCTTAGAGAAAAACTGATGACGTCCGGGAACCGCAATACCGTCATAGCTACCGAAAGTGTCGCATTGCTGATCTGGGCGCTAATCTCCGACGGACATCATCTGCCCGATGTACATACCAGAACCGGTTACTGATACCGGCCAACTCAGCGGCGCGTTATGCGCCGGATGACACCATGAAAGATGAAGATGTAAATCTGGCGCTGGCGGCGATAGTCGCCTGCGACGGGATATTGACAGCACAGGCTGCGGCTCCTTTTTGTTCGGATTGGCGGGGCAGATATGCCGGAGAGGCGCTGGCGGTCGTATTTCCCGCCGATACTCGGCAGGTCAGCGAGGTGGTCAAGCTGTGTGTGGCCAACAACATCGCCATCGTGCCGCAGGGCGGCAACACCAGTCTGTGCGGCGCTTCGGTTCCGCTTGCGGACGGTAGTCGGCAAATCGTCATCAACCTTTCGCGTATGGATCACATTCGTTCTGTTGATGCCATCAACTACACCATGACGGTGGAGGCGGGCTGCAAGCTTGCTTCGTTGTATGCCGCCGCAGAAGAGGCAGATCGCCTGTTCCCGCTCGGACTGACCGCCATCGCGCCGCATTGCGAGATCGGCGGCAATCTATCCACCAATGCCGGGGGTATCGGGGTGCTGCGTTATGGCAACGCGCGCGACCTGGTGCTGGGACTGGAAGTGGTGCTGCCGGACGGGCGTGTCTGGAACGGCCTGCGCAGGTTGCGCAAAGACAATACCGGCTACGACCTGAAGCATCTGTTTATCGGTGCGGAAGGTACGCTGGGCATCATTACCGCCGCCGTACTCAAACTTTATCCCCGCCCGAGGTCAACCGCGACCGCCTGCATCGCAGTGCGGAGTCCTGCCGAGGCTGTACTGCTGTTATCCCACCTGCGCGCGACCTGCGGTGACAAGATCAGCGGTTTCGAGCTCATCTCCCGCACCTGCCTCGATCTGGTGTTCAAACATATCGACGATACCGCAGAACCTTTTGCGGCTCGGCATGAGTGGCTGGTTATCGCCAAGCTGGCCGATGTGCTGCCAGCTCCGCTCGAAGACGTTTTGCGCGCAGCGTTACGTACCTTTGGCGACGGGATCGTCGAATTCGAGGTCACTGCCGACGAGCGTGCGGCGGAGCGCTGGTGGCGGATACGCAAGAACATCGCTGAGGCGCAGAAGGCCGAAGGTATCAGCGTCAAACATGATGTCTCGGTACCCATCAGTCACGTCGGGGAATTCATCACCCAGGCCAGTGCCGCCCTGTATGCGGCTTACCCCGGTATCCGTATCGTCGCATTCGGACATCTTGGTGACGGCAACATCCATTACAACATCTCCATGCTGGATGCCACGCGCAACGGCGCGTTCATCGCGCAGCACGAACATGACGTCAACCGTATCGTGTACGGGGTTGTGGCCGGACTGGACGGCAGCATCAGCGCCGAACACGGACTGGGGCAACTCAAGCGGAACGAAATCACCCATTACAAAAGCGCACTGGAATTGGAGCTGATGCGCAATATCAAGCGCGGCCTTGATCCGGCTGGGTTGCTGAACCCCGGCAAGGTGATCTGACCGGTTCCGGTTCTGGAGCGTGTGCCTGGCGAGTGTTATAATCGCCGCAGAATCCTGACGGAATCGGTCGCGTGCAAGATCTAAGGTTCTGTCTTCCATGTGCGCCCCCTCCCGATTATCTTGACGATCAACAGATCTGTCTGTGTGCAACACCAATCAGCAAGGAAGCGATCATGAGTCTCAAATGCGGTATCGTCGGTCTGCCCAATGTCGGCAAGTCCACCCTGTTCAATGCGCTCACCAAAGCCGGCATCGCGGCGGAGAACTACCCCTTCTGTACTATCGAGCCCAATGTCGGCATCGTCGAGGTGCCCGATCCGCGCATGGACGAGCTGGCCAAGATCGTCAAACCACAACGTATGCAACCCGCCATTGTCGAATTCGTCGACATCGCCGGTCTGGTGGCAGGTGCCTCCAAGGGTGAAGGCTTGGGCAACCAGTTCCTCGCCAACATCCGCGAGACCGACGCCATCGTCAACGTCGTGCGCTGCTTCGACGACCCCAACGTCGTGCATGTGGCGGGCAAGGTCGACCCGATCTCCGATATCGAAGTCATCCTCACCGAACTGGCGCTGGCCGATCTGGCGGTGGTGGAACGCACCATCCAGCGTGACAGCAAAAAAGCCAAATCCGGCGACAAAGATGCCTTGAAGCTGGTCGCCGTGCTGGAAAAACTGTTACCACACCTGAACCAAGGCAAACCAGCCCGCACTTTCGGTCTCAGCGAAGAAGAGAAACAGCTCATCAAGCCCTTGTGTCTGCTCACCATCAAGTCGGCGATGTATGTTGGCAATGTGCTGGAAGACGGTTTCGAGAACAACCCGCACCTTGATCGGCTACGCGAACACGCGGCGAAAGAAGGTGCGCCGGTGGTGGCGTTATGCGCCAAGATCGAAGCGGAACTGGCCGATCTGGAAGATGCCGATAAAAAAGAATTCCTCGCCGACCTCGGGCTGGATGAGCCCGGGCTGAACAAATTGATCCGCACTGGTTATGACTTGCTCGGCCTGCAGACCTATTTTACTGCGGGCGTAAAAGAAGTGCGCGCCTGGACCATCCACAAAGGGGACACCGCACCTCAAGCGGCGGGTGTCATCCATACCGACTTCGAGAAGGGCTTCATCCGCGCCCAGACCATCTCTTATGCCGATTTCATCGCCTGCGGCGGCGAAGCGGGCGCGAAAGAGAAAGGCAAGATGCGCGTGGAAGGAAAAGATTACGTCGTGCAGGACGGCGATGTGATGAACTTCCTGTTTAACGTCTAACTTGAACGTCTAGGCGGCGAATTCAGTATTTCCCCTGCGGGGGAGCGCTTATTCGCCGCTCAAAATTGCCAGATTGTCCTGTTTGAGTTCGAAGAACTCTTGTGTGGACATCTCGAGATGACGGAGCACGGCCAGTTCGAACCGGGGCCATTCGCTTTTGGTGCCCAGATACTCGTCAACGATGCATTCGGCCATGTGCACGATGCCGATCAGATTGCATATCTCGGCATCAATCGCCTCTTTGATCGAAGAGAAGATAGTGTGGTCATGGTGATACAGGATCGCCTTGCATACATGGGCTGGCAGCATCCAACTGCGCGTGAGCATATTTCCGACCACGGTGTGGCTGGTGGAAAAGACCTCGTTCTCGATTTCGCAGATGGATTTGCCTTGTTTGCCCTGTTCGATCAGGGCATTCTGATACTCCGGGTGTTTTAGCATCAGCACCGGAATACCGCAGTCATGAAACAGCGCGGTGATGTAGGCAGTGTCTTTGTGCACGCCGGGTAGTTTTGTCGCAACTTTCTCCGCGACAGTTGCGGACATACTCGAGCGTTCCCAGAATTTTTCGAAGTGAGCCGCATTTCCACCTATGCTTTGGCGCAACGCGATGTTGTGTACCAGGTTCAAGGTATTCTGCATCCCCAATACATTAACGGCTTGCAGAACTGAATCGACTTTGTTTTTTAAGCCGACGAATGGCGAGTTCGCCAGTTTAAGCAAAGGGCCAGTTATGCCCGCGTCGCGGCTGATCAGATTGGAGAGGCGGGTAAGGTTGGTAGAAGGATGTTTCGATTCGCGTAGGATAGAGGTAAGCGAGGTCGGGCATGGCGGGATGGAGATACCCTGCAATGCCTGTTCAGTAATGTTCTTGCCAAGTTCCGCACACATAGTTTTCTCCTTACAGATCTAAGCAGCCATGGCTGCGCATCATGCAGAACCCAAGGCAACCCTGCAATAGAATTAAATATCTAGTACGCGCGGATTAAATGTCTAGTACGTGGCGCACTGGCTGTATTTCAAGCGTATTCGGAGAGTATTGCGGATATGTTGCCGGAACATTACGTTCTTGATATCCAATCGTCCTGCCGGATATCGAGGCGCAAGAATCATTCGCCGTTCAGGAATGCCAGCATATCTCCCTTGAGCTCGGAGAATTCTTGAGCCGACATTTCGAAATGTGCCAGCACAATTTTTTCAAATTGCTTCCATTCGACGCTGTCTCTTACGTGTAAGTGTTCGTCAGCGATGTGTTCGGCCATGTGTACGATGCCGACCAGACCACACACGCTGCTACCGATGTTTTCGTCTGCGGAGGAGAAGATGGAGTCATCATGATGGTACAGAATGGCTTTGCTGATATGTCCGGGCAGCATCCAGCTGCGCGTCAGCATATTGCCCACTACGGTGTGCGAAGTGGAGAAGAGATCGTTCTCGACATCACAGATCGCTTTACCTTCTTTGCATTGGGTCATCACGGCCTGGCGATAGTCCGGGAACTTCATCATCAGCACGGGAATGCCGCAATCGTGGAACAGGGCGGTGAGATAAGCGTCGTCCCTGGACAGATGCGGGAACCTGGCAGCGATCTTTTCGGCGATGGTGGCGGACAGGCTCGAGCGTTCCCAGAATTTGTCGAAACTTTGCGAGCCGCCGCCCAGACTTTGCCTCAGCGCGATGTTCTGTACCAGATTCAGAGTGTTCTGCACCCCCAGCACACTGACGGCCTGGAACACTGAATTCACCCTGCTTTTGAGCCCGATGAACGGGGAATTGGCCAATTTGAGCAGCGGGCCGACAACCCCTGCATCCCGGCTGATCAGAAGAGCAAGTTTTGCGTAATCAGTAGCCGGGTGTTTTGCTTCGCGCATGATGGAAGTTAGCGAAGCCGGGCAGGGCGGGATCGAGATGCCCATCAACATCTGTTCGGTAACATCATTCGATAATTCAGCGTGCATGGTTTTCCCCGTTAGGAGTGCCGAGAGTCGGCCTCCGAGTGGGGCGCATCATGCACAAGCTACGCCGAACTCGCAAGCGCTCAGAGTATCTATATATTCTGGCCGGATGCCGGCGCGAACCGGGCCGGGCATGTTACAATGCGTCGCGCTGGGATCGCTTCAGTCTTGATCCTCCGCTACCGAATCCGGTTCGTTTTCCCCTCATTCAGCCTAAGACTGGCGCGCTTCAAGCGTGACAGGCCGATGTAATCCAATAGAAAGTCACACATGTCATTTGCAGCTCTCGGCTTGTCCGAAGAAATCGTCCGCGCCGTTTCCGAACGCGGTTACACCGAACCTACCCCTATCCAAGCGCAGGCCATCCCCGTCATCCTCAAAGGTGGTGACCTTATGGGTGGCGCACAGACCGGCACCGGTAAGACCGCTGGATTCACCCTGCCCCTGCTACAGCGGCTGATGGCTAAACCCATCAGCGGGAAAGCACCCATCCGCGCGTTAGTCCTTACTCCCACACGCGAACTTGCTGCCCAGGTGGAAGAGAGTGTGCGCCTGTACGGCAAATATCTGCCGCTCCGTTCCATGATGATGTTCGGCGGCGTGAACATCAATCCGCAGATCAAACAACTGCATGGCCGCGTAGATATCCTGGTGGCGACGCCGGGTCGTCTGCTTGACCATCTACAACAAAAGACCGTCGATTTGTCGCACATCGAGATACTGGTGCTGGACGAAGCGGACCGCATGCTGGACATGGGTTTCATCCGCGACATCAAAAAGATCCTCGCCGTGTTGCCCAAACAACGCCAGAACCTGCTGTTTTCCGCCACCTTCTCCGACGAGATCAAATTGCTGGCCGACGGTCTGCTCACCAACCCGGCGCTGATCGAAGTGGCGCGCCGCAATCAGGCCAACGAACTGATCGAGCAACGTGTGTATCCGGTGGATCGGGAACGTAAGCGCGCACTGCTCACGCACCTCATCAAAGAGCACAACTGGTTTCAGGTGCTGGTATTTACCCGCACCAAACACGGCGCGAATAATCTGGCCGAGTTTTTGAACAAGGACGGCATCAGCGCGATGGCGATCCACGGCAACAAGAGCCAGGCCGCCCGTACCCGCGCGCTGGCCGAATTCAAGACCGGCAAGTTGCAAGTGCTGTGTGCCACCGACATCGCCGCGCGCGGCATCGACATCAGCGAACTACCGCACGTGGTGAACTACGAGCTGCCCAACGTGGCGGAAGACTATGTGCACCGCATCGGTCGTACCGGCCGCGCGGGCAGCAATGGCGAAGCCAGCTCGCTGGTGTGCATCGACGAAAAGAAACTGCTGCACGACATCGAGCGCCTCATCAAGCGCGAAATCCCGGTGGTGCAGATTCCCGGCTTCGAGCCAGATCCGCGCATCAAGGCCGAGCCTATCCTCAACGGGCAGAATCGCGGCCAGGGCGGACAGCGCCAAGGCCAGGGTCGCAGCCAGCCTCGTTCGGGTGGCGGACAAGCACGTACAGGCGGTGCGCCGCGTACTGGTACGGGTGGTAAGCCAGCGGGTGGTCACGGTGCCGGTCGCGGAGCCGCGCCGGTGTTGCACCGTTCCGGTGGTCGCGGTCGCTAATTTTCCTGCCCCCTCTCCCCTTGAGGGAGAGGGTTGGGGAGAGGGGAATAAATGAATACAAATATCAGCAACGACCAAGCCATCACCGCCACCAAACTCTGGCTAGAGAAAGCCGTAATCGGCCTCAACCTGTGCCCGTTCGCCAAAAGCGTACACGTCAAAGGCCAGGTCCGGTATGTGGTGAGTGCGGCACAGACAGCGGATGAATTGCTGCGCGATCTGTTGCAGGAGCTGGAGGTATTGGCAGAGAGCAGCGCAGAGAAGATCGATACCACGCTGCTCATTCACCCGCACGTACTCACCGACTTCCTCGATTACAACGATTTTCTCGATGTGGTGGACGCCGCCCTGGAAGAGGTCGATCTGGATGGCGAATTACAAGTCGCCAGCATGCATCCGCAATATCAGTTCGAGGGTACCGAGCCGGATGACATCAGCAACTTCACCAACCGCTCTCCATATCCGACCCTGCATTTGTTGCGCGAAGCCAGCGTCAACGCAGCCGTCGCCGCATTTCCAGAAGCCGACCAGATATTCGACAAAAACATCGAGACCATGGAGCGTCTCGGGCATGAGGGATGGAATGCACTCGGGTTGGCGGAAGTGCAACGATATAAAAAATGAAGTAGGGAGCATTGAGACAATGCTCCCCGTTTGATGCAAAATCCTGTCCGGCCTATCAACCCCATTTGATATCGGAGTAACGCATGGACATCGCCCGCATCGCACTGACCCGCCACACCTGCAAAGCCTACGACCCCACTCGCAAGATTCCGGCAGAACAGGTCGAACAACTCAAGACCCTGCTCAGGTTCTCGCCTTCGTCGATCAACTCGCAGCCCTGGCACTTCATCATCGCCTCCAGCGAGGCAGGCAAGGCGCGCATCGCCAAGGCCGCGCAGCAAGGCGCTTATGCATCCAATGGCCCCAAGATACTCAATGCCTCCCACGTCGTCGTGTTCTGCGCCCGCACCACCATGGACGAGACCCACCTCGCCAATCTGCTCGCGCAGGAAGATGCCGACGGACGCTACCCCACGCCGGAGAGCAAGGCCGCGCAAAGCAAGGGCCGCAGCTTCTACACCGGCCTGCACCGCTACGATTACAAAGACACGCAGCACTGGATGGAAAAACAGTGTTACCTCGCCCTCGGCACCCTGCTGCTCGGTGCCGCCACACTGGAGATCGACGCCACCCCCATCGAAGGCTTCGACCAGCGCATCCTCAACGAAGAACTCGGCCTACGCGAACAAGGCCTGACCAGCGTGGTGATCGCGGCATTGGGCTATCGCGGTGCGGATGACTTCAACGCGAAGTTGCCGAAGTCGCGGTTTCCGATGGAGAAGGTGATTGAGGAGATTTGAGGGGGCAACCTATCGGTTGTTGCAAACTCGAATTGTAATCTTCTCTGTATTGCAAGGCCCGATAAAGGGGTTCTCCAACAGCAAATTGGGTGGGTGGCGTGAGACAATTGGTGTCGTTGCCAAATGGTTCCCCTCATAATTTTGAACGGATACATGATGCAAAAATTTGAAGGCGGTTATATGGGGTTCATCAACGAAACCCTGCGCCCGAAGGCAAACAGCTTAGGGACGGTTCTCGATCTCTTTGCCGGTTGCGGTGGCTTGGGGCTTGGTTTTGAGTCAGTTGGATTTGAAACCATCGGCTATGAAATGGATGCAGATTGCTGTCATAGCTACAACATGAATCTGAATGGTGAATGCCACAATGCCTATCTGACTTGTGATCATAAATTTGAGCTCGCAGATGTTGTAATAGGCGGTCCCCCATGCCAACCATTCAGTGTTGGTGGGCACCAAAAAGGACTTAATGACTCTCGAGATGGTTTTCCTGTGTTCATCGCCGCTGTGGAACAACTGAATCCTAGGCTTTGGATGTTTGAGAATGTGAGGGGCTTGCTCTATCGAAACAGGTGGTATTTAGATGAGATTGTTAGCAAATTAGAAAGCCTTGGCTATGTGGTGGAATTTCACTTGCTTAACGCTTCCCATTACCTCGTTCCGCAGAATAGGGAGCGAGTGATAGTGGTAGGGCATAAGGGGGGATATTCCTTTCCAAAACACTCCAATCAAGTTGTTACGGCGGGGCAGGCTCTCGGTTCAATGGCATTTGAATCTTCGTTTAATTCTAAATTTTTGACGGACAATCAAGATGCGTATGTTGCAAAGTATGAGGCTGCATCAAAGTGTGTTAACCCAAGAGACCTAAATTTAGATAAACCCGCACGGACTTTAACTTGCAGAAATTTGGCTGGTGCAACGGGCGATATGCAAAGAATAAAATTGCCCGATGGTCGGCGAAAACGACTTTCTGTTAGAGAGGCTGCGAGACTCCAAAGTTTTCCAGACTGGTTTGAGTTTATTGGTGGGGAGCAAAGTCAATTCAAGCAAGTTGGGAATGCGGTTCCTCCCATGTTTGCTCATGCTCTAGCTCAGTCTGTTGCGAGGTATTTGGCAAGTGCCGAGACTCTCTCGCCAAGGGAAATCCGTAAACATGCTACTCCGAAGCAGATAAATTTAACTTACTAGGGATTGGGCCATATGTCTCCAAAGAAACAGAAACAGCTAGATACTCTTGTCAAGGAGGCGACTGACATTCTGGTTGCTTTTGGTGTTCCTACTGAAGGAATGACTGAAAGAAGAAAGGCGAAAATGGCCAAAGCCTTTTTGGCAGTTGCAGGAATTAAACCTGGCGACAAATGGACCGAGATAAAAGTGAATGATCCATCCCATCGACCAAGATCAAGGGATTGTATTAACTGGATGAATAAACACCTTGGCGAGAACATTTCGTCAGGTTCGTACGACGATATACGCAGAAAGGATTTGGTATTTCCTGTAGAGGTTGGCGCAGTCTTAAAAGCGGCTGGCAACGAAGACGCGGCCACAAACGATGGGACGAGAGGGTATGCCATCAACCCTAAGTTTGCAGACCAAATCAAGAAGTTTGGAACTCCACAATGGGAATCCTCCTTGAAGAAATTTATGAAGGGGAAGAATACTCTTGTAGAGCAGCTAAAGCAGCGCAGGGAAAAGTCTATGCTGCCTGTGAAAATTGGAAATACGGAAATTGTGTTTAGTCCTGGGGAACACAATCAGATTCAAAAGGCAGTTATTGAAGAGTTCTTGCCAAGATTCGGGCAAGATGCGGAAGTGCTCTATGTCGGAGATACCGCAGACAAGTTCCTCTTTTTAAATGAAGCAACCTTGAGTCAATTGAAGTTCTTCGAAATTGCACACGACAAACTGCCCGACATCCTTGCCTATTCAAAAAACAAGAACTGGATTTTTTTGATTGAGGCTGTCCATTCTGCAAACCCGATAGACCCATTGAGAAAACTGACCTTCGAGAAACAACTGGTAAATTGCTCTGCCGATATTGTTTTTGTTACTGCATTCCTTACGCGAGCTGCATTTAAGAAATTTGCGGCAGACATCGCGTGGGAAACAGAAGTTTGGATTGCTGAAAATCCAGAGCATATGATTCACTTCAATGGCGACAAGTTCTTGGGGCCTCACAAATCATAAGACTCTCTGGGCGATGCGCGGCAGCATTGCATTACCTTCCAGTTGATTGTTTCACCTTCATCATGCCTACGTGGCTCACGTAGGCATGGTTTTCAGTTCGCCTTGAATGACTGGTATCCTCGCCCCATGACTATCTCCGCTTCTTTTTCTTCGCTCCCCCCCGATGCCATGCTCAACGCACTGGAGAGTATTGGCTTGCGTTGCGATGGCCGTTTGCTGGCGCTGAATAGCTACGAGAATCGCGTGTATCAAGTCGGCATGGACGAAGGCGCGCCGCTGGTCGCCAAGTTCTACCGCCCGGCGCGCTGGAGCGACGAGGCCATCCTTGAGGAGCATGCCTTTGTGCAGGAGCTGGTGGAGCGCGAGATACCGGTGGTGCCTGCGCTGGTGATCGACGGCAAGACCCTGCATCATTTCGACGGTTTCTGCTTCTCGGTGTTCGCCAAGCATGGCGGACGCGCACCGGAACTGGAAGATCGCGACACATTGGAATGGCTGGGGCGTTTTCTCGGTCGCATCCATGCGGTCGGCGCGGTGAAGGGCTATCAACATCGCCCCGCGCTGGATATCGAGACCTTCGGCATCGAACCGCGCGATTATCTTTTAGCCAACAACTTCATCCCCGCCGATATCGATGCGGCCTATCGCAGTGTGGTCGATCAGGCGCTGGATGGCGTGCGCCATTGCTTCGAGCGCGCGGGCAAGGTGCAGACCTTGCGCCTGCACGGCGACTGCCATGCAGGCAACGTGCTGTGGACCGACGACGGCCCGCACTTCGTCGATTTCGACGACAGCCGCATGGGCCCTGCGGTGCAGGATCTGTGGATGCTGCTCTCGGGCGAGCGCGAAGACCGGGTGAAGCAGATGGGCGATGTGCTGGCAGGCTACGAAGATTTCTGTGAGTTCGACGCGCGCGAGCTGCACCTCATCGAAGGCTTGCGCACCCTGCGCCTGATCCACTACTCGGCCTGGCTGGCGCGGCGCTGGGACGATGCCGCCTTCAAGCAGGCGTTCCCGTGGTTCAACACGCAGATCTATTGGCAGAACCGCATCCTCGAACTGCGCGAGCAGATAGCCCTGATGGAAGAACCGCCGTTGTGGCAAAACTAAAACATCCCTCATCCCCGGCCCTTCCCCCAGAGGGGGAAGGGAGTAAATCCCCTCTCCTCCTGGGAGAGGGCTAGGGTGAGGGAGCACTCGTTAAATATCCATGAAACCAAATTCAACCCTCTGCCCCTGCGGCAGCAACAAACCCTACACCGACTGCTGTGCCCGCTATGTGGATGGTAGCGAACCCGCGCCCACTGCCGAAGCGCTCATGCGCTCGCGCTACAGCGCCTACACCCTGCTGAAGGAAGACTACCTGCTGGCGACCTGGCACTCCTCAACTCGTCCGGCTACATTGGGCTTGGCTGAGGAAGCGCCGACCAAATGGTTGGGGCTCGAAGTGAAACGTCACCAGCAACAAGATGAGGAACACGCTATCGTCGAGTTCGTCGCCCGCTACAAAGTGCATGGCCGCGCGCATCGGTTGCACGAGGTGAGCCGTTTCGTGCGCGAGGCAGGGCGGTGGTTGTATGTGGACGGAGAGGTGGCTTAAGGGTGAGGCCTGCTAACTTGCGCCGCACCCATGAATTCAAGCATCAGCTCCATTTGTGCTGCAAGCATGGGAACGCCGGTGTGGATGGCTTTGCCCTGTTGCGCGGCCAATTCGAGCAGCGGGGTCATCTCCGGGGTGATGACACATTCTGCGACGAGTCTGGTACGACCAATGAGTGCGGAGGTGAAGGGCAATTCGTCGCAGTCACGCATGCCCAACGAGGTGGCATTGATGGCGATATCGAAATGCGCTGCTGTCGCTTCGGTGGTGACGGATATTCGCGGAAAGGCCGATCGCACACGCTCGGCCAATGCTTCGGCTCTGCTGCTAGTGCGATTAATGATGCAAAGCGAGGCGCAGCCATGTTTAGCCAAGGCAAACGCAATCGCTGATGCTGCGCCGCCTGCACCCGCCAGTACACAATGGGTACCGGGAACACAATATCCGGCAGCTTGTAGCCCGGCAACGAAGCCCTCGCCATCCAGCATTGTGCCGATCAGCCGACCATCCATGTTTCGGCGAATGACATTCACCGCGCCGACCAGCGCAGCCTCGGGGGTCAATTCGTCGATCAGTTCGACGATGGCCGTTTTGTGCGGCATGGAAATCACCGCACCGCTGAAGTTCTGGATTTGGCGCAATGCGTCGACTACCGGGACGATTCCTTGCGTCGAGACCTGTAAGGGCAATAACACAAAGTCTCCGAACTGATGCCGCTGTTCCAGCAAAGTATTCGCCATGTCTGGCGTGCGGGCCTGAGCGACGGGGTCGGCGATCAGGCCGAGGAACTTGGTTTTTCCGCTAATGAGAGAGTGCATGAGGGTCTCTTGTGATGGGCTGGTTCTGCGCCAGTTTAACAGTGTTGCCGAATTAAATCCTGAGGCCAACGCGGTAATCATTCCGCATAAACCGCGCTCGCAGCGAACGGATTTATCGGGAACATTTGTTGATGTTACTCTGGGAAGATACAGCCCAGCGAATCGCTGAGGTTATCTCGCTTGAAGCTAGATTAACTGCGCAACATCTCAAACAGCTTGTGTACCGTGTTCCAGTTGCGCCCCGTCATCGGCACGCCGAGCAAGCGCTCCATGTTCAATGCAAGTTTGGATCGACCGATGCCCTCCGGTGCGTGCAGATAGAGCACATCACCCTTCAGTTGCCACCGTTCGCTGGGGGCTGCGATTCTTTCGATCCCGGCCAGGTCGGGCTTGGGCGGAACTGATGCAAGGAAATTGAAGTGCAGGGTTTTGCCATCAGCCTCGCCTTCCGGGAACGGATTGGCCTTGATCGCCCGCGCCAGCGTCTCCGCTTCGAGCAGCAGCACCCAGGGTTCGAAGCCGTGGCTCTTTTTGAGCGCGGCACTTATCCTGGCCGCGAGTTTGGCCTTGTCTTCCTGCTTGCCGGAGAACACCACGTTGCCGCTCTGGATGTAGGTGCGGATGTCGCGCAGGCCAAGCCCTTCCAGCACGGCGACCAGTTCCTTCATCGGCAACTTGTTGTTGCCGCCCACGTTGATACCGCGAAACAGGGCGATGTAGGTGTTCAACGGAATATATCTCCTGTCAGGCCTTCTTGCTGCGCATGGCGGTGAATTTCTTCACAGACTTGTCGGCCACGAAGCGCTGATATTCCTTGCCCTCGGCCGGATAGAGCGCGATGCCGCCCTTTTTGTCGTAATGCGCCCCCCAGCCGTATTGCTTGGTCAGCGGCGAGGCGCGCATGCAGGCATAAGGTTTGGCGAAAAACGCCTCGCGCAATTGCTGTCCATGCGCCTTCACTTCGGCGGGAGCAATCTGCTTGTGCTGCACATGGGTGGCGAACTTCAGTTCTGCCAAGGTGTAGGCGTAAGGCCTGCTGCTCAGCAGTTCGTATTCGATGGTGGCAATGGTGGGCTTGCCGTTCTTTTGTTGCGGCACGATGGACTTCTGCGTCGGCGAATCCGGCGCGATCTCGATGAACTGGTCGATTGGGTCGTTCATGTTTTCCTTCCCGACAAGCGATCGTCCCAGGAGCAACGGCAGCGTTCATGCGGTTTCTTCATGATGCGATCCAGAAGTTTCAAATGAGGTGAACTCTAACTGAAAGCAGCTGACAGCGTGGTGTCAGCTGCTTGCAACCTGTTTATATCGTTTTCGAGTAAACCACCAGTTGTTCCAGTGCAGTACCCCAGCCTTGCTCAAAACCCATGCCCTTGTGTTTCTCGCAACCAGCAGCGTCGCCATGGCGCACGGTGGCGGTATAGCGCGTCCCGGTGCCATGCGGCGCAAGCTGGATGGTTGCGGTGAAGAAGAATGCACTAGGCTCTCCGGCTTGGGGCAAGGGAGCGGGACGGAATTCGGGCAGTAGCGCATTGGTCCAGGTCAGCCGCTCGTTTTCGATCACTTCGAGGTAACAGCCGGTGCCAGGAAATGTCTGACCTTCGGGGGATTGCATCACAGTGAAGAAGCGTCCGCCGGGCCGCAGGTCTATCTCGCAATCGATGGTCTTCCATGGTGCGGGGGTGAACCAGTGCTTGAGATGCTCGGGCTGCGTCCAGGCTTTCCAGACCAGCTCCCTGGGCATCTCCACGATGCGCTCAAAAGAAAGGTCGAGTTGTGGGTTCAATTTGTTCATTTGGGTCTCCTTTCCCTGCTGGATTTTGGCCTTCGCTTATTCCTCTTCGGTGGCGCGCAACAAATCTGCGATGACGATCTTCTTCATTTTCAGCATGGCCTGCATTGTACGTCCCGCACTGGCGGGATCGCACAGCAAGTCATCCAGCATCGGCGGTGTGACCTGCCACGACAGCCCGAACTTGTCCTTTAGCCAGCCGCATTGCCCTTCTTCACCACCCTCGGAAAGTGTGTTCCAGTAGTAATCAATTTCTTCCTGATTCTCGCAGCTCACCACGAACGAGATCGCTTCGCTGAATTTGAACAAAGGACCTGCGCTCATGAATTGATACTCCTGTCCGAACAGTTCAATGGCGACGATCTCCACCGTGCCGGAAGGCGTGTTCTCCAGTGTGCGGCTGCTGAGGATGCGCGCGTCCTTGAATACGGAAATGTAAAACTCGGCAGCGGCCCGGGCTTCCTTGTCGAACCATAAAAACGGGATGATCTTCTGCATGATGTCCTCCGCTATTATTGGTTGCGTCTGATGAAGATCGTTGCCCCCGCCCAAGCACAGGGCAATGCCGTCAAAGCCACCGCCACGGGATACCAGTGTGCGCCCATGTCCCACATGGCGATACCGCCAGCAATGCTGAGCACGAAACCGATGCCGCCCATGACCATGGCATGGCGCATGGGGTTGCGCGGTGCGAGCATGGCGACGAGATAACTACCCCCGATTCCGTACAGGATGCGATATGACAAGGCCAGCAGCAGCGGCCCGGTAGCGGTCGTCGGCTCGCCCCAGGGCGGAAAGACTTCCAGTACATGGAACAATTGGTCGGTGGCCAGTGTGACAACAAAGACTGCGACGAAGCCGGCCAGCACTGCGCCGATGCTGCGCGAAATATTGCGGGGGGCGGTATTGTTCATGATTACCTTTCCTTTCCGTACTGGATGATGTCTTGAGTCTTCTATCATCCGATCAGCTCGTTCCATATTGGCCTGACCTCTATCGTCGCCGCTTTTGCCATGGGGTGCGACGAAGCGATTTGGGTCGCTTCATCCATGCTCGCGCACTCGATCAATTCATAAGCGCACATCTTTTCCGCAGAGTCGGCGAATGGCTCTGCGGTGATCTTGACTTTGCCATTGCGTATGCGCACGGTCTTGGCGTCATCTGCGGGGCGCAGCGGATTGCCATATATCCGAATCCCGCGCTGCTCTGCATCTTTGATCCATGCCGCGATGTCCGCAAACAGGGTTTCGCTGGGTGCAAAGGCATCGTCGTGGCTGATGATGAACAGGAATCGCATCTTCACTCCTTTCAGTTGGAGTTATTTTTCGGCGATGGCTTTGAGCCTTGCCAATCCGGTCTCGAAATCGCCGCCTATCATCTTGTCCAGGTTGAGGAACAGGCTCATCACCTTCATGAAGTAGGTATGCTTGTCTTCCAGCGTCCAGGTGACCGTGGTGGCATCTCCCTTGGCATCGAGCGAAAACACAACATGGTTGCGTCCTTCGAAAGGCTGGATCATGTGCAATGCCATGACGATCTCCTTGGGCGGTGTGGTATCGGTGATGGTGATCTCACCGCGTCCGACTTCCTTGTTTCCCTCCCACGCATACATCGCGCCCTTGCCGCTGGCGTTCGCGCTGTAGGTCTTCTTCATCGCGGGATCTTTGTTATAGGGCGTCCACGCATCCCATTGTTTGAGATCGTTGATGAGCGGGAATATCTTTTCCGGTGACGCTTTGATATCGATGGCGCGTTCGACATGCAGGGTGTCGGGTCTGGTCGCGGCATAGATCAAAATGATCGCCAGCAATACGACGATGGCGATAAGAATGATTTTAAGCATGGCTGTTTTCCTTGTAGTTGTGTTGTGCGAGATACTCGACCAGACGGTCGAAGGTGCTGTTCCAACCTTCGTCGTGGCCGTCGCGCTCGGTGACGGATTGGAACGGAATTTGATACATCACCATTTTTGTTTTTCCATTCATTTCATCGAAAGTCACAGTCACTACCGTTTCCAACCCGCGCTCCCCCGGCTCTTCCCAAGCGAATGTGAAGACCAGCCGCTCCGGCTCGACTACCTCGCGGAATACACCGCCGTGCCAGAGCGGCTCACCCGTCTCGACCGAACGCAGACAGTTGCGCCAGCGCCCGCCCACACGGGCATCCCATTCGATATCGATGGCCGGGTGATGCTTCGGCCCCCACCATTGCAGCGCGTGCTCCGCCTTTGTCCAAGCTTCCCACACCAGCGCTCTAGGCGCATCGAATTCACGGGTGATGCTCAGACTGCTATCGCTTGTTTGAGAATCCATGCGGTTTCATTTCGCTGGTGCGTAATAACAAACCTTGGGCGAGGTGACCTTGCCCGCCTTCTTCAAGGCGGCGATGATCTTGCCGACTTCCTTCGGGTCGATTCCTGTTGCCTCGGCCACTTCCGCACCCTTGACGGGCTTGCCCGCTTTTTTCATTGCATCGAGTACCGCTTTTTCTTTGTTCTCCATGACGCTCTCCTTACGTTTGAGTTAAGAAATCATCCAGCCTGCCCATCGCCTCTTCCCAGCTGATAACAAACCTCGCTGCGGCAGCCGCTTGCTTGCGCTCTGCGGAGGCAAAGCGTGTGTGCAGGGTGAGTTGCGTTTTGTCGCCTTGTTCTGCAAAACTCACCGTTACCACGGCGCGCGGCGGAATCCCCGCGCCGCACGGGTGACCTTCAGTTGCTTCACCGTCATATACGATGCGCTCCGGCGCAACGATCTCGCGGAAAGTGCCGATGCAGGGATAGACATTGCCGTCCGGTGCGCGCATCTCCAGTTGGAAGCGTCCGCCTACACGCAGGTCGCTTTTGCAGGTTTCGTTGTTGAATTCCGCAGGCCCCCACCAATGCATGACGTGTTTTGGATCGGTCCACGCCTGCCACACCAGAGCTCGCGGCGCATTAAAGGTGCGCGAGATAACGAGTTCATTTTGATTTGATAGTCCCATATTTAACTTTCGTAGTTGTCAGCAGCGATGCTCAGGATTTTTTCTTGCGCCCATTTTTCTTCTCCTGCGCTTGCAATTGCTGGAGATAGTTGTCGAGGCGGTCGAAGCTTTGCTCCCAGAACTGTCGGTACTGCTCGATGAAGCTGGCAGCTTCCTGTAGTGGTGCGGCCTCCAGTTTGCACGGACGCCATTGCGCCTGGCGGCCTTGGGTGATGAGTCCCGCGCGCTGCAACACCTTGAGGTGTTTGCTCACGGCGGGCGGGCTGATATGAAATGGTGCGGCCAGTTCGGCGACCGAGGTCTCGCCCAAAGCTAGGCGCGCGAGAATGGCGCGGCGCGTGGGGTCGGCGAGGGCGGCGAAGGTGGAGCTCAGTCGGTCTGCGGGCATTTCGGTGAACCTGTGTTTAATTAACCGATTGGTAAATTACACTCCCGAGATGCAGCCTGTCAAGCACGGGGGCGCAAGTTAGACATTCCCTCGCCAAGCCTTTAGACTTGCGCACTTTTTTATAGAACGACCACCATGTCCGACGATCTCGAACAGACCATCGCAGAACCCGCCGCCGTACCGCGCGATAAGATCGCGCGCGAAGTGGCGCGCCGCCGTACCTTTGGAATCATTTCCCACCCCGACGCGGGCAAGACCACGCTCACCGAAAAGCTGCTGCTGTTCTCGGGCGCGATCC
>CAZNAD010000008.1:0-83603 GCA_964571195.1 uncultured Gallionellaceae bacterium | reverse complement strand
TCCTCGGAACAGCCGCCGGTCTTGATCGACAGTAGCGTGGAAAGCTGCACCGCGTTCGGATCGAAATGTTCGCGGTGAATTTGCTGCGCGCGGAACATCAGGTCGGAAAACGGCAACTTGAACAGTGCCTCGATGGCAGCGACCGACCAGCGCTGATTTTCAATGTTGTCGGGAACGGGAGAATAGAACTTTACAGCTTGGGTTTGCATGGCAGAATGGGTATCGAAATAACGGCCGACATCTTCGATTAAACCATCCAGCCTGTCAATTTTGATGCCAGAGATGCTGAACAGTCGCACATTTATCGAGCACATCCTGCCGGCACAGCCCTGCGCCCTGTGCGGCACACCCAGCCATGACGGCGTGTGGTGCCATGCCTGCGATACCGACCTACCGTATCTGGGTGATGCCCATTGCCCGGTATGCGCGGCTCCCGCCCCCGGCGGCTCGACCTGCGGTCGTTGCTTGCAGCACCCGCCCGGCTTCGACCACACGGTAGCCGCGTTCGCTTACGCCTTTCCTGTCGACAGGCTGATACAGGCGGTCAAATTCTCCGAGCGACTCCCGCTGGCCGACCGGCTCGCCGATGCACTCGCCCAACGCATCACCCGCCTTCCCGATGGCATCGTCGCCATGCCATTACATCCGCTGAGACTGCGCGAGCGGGGCTTCAACCAGTCGCTACTCCTGGCCCGACATCTCGCCAAGAAGCTGGACATCCCGTTGTTGCCGGACGCCTGTCATCGCACCCGCAACACCTTGCCGCAATCCACCCTGCCCTGGCAAGAACGCAGCAAGAATATGCGCAAAGCCTTTTCCTGCGACACGGAACTGAACGGACGGCATATCGCCATCGTGGATGACGTGATGACCAGCGGTGCTTCCATCGATGCACTGGCCGACACTCTGCGCCATGCCGGTGCGACACGCATCAGCGCATGGGTGGTCGCACGCACCCTGCCGCACTGAAGCGGCAACCGGATATAATGCCCGCCTAATCTTCGCCACATCGCACATTCAAAGACCATGCAACAGCATTACTCCCCCAAAGACATCGAAGTCGCCGTCCAACAACAATGGGAAAGCGCACAGACTTTCCGCGCCTCCGACAGCAGCGACAAACCGAAATATTATTGCCTGTCGATGTTTCCCTATCCTTCGGGCAAGCTGCACATGGGCCATGTGCGCAACTACACCATCGGCGATGTGCTGAGCCGCTATCACCATATGAAGGGTTTCAACGTGATGCAGCCGATGGGCTGGGACGCGTTCGGCCTGCCCGCCGAGAACGCCGCGATGGCGAACAACGTGCCGCCCGCCGCGTGGACTTACTCCAACATCGAATACATGAAGCAGCAACTGAAGTCGCTGGGGCTGGGCGTGGATTGGTCGCGCGAAGTGACCACCTGCAAGCCGGACTATTACCGCTGGGAGCAATGGCTGTTCACCAAACTGTTCAAGAAAGGCGTTATCTACAAGAAGACCGCCACAGTGAACTGGGACCCGGTGGACAACACCGTGCTGGCGAACGAACAGGTCATCGACGGACGCGGCTGGCGCTCTGGCGCGCAGGTAGAGAAGCGTGACATCCCGATGTATTTCTTCCGTATCACGCAATACGCCGACGAATTGCTCAAAGATTTGGACACGCTGTCCGGCTGGCCGGAACAGGTGAAGACCATGCAGGCCAACTGGATAGGCCGGAGCGAAGGCGTGCGCTTCGCCTTCCCGTATGAGCTGGAGGGCAAACAGGACAAGCTGTGGGTCTACACCACGCGCGCCGACACCATCATGGGCGTGACCTTCGTTGCCGTAGCAGCCGAACATCCGCTGGCGACCTATGCCGCCAAGAAGAATCCGGCACTCGCCGCCTTCGTCGAAGAATGCAAACACGGCGGCGTAGCCGAAGCCGATATCGCCACCATGGAAAAGAAAGGCATGCCTGCGGACATCTCCGTAAGACATCCGCTCACCGGCGAACAAGTGCCGGTATGGGTAGGCAACTATGTATTGATGGGCTACGGCGAAGGCGCGGTGATGGCGGTTCCGGCGCATGACGAACGTGATTTCGGTTTTGCCAAGAAATACCGTTTGCCTATCAAGCAATCCATCGCGATCAAAGGGCAGGAGTTCAGCGAAGCAGCCTGGCAAGAATGGTACGGCGATAAAGAGAACGGCATCTGCGTTAACTCTGGGAAATACGACGGACTGAATTACCTCCAAGCCGTGAATGCAATCGCCGCCGACCTCGCCGCAAAGGGTCTGGGCGAAAAGAAGGAGCAGTTCCGCCTGCGTGATTGGGGCATCTCGCGCCAGCGCTACTGGGGCTGCCCCATCCCCATCATCCATTGCCCGACTTGCGGCGATGTGTCGGTGCCGGATGATCAGTTGCCGGTGAAGCTGCCGGAGAATGTGGTGCCGGACGGTGCGGGTTCGCCGCTGGCGAAGATGCCGGAATTTTACGAATGCACCTGCCCGCAATGCGGCGGTAAAGCCAAGCGCGAGACCGACACGATGGATACATTCGTGGAATCGTCCTGGTACTACGCGCGCTATGCCAGCCCGCAATGCAACACCGGCATGGTGGACAAAGTGGCCGCGCAAAAATGGCTGCCGGTAGATCAATACATAGGCGGTATCGAGCACGCGATTTTGCATTTGCTGTACGCCCGCTTCTTCCACAAGCTGATGCGCGACGAGGGGCTAGTGCAAGGCAACGAACCATTCAAAAATCTGCTCACGCAGGGCATGGTGGTCGCACCAACTTTCTACCGCGAACTTCCCGCCGGCAAGAAGCAGTGGATCAACCCCGCAGACGTTGAGCTGGAGGTCGATGCCAAAGCACGCCCCATCGGCGCAAAACTCAAAGCCGATGGCAAGCCCGTCGTTATCGGCGGCACGGAGAAGATGTCGAAATCGAAGAACAACGGCGTCGATCCGCAGGCCATCATCGATGCCTACGGTGCAGATACCGCGCGCTTGTTCATGATGTTCGCCGCACCGCCGGATCAACAACTGGAATGGTCGGATGCGGGCGTAGAAGGTGCGTTCCGCTTCCTGCGCCGCGTGTGGAATCTGTCTGCCGAGTTGGGCGACATCGGCAAAGTGGCTGCCGATTTCAGCAAGCTCTCTGCCGACGACCAGACGTTGCGTCGCGAGACACATCTTGCGCTGAAACAAGCGAGCTTCGATTTTTCGCGCTTCCAGTTCAACACCGTGGTCTCCGCCGCGATGAAGACGCTTAATGCTCTGGAAAAAGCCAAGACCAGTGCGGACCGGGGCGTGTTGAGCGAGGGTTTATCTATCCTGCTGCGCCTACTCTCGCCCATCACACCCCACATCGCACAGACCTTGTGGAAAGAACTGGGCTACGGCGACAACATCCTCACTGCCTCGTGGCCGGAAGTGGACGAGTCGGCATTGGAGCAGGACGAGATCGAGCTGATGATCCAGGTGAACGGCAAGTTACGCGGCAGCCTGCGTGTGGCGAAGGATGCCGACAAAGCCAGCATCGAGCAACTTGCGCTGGCTCATGAGGTCGTACAGAAACAGCTTAACGGCAGTGCGGCGAAGAAAGTCATCGTCGTGCCGGGACGGCTGGTCAATGTGGTGGCCTGACGTGAGAACGGCGACCAAGCTGCTGTTATTCGCCGCGACATTCACACTGGTTGCTTGCGGCTTCCATCTGCGCGGCCACGGCGGTCCGGTGCAACTGGCATTCAAGAGCGTCTATCTGAAAACGGCCGGCGAAACGCCGTTCGTGATCGACCTGCGCAACGGCTTGTTGGCCAACAAGGTCGAGGTCAGCGAAACCTCCGATGCCGCCACTCTCACACTTGAGATCGTGTCCGAAAGTTCGGACAAACAGATCCTGTCGTTGTCCACCGCAGGTAAGGTGCTCGAATACCAGCTGCGTTACCGGGTCGAGTTACGCGCCTACGATAAACAGTTGCGCACTTGGATGCCCAAGCAGGAGATCCTGCTGATGCGCACACTAACTTACGACGATGCACAGCTGCTGGCCAAACAACAGGAAGAGGCCCTGCTCTTCAAAGACCTGCGCACCGATGCGGTCCAGCAGACGCTGCGCCGACTGAGTCGCGCCAAACCGGCCCAAGAAGAAGATGCGCCTGTCAAGTGAAGACCTCGCGCGCCATCTGACCAAAGGTCTTTCCGGCCTGTACGTCATCCACGGCGAAGCCCTGCTGCTCGCCATCGAGACTGCCGATGCTATTCGCACCGCCGCGCGCGCGGCGGGTTACAGCGAACGCGAAGTGCTGATCGCCGAACAGGGGTTCAAATGGGCGGAGCTGCGCAACAGTGCGCAAAGCATGTCGCTGTTCTCTTCGCGCAAAATCATCGACCTGCGCATCCCTTCCGGCAAACCGGGAGTGGAGGGAGCCCAGGCGCTGCAAGACCATTGCGACAACCTCAATCCAGACACACTCACACTGATCTCCCTGCCGCGCCTTGACGGCACGGCGCTGAAGAGCAAATGGTTCGGCGCACTCGAACAACACGGCACCGTCATCAGCGCCGACGAGGTCTCGCTCGCCGCGCTGCCCGCCTGGATCGCCGCCCGCCTGGAGCGCCAGCATCAATCGACCGATGCCGACACGCTGGCCTTTCTGGCACAGCGCGTGGAAGGCAACCTGCTGGCGGCCTTTCAGGAGATACAGAAACTCGCGCTGTTATTCCCCGCCGGACCGCTCAGTTTCGAGCAGGTGAAGGATTCGGTGATGGATGTGGCGCGTTACGATGTATTCAAGCTCTCCGAAGCGATGCTGGCGGGGGATGCCGAACGTTATGCGCGCATCCTCGACGGTCTGCGCGCCGAAGGCACTGCAACCGTACTGATCCTGTGGGCGGTAGCGGAAGATATCCGCACTTTGGCCAAGGTGTCGCGCGCCTTGCAACAGAACGGCAACCTCTCCGGCGCGTTGCGTGATGCGCGCGTGTGGGGCGTGCGCCAGAAACTGGTCGAACGCGCGGTGCGCCGTTTCACTCCGGCATTCGCAGAGCGTGCCCTGCGCCAGGCCGCACAAATCGACAAGCTGGTAAAAGGGCTGCGCCAAGGTGATGTGTGGGACGAGCTGCTCCAGCTCGGCGTGCGCTGCGCGCGGGCAGGAAAGGCGTAATCCCGGATTATCCAAGCGTAAAACGCCCCCTACCTCCGAGCTGCCGAACGACGAAAGATTAATTTTTATGGATGTTTGAGGAAATAAAAATGCATAGCAAAACTTTTCTCCGCTACTTCCTGCAAGCCGCCACCCTGCTGCTGTGCACCCTCAACCTCGCCCATGCGGGAGAGCCGCCCAGCGAACCCATGCTGCGCTTCGACCTCGGCGAACACACGGCGATAATCAAGCGCGTCGCGACCGATGAGGCCGGGCGTTATCTGGTGACGGCATCGGCCGACAAAACCGCGCGGGTGTGGGATTTGCGCGACGGGCGCTTGCTCGCCACTTTGCGCATTCCCATCGCCAATGGCAACGAAGGCAAGCTGTTTGCGGTGGCGTTGTCGCCGGATGGCAATACGGTGGCGCTGGGGGGATATACGCAAGTTGGCGATGCTGGCGCTTCCATCTTCCTGTTCGACCGCGCCAGTGGCCGTTTGCTGCGCCGCCTGAGCGGTTTGTCCAATGTGATTAATCATCTCGCCTTTGCGCCCGATGGCCGCACGCTGGCGGCGAGCTTGGGGGCTGGCAGCGGCATCCGCCTGCTCTCCGTCGCTGATGGCCGCTTGCTAGCGCAAGATAGCGACTACGGCGCGGACAGCTACTCGGTGCAGTTCAGCCGCGACGGGCGTTTGCTAACCACCAGCTACGATGGCTATCTTCGCCTGTACCGCTGGGATGGTGCCAAGCTGAACCTGCTGGTCAAGCGCACCGCCCCCGGCGGCAAACAACCCTATGCCGCGCGTTTTGCGCCGGACGGCACGCGCATCGCCGTGGGATTCTTGGACGCCCCGGCGATAAATGTGCTGGATGCCGCCGACCTGAGTTTGCTCTACGCGACGGATACGGCGGGGGTGAAGGGCAGCCTGAACAGCGTGGCGTGGTCTGCCGATGGGCAAACGCTGTATGCCGCAGGGGGGGCGCAAGCCCAATTCGAGGGGCGCTGGCAACAGTATATCCGCCGCTTTGCGCAGGGCGGACGCGGGGCGGCGCACAACATCCCGGTGGCGGGCGACACCGTGATGGAGTTGGCCGCGCTGCCGGATGGGCGCTTGGTGTTCGGCACTGGCGAACCTTCATGGGGTGTGCTGGATGCGCGGGGGCAACGCACGCTGTTCCATGCGCCGGTGATTGCGCATTATCGCGATAATCTGTCGGGGTTTATGCTCTCTGCTGACGGTGCGCAAGTGCGCTTCGGTTATGAAGATCACGGCATATCTCCCGTCGTGTTCGACAGCCAGCGCTGCGCCTTTGTGGCGGAACAAAGTCTCGTCGCGCCCTTGCTCACTGCTCCCGGCCTGAACGTCACCGACTGGGAAGGTACCACTACCCCCAAGCTCAACGGCACGCCGCTCCCACTCCAGCAATATGAAAATTCGCGCAGCCTCGCGCTGTTGCCGGATGGCAGCGGCTTTGCGCTGGGGGCAGATTGGCGCTTGCGCTTGTTCGATCACAACGGCAAATCACGCTGGGAGCAGCCTGTACCCGGTGCAGTGTGGGCGGTGAACGTATCGCAAGACGGGCGCTGGATCGTCGCCGCCTACGGCGACGGCACTATCCGCTGGCATCGCGCCTCCGATGGTGTCGAGCAACTGGCATTTTTCCCGCATGCGGACAAGCAGCGCTGGGTGATGTGGACACCCTCCGGCTATTACGATGCTTCGCCCGGCGCGGAAAGTTTGATCGGCTGGCATCTGAATAACGGCAAAGACCAAGCCGCCGATTTCTTCCCCGCTTCGCGCTTCCGCGAGCGCTTCTATCGCCCCGATGTGCTGGCGCAAATCCTAAATACGCAGGACGAAGCGGATGCCGTGCGTCTCGCCAATGCCGAATCGGGACGCAAGCAAACCGCCACGGCTTCCATCGCGCAAGTGTTGCCGCCGGTGGTGGAGATCGTGTCTCCGGCAGCGGATACCGCCGTGAACAGCACCACAGTGAAACTGCGCTACCGCGTGCGTACCTTGGCCGATGCGCCAATCACCGGCTTGCGTGTGCGGGTGAACGGGCAGGCGGTGAGCGCCGAACGGGCGCTGAAACTCAAAACCGACAACGGCGACATCCGCGAAGTGGATGTCACCATCCCCGAACAGGATAGCGAGATCGCGCTGTTCGCCGAAAACAAAAATGGCATCTCCACTCCCGCCTCGCTGTGGGTGCGCTGGTCGGGCAAAAAGAGCGCCGCAGCCGTGCAGTTCAAACCCAAGCTGTATGTGCTGGCGGTGGGCGTGTCGAAATACAAGAACCCGGATTACAACCTGGGGTTAGCCGCCAAAGATGCCCGCGATTTCGCCGCCGTACTGCAAAAACAGCAAGGCAAATTGTATGGCGAGGTGGTGGTGAAGCTGCTGACCGACGACAATGCCATCAAGGATGAGGTACTCGATGGCCTGGAATGGTTGAAGCAGCAAGTCACCGCGCGCGATGTCGGCATGATGTTCATTGCCGGACACGGCATGAACGACAATCAGGGCAAGTATTTCTTCCTGCCGCACAATGCCGACCCGGACAAGCTGCTGCGCACCGGTGTGGCGCAGACCGACATCCGCGATACGCTCAATTCGCTGGCGGGCAAGGCGGTGTTCTTCGTGGACACCTGCCATGCGGGCAACGCGCTGGGCACCTCCAAGACCCGCGCGGTGGGTGGCTCGACGGACGCCTTTGTGAACGAACTATCCTCGGCGGAAAACGGCGTGGTGGTGTTCACCTCGTCCACCGGCAAACAGTTGTCGCAGGAAAATGCGGCTTGGGGCAACGGTGCGTTTACCAAGGCGGTAGTGGAAGGCTTGAGCGGCAAAGCGGATTTCGCCAAGAACGGCAAGATCACCCACGTGGGGCTGAATTACTATGTGACCGAACGCGTGAAGGAACTGACCCACGGCCAGCAATCGCCGAAGGCCATCGCTCCCGATGGCGTAACGGACTTCCCGATTGCGGTGATGGGGCGGTAGGGTGAATTCCATGCACCCTACTCAATTTAGCTGGATCGATGGATAGCCGAAATGAATAACGAAGTCCTTCTCGTCATCAGCAATTTTCCCGATCATGCTACGGCAGAGGCAGCGGCGGATGCTCTGGTGAATGAGAACCTTGCGGCGTGCGTGAATATCTTGGCCGGATGCACGTCCATTTATCGCTGGGAAGGCAAGCTCAACCACACCGAGGAAGTGCCGCTGCTCATCAAGACCACACGTGCGGCTTATCCGCGCTTGCAAGACCGGCTGCAGGAGCTGCATCCCTATGAACTTCCCGAACTCATCGCTGTCCCTGTGACCACCGGACTGCCCGCCTATCTGGCCTGGGTGGGACAGGAGACCCAACCAAGGAAAGACGCATGAAACGTTTATTTTTGCTGATGCTGCTCTGCCTCGCTCCGCTGACCCATGCCGAAGGTCTGCTCGAACGTTTGGGCGGCGCAAAACAACCGGCCTTCCTGCCGCCCGATCAGGCTTTCGTATTGAGTATCGTGGCGCGCGACAAGCAGACCTTGCTGGCCGATTTCAAGATCACACCGGGTTATTACCTGTATCGCGACAAGATCCGCTTCTCCCTCAAGGATGACTCGGCCGGAATCGTGCGCTTCGATCTGCCCAAGGGCGAGCGCAAGAATGACCCCAACTTCGGCGTGACCGAGGTCTATCACCAGTCGTTCCAGGCGCTGATCGTGCTGAAAGATGGGAATACGCGCTCGCCGGTGACGGTCAATGCGGGATATCAGGGATGCAGCGATCAGGGCTTGTGTTACCCGCCCATCGACAAGACACTGATGGTGGAATTGACACAGGTCATCAGTAACGCGCCCGCGCCTGCTCCCGCCACGGAGAACGAGAACACCCGGATCGCCAATGTGTTGCAGCAGGGCAACTTCTGGCTGATCGTGTCGTTCTTCTTCGGCGCCGGATTGCTGCTCGCCTTCACGCCTTGCGTGTTCCCGATGATCCCCATTCTGTCCGGCATCATCGTCGGGCGCGGTCACCACATTACCCACTTCCACGCTTTCATCCTGTCGCTGGCTTATGTGTTGGGGATGGCGCTTACTTACGCCGCAGCCGGTGTCGCGGCGGGACTTTCCGGCGAGCTCATCTCCAATGCGCTACAGACACCGGCGGTGCTGGGCGGTTTCGCCGCCGTGTTCGTATTGCTGTCGTTGTCCATGTTCGGCTTCTATGAACTGCAACTGCCCTCCGCCTTGCAGAGCCGCCTCAGCGATACCAGCAACAAGTTGCATGGCGGACATCTTTCCGGCGTGTTCGTGATGGGCGCACTCTCAGCCATCATCATGAGTCCCTGTGTCGCCGCCCCGATGGCGGGCGCGCTGCTCTACATCGGCAAGACCCACGATGCCGTACTGGGCGGCACCGCCCTGTTCGCGCTGGCACTGGGTATGGGCGCACCGCTGCTGCTGATCGGCAGCTCTGCGGGGGCCCTGCTGCCCAAGGCCGGTGCCTGGATGGAAGCGGTAAAACGCCTGTTCGGGGTGGTGATGCTGGCACTCGCCATCTGGATCATCTCCCCCGTCATTCCGCTCGCCATGCAGATGCTGCTGTGGGGTGCATTGCTGATCTTCTGCGCCATCTACCTGCGCGCACTGGATGCGCTACCGCACAATGCCACCGGCTGGCGCAAACTGTGGAAGGGGCTCGGCATCCTGTGCCTGTTGCTCGGCGCCGCCTACCTCGTCGGCGCACTCTCCGGCGCACGCGACATCCTGCGCCCGCTGGGCAACATCAGCCGCAATACGACAGAGACATCCGCCACCCTGCGTTTCGAGCGCGTGAAGAGCCTGGCCGAACTGGAAGCGCGTATCGCCTCGGCACCGGGCAAGACCGTGATGCTGGATTTTTACGCCGACTGGTGTGTCGCCTGCAAAGAGATGGAGCACTACACGTTCAGCGATGCCGCCGTGCAGAGAGCATTAAAAGACACGCTGCTGCTGCAGGCAGACGTCACCGCCAACGATGCCGACGACAAAGCCTTGCTGCAACACTTCCAGCTGTTCGGCCCGCCCGCCATCCTGTTCTTCGATGGACAGGGCAAAGAACAGGAAACTGCCCGGGTGATGGGGTTTCAGGACGCCATGCAGTTCTTGCAGTCACTAAAGAACGCCCGTCTATAAATATGCACAGGAGAAACAATGTCCGATCTTAACGATCCCAGAGTCTTTTTTGCCGCCGAGCGCACCTTGCTCGCCTGGAACCGCACCAGTCTCGCCCTGATGGCCTTCGGTTTCGTCATCGAACGTTTCGGCCTGTTCGTCGCTATCTTGCTGCCCAAACACGACACACCCTTACAGCGCGGACTCTCGTTCTGGACAGGACTGGCCTTTGTTCTGCTGGGTGCGGCCGTGGCTGCTTATTCCACGGTGCAATATCGCAAAGTGCTGCATACCCTGAAACCAATCGAGATACCGGAAGGTTATCGCACTGCCCCCGGCATCATCAGCAACCTGATCGTTGCCGTCTTAGGCGTCATCCTGACTGTGTATTTTTTTCAGGGCATGTAACCCTCTGAACTTACGTCATTTTTTAACAACTTCATCGAAAATATAGACAAACACCCCTATTTTGCGGCAAACTGCCTCCATGAAGAATGTCCTTGTTTTACACGGCCCCAACCTTAACCTGCTTGGAACACGCGAGCCGGAGGTTTATGGCCGCACTACCTTGGATGAAATTAACACCAAATTATCGGCATTAGCACAGGCAAAGGACGCAAGATTGGCGCATTTCCAAAGCAACATGGAAGGTGCGCTGGTCGAGCGGGTGCAACAGGCGCAGACCGATGGCACTGACTTCATCATCATCAATCCAGCCGCGTTTACCCACACCAGTGTGGCGATACGCGACGCATTGGCGGCGGTCGCCATTCCCTTTGTCGAAGTACACCTCTCCAACGTGTTCGCCCGCGAGGCGTTTCGTAAAGAGTCCTATTTTTCCGACATCGCCGTCGGCGTCATCAGTGGCCTGGGCGCAACAGGTTATGAACTGGCACTGCAATTCGCACTACAACATTCTGTAAGGAGTTAAAGATGGATCTACGCAAACTGAAGACACTGATCGAACTGGTCGAGAACTCGGGTATCGCCGAACTGGAACTGACCGAGGGTGAAGAGCATGTACGTATCTCGCGCAACGTCGCGACTAGCCAGCAGTTCTACGCTCCCGCGCCTCAACACCATGTGGCCGCAGCCCCCGCGCCCCAGACAGCAGCAGCTCCCGCTGCTGCCGCTGCACCCGCAGAGCCTGAAGGTCATGTGGTCAAATCTCCAATGGTGGGGAGCTTCTATCGCGCCCCTTCGCCGGGTGCGAAATCGTTCGTTGATATCGGCCAGACTGTGAACGCCGGCGACACCTTGTGCATCATCGAGGCGATGAAGCTGCTGAACGAGATCGAAACCGACAAGGGCGGCGTGGTCAAAGCCATCCTGGTGGAGAACGGCCAGCCGGTCGAGTTCGGACAACCATTGTTCATCATCGGTTGACCCATCATGGCCATGTTTCCGCGCAAGCCCGGTGTTCCCGCAAAACCCGAGACGCCTGTCATGTTTGAAAAGATCCTGATCGCCAATCGCGGCGAGATCGCCCTGCGTATTCAGCGCGCCTGCCGCGAGATGGGCATCAAGACGGTCGCCGTCCACTCGGAAGCCGATGCCGATGCCAAATACGTGAAACTGGCGGATGAGTCGGTCTGTATCGGCCCAGCTCCCTCCGGCCAAAGTTATCTGCATGTGCCTGCCATCATCAGCGCAGCCGAAGTGACCGATGCGCAGGCGATCCACCCCGGCTACGGTTTCTTGTCAGAGAACGCCGATTTCGCCGAACGTGTGGAAAAGAGCGGTTTCGTATTCATCGGCCCGCGCGCCGAAACCATACGCCTGATGGGCGACAAGGTATCCGCCAAGAACGCCATGAACAAGGCTGGCGTACCCTGTGTGCCCGGCGTGGATGGTGCCCTGCCGGACGATCCGAAAGAGATCATCCGCATCGCCAAGTTCATCGGTTATCCGGTCATCATCAAGGCGGCGGGCGGCGGCGGCGGGCGCGGTATGCGCGTGGTGCACACCGAGGCGGCACTGCTCAATGCAGTGACCATGACCAAGACCGAAGCTCAAGCGGCATTCAACAATCCCATGGTGTACATGGAGAAGTTTCTGGAGAATCCGCGCCACATCGAGATTCAGGTATTGGCCGACCAGCACGGCAACGCGGTATATCTGGGCGAGCGCGACTGCTCCATGCAGCGCCGCCACCAGAAGATCATCGAGGAAGCGCCAGCTCCGCTGCTCAACCCCAAGCTGCGCGACAAGATCGGCGAACGTTGTGCCGAAGCCTGCCGCAAGATCGGTTATCGCGGCGCGGGTACGTTCGAGTTCCTGTACGAGAACGGCGAATTCTTCTTCATCGAGATGAACACCCGTGTGCAGGTCGAACACCCGGTCTCGGAGATGATCACCGGGATCGATATCGTGCAGCAACAGATCCGTATCGCGGCGGGCGAAAAGCTGCCGTTCCGCCAGAAGGATATCCAGTTCCGTGGCCATGCAGTGGAATGCCGCATCAATGCCGAGCACCCGTACACTTTCGTACCCTCGCCGGGACGTATCACCAACTGGCACGTGCCGGGTGGTCCCGGTATCCGCGTCGATTCGCATGTGTACAACAACTATTTCATCCCGCCGCATTACGACTCCATGATCGGCAAGATCATCGCTTACGGCGACACACGCGACCAGGCTATTGCCCGCATGCGCACCGCGCTGTCCGAGATGGTGGTGGAAGGCATCAATACCAATATCCCGCTGCATCAGGAGTTGATGAACGACGCCGCCTTCGTCCAGGGTGGCACAAACATCCATTATCTGGAACACAAACTGGCGGAAAGAACGAAGGGCAAGTAAGCCGTGTCATGGCTTAACTTGTCCATCCATGCCGATGCGAGCTATGCCGAAGCCCTGAGCGAGGCACTGCTGGAGCGTGGCGCGTTGTCGGTGGATATGCTGGATGCGGATGCCGATACGCCGGACGAGCAAGCCATCTTCGGCGAGCCGGGCGAACCCACCTCGACCGTCTGGCAGCACAATCTGGTGAACGCACTGTTCGAGAGCGGTGTGCCGGTGGCGGATATCCTGCGCGACTGCTGTGCCGGTCTCAGCATCACCCCACTCCCCGCCCATAAGATCGCCGTCCTAGAGGAAAGCGACTGGGTGCGCCTGACCCAGGCGCAATTCGACCCTATCCGCATCTCGGAACGCCTGTGGATCGTGCCGACCTGGCACGAGCCGACCGACCCTGCCGCCATCAACATCGCCCTCGATCCCGGCTTGGCCTTCGGTACCGGCAGCCACCCCACCACGCGGCTATGCCTACGCTGGCTCGACGGCAACATCAAGGGCGGCGAGTCCGTGCTGGATTACGGCTGTGGCTCCGGCATCCTCGCCATTGCCGCGATGAAGCTGGGCGCGGGCAGTGCCATCGGTGTCGATGTCGATGCTCAGGCGGTGGTCGCTAGCCGTGACAATGCTTTCGCCAACCGGGTTACTGCCGATTTCCATCTGCCCGATGGGGCGGTACTCACGCAATATGACGTGGTCGTTGCCAACATCCTCACCAATCCTTTGCGTGCACTGGCTCCGTTGCTGGCCGGTGCGACACGCTGCGGTGGCCGTATCGTGTTGTCAGGCATCCTCGCCGAGCAAGCCGAGGAAGTCATGCGCATCTATGGACAATGGTTCGAGATGTCGCCCGCCATCGTGGAAGACGGCTGGGCCTGTATTTCGGGAGTGAAGAAATGAGTCCCGCAGTGACGCAATGCCCGTCATGTTCGACCCGCTTCAAGGTCACTGCCGAACAACTTGCCGCACACGACGGTATGGTGCGTTGCGGGCGCTGTGACCACGTGTTCGATGCGGCCGCACACCTCCATAATGGCGATCCCAGCCCGCAACTCGATCTTCCAATCGGCGAGATAACGCCACAACCTGAATTTGCCCCTGCAGCCGGAGACTCGGCGCAAGAAAAGCCTTTCGCATCAGTCGCTGAGGTCATTGCGAACGAGCCGGAGGCACTGACCCATCTCTTCCGCCTCCCGGAAGAAGAGGACATGCCACTCACCGCCACTGCGGATACCGGAAAATCTTCCGGGAAAGTGTCGTACTGGCTGTGGATCACAGGCTCTTTGCTGCTGTTTCTGGTGTTGTTGGCACAGGTATTGTATTTCCAGCGCATCGAAATCGCAGCTCGCTTGCCGGGTTTGAAGCCGCTGCTGACCAGTTATTGTGATCTGCTGCAATGCAGCATCCCCCTGCCGCGCAAGGCCGAACTGATGAGTATCGAATCTTCCGATCTGGAGGCCGACCCGCAACAGGAGAAAATCATCACCCTGAATGCGTTGCTACACAACCGAGCACCCTACACCCAGGCCTATCCAAGCCTGGAGCTAAGCCTGACCGACCTAGAGGACAGGGTCATTGCACGCCGCATCTTTGTTCCGTCGGAATATCTAAGAACGGGAACGGACGAAAAAAATGGTTTTACCGCCAATCGGGAGATCAGTATCAAATTGCGCCTGGAAATAAACGAGCTAACCGCAGCCGGTTACAAATTGTTTTTGTTTTATCCTAGATAATTCGGTCATTTGTCTCAAATTTCCGTTCCTGTATAATGCTCTCGCCGTTCAAACCGACTGGGAGAGTGTGCAGACTTCTTGCACCGCCGAAGGCGCAACACCCGTAACCGCTCAGGCTCATGAACCAATCGGAACAGGCAAATCTGGAGAGTGCTGTTAGATCAGCCACCGAAGGGGCACGCGACATAAGTTGCAATCTCTCAGGTACCAAGGACAGATGGGGGCGAGGCCACGTGGCCTCGCCCTTTTTTATTTGCGGAAAGTGACATGACTCTCAAGACGACTCCTTTGAATGCAGCCCACCGCGCCATGGGCGCCAAGATGGTGGATTTCGGCGGCTGGGACATGCCGGTGAACTACGGTTCGCAGATCGACGAGCACCATCAGGTGCGCAACGATGTCGGTATGTTCGACGTGTGCCACATGCGCGTGGTGGATGCGAAGGGCGACGGCGTGCGCGCCTTCCTGCGCTACCTGCTGGCGAACAACGCCGACAAGATCACCGTGCCCGGCAAGGCCCTGTATTCCGCCATGCTGCGTCCCGACGGCCATGTGATCGACGACCTCATCATCTACTTCATGACCGAGCAGTGGTTCCGCATCGTGGTCAACGCGGGCACGGCGGACAAGGACATCGCATGGATGAAGCAGCAGGCCGCGACGCACACCCCCAAGCTGACCATCACTTCGCGCGATGATCTGGCGATGGTGGCCATCCAGGGCCCGAACGCGCGCGCCAAGGTGTGGCAGGTGTTGCCGCAGACCAAAGCCGCGACCGAAAACCTCGTAAACTTCCAGGCTGCCGACTGCGGCGAATACTTCGTGGCACGCACCGGCTACACCGGCGAAGACGGTTTCGAGGTGATGCTGCCGAAAGAAAAAGTGGAAGCATTCTGGTACGACTTGAATAAGGCTGGCGTGAAACCCATCGGCCTCGGCGCACGCGACACACTGCGCCTCGAAGCAGGCATGAACCTGTACGGACAGGATATGGACGAAACCGTCGGCCCGCTGGAATCCGGTTTGGCCTGGACGGTCGACCTGAAGAGTCCACGCGATTTTATCGGCAAAGCGGCGCTGTTGGCGAACCCGCCGAGCAGCAAGCTGGTCGGCCTCGTGCTGCTGGATCGCGGCGTGTTGCGCGGCCACCAAAAGGTGCACACCACACACGGCGAAGGCGAGATCACCAGCGGCAGCTTTTCGCCAACACTGGAAAAATCCATCGCACTGGCGCGTGTACCGAACGGCGTGCAGATCGGTGACAGCGTGCAGGTCGCGATCCGCGATAAGATGTTGGCAGCACAGGTAGTGAAATATCCGTTCGCCCGCAACGGCAAAGGCTTACTTTAATTTTTCTTGAGGACATGACCATGAGCAATCCATCCAACCTGAAATACACCGCCTCCCACGAGTGGGTAAAGACCGAAGCCGACGGCACAATCTCTGTTGGCATCACGCAGCACGCGCAGGAACTGTTGGGCGATATGGTGTTCGTCGAAGCGCCCGCTGTCGGTCGCAAGCTGAAGGCCAAGGAAGAATGTGCGGTGGTGGAATCGGTGAAAGCCGCTGCCGACGTGTACGCGCCGGTGTCCGGCGAAGTGATTGCCGCCAACGGCGATCTGGACAGTGCTCCCGAGAACATCAACAGCGATCCTTATGGCGCATGGATCTTCAAGATGAAGCCCGACAGCGCCGCCGATGTCGCCGCCCTGTTGGACGCTGCCGCTTATCAAGCCGTCGTCGACAGCGAAGCACACTAGAAAAGAATAAACCTGCTGCGAGTTCGAATTGCGGCGTTGCGCAGTGCTCGGAATCCTCATGTACTGAATGTACATTCCGGTTCCTGCGCGCTGTGCGCCTTGCACTCCGACCTCTCACAACGGTTTCTTCATTTCCTAGCACTCCTAACTTAAGAACAGCTCAGACCATGAACAACACCGAACAATTCGTGAATCGCCACAACGGCCCCAGCACAACCGACGCGCAGGCCATGCTGAAGAAGATCAACGCGCCCTCGCTCGATGCGCTGATCGACCAGACCGTGCCTGCCGCCATCCGTTTGCAGAAACCACTCAACCTGCCGGACGGCATGAGCGAGCATGCGTTCCTCAATCACTTGCGCGGCATCGCAGCGAAAAACAAGTTATTCAAGAGTTACATCGGGCTGGGCTATTACGACACCGTGCTGCCACCGGTGATCCAGCGCAACATTTTGGAAAATCCGGGCTGGTACACCGCTTACACGCCGTATCAGGCCGAGATCGCACAAGGCCGCTTGGAAGCGCTGCTGAACTTCCAGACCATGGTGTGCGACCTCACCGGCATGGAGATCGCCAACGCCTCGCTGCTGGACGAAGCCACCGCCGCTGCAGAAGCGATGACCATGTTGCACGGCCTGCGTCCGCGCGATGCTGCCGACAAGAACAGCTTCTTCGTGTCGCATGAATGTTTCCCGCAGACTATCGAGTTGCTGAAGACGCGTGCCAAGCCGCTCGGTATCGATCTGGTGATCGGCGACTTCAAGACCGTCACACTGAACGACAAGCTGTATGGCGCATTGCTGCAATATCCGGCCGCCAACGGCGTGGTGCATGACTATGCCGATTTCGTGAAGCGCGCCAAAGCCAACGGCATGACCGTTGCCGTCGCCGCCGACATTTTGAGTCTGGTGCTGCTCACCCCGCCGGGTGAATGGGGCGCGGATGTGGTTCTGGGCTCCACGCAACGCTTCGGCGTACCAATGGGCTACGGCGGCCCGCACGCCGCGTTCTTCGCCTGCCGCGACGCGCACAAGCGCTCGATGCCGGGTCGCATCATCGGCGTGTCGGTGGATGCCGACGGCAACCCCGCATTGCGCATGGCACTGCAAACCCGCGAGCAGCACATCCGCCGTGAGAAGGCTACTTCTAACATCTGCACCGCACAGGCGTTGCTCGCCATCATGGCCAGCATGTACGCGGTGTATCACGGCGCGGACGGCCTGCGTGCCATCGCCGCACAGGTACACCGCTCCGCAGCCTTGCTGGCGAGCGAATTGAAGAAGCTTGGCTACAGCGTAGCCTTCGATACCTTCTTCGACACACTGAAACTCACCCACACCGACAACGTGAAGATCCATGCGCTGGCCGAAGCCGCGCAGATCAACTTCCGTTACAGCGGCGAAGGCATCGGCATCGCACTCGACCAGACCACTTCGGTGGACGACCTCAACGCCATCCTCGCGGTGTTCGCGCAGGCCGCAGGCAAGGCCGCGCCGACCGTCACCGCCGCGCAGGTCACCGCCCAGGCACTGCTCTTGAAGCCAAGACTATCGGCCATCTTGAGCCATCCGGTGTTCAACAGCTATCACTCCGAGACCGAGATGATGCGTTACATCAAACGTCTCGAGAACAAGGACCTGTCGCTCACGCACTCCATGATCTCGCTGGGTTCCTGCACCATGAAGCTGAATGCGGCCTCCGAGATGCTGGGGCTAACTTGGCCTGCATTCGCCAACCTGCATCCCTTCGTGCCGATGGAACAGGCTGCCGGTTATCAGGAACTCATCGCGGGATTGGATGTGGCCTTGTCCGAGATCACCGGCTTCGCGCAGATGAGCTTCCAGCCTAACAGCGGTGCGTCCGGCGAATACGCGGGTCTGCTGGTGATCCAGGCTTACCACCGTTCGCGCGGCGAAGCGCAGCGCAACGTGGTACTGATCCCCTCTTCCGCGCACGGCACCAACCCCGCCAGCGCGGCGATGTGCGGCATGCACATCGTGGTGGTGAAATGCGACGCCAAGGGTAACATCGACGTGGACGATCTGCGCGCCAAGGCGGAAGAGCACAAGGCTGACCTGTCCTGCCTGATGGTGACCTACCCCAGCACGCACGGTGTGTATGAGGAGAGCATCAAGGACATCACTGCGATCATCCACGCCAACGGTGGCCAGGTGTACATGGACGGCGCGAACATGAACGCGCAGGTCGGACTCACCAGCCCCGGCAACATCGGCGCGGACGTGTGCCACCTCAACCTGCACAAGACCTTTGCCATCCCGCACGGCGGCGGCGGACCGGGCGCAGGCCCCATCGGCGTGGCGGAACACCTAACGCCGTTCCTGCCTTCGCATCCGGTGATGAAGGTCGGCGGCGCTCAAGGCATCCATGCCGTATCCGCTGCACCTTACGGCAGCGCACTCATCCTGCTGATCTCATACGGCTACATCAAGATGATGGGTGGCAAGGGACTCACCGAAGCGACCAAGATGGCGATCCTGAATGCGAACTACATCAAGGAGTCGCTGAAGGACAGCTATGCCACGCTGTACAGCGGCAGCAACGGCCGCTGCGCGCACGAGATGATCCTCGACTGCCGCGAGTGGAAGAAAGACGGCGTGGAAGTGGCCGATATCGCCAAGCGCCTGATGGACTTCGGTTTCCATGCACCGACCACTTCCTTCCCGGTGGTGGATACGCTGATGGTGGAGCCGACCGAGAGCGAATCGAAAGCCGAGCTGGATCGTTTCTGCGACGCGATGATCGCCATCCGCAAGGAGATCGAGGAAGTCATCAGCGGCAAGGTGGACAAGAAGGACAACATCCTCAAACATGCGCCGCATACCGCGAAATCGGTCTGTGCCAACGAGTGGAAGAAACCCTACTCGCGCGAACAAGCCGCCTACCCGCTGCCTTATGTACGCGAGAATAAGTTCTGGCCGGCCGTAGCAAGAGTGGATAATGTGTACGGCGATAAGAATCTGGTGTGCAGTTGCCCGCCGGTCTCGTCATACAACTAAGGAGAAACGAACATGGCTAAGGACATCAGCAACAAAACAGCAGTCACACTCGCCGGTGCACCTGTCACCCTGTTCGGAGCCTTCCCTGCCGTCGGGCAGACCGCACCTGCTTTCACGCTGGTGGATAAAGACCTGAAGGACGTGTCTCTGCAAAGCTTCGCGGGCAAGCGCAAGGTACTCAACATCGTGCCGAGCTTGGACACCGCCGTGTGTGCCACGTCCACGCGCAAATTCAATGAGGCCGCAAGCAAGTTGGACAATACCGTGGTACTGGTGATCTCCGCCGACCTGCCTTTCGCCATGAGTCGTTTTTGTGTAACAGAAGGATTGGATAATGTCGTCACGCTGTCGCTCATGCGTGGTCGCGACTTCATGCGCAACTACGGCGTGAAGATCGCCGACACCGCACTGGCCGGAGTGACCGCCCGCGCGGTGCTGGTGCTGGATGAGAAGGACCGCATCCTGCATGCCGAGCTGGTGGACGACATCACCCATGAACCCAACTACGATGCGGCATTAGCCGCATTGAAATAAACGAACTGCTTCGAGGTTGTTCATGCACAGCCCCTACAAAGGCAAGACCGGATTACGACGTTTGTGGAACGCGCTGGGTTATTCGATGCACGGCTTCCGTTCCGCATACC
Organism: uncultured Gallionellaceae bacterium; assembly: GCA_964571195.1. Taxonomy (GTDB): domain Bacteria; phylum Pseudomonadota; class Gammaproteobacteria; order Burkholderiales; family Gallionellaceae; genus PALSA-1006. The sequence continues at coordinate 63,384 of CAZNAD010000008.1, read as the reverse complement.
AGCATGAGGATGCATTCCGCATGGAGCTGCTGGCCGCCGCAGTCGCCATCCCGCTGGCACTCTGGTTGCCTGTCGGCAATCTCGGCAAGGCCATGATGGTAGGCAGCATACTACTGGTGCTGATCGTCGAACTGGTCAATTCAGCCATCGAAGCGACGGTGGACCGGATCTCGCTGGAAGACCATGATCTGGCGAAACGGGCAAAAGATATCGGCAGTGCCGCAGTGTTGGTGAGTCTGATCAACGCCGCCATCGTGTGGGCCTTGGTGTTATCCGCTTAGACTCTGCTGATATAATTCTCCCGTAACACCCAATCAAACCAACTGGAACGATTTTATGAATACACTGATCTGCGGTTCTATGGCATATGACACCATCATGGTGTTCAAGGACCATTTCAAAAAGCACATCCTCCCCGAACAGATCCATGTGCTCAATGTTTCTTTCCTAGTCCCGGAGATGCGCCGCGAATACGGCGGCTGCGCAGGAAACATCGCTTATAACCTGCAATTGCTGGGCGGACGTCCGTTGATCATGGCAACAGTAGGGGATGATTTCGGTCCTTACGCCACACGTCTGGAGAAGCTTGGCTTGCCGCAGACCCATATCCGTACCGTACCCGGCAACTTCACCGGACAGGCGTTTATCACCACCGATCTCGACGACAACCAGATCACCGCATTCCACCCCGGAGCGATGTCGATGTCACACCTCAACCATGTGAACGCCGCCAAAGAAGTATCGCTCGGCATCGTATCGCCGGATGGGCGTGATGGCATGCTGAAACACGCGCAGGAGTTCGCCGATGCCAATATCCCCTTCGTATTCGATCCCGGACAGGGAATGCCGATGTTTTCCGGCAACGAGTTGCTCGATTTCATCGAGCAAGCGAACTACATCACCGTGAACGATTACGAAGCGAAGATGCTGCAAGACAAGACTGGCAAGACACTGGCCGACATCGCACAGCGCGTCACCGCACTGATCGTCACGCTGGGTGCGGACGGTTCACTCATCTATGCGGACGGCAAACAGATCGCCATCCCCACCCCAAAGCCTGTTGCCGTGGTCGATCCGACCGGTTGCGGCGACGCCTATCGCGCAGGTCTGCTGTATGGCATCCAGCGTGGCTGGGATTGGGAAACGACCGGTCGCCTGGCCTCACTGATGGGTTCGCTCAAGATCGCCAGCCGTGGCGGTCAGAACCACCGCCACTCCCATGCCGAGATCGCCGATCTGTTTAAGAAACATTTCGGCTTCGCCGTCACCCTGTAGCCCCCACCGAAGCGCGCGCCGAGCCTTTCCCCGGCGCGTGCTGAGTCCTCATTGATTTGTGGCAGAATAGAGGCCACCGCGATGTCAGGTGAAGATGGACATGAAACGGGCTGCCTCTGAAAGAATCGAATCATTTTTCAGACTATTGCTGTCGGCGACACTGGCAGCAATGCTTCTCATTTCAGCGACAGCGGCTCATTCTGAAGGCTCGATGACCTCCGGGAAACCGCAACCAAGTCAGCCCGCTCCAGATTTCGACCAACTACTCGAACGTCTGACACGCGGCGTATCTCAAGCGGATGCTCAAATATACGTCGAACGCACCCGGCGCAAATTCGACCACACCGTGACAGGATTCCCTCTGACCGGCGCACATGTCATCGTTGAATGCGCTGCATGCCACCCCGGCGGGATATTCAAAGGTGCTCCCCGGAACTGTGCGGGCTGCCACACCAAGGGACGGAGGATCATCGCAACGGCAATGTCGCTCAATCACATCGCCACGACCGAGTCTTGCGAGGTCTGCCATACCAACAACGTCACTTTCTTGGGGGCAAAATACAACCACGGCATGGCCAAACCAGGCTCCTGTTCCACCTGCCATAACGACAGGATCGCGACAGGGAAGACCGCTAGCCACAGCAGCGGGTTGAGAGCGACGGAAAGTTGCGACCGGTGCCACCGTAGTGTGGCCTGGATCCCGACCACGTTCAATCATGTCGCTGTCGTCACGGGTTCTTGCTCCAATTGCCACAATAGCGCGGCTTACCCCACCGGAAAACCTGCGAACCACTCATCAGGCGGCAGAGCTGTCTATGCATGCGACAGTTGCCACAGCACGACTAGGTGGTCATCTGCTGCATACAATCACTCCGGCGCTGCCAGCTGTGCCACTTGCCACAGCTATGTCACCGGCACAAATTTCACCCCCGTGAAGACCAACCATATCTCAACGACATCGGGATGTGAGGTCTGCCACCGATCCTATACCACATGGCTGGGAGCCTCCGGACATACGGGTAACGAGGCGAACCGGTGCCTAGAGTGCCATCTTGCCAAACGGCCAAGCAACCACACTGCGACAGCCTATCTGGCCTCCTGCGATGCCTGCCACACGACGACATCCTGGACATTCAATCATGCCGCACAACAGGGTAAACACACCTGTGCTTCCTGCCATCTGGCCAAGGCCGCAGAAGAACACGGGACACCGGCCGTCGGCTCAACATATTACAACTGCGACAACAGTGGCTGCCACACGGTCAACACTTGGGACAGATGATGCCAGAACGAAAAATGGGAACACTGGATAATTGATGAGAACATTTGCATTCGCAATATATGCCGCACGATTCCCCTGACAAGGCGATCTGGCATACCGTTACCGCAGCGATCCACTCCGCGACCGGGCATCCATTCGCATTGCATCGAGTGACACCCGTCGCGGGTGGCAGCATCAATGAGGCGTTCCACCTCGACGGTACGGACGGCTCACGATACTTCCTCAAATTGAATGCCGCGCGCCATATCGATATCTTCGCTGCCGAAACACATGGACTCGAAACCATCGCCGCAACCGGCACCCTGCGTGTGCCATGCCCTGTGGTGCATGGCACAACAATGCAGCAGAGTTATCTGGTGCTTGAACATCTGGAACTGCAATCTCGCGGTGATGCGATGTTACTGGGTAAACAACTGGCCGCACTGCATCGCTGCTCGGCATCTCGATTCGGTTTTGCGTACGATAATTTCATCGGCACCTCGCCGCAGCCAAACGACTGGAAAGATGACTGGCTCTCTTTCTGGCGCGAACAGCGTCTGGGCTTTCAATTGAAACTCGCGACAAAGAACGGTCACGCTGATGAATTGCAGCACTTGGGGAAATGCCTGCTCGATTCCCTGCCCGCTCTTTTTGCGGGACATATCCCGCAGCCTTCACTGTTGCATGGAGACCTGTGGAGTGGCAACCATGCCTTTCTGGCCGATGGCACTCCCATACTCTTCGACCCGGCTGTCTATTACGGTGATCGCGAATGCGATATCGCCATGACGGAACTGTTCGGGGGCTACCCCGCCGATTTTTATGCCGCGTACCGCGCGACGTGGCCGCTCGATGACGGTTATGAAAATCGCCGCGACCTGTACAATCTCTACCACATCCTCAATCATGCGAACCTGTTCGGCGGAGGATATGTGAGACAGGCAGCACAGATGATGCGGAAGCTGTTGCAACGCACCTAGCCAGCTAGGCGTTTCAGAAACATCAGAATTCGTTTGCTATTCCCCGCGATTAAGCGCACAGTGCGCGCCGCGATTCTCAAGTCTGTCGTTGTTGTCTGGTTAGTCTCCGTTCTGCGGTAATTCCTTCCTTCATCTTCTTGCCGTCTTGATCTTCGCCCTACTCGGGGCTAGTCCCTTTATATTTTTTCAGGAGATTCATCATGGCAGCAGGTACAGTTAAGTGGTTCAACGATGCAAAAGGTTTTGGCTTCATCACTCCGGAGAATGGCGGCGATGATCTGTTCGCGCATTTCTCCGCAATCCAGAGCGCAGGTTTCAAGACATTGACCGAAGGTCAGCGTGTGAATTTCGACATCACAGCCGGCCCCAAAGGTCAGCAGGCGTCGAACATCCGCGGCGCGGAATAATGGCGAAGGAAGCGCTGCTCGAAATGAGCGGCATGGTGGATGAAGTGCTGCCGGATTCGCGCTTTCGCGTGACGCTGGAGAACGGCCACAAGCTCATCGCCTACAGCGCCGGCAAGATGAAGAAGAACCATATCCGTATCATCGCCGGCGACAAGGTGTCGCTTGAGCTTTCTCCTTACGACCTGAGCAAGGGACGCATCACTTTCCGCCATCTCGATGTGCGGAGCAGTGCCTACACCCCGCAAGCGCGCAGGTATTAAGAAAGCCCGTTACCAATCCTGTGCCACCGGATTGGTACATGCCACTTGGAACAGTTGGCGGTCTTCGAGACGAATGGCCGTCAACGTCCCGCCCCATAGGCATCCGGTATCCAAAGCGATGATATTCGGCATGACCTTCAGTCCCAATGCGGACCAGTGACCGAAGATAACGGTCGCATCACGGCTCTTGCGCTTGGGCAAATCGAACCACGGCACGTAGCCGTGCGGAATCTTTTCCACTTCCCCTTTGAATTTGAATTCCATCTCACCCTGCGGGGTGCAGATGCGCATGCGCGTGAGCGCATTGGTGATGACGCGAAGTCGTTTGTAACCGCTGTAATCATCGCTCCATCCATGCGGTGAATTGCCATACATGTGCTCGAAGAATGTGGCGTAGTCGTCGCCGCGCAAAGCCTTTTCCACCTCGCGTGCAAGACCGGCCGCTTGCCTCACACTCCATTGCGGCAACAATCCGGCATGCACTAAGACGTAATCCCCTTCGGCATACAACAAGCGCTGATGCCGTAACCAGGCAAGCAACTCGTCCCGATCAGGCGCGTTCAATATCTCATCCAGTGTATCGCTGCGATGCAATGCAGCCTCACCTGCAGCGACCGCAAGCAGATGCAGATCGTGATTGCCGAGCACGGTGATGGCACGGTCGCCAAATGATTTCACCAGCCGCAGCACCTCCAATGATCCCGGACCACGGTTGACCAGATCACCCACCAGCCAGATGTGATCCTGGGTCGGATCGAAGCGGATCTTTTCCAGCAACTGCTGGAGCTCGGCATAACAGCCTTGTATGTCACCTATCGCGTAAATGGCCATCACATGTTACATTTCAGTCAAGTGTCAGTAGTCTGCCTCACTGCTAAGACAGCCGGGGGGCCAAGGAAAATACATGTCCAGTGCTCCAATCGCAAAAATCTGCGTGGTCATACCCGCTTATAAAGTAAAGAGTCACATTCTTCAAGTCGTTGGCGGCATCGGCGACGAAGTTTCCAGAATATATGTGGTTGATGATTGTTGCCCCGATGGCAGCGGCAAGTTTGTGCGCGAGAACTGCACGGACGAACGAGTCGTTGTAATCTGTAATGAAGCCAATCTCGGTGTTGGTGGTGCGGTAATGGCCGGATACCGTGCTGCCATCGCCGACGGTATGGAAGTGATCGTTAAGGTAGACGGTGACGGGCAGATGGATCCCGCACTGATATCCGACTTCGTCCAACCCATTCTGTCAGGGGAAGCCGATTATACAAAGGGCAACCGATTCTTCGATCTCGAAAAGATCAGTGCCATGCCCGGCATTCGACTATTCGGCAACGCGGTGTTGTCGTTCATGACGAAACTCTCGTCTGGGTACTGGAACCTGTTCGATCCAACCAACGGTTATACGGCCATCCATGCCCGCGTAGCGTCGCACCTGCCGTTTGCCAAGATCAGCAACCGCTACTTCTTCGAAACTGACATGCTGTTTAGACTTAATACGCTGCGCGCAGTGGTGGTGGATATTCCGATGGATGCCAGATATTGCGATGAGGTGAGCAATCTGAAGATATCCAGAATACTCGGCGAGTTCCTGGTCAAACATTTGCGCAATTTGTCCAAACGCATCTTCTACAACTATTATCTGCGAGATCTTTCATTAGCCTCGATCGAGCTGCCTCTGGGATTGGCGTTACTGCTTTTTGGCATGGGTTTCGGCGGATGGCATTGGTTCTTAGCGGTACGCGAAGGCATCTCCACCCCCACCGGCACGGTCATGTTATCCGCCCTGCCCACACTGATGGGCATGCAACTGGTACTCGCCTTTCTCGCCTATGACATCGCATCCATCCCTGTCCAGCCCCTGCACCGCAGATTGCAGGGACATTCAACTTTCCCGTTGCGGAGCGCGACATGACAAATGTAGCCATCACACTGCTATTCGCTGTCATTATGGCAGTGGGGCAGATCGTCCTAGCGCTGGCCTCGAAAGACCTTTTTCCCGCTCAAGGTTTTTCCCTCCGCGCAGCGCTGCACAGCTACTGGCTGTGGCTGGGCATATTCATCTATGCCTTCGCGATGATTCTGTGGATCTATATCCTGTCTAGGTTTGATATAAGATACGCCTATCCGATTTCAGCCACGGCCATCTTCTTTGCCGCTATCTTCCAGTCGGTGATCGAAAAGTCTTTTCCCAGCACCAGCTACTGGGTCGGATTGATGCTCGTCATCGCGGGGCTGGCGATATTATCCCTGAACAAAAGTAACTGAACTGACCATACGGACATGGCCATTCTGAATAAGTGATAAATGAAAGTTAAGATCAGCGCCATCGAATACCATCTGCCCGAGACGATTGAAGGCGTAGATGTGTTACAGCACGATAATCCCGATTGGGACATGCCGAAGATCCTCGACAAGACCGGCATCTTCAGCCGCCATGTCTCCGCACCGGGAGAGACTGCGGTCGATCTGGCTTGTGCCGCAGGTAAAAAGTTGCTGGAGCGAGATTCGCGCTGTGCAGAGATCGATCTGCTGATTCTGGTCACACAATCGCCGGATTATGTGCTGCCGACCAGTGCCTGTATCCTGCAGGAACGACTTGGTTTGACAAAGAACTGTATGGCTTTTGATGTCAATCTGGGCTGCTCCGGTTTCGTGAATGCACTGGCGATCGCGGGCAGCCTGATCGAATCAGGCGCGGCTCATCGTGGCTTGGTACTATGTGCGGACACCTATACCAAATACATCGGCAAGAACGATCGCACCTGTCGCCCGCTGTTCAGCGATGGCGCTGCGGCTGCCCTGCTGGAAGGTTGCGATGCCGACCAGCTCGGACCGTTCGAATTCGGTACCGACGGCGCAGGTTACGACCGACTCATCGTCAGAAACAGCGGGGCACGCGGAGAGGCTGCCTCAGTTGGTTGCGGCACATTGGAGATGCAGGGCAGTGACGTGTTCCTGTTCACCATGCGCGTAGTGCCATCAAGTATCGACGCATTGCTCGAACGCGCCAGATTGACGCTCGCAGACATCGATCTGTTCGTATTCCATCAAGCCAGCAAACTGGTGATCGAGAATCTGATTCGTACGATGGCATTAGACAAGGATAAGGTCTATACCAATTTTGAGAGCATCGGCAACACCGTCTCGGCCTCCATCCCCATTGCACTCAAGGATGCGGCGACACAAGGTCGCCTGAAAGACGGAGATAGAGTCATGCTTGTCGGATTTGGCGTGGGACTCTCATGGGGCGCGACATTGATGCGCTGGTCGGCGATATGATCATCCTGACAGGAGCCTCTGGTGGCATTGGCCGCGCCATCCTGCCTGCATTGAGCAAGCTGGATCATGTGACAGCTGTCTATCATTCGAAACAGCCCGACATTACCGGCCTGGAGAGGGTCACGCTACAGCAGCTCGATCTGACTTCGGAGCGCGAAGTAAACGACTTTGCGGCCAAGATGAACGATAAGTTATCACGGATTACCCTCGTACATGCCGCAGCGCTCAGCCGCGACAGTCTCGCCGCCAAACTCGACATCAGCGATTGGGACCAGGCGATCAACGTGAATCTGCGCGGGAATTTCCTGCTGACCCGCGCCATGCTGATGCCAATGATTGCGGAAAAATGGGGACGCATAATTCATATTTCATCGGTTGCCGGAATGCGCGGTGTGCCGGGAACGCTGGCCTATTCGACCGCAAAGACCGGTCTGTTGGGGATGTCGCGCGTATTGGCAAACGAGTATGCGCGTTTCGGCATCACCTCGAACGTGCTGGTGGCTGGTTACTTCAACACAGGGCTGATTGAAACACTGAGCGAGAAGATGCGCCAGGACATTACCGAATCCATCCCATCCAGACGGCTCGGCGAGCCTTCCAATATCGTGAATGCCATCGAGTTCCTGATGAAATCGGAATACGTTAACGGCAGTGCGATTAACATCGACGGCGGCATCTGAATTAAAATCCACGCCATCCAGAACACGACAGAGCCATGACCAGCACACAACGTACAGAGATCAGCTTTTCTATCGGGCCCGAGCAACCACTCTCGCTAGTCACAGCTCCCGGTGTTTTTACGCCAAATGCAACCACGACGCTGTTGATTCAGGCTGTCAGAGACGCTGTTTCGACACCGGTCACTCTGCTTGAGCTGGGCTGCGGAACCGGGGTGGTGGGTCTTGCACTTCATCGTAGCGGCCTCATCAAAACGCCGGTGTATGCATCCGATCTGAGCGAGCCCGCAGTATTGTGCAGCCGAGAGAACTTTGCGCGCCATGGTTGTGCTGCTGAGGTGCGTGGCGGCTCGCTGTTCGAGCCCTGGGCAAACGAGCGGTTCGATGTGGTCGTGGATGATATCTCCGGCATTGCACAGGACGTCGCCGTAGTCTCGCCCTGGTTTCAGGGGGTACCCTGTAACACGGGAGAGGATGGCATCGATCTGATCGCCGACATCCTGTGCAACGCCCCTGCCCATCTCAATCCCGGTGGCAGCCTGTTCTTTCCGCTGTTGTCCCTGTCGAACGTGGACAAACTATTGCAAACTGCCAGAGCAAATTTCGCAACAGTGCAGCGGGTCGGTCGACAGGACTGGCCTCTGCCCGCCGATCTCAAAGCACATCTTCCGCTACTGCGCAGACTCGCCGCCGTTGGCTCGATAAAACTCGAGGAGAAATTCGGCATGGTTCTGTGTTACACCGAAGTTTATCGCGCCACGAATCCCCTTATCCCAGAAAGAGGTTAATCTCATGTCCACCGTATCAAAGTCTGAAGTCATCTCCGTCATCGAAAAAGCTCTCGAAATGAAGCCGGGCTCACTGAGTGAAAACACGCGCGCCGAAGATGTGGCGACTTGGGACTCGCTCGGCCAACTCAGCATCCTGGTCGCACTGGACAAATGCTTCAGCGGCAAGATCGCGAATATCACCGAAATGGCGGAAGCTGACTCTATTCCAAAGATTCTAGCTACGCTGAAACAGCACGGCTTGGTTTGAGCACCGAACTTCGTGCGGCATTATGCCGCCGTCTTTTCCCCGACAGGCATTGAACGATGGCCCAGCTATCCGTCAGAACATTTTCGGAAAAGGATCTGCCCGGTTTTTTGACACTGTCGCAATCGGAATACGGCACATCGGCATCCACCACCGATGCCGCCCATATCCGATGGAAACATCTCACCTCCCCTTTCGGTGCATCCACTTATATCTGTCTGGATGTGGCAGGCAAGGTGGTCGGTCGGGCACTGGTACAGCCACGCCCGTTGTGCACTGCGACCAGAATGCTCGCCACAGCTTCGGTCATGGATCTGCTGATTGATCGCGAACATCGCACGACCCCGGGTAATTTCATCCAGATCACCAAAGCAACTGGTGATGCCACGGGCTTCGACCTGATCTATCACACTTCCAATGAAAAGACCTTTCCGCTATACAGCAAACTGCTCCGCTTCCCGCGTCCATTCTCGCTGAGCGCATATGGATTTCCGTTGCGCCTCGCCGGACCACTCGCCTCACGCATCGGGCGCAGAATAGGATTGCTCGATACATTGACGGCTCCTTGGCGCGGACTTTTGACGCTGTTGTCCCTCATCGCCAGCACGCTTGTCCGCCTTGATGTTGCGCACGCTCCTATCGGCGAGGACGAGCTCTCGACACTAAGCGCGAAATGTCTGCACCGGGGGGGGCCACATCTGGCCCGCACCAGCACATTCCTGAAGTGGCGCTTTACCGATGCGCCACAATGGCCTGCCACCGTATATCGAGTGACGCACAAAGGAAAGTTCATGGGTTACGTCGTCACCCGCAAAGTCGAGCTGGACGGCATGGTGCATTCGGTTCTAATGGACGTTTTGCTTGATGTCGACATACCGCTCCTTGCTCGCATCGCCCTGCGGCTGTGGCTCATTCGCCAAGCTGCAGCGATGGGTGCTGACGCCTTGTTTACGATGATCAATCCCGGCAGCGAGGTAGCGCGGACTGCTGTTGGATTTCCGCTCATCCCCATTCCAGAACGTTTGCTGCCACATACCACACCGATCTTCATTCGGGTGTGCGGTACCGAGGGCAAAACACTGGAGACGGATGGCTCTTTCCATCTCACACTCGCCGATCTCGATTACTTCTGACCAAGTATGCCGACCACCTCTGCTCATCTTCCGACAGCCCTGTTTTTTTTCGCGCATCAGGACGACGAATTCGGCGTGTTTCAAAAGATCATAGATGAACGGCAGCAGGGACATCGCGTTTGCTGCGCTTATCTAACTGATGGCGGCTTCGGTGGCGTCTCACCTGTACGTCGCAACCAGGAATCTTTAGCCGTGTTGCAAAAACTCGATGTCAGGGAGCTAGACGTGTCATTTGCAGGACAGGCTCTGTCTATCGCGGATGGACACCTGCATGAGCAGCTGGATGCGGCTGCAAGCTGGATCGATACTTGGCTGGATAGTTTTCCAAATGTAACCACGATATCCGTCCCGGCTTGGGAGGGCGGACATCACGACCATGATGCGCTTCATGCCATCGTGGTGCTTGTCGTACAAGAACGCGGCCTACTGGGGCAGGTACGTCAGTTCTCGCTGTATAACGGTCACAAATGCATCGGACAGTTTTTTAAAGTGCTCAATCCGCTATCGTCGAATGGCAAACCGGAAAGGACATCCATCGCCTGGCGAGATCGCCTGCGCTTCTTGGGCTATTGTCTGAGCTATCCATCCCAGGCAAAAGCCTGGCTGGGCCTGTTTCCGTTCGTACTGTTGCATTATCTGGCACGAGGGGAACAGGTATTACAGCCCGTTTCTCTTGAGCGCATCCACCAGCGTCCACACGCAGGTGTACTCTATTACGAAGCTAGGAGATTCTTCACTTGGGAGCAGATGGTTGCTAAGCTGTCGGCCTTCAAGTTTCCTTCTATTTAACGCTCGAAGCACTTAATTAAGGACTATCATGGCGCTCCTTGGCTTGGTCTCACTGGCCCAGATCTGGTTTATCCCCGGCTATTTGCTGCTCTACCGCACCACCACGCTCACGCCGATTGACAAGGCATTATTGGCGGTTCCGCTGAGTGCGACGATTAATTTTTTTCTGGTCTATGCGCTGGTACTGGCAGAGTTATACACACAGCAGGCAGTGATTTTCATTTTTGCCGCCGAAATGATTGCCCTCCTTTCCTTGCGTTGGCGCAAGCCAACCGAATCCAATCAATTGCAAACCGGCCCTACCATCCGTATCGGTTTCGATCTTGATCTTACAAATGTGGCCTTCGCCCTGTTGGTGTTGATCTGTACAGGACAGGTATTGAATCAGTTCGGCACCGTTTTCACGCAAGGAGATGCCGTCATCGGCTGGAATACGCTAGCGATTGCTTGGTATAACAACATTATCCCCATAAATATTTCTTGGTATCCACAATTATTACCCACTCTATATTCACTCACCTATCAGTTCATTGCAGATAGTCGTATCGAATTATTCGCCAAAATTGCCATCAGTTTCTACCCGCTGTTCACGCTGGCGATCTTCGCACGTATGGCCTGGCTATTGCCAACCGAACGAAAAAAAATACTCTGGTCTGCAATCATCTTCTTCCTGCTCATCCGCAGATTGTGGGGGACAGAAAGTACCGTCAACGGCTACGCCGAGCTGCCACTGGCATTCTTCAGCCTTTCCATCGTATATATATTTGCACTGGGCGCGAGCACGCGGGTCAGCAAAGATCTTCATACCCTTGCTCTTGTTCTAATTGGCATCACTATCGGCACCGGATTAATGAAACATTCCGGAGTGTTTCTCGGCATGTTAGTTCCTCTGTTCTGGCTAATCTATTTCCGTAACGGGCGCGAGTGGCGAGAACATATCCAACAATCGCTACTAATTGGAGTCGCCATCGCGCTCGGCTATGCACCATGGTATTTGTACCAATATTGGCGCATCCAATCAGGGATAGATGTATCTAATCTAGGCGTGCTTTCCAATATAGTGCCTTTGCCTTGGTACGAAAGCATCGTATTCGGCTTCAAAGGAATCACTTACAAATTGAGTTGGTTCTGGGTGATCTTGTGTGCAGCGTCATTGCTTCGCCGCGAAATACGTTATATGGCATTAGGGGTGGTTTTACCGTTCTTTCTGTTGTGGGCAGCATTCGTGCCTTACGATTATCGAAACCTCGCAGTGGTCTTCCCTCTTCTTGCAATGACTCTGGCCTATGGCTGGGCCGAATTGGCCCGCCTCAGCAAAAAAATATTCTCCATTCGTATATTTAAGGTACTGCCGGTTAGACGAATATTGGTCTTGCTGACCATCACGGCATTCGCTTTCATGTTGTCAGATTCGAAATATAACGACGAATTGCTGCGACTCTCAAACATCGCCAAAAACCAGATCGGCGACCCCGAAATCAACAGCCGCCTGTTGGCGTATTTTGAGTTCCATCCCGCAAAGGCGCGTATTGCGACACCGTATCAAGAGATCAGCAAGATACCTGATCTCGCCGAACGCTATGCACCGTTTTCGTGTGGTTTCGATTATGGCAGACAGACAATGTCGATGGAGCGTATCTTGACCGAGATTAGCGAGCTGGATATCCGTCACGTATTGCTGTTCCCCCGCTGCGACTCAAGGGTGTTGGCCTATTTCGGCGGACAGCCAGAGAAGTTCCACGCCGTATTTCAGGTAAATGGCGCAACCTTCTATGAACTAAAGGACCGGCTGTCACTGAACATGCCTCAATTCACTCAAAAAGAGTGAAAATCAGGCCAACAACTCCCGATATAAAGCCGCATAACTCGCCGCCATCTGTTTTGCCGTGAACAGCTCCCAGTAGCGCTGTTCTGCCTTACATCCCATCTCCGCAGCAATATCTGGATTGTCCCAAAGATAATGCATCGCATCGCGAAAGGCATTCGGATCTCCAGGCGGAACAACAACACCCGTCTCGCCGTTCACATTGATATAGCTGGTACCAGTCCCAATCTCGCTGGAAATCATCGGCTTGCCGAACATGGCTCCTTCCAGCAGAGAGATTCCGAACGCTTCGGAACGCAGGTGCGAGGGGAATGCCACCGCATAACATAGCTTCAACAAAGCAACCTTGTCCTCATCGGGCAAAGCTCCGAGAAAATGAATATTCTTCAGGTTCAGTCGCTCAGCATGTTCTTTAAGTTCCGACTCTACGGGGCCGGAACCCACAATTACCACGGGATAGTCTGTACCCACCATTGCATCGAGCAATATATGCAACCCCTTGTAGTAGCGGATCATGCCAACAAAAAGAAAGAAGCGCTGCCCCACTCTCGCGCGCCACTGATCTATTAAAGCCTCAGACGGCTCAGGATAAGATCCCTTATCCAAACCAATAGGGATAACCACGGTCTTATCTCGATAACGCTTCAAGACCTCACTGGTATCCAAATAGTTAGGCGACGTCGCCACGATGCGGTCGACGCTATTCAAGAAAAGTCGCTTTAGCGGGCGATAGAGTTTAAGAAGGGTCTTTTGCCGAATGATATCGGAGTGGTATGTCACCACCGTCGGCTTATTAACACGAGTCGCGAAATGCACCACATCCATGAACGGCCATGGATAGTGGTAATGGACAATATCCGCTTGTTTTGCCAATTGCGCAAAGCGCCAGAACGAAGAAATCGAGAACGCGTTCGATGCCACCTCAAAATCCATCCTCGCCCTATGTGCCTGATGTCCATCCAGTTGAATGACGCGGTCTACCTTTTCCCGAGTTAGCGACAGAACGGTACTCTCAACCCCCTCAAGTACCCCTCCCCGGCACAACTGATATATTACCTGTTCCGTACCCCCTAGAGAATCTGGATAGTAGGTCTTGAAAAAATGCAAAACTCGCATGGGTTTCCATTCTGATTAAACGTCTAATGACTTGAACCACACTGCGTAAGGTTGAGCCAGCCACCATTTCAGCGGCACTCGCCCGTAATATTTGCGCACCACCTGTATCGCCTCTCTATAATGTAAACGGCGCTGGGTCTTTGTCTTGGTGCCTTCGTGCTCCCGATTCACTGCCACAAACTTATCCACAAAGTACGGACTTCCCTCCTGCTTCAAGATTCGCCACCACAAATCATAATCCATGGCCATATGCAAGGAAGCATCAACGCCACCGACCGCTTCCCATGTCGAACGACGAATCAGTGTTGCTGGCTGAGAGATAATACAGCGTAATGCCAAACGACGCTCATTGAACGGCTCTACCCATATCGGCTTACGTATGCCGGTTCCTTGCTCAACATTCCACACCCGCCCGTAAACGACAGGAACATCTTTGCGCTCCTGCAACTCGGCCATCAACGTGGCCAATCCCCCAGGTAAAAACCAATCATCACTATTCAACCAACACACATATGGAGCTTTTCCTTGCGCGATCCCCTCATTGATGGCGGCCGCCTGCCCCTCGTCCGCGCGACTACGCCATCCTGCTAAACGATGCTCCCATCTGCGAATAACATCCACAGAATTGTCCGATGATCCCCCATCAAGTACGAACACCTCGACCGGCAGTTCCTGCTCAAAAATAGAGGCCAGTGCATCATCCAGGAACCGTCCTTGATTAAAGGACGGGACGGCGATCGTCACCAAGGGATCCTGCATATCTATGCGATCACTTTCGAAAGAAAGTCCGCGTAAGACTTGGTCACGCCATCGCGCAAGGAGGTTCGCGCTTGCCAGCCCAAATCCTTTAGTCGATCAACATTCAATAATTTACGCGGGGTGCCATCTGGCTTACTGGCATCAAATACTATCTTTCCCCTGAAACCAACTACGCTCATCACCGTCTCGGCCAACTCGCGTATCGTAACATCCTCACCCGTGCCGACGTTAAATATCCCTTCGGTGATGCCCCGCTCCATCAAAAACACACAAGCATCCGCCATATCGTCAACATACAAGAACTCTCGCATCGGATTGCCGGACCCCCATACGACCAATTTGTCGTCACCGCGCAGTTTGGCTTCATGCGCTTTGCGGATAAGCGCCGGCAACACATGGCTATTGTTCAAATCGTAATTGTCATTTGGGCCATACAAATTGGTCGGCATGACCGAAGCATACTGCGTACCGTACTGACGATTGTAGTTCTCGCATAGTTTAATACCGGCAATTTTAGCGATGGCATAAGGCTGGTTCGTTTGCTCCAGCGGACCGGTCAGCAGATATTCTTCTTTGATCGGCTGGGGACAATCCCGCGGATAAATACAACTAGAACCCAGAAACAGCAGACGCTGCACCCCGGCAAGCCATGCTGCATGCACCACATTCGATTCAATCATCAGATTTTGATAGATGAACTCCGCGCGATAGGTGTTATTAGCATGAATTCCACCGACCTTAGCCGCCGCCAAAAAAATATAATCCGGTTTTTCTTGTGCAAGAAACTGCGTGACTGCAGCTTGATTAGTCAAATCAACCTGCGCATGGGTACGCATCAGCAAATTACTATAACCCGCAGCAGTCAGGCGACGGACTATGGCCGAGCCAACCATGCCACGATGACCCGCAATGAAAATTTTGGAGGCTTTGTCCATCTATTTACTCGTGATAATCATACGCTGCAAAACCGTGCTTTTTGACCAATTCGTCCCGTTCTGCCGCCTTAAGATCCTCAAGCACCATCTCGGCAACCAGCTCCTGAAATGTAGTTCTAGGTGTCCAACCTAATTTCTGTTTGGCCTTGGTTGGATCGCCCAGTAGTGTCTCCACTTCGGTAGGACGGAAGTACCGCGGATCGACCTGAACGATGCACTTGCCGGTAGCGTTGTTGTAACCCTTCTCATCCACGCCAACTCCTTCCCAGCGCATCTCGATACCCAGCTCTTTGGCTGCTATATTTACAAAATCACGCACACTGTATTGCACCCCGGTAGCAATGACGAAATCCTCCGGCTGATCCTGCTGCAGCATCAGCCATTGCATCTCAACGTAATCTTTAGCATGCCCCCAATCACGCAAAGAATCCATGTTGCCGAGGTATAAACAGTCTTGCAAATTGAGCTTGATACGCGCCAGCGCGCGGGTAATCTTGCGCGTCACAAAAGTCTCGCCACGAATCGGACTTTCATGGTTAAACAAAATGCCGTTGCACGCGTAAATACCATAAGCCTCGCGGTAGTTGACCGTAATCCAATAGGCATACATCTTGGCGACGGCATACGGGCTACGAGGGTAAAACGGTGTGGTTTCTTTTTGTGGAATCTCCTGCACTAGGCCATAAAGCTCAGAAGTGGAAGCCTGATAGAAGCGGGTCTTCTTTTCCAACCCCAAGATACGAATCGCCTCTAAAATTCGCAACGTACCGATACCATCCGCATTAGCGGTATATTCAGGCGTTTCAAAAGAGACTGCCACATGACTCATCGCGGCAAGATTGTAAATCTCGTCCGGCTGCACTTGCTGGATGATACGAATCAGATTGGTGGAATCCGTCAAATCACCATAATGCAACTTAAATTTAGCATTATCGATATGAGGATCTTGGTAGAGATGATCAATGCGGTCAGTGTTGAACAACGAAGAACGGCGTTTGATACCGTGGACCTCATATCCCTTGCTTAGCAGCAGTTCAGCCAAATAGGCTCCATCTTGCCCCGTTACTCCTGTGATTAACGCTTTTTTCATCATTACCCCTTGCTAAAAAACAAAATTAAATTTGACTCGAGCTACCTGCCACATTCTTCAGGCGTAACACCTGTGCCGCAACCATCTTCTTCACCATCTCGTCAAAACTGACCGTCGGCTCCCAACCTAATTGTTTGCGCGCTTTTGCTGGATTGGCCAGCGTCTGCCCGGACTCCAGCGGACGCACCAATGCAGCATCACTCACCACACTTTCCTGCCAATCTTTCCCCACACAACGGTACGCCGTCTCACACAGATCACGCAAGGTATGCAGCTCGCCCGTACCGATCACAAAATCATCCGGACGATCTTGTTGCAACATCAACCACATCGCGCGCACAAAGTCACCAGCGTACCCCCAATCCCGCGCAATCTCAAGGTTGCCCAAAGCTAACTTGCCGTGCTGCACAATAGGTCGCCCCATTTCATTAAGATCTGGCGAATCCACAATCCCCAGTGCGGCACAAGCAGCACCATAGGCCACCTTCTGCGTCAAAAAGTGATGCGGCCTACGCTCACTCTCGTGATTGAACAAAATACCGGTGGAAATATACAATCCATAACTCTCGCGATAAATCTTGGCCATCTGATGCGCATACACCTTGGCGGCCGCATAAGGATTCACCGGGTTGAACGGCGTCTGCTCGTTTTGCGGCGAACTTGCCGCCTGACCGAACATCTCCGAAGAGGAGGCATGGTACACGCGGCACGCAGGACAGTTGTGCCGCACCGCCTCGAACAATCGAATCGCCCCCAGACCGTTGATCAGCAACGTCTCCGAGGCTCGCACCCAAGATTCCCCCGGACGCGACTGTGACGCCAGATTGTAGATTTCATCAGGACGAGCCTCCTGAATCGCCGAAGCGATATCCACACCTTCCGACATATCACCAAACACTATCTCAATACGCCCGGACAGGTGACTCGCGCTATTCTGCTTATGCCAACTCTCGCGCCGCGCCAACCCAACTACCCGATAACCTTTATCCAACAACATTTCGGCCAAGAAGGAACCATCCTGACCTGTCACCCCAGTGATCAATGCACTTTTCATATCGCTACCTGTCTCTTCGGCGAGGCCAAAGCTTCCCGATAAAGTTGCAGCAAGGCGGCAGCACTCTCCTGCCAATCAAAGCGAGCCGCCTGAGTCGGTGCGATGGCAGCCAAATGATCACGCTCCTCACGATTGCCAGCAATTCGTAACATCGTCTGCACCCAAGCTTCCACATCTAGGGGATCAAGCAAGATAGCAGCATTTCCAGCCACCTCCGGAATCGACGACGAAGTCGAAGTCAGCGTCGGCGCTCCAAATTGCATGCCCTCCAAAACAGGCAAACCAAAGCCCTCAAATAGCGATGGATATAAGTTTGCGTAGCAATTGCGATACAGCCAGATTAGCTCATCATCCGACACATAGCCGGTCATCACGATCTGCGCCTCAATTCCAAGCGCACTCAAATGGCGTTGAAAATCGTCCATCAACCACCCCTTGCCACCCGCAAGCACCAGCGGCATAGGCGCCCCCCCCAGAGCCAGATAACGCGCATACGCCTCCACCAAACGACGCTGATTTTTGCGCGGCTCGATGGTGCCCACACTCAACCAGTACCCCCCGGCCGCAATCGCATCCAACGCCTTGGGACGCTTACCTTGCAATGACGAATCTGCAAAACGCGAACAGGGATAAATCACGCGAATACGCTCTGCTGGAAAATGCGGGAACACACTCAAATAATGCGCACGTGATGCCTCTGAAATAGCAACCACCCAATCCGCAGCGAGAGACGAGCGAAAGACACCATCGAAACAACCCACACGATTCGCGTCGGTCGTCCAAGCCGGCTCGACCACAAAGCCCATATCATAAAAAGTGTAAATCAAACGACTTGCCGCCAATTGCGTGGGACACCAGAAATTATTGGCATGCACAATATCCGGCCCACCCAGTTCTGCCTCGACATCTATAGCCGTCCAAAACTGGCGCGCCGTCTCGCGCGTCAGATGCCTCGGCCCGTAATGCACATCGCGCCCCGCATAGGGACTCTGTATAGGCATCAGCGCATCAAAATAGAAATCCCCAAAACTCGGATAAAGCGCAAAGCGATGCTCAGGCGCGAGCTCTAGCATCGCCTTTACTAGGGCATGCGCGAAATAGCCGCAACCAGCTTTGCCGGAACCTGTTTGGGAAATATCAAAACCAATGTGCATCTAGATCAGGATGGACAAATAAATTATAAATATTGGAAATATTGACGATAATTTCTAATTTTACCTTACTTCATGAAAAATTGTTCGTAAAAGCCTGTACAAACAAACACCACATCAAAAAAACAAACTCCTATTGAAAGCTCTCTGCCATCGCGGCACTACGTCCGGCTTACCCCTTTCCGATTGCCGCCAGGATGCACTCTTTCCAGCACCAACCAGACAACGAGTACATCAAACGCCTTCTCCCCTGGATTGTGGCGACAACAATATTCATGGAACAACTTGATTCAACCATCATCAATACTGCAGCCCCCTACATAGCCGAGAATCTTCACGCAACACCACTAAGTATCAAATCCGTCATCAGTAGTTACATATTGAGCCTAGCCGTGTTCATCCCTGTCAGCGGCTGGATAGCCGACCGTTTCGGTACACGACGCGTATTTTTCAGCGCCATTGCGACCTTCACCATCGCATCGATACTCTGCGGCACCTCTTCAAGCGTCCCCATGCTGATTGCAGCACGCATCCTGCAAGGCATAGGTGCCGCGATGATGATACCAGTGGGACGCTTATCCATCGTCCGCACCTTCCCAAAGATCGAATTGCTAAGAGCAATGAATTTCGTGATTATCCCGGCACTAGCTGGGGCACTCCTTGGCCCTACGATAGGAGGGCTAATCGTGCAATGGCTTCCCTGGCAAATGATATTCTTCATCAATGTTCCAGTAGGTGTGGCAGCATTACTGCTGGGCAATCGTCACATGCCTAACTATTCCTCAGACAACCCACCTCCATTTGATTTGACCGGACTAGTGCTATTAGGAACGGGCACCGTACTGCTCTCATATTTATTGGAAATATTTGGCGAACATCAGCTCGACATGAACGAAACAGTATCCATGCTTTTCATCGCAGTGGGGCTGATTGCCGCTTATATTTGGCACTCACAACAAACCAAACACCCACTACTGCATCTCGCGCTGATCCGCATCCGAACCTTCCGCATTTCGTTGATTGGCGGTGCGATAACGCGGCTTGGCATAGGCGGACTTCCATTTTTATTGCCATTGCTTTACCAGCTTGGCTTTGGCTTTCCAGCATGGAAGGCCGGTCTACTGATGATTCCGGCAGTAATCGCCGCAATGGGAATGAAAATGATCGCAAGCCCGCTACTGCTGCGCTTTGGATTCCAAAAAGTATTGACCGTCAACACGTTGTTGATAGGCATCACCATCAGCATATTCGCCTGTATCGCCTCCACGACACCACTATTCCTAATCATACTCACCAGCCTAGCGCTCGGACTTTTCACTTCACTTCAATTTTCTAGTATGAATTCGCTGGCCTATGCGGATATCGAAACGGAAGATGTCAGTATGGCCAGCTCTATCACCAGCTCCATTCAACAAATGTCGATTAGTTTCGGCGTCGCTGGTGCCTCACTACTGACTGCATGGCATCTCGGCCCCCTGCCGCAGTCCGAACAAGCGGCCATCACCGCTGCATTGCACCATACCCTTCTGACACTAGGCTGCCTGACTTCCCTCTCATCACTAGCATTCTGGACATTAAAAAACGGTGACGGAAGGAGCTTAAACGAGGGACATCAAGAGGAATAGGTGTACGCTCATCGCAAACTCGGCACAAAACAATCAGAAAGGTCGATTCAGAAGCTTGGACTGCTTTTCCTCGCGAAATACAAGGGGGGAATTTAGCCCCCCGCAGTTTGAATTATTAGCTCTCGCGACCGCCGCCAACACCACCGAATGATATGGGGAGAACTCACAAACCGGGTCTGCCGCTGCCGCATCGTTCGCGAGCATAAATGCCTGACAACGACAGCCCCCCAAATCCTTTTCTTTTTCGGCACAACTGACACAAGGCTCTTTCATCCATGCCGTACCTCGGTAACGATTAAAGCCTTCTGAATCCTGCCATATTTCACCGATACTCATATCTCGCACATTGGGAAACGACAATCCCGGCAACATACGTGCCGTATGACAGGGCAATGCAACACCATCTGGAGTAACTGTCAAAAACACATTCCCCCAGCCGTTCATACAGCGCTTTGGTCGCTTTTCATAAAAATCTGGAACAACGAACAAGACGCGCATCTTCATGTCCGCTCTAGAGCGATATTCGTTCACGACTTCCTCTGCACGCACCAACTGCTCTCGTGTCGGCAATAAATGCTCGCGATTGACATGCGCCCATGAATAAAATTGGACATTGGCAAGTTCCAGATATTCGGCACCGAGTGCGGACGCCATCTCTATGATCTTTCCGATATCGCCTATGTTCAAACGATGAATCACACAATTGATTACCATCGGGAAGCCATGTTCTTTGATCGAATGACTGATTCTCTGCTTAAACTCAAAAGTACGAGCATGGGAAAGAAAATCATTGAGCTCCTGCGCCGCATCCTGAAAAGAAAGCTGGATGTGATCGAGCCCAGCAGCACGAAGCTGCGCAATACGAGCCTCAGAAAGTCCGATTCCAGAACTGATCAGATTGGTGTAATAACCAAGCCGGTGAGCCTCGGCCACGAGCATTTCAAGATCATTCCGCAACAGCGGCTCTCCACCAGAAAAGCCGCATTGCACGGCCCCTAATTGGCGAGCCTCTCTCAGTACACGCAACCAATCCTGAGTAGACAGCTCCTCCTCAAATTTTGCAAAGTCGACCGGGTTATAGCAAAACGGGCAATGCAAGGGGCAACGGTACGTGAGCTCCAACAACAACCATAGCGGAGGACTTATTTTGGAAGTTGTATGCATCTCACTCTCCATCAACCAGCCAGCCTTTATTCAGTGCCATATCAAGAAAGGTATCAACATCCTGACGCAGATCAGCCACTCCGAAACTCGACTCCAGATCAGCCACAATCTCATCAACAGTACTTATTCCATCGCAGCGCTTAATAATCTCCCCTGCGCTTTGATTGAGCCGCACCATCCCTTCAGGATAGAGCAACACATGACACTGCTGCACCTCTTCCCATTGCATTCTGAACAGGCGCCCCAGTTTTGGCCGAGACATCGCATTAGCACTCATAGATTCAGTCCATATTCAAACTGCATGCTATCGTTCATCTGCCACAAAATATCCAACTTAAATTGAAGAATGTCGAGCGCGCGCTGCTGCAAGGGGCGAGTATTGAAATGCTCCAGCGTCACTGCCAGCCCCTGCTCAACATCGCGCCGCGCTTGAGTCACCCGATTTCGGAAGTACTGGAGACCATCCGATTCTATCCACGGATAATGCTCTGGCCAACTGGCAAGACGCTGTTTGTGAATTGTCGGCGCAAACAGCTCCGTAAGTGAAGCGCATACGGCTTCCTGCCAAGGCCGCTGACGGCAAAAATTGACGTAGGCATCAACAGCAAAACGAACCCCAGGAAGGACATGACGCAAATCGACAATTTCTTCGCGACAAAGACCGGTGGCAAGGCCAAGTCGCATCCAAGCCTCAATCCCCCCCTCATCCTCACCATGTCCATCATGATCAAGAATTCTCTGAAGCCATTGCTTCCGCATCTCGCGCTCAGGCATATTGGAAAGAATGGCGGCATCTTTGATCGGAATTGCTATCTGATAATAATAACGATTCGCCACCCAGCCACGAATTTGCTCAGGAGTCGCCTTGCCGCTGTTCAACATAACATTGAACGGATGATAAATGTGATACGCCTTACCTTTCTCACGTAGCTCAATCTCGAAACGATCCCGCGCCCAAACACCGATATCACTCATGGATTCAGTCATAGCTCTATCTCCATTCCATCCCAAGATACCTCAATCCCATGAGCGACCAATAGCCCATGCTCGGCGCTGTCCTCATCGAGGATAGGGTTGGTGTTATTGATATGTATAAGCACCTTGCGCATACCTACTGGCATCCGATCCAGAAGCTCGATCATCCCCCCAGCTCCCGACTGTGGCAGATGCCCGATCTCACGCGCAGTTTTGCAACCAACACCCAGATTAATCATTTCATCGTTAGTCCAGAATGTGCCATCGACTAGAACACAGTCGCTGCGTCGCATCGCCTCCTCCACATGCGCCTCAATCTCCCCCAGACCGGGAGCATAAAAGACTGACTTACCGGAGCGCAAATCCTTGATAGTGACACCGATGTTGTCACCGGGATGAGAATGATTACGGTGCGGAGAATATGGCGCAGCTTTACTCTGCAGCGGCAAGGCCGTGAATTCCAAATGCGGCAACTCCGGCAGAAAGAACGGCACACCGAAATTTATCGGATGCCAATTGCTGCCGCAGAAATAGTCCAACGTGCGCAGAATCGGATTGCCACGTGTCAGATCCTCGTGCACTTGGGCTGTGCACCAGATATCCAGAGGCCGCCCTTGCTCCCTCAGCATGATAAGACCCGTCGTATGGTCTATCTGCCCATCAATTAGGATGACTCCGGCAATTGCGGAATCGCGAATTCGCCGTGCTGGCTGCAAGGATGGAAACGACTGTATCTGCTGCAATAGATCAGGAGAGGCGTTGAACAAAACCCACTCATGACCATCGTCCGAAACACAAATTGAAGATTGCGTACGGCGTCGTGCACGGAGATTACCCATGCGCACGCCGTGACAGTTACGGCAATTGCAGTTCCATTGCGGGAACCCGCCGCCTGCCGAAGCTCCCAGCACATGTACCCGCACGGAACTTAGCTTGCCCGCTTAGCGGTTGGCAACGTACATCGTGATTTCAAAACCAAAACGAAAATCACAGGCTTGTGGTGTAGTCCATTGCATGAGTGCATCTCCTATAGATATAGCCGCCATTTCTGGACGGCGTTCCAATAACGGGCAAAACTGAACCGCCGTGATTATAGTCGCATCTATCAATAATTCACAATTTACACACGCACTTTATCAACCTCATCACAACCAAGAAAACCTTGGTCAGACATTGTGTTACAAGCGATAATTTACATCCATGGAACCACACACCTAAACGGCCTTGAACACTGGACTCTACCTGACAGTCAACACCTTTATGCAAGGATGGATAGATGTTGGCTCGGGCCATCACCTTTATTTCGAGGAATGCGGCAACCCACAAGGAATACCGGCGTTGTTCCTGCACGGCGGTCCCGGTAGCGGATGCAACCCCAAGCAACATGGTTTTTTTGATCCTGACCGTTATCGTGCAGTATTCCTTGACCAGCGTGGCTGCGGACGCTCTCTACCTCTCGGGGATATAAAGCACAATCGTACGACAGACCTCATTCGTGACATCGAAATGCTGCGCGAACATCTCGACATCCCCCGCTGGCTGGTGTTCGGCGGCTCATGGGGAGCCAGCCTTGCCATTGCCTATGCAGCAAATCATCCGAGAAGAGTATCCGGCCTCATCCTGCGCGGCATCTTTTTGACGGGACAACGCGATCTTGATTGGTTCTTTCAGGACTCGCGACAGCAGTTTCAGGAAGCATGGCGAAGCTTTGCCAATTTCGCACCACCACGCTGGCGCGGAAACCTCCTACACTATTATGCAAGGGCACTACATGATCCAAACACTGCCGCTGCCGCCGCCGCACACTGGAGCGCATTTGAGAGCGCGCTCATCAATCCCACACACACCCAAACACCTACACCCCAGACCAGCGACGAAACGGCGCAGCAGATTGCCAAATATCGCATTCAAGCACATTACCTGACGCAATACTGTTTCCTTGGGGAAGAAACACTACTAACGATGGCTCGCAGTCTGAAAAAAATACCCTGTGCCATCCTTCACGGAAGCCTCGATTTAGTCTGCACGGCTGAGAATGCACAGACCCTACATCAATCTATATCGGGGAGTCATATGCAGCTGGTAGCCAATACCGGCCACAGCCCCTTCTCGCCCCCTATGGCTCGTGCACTGATTTCGGCAACCGATTATTTTGCAGAACATGGCAACTTCAGCGATTGGAAATCAGCATGACTTGCACAAATTTTTGCGTCCTGTGATTTAAAATCGGAAATACAGAAACGTACTACTACCCGATGCTAGGATGCTGGCCAATGCCGCGATAAACAGAACAACACCGCCAGCCCAACGCGCTGTATCCAATTTGAGAGAATCCCGCACCTCAGACAGACGGCGCACGACCTCCGGCAAAGGAATCATGGCAATAAGCATGCCGATGGCCATCACTACCAGACCATGCGGCGGAAAGATGAGAGCAAAAGGCTCGCTGGTCGGCTGCAATTGCGGCAGCAGTCCATACATACGCCCCAGCATATGCATCGCATAATCCAGCGAATCTGCCCGAAACAACACCCACGCATTAAGAACGATCACAAACGTCAAAAATTGTTTTGCCACGGCCGGTGCGGGCAAGCGCCAGCCACGCAGCTCGCACATTTTTTCCAGCGTAAGGAAAAATCCGTAATACGCGCCCCACAGAATGAAATTCCAAGCCGCGCCGTGCCACAGGCCGGAAATCAAAAAGACGATCCACAGATTGAGATACAAACGCCACGGAGCAACTCTATTCCCGCCCAACGGAATATACAGATACACCCGCATCCAATTCGAAAGCGTGATATGCCAACGCTGCCAAAATTCGGTCACGCTCCTTGCCGTGTATGGCTGATTGAAATTTTCCGGAAAACGGAAGCCGACGATGCGCCCCAAACCAATCGCCATATCCGAATAACCCGAAAAATCAAAATAAATCTGCACTGAATAGGCGAGCACCCCGAGCCACGCATAGTGCGCGGGCATACTCTCCGGCGGCAATGCAAAAATTGCACTCGCCACCTCACCAGCTGGATCGGCAATGAGCGCCTTCTTGCCCAAACCGCGCGCAAAACGAAAAAAGCCCGCGAGGAACTCTTCCGAGCTATGCGTTCTTACACCGATCTGCTGACTGATGTCGTGATAACGGATGATAGGCCCCGCAATTAGCTGCGGAAAAAACAGGATATACAGCAACGCGTCAATGAATGAGGTCGGAGGAGCCGTGCGTTGCTTGTACAGATCAACAGCGAAACTGATCTTATGAAATGCAATAAAAGATATTCCCAGCGGCAAAGCAACCCCGTACCAAGACGGACGCTCCATGCCCAGCAACTGCATCAGCGGCTGAACCTGATCGACAAAAAAATTGGCGTATTTAAAAAATAGCAGAGCACCGACATTAATCAGGATCGCAAGGATCAATCCGCCTTTTTTTACTTTGTCACTACACAACGGGTTGGTCAGCACATGCTTGATGATTAGGTAATCCACCCATGTTCCGGCAATGACATACCAGACAAATACCGGATCACCCCATGCAAAGAAGAAAGTGCTGAAGAGAACAATGACTATATTGCGCAGTCGGATACCTGGAACCGAAAAATAGGTAATCAGAAATAACGGGATGAACGCAAGAAGAAATAATGGGGAATTAAAAAGCATGCGTTTTATCTCTGTGTAGTAGCCCGAGTGTCAACCCGCTCTTGATCTTCTATCTGCAAAGAGACCAACGCCAAACCCAAGTGACGCGTATCTCCGCCCCTCCCCTGTTCTGCCGGGGACATTATTTTGGGAAATCTGATAGACATAATCTTTTCCTCCCCCCCGTAATGGAGGGAATAACAATATCGGAAGCCGACTTTTTGTCGACTTGAAATTCTGTTTGATTTTCTCCCACGATTACCTTGATCTGCTTCCCCACCACATATGCAGAAGCGCCCGCACAGCTCTCTACCGAAAATCGCCATATAGCCTGACACAAAACTGGGATAACTTTCGCGCCCCCAAATAATCCCTTTAGAAACTTCGGAACAGTAACCCGCTCCCTGTGGGTCAAAAACAATACAACATCCCTCAATGTTCTCCCCCGTTGTGTGCGCAACCGCATTGGCCATTCCCACAAAGATAAATTACCGCCGTGTATCCGAAAGCGATAGGCGCGTAACCACTACCGCAAGCTTACGAGGATCATTCGAGCCGTAGTTCTTTTTGCAGTGATTACAATCTAGGTAACGAAATTCCAGCACATTGTTGCCTTTTTCAGCACTGATTGCCAAATCAGCTTCGACCATTTTTTGCACACCGATCTCTTTTGCAGAGAAGCGATGAATCACCCTACCATTGAGAAGAATATCCACGGACTGATCGGGAATGGGCACTCCATTTTTAAAAGCAAATTTCAGTAGCAGTTGCCGGGCCGACTCAGGCATGTCCGGGTTCACGAAAAATTTTATACGTGTTGAAGGTCCGGTAGCCCATCGCCAACTATCCGTGGCATTACTTTCCAAATCACTCAGACCGATCACTTCAATGTCGGCACGAATTTCTTTGGCAAATAAATCGACAGGCCATTTTTGCGGGGAAGCTGGCGGTTCGCGCAAGGCTAGCAATCCACCTTTATTGGGGAATTTTTGGCCCGCCGGATATGACGCAAGAGAAAAATCCATCACCACGACTGCAAGTTTTCTTGGGTCTGGAGAATAATCCTTACTCCCATGATTCCAATCTGAATAGCCCAGCTCTAAAACATTCATTCCCTTGCTAAGCAACAATGCCATGTCTGCATCGATCAATTCGCGACTAGCAATTTCGGATGATGAGAAACGGTGTATCTCCTTATCATTTAGCTTGATAGTCACCGCTTGCCCAGGAATAGATACTCCATTCTTTAACGCAAGTCTGAATAGCGCATAACGCGCCGCTTCGGACAAAGATGGGTCAACGTAAAACTTAAGGCGAGTCACCGGGCCGGTAGCCCACCGCCAACTACCTTTATCATTGCTTTCAATGTCGCTCAATCCTGTTACAGATATTTCTTCATCAATCACATTTTTCATCAGATTGATGCTGGGGAAGCCAGTATGATCAGCTTTCTTTTTTGTCGATGCCATATTGGCAGCAGCTTGTTGCACACTTCTAAATTCAGCACCAAGACCACCGTTGCGAACCGCATGCAATATCAAATCAAGAGGGTGACCAGAGGGATCTCGCAACGAAACCTCTGACACCAAGGCGTCTTGCCATTGGCTCACGCTGGGTAGCGTCAATTTTACAGTGCCACGCCCCGGAGCCAAGGAAGCCTGACCTATTGGCATGCCATCAAGTAACACATCAACACGGCGCGACGATACCCCGTACGGACGTTGAGACTCTACATCTAAAACCAGCTCTGTGATATCACCATTGGCAGATGGCGATATCGCAA
Source organism: uncultured Gallionellaceae bacterium (assembly GCA_964571195.1). Taxonomy (GTDB): domain Bacteria; phylum Pseudomonadota; class Gammaproteobacteria; order Burkholderiales; family Gallionellaceae; genus PALSA-1006. Next base: position 35,181 of record CAZNAD010000008.1, on the reverse strand, counting down.
AGCTCGCTATTGAGCCTGTGGTTCGCCATTGCTTCTTGCCAGTCGAACGCCATCCACTCGTCAAGAAATCATCCAGAGTGTGCATGCCTCTTTTTAAGAATTCTCCCAGCAGCGTCCGTGTTGCACCGTGCTCCATACTATCGAGTTGTGCAGCCTCACGATATGTGACTCCGTCAGACACCTCAATAACCAGAATCTCCTTCGTCAAAATCTCCGATAACGCTTCGTTATGTTGCAATGCAGTCTGAGACTTTATTCCGCCATCCATCCCGAATGTTTGTCGCGAACTGAAACCGTCGTATCTTATCAACCAACTTGGCTCCCAACGCATTTCCGGCAAGGAATTCAATAGCGAGTGTAAAATTTGATCAGAGAAACTATCCCCGATAATAATCATCTTCGGAGCATAACCTGAGTCCACTCCCCTCTGGACGAATCTCGGAAAGGGAGTCTCACCGATTACCTTTTGCGTGGAAAATATATTCAAGATCGCCGCGATATCCGCATCTGCGCCTTTTGATCTGCCATATTCGACATCAGAACAATCAACCTTGAAAAATGAGTGCTGAGTCAAAGTCTCGACTCTTCTTAGGATAGCATCAGTCTCCGTACATGCTGCCCAGAAATTCCAATGAAAGCCGGTTGTTGCGAAAAATGCCCATGGGGAGGAGGATTTTCCCTCTAAGAATGCTCGCTGCACATTGAGAACGTTGACCCCGTTTTTTTCCAACACATCGCCATAGGAGATGGCTTGGTTCATGATGGAAGCAGATGGAACAATCAGATAGCGGGCGATATATTCAGGATAAATTCTTGCTTTGGGCGGAGGTGCCACCACTATCATGGTAACGCCATGATGACTGAGTATTTCTTGCAAAATTCTTAACCGGCGTGCGGCACGCTGATAGTGCTGCTCGATAACATCATGACGCAAAACATCTTGATTCAAGCGCCGGATGGAATCTACGGGATAGTATCCGAGCTCTGGAGTCCAAACATACCCAGCATTGGGGCGCGAGGGAAACAGCCTATGCCGCGCCTCATTGTAAGAGAGGATAAGAAAGGCACGCAACCCATGAATATGCATCATAAAACGCTGCTCTAGGAAGGGCTGCCATTCGCGGTTGATAACTCCACGCCAGAGCTGGATGGGTTTCGCAAGCGCTTGCGTATTTTCCTGTATCGCGTGATGCCCCCCCCCCGCAAGGCCCCCCAAAAACAAGAGCATGATAGACGCGGCAAGCATCCAGCGATAAATGGCCCGCCCCATATTCGACCTGTCCTAAGCCCCGCCTATTATCTCTTTTAATACTTTTAGCCGACGCTCCGCACGCCGGTCATATTGCTCGACCGTACTTGGATGAGTTTCGTCATTGAGCGCATCTAGAGGGATCACACCGAAAGAAAGGTTCTGAATCATGAATTTTGTCTCACGGGAATCACCCGCAGAAAGTCGGATCGGCTTTCCGTCCGCAGTTATACGGATAACGACATCTTCCGAGTTCGTTTCTATAACAGGGCTTTCGAACTCCCCCCAACCGCCAGTCATCCGCACAGCAAAGGAGGCTAGACGTTTCCCCGCTTTGGTATTCACCTCTACCGCCAAAGTACGGGGATCTCCGGCAAGTAGATACTGAAATTTCACTTTCGTCTTGCTTGCTTTTCCGATATGACTAAATTTGTATTCGATAAACTCCTTTACCCAGTTCCAGGTTTTCCCGCCCCCCGTTTCTGTGCCATAAGCACTCACAACCGACTCCAAATTGTAGAATGAGAAGGGCGCGCGACGAATCAGGAACGGCCCAACACGATCCAAAGGATTTTCTTCCGCCGTACTTGACGGTTTTAGCTGAATCAACCAGTCAGCTTTATCCATGGTCATATCTCGTTCCCCCTCTGGAATGGAACCACGCAAGTAACCGTCTTCATACTTTCCGGCCAACTTCCGGTCATATAGTGCATATGCCACCATTTGCGTGATCTTGTGATGCTCGTTTGGGATGCCAAGATAGATGATTTGATCTTTCGGAATACTGGAAACCCTAGAGCGCAAGTCCAACAGCACATTGAAAGGGGAGCGTTTTTGCATCATTTCGTCTTGCATCTGCAGAGTAAACATTTGTGCAACAATGACAAAATGTATAGCCGCTCCAGCAACTAGTCCGGTCAGCACGGCGATCTTGCTGATACGAGCATACTTACCACCGTTTACCCATAACCATGCGATGCTAATCCCCAGTAGGGCCAGATTGAAAGGAGCGAGCCATTTCGCCAATTTGAATTGCAGAAAAGTATTACCAACCTCGCCTTCCAAACCCGCCGAGGCATACCTAAATTTCAAAAATGCCAACCAAAAAATCACATTGATGCAAAGCAAGAGCACCACGGTGAGATTCCTTGGTTTTGCGCGCAACATCTTGACCAAGATCCACACGATGCCAATCAATATCAGCGGAAAGACCCAGGTGCTAAATAACCGATCGACCAAAAACACATTACTGTCAAACGGCGACTTCATACCAAAAGAATGCGCCACAAACTGCACGGGAGACCATAACACCGGCCAGCCGAAATGCACGGCACCCGATGCCGCCCCCAAGAGAGTGTGCACGAAGTTCCTGATGATGCGCACACCTTCGACGTTGACGATGGACATCACTTGAACAGCAAATATCGTCACCGCGATGAGGATGCGACTCTTCTCGCCCCAATGCATCCAACCGATCAGCAAAATAAATAAGCCAATGCCCGCACCCAGCACCGGGAACATATCGTTATAGGTAATCAGCAGGACGGAACAACACAACGACAGAGGCAACAAATAAAGAAACTGTTTTGACCAGCTCGGTTTCTCATTCAAGGTGTGAGCCATGAGACCGGGAATCAGACAAGCGAGTCCTGCCGCGAAAGCCAAGCCAAACGATTGGGGAAAGAACCCGTACTGCGCTCCGAAGACGAATCCGTTTACCGTGAACGCCGGCAACGTGCTCAGCGTAAGAGCAACAGCCCGCGAAACCGGAATTACTTGTTGAATAATTCCGCCCAATGCGAGACTACCTAAAGCAAATACCACTCCGACGGTCGCCATATAAGCGTAATACGACCATTCGAGATGGAACAGCGACTGCACAAAACCAAGAAAGAAAGAACCGCCCATACGGTGTCCCGCCCCCTGATAGAGCACCACTTGAGTTTCCGCCGGATAAAATCCAGATCCGCGCGCCACCTCAGAGAAGGCGTGGGATTGCAACCATTGACCATGCACGAGGTAGGTAAATGAATCGTTAAATGGGTTAAAAGAATCAAAACGAATGGCTGGCGCAAGGATAGGTATCGTAGCGATGACGGCGAATGCGGAAACGATCATCCAGTCTCGGAACAGCTCCCCCCGCTGCTTTTCGAATTTAATGCCCACAAGAATGACTGCCACGGCAAGCGCAAGCGATACGGTGGTTTTAAACGGAGACATCCAGCCGTATATCGTCGTGATCAGTATAAGCGCCGCCAGACCCAACAACGGGGCAACGTAGAAGCCGACAGTATTTCTGAATTGGCCGGGAAGAAGATCAGCGATGCGTCGCCCCAAAGTTGTGACGACAAGCAACAGGCAAACGATGACAGTGACTGAGGTTAGATATATCAAGGCATTCTTCCTAAATTAAAGGTACATTTTAATCCGTTTATTCATGCATGAGAAATGATATAACGGCTCGCAGCTGCAATATCGGCGACACAAATATCGGCGGCTCCCAATAAGGTGCGTTCGATGCTCCCGTACCCCGTCTGTACCAGTATCGATCTCACACCCGCCGCGACACCAGCCTGCGTGTCGCTCACCTTGTCGCCCACCAACCAAGAGCATGCCAAGTCAATACCGAAGTCCTGCTGCGCCTGCAAGATCATACCGGGCATCGGTTTACGGCATTCACATTCAAGCACCTCGCCAAATTCAGGATGATGCGGGCAGTAATAGAAGCCATCTATCATGGCACCATGCTGCTGCAATTCCTCGTTGATAGCGGCATGCAATACAGCCATGTCGTTTTTATCGTAATAGCCGCGTGCAATCCCAGCTTGATTGGTCACGACGACCAGCAGAAATCCGGCCTGCTTTAAGGCACAGAGTGCGTCGATTGCACCGGGTATCCATTCCCATTCTTCCACACGGTGAACGTAACCCTTGTCTACATTCAGAGTGCCATCTCTGTCTAGAAAAACCGCCTTACGCACGGGGCACTCCCATAGTTTTCAGCAGTCGGTATTTACACCAAGCCGCCAGCGTGAACGTGTCCTGTATTTCCGAACGCATGATCATTCCCTCAAACTCCTGCACGGAGAAAAAGCAGAACTCGCGCAAGCCCAGCTCACGCTGTACCGCTTGTGTGACCCGACCGGCTTCGGCCAAAAACATATGTACCCGCGCGGCCAGCACACCGGTATCCGGCGTGATGTAGCCCATCGACAAGAAATCTTGCTGCGCGACACTCAAACCGGTTTCCTCCAGCAACTCGCGCAGCGCGGAAGAGGGATCGCTTTCGCCCTCGTCGACAAAGCCGTGTGGTATCTCCCATGAATAATCGCGTATCGCCGGACGGTAGATGCGTATCAAACCAATCCGTCCATCGACGACCGGAAGAATAGCCACTCCGGTCACCAGATTCGCCCCCGTGTGTTTAGGCGAGACCACCAGATAGTTTTTGACTTCGTCGCCTGCCGGATCGACCACATGGTCGAAATAGACAAAGAACTTGCTGTTCTCACATGCCAGACGCCTGGATTTCACCTCGATGGGCAACACCACCTCCTGCGCATTTGGCTTGCCCGCCGTCATGATTTATTACGCGGCTTGAGCCTGATCGACGATCCACTCGGCGAAAGCGAGTGAGCTGGTGAATGCTGGAGAGATTGCATTCAACACATGCAGCGAATCCGGGGACTTTTCGATGACGTAGTCCATCTCCAGTTTCTTTTCGCGTACATTGATCAGCTGCGGACGAATACCGACCTTGTTGCTGTGCACGAGATCGTCAGATGTCAGCTCGGGCATCAGTTTGCGCACTGCGGCAAAGAAATTTTTCTTTCGGTACTTGCCCAGTTCGGTATGCACCAATTTGCGGAAGTTCTGATGGTTAGCAATATACATCCGGGTGATTTCCAGGCCCACATGCAATGATTCGCCAAGCTGTGCACCCTGCAGGATGCCGTAGTTCTCGCGCCCCAACGCCGGTATCGCCGTCGGCCCAGCGTATACCTCACCGCTGGCGACACGGGTCAGGTGTACGCCTAAGAAAGGCTGGTTAATATCGGGCACCGGGTAGATATTTGCATTCACCAGATGCGCACGTTCGGGACGCAGCGTGAAATAGATCCCCTTGAACGGCACCAGTGTGTAGTCCAATCCCAAACCGTAATACTTGGCCACTTTGTCGGCGGACGCACCCGCGCAATTAAACAGATAGCCGTAGCTGAAATCACCGACCGGGGTACTAACCTTGCGTGCCGTCACGTCGACATCCGTCACGCCAGCATTCAGAATAATTTTTACGCCGGAGGCCGTGAGCAGTTCTCGCAGCTTAGCCAGCACCGCTTTACTGTCTATCACGGCAGTGTCCGGGCAATGGATACCTTCCTTGTAAACGGCCGCATACGGCTCAATCTTACGCACCGCATCCGCATCAAGTCGTTCGGCGCGGATACCGTTCTCTCGCGCATTCTTCAGTAGGCGCTCAATGACTGGCATATCTTGCTCGGAGGTGGCGACAATGACCTTGCCGGAATGCTTGCAGTTGATGCCGTGCTCCGCCGCAAAGGCTTTCATACGCCGGGCCCCCTCCGCACACACCTTGGCTTTCAGGGTGCTGCTATCGTAGTAAATACCGCTGTGCAATACACCGCTGTTGCGCCCACTGGCATGCTTGCCCAGTGCCGCTTCTTTCTCCAGCACGGTGATACTTGCCGCAGGATGGCGCTTGCGTAGCTCGCGCGCCACCGTCAAGCCGACGATACCGCCGCCCACAATGAGGTAATCAGTCGATCCGTTCATTTCATCCTCTTCCCACTTGTCCCAAGCTACAGGACTACAGGCCATATCTGAAAATATTAAAACTTATCCTGCATGCACAACTGCCGCATACAGGATAAGTTCTGGAATCTGTAGCGCCGCACGTTGCACGCACGGCGCGAATTTACTTTATACGTTACCGTATTGAGTGTTCTTGATCATGGTGTAACCCTTGATCAGCTCAGCAATACCGGCATCCAAAGTCATCGATGTCTTGAATCCCGTAGCTTCGATCTTGGCATTAGACACGATGTAGTTGCGTTGATCTGGATCTTTGCCCACCGGGGAATCCAGGAACACAAAGTTTGGAACTTGCTTCTGAATGACTTCGCATAGTTCTTTCTTCGACACATTCGCCTCCGACAGACCGACGTTATAAATCTGCCCTTTCATCTTGTCAAAGTTCATGATGGCATGCTGGAAGACGCGAGAAACATCACGTACATGCACGTAGTTACGCTTAAAATAACTTTCAAAGAGCACAACGAAGCGATCATTAACCGCACGGTAAGTAAAGTCGTTCACCAGCAAATCAATTCGCATGCGTGGCGACATACCAAACACAGTAGCCAAGCGGAAGCTGATCGCATTCTCGCGCTGCATCAGTTCTTTTTCGATACCGACTTTTTCGATAGCGTATTGGGAAATTGGGCGCAAGGGAGATTCTTCGGTACAGAAATTATTTTCGTCACCGGTGCCATAGGCGCTGTTGGTAGTCGGCATCAGCACGACCTGTTCTTTCGACAACAACTTGATCATTAGCGTGATCGCATCATGATTGATGGTAGTCGCACCGATAGGATCCAGATTGCACAACGGCGCCCCAACCAGAGCGGCCAAAGGAATCACGATGTCGGCTTTCTTCAGCAACGGAGCCATCACGCTTTCAATGCGGATGTCGCCCTTGACGATGGAGAAGTTGGGGTTGTTGCAAACATGGTTTAAGCTGGTTTGCTTGAACATGAAGTTGTCCAGCACGGTCACTTTGTGGCCCGCCGCAAGAAGATCGGGAACCATGGTGGATCCGAGATAGCCTGCACCGCCGGTGACGAGAATGTTGTAGCTCATTGTATTCCTTTCCTAGTTATCAAAAAAATCATTCGCCAAACATCGCCACTTCGACGCATTCACACAATGTATGCGCCAAAACGATATGCAGCTCTTGAATCGTACTGGTTGCCACGCCCGGTGCCACGATGGCGTAGTCGGCCATTGTTTTGGCCTTCCCGCCGTCGCGTCCGCAAAAAACGATACTCGGTATCCCCATACTGCGGCATTGTTCCAACGCCTTCAGAATATTCGGCGAATTTCCCGAAGTCGTGACACCGAGGAACACGTCTTTGAGGGTGGCTTTACCGGCAATCTGGCGCGAAAACACCAGATCGTACCCGTAGTCATTGCCGATAGCGGTAAGTATGGAACTATCCACCGTGAGTGCTTCAGCGGGTAGCGGCGCACGATCACGCGCCAACTTGCTAACAAATTCTGCCGCCAGATGCTGGGCATCAGCGGCAGAACCGCCATTGCCAGCGATATAAATACGACCTCCTTGCCTATATTGCTCGATCACAGCATTCACTGCGCCGGAAAACTGACTAAGACACTTTTCGTCGGCAAGCAACTGGTTTTTAGCCTGCATGGAGGCTTCCAGATTTTTTTTGAGTCGTGCGATCGTATCCAAGTGCTTTTCCTTATTTATGCGCCAAGTACAGCGGGAGCACGATGGTAATCGTCCGGTATGCCGATATCAATAAACGCCCCCGAAAACTCCAGCCCCAGCAGGCGCTGACCAACGGACGTAGCTGCGGGGAAAATATCATCTTCCAGCGATACCTTCTCCCCGGAAACAAAGCCTATGCCGCGCAAAGCACGCGGATTGACCCAATATACCCCGCCGTTAGCCAGCCGCCCCGGCTGACCGGTTCCCGATTTAAGCGAAAGTATTTCGCCTTGCGGCGAAACATCCATACCCATGTAACGCCCCTGTTCCTGGGTACGGAACAGGGAGAAGCACCAGTCCGCGTCATTGCTTCGTGCAAAACGATCCAATGTCTGCAAGTCCACCTCAAAATACGTATCACCATTAAGAAGTAGAAAAGGCGCGTCCTTGCTCAGTTTATCCGCCGCCAGCAGCACCCCGCCCCCTGTGCCTAGCGGGGTCTCCTCGATGACGTAATCGATATCCACATCTTTGTAGCGCACACCGAAATGATCAATGATGGTCTGATAGCGATAACCAACAGACAGCACAAAATGGCCTACCCCTTGCCGCATCCAATAATCAATCTGATGCTCCAAAAACGGACGCCCACTGATCGGAGCCATCGGTTTCGGCAGATCAGGAACAACACTGCGCAAGCGAGTCCCCAGTCCTCCTGCAAGAATAACTGCAGAAATCACCTAGCCGCCTTATACCGCATTGATAATGGAACAGATCTCGTCGACTTCCGCATCCGTCAGATCAGGGAAATTGCCAATATAAAAACCGTAGAAATGTATGTGCTCCGTTTCCGGGAAATCCAAATGATGATTCACAGGCACAATACCTTTCAGATACGGTTGGCGTATCTGATTACCGCCCCCCGCACTGCCTCTGCGGAACTCAATCCCGGCCTCACGCAGTTTTTGCATGAGGCGCTCCACCAAATCATTGTCGGGTTTCTTCAGGATAAGATTGAAAGCATAATTGCTGGAACCTTCCAGTTTGAAATCGGTACGATATTTCGACGAATCGATCTGTTTCAGGAATCGATGCAGGTTCTCTGTTCTGCGTTTAACAATTGCATCGAGACGCTTGAGCTGGCTGCGCCCCATGATGCCACCGATTTCGGTATTGCGAGTATTGTAGGCAGGGAAAGCAAAGATGAAATCCGGGTTCAATTCAGGGTACTCCGCCTGATAGGCAGTCTTCACCGCAGGATCATTAGCTTCACGCACCATGCCGTGGGAGCGCAACATCCGCACTTGCTGATAAACCTCAGGATCGTCTGTACAAATCATTCCCCCTTCGATTGTGCTCATGTGGTGAGCATAGTAGTAGGAAAAGTTGGAAATCCAGCCGATGCTACCGACCTTTTTGCCGTTGTGGGTCGCGCCATGGGACTCGCACACGTCCTCGATCAGAGGAATGTTGCGGCGCTTAAGTTCGTCAATGAGCTTGTCGGTCAGACCGTCAAAACCCTGCACGTGGGTGAGGAACACCGCACGGGTCTTGTCGGTAATTTTGCTTAGAATCTGCTCGGGATCCATCGCCAGCGTGGTCGGATCAATGTCCGCAAACACCGGCGTGAACCCGTTCTGCAATACCGATGCCACGTCGGAAACCCAGGCCAAAGGCGGAGTGATAACTTCGCCACCTTCAGGATGGCGAATCTTAAGAACCGCCATGGTCAACAGATTGGCGGATGCTCCGGAGTTGATAAACACGCTGTATTTAACGCCCAACCACTCCGACCACTCGGCTTCGAAAGCACGCACATTTGGGCCGTGCGTCAAAATGGGATCGTTCTGCTTCAAATGCTCAATTACAGCGTCCAGATCTTCACGCAGAATGTTGTTACGCATCAGTGGATATTTCATTTTATGCCCGCCAAAGTTAAAGTTGATTAAAGTGATTGAATGAATTGTGTCACGCTGGACAACACCGCCTGCTGACCGATACCGACCTGCTCATGAAGCTCGGTGCGCGAGCCGAGTTCAAAGTGATATTCCCCCGTGACCCCGATGTTGAGCATGCGCACCGACAGGCCGCGTCTGGCGATGAATTCGAACATCATGGAATCCACTCCGCCGCGACCACGGAAGCCTTCTTCGAGCGTAACAATACCCGCATATCCAGCAAGCTGCGCCTGCAGCTTGTCCGCTGCGAAGTTGGCGATATCGAACAAGTCGATGACCCCGACCGACTGCCCTGCCGCCTTGAGCGTTTCGGCCACTTTGAGCGCGGTATGCAACATGTATCCCGTGGCCAGCAGACACACATCCTTGCCGCTGCTGTGCACATGGAAACCGGTTTCCAAATCCGGAGCGCCTTCCGTATAAATCACGGGTAAAAGCTGAGCATCGAAACGCAGATACTTCGGTCCGCGTGTGTTCACGCAACGGTCAAACAAAGCACCCGCGCTGACATGATCGGCCGGCGACAACACGCGGAAATTAGGCAGCGCGCGCATCAGGGTGATGTCCTCGTAACACTGGTGCGTCGGTCCCGACACAACATAGCTGTAACCAGCGCCCACGCCGATCAGGTTGACGTTCATAGGGCGCACTTCCGAGAGCAGTGCCAGACTGACGCGTATCTGCTCGTAGCAACGCATAGTGATGAAGGGCGCGATTGCATAAGCAAACACGGTATAACCCTCCAGCGCCAGCCCCGCCGAAACGTTGATCAAATTCTGCTCGGCAATCCCTACATTGACGAAACGATCAGGAAAGTCTGCTCGAATCTTGTCCAATATCGGGGATCCAAAATCAGCGGTAACGAAGAATATCTTCTGATCTTCCGCCATCGCTCGCCAGATACGGTCGAGCAGTACATCGCGCATCGCGAGGGGCTTGATACTCATGGTTTTTGCTCCAACAGGCTGTCGATCAGCTCAGGCTTAGGATTCATGATGTGAGAAAGCGGTGCATTCTCCAAACCGGGGACACCATGCCCCTTCAGCGTTCTCGCAATCAATGCCTTAGGCTTGCCCGAAGCACTTGCCTTCATCTTCAACAGCGCAGTCTGCATGGCCACGACATCATGACCGTCGACTTCCGTGCAATCCCAACCAAAAGCCGCCAGGCGTCCGGCCAGTGGGTCATGACTAATAATATCGTCGGTATAACCGAGCATACTGATCTGATTGTTATCAACGATCAGATGCAGATTATCCAGCTTGTGCTGCGAAGCAAACATGATCGCCTCCCAGTTTGCACCTTCATGCAACTCGCCATCGCCAACCACCACGAACACGCTACGATCACTGCGTTTGCGCTTCAGGCCGAATGCCATTCCCGTCGCCACACCCAATCCGTGCCCAAGAGAACCATTGACCGTCTCGTAGCCAGGAATCACCGGGTCAGGGATACCGCCAAGAAAACTGCCTGCTTGACAAACCTTCTGCAGCTCAGACATCGGGAAATAACCCAAATCCGCCAAGATGGGGTACATACAGATTGAACCGTGCCCCTTACTGATGATGCAGCGATCACGACGCTCGTCCAGCGGCTGTGCCGGATCGAAGCGCAACACGCCGCCATAGTAGAGCGCCACAAAGATATCTATCGAGGAAAGCGACGAAGCCAAACGGGTCTCTGGAGCGCGGCGGTGCACTGCCAAGGTCTCTCTCCAAACCCAGTGCGATTTTTTGCGCAGGTCGACAGAATTAACGTTCATGCACAACCTCCGTATTCAATGCATTCTCGAGATACCACTGGTAAGTTTCCTTGAGGCCGTCCTCAAAATTCACGGCTGGCTTCCAGCCGAAAGCTCGCAGACGACTGCTGTCTAGCAGCTTCCTTGGCGCACCATCAGGCTTGCTGGTATCCCATTCAATGCTTCCGCTATAGCCGATTACGCGCGCAATAGCTTCAGCCAGCTCGCGGATGGAAAAATCTTTTCCCGTACCCAGATTCAAAGGCAACTCCAGTGTGGCAGTCTCCCCGGCAAGCAGAGCGACGCAGGCATCGGCAATATCGTCAGTGTGGATGAACTCACGACGCGGCGTACCACTTCCCCACAACAGGATGCTCTTGGCTCCGGTCTCGCGCGCCTCGTGGAACCGGCGGATCAACGAGGAAAGTACATGTCCGGACTTGGGATCAAAGTTGTCGTTGGGGCCGAATGCACTGTTCGGAATCACCGGAATAAAACGCTGTTCGCCGTATTGTTGATTGTAGGCCAAGCACATCTGCATACCTGCCAACTTGGAAATAGCATAGGCGATGCTGGTCGGCTCAGGCTGACCGGACAGCAACGCCGTCTCCGCCATCGGCTGCGGACACTCGCGCGGATACATACAAGAGGAAGCGAACAGCAACAACTTGCTCACACCTGCACGATGGGCGGCCTTCAGCACATTCAGCTGAATGGCCAAGTTGGCGTTCATGAAGTCAGCCGGATAGGTTTTGTTCTCAATGATGCCACCCACCCTACCGGCGGCCAACACTACATATTTTGGCGTATTTTTTGCAAAAAAATCATCCACCGCCACGGCATCGGTGAGATCCAACTGCGCGTGCGTGGGCAACAGCAGGTTACTGAAACCGTCTTTTTGCAGGCGGCGCAATATCGCCGAACCAATCAGGCCGGTATGTCCGGCAACATAAATCTTATCCGTCTTATTCATTAATCACAGCCCATTGGGTTGGTACAACACGACACGGCTGCCCGAATCATCAAAATTGAAAGTAACATGCACTAAATTCTTGAGGCGCTCACGAATAGCCGCCTGCTTCTCCGGCTTTGCGAACAACAACATGAACCCGCCACCGCCCGCACCGAGGATCTTGCCGCCAATCGCACCTGCGCGCACCGCCTCCTCATAGATCTGATCAATTTCCGGCGTCGATACTCGATCCGAAAGGCTACGCTTGTATTTCCAGCTCAAATCAAGCAACTTGCCGAACTCATCAATGGAAACAGCGCCGTCGGCAAGGATAGCTATGGCTTCATCCACCATCTCGCGCATGCGCTTCAACTCAGTCTCCCGCTTCTTTAAGTTATCGATTTTTGATTTCGCAATCTCGTCAGCGATACGAGAGAATCCAGTGAAACACAACATCAAATGGCTACGCAACTCTTCACGCCTATGCCCCGGCAAGATAATCGGCGAAACATCGAACGTATCATCGCGATGAAAATCGATACGATTCAGGCCACCATATGCCGCAGATACCTGATCCTGAGAACCAACGTTTTCACCTATGATCTTTTGCTCGATATGAATGGCATCTTTCGCCAGCGTGTCCTGACTGACCATCTGGCCGCGCAAGCCATATAAGGCATGAGCCAGACCAACGGTGAATGCCGAACTGGACCCCAGACCGGAACGCGCTGGCAAATCGCCATCGTGGTGAATCTCCAAGCCTTCCGCAACATTGGCCCAATTAAGCACCGCGCGCACTGCGGGATGTTCCACGGCATCATTGTGCGCGGCATTCTCTATGCGCGAGTAAACGATACGATGTTTATACTCGAAGAACGGCGGCAGATGACGGCAAGTGATGTAACAGTATTTATCGATGGTCGTAGCCAATACCGCACCACCATGCTCGCGATACCAACCGGGATAATCGGTGCCACCACCAAAGAACGAGATTCTGAACGGAGTGCGCGTAATGATCATGTCTATTAATCACCTAGAATCTTGCGCTTGAGATGAATACTCGCCATGTCTTCGATATTTTTTCTTTCTGTCAGGCCGAATTTCTGCTCGACTAAGGACAGATAGGCCGGATTGGTGAAATATGTCTGCCAAGCCTCGTCACGGAATTTCAACACCTCGGCCGCACTTACGTGCTTGGTAGGCAACGGCTGACTCTCGTACGACAGGAAGGCATACCCCTCGTAAGAATCCGGCAATGCCCAGCCATTCTTCTTGGCCGTGTGGTACATCGGACTGCCCGGCAGCGCCTGGCAAGGGTACATATTGGCCATCTCGGTATTCAACTCCAGTGCGAGATCCAGCGTCTCCTGCATCGTCGCAATGGTATCTTCGGGGAAGCCAAAAATGTAATTACTGATGATTTTAATATCAGCATCATTAATAGTCTTGCAAACTTCGCGAATATTGACCTCTTGAAAAGAGCCTTTGGACACCTCCTGTCGCACCAGTTGGTTACCCGCCTCTACCCCCAGCGCCAGCCAATTAACTCCCGCACGCTTGAATAAATCGAGCGCATCCCTGCGTACCGTGTCGACACGTGAATATGTCCACATGTTGAAACCGAAATCTTGATCAATCACCTCTTGCAAGATAGGTGCATAATATTTGCGATTGAGGAAGAACATCTCGTCGCTGATACGCAAAGTGCGCACGCCCATCTTAGCCAACTTACGCATTTCACGACTCACCCATTCCGGGCTCCAGAAACGCATACCGCGCGAGTGTCCAGCATTAACATCTTCACCATTGTCGACGCGATTAACAATGTTAATCATGCAAAAATCACAACCGAAATTGCAGCCTAGCGAGGTATAAATAGCCGCAAAAGGTGTGCGTTTACCATGATCGAATTCCGCATGCCAAAAGTGCGCGCGATATAGATCCAGCGGCTTTTCGCGATATGGCAACAGATCCCAAGCATAACCCGGCAGATCAATATCCATACGCTCCTGCGGCACCACTCCCTGTGGCGCATTGAACGTAGGCATACGGAAATTGGCTGGTCCGCGCTTCTTGTAGCCAATACCCTTGATATGCTGCAAGTCGTCACCCAGATTACTTTTGAGTAGATTGTGTAGCGCGTACACACCCTCATTCAGCAATACAATATCCACGCAGTCGTAAGCCAACACCTCCATCGGCAAGGCGCTGGTATGGGACCCGACGAAACAAATCGAATATTCGGGATGGTGCATTTTGAGCGCCTTCGCCATCGCCAAGGCTCCAATCATACTGGTCGTGCCAGAGTTCGGGTTTTGCCCGTAAACTACGAAAACGACCAAACGTGGGCGCGATTCCTCGACCCGCTTGATGGACTGCTCAAGAGTCAACCTCTCCGCGTCACAATCAAGGATGGCGACCCCAAAACCCTTCGAGCGACAAGATTCCGCCAGCAACAGCGACCACGTAGGCGGCTCGATGGCAGAGTACACAGTGGCCAGTCCTTGATAAGCTTTAGCGGATGAATCTGGATTTATAAAAAGAACATCAAGTTGACTGGACACTAGGATAACCTCAGTAGGATTGCAATTTTCTCACATGTTGAGCCGACGCTTAAATTCAGACGCAACAGCCATCGAACCAATCGGTTGCCGAATAAACATCATAGAACAAAGGCGGATTCTATATTGAGCAGCCCCCATAATCAAGAACGCTCCTCAATAAAACCCCATCACCATCATAAAGCCCCCCCAAGAGATTGGAGGCTGGACACCATCCACTTAGCTCATTTCTTACAGTAGCACCCTGCCCTCATTCGGCTTTCGCCCAGTGAGCATCATATAAAACAAGACAGCGAGTAACATCAGCGAAGAGAGCAACATATACAACACGTAAACAACATTTGCGTAGGAAGGACTACTAAATCGGAAAAACACCTCATGCTCCCCCGGCTCCAACCTCACCGCTTTGAAGCCAAGATCCGCCTCTAATATATCTGTTCTTTTCCCGTCGACAAACGCCTGCCAACCCCGGTGCCAGCTATCTGCATATATCAACCATCCCCCTTCATTATGCGCATTTATGCCCAATCGCACCCTGTTATTAGACATTTCACGTACCTCTATCGGCACCGCAGCGGCAACTCTTGAAGGTTTTACCAAAAACAAGCATGGCTTGGGGGATTCATCCGTACATCGCAACACGACATCATCCGAATAATGGTTCGATTGCAGAAAGACCTCCGCCTCGCGAAGCGTCTGTGCATGATTGACCACAGGAACAGAAGTCTCGTCCGCGATATCCACAATAACGCCATCATGCCCGAAGCCGGACAAATCAACCCAACGCTGCGCACCACCGTTTTTCCAGTATCCTCTTAGATGCCCCCTCCCTTTCGGACTTACATCCGCGACTAGCCCATCATTGAACAGTTCGCGAATGTTCCCTAGCGGCAGCCCAAAATCATATACGGCCACCTCGTCTATAGTTCCGGGAAAGGGCTGCTTAACCTTGTCCTTAACCCCCCCCAGGTTGATATCGCTGCGAGGAATACTTAAGGGGTAGGCAAACTTAAATGCCCCTATTGGTACACCATCCAACATAAACGTATAGTTGCCCCCATCTTTGATCAATCCCACTTGATGCACCCCACCATCAATAGCAAACTGATCACTTACAGCATCAATTTGATGGCCTAAAGAGGCATCCCATGCATGCCAAGCCAAGGAAACCGTCCCGGGTGATATTTTCTTTATATAAAAGAACCACTTTGGAGCCGAGCCTTCGCTATCAGACTGACTAATCAACGAAATATCGGAAGGACCATATTTACGTGCCGCATTTGCAAAAGATATTTTCGCAAGAATGGAAAAGGATACCCCCCTCACAAAACTCTCCTCCCCCTTAAGCGGAATTGCAATATATTCACGATCAAACATCGTTCGATTGATATCGGCGATAACTAACGAATTCGCTCCATTAGAAAATCTCTCTGCGTCGGGTGTTGCAATGAATCTCAGCTTGGGGGCATCACAACCGAGTACCGGCCATAACGACGATTCTGTATTCGATGGCCAAACCATGCTTTTCGAATCCGCCGGATACCACGCATGTAACATCCTATCCACAGCCTTTGTGCGAAATTCTGATCGCCATCTCGGGAAACATGGATCAAAATTTAGCCAACTATCGTGTATGCGGTAAATCGCCCCCGCATTCACCTTCGCATCCAACTCGCTGATTTCTGGAGGAATCTCACGTGCGCGCATCGGCTGATACGTGATTGGACGAGCATTGAAAATGCTAGTATTGACAGTTGGTCGATACACATCCGGCAGAGAATACAGATAATTTTGATAACTTAACATCTCAAAAGAGTGGAGCACGATGATGATTAGCGCAAGATATTTCAAGTTCACTGAAGCGCGGCCAATCAGCAGCAGAATGAGTAAAGCCAATACCGCAAAGCTTACATAGTGAAGCTGTTGAGATGATATAAAGGGGATGTTATAGGTAGCGTATGGCAAAGCACCGGAGAAAAATATGTCCAATATCACAATCGCCGACAACACCGTTGTTGCAATGATGATAAAAGCACGTCTTTTCCAGCGCCACCAAGGCATTGAGAATCTAGTCCGTCCAAGCCGGGATAAAAAATGCTCCAAACCGAATCCAGCAATGAAAACCAGCATTAACTTCGCCACGCCCAACAATAAGCCTATATGCCGATAAACTCGTATGGGGTGAATGATGTCGTACAGCATTGGAGCGATAGGGGTCAACTGCGAACAGGCCAGTGCCACTATAAATATAGCGACAGCGAGGAAGGATATATATTTCCTCATCCCCACAGACACCAAGGCGTATAAAACGAATACCAAAGGGAGATATCCAATAAAAAACCGGGTATCTATATTCGAAGGAACCGCATACAAGAATTCAAAGAATTTTCTTATGTCCGGATTAAAGCCATAAGAAAGAAATACATCTCTAGGAACATTTAAAGAGTTGAATTCTCTCCCGGGTACGTACAACGATAGATCATCAAATTGATGATATTGCAGCCATCCGAATAAGCCAGACAGCAGCGCAAGAACTGCCAGAGAAGCCAAGGTCCTAGGACGGGAAATGCTAGATAGCTCGACAAATCGAAACGATTTGTTATTAGCCCAAACATAGGTAAGTAAAAATATGCCAACATAAATTCCAATCATGGGCAAGAAATAACCCGCCTGCCCAACCATCGACAATATTAAAACACTGCCAAGAACGAAGAGGTAATTAATGTCCCCCTTGTCGGCAAATTTAATCGCGAAGTAAAGCAGATATGGCAACCATACATACAACCTAAAATCAAAATATATTTGCCACAAGGGGAAGGTTGTCATCGCACATGATAGTGTGACAAACCAAGCAACTCTAATATTTGTATATAACCGGCGGGCAAGGAAATACACCCCAACCAAAAAAACAAACTCTTCGAGCAATATCGAAGAATAGAACAACGTCAGAACACTCTCGCTTTTTGCCAACAAACCAACCACCGCAACGATGAAACTCGTTGGCGCAACATAAAGAAGGCTATATATATTGGGGACACCGTAGTTGTAGTAAGGCAACCAGAGCGGAATTTCCTGGTTATATAGAAGAGAGGTATACAAGTTGCTAAACATCTCGAAAGAGAAGAGTGCATCATGTGCGGGGAGCCGCTTGTGAAAAAACAACGCGTACTGAAGCAACACCACGCCAAATATTGCGATAAACGGAACTAGGCGACGAGTCACATCTCTTGGCATTATTTTCCGATAATCCATGAAAGGGATGCGCAACATGATAATTAATCCTTAATACCCCGCTGAGCGGAGGAAAGCTTACTTACAATTGGAAAGCTTGTAGGCAACAGTTGTGTCTGACGGCTTGCCAAAACCGACAAAACGCCCCCCCGTTGCAGTAAAAATTACATATTGACACCCCTGATACTCATACGTCATGGGGGGCGCTGATCCGACTGCCGGTAATTTTGACCGCCATAACTCTTTACCGGTATCCAAATCAAAGGCGCGAGCCATTGCATCTCGAGTACCATTAGCAAAGACAAGCCCCCCCTGATTGACCATGACCCCGCCAAAATTTATGTCGCCCGCATAATCTTTTCCGGAAACCGCGTTATGCGCGACCCCGAAAGGCGTGCGCCATTTTATTTTCCCAGTATTCAAATCAATCGCGGTCAAATACCCCCAAGGCGGATTAGAGCCGGGCATACCATCACTATCCAACAACAACTGCCAGAATCCGATTATGCCAAAGTCATTTCTTTTGGCGATATCTCTGTCTATCTTTCCGAACAGACTATATAACTCCTTTAATTCGACTTCGGAAACAGTGTCCAGTTTAGCCTTAATCGCGGAGATCCCGGCTCGCTGAGTTTCCGCACTCAGCAGCGGGAAATATTTGTGCTCTTCGCGGAACGTACTTATTGAAGTCAAGTAACTCTTTTTTCGAGTTTTAGTAATACCCACCAACGATGGATAATAACCATCCCCATCAAATTCATGGAGATAAGTCCCGCTCAGATTGGTGCCATGGCAATAGGCGCACTTGCTCATATACAGCGCGTGTTTTTGGGCAATCGCCTCAGTTTTAGCCGCATTTTTGTCAAAATAACCAGCCCGAATAATCCAGGGTTGGTGATTCGATGGCACAACCATCACCCCGCTACGCGGATCAAGTGCAGCCCCCGGCCACTCAGCACCACCATGCAAACCAAAAAAAACCACATCATGATTCAATGAAACCGGCAGAAAATTCCCGGATTTGGCATGTCGCAACTTATGTAACACGTATGACCTTTGCCTATCGGACAACGCGGTAACGTCACGCTTAAAATCGAATAGATTGTCCGAAAATGGCTGCGGAAGTTCGATCTTGATCTGCTCAGACGCACTTATCTCATTCGGAATATCTGATTTAGGAACCCTCTGAGTTCCAATCCCGAAAATCGGCTTTCCGCTAAGCCGATCCACCAAGAGCGTATTACCAGATTTCGTGACGGCCGCAACAACCGGAACCACTTTCCCTTTGATATTGATTGTGGTGACGATTGGAGGCCCAACAACATCAAGATCCCATATATCATGCTTTATCTCTTGAAATTGCCAAACGATAGCCCCATTCTTCGCATCTATTGCAATTAAGCTGCATGAATATCCGCCATCCTTGATGCCCTCGCCCAGCAAACCGCCTGCATTCGAGGTGACCACAAATATAAGTTGATTGACCTCATCGAAAGATAGTCCAGACCACAACCGAGGATAAACATTATCTTTGGCCAAAGACGTCTGCCATAGACTCTTCCCTGTTTCCCTGTCCCAAGCCTCAACCCCACCCGCGAAATCAGCTGAGATTATTTGACGCGCCGTGACAACAGGAGGAAGGTAAGAAACCCCGTCCCCGAATCGCCCCTTATTGCCAACGGAAACATCGAGTTGTCCTGTCTTTGCATCCACGACATGAATCCCTGCGGAAGTGGGAACAAATATCCTCCCGCCATATGAAGTGATACCGCGCCTACCAACAGGCCCTGGCAAGCTTAATCGCCATTTTTCGTGTCCATTCTCTGGATTAATTCCAATCAACTTCCCATCTAAGTTAGTAGTGACGAGAACATTTTCAACAAATATAGGATTGGTTTGCACTGTATCCTGACCATTCAGGGCCCAACCAGATTTGTGTATCCAAGCCACCTTAAGTTTGGATACATTAGCTTTAGTTATTTGCGACAAGGAGGAATATTTATCAGAAAGATTACTTCCCCCGCTTCTCCGCCAATTCTCATGAATATCTCCGGCATAACTACCGCCAGCACAAAAGAACGACAACAGGAACACGCAAATCATGGATAAACCACAATCTTTGGAATCTCTAATTCCACTCAGGCTGGCGATTTTATTGTTCATAATGGCATCACTTAAAGTTAGGAGGCAGGGGGAGTGAGGGCAAGATGTACCCCCTATTTGTCGATCCATTACCCAAAAGGGGGCGATTATGCCATCACTGTTAATCAATTTACAGCCCAACACACTCTACGATAACATCCAAGAGGTGGCGACATCGCCTTGGCAGCTGGTGCATACTCACTGCCCCACTTCCCCACACCATGATCGATTTTCAAAAATGAATCCACCGTTTCTCGCCCTCACTGATCTTATCAACAGCGAAGCCCTTCGCTTCATCATTGCCGGGACATTCAATACGGCATTGTGTTACGCCGCCTTTGTATTACTATTACTCATCGACATAGCAAGCACCCCCGCGATGTCCATTGCCGCCGTAACCACGGCCCTCATCGGTTATTTTATAATGAGCCGCTTTGTTTTCCGATGTGACTTAAGCATTTCGCGCTCAATTAGATTCTTTGCAATGCAGGGCGTTGGTTACGCAATCAATATTTGCCTCCTAAATCTGATTCTGCTCGCGGGAATCTCGGCATACCTAGGAGGGATTATCTCCTTGATAATCACAGCAACAGTTACATTCTTTGCAAGCAAATATATTGTGTTCCATCGAAAAGATTCAACGAAACCCGGTTAAGCGGAAATTAAGCGGCATCGCGGACAAAAAAAAGGCATAATTCGAAGCTGGTCAACCAAAACAACAAGCCAGTAGACGATAATTTCAATAAAAATCAAAGTAATTTTAAAAATGACGGTCGCGCAGAAAACCATAACCATCTTATGTCCAGTCTTCAATGAGTCGGAAAACGTTGGCCATTTCGTTTCTCAATTTGTATCAGTTGTGACGCCCCTTGCCCAACAATATAAGTTTGACTTCCTATTTGCAGATAACTGCAGCACAGACAACACACTTGAGCAATTGATTCGACTGCAACAGCAATACCCGAACATAAAAATAATCAAGTACTCTAGAAATTTTGGGGTGATGAAATCCATTTTTACCGGCATTGTAAATTCCAGATCAAATGCATGCGCGGTATTCGATTGCGACCTGCAAGACCCTCCCGAGCTACTCCTCGACTTCATCAGAGAATGGGAGAAAGGAGCCAAGGTCATTTACGGCGTAAGAAGGAAGCGTGAAGAAGGTTTTATGGTTGGCTTCCTCAGGCGCATCTATCGAAAGATAGAAACTTACCTTAAAGGCTACAGAGTAACCGTTGAAAGTGGCGCTTGGCTGCTTGATGAGCGCGTAGTCGCAGAATTGAGGGGCACCCCCTTTGAGCCATATTTATCCGGTCTAATCAGCCGGATGGGATTCAAGTCCGTAGGTGTTCCGTATGATCGGCGGGCTCGCTTGCGTGGCGAGTCAAAATTTGGATTTGTCCGGTATTTCTCCTATGCCACCGATGGCTTAGTTAGCGGAACCATCGCTCCGCTCAGGATATCCGTTATTAGCGGTGTCGTTTTA
This sequence comes from uncultured Gallionellaceae bacterium, assembly GCA_964571195.1. Lineage (GTDB taxonomy): Bacteria > Pseudomonadota > Gammaproteobacteria > Burkholderiales > Gallionellaceae > PALSA-1006. The sequence continues at coordinate 13,389 of CAZNAD010000008.1, read as the reverse complement.
TCTGTGATGTCGTTTCTCTTTGGGATGTATTTCGTTATCGCCAAGCTAATTCTTGATGTTCCTTTCGCGACCGGAATTGCGGCAATCATCGTCATTCTTTTGTTTGGCTTCGGATTGAACTTTCTTTTCTTAGGCGTCATTGGCGAATACGTTGGTAGGCTGCATTTGGCGAAGGAAGTATCCCAACCCGCAATCATTGAAGCGACCTACCCGCCTTCTCAAATTTCGTACCCACAAAACTCGGCAGAAAGCACAATCTGATGAAGACTGTAATCTTGGCAGGCGGCCTAGGAACTCGTATCAGCGAAGAAACATCGATACGCCCAAAACCAATGGTAGAAATAGGTGGCATGCCTATTTTATGGCACATCATGAAAATCTATTCAGCCCATGGGCTGAATGACTTTGTGGTCTGCTGTGGGCACAAGGGGTATGTCATCAAAGAGTATTTTGCCAACTATTTTTTGCACATGTCTGATGTCACCTTCGACATGGCACACAATAAGATGGAAGTTCATCAGCGTTATGCCGAACCATGGAAAATCACGCTAGTAAATACCGGCGAACAGACCATGACGGGCGGCAGATTGAAACGCGTGTCCGAGTACCTCAAAGATGAAGAAATGTTCTGCCTAACCTATGGCGACGGAGTGAGTGACGTAAACATCACCGAGCTAATTGCCTTCCACAAATCTCAAAATGTTAAAGCAACATTAACCGCAACCATTCCACCAGGACGTTTCGGCGCACTGGATCTAAACGGCAATAAAGTTAACAGCTTTCGCGAGAAACCAAGAGGGGACGGCGCAATGATCAATGGTGGATTCTTTGTACTTTCCCCACAGGTCATTGATTATATCGACGATGATAAAACGATCTGGGAAAGGGAGCCGCTGGAGCGTTTGGCGGACGAGGGCAATCTCGCTGCATTCCACCATAACGGCTTTTGGCAACCCATGGATACATTGCGAGACAAGATACATCTCGAAGAATTATGGCAATCGGGCAAAGCGCCGTGGAAGGTATGGAAGTGAATCCATCGTTCTGGAAAAACAAACGGGTTTTGCTAACGGGACACACCGGCTTTAAAGGAAGCTGGCTTTCGCTCTGGTTGCAATCCATGGGCGCGCAAGTAGTCGGCTATGCTCTCGCCCCCCCAACAAATCCCAGTCTGTTCGAAGTTGCCGGAGTCAGTAAAAACATGACCAGCGTCATCGGGGATATTCGTGACTTTGAAAATCTACGTAAGGTATTTCTAAGTCATCAGCCGGAAATTGTGATCCACATGGCAGCACAGCCACTGGTACGCTATTCATATATCGCTCCAGTTGAAACCTACTCGACCAACGTAATGGGTACGGTGAATCTTCTGGAAGCCGTCCGTAACACAAACAGTGTACGCGCTGTAGTAAACGTGACTAGTGACAAGTGCTATGAGAATAAAGAATGGGCCTGGGGATACCGAGAAAATGAAGCGATGGGCGGATTTGACCCCTATAGCAATAGCAAAGGCTGCGCGGAACTAGTAACCGCCGCCTATCGCAATTCATATTTCCACATCGACAAATACCAAACACATGGCGTCGCCATTGCCTCCGGTCGTGCAGGAAACGTCATTGGCGGCGGAGACTGGGCAGAGGACAGACTTATTCCAGACATCATGCGCGCCATAACTCAGGGCAATGCAGTTAACATTCGCAATCCCCACTCTATTCGTCCTTGGCAACACGTATTGGAACCGCTGTCAGGCTATCTGATACTGGCACAAAAACTTTTTGAAGAAGGCGTAAATTATGCTGAAGGCTGGAATTTCGGTCCAAGCGATGAGGATGCCAGACCCGTGCAATGGATTGTCGAGTTGCTCACAAAATCATGGGGGAATGGTGCCAGCTGGACTCTGGACGGAAGCGAACATCCGCACGAAGCTTGCTATCTCAAGCTAGACTGCTCAAAAGCCAAAGCACGACTGGGCTGGCAGCCCAGATGGCATCTGGAGGATACGATAAAAGCCATCATCGAATGGCATCAAGCACATGCAAGAGGTGATGACATGCGCAGTCTAACACTGCGTCAAATTGACGCATATAGCAGCAATTTTCAAAGACACACACTGGGGGGTTGAAGTGGAGAAGGAAGAATTAAAGCAACAGATATTCAATCTGGTTGAAAAATACAGTGCATTGCATTTCGTTAAGAGCGCATTTCAAGCAGGCACCAGCACCATCCCTCCCTCTGGAAAGGTACTTGGTGCGAGTGAACTAAAAAATATGGTTGAAGCTTCCCTTGACGGGTGGCTTACCGCAGGACGATTCAATGAAGCATTTGAAAAACGCTTTGCTGAATTCGTCGGCATAAAATATGCACTAACCACGACCTCCGGCTCATCTGCCAATCTGCTGGCTCTTACCGCCCTTACCTCGCACAAACTCGGAGACAGTGCATTAAAACCCGGTGACGAAGTAATCACCGTGGCCGCCGGATTCCCTACAACTGTGAATCCCATACTTCAAAACGGCTTGATACCGGTATTTGTGGACGTCGATATCCCCACTTACAACATCGATCCAAAGAAAATCGAAGCCGCCGTGACCAGTCGCACCCGCGCCATTATGATGGCGCACACCCTAGGGAATCCATTTGATTTGGACACGGTGATGATAATCGCCAAAAAATATAACCTTTGGGTGATAGAGGACTGCTGTGATGCTCTCGGCTCTCGTTACAAAGGCCAGCATGTCGGCACCTTCGGACACATCGCAACCTGCAGTTTCTATCCTGCACACCACATCACCATGGGTGAGGGCGGCATGTTGTTCACCAATGACCGCAACTTGTACAACATCATTGAGTCTTTTCGGGATTGGGGGCGGGACTGCTATTGTGCCCCCGGATGCGACAACACTTGTGGCAAACGCTTTGGACAGCAACTTGGCTCCTTGCCTGTCGGCTATGACCACAAATACACATATTCTCACTTGGGCTACAACCTCAAAATCACTGACATGCAAGCCGCGTGTGCACTTGCTCAAATGGATAGGTTGCCAGAGTTCGTCGAAGCACGAAAACGAAACTTTGCTTTCCTCAAAGAGCGCTTGACATCCTGCTCTGAGTTTTTAATTCTGCCGGAAGCAACCACCCACAGCGAACCATCATGGTTTGGTTTTCCGTTGACCTTGCGCGAAGCCGCCGGAATAAACCGTGTCGAGCTACTAAAATATTTAGATCAATACAAGATTGGAACCCGTCTGCTGTTTGCCGGAAATCTTACACGCCAGCCGTATTTCGAGGGGCGAACCTTTCGCATCAGCGGTGAGCTAACAAACACAGACCAGATAATGAGCGAAACCCTCTGGATTGGCGTGTACCCCGGATTATCCGAAGAGATGCTAAATTTCGTAGTAGAAAAAATTGAGTCTTTCTTTGGTGTGAATTTCTAGTCCATGCCGTTTCAAATCATCTGTTGCATTCCGTCCACCAAATGAAGAAGCGAATCTTGCTTACAGGCGCAACCGGTTTTCTTGGCAGCCATTTGGCAAAAGCCTTATTGGCCGACGGGCATAAGATCATTGCCTTAAAAAGAAAATCATCATCGCTCCGTAGAATAGCATCCATAGCTGCCGACCTCGAATTGATCGATCTCGATGAGCTGGATTTGGATAGACTCTTTCTGGAATTTGGCAAGATTGACGTTATCATTCACTCCGCCACCTGTTACGGTCGGAACGGCGAATCGGCGAGCGAGATATTCTCCGCCAACACTGAATTCCCCCTCAGACTGCTTGATGCTGGACAGCGTGCTGGCGTAAAACTATTTCTGAACACCGACACAATTCTCGATAAATACCTGAACGCGTATTCCCTATCAAAGAACCAGTTTCTGCAATGGGGAAAATACTTCTCAAAGCATAAAGGAATATTATTTTGTAATCTCCGCTTGGAGCACTTTTATGGCTCTGATGACGAACCTAGCAAATTCTCCACTTACGTCATCAATGGCTGCATGAACAATATTGCCGAACTCAGACTAACCAAGGGCGAGCAAAAGCGTGATTTCATCTATATTGATGATGTCGTGTCAGCCTACCTGATTTTATTAGATAGACTTGACAGTTTCGACCACTCTTTCATTGAGTTCGATGTGGGCACGGGAAAATCCGTGTCTATCAAAGATTTTGTAGAAACAGTGCACCATATCACTGCTTCTGAAACTATTCTTGCTTTTGGCGCTCTGCCCTACAGAGACGGGGAAGTAATGCATTCGACATCGGACATATCCGGCTTAGAGGCATTAGGCTGGCGTTGCCAATATGACCTCGGTGCTGGCATAAGAAAAGTCGTTGAACAAGAAAACATTCGATTGAATGCAGCAACAGATCTAATATAAAAGCCCATCAGTCTTCTAACAAAGGAATAAGTCGCGAAGTACTAACATGCGGCAATAAATCCTGAAGTATCTTCCCAATCAGAGCTTAGCTGAACAAAGCTGCTACATTTTTACGTTGCGGCTGCATTACAACCCCTTTTTCCGTAATTAGTCCCGTAACAAGCTCTGCGGGCGTCACATCGAACGAAGGATTGCGTATCTTCACGCCCTCCGCCGCCCAATGAGTTGCGCGGAAGCCTTTTACTTCATCGACAGAACGCTCCTCGATAGGAATGTCTTTGCCCGAAGCGATATTCAGATCAATGGTAGAAAGCGGGCACGCCACATAGAACGGGATGTTGTGGCGCTTGGCTAGTACCGCCACCATATAGGTACCAATCTTGTTCGCCACGTCGCCGTTGGCCGCCACGCGGTCCGTCCCCACCACCACGGCATCCACTTCACCGTGCGCCATCATGTAACCCGCCATGTTGTCGGTAATGAGCGTCACCGGAATGTTTTCCTGCACCATCTCCCATGCCGTCAGACGCGCGCCTTGCAGGAAAGGACGTGTCTCATCGGCAATCACCGAGATTTTTTTACCCGCTTCTACCGCCGAACGGAACACCCCCAAGGCGGTCCCCCAGCCAGCTGTCGCCAGAGCACCCGCATTGCAATGCGTTAGAACACGCGCACCATCCGGCAGCAACGCCGCACCATACGCCCCCATCGCGCGGTTGATACGCACGTCTTCCGCCGACACTTCATGCGCTTCATCCAGCAAGCGCTTGGCAATTTCCTCATTACCCAGATGCTTAATCCCATCCCATAGCACGCGCATACGCTTCAATGCCCAGAATAGATTTACCGCAGTCGGACGACTTGTCGCGAGCACTTCAAAACCTTTTTCCATGCCGACCACCAGCGCCTCACGTCCAAGGTGGCGCAGACATTGCGCTTCCAGTGCGACACCGTAAGCCGCCGCACAACCGATGGCCGGGGCACCGCGCACCACCATATCGCGTATACCCTCGGCGACTTCGGTCGCAGAGTGGTAAGACAGGTATTCGAAACGGGCTGGCAACACCCGTTGATCTATCATCTCCAGATGATCGTCTACCCACTTGAGGGTCACCACCGCCGAGCTGCTATCCATCTTCTGCACCATCATCAATCACCCTCGAATTCGCACAATGCAAAGACCTTCTGTCCGAGCTTTTCCAAACGAGCACGCCCCCCCAGATCTGGCAGGTCAATAACAAAGCAGCATTCGGCCACTTTGCCGCCCATACTCTCGATGAGTTTGCATGCCGCCTCAGCCGTACCACCTGTAGCAATGAGATCATCCACCAGCAGAAGTTTCTCGCCCTTGGCTACCGCGTCTACGTGCATCTCAATACGATCAGTACCGTATTCGAGTGCGTAGTCCTGCCCTACTGTTTCAGCGGGTAACTTGCCTTTCTTGCGGATAGGCACAAAGCCCAGCCCCAATTGATAGGCGAGTGCCGCACCCAGAATGAAACCTCGGGCCTCGATACCGGCAATGCGATCTATCTTTGCCCCCTCGTAACGCTTGGCCAGCTCGTTAATAGTGACACGAAAGCCAACAGGATCTTTCAACAGCGTCGTGATATCACGAAACATGACTCCCTGCTTCGGATAATGTGGCACGGTACGAATCTTGGATTTGATAGGCATATTCCCCCCCCCTCAATGGTAATTATTGATAATTAATTTTCAGCTGCGAACAGATGATTAGCTTATTTATTCAGCACACGCCCGGCGACCGCATCCAACTGCGCCACAACTGCCGCATCACGCGCAGCGGGAGAAGTGATGATGGCGTATTCGAGCGCTGTGCGGCAGGAGCAGTCCGCGCCATGTGCATCACCGATCACCTTGGGCGCAACCTGTTTAACCAGCGAACGCGCCTTTTCTGCATTGGTCGTCAAGACTTTAACGATCTGATCCACGGTCACATCGTCGTGATCGGGATGCCAACAATCGTAATCCGTTACCATGGCCACTGTGGCATAACACATCTCCGCCTCACGTGCGAGCTTGGCTTCCGGCATGTTCGTCATACCGATCACATCGCACCCCCAGCTGCGATAAAGTTCGGATTCGGCCAGACTGGAGAACTGCGGCCCTTCCATCACAAGGTAAGTGCCGCCGCGCAAAGCTTCAATACCGGCTTCTTTCGCCGCCACTTCGATATGGTCGCCGAGTCGCGAACAGACCGGATGTGCCATGGAGACATGCGCCACAACCCCGCTAGTGAAGAAAGATTTCTCGCGCGCAAAAGTGCGGTCTATAAACTGATCTGCAATGACGAACATGCCAGGCCGCAGATGTTCGCGCAACGATCCCACCGCGCTCACCGAGATAATATCGGTGACACCGGCGCGTTTCATCGCATCGATGTTGGCGCGAAAATTAATTGCCGAAGGCGGCAGTTTATGTCCGCGCGCATGGCGTGGCAAAAACACCAGCTGCTGCCCGTTCAGTTCGCCAAACAGAAACTCGTCCGAGGTCGCACCAAAAGGCGATGCCATCGACACCCAGCGTTTATTAATCAGGCCGTCGATATCGTACACACCACTGCCGCCGATGATGCCCAATATAGAATCTTTTTTACTCATTCCCCATCCCCTTCAAAAAAACACCACATCGGAACGCCATACTTGGACGACGGCGTGGCAATTACTTAGATGACGCGATCATTTCCGCCGTCAACTGGCACTTGCGCACCCGTGGTTTTGGCAAATAAAGAACCACACATTTCCGCCGTCAACTCTGCCACGTCACGACTGGTCACCTCGGTCTTGAGTACATTGTTCGTCTTGTATTCGCTCACACTCAAACCGTAATGCTTAGCACGAGCAGCCAATACCTCTTCCGTCCACAGCCCTGTATCAAACACTGCATTGGGATGCACAGAATTGATGCGGATATTATCGCTGCCCCACTCCAATGCCGCGACGCGCGCCAGTTGGTTGAGCGCTGCTTTGGATGCGGAATATGCTGCCGCGCCGGGCCCTGGCGCAGGCACGTTCTTGGAACCGATCACCACCACGCGCCCACCACGCGGCGCAAGTTTAAGGAACGGATGGCATTCGCGCATCAGCATCAGGTTAGCATCTAAGTTGATGCGCATCACTTTTTGCCACTCTGCCGTCTTGAGCGCCTCAATACGGCAACCGCCGGGAAAAATGCCCGCATTCAGAACCAGCATATCCAAGCCACCAAAAGTGCTCACAGCTTGCTCCAACGCCTGTTTAAAATGCTCTTCCGATGTCAGATCGCACTGCAGACCGAGAAAATTCGCAGCACTCTTGAGCGTAACAACTTTTGCATCCAGATCCAGCGCCACCACCGCCGCACCGCGCGCCAGCAACGATTCGACGCAGGCTTTGCCAATGCCGGAAGCTGCTCCTGTAACCAGCGCCACCTCACCGCTGAATGCCAGCGGCTTGCCCCCCTTGCGCAACTTGGCCTGCTCCAAATCCCAATATTCGACATCGAAGATATCTTTGGCCGGCAGAGCGCGATACCCGCCCAAAACAGTAGCACGCGCAATGATGTCCATCGTATGGTCGTAGATGTCGGCTACGATAGCGGCATCCTGAGCCGTCTTGCCTACCGTACACAGCCCCAACTCGCTGTCCAACACCACACGCGGCGCGGGCTCCAGCATGGTCTTACGTTCTTTGGCCTGCGCCTCATGGGTCTGGAAATATTGCTTGTAACTTTCGACATATGCCGCCACATCACGACCCAGCAAGGGCAGGCGTTTAGTACGGATCACATGATCCGGTGTGGCAGGCCCCTGTTGCGCAATGCTCACCACATCGGCGCGGCCCACGAATGCCATGCTCTTGGCATCGGTATGACGCGCCACGATGACCGGAAAACCCGCTGCCTTAGCGATGTCCGCACGCAATTTGGCCTGCTCGCGTGCCAGCTCAATACTGTGCGTGGCAACACCACCTACCGGCGCAACATCCCATGCCTTGTTGCGCTTGAGATAGTCCTCGGCCAATCCCACCAACATAATCATGCGCTCATAGGATTCTTTTGCATTCTGACCGAAAGAGAAGATGCCATGATTAAGTAGCACCATGCCAATGGTATTGGCACCGGCTTCGGCAGCAAAATGTTTGGCGCACAGTTTGGCCAGATCAAAACCCGGCATGACATAGGGAAGCACGACGACCTTGTCACCGTATATCTCGCGTATACGTGCCTCACCACCCTCGGTATTAGTGATGGAAATAATTGCATCCGCATGGGTGTGATCCACATAGGGATAAGGCAGAATGGCGTGCAGAATCGCCTCTACCGAGGGAACCGGTGCCGCCGCGCTGGTCTGATGGGTCACCAATTGATTGACCATCTCCGGATCGGACAAAGTGGACAACTGCGCCAGTTTTTTCAGATGCTCCAATTGCACCGGCGCAAAACCTGCTGCAGCGATAGTCTCCAGATCCCAGCCGCTGCCCTTGACGTACAACACTTGCTCCTCCTCGCCAAAGACATTCTTTACGCCTAGTTTGACAGAGGTATTGCCGCCACCATGCAACACCAGAGACTTGTCCTGCCCCAATAGACGCGATGTGTACACACGTAATGCCAACTCGTCTTTATATTCTGCCGCAGCAGCATCGCTCCAAAGAGTATTCATGTTCGTCTTACTTTCTGAGTATGTCTTTAATGATATAACGCGGGCGCTGTTTGACCTCTTTGAAGGTCGCGCCGATGTACAGGCCGATAAAGCCCAGCATCATAATCTGCACTCCGCCCAAGAAGAGCACGGAAGACATGATCGCAGCCCATCCCGGTACGGACAAACCCATTATTTTCTGGGCGATCACCACTAATACATAGAAAAATGAAACCATGGACAAACCGAAACCAAGGAAAAGCATCAGTTTGAGCGGAGCATCGGAAAAGGAAATCAGCGCACGATCCAACCAATAGTAAATCACCTTACGGCTCAAGACATTCATCTTGGTGTTCTCGCGCCCGTCGAAACGCTCCAGTCGTTCGTAAAAGATCTGGACCTGCTTGAAACCGATCCAACTCACCATCCCTCGCATGTAAGGCTTGTCCTCCTTCAGCTGTAGCAGACTATCGACAGCCCGCCGGGACAAGAGCTTGAAATCTCCTGAATCTATTTGCAATTCGATTTCCGAAATGGCATTGATAAAACGGTAGCCGATCTTTGTGACCAGCATCTTCAGCCAGTGCTCACCGTCGCGGCGTGTTCGTGTGGTGTAAACCACCTCGACCTCCGAATCGTTCCGCCAAGCCTCGATCAACCGAGGAATTACTTCGGGAGGATCCTGTAAATCGCAATCCATATAGACCACCGCATCCCCGCTGGCATGGGCAAGGCCTGCCATGACACATTCGGAAACACCGAAATTTCTCGACATATTAAGGAGAACGATATCCCCATACGGCAGCTGCGATCTTAGATATTGCTCCGATTCATCATTCGAATTATCGTTAACAAAAACCAGCTCATAGGAACTCACCCACTTATTGGCAATCAATGGGGCAAAAACCGCCCGCATCCGCTCCAATACCTCCGGCAATACCGAACGCTCATTGTAAAACGATAACACCACAGAAATTTTCGCAGTCTCACGCCCCATTTTTCACCCCAAGCAATTGACAAATCTTTTTATAAATCCGCTTGCCCATCAACATAAACGTGACGACAAGGACAACCAACGCCGCTGTTACTCCCCAATGCACCTTGGAAACGAACAGGCCAACCAACGAATGTCCCGTCATCACGAATAACAACTGCAATGGCAACATAAACAGCAATGAAAACGCCAGATAGCGTTTAAAGCTGACCTTACTTAACCCAAAGACATAACCCAGCGTGGACGACGGCATTAGAGGGTTCATCTGCGAGACCGCGATAATCTTCCAATCATACTCACCTACTTGGGTCAATATCTCGGCCACCTTGGGGTAGCGCAACACTAAGAAACGCTGGATTCTACCGTGCAGAAAGCTGCGAGACAAAAAAAAAGTCGTCGCGGAAGATGCCAGCGCCGCAACTATGGATATCATCAATCCATAAAATCCTCCCCACAAAGCCCCCGCCATCAGCGTCATCGGGGAACACGGCAAAAAGAGGACTGCCATAAAAATATGCACCACGACGAACAGTAGTGGCGCAACCACTGGATTGGCTATTAATATAGGCTGGATCCAACCAAGAAATTGCTCTACCATCGTCTAGTCGGGACGCAAGAAAATTTCCGATGCCTATCAATGGGCACTATCAAAACCATTTTTTTAACTCTTTGCACATCGCAATAGAGATACGGTGATTCCAACGCAGCGAAGAAAGTAATGCCCATACGGCAAGCTCAAAGCGCCTCGAAGCACCCTCACGCCCCTGCCTCGTCTCCACCACCGCATGAGCATAATTCGACAACCAACGATCCGGAACACGGCCAAACATCCCTTTAAACATATCATTGATTTCTCGATGTACCTTCACCCGGGCTCCTAACGTCTTGTTATCGGCATAAAGCCGCGAACCTGCCAATTTTTTCTCAAGGAAAGCAAAATGCACCCCGGCCTTACCCAAGCGCAACCAATACGCGTAGTCCATACAATAATTCAGCGATTCATCTAAGGCTCCGTATTGCTCAACCACCTTTCGACGGAAGAATAATGCCGGCTGACAGATGAAACACGTTTGCTGCAGGCGCTGAAAATCCCACGGCTCGGTAGGGTAATCCTCGAACGCCTTGTCATCGACATCGATATGATCAGCCATACCATACACCACATCAATCTCAGGATGGGTCGTAAAAAAATTCGCCACCGTAGCAAGCGCACCGGGATAATAGATATCGTCTGAGTTAAGCCAACCGATAATTTCGCCGTCAGTTGCTCGGATCCCCTGATTCACGGCATCCGTCTGCCCTCGGTCTTTTTTGGACACCCAGCGCACAGTAGGCTTGAATCGCTCCAACACTGCGACCGTATCGTCCGTACTTCCCCCGTCAAAAACCACATGCTCGATTTCGACACCAGAAACACTTTGACTAGCGACGCTTTGCAGCGTGCGCTCGATAAACTGTCCCTGATTATACGAAGGAGTGACAATACTGATCTTCATACTGAATGTTCCTCGGTGTGCAATTCGACATAACTACCGTCAGAACAGAAAATACGGCAATGCTTCAACATCACAGACAGCTCACGTTGATCATCTCCGTAACCTGCGCGACTCGGGATAAACGTTGGCGAAATACTAATCTCATAGCTTGCGCCACTCTTTCCCGCTGGCAAGGACAGAGTTACGTCATTACCCGGCTTGATTACAACTTCGCCCCCTGATGTTTTTCCATCCGTACAAACCGCCCGAACAACCAGCTCGGATTGCGGCAACCAATCCGGCGCTGAAAATTCGAGATCCAAAGTCTTGGCATGAGCAACCGGAGCCACTTGAACACAAAAGCGGCCACCGAGCCAGCCGTCCGCATAAACACCTGTCAATAAGTTCTCATAAGGCCTGTTGAGATTCAACGCATACTGAAATAGCTCCCAATACTCTCTTGCCATGCGCTCCGTATCCATGAACTCGGAAGCACGCTCTCGTCCCGCATGAATAAGCTTCACGCGTAATTCCGCATCTTCCACCAGAGAGACCATCGCTTGTGCAATCTGGGTCGGAATGCGCGGATCAAATAATATTGCAGCACGGTCAGCCACTTCGGGAAGTGAGGTGGTATTACTACAGGCCACTGGAACACCGGCAGCCATTGCCTCGATAACGGGCAAGCCGAACCCCTCATACAAGGATGGGAATACCATGCCTGCGCAATTAGCCATCAATGTCGCCAAATCCACATTCGACAGATATCCCGGAAACAGAATACGCTCACTCAATCCCATGGACTGTACGGCACTCTTCAACCACTCTTGTCGCTCCCCCGGCGCCCCCGTGCACACCAGCTTAATATCGCCCCCGAAGCCACTGCTGCAAGCCATACCGAAAGCAGTAAAAAGCATCTCGTGGTTTTTATGTTTCCAGAAATTAGCCGGATAGACCAGATAACGCTGAGGAGACAAATCCAAACCAGACAAGATCGACAAATCATGTTCTGCGCCGGAAGTAATTCGCTGCGCCATCCGCAGATGGATGGTACGAATACTCGCCGGATCAAGATTTCCATGCGCAATAGCAGAGCCCCGCGAATATTCCGAAATGGCTGTCAATACCGTAGCGCGACGGCAAGCATCCAAAAATACTCGATCACGATGAGCAACATCCGCTGCCGAGAAGAACTCAGGATAAGTCTTATATTGCAGATCATAAATCGTACAAACGGCCGGAATACCCGGCTCAAAATAAACTGGGGCCGTGAACGGACAAAACAACAAATCCGCGTTGATGTCACGCAACAACGCGCCTGAGCCGACCCGTTTTAACTTCGCATTCAATGCATAAGCGATACGACTAACAATACTGCGCAAACGATTGGGCATGTGCGGCAACACGCGAGCAAAAATATTCTGTAAGCGCGAGTGGAGTGCACTACCTGCATGTGAGCCTGCCACCATCTGACGTCGCATATTGGAACACTCCAATGCCGCCAACTCTTCATGTGATGCAGCATGCGTAAGCAGAACAAACTGCGTTTGAGGGTGCATCGCGGCCAAGCGCCGCAGTAGCTCAAGCACAAAAATCTTCGCGCCCCCATTGGCTCCGCCGGGAAGAATGGGCGTTAGATCAACCGCAACAACGCCAAGCGATTTAGGCGCCCGAAGGGCAGACAAGACATTTTGAATCTCCTGTAACTCCGTCCATCTTGCAATGCGACTTAACACTCGCACCATCCTGCGTGACTGTAAATCAACCAAGCACTGCGCAAGTCGATGTAACTTAGATTCAGTCTGCTGCAACTGGGATTCAGTCTGTTGCAACTGGGATTCAGTCTGCTGCAACTGGGATTCAGTCTGCTGCAACTGGGATTCAGTCTGCTGCA
>CAZNAD010000007.1:0-101971 GCA_964571195.1 uncultured Gallionellaceae bacterium | reverse complement strand
TTTCCGCCGCGACCTTGCCTTCATGCACGGCCTTGTGCGCCAGCATCGGGTCGCCCACGATGTCGCCGATGGCGAAGATGTGCGGCACGTTGGTGCGCATTTGCTTGTCCACGGGGATGAAGCCGCGTTCATTTACAACGAGCCCAGCCGCTTCGGCGGCGATCTCGCGTCCGTTCGGACGGCGACCCACGGCCATCAATACCTTGTCGTATACCTGCGGTTCGGCGGGTGCTTGCTCGCCTTCAAAGGTGACTTTCAGGCCGGCCTTGGTCGCTTCGATCTTGGTGACCTTGGTTTTCAGCATGATGGCTTCGTAGCGTTTGCCGATGCGGGTGTGTAGCGGCTTCACCATGTCTTTGTCGGCGCCGGGCATCAGTTGATCCATCAATTCGACCACGGAAATCTTCGCACCGAGTGCGTCGTACACCGTCGCCATCTCCAGACCGATGATGCCGCCGCCGATCACCAGCATGCGCTTAGGTACCTCCTTCAATGCCAGCGCGCCGGTGGAGTCGATGATGCGTTCGTCGTCGTAAGGGAAACCGGGGATACGCGCCACGCTGGAGCCTGCGGCCACAATGGCGTTGTCGAAGGTGACGACCTTCTTGCCTTCCGCAGTTTCCACTTCAATGCTGTTGGGCGAAGTGAACTTCGCCACGCCGCGCACTACTTGTACCTTGCGCTGTTTCGCCAATCCGGCGAGGCCGCCGGTGAGCTTGCCGATCACGCTTTCTTTCCAGGTGCGGATGGCGTCGATATCGATCTTAGGTTTAGCGAAAGTCACGCCGTGATGGGAAACTTCTTCCGCTTCGTTGATGACTTTGGCGACATGCAGCAGCGCCTTGGAGGGGATGCAACCGACATTGAGGCAGACACCGCCGAGTGAAGCGTGCTTCTCGATTAGCACCACCTGCTTGCCGAGGTCGGCAGCGCGGAAGGCGGCAGTGTATCCGCCGGGGCCCGCGCCGAGCACGACGACTTCGGCGTGGAGGTCACCTTTGACCATGTTCACGGCTGGTTTCGGTGCGGCTTGCGGTGCCGCAGCGGGGGCGGCAGCTTGTGGCGCGGGTTTGCTGGCAACGGGTGCCGGAGCGGCGGCGCTGCTTTCCAGCATCAGGATGACAGAGCCTTCGCTCACCTTGTCACCGACCTTCACTTTCAATTCTTTCACGGTACCGGCAACGGGAGAGGGCACTTCCATCGTGGCCTTGTCGGTTTCCAGCGAGATGAGTGCCTGTTCTTTTTCAACTGTGTCGCCAGCTTTCACCGCAATCTCGATGACGGCAACGCCTTTGAATCCGCCGATGTCCGGTACTTTGATTTCGATAGTGCTCATGTGCTCTCCGTAGGTTTGTTGTTTTTGTCCCCTCCCCCTTGATGGGGGAGGGTTAGGGAGAGGGTGAAATTTTGAGAGACCCCCTCTCCCCAGCCCTCTCCCGCGAGGGGAGAGGGGGTGGTTACTAAATTCTGATCTGCCCGCTACCTAAAACGATAAATTTTTGCGAGGTCAATCCTTCCAGTCCCACCGGGCCGCGCGCGTGGATCTTGTCGGTGGAGATGCCGATCTCCGCGCCCAGACCGTACTCGAAGCCGTCGGCAAAGCGCGTGGAGGCGTTCACCATCACGCTGGCGGAATCCACTTCGCGCAGGAAGCGCATCGCCTTGCTGTAGTTCTCGGTGACGATGCTGTCGGTGTGCTGCGAACTGTAGGTGTTGATGTGGGCTATGGCTTCATCCAGATTCGCCACCACGCGCACGCTCAAGATCGGCGCGAGGTATTCGGTGCGCCAGTCTTCTTCGGTCGCCGCGTTCATCTGCGTTATCAGCTTGCGCGAGGCATCGTCGCCGCGCAGCTCGACCCCCTTCTTGGTGTAGATGGCGCAAAGCTCGGGCAATACTTGCGCTGCAACCTTGGCGTTCACCAGCAAGGTCTCCATCGCGTTGCACACGCCGTAGCGGTGGGTCTTGGCGTTGTCGGCGATGCGGATGGCCTTGGCGATGTCAGCCTCGTCGTCGATGTAGACATGGCAGATGCCGTCCAGATGTTTGATGACGGGCACCTTGGCTTCGTCCGAGATGCGCGCGATCAGGCCCTTGCCGCCGCGCGGTACGATCACGTCCACATATTCCTTCATGGTGATAAGTTCGCCCACAGCGGCGCGGTCGGTGGTGTTCACCACTTGTACCGCAGTCTCCGGCAAGCCAGCTTCGCGCAGTCCCTGATAGACACAGGCGGCGATCGCCTGATTGGAATGGAGGGCTTCGGAACCGCCGCGCAGGATGGCGGCATTGCCGGATTTCAGGCACAGGCCGGCTGCATCCGCCGTCACGTTCGGGCGCGATTCGTAGATGATGCCAATGACGCCGAGCGGTACGCGCATCTTGCCAACCTGAATGCCGGACGGGCGGTACTTCATATCAGAAATCTCGCCGATAGGATCGGCCAGTGCGGCGATCTGGCGCAGACCTTCCGCCATCGACTTTACCGTTTTTTCGGTGAGAGTGAGGCGGTCGATAGAGGCCGCATCCAAGCCGTTGGCTTTGGCAGCGGCGACATCCTTGGCGTTCTCGGCGAGCAGCTTAACGCTGTTGAGCAGGATGGCGGTCGCGATGTTTTCCAGTGCGCGGTTCTTGGCGTTGGTGTCGGCCTGCGCCATCAAGCGCGATGCAGCACGAGCCTGTTGCCCGACGGACTTCATATATTGTTTGACGTCTTCCATGATGTTTCCAATGTTGCGAGTGGGGCGCATTTTAGCACCCCGCTTGCGCTAGAATGAGCACCTTATTCAAGAAAGCACAGCATGTCCGATATTCTGAAAAAAATCCTTGCAGTGAAGGCGCAGGAAGTCGCTGCCGCGTTGGCATCCCTTCCGTTGGCCGTCATGCGCGCCGAGGCTGAGCAGGCTGCACCTGCACGCGATTTTGTCGGGGCGATACGCAACAAGATCGCGGCAGGACAGTCTGCGGTGATCGCCGAGATCAAGAAGGCCAGTCCCAGCAAGGGCGTGATACGCGCGGATTTCCGTCCGGCGGAGATCGCACAGAGTTATGCCCAGCATGGGGCGGCGTGTCTGTCGGTGCTGACGGATGAGCAGTTCTTTCAGGGCAGCCCGGAATATTTGAAGCAGGCGCGCGCAGCTTGCGATCTGCCCGTACTGCGCAAAGACTTTATGGTGGATGAGTATCAGATCTATCAGGCGCGCGCGATGGGGGCGGATGCCATCCTGCTGATCGCTGCGGCATTGACACTGAACCAGATGAAGACGTTCGAGACCTTGGCGCACAAACTGGGCATGGCGGTGCTGGTGGAGGTGCATGACGGCGATGAACTGGATGCCGCGTTGCAATTGACCACGCCATTGATCGGCATCAACAACCGCAACCTGCGTACTTTTGAAGTCACGTTGCAAACCACGCTGGCGCTTTTGCCGCGCACTCCGCAAGACCGCATCATCGTTACCGAGAGCGGTATTTTTACCGCCGAAGATGTGCGACTGATGCGCGATCATCATGTGTACTCCTTCCTTGTCGGCGAAGCGTTCATGCGTGCCGACGACCCCGGTGCCGAATTGGCGCGGGTCTTTTCTCCGACCTGAATTTTCCTAACGCAATTTGATTGCAATCTTGTGACAACGCGCTGTGTTGTTGCGCGATAGATACAGTCTTGTGAAATTTTTGTTACAAGTCTGTGTATGCGATTTTTTGCGGCAGAATCCGCTCCGAATTCTCACTCGAGGGAATTTTGATTCCGCTGGCCCATGGCGCAGTGAAACCAACATTTAACGTTAAGGAGCTTTAAAGATGCAAAAGAAAATCATCGCACTGGCAATCGCAGCGGCAATCTCTGCGCCTGCTTTCGCTGACAATGCAAACTTCTCTTTTTATGGCACGGCTGATATCTCTTCCGATTTTGTCAGCACTGGTGATGGTGTGACTACTGCCAATGGTGCAACTAAGGTTTACGGCACAAACAAACGCGTAGTTTCGAGCAACGTTTCAAAGTTCGGTTTCAAGGGATCTGAAGATTTGGGTAACGGCTTGTCTGCGATTTGGCAAATTGAGCAACAGATTGACCTTGATGCAGCATCAAAAAATACTTTTGCAAGCCGCAACACCTTTGCAGGTTTGAAGAGCGATTATGGAACAGTGTTGATGGGGATACACGACACACCATACAAAATCTCTACTCGCAAGCTGGACGTTTTTGGTGACAATATCGCCGACAACCGTGCATTGATGGGCGCGCCGAAAAGCTCCACTACAGGCGCGGGGTTTACCGGGGCATCTAGCCAAGGATTTGAACTGCGTCCTACTGATGTGATCGCATACATCAGCCCAGCTATATCGGGTGTTACCATCGCAGCTGCGGCAGTTAATTTGTCGGAGACAAATACCGCAGGAAGCTCCAAGAGCAATGGCGCATTGAGCTTGGCAGCGATGTACGACGTTGCCCCCTTCTATGCTTCTGCAGCCTATGAGTCACATACATTGGACGCTGCCGCAGGCGATAGCCAAAATGAGTCTGCGACTCGCGTGGGTTTTGGTTTTAAGCCAGAAGGTTTCGAGTTGAATGTTGTGTATGAGAAAACGACCGACAACTTGGGTACTGCTAAAGCTGACAAGTATGGCCACAGCACTTACTACGTGGCAGGTAAGTACCATATTGGCCAAGATGACGTGAAGCTTGCGTACACTTCTGCGGGTGAATTGAATTCCTCAAACGTTGCCAATTCTAATACCAGTGCGGCACAGGTTTCATTGGGCTATGACTTCGGCATGACCAAGCGCACAAAATTGTATGCCCTGTACACCGTTATCACTAACGGCAAGGGTATCAATTACGGCTTCTCGCAAAACTCTGGTGCCTCTTACACGAGCTCGGGTTTCGGTACTACTCCGACAGCCCTGTCTCTGGGGATGAAGCACTCCTTCTAATCTGACGTCAGTCAAATTAAGGAACGAAACGGACACCTTCGGGTGTCCGTTTTGTTTTTTTATGCTCTAAGGTGATTGGGTTGCGGTGCAAGATTGGATGTTGCAAAAAAGCAACGGCATGCAAGTTGGCATTCCTCAGAAATTGAGCATTGTTGTGCCGGCGAAAGTCGTTAAAAATCGAATAATAACATTTGGTTGCGGTTGTTCTTGTTATGCCTTTACGGCATTTTTTCAGAGATGATTTACTTTGGCTGTCGAGGCAATGTAAGTCTGCCGTAAGGATGTATAAGTACCTTTAGCCCTGAAACGAGTATGGATATTTGAAACCAGCCGTTTTCAGACAATATTTAATTTTATGAGGAGTCCAAATATGCAAAAGAAAATCATTGCTCTCGCTGTTGCTGCTGCCGCGTTTTCCGCACCGGCTTTCGCTGATGTGACCCCGTACGGCATTATTGATGCCGCAGTGGTCAGTGTTTCTGCCGATGGGCAAAAAAGTGACATGCTGGGGTATTCCGGTGGACTCTCTGGTTCTCGCGTTGGGCTGAAAATCTCCGAAGATTTGGGTGATGGTCTGACCGCAGCCGGGGTGCTGGAATATGCTTTGGACACTCAGAAAGGCGATACAGTAGGTCTCGCGCGTCAGGAATATGTTGCGCTCGCAGGCAGCTTTGGTACGGTGGCATCGGGTTATTTGCAAACGACCGGTTATGATTTTGCTGGAAAGTATGACCCGCTTGCAGGCTCGCTGATTTCGCCATTGCAAAGCGTTGCTAAAGGCGGCGGCTTCCTGATCGGTTCTACTGCTGCCGCAGCACGCGCGTCACGCGCATTGGCCTATATCTCTCCCAACATTGGTGCGTTGTCGTTTGCATTGAACTACAGCACGGCACTTTCGGACGGGGCCGATTTGGGTCTTGCTAGCACGGCTACAACTGGCCTGAAGTCTACCGCTGTGTTGGCTTCTGCGACTTACGCCGAAGGCCCGATCAGTGCGGGCCTGGTATATGCAGGTACGGGAAATGCAAGCACAGGTGCAGCCACTACTTCTGAGTACTCTTTGGGCGGTTCCTATGATCTGGGTGTTGCCAAAATCTTGGCGACATACCAATCCAGCAAGGCGAGCACTGCAACCAAGGACTGCAACCAAGGACAATACCGCGATGTCGCTGTCTGGTGTGATTCCGTTGGGTAACGATGCACTGGCATTGTCTTATGCGTCGAATACGATGGCGACAGCCAATACCAATGGTAGCGGTTACACAGTTGGTTATCTGCGTACCGTGTCCAAGACCGTCACCGGATATGCCGCGTATCACAGCGTAACCAATGGCTCCGCAACCAATACCTATAGCGTTGTGGGCAATGCCTTGAGTGCGGCCACCCTGACTAACGGTGGTAGCTCCAGTATTGTTGCCGTAGGTCTGCGCAAGAAGTTCTAAATCTGGGAGTACCAGATCGCAGGATCGAACGACCGCCTTCGGGCGGTCGTTTTTATTTGACAGTGCCGAGACAATTGCCTAGATTGACCGGGTGATCTTTGGGAGAACGATATGCTGAATCTGGATGGATTGATCGTCGAATTTGATAAAGGACTGCGCACCTTGTTTGCCAAAGCGCCGACCGCGCGCCCTTATCCCGATGCTGAGGTGGCTGATGGTCTGATGGACGATGCGGAAAAAAAACATGCCGCTGCGTTGATGCGGATCAATCATACGGGAGAGATATGTGCCCAGGCTTTGTATCAGGGACAGGCGCTGACGGCGCGAGATCCCTTGGTGCAGGAAAAGTTGAAGCAGGCGGCATGGGAGGAGACTGAACATCTGGCGTGGACATCGAAGCGCGTCGGGGAGCTGGGCAGCCATCTGAGCTTGTTGAATCCGGTCTGGTACTCGGGTTCGCTGGCGCTGGGGGCGGTGGCCGGTTTGCTGGGGGATAAGTGGAACCTGGGCTTTCTGGCCGAGACTGAGCGTCAGGTCGGCGCACATCTGCAAAGCCATCTGGACAGTCTGCCGCCGCAGGATGCCAAGAGTCGCGCAGTCGTCAAACAGATGTATGTCGACGAAGTCAGCCATTCCGATATGGCGATCAAACTCGGTGCCGCCGAATTGCCGCTGCCGGTGAAGCTGGCGATGCGCGGGATGTCGGTGGTGATGACTCGGACGGTGTATTGGGTTTAAAGGCTCGTGAAATGTGAAATGTGAAACGCAGAGCTGCATTTACGTTTCACATTTCACATTTCATCTTCACGTTTCACGGCTCCTGAACTATCTCAAAGTCGTGCGTAATGTCTGCGGTCTTGCCCAGCATGATGGAGGCTGAACAATATTTTTCTGCCGAAAGTTTGATGGCGCGCTCAACCACCTCCGGTTTGATATCTTTACCTGTCACCACGAAGTGCATGTGTATCTTGGTGAAGACCTTGGGATCTGCTTCAGCACGTTCCGCGTTGAGTTCGACATAACAGTCCGAAACTGCCTGGCGGCTCTTCTTCAGGATGCCGATCACGTCGAAGCTGGTGCAGCCACCGGCTCCAAGCAACAACATCTCCATCGGGCGCGGCCCGAGATTACGTCCGCCAGCAGCGGGAGCGCCATCCATCAATACGGCGTGCCCGCTTTCCGTCTCACCCAGAAACGAGACCTGTTCCACCCATTTGACTCGTGCTTTCATGCGATACCCCATTAATTATGTGTGCGGCGGCAAATGCCGCTGACTCAGGATTTTAACCGATACCACAGCAGGCCGATCATTTCATGCATGAAGATACGACTATCGCGTAATGCTTCGGCATCGGGTAGGAAGCTCAACAGATTGGTCTGGAGCTGGGTGGAATAGCGGGTCGGAGCCGGGATGACTTCAAATCCAGCCCGTTCGAAAGTCGCCACGGAGCGCGGCATGTGCCAGGCGTGGGTGACCAGATAGATGCGATTGATGTTGGCTTGCTGGAGTAATATTTTGCTCAGTTGGGCGCTTTGCCGCGTGTTGTCGGAGCGCTCTTCCACCCACCGTACCGGAGTTTTGAAATCCTGTTCCAGCACTTGTTTCATCTGTTGCCCTTCGGACAGTTGGTTGCTGCGCGGGGTGCCACCGGAGACCAGTATGGGTTTCCCCGTCTCGCGGTGCAGTGTGGCGGCATAACGCAGACGCGATAAACCTGTCTCACTCACCGTGTCTCCCCCGTATTCTGGCGCGTTAAAATAGGTTCCGGCTCCCAGCACGATGATTGCCTCGGCTTGATCTTGTTGGACATTCAGTGGGCGAGGCTCCCCTTCGAGGGTATGCAACAGCAGCATGGAGAAAAAGGGAGTGGAGAACAGCCACAGAAGGGAGACTGAGGTGACAAGCAGGAGACGCGCGATGCGGGGACGCTTTTGCCAGAGCAACAAGCCGACTATCGCGAGGACTAGCAGATTAAGCGGAGGCAACAAGAAAGCGGCGATGAGGTTGGTGACGAGCCAAGACATGGGAGGTTAGTAGATTCTTGAAGAGCGCGCATCATACGCCATGCCTGCCTGCGTGGCGAGTCAAGCCCATTGAATTTATTGGAAATAAAAGAATGGTTCAATTGCGGGTACATCATTGAGTCAGAGATATTTGACATGGGCTCGCAGTCTCGCATACAATCCGCGCCCTTCGAAGTTTACTAACTCTTTTGTATTAGGAAATGCCATGAAAACATTTTCCGCTAAGCCTCACGAAGTCCAGCACGACTGGCTGCTCGTTGATGCTTCCAATCAAGTTCTGGGCCGTCTGGCCAGCCAGATCGCTGCGCGCTTGCGCGGTAAACACAAGGCGATCTATACGCCTCACGTCGATACCGGCGACTTCGTTGTGGTCGTTAACGCGGAAAAGCTGCGCGTGACCGGCAACAAGGCACAGGCCAAGATGTACTACCGCCACACGACCTATCCAGGCGGTCTGTATGAAACCAATTTCACCAAACTGCAACAGCGCCATCCTCATCGCGTGTTGCAAAAGGCCGTGCGCGGCATGTTGCCTAAGGGCCCTCTGGGTTATGCAATGTTGCGCAAGCTGAAGGTGTATGCCGGTGCAACGCATCCGCATAGCGCGCAGCAACCTAAACCCATTGATCTGTTGAAAGCGTAATCATGAGCGTAACTTATAACTACGGCACTGGCCGTCGCAAAAGCGCAGTAGCCCGCGTGTTTATCAAGCCGGGCAAAGGCGAAATCATCGTTAACGATAAGCCGGTGGATGTGTTCTTTTCCCGCGAAACAGGTCGTATGGTTGTGCGTCAACCGCTGGAGTTGACTGAGATGACCGGTAAGTTCGACATCATGGTCAACGTGACTGGTGGTGGCGAATCCGGCCAGGCTGGTGCAGTGCGTCACGGCATCACCCGCGCATTGATCGACTACGATGCAGACCTGAAGCCCACTCTGAGCAAAGCCGGTCTGGTGACTCGCGATGCGCGTGAAGTTGAGCGTAAGAAGGTCGGTTTGCGCAAGGCGCGTCGCAGGAAGCAATTCTCCAAGCGTTAAGCCTGTCCCGAGTTTATCGAGGGGCTTGCTGGAAGTGTTGGAAAGACCGCCTTCGGGCGGTTTTTTCATTTATCATTCACGCTCAAACCAAGACAGGAGCAAGATGTGATCAGGGTCGGTATCGTAGGCGGCACGGGATATACGGGCGTCGAGTTGCTGCGTTTGTTGGCGCTGCATCCACAGGTTGAGTTGCGGGTCATCACCTCGCGCGCTGACGCGGGTACGCCGGTCAGCCAGATGTTCCCGAGTTTGCGCGGCTATGTCGATCTGATCTTCACGCATCCCGATGAGGCGCATCTCGATCAATGTGATGTGGTGTTCTTCGCGACACCCAACGGCATCGCCATGCAGCAGACGCGCGCCTTGCTGGATGCCGGGGTGCGGGTCATTGACCTGGCTGCGGATTTTCGTATCAAGGATATCGCCGAGTGGGAAAAATGGTATGGAATGACCCATGCCTGTCCCGACCTCGTGGCCGAAGCGGTGTACGGCCTGCCGGAAGTGGATCGGGACAAGATCAGGCAAGCGCGGCTCGTCGCTAATCCCGGTTGTTATCCCACGGCGGTGCAACTGGGTTTCATTCCCCTGCTGGAAGCCGGATTGGTCGATGCGGAATCTTTGATTGCCGATGCAAAATCGGGAGTGTCGGGTGCCGGGCGCAAGGCAGAGATTCCAACCTTGTTCTCCGAGGCATCGGACAGCTTTAAAGCCTACGGCGTCGGCGGTCATAGGCATCTGCCGGAGATCCGGCAGGGCTTGGTCAATGTTTCCGGCAAGCCGGTGGGACTCACCTTTGTGCCTCATCTGGTGCCGATGATACGCGGCATCCATGCCACCTTGTATGCGCGACTCAAATCGGATGCGGACTTGCAGTCGCTGTTCGAGCAACGTTATGCCAAGGAGGCATTCGTCGACGTATTGCCCGCTGGCAGTATGCCGGAGACACGTTCGGTGCGCGGTGCCAACCTGTGCCGTATCGCGGTGCATCGTCCCCAAGGCGCTGACACGGTGGTGGTATTGTCGGTGATCGACAATCTGGTCAAAGGTGCAGCCGGTCAAGCGGTACAGAATCTGAATATCATGTTCGATCTGCCGGAGACGACAGCGCTGCGTGTGCTGCCTTTGTTGCCCTGACCATGATTAGGAGGTTCAGGCGAAAATTCAGCATCTCCGCGCCGCGTCTGTCGGTGCGTCCGCATGTTCCCTGGTATGTGCGCTGGGCGATCACGATACCCTTTATCGTGGTGACGGGAGGTATGGTGTGGTGGGCGTACGACTCGGGGCTCGAATTGGCGGGCTTTCATCGCGGCCAGGCGGAAAAAGAACTCGAGGAGTTGCGTGACCGCGTAGTCTATCTTGAGACGGAGAATGCCAGGCTGACGACCAAGACCGCTTCCGATGAGCGCCAGGCGCAGATGGACCGTTCGGCGATGCAGGAGACTGCAGCGCAGATCAAAATTCTGAACGAGGAGAATGCGCGGCTACAGGAAGATCTGTCGTTCTTCCAGAATCTACCGTTGGCCGCAGGGCGGGAGGTGGATTTGAGTATCCATCGCCTGAAAGTCGAGCCGGATGCCCTGCCGGGTGAATATCACTGTCGGTTATTGTTGGTACAAAACATTCAGCGGCGCGGAAAAGAGTTTCAGGGAAGCCTGCAATTGCTGGTAGATGGCGAGCTGGACGGCAAAAAAGTAGTGATACAATTCCCGCAGGCGGATTCGCCAGATATCGCCGCGCATCAGTTGAATTTCAAATATTATCAGCGTATTGATCGGGTCTTTAAGGTGCCCCCGGAGATGCGGGTCAAGAGCGTTCAGGTCAGGGTGTTTGAAAAGGGAGCGCCGGTACCCAGCGTTAAACAGACCATTGAGCTGAGTTAAGGGAGAACAGAATGTTTGGTAGCCGACCGAGTAAGCCGCAGAACCGTATCGATTCTTTGATTGGTGCAGGAACCAGAGTTAAAGGAGATTTGCTGTTCAGCGGCGGATTGCGGGTGGACGGACAGATTGATGGCAATGTCATCGCCGATCCCGGCAAGCAGAGCACACTGGTATTGAGCGAACACGCGCGTGTGGATGGCGAGATCAGTGTGACCCATCTGGTGGCAAACGGTGTCGTGACCGGGCCGGTGCGGGCATCCGAATATCTGGAGCTACAGAGCAAGGCCAAGCTTATTGGCGATGTGCATTACAAGACATTGGAGATCCAATTGGGCGCGATCGTCGAGGGCAAGCTGATCCATTTGGCGGAGGCCGCTGATAAAGTGGTGACTCTGAAATTGAGCGGTGCGGAATCATAAAATTTTTGAGGAGTAGGAAATGAATACAGTGACTGACATGCAAGATCCATTGTTGTTTACCGACAATGCGGCAAACAAGGTGAAACAGTTGATAGAGGAAGAGGGCAATGCCGATCTCAAGCTGCGCGTGTTCGTCAGCGGCGGCGGCTGTTCCGGCTTTCAATACGGCTTCACTTTCGATGAAGTGACCAATGAAGACGACACAGTGATGAGCAAGAACGGTGTACAGCTCCTGATCGATCCGATGAGCTTCCAGTATCTGGTCGGGGCGGAAATCGATTACACCGAGGGGCTGGAAGGTTCCCAGTTCGTCATCAAGAATCCGAATGCCACCACCACGTGCGGTTGCGGTTCGTCGTTTTCGGTGTAAGGCGGGGCGGTTTGTTGCAAGGGACGGGGCGCGAGATGCGCCCCGTTTGCTTTTCAGGCCGGATAGATCGCACCAAGCACGCAGGGGTGCTTGGCCCCGGTGACGACGGGCAGATTGGCTGGTCTCAGATGCAGGGTCTGTTGTGCCAGCCAGGCGAAGGCGATCGCCTCCATCCAGTCGGCGGCGATCCCTAACATTTCGGTTTTCTGGATCAGGCAGTCTGGCAGTGCCTGTTGCAAGTGGGTAGTGAGTGCGACGTTGTGTGCACCGCCGCCGCATAGATAAAGCTCTTTAGTGCCGGTGCAAAAACGCTTTACGGCATCCACGATGCTGTTGGCGGTGAGTGCGAGCAGGGTCGCTTGCACATCGGCGGCTGATTCGTTTCCGTGCAGCCGTTTTTCCAGCCAAGCCAGGTTGAACAGGTCGCGCCCTGTGCTTTTCGGCGGTGTCATCGTGAAAAACGGCTCTGCTTGCAGGCGAGCCAATAATGCTGGAATCACCTCGCCACTGGCAGCCCAAGCACCGTTTTTGTCATAAGGAAGGCCGAGATGTTTGCCGATCCAGGCATCCATCAGCAGATTGCCGGGCCCGGTGTCGAAACCGCTCACTTTGCCGGTGGGCGGAAGATCGCTCAGGTTGGCGATGCCGCCGAGATTGAGGATGGCGCGATGGATGTGCGCGTGGCGCAAGGCCAAGGCGTGGAAGGCAGGAACCAGCGGGGCACCTTGACCGCCAGCCGCGATGTCGCGACTGCGGAAATCACTCACCACGTGGATGCGCGTCAGCTCCGCCAATAATGCGGCATTGTTGAGTTGTATGGTATAGCCGTGTTCCGGTCGGTGGCGCACGGTCTGGCCGTGGCAGCCGATAGCTTGCACCTGATCAGTTGTTACACCAGCCTTTTTGAGCAGGGCATGGGTCGCCTCGGCATATGCGCGAGCCAATCTGTTGGCGATAAGCTGTGCCTGGTGGAGTTCGTCGGGTGCCGGGTGGTGTAGTGCCAATAATGCGCTTTTGATGTCAGGTGCATATGCCTGATAGTGGGAGGCAAGCAGTGCTGGACGGTCGCCTGACAGATCGACCAGCGCGGCATCAATGCCGTCCAGGCTGGTGCCGGACATGATGCCGATATAAAGCTCTGGTCGGTTCACCTGAAGCGGATCAATCCAGTTTGGCCAAACGGGTATTGCGCAGCATGGCCAAGCGCCCGTTCAGGTCGAGCGTCGCTTCCAGGAAGGCGGAGCGTTGTGCCGGGCTGATTGGTGCGGCATCGGGCAGCGCCACGCGCAACGGGTCACGTTGTGTACCGTCGATCTTGAATTCGTAGTGTAAATGGGGGCCGCTGGCCAAGCCAGTCATGCCGACATTGCCGATGATTTCGCCCTGACTGACACGTTGTCCGCGATGCAGACCGGTGGCAAAGCGCGACAAGTGTCCGTAAACCGTGGTGTAGCGGCCTTGATGATTGACTGTCACCACATTACCGTAACCGCCTTGTTTGCCGACGAAGGCCACCACACCGTCCGCTGTGACCTTGACCTTGGTGCCGGTCGGTGCGGCATAGTCGACCCCTTTGTGGGCGCGCCATTTGTTCAGCACCGGATGGAAACGGGATGAGCTGAAACCGGAACTGACACGGGAGAACTCGATAGGCGAACGCAGGAAGGCTTTGTGCATACTCTTGCCTTCGGGAGTGAAATAATCGCCGGTCGTATCGCTGGTCTGATAGTAGAAGGCACGATAAGCATGCCCCTGATTGACGAATTCGGCGGCGAGAATGCGACCGGAACGTACTGCCTCGCCATTGCTATAGGTCATCTCATAGATGACCGTGAATTTGTCGCCTTTACGCAGGTCGCGGTGAAAGTCGATATCGCCACCGAAGATCTCCGCCATCTGGTTCGCTACAGGATCGGTCAGTCCGGCGGCATCGGTTGCGGCGTACAGTGTCGATTGAATCTCGCCGGTGCGCATGAACACACGCTGCTCAAGCTGCGCCGGTAGCGAATTGGCCGCATAGCCGTTGCCGGCCTTCTCTATCACGATCTGATTGCCGTTGTTGCCGATGAAGCGCAACGCCAGCAAGCTGCCATCGGCGGCGATCTCCGATTGCACTTCTTTGCCCACACTCAATTGGCGCAAAGGTTCGGCGGCACGGTCTTTGAGCAGGTAGTTGGTTGCTGCGGCATCTTCAACGTTCAGGCGGCGCAACAGTTCTGCCACGGTATCCCCGCGTTGCACCCGTTCATTGCGCCAGAAGGTGGCGGTCGTGGCGGGGGTGTCAGCCACCAGCGGCAGACTGATCTCTTCTACGATGGTCTTTTGTGCGGAGGCATTGAATGCGGTTTGCGGCATGATGCCGAAAGCGGTCACGACCCCCAGCAAAGGTACGGTGGATAAGGTGACGAACCAGCGCAGCTTCATTTTGTGCGCGTGTGACAAGGTGTTTTGCGGTAACATTCGCGCCTCCCAAGGCAGCAGATTATCGGCTTGACGAGATGTTGCTTCGTCAGAAATGGCCGCCACTTTAACAGAAAGCGGCATGGCCTCAAAATCCGCTTGGGAATTTCAAGCACTTGGACTAAACGGCGCTTCGGTGGCGACAAACGGCAGAAAATGCCGGACGAGTGGCGATGAATGTTCTAATCAACTTGAGCTTTTGGATATGACACAGCAAAACACCCTGGATATCATCAAGCGCGGCGCGGATGAGCTGTTGCTGGAACATGAATTGAAACAGAAGCTTGCACAAGGCCGCCCGCTCCGTATCAAGGCAGGATTCGACCCCACCGCGCCCGACCTGCACCTCGGCCACACCGTGCTGCTCAACAAGATGCGTCAGCTGCAGGACCTAGGCCACCATGCGTTGTTTTTGATTGGCGACTTCACCGGCATGATCGGCGATCCGACGGGTAAAAATGCCACTCGTCCGCCGCTGACGCGCGAGCAGGTGCTCGCCAATGCGCAGAGTTATAAAGAACAGGTATTCAAAGTGCTCGATCCGGCCAAGACGGAAGTGGTCTTCAATTCCACCTGGATGGACAAGTTCAGCGCGGTGGATCTGATCCGGTTGGCGGCGACTCACACTGTGGCGCAGATGCTGGAACGTGACGATTTCTCCAAACGTTACAAGGGCAATCAGCCTATCGCTATCCACGAATTCATCTACCCGCTGGTGCAGGGCTACGACTCCGTTGCGCTCAAGGCCGATATCGAGCTGGGCGGCACCGACCAGAAATTCAACCTGCTGATGGGGCGTGAATTACAAAAGCACTTCGGTCAGCCCGCGCAGTGCGTGCTCACCATGCCACTGCTGGAAGGTTTGGACGGGGTCAATAAAATGTCCAAATCACTGGGCAACTATGTCGGCATCACCGATACGCCGACTGAGATGTTCGGTAAGTTGATGTCCGTTTCAGACGATCTGATGTGGCGCTACTTTGAATTGTTATCTTTCCGCAGCCTAGCGCAGATCGCCAATTTCAAAGAAGAGGTAGCGAACGGACGCAATCCGCGCGACATCAAAGTGTTGCTGGCACAAGAAATCGTCGCCCGTTTTCATACGCAAAAAGCCGCCGAAGACGCATTGGCCGAATTCGAGGCACGCTTCCAGAAAGGGGTGTTGCCGGACGATATGTCGGAGATCACCGTTGCGAGTGTTGATGGCAGCATCGGCATCGCCCAACTATTGAAACAGGCCAACCTGGTGGCCAGCACCTCCGAGGCATTGCGCATGATCGAGCAGGGTGGGGTGAAGTTGGACGGTGAAAAAGTCAGCGACAAAGCTTTGCAACTCAAGGCGGGGAATACCGTTGTTGCCCAAGTCGGTAAGCGCAAGTTCGGGCGGGTGACGCTGGTTTGAAATGTGACGAAAAACGTCACTTAGGCTGACGAAAAGCGCATCTGGGTGCGCATGCTGTACATGGGATATCCAGAAAATTACCTTGTTCCATTGTTTTAGCGGCTATTACAGTGGAATTGCAGGATTTTTGGGCTACTGTAGCCCACTGGCAAGCTTGGCACGCATCCTGCATATATTCCGCCGCACACCTCGTGTGTACCTATCAACAACAAAGGAGCTTCAACATGAAACAAGTACAAAAAGGTTTTACCCTGATCGAATTGATGATCGTTGTTGCGATCATCGGTATTCTGGCTGCGGTAGCGATCCCTGCTTACCAGGACTACATCACGAAAGCGAAATTCTCCAAGATTTCGTCCGCTGTGAGTGCCGTTCAAACCGCTGTAGCGCAGTACGCTCAGGATAACGGTGGTTCCGTTACTTTCATCTCTGCGGATAACTGGACTTCTTTGGGGCTGACAGGCGCTCCGTCCACAACTACTGAAGTTTCGGGTATCTCTGTTAGCACCGCTGGTGTAATCACTGCTACCGTGGCGGCTGGTGTGATTGGCAGCACCTCTTGCGGTAATGTGACTTTCACACCGCAAGTTGGTACGACAGCGATCAAGTGGACAGTTGCTACAACTTGTGGCGCTCCTGCTCCTGCAATCGTGGCAAAGTGGAACTAATCACAGCATAACGCTGTGAAGCAAGTGCAAAGCCCCTCCTCGGAGGGGCTTTGTCATTGAGCTTTCATTTTGGAGTTGTGGACTCATGGTTAATCGTTTGACGCTATATTTTCAGAGTGATCGCATCAAGGCGACGCTATTGTTGTTATCGGTAGGAGTGGTTTACCTGCCGTTTCTTGATAATCCACTCATCTTTGATGATGTCTCTTTTTTCAAGAGCCCCGTCATGTATTTCGCCGATGCGAATTTTGATTTCGTGTTGCGCTGGTTTTCCTATACGACGCTTGGGGTGACTTGGGCATTTTTTGGCGAAGAGCCGCTTGTTTTTCGCGTGCAGAACATGTTGCTGCACGGTGTGAATGTATTGATGCTGTTGCTGGTGTTGCGGTTGTGGATTTCGCTATTTGTGACGCAGCCAGCTAGGCAGGCTATGGCCAATTGGGGCGCGTGGCTGGGGGCGCTGGTTTTTGCCTGCCATCCGCTTGCCGTGTATGGCACGGGTTATCTGATGCAACGCAGCATCATGATGGCGACGTTGTTTACCTTGCTGATGCATCTGGCCTATTTTCGCGGGTTGCTTGCTGGAGACAAGCGTTATGCCGCCTTGGCGGTAGCGGCCTATTTCTTGGCGGTGTTCAGCAAAGAGCATGCGTTGATGGCCCCCGCAATCCTGTTACCGCTGACCTGGATGTCGCGTGCGCAGATCGCATTATCGCGGCGTGCATTGTTCCTCACCTGGCTGGGCTTTGCTGTGACTGCGCTCATCCTGCTGATGCGCATCAAGGGTGTGCTGGGCCAGACGTATGAAATGGATGCTGCCGCCCTGATCGGGCAGGAAGAGTTGCTCAAGGGGGTGCCAATGCTGCATCTAGTGAGCGCGCTGACTCAAGCTGGGCTGTTTTTCAAATATTGTCTATTGATGTTGGTTCCTAACCCGGCATGGATGTCGATCGACATGCGCGAGCCGTTCGTTCTTACGCTGACAGCGTGGACAAGTTGGATAGGTTTGCTGTTTTTTATCGGTTACGGTGTGTTGGCATTCATCTGTCTGTTACGTGGTGGGCGTATCGGGCTACTGGGATTGGCCTTGTTTTATCCATGGTTGCTATATATGACCGAATTCTCGACCATACGCATACAGGAGATATTCGTGTTGTATCGCGGGTATTTCTGGTTGCCGGGTTTCATGTTGTTCTTGCCTTTGTTGTTTAGCGCCCTACCGGATCGAAAGATCATGCTGGCGGGCGGTCTTGCCGCACTGTTGCTGATACCGTTGTCTTGGAATCGGCTATGGGTGTTCGCCGATAATTATCGCTTGTGGGATGATGCCGTACAGCTGTTGCACGGGGAAAATCGTTTAGGTGCGCAGCGCATCTATTACAGTCGCGGCTATTACGCAGCGCGAGATAGGGGTGACTGGAATGCAGCGATTGAAGATTACAAACGGTCATTGCAAATCAGTTCGGCCTTCCCTCCGGTGAGATTGGCGCTGGCCGGAGCTTATGCCAATGCGGGACGCGATCAGGAGGCGCGCGCCGAATATGACCATGCCATCGCTGCCCGCCCGAATGATGCCGAGGCTTATTACAGCAAAGCGCTATTCTTGAAAAAGATGCGCGATGATAGGGGAGCGCTAGCGGTGATGCAGAAAAGCTGTGAACTGGGAAAGAGCATGGCGTGCGCCATGGTGAATCTAAGTATGCCGAAAAAGAAGCCCGGTTGATACTGAGCTTTCAGGGGCAACAAGCAAAAAACAAGGGAGACCGAAGTCTCCCTTGTTTTTTTACTGCTTAGGCTATTGCACAGTAGAAGATTAGGCGTGATGCACGCCAACAGGGTGGTCGCTCTTATTCTTGCCTGCGGCAAGCGCAAGCAACAAAGCAATCAATCCAATGAGCAGTACAGCCCCCATTCCTAATAAGGCGGCAAGTTCCAAAGTCATCTCAATCCTCCAATGCAAGAAGTAGTGTTGCAATAATTTGGTAGGCAACCCTCCACAAAAATGCACTTAACAACAGGAGTGGTGCGTTAATGGAATAGCCCAACACTCCAAGGCTAATCCCGCCGGATATTGAAACCTTCTTCAGCTCATCTGCGATTGATTTGCGTATTTCTTTTGTTGAATTCCAGTTACATGAGTGCATGTTTAACAAAATCGCTAGGCATCGCCAAGCACAAAAAACAAGGGAGACCGAAGTCTCCCTTGTTCATTTACTACTTAGGCTTTTGTGTGATGAGTGACGCTAGGCATCACCCACCCTACGCGAGCTTTAACTTACCAAGCTGCTTCCAGCATGCCGAGGAAGCGAGTTTTCTTGCCGCCGGTTGCGTCTGCAACGTCACCGCTGTACATGGAGTAGTCCACGTGCAGAGCCACGTTCTGAACCAAGTCATAAACTGCGGTCAGAGTGATAGCATTGTCGGACTTATTCGCATTCGTAGTTGCACTGCGATATGCGGCACCAACAGTCAATGCATGAGGAATTACAGAAACTTCACCGCCGATCGTAGACGCAGTGATATCTTTGGCAGTGATACCACCACCATTGTATTCACATGTCACACCAGCAGTTGTACATGCAGCAGCAGTTGCATTTTGCACATACAAGGAGGCTTCCATACCTGCCAATTGGCCTTGCGCTTGCAGGTCAAAGAAGCTCAGCTTAGTCTCTGTCTCGGTAGCCGAAAGGTTACCAAAAGAAGTACCGCTCATTACACCGCCACCAACCAGCATATCGAAGCCTGCTACGTTAGGAGTAGCTGCTACGCGGATGTAGGATTGACCGAAGTTGGTAGAAGGAACCCAGCCGCCACCTGCACCAGGTGCAAAGGAAGACGAGAACTTGGTGTAGTTGATGAAGCCCATGTCGTTATGCACAACAATCGCGGTACCGGATGCTGTACCTGCGTCACCATGGATGTATTGCATAGCAGAAGTTTCTGCACGGCTCTCAGCCCAACGGTTAGCACGCATGATACCGCCGCTCGACAGTTCGAAGCCGTATTGAGCACCCAGACCGTCGGTTGTGAACGGAACAACAGAGATCTTGGCAGCGCCCAGATCGAAGTTGATTGGCACACGCAGACCGGCAGCTGTAGGCATATGAGCATTACCGATTGCGGCTACAGGTGTTGTATTAGCTGCCAAGTTGTTTTCAGACAAGAAACCAATGGTCATGTGCTCAGTCTCAGCGATACGACCACCGAAGAACAGGCTGTATTCGTCACCCATTTGCCATTGACCGGATTTTGTCGATGTAGCAGCAGTTGTACCTTCACCTGCGGCAGCAGACTGATTCGTCTTGGTGTCTTGAACATAACGATACTTGAACAGGATAGCGGCGTTCAGAGTTGACGGGATGGACAGGTGCTCAGCTTCCACCTTTTCTTGTGCGCCCATCATGGTGTAGCCGTTGGCCTTGAATGCACGACCAAAACCGTTCAACACTGGGAATTTCTGGAAGTGACATGCGGAACATGCCATGCCTGTTTGACGTGCAAACGCTGGAATAGCAGATGCTTCTGGAGCAAACGCGGCGGCTGCCAAAACGCTTGCCAATGTGAGAGCTACTTTTTTCATTGTTTCTCCTCGAGGAAAAAGTTGAGTGGATATTGCTATAGCCGAGATCCCCTTACAGCTACGGAGGCGGAAGATACTGATGCGTTAAAGATGTGTCAAAGCAAACTATGCTATATGTTGCATATTTGCAACATAGAGCAATTCGGATTAGGGAAGCGCTGATTTATCCGCCACCCCCGCTAAGACTGGGGTTCGGTGCCTTTATTTAACTGGATTTATGTCTGCTCGCAGGGCGATCCTATACTGGCTTTATCGAAGGGAGGGAACGACGAAAACGAATAAATCAGAGCTTTTTTAGCAATGCGAGTCTGTTAATGCAAAATAAATTCTTAACATTGCTTCGTTTTTGAAATTGAGCAATCTGCTGTATTCAGAGAGATACAGGTACATAAACATGAGGACATGTAGCAGAGTGTACCCCCCTCCCTAGTCCTCCCCCTCCCCCTCCCCCAGTGGGAGAGGGAGGGGGAGCGGAGAGGCTTGCGGGTTAAGTCCCTCCGCCACTGGGGGATTCAGGGGGCTAGTAGTTTCACCAGAGGGCTAGGGAGAGGGAGTTCCGCTTCGATTCGTAGTACTCCTGGCGGGGGCGGGGCAGAAACGATTAGAGCCCCTGCGGGGCTTTTTCTTTAGTCGCGTGGAAGGTTAATTCCGTTTCCGTTGTGCCGCCGCGATCTCCCTGAATTGCTTCAGCTCAGTCTCGATGGTCGAGAGTTCGTAATAATTGGTGCCGCTTTGTTTCGCCAGTTCCAGCTGTTCGATCGTGCCGCGCAGGTCGCCGTGCAGGATGGCATGGTAGGCGAGGGCATGATGTTCTTCCTGCTTGCGTCCCAGCGCGGCAAAGGTCTTGGCTTGCAGCTCGTATAGGCGGGCATCGTTGCCGTTGTTGAGCACTTGTTCATTGAGCAGTTTGAGCGCCTCCTCAAAACGCCGGTCTTGCAGCAGCACTTCGGCATAGTCATAAATAAGCGCGCGGTGCCGAGGAAAGTTGCGGGTGGCGGTGTGGTAGAACGCGGCAACGTCTTTGCCTGGACTGTTCAAACGTTTTATCTTGCCAGCCAGCGTGGTGATCATGGCATTGGCGGAGGCCTGGTTTTGCAGGGTGACAAATTCCTGAGTTGCCTTTTTTTCCTGTTTGTTGCGCAACAATGCAATTACCAGTCCGTAGCGATTTGCCACTGGGTTGCCGAACTTCTGCTCGCCCAGTGCCGAGTTGAAATAGGTGATCGCTTCCGCCGGCGTTTTCAGCGTGGCAGTCAATTTGGCGCGTACCAGTTGGAAATTGAGGCTGTCCGGTACCAGGTGGAACGGCAGTTGCTGGACGCGGTTGTCCACATCGGCGATACGCTCTGCGGTGACGGGGTGGGTGCGCAGGTAGGTGGGCGTGTTGCCTTCGTGCAGGCGCGTCGCCCTTTGCATCTTTTCAAAGAAGGCGGGCATGGCGCGGGTGTCGAAGCCCGACCTGTCCAGCGTGGTGAGGCCGATGCGGTCAGCCTCCAGTTCGTGGGTGCGGGTGAAATTGAGTTGGCGCTGCAATGCACCGCCTTGTGCACCGTAGATGGCGGCGGTGGCCGCTTGTGGGTTGCTGCGCGCGGCGAGGATGGCCACCGCGACGGCGGCCATCGCGGCGAGCGAGTCGTATTTCTGCCCGGAGATCATGCGCGCGTAGTGGTGCTGGGTGACGTGCGCGATTTCATGGCCGAGTACCGAGGCCAGTTCGGACTCGTTCTGTGCCAGCAGGATCAGTCCCGCGTTGACGCCAACGAAGCCCCCGGGAATGGCGAACGCATTGATGGCTTGGTCGTTGATGGCAAAAAATTCGAAATCCTGTGCCGGCTCGCCGCTATTGACCACCAGCAGGTCGCCGAGCTGGTTGAGATAGTCCGCGATCTCGGGGTCATCGAGGTAGCTTTTGTCCGCACGGATCTGGAACATGGTCTGTTCGCCAATCTGGCGCTCCTGTTGCGGGGAGATCATCTCTTGCGAGGCGTCACCCAGATCGGGCAATCCATCGGCGTGGCAGGTCAGCGCGAGGGAACAGAGAGCGGGAAGCAGGAGTTTTTTCATGGCGGCTATGATAACGGCTTTGTACGATGACCAACAGGGCTTTACCTGATTTCGCCGTGCTGAAATCTGGACAGTAGCTGCGTAAACCCGCAGAATGCCCGCCCCCGGTAAAGCCGGGGTGATGGGTTGGTTTAGTTCAATGCGGAGTCGGTAGATAAATGAGTTACAAAGATATAACGGTAGCTGAATTGCAGCCTTTGCTGGCGGCGGGAAATATCGTGCTGGTGGATGTGCGCACAGATGCGGAAGTGGCGCGCGGATTTATCAAGGGGGCGATGAAGTTGCCGCTGCACCTGTTGCCGATGCGCTTGCAGGAGATGAATGGCAAGCGGCCAACCGTGTTCTATTGCCAGATGGGCGGTCGTTCGGCGCAGGCGGCGGCATTTGCCGCCAATCAGGGGATGTCGGAGGTCTATAACTTGCAGGGCGGCATCACTGCTTGGGCGCAGAGTGGCGGAGAGATCGTGGCATGAGTGGTGCTGCGTTCGATGCGGAACTTGATGTGCGCAAGCTGGCCTGCCCTTTGCCCATCCTGCGCGCCAAGAAATCGCTGGCTCCGATGAGTGCCGGTCAGGTGTTGCGGATCGTGGCGACGGACAAAGGTTCGCCCAAGGATTTTCTCGATTTTTGCAGCAAGACCGGTAACGAGCTGTTGTCGTCGGAAGTGTGCGGCGACGAATTCGTCTTCTTGATCCGTCGCCGTGCGGACTGAGCGCTAAAGAGATAGTAGCCAGCGCCCTGTGCCGGATCAGCTTAGCTTGGCGCGCTGCACTTTCAACTGGCTAACTGTCGCACTGAAATCTTCCAGACGTTTCTTTTCCTGCTCCACCACTGCGGCTGGCGCACGGGCGACAAAGCTCTCGTTGTTTAGTTTGCCTTCAGCTTTGGCGATTTCGCCGGACAGGCGTGCGATCTCTTTGTCCAGACGCTCGCGTTCTGCCGCCACGTCGATCTCTACTTTCAGCATCAGTTTGAAATCGCCGACGATGGAGACCGGGGCATCACCTTCCGGTAATTCGGCCACGATTTGCACTTCGTTCAGTTTTACCAGCGCCTGCAAATAGGGCGTGAAGCTGTGCAAGGTGTCGGTGTCACCCGTCGCAATCAGAGGCACCCGTAATGCGGGCGAGAGGTTCATTTCGCTGCGCAGTTTGCGACAGGCGTTGATCATTTCCTGTAGCAGGGTGACGGTCTCGATTGCAGCAGAGGAGATGAACGCCGGGTTGGGCGCGGGATAGGTTTGCAGCATGATAGTGTCGCCCCGTGCACCGGCCAGTGGGGCGACCTTTTGCCACAGCGCTTCGGTGATGAACGGGATGACGGGATGCGCCAGGCGCAGGATGGTCTCCAGTACCCGTACCAGGGTGCGGCGTGTGGCACGTTGCTGGGCATCGTTGCCGCCGGCGATCTGTACTTTGGCCAGTTCCACGTACCAGTCGCAATAGGTGTCCCACACCAGTTCATAAATTGTACGTGCGGCAAAGTCGAAACGGTATTCCGCAAAGTGTGTCGCCATCTCGGCTTCCGCGTTTTGCAGCAGGCTGATTATCCACTGGTCGGCAGCGGAGTATTCGCGCGGCAATGATTCGTCCAGACCGGTATCTTTGCCTTCGCAATTCATCAGCACGAAGCGGGTGGCGTTCCACAGCTTGTTGCAGAAGTTGCGGTAGCCCTCGCAACGTTGCATGTCGAATTTGATGTCGCGTCCGGGTGAAGCCAGGGAGGCGAAAGTGAAGCGCAAGGCATCGGTACCGAAAGCGGGGATGCCCTCCGGGAACTCTTTGCGCGTGCGTTTTTCGATCTGTTCCGCCTGCTTGGGGTTCATCAGTCCGGTAGTGCGTTTCTTCACCAAGTCTTCGATGCCGATGCCGTCGATCAGGTCGATCGGGTCGAGCACGTTGCCTTTGGATTTGGACATCTTCTGTCCTTCCGCGTCGCGGATCAGGCCGTGCACATACACGTCCTTGAACGGGATTTTGCCGGTGATGTGTTTGGTCATCATCACCATGCGCGCCACCCAGAAGAAGATGATGTCGAAGCCGGTAACCAATACCGAGGAAGGCAGGTACATCTCGAGTGCGGGGTTGGATCTGGCCGGATAGTCCGGGGTCCAGTCCAGCGTGGAGAAAGGCCACAGCGCGGAAGAGAACCAGGTGTCCAGCACGTCGTCGTCGCGTTTGAGGTTGCCGCTATAGCCCGCCTTGGCGGCAAGCTGGCGGGCTTCGTCTTCGTCGTGGGCGACGAACACTTCCCCGTTTTCGCCGTACCATGCCGGGATCTGGTGTCCCCACCACAGTTGGCGCGAGATGCACCAGTCCTGGATGTTGTTCAGCCATTGGTTGTAGGTGTTCACCCAGTTTTCGGGATGGAAGCGGATCTCGCCGGAGGCGACCACTTCCAGCGCCTGTTCGGTGATGCTCTTGCCGCTGTTGCCGGGTTTGCTCATCGCCACGAACCATTGGTCGGTGAGCATGGGCTCAATCACCACGCCGGTACGGTCGCCGCGCGGCACTTTGAGTTTGTGTTTCTCTTCTTTTTCGAACAGTCCGGCCTCTTTGAGATCGGCGACGATCTGTTTGCGTGCTTCGAAACGATCCAGATCGTGATATTTCTCCGGGATGTCTTCAACCGTTTCATGGTGTTCCAGAGCGAGGCTCAACGTTTCGCGGCGGCTGCCCGACTTTACTTCCAGTGTCGCATTGCTGCGGCCTTTGATCTTCCCGTCCAGCGTGAGGATGTTGATCATCGGGAGTTTGTGGCGCTGCCCCACGGCATAGTCGTTGAAGTCGTGCGCGGGAGTGACTTTCACTACGCCGGTGCCGAATTCCCGGTCGACATATTCATCCGCGATGATGGGGATGTCGCGACCACACAGTGGCAACTTCACTTTCTTGCCGATGAGGTGCCGGTAGCGTTCGTCTTCCGGGTGCACCATGACCGCGACGTCGCCCAGCATGGTTTCGGGTCGGGTGGTGGCAACGACGAGGTGAGTCAAGCCGTGTGCACTGTCTTTTACGGCCAGCGGATAACGGATGTGGTACATGAAGCCGTCTTCCTCTTCCTGTACCACCTCGAGGTCGGATACGGCGGTGTGCAGCTTGGGGTCCCAATTCACCAGTCGCTTGCCGCGATAGATCAGGCCTTCGTTGAACAGGCGCACGAAGGTCTCGGTGACGATTTTGGACAGTTTGGGGTCCATGGTGAAGCGTTCGCGCGACCAGTCGGGTGAAGTGCCGAGGCGGCGCATCTGTTTGGTGATGGTGTTGCCTGAAAATTCTTTCCACTCCCACACCTTCTCGATGAACTTCTCGCGCCCCAGGTCGTGGCGCGAGATGCCTTGTGCGTCGAGCTGACGTTCCACCACGATCTGCGTGGCGATGCCCGCATGGTCGGTGCCGGGCTGCCACAGTGTGTTGTCGCCGCGCATGCGGTGATAACGTGTGAGTGCATCCATCAGGGTCTGGTTGAAGCCGTGACCCATGTGCAAGGTGCCGGTGACGTTGGGGGGCGGCAACTGGATGCAGAACGATTCGGTTTTGTTCGGGTCGAGTCCGGCCTTGAAATATCCCGAACTTTCCCATTTGTCGTACCAGTAGGCTTCGGTGGTCTTCGGTTCAAAACTTTTTGCGAGTTCGTTGGTGTCCATGCTGTTTGGTCGTGGTGCGGCTGATGAGCCTGTACTGGGCTGGTCGAAAGAGGCGGGGATTATACCTATGCCGGACGCGGATGGCGCGATGCCGGCGGATTCTCTGAATTGTGCCTGGATCAGCTCCGGTAATGCCCGTTGCAACTCCGGCCAGTCGGCATCCGTGTTCGAGTCATAACGCTGGAACAGCCAGGCTTCGATACGAGCAACGAGCGCGTAAGAAAAATGTTCGCACTGCGCGGCGGACAAAGTGATTCCGGCTGGGACGGAAGGCAGGGGCGTTGCGGCGGTTTGTGGTCGCAGGCTGTTGCTTGTGGTTGTCGAAGGGAGCAGGGCTTCTTCGGTCAATACCGGGATATCGAGCGGTGTGCCGTCGATGACTTCGGTCAGTACTGGGATGCGATCAAGATCGAGCTTGTCGGCCTTGCGTCCGCTCATCCCGCCGCTCCCTGTTTCTGGCGCAGGTCGAAATGGCGCAGTTCGTAACCGCGATCCTTGTAAAACTTATAGCGATCCCGTCCCTGCTTGGCATCGGCATCATCCTGGCTGATGATTTCGATGACGCGCTCGAAGCGGCTGAAAAACGGCAGGCATTCACTGTGCAGGCTGATGAGCAGCTCCGAGTGCGGAAAAATCTCGTCGCGCCCGATGACGACCGGCATGTCGGCAGCCTCTGCCGCATGGCTGCGACAGTGCGGCAAAAAAGCCGTGGCGGGATAGTGCCACAGCAGTTTATCGAGTTGATCGGCAGTTGCATCATCCGGCGTGTGCAGCAAGACGCGCATACCGTTCTGCATCGCTTTGTGGCTCAGTTGGCAAGCGGTGCGTAACTTGTCCTCGCTGCCGGTATAAAAGTCGACTTTGGTCACTTCGATGCCGAACGGTTGATCAGATACTGCGTGAGCAATGGTACCGGACGTCCGGTTGCGCCTTTGTTTTTGCCGGAGAGGTTGGCGGTACCTGCGATGTCTAGATGCGCCCAGCGGTAGTCCTTGGTGAAACGTGCCAAGAAACAGGCTGCCGTGATGGTGCCGCCCGCCCGCCCGCCGATGTTCTGCATGTCGGCGAAGTTGCTGTCCAGTAGTGGCTGGTAGTCTTCCCATAGTGGCAGTTGCCAGACGCGGTCGTGCGACTGCTCTCCCGCCGCGATGAGTTCCTTGGCGAGTTTGTCGTCGTTGGCAAACAGGCCGC
This sequence comes from uncultured Gallionellaceae bacterium, assembly GCA_964571195.1. Classification (GTDB taxonomy): domain Bacteria; phylum Pseudomonadota; class Gammaproteobacteria; order Burkholderiales; family Gallionellaceae; genus PALSA-1006. The sequence continues at coordinate 74,851 of CAZNAD010000007.1, read as the reverse complement.
TGGCGACATGACCCAATGCGATCACGCAGGCACCAGTCAGTGTGGCGATGTCGATCACGGTGTCGGGGTTGAATTTTTTTGAGTAGGTCAGCGCGTCGCACAGGATCAGGCGGCCTTCCGCGTCGGTATTCAAGATCTCGATGGTCTGGCCGGACATGCTGGTGACGATGTCGCCGGGTTTGGTGGCGCGGCCGCTGGGCATGTTCTCGCAGGTCGGAATCACGCCGACCACGTTGAGCTTCAGACCCATTTCGGCCACGGCCTGTAGTGTGCCCAGCACACTGGCCGCCCCGCTCATGTCGTACTTCATCTCGTCCATGTCGGCACCGGGTTTGAGCGAGATGCCGCCAGTGTCGAAGGTGATGCCTTTGCCGACTAGTACGATAGGTTTCTGTGTCTTGGCCGCGCCTAAGTATTCCAGCGTGATGAGTTTGGCGGGCTGTTCGCTGCCGCGTGTGACGGAAAGGAAAGAGCCCATGCCGAGTTTCTGCATGTCTTTTTCTTCCAGCACGGTGGTCTTGATGCTTTTGTGCGCTTTGCCCAGTGCCAGCGCCTGGGCGGCGAGGTAAGTGGGGGTGCAGATGTTGCCGGGCAGGTTGGCCAGTGTCTTGGTGAGCGCCATGCCGCGTGTGGTGGCAGCGGTCTGTTCCAGCGTGTTCTTCAGCGCGGTGGCCGGTTTGTCCAGCGTGGCGAAGGTGACGCTTTTCAGGGTTGCAGCTTTAGCGGGTTTGCTCTTCAGGCCGTCGGCGCGAAACACCTGCTCGGCGGCAGTGAGTACCGCCTGTTTCAGCGTCCAGGCGGCATCTTTGCCGACACCTTCGTCGGTGAGATACAGCGACACATCTTTGGCTGGCGTGGTGGCTACTGCGCTAAAAGTTGCGCGCAGGATATCCAGGCTGGTTTTGCTGTCGAGTTCGCCGACCTTGCCCAGCCCGACCAGCAACACACGCTCGGCGGCGACGCCGGGCAGTTTGTGCAGCAGCAGGGTGGTTGCGGTTTTGCCGTCCATGTCGCCGCGCGCAATGAGGTCACTGAGCGCGTGTTGCGAGGTCTTGTCGATTATCTGTGCCGCTTTTGATAGTTTGCCGCCGTCGAATACACCGATCACGAGGCAGCCACACTTCAGTTTTTCCGGGCTGCCCTGTTTTATGCTAAATTCCATCCCTCATTCCCCTTATGTTTTCCTGTGCTGCGCACTATGCCGGATTATCCGCAATCTCGCCGACAAAAGTCAAAACCATCGCGTCCCCGCATCAGGAGTAGCATCTTCCATCGTGCGTTGGTGCGCGAATTCTTCGTTACCGGAGCGTTTGTGTCTTCCATACTGCTCGGTATCGTCGTGTTCACCCAATTGATCCGGCTGCTGGGGGATTCCGTGAGCGGTTTGCTGGCGGTCGAGGGGGTGGCGGCCCTGGTTGGTTTCAGCGCGCTGAACTATCTGCCGATATTGCTTTCCGTCAGTTTGTATTTCTCCATTCTGTTGACGCTGACACGGAGTTATCGCGATAGCGAGATGGTGGTGTGGTTCTCTTCCGGGATAGGGCTGACCCGTTGGATACGCCCGGTGATGGGATTCACTGTTCCAGTGGTATGCGTCATCGCCTTACTGAGTTTTGTGCTGACACCGTGGTCCAGACAGAAGGCGGAGGAATTTAAAAGCCAGATGAATGCCAAGGACGAGGTTGCTTTGGCCAAGCCTGGGGTATTCCGCGAATCGAACGAGGCGAATCAGGTGTTCTTCATGGAGAATATCGATGCCGGGAATGAGCGGGTGAGCAATATTTTCGTTCAGTCCGTGCAGAACAGTACGGAAGGGACGATGGTCGCCAAAGAGGGGTTGCAGGAGATCGCGCCGAACGGGGATCGTTTTCTGGTGATGTTGAACGGTACACGGTACGAAGGTGTGCCGGGGCGGCACGATTTCAAGATTGTCGAATTCGAGCGTTACGCTGTACGGATCGAGGCGGCGGAAGTCAAAGAATCGCGCCCGAATTATAAGAGTCTCTCCACTGTGCAATTGTTGCAGGATCCTAACCGCTGGAACCTCTCCGAGCTCGCTTGGCGTATCGGTCTGCCGCTCAGTGCGCTGATTCTGGCGCTGCTTGCGATCCCGCTCAGCTTTGTGAATCCGCGTGCCGGACGTTCGCTTAATCTGATCATCGCGGTAGTGATCTATATGGCGTACAACAACATGATGGGCGTTTCGACGACCTGGATCGGGCAAGGCAAAGTTAGTGTCGGTGTCGGCCTGTGGGCGGTGCATAGTCTGATGCTGGCATTGTTGGTGGCGTTGTTTTATAAACGACTGTCCGTATTCTCTTGGCGGAGGTTGTTGCCATGAGGCTGCTGACTCGATATCTGGCAAAAGAGATCTATTTCAGCATCGCACTGGTCTTTGCCGTGTTGGTCACGCTGTTCGCCTTTATGGATCTGATCCAGGAATTGAGCGACATGGGGCAGGGGGATTATCGTCTCAGCGGTGTGTTGCTGTACATCGGACTCATCATCCCCAGTTATATCTACGAGTTGTTTCCTTTGGCGGTGTTGATCGGCTCCATCTTTGCCATTGTGCAGATGGCCGCCAATTCGGAAATGATGGTCTACCGCAGTTCGGGCGCATCTTTGCGGCAAATGGTATTCGCCCTGACCAAGATCGGTTTTCCCCTGATGGTGTTGTGTTTTGTGTTCGGTGAATTCATTGCGCCGCCGAGTTATCAATTGGCGCAAGAGGTGGTGCTGAAAGCCAAGAATATGGGGGTGACACTGAAAGAGTTCCGCTCCGGTGTCTGGGCAAAAGATGAGCGCAGTTTCGTCAACGTCAAGAGTGTCATGCCCGACTCGTCGCTGCTGGAGGTCAGTATCTATGAGTTTGATGAGGCCTATCATCTGCGCTCGATCACTTCCGCCCAGCGTGCCGCGTATGTCAGCAACGACCAGTGGATGCTGGAAGGGGTGCGGCAGACACGTTTTGATACGCAGGGATCGACGGTATTCAATCAGGCCAGCCTGGCTTGGCGCTCGACGCTTAACCCGAAGTTGCTGAACGTGTTGTTGCGTTTGCCGGAGAAGATGTCGGCTCGCGATCTTTATCAGTACACCCGGCATTTGAGTGATAATGGCCAGAAGACTGGGCGTTACGAGATTGCGATGTGGAACAAGCTCGCTTATCCGTTCGCGGTGCTGATCATGATGTTATTGGCGCTGCCTTTCGCGGCTTATCACCGCCGCGAGGGAGGGATTAGCAGCAAGGTGTTCGTCGGTATCCTGCTGGGATTGAGTTATCACTTCGGCGGAAAGTTATTTTCCAATCTGGGGGCGTTGAACGACTGGTGGCCGATGCCCAGTGCGACCGCGATCAGCTGGGTTTATCTGGTGGTTGCCTTCGTGCTGATGTGGCGCACGGAGCGGCGCTGACCGTGACATTTAAAATCTCCGGCTGAAAGCCTTGTTCGTCAAACCAGCAATGCCCCTCCTGCACAGGTATTAGTAGTAGCCGATAATCGCCGGGGATGGTTGGGGCTAATATGCGCATTCGTGTAGATACAACTTGCCCTGGGGTGATTTCAGGCACCGTCAAACGGGTGCGCTCTCCTTCGTAAATGATGGGGGCCCCTGTCAGATCAAACCAGTGATAAGAAAGATTGATAGGATGCTGCAGCTCAGTATTTATCCAAGTTTGCGTCGAAGTATTCTCTATATGCACTGGCAGGGCAAAGCTATTTCCCGGCGAAATTGTGGGAGGGAGTGGCTCGCTGCGGATCGTGCCGCTTGCATCTTTGATGCGTCCGAAAGTCTCCTTGCTGTGCTGTTGAAAATCGAAAGTCACCGGTAAGTTGGTATAACCGATACTTGGTGTCATTCGTGGAACGGATACGCGAAAAGTGAGGAGGTGGTCGTGCCATCCCAGTTCTTGGTCACGATCCGCGTTATGTTCGACAAAAGCGAAGCCTGTCTTGTATTCGCCTTCGGGGAGATTGGCGGCAAGATCGTAACGTATGCGGTAGGTGCCTTGATTGACGTTTAGTAGGTGGCGCTCCAGTAGGGCAGTGTTGGTGCCGAAAGCCCATAGATTGTCCTCGTCCAAGATATGAATCCCAATGACGAGCTCTTTGACGGCCCGTGCCAAGGTAAAGTCGACGATAAAAGAGAGAGGCTCTCCGAGAGAGACGGTTGGAGAGGCGGTTGTCTGGTTCACGATGGCTGCGGAAAGAACGGTGAGATCGTCCAAACAGGCGCGTTTATTATTAATGGTGTAGGGCTCCCATTCGGTGAATTGGCCAAGATCATAGCCAAAAGCCTGAAAGCGCTGGCTATGGCGCTTCCGTGTTTTCCAACGCTCGCGCAAGAGGCGATAAAACTCCAAATCGAGATGATTCAGCTCTTCTAGGGTTTTTCGTAACGAGGCGGAGATGTCAGATATGTGTGGGCGCGATCTCGTTACGTTGATTCGTTCAATTTGTTGCGGTACCGGCAAGCCAATCAATGCTGCCATTTCGGATAAAAAAGCGGGCATTTCTTCGACTAGCCCACAAATATCGTATTGCTCAATGGCGTTTACTGCATTTGTCAATTTGGCCTCGTCGCTGCTGGGTGAGGTATCCAATAGGCTAGAAAAGTGTCCGACATAAGGATTGCTGATATGTCCGAGTAAGGCGGGGAAGATTTCTTGCCCGTGGCTGGAGATGAATTGCTCTACTTGAGTCCATTGTTCTGAAATCTGAATGGTGTTGTGATCTTCGAGTGCAAAGAATAACCATGATAGTGCGCGGTCAACTGGCTCGCGCAGGCAGGTTACATACTGATAGCGGGGGTCGAGCCCTTCTCCTGTGAAGTGAACGTGTCCTGAGATGATTGAATAGCTTCCTCCATAGCGGCGGATCAGGTCTCGGCTATTTCCGATCAGATGGGGCGTGACGCAGCCATTTCCCAATGCTTGTGTTAGCCACGTATGAACTGTAGACCCGGCTGTTTTTGGAAGGTGGTCGAATATGATACGTCCCGGAAAAGCTTGTCTTGCCTTTGTGGTCAATTTTCAATCTTCTCGTGTCATTTTAAGATGGGCCGCGCAATACGTCAGAGCGTATCATGAGTGGAATTAATTTGGTGAGGATAAGTTTGCGATGTCAATTTAAGCTGACATTTGCAGACATTTCCATTACATCGCTGTCATGGAAATGAATGGGATACTACAATGTTAAAGAGAGGACAATAATGCTGCACAGAGATCGGGCAGCAAGGTGATTCCTGAGAGGTGTTGATAGCTAAAAATGGTATACGTTTTTGGAGGATGTTATGGATATGGAGGTTACGCATTTTCAGCGTGGAGGTCAGCTGACTCGAGAGTCACGAGATGAGCGTGTGTCCTTAAGGGAGCGTTGCGAACTGTTGCGTCAGTATCCGATTACATTATGGTTCACGGGATTAAGTGGTGCGGGGAAGTCCACGCTGGCGTTCGCGGTGGAAAGGGCTTTGGTTTCAATCGGACATGCCGTGTGTGTTTTGGACGGCGATCATGTGCGGCATGGATTAAGTTGTGATTTGAGTTTCTCAGCGAGGCACCGCAGGGAAAAATTCGACGTGTCGCCGAGGTCGCAAAATTGATGAACAATGCCGGCCTGATTGTAATAGCCTCATTGATCTCACCATTGCGTACGGATCGAGATGTCGCACGAGGTATTATTGGCGAAGATCGTTTTTTGGAGGTGCATCTAGCTGCATCACTTGCGGTATGTGAGCGACGCGACGTTAAGGGGTTATACCGACGTGCGCGTGCTGGTGAGGTGGTCGGGTTTACCGGTATTGATGCGCCGTACGAAGAGCCTGATGCCCCATCTATCCGTATTGATACAGGTGTCGTATCTATAGAAAATGCGGTGTTTGAGCTTATGGGGATGATAGGCTCCAAACTTCGTTATTGAGCGTCCTTTTTTGTCTCTATATGCCGCTCGCGCAGATTCTTTCTGACGGCTTCGCGTTTTTCGGGTGGTAGCTGATTGAAGGACTTGTATTTTTCCCGTGCGCGCTGACGTTGTGCAGGTGTCAATTTGCTCCACTTCACCAGGCGGTCGTGCATGCGCTGCTGTTGCAGCGGGGTGAGTTTCGGGTAGCGTTTGGCGATGCTGAGGAAATTGCGTTGCTGTTTCTCGGAAAGTTTGTTCCATTCCTGTGCAAGCGGAGCGAGCGCTTCGCGCTGGGCAGGCGGAATATCGTTCCAGGGTTGCGCAGCGGCTGATGCGGGCTGTAAGCAGATTACTGCCAATAGAAAGAGTGTCGGATGGTTCAGCAGGCGCATGGGGGCTCAATCAATATAGGCATCGACCGGTAGATCGTCGGTCAGAATGGCGATGTCGATGTCGCTGTGGTCGTGTTCGGTGGCGTGTTGCCAGTAGCTGGCCGTGCCGAGTAGCAGCCCCGCCGCGAGCAGAATGGATAACGCCCAGAACGGGATGCCGTGGCGACCGCAGACCGCAAGGACAAGGTTGCCATACCGGTCTAACCATGCAGATCGGGTGCCCCGGTGGGTTAAGGCGTGGTTGCGTGCGGAGCGCAAGCGTGCCACCGTGTTATCGTCAAGCTGGTTGGTCGCATGATCCAGTATTTTTCGGATCGAGTCGGTGGTTAGGTGTTTATTGTTCATTTTCCAGAGATATCCCTTTTTTCTTGAGTCGTTCCGCCAGCGCGTGTGTGGCGCGTGAGCAGTGCTGTTTTACGCTGCCCTCGGAACAGCCCATCGCGGCGGCTGTTTCTGCGGTGTTCAGATTTTCCCAATAACGCAACAGGAAGGCTTCGCGTTGACGTGCAGGCAGGGCGGTCAGGGCTTCTTCAATCGCCGCAAGCAGTTGCGACTGTTCGAGTGACGCATCGGGCCTCAGTGGCTGAGATGGGTTGTTCTTGTCCTGTAGCGTGTCCAGCGGGTCTTGTTCTTCTTCGTCGTGCCGGGGAGACAGGGATGAGAACAGTGTCATCCACAGGCTGCGAACCTTCAGTCTGCGATAGTGGTCGCGAATAGTGTTTTGCAGGATGCGCTGAAATAGCAGGGGTAATTCGTCCGCAGGTTTGTCGCTGTAGTAGTCGACAAGTTTGAGCATGGCGTCCTGCACGATGTCGAGTGCGGCATGTTCGTCACGCACGGCAAATAGCGCCTGTTTGTAGGCGCGGCGTTCGACCTCGGCGAGAAATCGAGAAAGTTCGTGATGAGGGTCCAGTTTGAAAGCCCCTGACAAAGAGGTTCGGGATACTAGCAAATTCATGTTGTTATTTAGGGTTTTTGTGCGGACAGCATGTTCCGGGGGTTGACCAAAATGCCGTCTGCCTTTATCTTGCACGGTTCTTTAATCGTTGCCAGCTAGGGTCGTTGCTATGGAACTGACGGGCGCAGAAATTGCCATCAGGTGTTTGCAGGAAGAGGGGGTCGAATATGTGTTCGGCTATCCCGGCGGTGCGGTCTTGTTCATCTATGATGCGCTGTTCAATCAGGATCAGGTCAAGCATGTGCTCGTGCGCCACGAGCAGGCGGCGGTGCATGCGGCCGACGGTTATTCGCGTTCGACCGACAAGGTCGGCGTGGCGCTGGTCACTTCGGGGCCGGGTGTCACCAATGCGGTGACTGGCATCGCCACGGCCTACATGGATTCCATCCCGCTGGTGGTCATCAGCGGCCAGGTGCCAACCAGCTTTATTGGCGAAGATGCCTTTCAGGAAGTGGATGCGGTCGGCATCACCCGGCCTTGTGTGAAGCACAACTTTCTGGTGAAAGATGCCAAAGACATCGCCAGCACACTGAAGAAGGCGTTCTATCTGGCCAAGAGCGGTCGTCCCGGGCCGGTGCTGGTCGATATTCCCAAGGATGTGTCCAACCAGAAGGTGGAGTTCAGCTATCCAGCCTCAGTGCATATCCGCTCATATCACCCCGAAAAACAGGGAGATGCCGGTTCGATCAAGCGGGCGGCGCAGCTATTGGCCGATGCCAAACGTCCGATGATCTATGCGGGCGGCGGTGTGGTGCTGGCGGATGCCGCCCAGCCGTTGACCGATCTGGTGCGTTTGCTGGGGGCTCCCTGCACCAATACGTTGATGGGACTGGGCGGCTATCCGGCCACCGACAAGCAGTTCGTCGGTATGCTGGGTATGCACGGCACCTATGAAGCCAACATGGCCATGCAGAACTGCGATGTTCTGCTGGCGGTCGGGGCGCGTTTTGACGACCGGGTGATCGGCAATGTGGCGCACTTCGGTTCGGTGCCGCGCAAGATCATCCATATCGACATTGATCCGGCCTCCATTTCCAAGCGTGTGCAGGTCGATGTGCCCATCGTGGGAGATGTGGGGCAGGTGTTGGGCGAGTTGCTGACAGTGTTGCGCAGCAGCAAACAGAAGCCGGATACCGCCGCATTGGAGGCATGGTGGAAGCAGATCGCGGAATGGCGCGGCCGCAATGCACTGAAGTACAGATATTCCGACGAGGTCATCAAGCCGCAGTTTGTGATCGAAAAATTGTACGAGATCACTCGCGGCGATGCTTTCGTGACTTCGGACGTGGGGCAGCATCAGATGTTCTCCGCGCAATACTACAAATTCGACCAACCGCGCCGCTGGATCAATTCCGGCGGTCTGGGCACGATGGGTTTCGGTCTGCCTGCCGCGATGGGTGTGCAACTGGCGCATCCGGGGGCTACCGTGACCTGTGTGACAGGCGAAGGCAGCATCCAGATGAACATTCAGGAGTTGTCTACCTGCAAACAGTTCCGTCTGCCCATCAAAGTGATCGCGTTGAACAACCGTTATCTGGGCATGGTGCGCCAGTGGCAGGAGTTCTTCCACGGCAACCGTTATTCGCAGTCGTATATGGACGCGTTGCCGGATTTCGTTAAGTTGGCGGAGGCTTACGGTCACGTCGGTATCCTGGTGGAGAAACCGTCCGATGTGGAAGACGCATTGAAAGAAGCGTTCGCGCGCAAGGATGAGCTGGTGTTCCTGGATTTCCGTACCGATCCGACCGAGAACGTGTTCCCCATGGTGCCCGGCGGCAAGGGGCTGTCCGAAGTGATCTTTGCGGAGGACTTGTAACATGCGTCACATCATTTCCCTGTTGATGGAAAACGAAGCGGGCGCGTTGTCGCGCGTGGCAGGCCTATTCTCGGCGCGCGGTTACAACATTGAGTCGCTGACGGTTGCACCGACCGAGGATCAGACGCTGTCGCGGATGACCATTGTGACGCGCGGTTCCGACGCCATCATCGAGCAGATCAAGAAACAACTGAACAAACTCATCGAGGTCGTGGCGGTGATTGATCTGACCGACGGTGACCATCTGGAGCGCGAATTGATGCTGGTCAAATTGCGCGCAGTCGGCGAGGCGCGCGAAGAATTGAAGCGCATGGCGGACATCTTCCGTGGCCGCATCATCGACGTTTCCGACAAGACCTACACCATCGAACTGACCGGGCCGGGCAGCAAGCTGGATAGTTTTTTGCATGCTATCGACCGCAATCTGATCCTCGAGACGGTGCGTACCGGATCCTCCGGCATAGGGCGCGGTGACCGCATTTTGAAGCTTTGATTTTTTATTGATTGAATTTTACTGAAGAGGCCAACATGAAAGTTTATTACGACAAAGACGCAGACCTGTCCCTGATCAAGGGCAAACAAGTGACCATCATCGGCTACGGCTCGCAAGGCCATGCCCACGCGCAGAACCTGAAAGAGTCCGGCGTGAACGTGACGGTCGGCTTGCGCAAGGGGGGGGCTTCCTGGAAGAAGGTCGAAGCGGCAGGTATCAAGGTTGCCGAAGTCGCCGACGCGGTGAAGAACGCCGATGTCGTGATGATGTTGTTGCCGGACGAAAACATCCCCGAGGTTTACAACAAGGAAGTCGCTCCGAACATCAAGGCGGGCGCTGCGCTGGCTTTCGCGCACGGCTTCAATGTGCACTACAACCAGGTTGTGCCGCGCGCCGACGTGGACGTGATCATGATCGCTCCCAAAGGCCCCGGCCACACCGTGCGTTCCGAATACCTCAAAGGCGGCGGCGTTCCTACGCTGATCGCTGTGTACCAAGATAAGAGCGGTAAGGCTAAAGACATCGCATTGTCCTACGCGGCTGCCAACGGCGGCACCAAGGGTGGTGTGATCGAAACCAACTTCCGCGAAGAGACCGAGACCGACCTGTTCGGCGAACAAGCCGTGTTGTGCGGCGGTGCGGTCGAGCTGGTGAAGGCCGGTTTTGAGACACTGACCGAAGCGGGCTATGCGCCCGAAATGGCCTACTTCGAATGCCTGCACGAACTGAAGCTGATCGTCGATCTGATGTACGAAGGCGGCATTGCCAACATGAACTACTCGATCTCTAACAACGCCGAGTACGGCGAGTACGTCACCGGCCAGCGCGTAATCGCCGACCAGGCGCGCGCCGCGATGAAGGAATGCCTGAAGAACATCCAGAACGGTTCTTACGCCAAGCAGTTCATTCTGGAAGGCCGCATGAACTACCCCGAGATGACCGCGCGTCGCCGTCTGAACGCCGAGCATCCGATCGAAGTCGTGGGCGGCAAGCTGCGCGCCATGATGCCTTGGATCGGCAAGAACAAGCTGGTCGATCAATCTAAAAACTAGTGAAACGCGAAAGGTGAAACGTAAACCGTTTCTTCGTTTCACCTTTTACAGCTTCACCTTCACGTTTCACATTTTTCAATGAAAAACTATCCTCACCCCATCATCGCCCGCGAGGGCTGGCCTTTTCTGGCGATCACTCTGGTTGCGGCGGTTGCCGTCAGCGCATGGTGCGTGTCGTGGTCTATCCCGTTCTGGATCGTGTTCGTGTTCGTGTTGCAATTCTTCCGCGATCCGGCGCGTGAGATACCGCAACAAGCAGGAGCAGTGCTGTCGCCCTGCGACGGACGCGTCATCAAGGTGGAGCGCACGCAAGACCCTTACGGACAGCGCGATGCGATTCTGATCAGCGTGTTCATGAACGTATTCAACGTGCATTCCAATCGCAGCCCGATGGATGGCAAGATCGAGAAGATCCAATATTTCCCCGGCAAGTTCGTGAATGCCGATCTGGATAAGGCCTCCAGCGAGAACGAGCGCAACGCGGTGGTGTTGAGCGCGAACGACGGGCAGATGGTGACCTTCGTGCAAGTTGCCGGACTCATCGCGCGTCGTATCCTGTGTTACGTGAAGGTGGGAGATGTGCTCGCTCGCGGTCAGCGCTACGGTTTCATCCGTTTCGGTTCGCGCGTGGACGTGTATCTGCCGCTGACCGCTAACGTCAAAGTCAGTATCGGTGATAAAGTATCCGCCACCACAACCATATTGGCTCAGCTATAAGTGTTATGACCGATCTGAACAAACGCAAACCGATGGACTTACGCCGCCGCAGTATCTACCTGCTGCCGAATCTGTTCACCACGGCGGCGTTGTTCGCGGGTTTTTATGCCATCGTGCAGGCGATGAATGGCAAGTTCGAATTTGCTGCGGTGGCGATCTTTATCGCCATGGTATTCGACGGGCTGGATGGCCGGGTTGCGCGGTTGACGCATACGCAAAGCGAATTCGGTGCTGAATACGACAGCTTGTCCGATATGGTCTCCTTCGGCGTCGCGCCTTCATTGCTGATGTACGAATGGGCATTTCGCGATCTGGGTAAGGTCGGCTGGTTCGCTGCTTTCATCTACTGTGCCGGTACGGCATTGCGTTTGGCGCGTTTCAATACCAATATCGACGTGGTAGACAAGCGCTATTTCCAAGGCCTCCCCAGCCCGGCTGCGGCTGCCTTGGTGGCGGGTTTCGTGTGGGTGATGGGTGACTACGGTTTTAGCGGACAGGAGTTGCGTTGGTATGCTGTGGCGCTTACTGTGTTTGCCGGACTGAGCATGGTCAGCAACGTACCCTTCTACAGCTTCAAAGATTTCAACATGCGCAAGAGTGTGCCGTTTATCGTCATCTTTCTGTTCGCATTGTTTTTTATTCTCATCTCCAGTTATCCGCCCGGCGTGTTGTTTTTCCTGTTCTTGGGTTATGCGCTTTCCGGCTACGTCTTCTGGCTGATGTCTTTGCGCAAACAGCCACTCCCGCCGCAGTAACCCGTCATCCCGCATCGGTACCATGCCGCTGCAACCACCCTGTTTGCACCGCTTCACTCCGCAAATCCGTCGGTTCGTCGCATCCTGCTGGCTTCCGCAACTCTATGTTCGTGTGGTTGTGGTGACACTTGTGTCAATCAGTGAAATGATACGGCGTAGAACGATTGGGCAGCAGTCGCCAACCGGTTGGATATCAGGCGCTATGTCAGGTATTCTTCAAGTCGGGGCACTGCTTTTGATTTGAATCCTCGCGTGTCGAAAAATGTGATATGCGGTGAATGGGTTCGTGCCCAACAAGTTCAGTGAGCATGCGTGAGTGGGGGCTGTGCGCATATTTGTTCAGCTTCATTAGGGAAATCGGGATGAATGCGGGTGTGTTGTTGTCGATGGTGGTGCTGAGCTTTTCGTTTGTCATGCAAGCAGAAGGCGCAAGCATCGCAGGTACCGTACAGGAAAAAGGCACGCGCAGAGCGATTGCTGGTGCGGTCGTGACGGCGCAAGGTAGTTCTGTTACGGCAGTGAGTGATGTACAGGGGCGGTATGTGTTGGAACTTCCGGCAGACGGGGGCCATACGCTGCGGGCTTCTAAGCCGGACGAATACGAAGCCGGTTCTGCCAGTATCGTGCTCAACGGGGGACAAAAGCAGGCGGTGCAGAATTTCTACCTGATGCCACTCTTCCGCTTGCCCGAAGTGTTGGTGGTGAGCGAGCGCACGCCTGACCGGATCAGTAAAACCGCGATCAGCGGCAAACAGTTGAACAGGATCGCCGGAACCAGCGGAGATCCGCTGGCGGGTTTGCAGACTTTGCCCGGCGTGGTTTCCACCAATAATGGTAGCAGGCCAGCCGTGCGCGGCTCCGGCCCCGGCGACAATGCCTATTATGTGGACGGTCTGGTGGTGGGCAAGATATTCCATGTCGCCGGTATCAGTGTATTCAACGCCGATCTGATCAGTGATTTCAACCTGTACAGCGGGGCGTTCGCGCCGCGTTTCGGCGATGTGACGGGGGCGGTGCTGGATGTCGCGCTGCGCAATCCGCGCACCGACCAGCTCGGGGGGAAGCTCAATATCAACATCCTGGGCGCGGACGCGCTGATCGAAGGGCCGGTTGGTGAAGACCAATCGTTCTACTTTGCCGCACGCCGTAGCTATATTGATCTGTTTCTCAAACAGGTCCAGCAAGATGGCATCACCTTGCAGATTCCCAACTATTCCGATTATCAAGGCAAATACATCCGCAAGCTGGCGGGTAGCGATAAACTCACCTTTCATGTGCAAGGTGCGGCGGATACGTTGCAATTGAACATCGGTGGGGAGTCGGATATCGCCAAGAAACAGCCTGTACTGGCCGGCAATATCGCGCTAGCAGATGCCTATGCGATGCAGGCGCTGGTGTGGGATGCGACCGTGCTCGACGGTGCGCGCAATACACTGGCTCTGGAACATATCGCCGCCGATGTCACCAATTCCGTGGCCAGCGCGGGCAATCTGTATCTCGCACAGGATGCGTGGCTGTTGCGTGAACATTTGAACCTGCCGCTCAGCGAGGGGCATGAGCTGGCGCTGGGGACGAACCTGTCGCAGACGCAGATCAGCATCGATGCCGATATCAAAAACGCCACCTGTACCCAGTTTAATCCTGCTTGTGATTTGACCACCGCAACCCAGCGTAAGCTGGTCGACCGTTTCACCTCGAGCGCCTGGGATGCATCGCTGCAAGACCGTAAGCGGATTTCCCCGTCCGTGGTGTTGGTGGCCGGTGCGCGGCATAGTTACGAAGGATATTTGTCCAAATCCTACACGGAGCCGCGTATCGGACTCGAATGGGAGGCTACGGCACAGACGCTGGTCACGGCCGGATGGGGACGACATAACCAGATGCCGACCGGACAGCAGATCGCCAATGCCTTTGGCAATCCCCGTCTCGGCCATTTGCGCGCCGATCACAGTGTGCTGGGTGTCAGCCATCGTGTTGATGAGCTGTGGTCGTGGAAAGCCGAGACCTATTTCAAACGTTTCAGCGATCTGGTGGTGGACGATCCGCAGTTGAACTATGTCAATGGTGCGAGCGGTAGTGCCTATGGTTTGGAGTTGCTGGTCAAAAAAGACAGCGGCGAACGTTTGTCGGGATGGTTATCGCTTTCTCTGGCGCGTTCGGAACGGCGCAATGACCTTACCGGGGAATCGTTCCGCTTTGAGCTGGATCAGCCTGTGAATGCCACGCTGGTGAGCAGTTATCAGCTGAATGACGATTGGAGTCTGGATGCAAAATGGACCGGACATTCCGGTACCCCGTACACACCGATCACTGGAACGAACGGCAGTTATGCGGATGGCAGGCTCCGCCCCCGTTATACCGCCATCAATTCAGGAACGTTACCGGTCTATCATCGTCTGGATCTGCGTATGGCCAGACAATTGCTGCGGGACACCTACAAGCTGAATCTGTATTTCGAGTTAAACAACGTTTACGGGCGCCAGAACATCGTGGGTTACACCTACGATGCGACCTATACCGTTGAGAAACCGGTCTATCCGTTTGTGCTGCCCTTTTCTTTCGGCGTGCAGGCGGAGTTCTGATCGGGGTCGTGTGTTCTCTTGATTGATGGGTGGCGTGAATCTGTGTCGAACGGTGCTTTCCGGCCTGCTGCTTGAGGGTTTTATGCCCATTGCAATTCAAACTCATGACGATATGATGTGAAGGTCTGGACGGGATTTTCGTAATGATCGCCTTGAAATCACAAGTGATGTTGGTGGATGACCATGCCATGGTGCGTCAAGGCATGTCCATGCTCATTAATTCCGAGCACGATATGGAGGTGTGTTGTGATGCCGAGGATGTCGGCGATGCGATGGCCAAGCTTGAGGCCGAGCATCAGCCCGACATCGTTCTGGTGGATTTGTCCCTGAAGACACTGTCCGGTTTTGAATTGATCAAGAGTATTCGCCTCCTGATTCCTGCTTTGCCTGTGCTGGTGGTTTCCATGCATGACGAGACCGCTTATGCTGAGCGCGCGCTGAGAGCGGGGGCGCGGGGTTATGTGATGAAGCATGAGGCGGGGGCGGTGCTGGTCGCGGCAGTACGGGAAGTGCTTAAAGGCAACTTTTACCTGAGCGAGCAGATGCGTACAAAGTTGATGGATCGTTTTGTGACGGGGAGCGTCGAAGCTGAACAATTGATTAACAGTCTGACGCCGAGCGAATTTGAGGTGCTGCACTTGATCGGTTCCGGGCATACCAGCCAGGAGATCGCCCGTTTGCTTAGTCGCAGCATCAAGACTATCGAGACCCACCGTGCCAATATCCGGGCCAAACTGCACTTGAGAGATGGTGCCGATTTGATCCGATATGCCACTCACTGGATTACAGCGGCACACTGACAGTATTTTTAATTAATTAAAATTTACGTAAGGGAAACCCCTAGAATACAACAAGGGTTTGCCCTAGTGTACCCATGGTGCCGTAGGGGTAGGATGCCGCCACTAACTATTTGATTGGCATCGTCATGAGCAAGGTGAGTAGAACTAAGGTCGCAAAAACTGCCGTCAGCAAGACCACGAAGTCCGCATCCCAGGCCAGCTTGAAATCAGCTCCAGCAAAGCCAGCCCCCAAGAAAAACATAAAGACTGCTCCTGCCGCAGTGTTACCCAAGGTTTCCAAACCAGCCCCGACTGCTTTGGGTAAGGTCAGGAAAACACTTGTGCCGCTCGTAAACTCTACGGCTGAAGAGATCAATTTCCTTGCCAAAAAAGCCAGCAAGAAAGTCACTAAGCCCCGCAAAGTCGTTGCCAAGAAAAGAGCTGCGGTCGTCGTTTCGCCTATTGAAGAGCGCAATTTCGTCGTCGGTATCGGCGCATCAGCGGGGGGCTTGGAGGCGCTCTCCGATCTGATCTCGGTGTTGCCTGATGATCTGGGGGTGCCTTACATCGTCGTCCAGCATCTCTCCCCGACGCATCGGAGCATGATGGTGCCGTTGCTGGCTCGGGAGACTTCGATGCTGGTGAAGGATGCGGAGGACGGCGAAGCTCCTTTACCTAATGTCATTTACGTCACTCCCGCCAACTGGAACATCATCCTGAAAGACGGCGTGATGCGTTTGCTGGTTCCGGGCAAAACCGTATTGCCCAAGCCGTCAGCGACCGCCCTGTTCAATTCCATGGCCGAAGAGAAAGGCGAGGATGCCATCGGCGTTATCCTGTCCGGTACCGGCTCGGATGGCGCGGCAGGTATCGCAGCCATCAAGGCGGCTGGTGGATTCACCTTCGCGCAAGATCCTGAAGCGGCAAAATATAGCGGTATGCCGCAGGCGGCCATCAGCACGGGATGTGTCGAGTGGGTATTGAGCTGCAAAGGCATCGCCGAAGAGATCACGGCCATCGCGCGTGCGCATGGTTTGATCAACCGGGCAACCAAGCAGGAAAATGCACCAGCCACCATGAAGGGGCTTCTGCAAATGGTGTACAAGCATTCCAAGATCGATTTCTCCGGTTACAAAGAGGCGACTCTGTCGCGCCGCGTCGAGCGCCGCATGGCTGCCAATCGGTTGAACAATCTCGCTGCCTATTTTGATTTTTGCAGCAAGAATCCAGACGAGTTGAACAAGCTCAGTAAAGATATTCTGATCTCTGTGACGGCATTTTTCCGTGACCGGAACAGCTTTGAGGGGCTGCGCAAGATACTGGCGGAGATTGTCGCCGAGAAAGAGCCGGGTGATGAGATCCGTATCTGGGTTCCCGCCTGTGCAACCGGAGAAGAGGCTTATTCGATAGGTATTCTCCTGTCCGATATTCTGGGTGGCAAGCTGAACGATTTCCGCATTCAGATATTCGCCACGGATATCGATATGGATGCGATGGCGGTTGGTCGCAAAGGGATATATTCGGAATCGTCGCTGACAGAAGTCAGTTCCGATACAACGGCACGCTATTTCAGCAAACGTGGCGAACTTTACGAGATCGCCCGCCCGATTCGCGACATGGTGGTATTTGCGCGACAGGATCTGGTGCTGGATCCACCGTTCCTGCGTTTGGATCTGGTCAGTTGCCGCAATCTGCTGATCTATTTCCAGCCGTTGTTGCAAACGCGCGTACTGTCGATCTTCCATTTTGCGCTCAGGCCGTCGGCGTATCTCTTTCTGGGAAAATCGGAAAGTATCGTCCATCAGGACAATCTGTTCATACCCGTCAGCAAAGAGGCGCGCATCTTCAAACGTGTCGCCGCCAAGGATCAGATCATCCCTATTCCGCTGTATTCCAGCCAGGATTCCGGCGCGGGACCCAAGCCCCCGATAACCATCGCTGAGCGTACGCAGCGCAAGAGTGAGAGCAAGCTGCAAAAAGCGCTTTCCGAGATTTACGCTCCGCCCAGCGTGCTTATCAACAAAGAGATGGACGTGATCGAGATACACGGCGATGTGCAGAACTTCCTGCAGTTCCCATCGGGCAAGTTCGATATGAATCTGGTGCAACTTCTGCGCCGCGAATGGCGTACCGAAGTGCAGACGCTGATACATCACGCCGATCTCAAGCACACTATCGCGATGGGGCGTATCCGTCCCATCAAGCACAGAGCCGGGCATAGCGTCAAGATCGAAGTGCACCCGGTCGTGTCGCGCGACGACCAGAAGCAATTCATGATCAGCTTCATATCGTCGTCCACGCAAACCGGTGAGGTGGCGGTGGAAGACACTCCGCACGTCAACAACAGCGAGCTGGAAGATGAGCTTATCGCCACGCGCGAGCACCTGCAGACGGTCATCGAAGAACTGGAAACCTCCAATGAGGAATTGCAGGCGCTGAACGAGGAGATGCAGGCAGCCAATGAGGAGCTGCAATCTTCCAACGAGGAGTTGGAAGCATCCAATGAGGAATTGCAATCCACCAATGAGGAGCTCACTACGGTCAACGAAGAGTTGATCGTCAAAGGCGGCGAGCTGAGTCTGGTGAACACCGAGCTGGAAAATCTCCAGAACAGTACCGGATTCTCTCTGGTTCTGCTGGATCAGGAATTGCGTTTGCAACGTTACAACAAAGAGGCCGCCACCCTGTTCGGCTTCAGCGTGCACACACTGGGCAAGACCATCCCCGCTATCGCGAATCCCGTGATCGAAGTGCTGGAGACGGCCAAGCAGGCCATGACGGACGGAATCAAACGCCAGCAGCAGATGAGTTTCGGCGGTAAGCATTACAACGTGCTGTGCTTTCCGTACACCTCGCAGGATCAGACGCTGGGCGGCGTCATCATCACCTTCATCGACGAAACCGAGCTGGTCGATGCACAGCGCGATATCGCGGAGAGCCAGGAGCGTCTGGTCGCAGTGATGCAGAACTCCCCGCTGCACATCAGCATCAAGGATCCGGCGGGGCAATATCAGTTCGTCAACAAGGCGTTCGAGTACACCTTCGGGCTAGACCAGAGTGCGCTTATCGGTAAAACGGATACTCAGGTATTTCCTGAAGCCATCTCCTCTCTTTTTGAAAAACTACACTTCGATGTGTTGCATAAGAAGGCGCGGGTGGAAACGGAGGAGCGCATCCAGCTCGGAGAACAGCAGAGCTGGTTCGCTTTCATCTGTTATCCGATCAATGATGAGAGTGGCTCGGTCAGGGCGGTATGCAGTCAGGCGATCAATGTCACTGAGCGCAAAGAGCTGGATGAACAGAAGAAGTTGACAGCCAAGTTCTTTGACTCGGCCAACGAAGGAATCGTGATCACCGACGTCAACCAGAACATCGTCAAAGTCAATCGCGCGTTCACCAAAGTCACCGGTTATGACGAGGTGGATGTCATTGGAATGACTCCGAAGCTGCTGAATTCAGGCAAGCAAGATGCCAAGTTTTACCAAGCTATGTGGAACGATATTAACGTCCACGGCTGGTGGCAGGGGGAGTTATGGAACCGGCGCAAGGATGGCACGCTGTATCTCGAATGGCTGACCATCAATACGATACGCGATGAATTCGGCGAACTTACCAATTACATCGCCATCTTTTCCGACATTACGCTGATCAAGGCCTCGCAACAGCGTTTGGAATACATGGTCGCCCATGATGAGTTGACCAATCTGCCGAATCGCAATGAGCTGAAAGGGCGTATGACTCAAGCCTTCTCCAGAGCAAAGCGGCGTAGCGGAAATTTTGCGCTCATGTTCATTGACCTGGATAACTTCAAAAACGTCAACGACAACCTTGGACATGATGCGGGAGATATCCTGCTGCAACAGGTGGCAGAGAGATTGAGCTCATGCGTGCGCGGTGAAGATACCGTGGCACGTATTGGCGGTGATGAGTTCAACGTGCTGCTGGAAGATGTCTCGGAAACGCAGATCGCCAACACGGCGCAGCGCATTCTGGAAAAAGTATCCAAACCTTATTTGATAAAAGACCAGCAGATATTTGTCTCTGCCAGTATCGGTATCGCCGTTTACCCCAAAGATGCCGAGGATCTTGAGACACTGACCAAAAATGCTGATTCGGCCATGTACCAGGCCAAGGAGAAAGGAAAGGACAGTTATCAGTTCTTCACTTCCGACCTGAAAGACAAGATCAGTCACCGTATCGAGTTGGAAAATGCGCTGCATAAAGCAATTGAAGAAAATGAATTGAAGCTCGTGTATCAACCCGAGTTCGATATTCAAACTGGCAAGCTGGTTGGTGCCGAAGCATTGCTGCGCTGGGATAGTAAATTATTTGGCCCGGTAGGGCCGAACGAATTTATCCCCATTGCCGAAGAGTCCGATCTCATTCTGGATATTGGTGAATGGGTGATTGAACATGCGGCTGAACAATTGAGTAAATGGCGCAAGAAAGGCAAAGGACTGCCCGGCACGCTTTTTATTAATGTCGCCGCACGCCAATTGATGCGTCAACCTTTGCTATCTATCATCACGCGCCAGTTGCAGCGTTTCCGTTTGCCTGCTGGTTCGATCGGTATCGAGATCACTGAGCGTACGCTGATGAACAGCAACGAGGAGATGTCGCGTAAATTGCACAAGATCGAGTTGGAAGAAATTCCCATCGCTATCGACGACTTCGGTACAGGCTACTCCTCTTTGTCATATCTAAAGACCTTTCCGATCTCATTCCTCAAGATACCGAATCAGTTCGTTGACGGCATCTCTGAGGATGAAAGCGACAAGGGCATTGCGACGGCGATACACGGTGTGAGCGCTGCATTGAAACTACAGACCATCGCCGAGGGGATCGAAACTTCAGAGCAGCTTGAAGTGTTGCGTCAAATGGGTTGCCAAAGCGGGCAGGGATATTTGCTCGGAAGGCCGGTGGAGGCCGATGTTTTTGTCGATCAGTTCATCTCTGTAAATGCGTCCAAGAGTAATTAAGCGTATTCGTGGTTTAGATAGATGTCTGTCGATTCAAGGTAGTCAAAATGGGGGGGATGCAAGATGATCATTGATGAGAAAATCGACATGACCGAAGCGGACATTAAAAGCCGTCGACCGACCCGATTGAGTTTGGAGTTGCTGGTGCGCGCCAAAAAGAAAGAATTGTTGTTGGCAGAAGAAAAGGTTCGCGAGAGTGCCCATCACGGAAACGAGAAGAGCAAGTTGAAGTAGCCGGTTTATGCAGCCCACTCTGCGGTTCGATAAATAAAATAGGCGCATCGAGAGAACGATGCGCCTTTTTACTCAGTCCGGTTTTTGATCAGGCCTTGCCGTGAGCCGCTTTACGACGCGCGAAGTCGGTCAGGCGCAGAACCTTGGCGGAGGAGAACAGGCCGCGCAGGTGATGTTCTTTGCCTTCATGGCTGTCGATGACCGGCAGATGGGTGCGGCCAGTCTTCTGGAACACATCCAGTAATGCCTGAACATTGACGATTTCGACGTTCTTCATCTCGACGCTGACCCAGTCCTCGACCTTTTCCATGATGTCTTTGACTTTGATGTCCTTATGGGTGACGCCGCGATCAGCGAACCCCACACTTTGCAGGTAACGCATCGGCTTTTCGCCCATGATGTCGTAAGAAGTGATCATGCCGAGGATCTTGTCTGAAGCGCCGTCAACGACGAAGCCGATACGCAGACCGGCAACCTTCATCTTTTGTAGCGCTTCATCAATGGTATCTTCCGCCGACACCTTGAACAGAGCACGCACATTGAAATCGGTCATGACTGTGGCTGCCGGATCGGTCAGCTCGACCTGCCAGGGCTCGTTGCTCGGCAGCAGGATGTTGGACAGCTCGGTAAACGTCTGCAAAGTATGTGGCTTATGGTGTGGCATGGATACTCTCCGTAGATCTTGTTGTTCGTTACTTTCCGGGTGCGAAGTATAACGGCTTCCGAATCGCCCGTCAGCGGGAAATTCCATCCTTTTCCCTGCGGGCGGGGGCGTGTTTCAGCTTGACTTCGTTTGCCACTGGGGTTCGGCCAGATTCGCAGCTCGGTTCAGGGTGCGGGCCAGCACGAACAGCAGATCGGACAGGCGGTTGAGGTAGGATAAGCTGTTGATGGGCAAGGGGTCTGACTGCCGGAGGCTGAGCAGATCGCGCTCTGCGCGGCGTGCCACGGTGCGGCAGACATGGCACAGTGCGGCGGCGCGTGTGCCGCCCGGCAGAATGAATTCCCGGAGCGGCGGGAGCACTGTGTTGTAGCCGGTGATGGCGTTATCCAGCCGGGCGAGCCGGTCCGGGGCAAGCTCCCCGCCATTGACGGTCGCCAGTGTGCCACCCAGATCGAACAGATCATTCTGGATGGAGTGCAGGATGTCGCGCACATCCTGCGGCAGTGATTCGCAGAGCAACAGTCCGAGATGGCTGTTGAGCTCGTCCACCGCGCCGAGCGCAGTGATACGGGCGCTGTCTTTGGCGACACGGGTGCCGTCCGCCAGTCCGGTGCTGCCGTCATCTCCCGTGCGCGTGGTGATCTTGCTTAACCTCATTGTTTCTCCAGACACGCCAGATAGATCGCCGCATCGGGGGCCGTCTGGTTGCGTTGTGCTTGCCAGATCATCTCGCCCAGACAGTCCATCATGGCGTGTTGCGCCTCATGTTCTGATTCGTATTTATGGGTCAACCGGGTGAACTGCTCGCGGATACCATGCGGCTGGCCGATACTGATCTGTTCTTCCAGCGTCAGATGCATCATCAGATGCAGGAACGGGTTCACCACGTCACCGTCCGCGCTGTATTCTTTGTCCTGATTGGCTTCGGGATCATTGAACAGCGCATGGTATTCGGGATGTTTCTCCATGAGCTGGGCGGTAAGGTCTTCCAGCGGAGTGAGCAATTCACCCGCACGGCGTTTGCGCCATGATTCGAACAGGAATTGCCGCGCTTGGTCTCGGGTCGGATTAAACATAAACACACCTTGATGGAGCGCGGGATTGTCCCTGCAACAGCCGCCCGCGTCAACGCGGGTAGCTGTTCACAGGGTTTTACTATCCCCGGCGTTTATCCGGGGGAATGGCACAGCAGACTGCTGTCTCCTTCGCCGGCCGTCGCGATCCGTTCCAGATTCGCCAATACTTCCATGCTGGCTGCCTCCATCTTCGCCACCAGTTCCATGCCGAGCAAAGGATTGCCGGAAGTGAATGCGGACACGGCGTCTTTGCCGTATTGATGGAAGGCCTGATGCGGATTGGCCACGGCGGCATAACCGTCGAGTTTGGAGAAGCAGGCTTTGCCTTCACCTTCGTAGTACCACTTGCCCAGACGGCAGGCTGTGTGCGAAGAGAAGCTGTCTGCGGTACGGTCGGAGATGCCCATGAATACTTTGTAGATCTCGAATTTGTAGAGCACGTGGTCGATCTTGGCGACTTCAACGAAGCTGCGCAGTGCCGCCGCCGAGATGGTGCCCTCCATCTGGTGGGAGAGGCCGAGCAGATGTTTCATGCTGGTCATCACGTTGCCGACATTGACGCTGAATTCCTGCGACTTGCTGGCGAGGTCGGTCATTTGCACCTGAGTCTGTTTGGTCTCGCCCTGGATCGCGGTCACGATGGTGGATATCTCGCTGGTGGCATTCGAGGTGCGTTCGGCCAGCTTGCGAACCTCGTCGGCGACCACCGCAAAGCCGCGCCCCTGTTCGCCCGCGCGCGCAGCTTCGATGGCGGCATTGAGTGCCAGCAGATTGGTCTGGTCGGCGATTTCTTTGATGAGCTGGATGATGCTGCCGATCTGGGCGGCACGCTGAGCCAGGTTCTCCACATTACCGGAAGATTGCAGGGTGTCCGAAGACAAAGCATCAAGGCTGTGTGCGATCTTTTCCATGGATTCGCCGTTACCGGCGGACACATTGGCCGCCTCAATGGCGTTCGATTTTTCTTCTTTCAGAGATTGCGCGGCTGCCACCTGCGACTGCTGCATCGCCGTGAACGACTCGCCAAAGGTCTGCATGTTGCGATAGATCAGCTTGGATACCTCACATTCGGTTTGTGCCTGTTGCAGTCCGGCCTGCGTGGTACCGAGATCGGCTTCCGCCCGGTTCAACGCTTCACGCAGCCTGATAATTTCGTTCTCGGACTGTGCCAATCTCAGTTGTGTGGTACGAAGTTCTTCCTTGAGTCTTCCGCCGAACATGTCTCTCTCCTTGTGGCTCTCTGTTCTGTCTGGAGCTTTGTTATGAGGGTTTTACAGTGGCGAATTGTCGCATGTACGACAATGCGATATAGGTCGAATAGAGGGGGAAAACCGTCTATCCATGAGAGTAGGTATGTTCGGGGTAAGGGGATTTGCGTCGGGTCAAAGCTTGCCGCGAAATTCGCACAGATCCCGGATGATACATTCGGGGCACTTTGGCTTGCGTGCCGTGCACACATAACGCCCGTGCAGAATGAGCCAGTGGTGGGCATCAGGCTTGAACTCGTCCGGCACGAATTTCAACAGTTTCTTTTCCACTTCCGTCACATCTTTGCCGGGAGCCAGGCCGATGCGGTTGCTGATGCGGAAGATGTGGGTATCGACGGCGATGGTGGGTTGCCCGAAGGCGGTATTGAGGATGACGTTGGCAGTCTTGCGCCCCACGCCGGGCAGTGCTTCCAGTGCTTCTCGCGTCTGCGGAACCTTGCCGCCATGTTGCTCTAGCAGTATCTGGCACATGCGGATGATGTGTCTGCTCTTGGTCTGGTACAGACCGATACGCTGTACGTATTCACGCAGCCCGGATTCTCCCAGGTCCGCGATTTTCTGCGGCGTGTTGGCGACGGGGAACAGTTCACGCGTGGCGATGTTGACACTCTTGTCGGTGGCTTGCGCCGAAAGGATCACCGCGACCAGCAGTTCGAACGGGGTCTTGTGTTCCAGTTCGGTGGTGGGGTGCGGGTTGGCCGCTTGCAGGCGCAGGAAGATCTCGCGGCGCTTGGCGGCATTCATGCCGTAACGGCTTCGCTACCGGAGGATGGCGCAGTCGCCTTGCGTTTCGCTTCTGCGCGCAGGTTGAGCCAGTTTTTGCCCGCGATGAGCAGTCCCAGGCCGATGAACGCACCGGGCGGCAGGATGGCGATGAGGAAACCTTGGTAGTCGGGGATGACATGCAATACCCAGCCTTGCGCCATGTCGCCCAGCGCGAGGTCAATGCCGGAGAACAGCGTGCCTTTACCGATCACTTCGCGGAATGCGCCGAGCACACCCAGCACCGCTGTCAGCCCCAGCCCCATGGCGAATCCGTCCAGCGCGGAAGGCAACGGCGCATTCTTGGAGGCGAACGCTTCCACGCGCGCCAGTACGATACAGTTGGTCACGATCAGCGGGATGAAAATACCCAACACCACGTACAAGCCGTACATGTAAGCATTCATCAGGTATTGCACCACGGTGACCAGCACCGCGATGATGAGGATGAACACCGGGATGCGGATCTCGTTCGGTACATAGTTGCGGATGGGGGCGATGGAGGCTCCGCTCAAGGCCATCACGACAGCGGTGGCGAGGCCGAGACTCACACCATTTACCACGGTGCTGCTCACCGCCAGCAGGGGGCACAGGCCGAGCAATTGCACGATGCCTGGATTTTGTTTCCACAGGCCGTTATGCAGAATGTCTTTGTATTCCTGAATACTCATTCTTTATTCTCCTTCTTGGCGGGAGCGCTTGCCGCGAACAGTGTGTCGCGATTCTCTGCATAGTAGATCAGCGCTTTGTTTACCGCTTTGACGATGGCGCGCGGGGTGATGGTGGCACCCGCCATGTACTCGAATTTTCCGCCGTCTTTCTTCACCTTCCAGTCCGCATCTTTATACACCTCGCGCGATTTTCCGTCGAAACCCTTGATCCAGGGACCCTTCGGCAACTCGATGTAATCGCCCAGCCCCGGCGTTTCCTTGTGTTTCACCACGCGCACACCAGCCAGTTCGCCGTTGGCGCGTACCGCGAGGATCAGCCATATCTTGCCGCTATAGCCATCCGGCGCTACGGATTCCAGTACCACGGCAGAAGGTTCATTATTCAGCCGCGCACGATAGGCGAGGGTGCTGTCATCATTGCCCAGCAGCGGATCGGCGGGGATGCTGGTCGTATCTTTGATGATGTCGTTGTCGAACAGCGCAGGTGGCACGATCTGAGTAATGAGCTTGAGCTTTTCGCCATCTTCACTTTTCTTGATTTCGTCGCGTGTCAGGAAAAACGTGGAAGCCAATACCGCAGTGGCGATGACCGAGAAGAACACCAGATTTGCGGCGGATTGCAGGCTGGCGCGCGCGATACGTTTCATTTGCCACCTCCCTTTTTGCCGAACACCTTGGGTTGCGTCCAGGCGTCGATCAGCGGCACACAGATGTTCATGAACAGGGTGGCGAACGCCATACCGTCCGGGAAGCCGCCGAAAGCGCGGATGAGGTAAGTGAGTACGCCCGCACCAATCGCGAAAATGATCTTGCCTTTGGCCGTGGTTGGCGAGGTGACCGGATCGGTGAGGATGAAGAACGCGCCTATCATCGCCGCGCCGGAGAACCAGTGGAACAGCGGCGTCACGTAATGGGTGGGGTCAACGAGGTGGAACAGAGTCGCAGTCGCGAACAGCGCGCCGAGATAAGCCAGTGGCAGATGCCAGGTGATGATGCGGTTCAGCAACAGATAGATGCCACCGATGGCGAAGCCGAGTGCCACCATTTCGCTGCCTTGTCCGGCCAGACGGCCATAGATCGGCATGTCACGGATATCAGAAACCGACAAGCCGAGATGTAATTGCGTCTTCATCGTGTCGAGCGCGGTTGCCATGGTGATCGCGTCCAGCGTCAGGCCGCGCGGCAACGTCCCGTTGAAGATATAACCCAATTGTTCGGCGAACGACAGTTCGATACCGCCCAGTGCATGTGGCGTGAGCCAGTGTGTCATGTGCACGGGGAAAGAGATGATCAGCACGGCATAACCGATCATCGCCGGGTTGAACGGGTTGCTGCCCAGCCCGCCGTACAGATGTTTGGAGACCGAGATGGCGAAGGCGGTGCCGACCACCACCAACCACCACGGCGCGAGCGGCGGGATGGAAAGCGCCAGCAGCCAGGCGGTGAGCAAGGCGCTGTTGTCGGACAGGAAAGGCTTGAGTGGGCGGTTGCGCAATTTGAGCATGGCCGCTTCGGTGGCTAGTGCGGTGACGGAGGCCAGCGTGATGGACACCAGAATCGCTGGGCCGAAGTACCACACATACAGCGCGATGCCGGGAATGAGTGCCAGCATGACCTTGAGCATGATCGCGCTGACGCTGCTGGATCGGGTGAAGAAGGGAGAAATCCACATAGCGTTATTCGTTCTTGGGTTTGGCATCGGAGAGTGCCATCTCATGCGCTTTGGCGCGGCGTGCATCCGCTTCGGCGATGTCCGCTTGTTGTTGCGGGGAGAGCTCTGCGGTGTTCTTGGGATGTGCGCTGGCAGCCTGTTCCTTGGCCCGTGCGAGCGCCGCATCGATACGCAGTTGCATCGTGTCGTCGGGATCGGCATCTGGATCGAGCGGGGTGGCCAGCTTGGCCTGTTCTGCGGCGGCATCAGCCGCCGCTTTGGCTACCGCTGCGGCTTTTTCTTTTTGCGCCAGCTTTTCGGCTTTCTCCTGCTTTTCGCGTTCGATGCGGAACTGACGATATTCGTGGCGTTCGCGCGCGACCTCGGCGGCTGTGCTTTCCTGCTCGCGCGCCCATATCTCGCTCTTGGCGTAGCGGTAGTAGTTCACCAGCGGGATGTTGCTCGGGCATACGTAGGCACACGCGCCGCACTCGATGCAGTCGAACAGATGGAATTCCTCAGCCTTGCCGAAATTGCTCGCTTTGGCGAACCAATACAGGTCTTGCGGTTGCAACTCGGACGGGCACACCTCGGCGCAGCGCGTGCAGCGTATGCAGGGCATCGCCGGCTTGGGCGGCGGGAACAGCGCGGGCGAGGAGGCGATGATGCAGTTCGCGGCCTTGGTGATACCCACTGTGGCAGCGGGAAGCTGCACACCCATCATCGGGCCGCCCATGATGTACCTGTCGGTATCGGGGCGGCCGCCGGTCTGTGCCACCAACTCATCGATTGGGGTGCCGAGCAGCACTTCGAAATTGCGCGCGTCATCCACGTTGCCGGTGACGGTCACGATACGTGACAGCAGCGGCTCGCCGTGCGCGATGGCGCGCCATGCGCTGTAGGCGGTGGCGACGTTGAAACATTGCACCCCCATCTCGGGTGAGCGCACGCCTGCTGCGACTTCGATGCCGGTGAGGATGCGGATGAGCTGTTTTGCGCCGCCGCTCGGATACACCGTTGGCACCGAGACCACTTGCATATGCTCATGCTTGCCCTCGAGCACGGCCTGGCGCATCGCGGCGATGGCCTCGGGCTTGTTGTCTTCGATGCCAATGAGCACTTCTTCGGCATACAGCAGTTCACGCAGCACTTCCGCACCGCGCAAGATGTCGGCGGCGCGCTCGCGCATCAGCATGTCGTCGCAGGTGATATAGGGTTCGCACTCCGCACCGTTCAGCACCATGGTCTTGATCTTGTGCTTGTTGGAATACGCTTTCACATCGCTGGGGAACACCGCGCCGCCCAAGCCGACTACGCCCGCATCCCTTAAGCGGTGGCGCAGTTCGGTATGCGGCGTCTGTTTATAGTCCACCCCGCTATGCGCGATCCATTCTTCTTTGCCGTCGGGAATGATGGTGATACACAGATCGGGCAGTCCCGAATGGTGTGCGACCAACTGCATGTCGATGGCGCTCACCGTGCCGGAAGTCGAAGCATGCACCGAGCTGGAGAGGCGTCCCTGCGGTATGCCGATGACCTGTCCCTTGAGCACGCGCTCGCCCACCTGCACCACCGCTTTGGCGCGTATGCCCACATGCTGATGCAAGGGGATGACCAGCTTGCCCGGCATCGCTGCCTGAGCGATGGGCGTGCGTGTCGATTCAGTCTTGTGCGTGGGCGGGTGTACACCGCCGTGGAATTTGAACGCTGCTTTCATACCGTTAAAGTGAAACCCGCGTAGCGATCGTTTGCCTCCTCGCCCGCTTGCGGGAGAGGATTGTGGAGAGGGAAATGTGCAGGGTTGGTTTCATTGCACATTGGCCTGAATGGGGAAAACCGGATAACGCCATTTCCAGTTGGTGATGTCTTCACCGACTGGCAGCATGCTGATGCAATCGACCGGGCAGGGTGCTAGGCACAGTTCGCAGCCGGTACATTCCGCCGCGATGATGGTATGCATCTGCTTGGCCGCGCCGACGATGGCATCCACCGGACAGGCTTGGATGCACAGCGTGCAACCGATACAAGTATTCTCGTCGATAAATGCGACAGCCTTGCCTTTGGGGGCGGCACCTTCGCCGAAAGGCACGAATTCCTTGCCGAGCAGATCGGCCAGTTTATGGATGCCGTCCTCGCCGCCGGGCGGGCACAAGTTGATCTCGGCTTCGCCTTTGGCGATGGCTTCGGCGTAGGGTTTGCAACCGGGGAAGCCGCACTGGCCGCACTGCGTCTGCGGTAACACTGCGTCGATCTTGTCCACCAGCGGGTTGCCTTGCACCTTGAACTTAATCGCGGAGAACCCCAGCACCGTTCCCAAAAACAAGGCGATGCCTATCATCACCAGAAGCGCAGAGATCATTTCACCAAGCCCGAGAATCCCATGAAGGTCAGGCTCATGAGCCCGGCAGTGATAAATGCGATGGACGAGCCTTTGAAGATGCCGGGTACGTCTGCCCCTTCCATACGTTCGCGGATACCGGCGAACAACACCATCACCATGGTAAAGCCCAACGAGCCGCCGAAACCGAATAACAGCGATTCCATAAAATCGTGTTTGGCTTGCACATTGAGCAACGGGATGCCAAGCACCGCACAGTTGGTGGTGATGAGCGGCAGATAGATGCCCAGTACTTGATACAAAGCCGGACTGGTCTTCTGTACCACCATCTCGGTGAACTGCACGATACCCGCGATGACTACGATGAACGCCAGCGTGGTGAGATAGGCGAGCTCGGGGCCGAGCAGGTAATGCTGGATCAGGTAGCTGGCACCGGAGCCGAGGGTGAGCACGAAAGTGGTCGCCGCACCCATGCCGACGGCAGCCTCCAGTTTTTTGGAAACCCCCATGAACGGACAGAGTCCGAGTATCTTCACCATCACGATGTTATTCACGAACACCGTGCCGACGAGAATAAGTAAGTATTCGGTCATTCCATGCCTCTATAGAAGCGCCGGATTATCCGCTGATTTAAGCGGTGATTCAACCGCAGCGCCGGTATATGGATATATCCTGAAGTTAGATTTCAATGCGCGAACCCATTTCGACGACCCGGTTGGTGGGTATCTTGAAGAAATCCGCCGCGTTCATCGCGTTTCTGGACAGCACGATGAACAAGCGTTCACGCCATTTCATCATGCCGGGATTGGGGGCTGAGACAATCAAGGCGCGCGTGGTAAAGAACGAGGTAGTCATCATGTCGAAGGATAAGCCCTGTCTTGCGCACAAGTCGAGTGCGGCGGGCACGTCGGGGGTGTCCATAAATCCGTAGAAGATTCTCACGCGATAAAAATTCTTGCCTAAATCATCGATCAGCAAGCGGTTACCTTGCGAGATGTAAGGTTTGTCTTCAGTGATAACGGTCAGCAGGATATTGCGTTCGTGCAACACCTGATTGTGTTTGAGATTGTGTAGCAAGGCGGCAGGCGCGCCGTCGTCTATGCCGCTCAGAAAAACAGCAGTGCCGGGGATTCGGGTCATGCGGTCCGCCCCGTCAATGAACATCTGTAGCGGAACAGCGCGGCGACCGATCTCGTCGAACAACAGCTTGCGACCGCGTTTCCATGTGGTCAGCACGGTAAACGAGATGGCTGCGATACCCAGAGGGAACCAGCCGCCTTGCGGGATCTTGAGGGCATTGGCCGCGAAGTAAGCCAGATCGACGCAAAAGAAGGTGCCAATCAACGGGATGAGCAGCCACAGCGACCAGCGCCAAGCCACCAGGACGAAGGCGATCAGTATCGTGTCGATCAACATCGTGCCGGTGACGGCGATGCCGTAGGCCGCAGCTAGGTTGCTGGAACTCTGGAAAGTGAACACCAGATAGATGACCGCCGCATACAGCGTCCAGTTGGTCAGCGGGACATAGATCTGTCCATGTGCCTTATCGGAAGTCTGGCGTATCTCCATGCGTGGCAAAAAGCCCATCTGCACCGATTGGCTGGCGACGGAAAACGCCCCGGAGATCACCGCCTGCGAAGCGATCACCGTGGCAGCGGTGGCAAGCAGCACCATAGGTATCAATGCCCAAGCGGGGGCGAGCAAAAAGAACGGATTCTCGACCGATTGAGGATTGTTCAGCAGCAATGCGCCCTGCCCGAAATAGTTCAGTACCAGAGCGGGCAGGACAAAGGAGAACCAAGTCAGCCGGATCGGGAATTTGCCGAAGTGCCCCATGTCGGTGTAGAGCGCTTCACCGCCAGTGACGGCCAGCACTACCGAGCCCAGAGTGAGAAATGAAAGCCACGGATCAAAGATCAGGAACTGGTAAGCGTAGAGGGGGTTGAGTGCGAGCAACACCTGCGGACTTTGTGCAATGGATAGCGCCCCCAGCAAGCCCAGACTGGAGAACCACAAGATCATGATGGGGCCGAACGCCACGCCTATCATGCCCGTACCGCGTTTTTGCACAATGAACAATGCGGTCAGCACGATGATGGTGATCGGCAACACGTAACTATTCAATTGGGGGGCGACGACGTTCAAACCTTCAACTGCGGAGAGCACCGAGATCGCAGGGGTGATCATGCTGTCGCCATAGAACAGTGCGGCGGCGAACACCCCGAGTATCGCAATGAACCACTTGGTTTTCGGTCGTGTCGTGTTCAGCTCGCTAGCCAGCGCCAGCAACGACAATGAGCCGCCCTCGCCGCGATTGTCCGCACGCATGATGATGGCGACGTATTTGAGTGATACCAGCAGCATGATGGTCCAGAACATCACCGATAGCACGCCGAGGATGTTGGCTTCCACCGCGGGTAACGGGTGGTGTCCAGCAAAGGTCTCTTTTAGCGCGTATAGCGGGCTCGTGCCGATGTCGCCATACACCACACCAATCGCGCCCAGCAGTAGTGTGGGAAGTTTTTGTTTCGTTTGTGCGTCGCTCATTCCGCTCTCCTGATTTCTTCTCTGTGGAAGATTCGGGCGGCACGATACGCCTGCGTTAGAGTGAATGCAATTCCGTTGTCGGGGAGAGGGTTAACTTGTTGAATAATTGCAGACTATCTATAAAATCGAGACATGTGACATCCCATCTTCATTCCGCAATGGAGTCAGGCAGCTTCGATCCTCATCTTGCAATGTCGCTGAGATGTTCAATGTCTTGGCAGACGCTGAAGCACAACGCGACGTACATGCCAGTGAATACAGTGAAGAAAAAGCCTACTTGACTTGTTTTATGGCTGCCGCACACTCCGTCACCAGTTCCTGTCCTCGATATACCAGCCCGCTATACACCTGCACCAGCGATGCACCTGCCTGCATCTTCTCCACCGCATCCGCGCCTTTGAGGATGCCGCCCACGCCGATGATGGGCAGCGCGCCATGCAACTCGGCGGCGAGTTGGCGGATGACAGCGGTGGATTTGTCGCGCACAGGTGCGCCGCTGAGACCTCCGGTTTCGTTGCCATGCGGCAAGCCTTCCACGCCTACTCTTGACAGCGTGGTGTTGGTGGCGATGACGGCGTCGATACGGTGTTGGGTGAGCAGGGCGGCGATGTTCTTGATTTGATCTGTGTCGAGGTCGGGGGCGATCTTGACAGCCAGCGGCACGTATTTTCCGTGTTGTTGTGCGAGCTTTTCCTGCTCCGCTTTGAGTTGGCCGAGTAGTGCATCCAGTTCGTCGCCACCCTGCAACTGGCGCAGGTTCTTGGTGTTCGGCGAGGAGATGTTGATGGCGACGTAGCTGGCGTAGGGGTACACCTTGCGCAGGCCGATGAGGTAATCGTCCGCCGCCTTCTCAATCGGCGTGTCGGCGTTCTTGCCGATGTTGATGCCGAGGATACCTTTGTATTTTGCGCGCTTCACGTTGGCGATGAGCGCATCGACGCCGTCGTTGTTGAAGCCCATACGGTTGATGATGCCCTGCGCTGCGGGCAGGCGGAACATGCGCGGTTTGGGGTTGCCGGGTTGCGCGCGCGGGGTGACGGTGCCGATCTCGATGAAGCCGAAACCGAAGGCGGCGAGCGCGTCGATGACTTCGCCGTTCTTGTCCAGACCTGCGGCCAATCCGACCGGGTTGGGGAAGGTCAGGCCCATCACCGTGCGTGGATCGTCTGCTGGGCGCTTGAATAACAGCGAGGTTACGCCGAAACAATTGGCTTTTTTGAGACCTTCGATGGTGGCGTGGTGGGCGGCTTCCGCATCGAGTGCGAACAGGGCGGGACGAAATAACTGGAACAGTGACATCACGAGTCTTTCTTGATAACGATGGGAATAGGGAACGGTTTTTTCTTGAATACTTCGCCGCGCGATCTGCCGCGCCAGTGTTCGGCGATGAGGTCGCCCGCTTGCAGACACAACAGGCCGAATGCAGCCATCAACACGAGCAAGAGCCAGCTTGGCAGGGGCAGGTAGAGTGCCCCGCCTGCAAGTCGGTAGCAGGCCAGTGTGCCTCCGCCGACCAGTATGCCGGAGGCAGCACCGAGTCCGATACGGCTCCAGTCACCCTGCCGCAGCCCGGAGAAGACCGTGCTTTCATGCCATAACAATTGCAGGGCGATCAACAGCAGCAGGGGCGACAGCCAGAACAGCCATGCCAGTTGCGCGGGCCATACACTGCCGCCGAGCAGGCCGACGCAGGTGGCGAGCAGCAGAAGTGCCGCTGTCGGTTCTGCCTGTAGCGGGGGGAGGGCGGCGATATGTGTGAGTTTGCGCAACAGGGACGGGAAGCCGGATAGAGAGTGACGAGTGACGAGTACGGCCGGTAGCAGCACACTACCCAGCAGCGCGGCCAGCAGCATCTCGGCGGGGCGGGGGAGCGGGCCGACCCATAACGGGCAAAAGGCGTTCAGATAGACGAGCAGCGCGCATAACAGCGCACCGGCCGCACCCAACCAGAGTGTGTAATCGAGACGGGCGCGCAACAGGCTGGAGCCGTTGCGGCGCAATCCCATTCTGTCCAGCAGGGTTGCGAGTGCGAGCAAGACAACGCCACAGAGCAGGGCGGGCAGCAACATGTTGCCGTTGATGGTTGCGGCTGGCGGCCAGTCCTGATCGGACAAAAACAGCGCGAGCGGTGGAAGC
Organism: uncultured Gallionellaceae bacterium; assembly: GCA_964571195.1. Classification (GTDB taxonomy): domain Bacteria; phylum Pseudomonadota; class Gammaproteobacteria; order Burkholderiales; family Gallionellaceae; genus PALSA-1006. The sequence continues at coordinate 41,081 of CAZNAD010000007.1, read as the reverse complement.
AGCAATAGGGTCGCGGCAAAAAGAAAGAGGCGCAGCTTCATCGTTCGAATCCGGGGATCAGTGGCCGCCAAGCGCCGCGTTGCAATCCGTGCAAGGGCTGGAAGTTGGCTTTGTAGGCCATCTTCTGGCTTTGTTCTATCCAGAAGCCCAGATACAGATGGGGCAGTTGCAGCTTGCGGCACAGCTCGATCTGCCACAATACGTTGAATGTGCCGAAGCTGCTGCCGGCGATGTCGGGATCGTAGAAAGTGTACACGGACGAAAGCCCGTCTTCGAGGAGGTCGATGACACTGACCATGCGCAATATGCCTGCCTCGCGGAATTCGACCAGCATCGAATCGACATGGCTTTGCAACAGGAAGTTGCCATATTGCTCCTTGTCGTCGTTGTCCATGCCGCCGTCGCGGTGGCGTGTGTCCTGGTAACGCTGGTAGAGCGGGAAGTAGTCGTCCCGGTCTGCCAGCGGGAGCAGGCTGACTTCCAGTGCGTGGTGCCGTTTCCAACTGCGTCGCTGTGAGCGGTTGGGGGTGAACCCGGCGATATCGACGCGCACCGGGGTACAGGCTTGGCAGTTATCGCAGCGCGGGCGATAGGTGTAGGTGCCGCTGCGGCGGAAGCCGTGTTGCACCAGTTCGGAATACACCTGCGGGGTGATGAGGAAAGCGGGCGAGGCAACCTGAGAACGCGCTTCCATCCCTTCCAGATAACTGCACGGATAGGGCGCAGTCAGGTAGAGATGCAGGGCAGAAATCGGGATGTCGTTGAGCAGGCTCATGCGCGGATTAAGGTGTGCGGCAATGGGCGGCAGTGTATCAATTTCCGGCGGATAGGCGAAAACCCTGTTTATAATGTTGGTGAATCCCTGTGGCGATAGGCGTAATGTTGCAATACAGTCCCCAGTTGAAACCAAAACAGCAATAACAGGAGGGGCCGTGGTCAATCAGCAATCGGAGGCCGCGCAGGGTGGGAGGCGGTTCCGCGCATTGCGTCTGGAAGTGTTCACTTCATTGAGCAAAAGCTCAAGAAGAGTGGCGCTGGGCGGTGTATTGCTTGCGCCAGTAGTCTGGCTGGCGGACACGATAATCGATCATTATATTTTCGGCGCGGACGAATCGTTCCTGGAAGCCCTGTTGCAGCCGTCCCCTGTCGAGGTGTGGGTGAGGACGATGGCGGGCCTGATGTTCATCTTCTTCGGCATCTATGCCGCCCTTCTGCTGAACCGTTCCGAGTGCATCGAACGCAAGCTGCGCGCAAGTAACCGGGAACTCGAGCAACTGAAATCCGAGCTTGAGCGGCTGGTGGTGGTTGATCCGCTTACTGGTGTGTTCAACCGGCGCAAATTCCACGAGAGTCTGGGCGCTGCCATCACGGCGGCGATGCGGCACCAGCATTTGTTCGCGTTGCTGATGCTGGATATCGACAATTTTAAGAGCATCAATGATCGCTACGGCCATCAGGTCGGTGACAGCGTGTTGCGCATCATGTGTGAACTGATCGACTCGACGATCAGAAGCGCCGACCAGATGTTCCGCGTCGGCGGCGAGGAATTCTGTCTGGTGGCGATCGCGAAGGATGTGGAGCAGGCGCGGACGCTGGCGGAAAAGATCAGGCTGGTCATCGAGTCGCACGATTTTCCCGAGGTTGGCAGGGTCACCATCAGTATCGGGATCGCCTATTTCAAGGAAGGCGACGACCAGCAGAACATCTATGCCCGTGCGGACGTCGCGCTGTACCGGGCCAAGCGTCAGGGGCGCAACTGTGTGATTTATGCCGCCTGATGCTTGGCAAACGGGTCTACGAAGCGCCAAGGTGCGGGTATGCCTGGCTGTCCGGTCAAATCGGAGAGCTGCACGATAAATTCGTCGCGCGCGATCTCGCGGGCACCGAGTGAGGCGAGATGTGGCGTGCTCATCTGGCAATCGATCATGCCGAAGTTCCACTGTTCGAGTTGTTTGGCGAGATGTGCCACGGCGATCTTGGAGGCGTCAGTGCGGCGGCTGAACATGGATTCGCCGTAGAACATTTTTCCTATGGCGACGCCGTACAAACCTCCCGCAAGTGTTCCGTCCATCCACGTTTCCACCGAGTGTGCATAGCCCATCCGGTGCAGTTCGCAATAGGCCCGGATTATGTCTTCCACTATCCATGTGCCAGGCTGCCCTGCACGCGGGGCGGCGCAGGCGCGCATCACCTGTTCGAAGGCACTATCGACGCGCACTTCGTAATCGCCTTTGCGCAAGGTTTTGACCAGCGAGTGTGATGTCCTGAATTCTTCGGGGAATAGCACCATGCGCGGATCCGGACTCCACCACAATACAGGGTCGTCTTCGTTGAACCAGGGAAAGATGCCGTGGCGGTAAGCATCCAGCAACCGTTCGGGCGACAAGTCTCCGCCTGCGGCGAGCAATCCGTTGGGCTGCTTGAGTGCCTGTTGCAGCGGCGGGAAAGGAGTATGGCGTTGTAACAGGGGGATCATCTGACGGTATCGATCACCTCAGGCTGTTGTTCGCAGCCGTTGCGACAACCAGTCGGCGATGTCGCCGATCTCTTCCTGGCAGACCGAATGTGGCATCGCATATTCGTGCCAAGCGAGCGGATAATCCTGCTGTTGCAGGCGATCTCTGGAGGAGATGCCCAACGTATAGGGCACGACGGGGTCGCTGCGTCCGTGTGCCATGAATACCGGTATGTCGCGGTTCGCGATGGCTGCCTCTGCGTGGAGTGTCTCTGCCAGCGGCAGATAGGTCGAGAGCGCGAGCAGGCCGCCCAGCCGTTCGCTGTGACGCAGGCCGGTGTGTAGCGCGATTGCACCGCCTTGCGAGAAACCGGCGATGAAGATGTCGGATGCGGCTATCCCGCGCGCGCGTTCCTGCGCGATCAGCTGTTCGATCCCGAGCTGCGATGTCCGTATCCCCTCGGCATCCTGGACGCCGCCGATGTCTGCCGTTGCGATGTCATACCAGGCGCGCATGACGAAGCCGCCGTTAATAGTGACGGGGCGTTTGGGAGCATGCGGGAACAGATAGCGCACTGCCACCGGCAGGGCCATCTCTTCGGCGAGGGGGACGAAATCGCTGCCGTCCGCCCCCAGACCGTGCAGCCAGATGATGCTGTGACGCGGGGAGGAACCGGTCTCCAAGGTGATGTGCGGCAGAATAGCGGGCATTTTGTATTTCTAATCGACGTTAATAAGACCGGGTGGTATGGTTACGATTCCACTCTGGGCGGCTAAAGTTTTTCGCGAGGTTGCCGATAGTAGCCTCGAGTGGCTACAAAAACTAGTATAGCTCCGGGAGGAATAGTGAAAAGAGACATCACGCCGACAGCAGTGGAAAAGGTCATGCGCGAAGAGGATTTTATCGTGTCGATGACCGATACGACGGGGCGCATCACCTACGGGAACCGCATATTCATCGAGTTCTCCGGTTATAGCGAGGAGGAACTGATCGGTTCCCAGCACAACATCATCCGGCATCCCGATATGCCCAGAGCCGTGTTCAAGCTGCTCTGGGACAAGATCACCAACCGCGAAGAGTGCTGCGCGTACGTGAAAAACATGGCCAAGGACGGCAGTTTTTATTGGGTGTTCACCAATGTAACGCCCATCTTCGACCCGAGCGGAAACATCACCGGATATTTTTCCGTACGCAGAAAACCCAAAGCCAGCGGCGTGCAGACCGCCAGTGCGGTCTATCGTCTCATGCTGGAAGCGGAGAAGAAGGCCGGGCCGGCGAACGCGATTGCGGCATCCACCAAGATATTGGTCGACATATTGAATGAGAAAGGGCTCAGTTATGACGAACTCGTCCTTGCAATTTAAATTCTCCGCGCTGTTATGGTCGTTTTCGCTGGGAAGTCTGGCCATCATCCTGACCAGTTTCGCGTTGCACGGCGTGGATGTATTTATGCTGGTCTTTCTGGTGATCTCGATTGCAGTATCTGCCTACGGGCAGTGGCTGGCACGGCGTTGGCTGGCTCCAGTCGCCAAGCTGAAGGCGGTTATCGACGAGGTGGCGCAGGGCAAATTCAACAGCCGCGTGACCGGTATTTCGGAGAATCGCGACGAGATCAGCCTGTTGTGCTGGAGCGTGAACGACATGCTGGATCAGTTGGGGACGTTCTTCCGCGAACAGGAGACAAGCTTCCGTTCCAATCTGGCTGGCAACTTCTATCGCACTGCCATGGGGGTCGGCCTGCATGGCGGTTTCAAGAAGGGTCTGGAGAATCAGAATATTTTGATTGCCGGCATGGCAGAGCAGAAGCTCTCGTCCATGCGCACCCGTATGTTGTCTCAGGTGCATACGCTGAATACGGAAAATCTATTGCAGAATCTTTCTTCCAGCCAGCAGGACATGAAGGTTATCACCGATAACATGGAACGCTTGGCTTCGCTGGCCAAACGGACACGGGAAGATGCCGATGAAAGCCGCAGCTCGGTGAAAGATGTCGTGCAGCGCCTGTCCGGTATCGTCGAGCGGGTGAACCGTGCCAACGAAGCGATCACCGAATTGAACGCGCGCAGTGCGGAGATCACCAAGGCGGTCGGACTGATCAATTCTATTGCCGACCAGACTAATCTGCTCGCGCTGAATGCCGCGATCGAAGCTGCCCGTGCCGGTGAGGCGGGGCGAGGCTTCGCGGTAGTCGCTGACGAAGTGCGCAAACTGGCGGAAAACACCAAGAACGCTTCCGAGTCCATCGGCAAGATCATGCTCATGTTGCAGGATGACGCATCCAAGATGCAGAAAGATTCTGCCGAAATGCACGAGATCGCCAACTCTTCGCAGGATGTCATCAGCCAGTTGGAGCACAAATTCACCCAGTTCAACGAGTCGGCAGTGACGACTCTGACGGGTGCGCGTTATGCGCAAGACCTCAGCTTTGCCTCGTTAGTCAAAGTGGATCACATCATCTACAAACAGCGTGCTTATGTACTGATCAGTCATCCCGACAATACAGAGATCAAGGCTGCGGTCTCGGTTGACCACCATAACTGCCGCTTGGGCAAGTGGTATGCCGGTCCCGGCAAAGAGGTGTTCGGCGATTCACCATCGTTCCGTGATTTACTCGGCCCGCACAGCAAGGTGCATGACTGTGTGCATGATATGGTCGAGATGCTGAACCATCCTTGGGATAAAGATGAGGTACTACAAGACCGCATCATCGGAGCCATGGAGTGTGCCGAAGAGGCCAGCATGGGGGTGATGAAGCATATCGACCAGGCCGTTGCGGACAAACACCCGGAGGTGGCCAAGATAGGCTAGGGAATCTCCGTTGCTTGTGCCGCAGCGAGCAGTTTTTCGGCGCTGGTCGCATCCCACAATCTGAGGGTGTGGTCCCAGCTTCCTGAAATGAGCCGCTGACCGTCTGCAGAGTAGGCCAGCGCGCTGATTGTGCTGGTGTGTCCGTGCAAGACCCGGCCGAGCTTTCCGGTGTTGATGTCCCACAGTTCCAGCGTGTTGAGATTGTTTCCCGCCGCAAGGGTGTGGCCGTCTGGAGCCAGCGCGAGAGCGGTGATCTCCCCGCCGGTTTTCCGCAACGATCCCAGCATTGTACCGTTCGCGGCATCCCAGCGTTTGAGCGTGCCATCCCAGCTGCCAGAGATCAGGGTGTGACCGTCTGCCGAAAAGGCCACGGAGGTGACGCCTTTGCGGTGGCCGCTCAGGGTGCGCAGCAGCCCGCCGTTGTCAGTGCGCCACAATCGCAATGTGTTATCCCAACTGGCCGAGACCAGCGTCTTGCCGTCCGGCGAGAAAGCGACTGCCTTGATGATGTCGGCATGTCCTTTGAGTACACGTAATGCCTTGCCGCACCCTGCATCCCAGAAACGGATGGTATTGTCCCAGCTGCCGGAAGCGATGATGCGTCCGTCCGGCGAGAAAGCGATGCTGCTGACCGCCCCGTGATGCCCTGTCAGTGTTTGCAGCAATTTCCCGCTCGCGCTGTCCCACAACTTCACCGTGTCATCGAAGCCACCAGATGCCAGCACAGGCCTGTCGGGAGCAAAAGCGACCGCATAGACGAAGCCTTTATGTCCGCTGAGGGAATATAACTGCGCGCCACTGGCGGCGTCCCACAGCCTGACGGTGCCGTCAAAACTGGCCGACGCCAGTTGTTGCCCCTCCGGAGAGATCGCCACGCTCACAATACCCGAGGTGTGGCCGATCTCGCGGGTGTCAGGATGGAATGCCGGTGCCGCAGGCGCGGCGAAGGCTTCGGTGGTGTAGTGCCCGATCCACAGGGCAACGAGCATGTAGCCCAGTATTCGCAGTCTCATGTTCGTCCTTGCTCGGGGATCAATAGCCGTCAAGTTCGTGCAGGGTGAGCGCAAAGGCATCCTTGTATCGCTGCGGGAGATTTATCATTCCGGCGCGTGCCGCATCGTTATTCGTGTAGATACCGTACAGAACCCGGTAACCTTCCTTGCCATCGACCTTGATCGGAATGACATAGATTTCGGACAGCATCCCCATGTTCTGCGCACGCATCAGGAAACGCTCCATGCGTGCCGGACGGACATCTTCGGTATAGAACAGTTGGATGCTGACCGCGCCTTTGCCGATGCGGGAAAGCATGCTCTTTGTGGCAAGCTGGCGCTGTTCGAGCAAGGTGCCGCTCGGGGCGGCCAGCGCTGTTTTGCTGGCGGGAGGCACGACAGTTGGGGCCGCGTCTGCAACCGGGGCGGAGATTGGCGGGGGCAGCATCGCGCTGCCGGAAAGCGTCGGAGTCTCGGCGGCAGGGACGTTTGCGCTGGCATCGTTTTGTGTCTGGTTGGTCCTGCCCATCATCCATCCGGCAGCGGCGATCAACAGGGTGAATAGTGCGGCGGTGCCGACGAGAGCGATATCCCTGCGGTTGAAGCGAGGCTTGTCCGGGGTAAGCCCGCTATCCCGGATGGCAGCCTGCACATGGCGGGCTTCGATACGTCGGGTGTCTTCCACGAAGGCTGCAAGCAAGGATTTGTCCGCGAGGATATTGACGCGACGCATCAGCCCGTTGGCGGCCCGGTCAATCAGGTTGATCGCGGCAGGCGAGAAAATATCCGGCCCCTGATATCCGGCGGTGCGCATGCGGAACATCAGGTAGGCGGCCAGCGTTTTTTTGGGCAGCGGCTGCATGTTGAAATGATGCACGATGCGGTCTTTCAGCTGGCGCATGTTGGATTGCTCCAGTTTGTCATTCAACTCGGGCTGCCCGAACAGGATGATCTTGACCAGCTTGTGCTTGCCGATTTGCAGGTTGTATAGCAGACGCAGCTCTTCCAGCGTATCCAGCGGCATGGCATGGGCTTCGTCCACCAGCACCACACAATGTTCCCCCTGGTTATATTTTTCGACCAGACGATTGTGCAGATTCTGCAACAGGATGCTGATGCGCTGGCCTTCCGGGTCCAGTTCGAGGCCGTCGGCGATGGCGTACAGCAATTCTTCGCGGGACAGGCTCGGATTGGCGAGATAGATGGCTTTGATGTTGGTCGGCAGGCGCTCCAGCAGCATGTGGCACAACATGGTCTTGCCGCTGCCGACCTCGCCGCTGATCTTGATGATGCCTTCGCTGTCGGTGATGGCGTGGATCAGCGCCTCCAGTATCTCTCCGCGATTCGCCCCGGAAAAGAAGAATTCCGTAATGGGGGTGATCTTGAACGGCGGTTCGGTCAGTGCGAAATGTTCGAGATACATCGCGATCCTCTCAGTTGTTTCCGTATGCGAGACATGTGGCGGCGTTAGTATAGTGCATCGGGTCGTTATCGGGATTGGGCATTGCCGGGGTGATGCGCTACAATGGAACCGTAAGCTGTTTTATTAACCGAAGAGGAAATCGCCATGAAGATCCGTCATCTCGTTGTATTCTCGGCAGCACTGATCATTTCCGGCAATGCATTCGCCAATGAGGCATTGCTGAAAAAGAGCAACTGTGTAACCTGTCACAACATGGAAAAGAAGACGGTCGGCCCGTCGGTCAAGGCCATCGCCGATAAATACCGTGGCGACGCGAGTGCCCAGACCAAACTGGAAGCCAAGGTGCGCAACGGCGGCAGCGGTTCGTTCGGCTCGATGGCGATGCCCAAGACCGGTGCCAATGTGAGCGATGCCGACATCAAGTCTTTGGTGAACTGGATCCTGTCCGTCAAATAATCCGTCGCTGTATACAAAAAACGGACCGGCATGATGCCGGCCCGTTTTTTGTGCGGATCGTTGTTATTTCTTTTCCTGTGTCTTGTTGATCGCAGCTGGGCCACCTGCGGCGCGATGCTCTTCCATCATTGCGGACAGCTCCTCCTGAGTCACCTTGCCGTCCTTGTTCGTGTCGATGGCATCGAAGTTCTGGCTGAGCATCGGCATATCCTTGGCTTCTTCTTTGGTCAGCGCACCGTCATGGTTTGCGTCGGACGCTTCGAAACGATTTCCGATGAGACGATCACCATGGTTGCGGCCATACATCGCCGGGGAAGCCGCGTCCATCTCGTCTTTAGATAGTTTGCCGTCTTTGTTGCTGTCGAGCTCTTTGAAACGCTGGTCGTGCATGGCGGCGAATTCTTTTTTGGAGAGTTGTCCGTCTTTGTCGCTGTCCAGTGCTTCGAACTGGCTGTTGCAGGGTTTCCCTTTGCCCATGGGCGGGCAAGCCCATGCCGCAGAGGCCGCGATGGCGGCACAGGAAGCAATGATGAGGCTGCTGATGAGTTTGTTCATGGAGATTCTCCTTCTGGTTGATGGGCGGCCATCTTGTACAGTGGCACGCACTCGGACAGCTTAACACGAACAAAGTTCTGGGTGATCGGGCTGGGTTATAATCGCGGCTCGATTTTGGCGTGATCCCTGATGAATATTTTTTACGAAGAAGACGGCGGTTTCAAGGTCGGCAGCATCCTTGCGGACAACACGACCTCGCTACAGGTGGAGAACGCCCACGGCAAGCGCAGCAAGATCAAATCTGCCAATGTGATGCTGCGTTTCGCCCAGCCGGGTCTGGGGGATTTTTTGGCTCAGGCGGAGAGTATCGCGGCCGATATCGATATCGATTTTCTCTGGGAATCCTGCCCGCCTGAGGAGTTCGCATTCGATATGCTGGCGCAGGAATATTTCGGGCATACACCGACCCCCGCCGAAGCCGCCGGGACGCTGATTCGCTTGCACGCCTCGCCCATGCATTTTTACAAAAAAGGCAAGGGGCGCTACAAGGCGGCACCGCCGGAAGCGCTGAAGTCGGCACTGGCAAGTGCCGAGAAGAAGCGCCAGCAGGCATTGTTGCAGGCGCGTTATGTGGAAGAGCTGACCGCGTTCACGCTGCCCGCCGAATTTACCGCCCACTTGCCGCAGATATTGTACAAGCCGGATCGCAACACGCTGGAAGTGAAAGCGCTGGAGGCGGCCTGTGCGGCCACGCATCTTTCGGCGGCGCATCTGCTGCATCGCTGCGGCGCACTGCCTTCCACGCGGGATTTCCATCTGCATCGCTTCCTGTTCGAGAACTTCCCCAAGGGTATCGGCTTCCCCGAGATCGGCGTGGAAGCCTATGCCGAATTGCCCTTGGCGGAGGTGAACGCTTTCAGTATCGACGATGCCAGCACCACCGAGATCGACGATGCCTTCTCGCTGGTGCGCACGGACAACGGTAACTGGCGTGTCGGTATCCATATCGCCGCTCCGGCGCTGGGGATGCTGCCGGGCACACCTCTTGATGCCATCGCCGCGCAACGGTTATCCACTGTTTATATGCCCGGTGACAAGATCACCATGTTGCCGGATAGTGTGGTGCAGGCGTTTACCCTATGTGCCGACAGGGTCTGCCCGGCACTGTCGCTTTATTTGGAGGTGGACGCGACGACCCTGGAGGTGCTGAACAGCAGCAGCAGTCTGGAGCGTCTGCATATCGCGGCCAACCTGCGCCACGATACGCTGGAGCCTTTGTTCAACGAGGCCAGCATCGCCGAGGGTAAACGGGATTACGCTTATGCCAGTGAACTTGCCCTGTTGTGGCAATTCGCCAACAAGCTGGAAGCGCTGCGCGGCAAGTCTGCCGACAACAGCACGCAGCAGGTCGATTACAACTTCCATGTGCAAGATGACCATATCACCATCAGCAACCGCCTGCGCGGCTCGCCTATCGACAAGGTGGTGTCGGAGCTGATGATTCTGGTCAACAGCACGTGGGGGAAGTTGCTCGCCGACAACGATGTGGCCGGGATCTATCGCACGCAGAACAACGGCAAGGTGAAGATGAGCACGGTCGCCGCACCGCACCAAGGATTGGGCGTGGCGCAATACATGTGGTCGAGTTCGCCGTTGCGCCGTTATGTCGATCTGGTCAACCAGCGCCAGATCATCAGCCTGCTGCGCAACGAACCTCCCGTCTACGCCAGGAACGATACCGCATTGTTCTCCATCCTGCGCGATTTCGATGCGGCATACACGCTCTACAACGATTTCCAGCGCCAGATGGAGCGTTATTGGTGTCTGCGCTGGTTGTTGCAGGAGCAGGTGCGGCAGACCGAGGTGTGGGTGTTGCGTGAAAATCTGGTCAAGCTGGTGGAAATTCCCCTGGTGAGCCGCATCCCCTCGTTGCCCGAGCTGCCGCCCAATACTCGGGCCATTTTGGAGATTGGCGAAATTGATCTGCTCGATCTGGATTTCGAGGCGCGTTTTGTCGGAGTGGTGGAGGCGATAGCCGCATGATCCTTCAGGTGCTGAAACAGCGCATGGTATATGCGACGGCTTTATCGCTCGGTATACACGCTTTTGTACTGTTCGGTGTCGGCATCGCGTTCCCCGATTTGGGCAAGACCCTCAGCACACCGCTGCAACCGCTGGAAGTCGTGCTGGTCAACAGCAAATCGTATAACCGGCCCAGTAATGCGGCCAAAATGGCGCAGCATAATCTGGACGGGGGTGGCAATACTTCCGAGGATCGTTCCGCCAAGACACCGTTGCCGGTGTTAGGTGACGGCGAGACCTTCTCGCTGGAGCAGTCGGCGCGCCGGGTGCAGCAATTGGAGCAGGAGACCAAGCGTTTGCTCACCCAGCTGAAAAGCAATTACAGCGTGGCGCAGGAAAAGACCGAGAAAAAACCGGTCGCTAATGATGTGAGTGGCGAAGAGCTCGTGCAGCGTGCGCTGGAGATTGCGCGACTGGAAGCGCAGATCAGCAAGAGCCTGGAATCTTACGAGAAGCTGCCCAAGCGCAAATTCATCGGTGCGCGCACCCAGGAATATCGTTATGCCCAATATGTGGAAGATTGGCGCGGCAAGGTGGAGCGTATCGGCAACATGAACTATCCGCAGCAGGCGCGCGACCAGAAGATCTACGGCAAGCTGACGCTCACCGTCTCTATTCGCGCCGACGGTAGTCTGGAAAGTGTGGAGATCAACCGTTCCTCCGGTCAGCGTATTCTGGATGCCGCCGCCATGCGCATCGTCAAACTTGCCGCACCCTATGCGGTGTTTCCGCCGGATATCCGCAAGGAGACCGATGTGCTCAGCATCACCCGTACCTGGACGTTCACCAGCAACGACCAGTTACAAAGCGAGTGATCTGGCTCAAGAGGACGAGCACGCGTGGTCCCAGTTCACCACTTCGCCCGCAGCATCCACAGTGAAAGATTTGATGCAGTCGCGTTCGTCCCAGGTCAGGATGATCATTCCTTCGCGGTTGCGCACAGCCATGGTGGGCTCCCCGAAATTCGAGACCAGTTCCGATTCGTGACGCCCCATCCATGAGTCCATCACACTCTCCCGCGTCGGGATGGCGCAGCCTGACAGAGACGTAGCGAGTAAAGCGACAAGCAGGCAGGTAATGATTCTCATGGGGGGCTCTCCGAAAATATCCGAATGACAAGATTATTATCGGCCGGGCGGAGCGTTTCTTGAGTATGTTCTGGGGTAAACGTGAAGCAGGGAGGTTTAGGCGCTGACGTCGAGCAGTTGCCCTTTTTCTTCCTGATATTGCCGGATCGCTTCGGCGATGGCCAGCACCTCTTTCGAGGGGAATTGGCTGATCACTTCTTCGGTGGATTTATCCAATACTTTGACCACGCTGATCCCCGTGGCTTCATCCCGCTCGATCTGTGCGCGCAGATTCTTGCCTTTTTCCGAAAAGGCTTCATTCACCTGTTCCACGGCTTTTGCGACAAGCTCCGGTGCAGCTTCGCGCACGAACGAGCTGGCCTCCGCCGATCTGGCGGACGACTCGGCCTGCGGCGCACGTGTCGGCACATAGACGCGGGTACTCTCGCTGGTGCTGACGGTCACCGATCTTGAGGTGATGGAAGAAATGGTCATGATCAACCTTTCCTGCCGTTAGTGGGGGTCAGGCCCACGTGTTGATGAGGTTGCCGACTTCCTCACCCCGGGTATTGATGGTGGCGGCGGGGACTGTCCGTATGACTGAGGTGACGGGAGTGTCGTCATTGCCATATTCCACTGCCTGCCTCTGAGCAGGCTTGTTCTGTGGCTGAACGGCGATCGCGATCTGCACGTTTGAATGACCTGAATTGATTTCCATGATGCGGCCTTTCGTTGAAAGTACGGTTGGTGATGTAGCTATCGGCATATTTCGGACAACCTTTAGGGCGGGGGATAAAATAAATTATCCAAATAAAAACAGCGGGCTAATGATATTGATCGAGAGGCATTGCACAGAAGAGTCGCCCCCGTCATCAAAGGGAGGTAATGCCGCCCTCGTGGCAATATTCGGTATGGCCGCTCGTGCAGGGGCAAGCAGCTATAATCCGCGCCATCTCATTTTCTTCGAATCAGCATGACCGACAAATACGCCGTCATCGGCCACCCCATATCACACAGCAAGTCGCCGCTGATCCATCAGGCCTTCGCTGCGCAGACGCATCAGGACATCTCTTACGAAACCATCGAAGCGCCGCTGGATGGGTTCAAGGCCACCATCGAGCGCTTGGTGAGCGAAGGCTACAAGGGCTGTAACGTTACCGTGCCGTTCAAGTTCGAGGCCTACCATCTGTGCGACGAACTGGGGCAGCGAGCGCTGGATGCCAAGGCGGTCAACACTCTGATCTTCCGCGATGGCAAGATTCTCGGCACCAACACCGACGGCCCCGGACTGGTGTTGGACATCCAGCAAAACCTCGGTATCGAGATGATGTGGAAGGATGTGCTGCTGCTGGGCGCGGGCGGTGCGGCGGCTGGCGTGATGTGGCCGCTGTTCAATACCGGCGTCAGTATCGAGGTCGCCAATCGCAACATGGAAAAAGCCAAAACGCTGATCAAGGAGTTTGAAGGCCCCTGCTCGGTACGCACGCGCCGTTACGAAGATCTGCCGGGCCGCAGTTACGACATCGTCATCAACGCCACTTCCAGCGGATTGCGCGATGAGCTTCCGCCGTTGCCGGAAGGTCTGTTCAAACCGGGGGCGCTGGCCTACGACATGATGTATGGTCGCGAGACGCCGTTCATGGCTTATGCCCGCCGTAACGGCGCGACCATCGTCTCGGACGGTCTGGGTATGCTGGTGGAACAGGCGGCGGTGGCCTTCGATCTGTGGCGCGGCGTGCGTCCCGAGACGGCGGCGGTGATCGCGAGTCTGCGCGCATGATGAAGAAAATCTGGTGGTGGTCGTGGCGCATCTTTTTGGGCTTGTTCGTGTTCATGCTGCTGTATCAGGCATGGATCGCGGTGCACGTGTGGTGGTGGATAGACCACAACCCGGCGTCCAGTTCATTCATGGATGACCGGCTGGAAGTGATGCAGGACAAAAATCCTGATGCGGTATTGAAGCATCAGTGGGTGCCTTATAAAAAAATATCCGGCAATCTCAAACGTGCGCTCATCGCCTCGGAAGATGCGAAGTTCGTCGATCACGAGGGTTTCGATTGGGAAGGCATCCAGAAGGCGTACGAGAAGAACCTGAAGAAGGGCAAGATCGTGGCGGGCGGTTCAACCATCAGCCAGCAACTGGCCAAGAACCTGTTTCTGTCCACCAAGCGCACGCCGTGGCGCAAGGGCGAAGAGGTCATCATCACGCTGATGCTGGAGAGCATGATGGACAAGGAGCGTATCTTCGAGATATATCTGAATGTGATCGAATGGGGAAACGGGGTGTTCGGTGCGGAGGCCGCCGCGCGTTATTACTACCGTACCACGGCTGCGCAACTGACTCCTTTTCAGGCGGCGAAACTCGCCGCGATGGTGCCCAATCCGCGTTATTACGACAAACACCGCGAGGCGAGAGGGCTGATGCGCAAGACCGACATCATCCTGTCGCGGATGGACGATGTGGAGATCCCCTGAGTCGCGGGTTTATTTCGATTTTTCGCGCTGCTCGATGAACTTCAGGAACACATAGGTGAGCCAGCCGACGAGGAACAGACCGGCGGTGAACAGGGTGTAGGCGAGCGGCCAGGGTATGCCTTGGGTCATCATCGAGAATTCCGACATGCCGCCGATACCTGCCAGCACATTGAGCGGCATGAACACCACGCTCAACACCGTCAGGCGTTTGATCACCTTGTTCTGGTTGATGTTGATGAAGCCGACGGTAGCGTCCATCAGGAAGTTGATCTTGCCGAACAGGAAGGTGGTGTGCCCGTCGAGCGACTCGATGTCGCGCAGGATCTGCTGGGCATCTTCCAGCTGCTGCCGTTCAAGGAACTTGCTGCGCAGCAGGAACGAGACCGCACGGCGCGTATCCAGCACATTGCGGCGGATGCGCCCGTTCAGATCTTCCTCGTGGGCGATGGCGACCAGTATCTTGGCGGCCTCTTCATCGGTCATCTGTTTGCTGAGCACCTGCTTGCCGACGGCCTCCAGGCCGCGATAGATATTCTCCAGCGCGTCCGCCGAATATTCCGCGTCAGCGGCGTATAGATCGAGCAACACATCGCGCGAATCGGACACGTAGTTCGGTTGCGAGAAAGCGCGCAGGCGCTGCAAGCGGAACACCGGTAGCTCTTCCGAGCGTACCGAGAACAGGATGTCCTGATACAAAATGAAAGCGACCGCGACGTTGCGCGACTCGTCTTCGAGATCGAGCAGGAAGTCGGAATGCAGATGGATCTCGCCGTTCTCCTCGACATAGAAACGGGCGCTGGATTCAAGGTCGCTCAGCTTGGCCGGATCGGGTAACTCGATGCCGAAGATACCGCCCACCCAGGTACGTTCCTCGAAACTGGGCCCGACCAGATCTATCCATACCGGTTTTGTGGCGAGCAGTTCTTCGCTGGTATTGATGGTGATCTCACGCAGACGGCCTTCATGCAGGCCAAAGGCCTTGATGCTGGAGCGCTCGTTCTTGAATTCGCGTTTTCCCAAGGCGTTCAATACCGAGATCGGCACATCGCGCAGAACCAGCTCCTTGCGGCCTTCATCGAGTTGATCCCACACGAACATCTGATCTTCGGGGGAAAGTTCTTCGAGGATATCGGCGACTTCCGTCGGTGCGGCCTCATTTAACACCTGCTTCAGTTTGGCCAGATTCTGTTTGCGTACCAGCGTCTCGACCAGGTCATGGTGCGGCATATCCTGCTTGCGCACCATGCCTTCCACCAGCTGGTGTTTGCGCAACAGGTTGAGGATGGTCTCGCGGCTGCGCGATTGTTCGGAAGTTAGATCATTTGGCATAAAAAGATGATACGGGAGAAGATGTCCCCGTGTCACCGGATTTCTGTCATGTTCCGCTGGCCGGGTGAAGATAGGCGGGAGGGACTATTTATGAAACATCCGTCCCGTCGTTTCAGTTAAAATGCGCGCTTTGGTTAGAACGGCGAAGACCATGATTACAGGCAGCATCGTTGCGATAGTCACCCCCATGCATGCGGACGGCAGTCTGGATTGGGACGCCTTTCGCTCGTTGATCGATTTCCATATCACCGCAGGCACCGATGCTATCGTGGTGGTGGGGACAACGGGAGAATCCCCGACCGTTGATGTGGAAGAGCATGAACAGTTGATCCAGGTGGCCGTGGAGCATGCGGCAAAACGCATTCCCATCATCGCCGGAACCGGCGCGAACTCGACCAAAGAGGCGATCGAGCTGGCCGCTTTTGCGAAAAAATCCGGTGCCACCGCATCGCTTACCGTGGTGCCCTATTACAACAAGCCGACTCAGGAAGGCCTGTATCTGCACTTCAAATCTATCTCCGAAGCGGTGGATATGCCCCATATCCTGTACAACGTGCCGGGACGGACCGGGGCGGATATGAGCAATGACACCGTGTTGCGTCTGGCGCAGATCCCCAATATTGTCGGCATCAAAGACGCCACCGGCGGCATCGAGCGCGGCAGCGATCTGTTGCAGCGTGCTGCTGCGTTGAAGGGTACCATCGGGGACTTTGCCATCTACAGCGGCGATGATGCCAGCACGCTGGCGCTGATGTTGCTGGGGGCGCACGGCACGATCTCGGTGACGGCCAATGTAGCTCCGAAGCTGATGCACGAGATGTGTGTCGCCGCATTGAACGGCGAAGTTGCCAAAGCGCGCGAGATCAATTTCCGTTTGCTGGGATTGCATCGCCATCTGTTCGTTGAGGCCAATCCGATTCCGGTCAAATGGGCAGTCGCCCGTATGGGTAAAATGAAAAACAATCTGCGCCTGCCGCTCACACCGCTTTCCGTTGGCGCACAGCCAGTGGTGGAAGCCGCGATGCGTCAGGCAGGAGTAATCTGATGGGAAAGTCAATGAAACGAACCAATGCCGTATTGGGTGTTGCCGCTATCTTGCTGTTGGCGGGTTGCAGCAGCGTCTCCGACAAAGCCAAACTTGAATACAAAAGCAAGGCGGTGCAGATGCCGCCGCTCGAAGTCCCGCCCAAACTGAGCGTGCCGGAGATGGAGCAGCGTTATGTAATTCCCGAAGGCGAAACGGGCGGGGTGGCTAGTTATTCGGAATACACCAAGCAGAAGCCGGAGCAGCCGTGTGTTGCTCCCGTGATAGCCTCTGCGCCTGTGGCGGCTGTTCCTGCACCAGTTGCCCCTGCCCCTGCTGTTCCAGCCCCCAAGTTGCAAGACAACAACGGTGTCAAACGCATCCTGCTGGGTGAACCGTTCGACCGCAGTTGGCGCAGGGTCGGTCTGGCGCTGGATCAGTCCCGCGTCACCGTGATCGACAAGGACCGAAGCTTGGGTATCTATTACGTCGCAGCCTTGAAAAAGGCAGATAAAGACAAGATCAGATCGCATAGCCATCTGGTGACGGTGCGCGAGAATCAGGGGGGCTGCGAAGTCACGGTTACCGATCCCAACGGCAAAAGCGGTACCGTCAGTGCGCGTGTCATCGATTCCATTTATCAGGGACTCAACTCAGAGCAGCCCGCCGGCGAGAACACGCCACTTCCTGGTGACGGCAATCCTCCCCCAGCCCCGTAACAATGCGTTTCGCGCTGCTGGGTAGCGGCAGCGAGGGCAACGCCCTCGTTGTTCAGGTTGGTGACACAAGAGTATTGATGGATTGCGGCTTCTCGCTCAGCGAAACAATCACTCGTCTGGCGCGTCTCGACCTGGTACCGGAATCGTTGGATGCCATCGTCGTCACCCATGAACACGGCGACCATATCGGTGGTGTCGCCCGTCTGGCGCGCAAATTTTCTCTTCCCGTATTTCTCACCCACGGTACGCTGCGCAGTCAGCAGGGGGCGTTCGCCGATATTGGCGATGTCAGCGAGATCAATCCGCATCTGCCGTTCTCGGTGGGCGACATGTTGATACACCCCTATCCCGTGCCGCACGATGCGAGCGAGCCGGTGCAATACGTGTTCAGCGACGGCAACAGGCGTCTGGGCGTGTTGACCGATACGGGTTGCGCCACCCCCCATATCGAAGCAACGCTGAGCGGATGTGACGCACTGGTGCTGGAGTGTAACCATGATGTCGACCTGTTGCAGAACGGCGAATATCCCTACAGTTTGAAACAACGGGTCGGCGGCCGCTTCGGCCATCTGAACAATCGTGACGCGGCGGCATTGCTGGCGCGGCTGGACAACAGCAGATTGCAGCATCTGGTGGCGGCGCACCTCAGTTATAAGAACAATACCGCAGCACTGGCTGTCGGCGCGTTGCGCGAGGTGTTAGCGGATGGGTCGGAGCGAATCTGTGTGGCGACACAGGAAGCGGGACTACCCTGGCGCGAAATTGACTGAGTGCAGGGGGATAATGCGGGCAATAAAAAAGCCGACTTACGTCGGCTTTTTTCGAGTTGCAAGCAGCTCTTAGTGCTTTGCTGGCTCAGCAGCAGGAGCAGCAGCTGGAGCGGATGCAGCAGCGTCAGCAGCAGGAGCAGCAGCTGGAGCGGATGCAGCAGCAGGAGCTTCAGCAGCAGGAGCTGGGGCAGCAGCAGGAGCTTCAGCCTTTTGACCACAAGCAGACAGAGACAGAGCCAACAACGCAGCAACGAGAGCAGAGAATTTCATGGTATTTCCTTAGTTAAAGTCAGTTGATAAAAGTCTATGGAGGCCGTGCCGCGACATGGCTGCCGTTGCAAGGACGCGGCATTCTACCTTCTTTTTTAAAAAAAGCTAGAGGTATATGCTGGGTTATTAGGGGGTTAGCGGCTGTTTTGGGAGGGATTCACAGGCCCAGAGCGTCGGGCGCAGCGCCCGGGCGTGAGTTTCCCCACATTTCTTCAAAACGGGATTTCAGTAGAAGTGCGCTTTCCGGGTCATTTTGTGCCCAAATTCCTCGAACGTCGTCAAAGTGATAACGACGCACAGAATGCTGTTCATCCGCCACGGCAAAGGGTGCGGACACATGGCGCAGGTTGAGCGGTGTCTGGTGGATATGCATGGCGTGACCGAACTGGCGCAACAGTGTCATCATGCGCGGGCAGAAACTTACCAGCGGTCTGACGTCGTGTGCCAGCAGATGCAGGCGTGCATTGGGCGAGCCCAGCAGGAAGTGGCGCAAAACATCGTAGCGGGCAGCAGAATTGAAACCGAGATTGTCGAAATCTTTCTCGAACAGTAACAGCGTATGCCTTGCCGAGGCACACAAGGCATCCAGTGCCGCGACGTATTCGCCAGTACCGTTCAAGGCCGTGTGTCGCAGCTCGCCGTCACTCATTATTCACCTCCGTTTGGCGGTCAGGTCGAGATAACCATCCAGATAAAATTCATACAGCAGATCGAGCGTTTCTTGTGTCAACTTATTGCCCGCAGCCAATTCGCGGTTATCGGCCAGTTCGCGTAGCGCGCGATAACTGCCCTTACCGACCGGATGAGAATCGCCATTGATGAATATCGTGCTGCCGTGGCACAACATCTGCGTCTTGAGATCGAGCGCGATGCCGCGTGTCTGTAATGCCTGCGCGAAACGTGTGGCGGAGAGCGGCTTGTCGGGGGTGTCGAAAAAGATGTGCGGCTTCGGTTCGCTCAGATAGCTGCCCAAGAAGTTGGCGACATCCTCGTCGTCCCACTGCACTTTGCGTATCGCCTGATCCACCTGTTGCAACATCGGTGTGCCGATCTCGGAAGGGTGAGTCTGAGTTTTGAGATCCGGGTCGGCATACATGCCATCCACACAGATGCGGTCTTGCAGATATACCAGAAACTGTTCCGCCAGCTCCTGATAGGCCGGGGTACGGAAGCCGATGGAATAGGTCATGCAATCATCTTCGGCGATGCCGTTGTGTCCGCAGTGCGGCGGCAGATAAAGCATATCGCCCGCTTCCAGTACCCATTCCTGCTCCACCTCGAAACGCTGCAGGATGCGCAGCGGCGCACCGGGGATCAGGCTGCGGTCTTCCTGTGTCGATATCTGCCAGCGACGATGCCCGCAGCCCTGTAGCAGAAATACATCATAAGCATCGAAGTGAGGCCCGACGCCGCCGCCCTTGGGCGCATAACTCACCATCAGATCATCGAGCCGTGCATGCGGGATGAAGTTGAAGCGTTTGAGCAACTCTGTCGCTTCCGGCAGCACATGGTTCACGCCCTGCACCAGCACCGTCCATTTGCCGCGCAGTTTCGCCATCTCGTCGGGAGCGAAAGGCCCGTGCGCCAGTTGCCAGTTGCCGCGAGTCTGTTTCACCAGACGAGCCTGAGCGTCTTCCTGGCAAGAAAGTTCGACGAGTTGTTGCGGATTTAACAGGCCTTTGAAGCCGGGGACAGCCTGACGGATGAGCAGAGGTTTCTTCTGCCAATAATCGCGCAGGAACTCCTCGGTGGAGAGGCCGCCCAACAGGGTGAGTTTTGTTTTCATGGCGCGATTATAGCCGTGTGGAAATCGCTGCAAAATAAATTTGGCATGAAATAAATCTCAGTTAGAATGCCGCACAGGGGGATCACACCATGCATTTACAAGTTGGAATGGATGCACCGCATTTCGAGTTGGCCGATGCCGACATGGAGATGTTCAGACTCACCTCCCTGTTGGGCAAGAAGAACATCGTGCTGTATTTTTACCCCAAGGACGATACCCCCGGTTGCACCATGGAAGCCACAGAATTCAGCGACCATGAGGAAGACTTCGCCGAATACGACACCGTCGTGGTGGGTGTCAGCCGCGACGATTGCATCAGCCACGCCGCCTTTCGCGACAAATACGGCTTATCCGTGTTGCTGCTGTCGGATACCGAATCGCGCATCTGCAAAAAATACGGCGTGTTGTACGAAAAAGAAACAGACGGTCACAAGACGGTCGCCATCCAGCGTTCCACCTTCGTGATCGACAAACAAGGCAAGCTGCGCCACGTGATGTACGGCGTGCACGCGCACAAGCACCCGGATGAAGTACTCAATTTGATAAAGGAAATGAAATGAAAGTCGCTAAAGACACCGTCGTCTCAGTGCGTTATGAACTGACTGATGTGAGCGAAGGCAGCATACTCGAAAAGGCGGACGACCCCATCAGCTACGTCCACGGCGGCTACGACGGTATCTTCCCCGCAGTGGAAGAGGCTATCCACGGCAAGAACGTGGGTGACAAGTTCTCCGTCACCATGGAGCCGGATGATGCGTTCGGTGAATACGAGCACGAGCTGGTGCGCGTCGAACCGCGCGACATGTTCCCCAAAGAAGTCGAAGTCGGTATGCAGTTCGAGGGCGGCGCGGAAGGCGACGATGACGAGGATTTTCTGCTCTATACCGTGGTCGAGGTCAGCGACAAGGACGTCACCGTTGACGGCAATCATCCGCTCGCCGGCAAGACCATCAAGTTCGACGGTGTCATTACCGCCGTGCGTCCCGCGACCCAGGAAGAACTGGATCACGGCCATGTGCACGGCGAAGGCGGCCATCACCACTGATCGTCGTCACGCCAAAAAAAAGCCCGCTTGCCGAAACAAGCGGGCTTTTTCTTTTTCGGAAGAGCGCCGTTTAGTCTGTGCTCTTGAATGCGATGAGCGCCAAGCCGCCACCAACGACTACAGCGCACACTACGACAATGAGTAAGAAAGTCATCTTAGGTCCCCTCCAGATTTGGTTGATTGACGGGTGAAAATTCAGCCCGATGAAAATTTAGCACAATTCAATGGCGAAAAAAATCTCGCCCGCAGGTATGCCAGACTAGATCATTCAACTATGTATTCTTGGAGCGGTCTAGAAGCGTAATTCCAGTGCATTGCACAGGAAGCGCATATACGGTTCGGCCTCGCGGAAACGTGCCACCACCTGTGCGCGCAGAGTGTCTGAAATCACGGTCGCTTCGCTCAACGTTGCCATGCCGATAAAATCTTTGCGCTTCAGATCATTCACCAGCGGATGATCCTTGGCGAAACCGCGCGGTGCGTTGGCGAGGACTTCTCCCTCGAGCGAGTAATGTTTGCGGAAGGCCCGGTCGTCGCGTGCAGCCAGCCATTCATCACCTTTCTGCGCGATGGCCTCGCGTATCTTGAACAGCGCATCCGCCTCTGGATGCCACAGCCCGATGCCCACGAAACACTCACCCGGCGCGATGTGCAGGTAATAACCCGGCGCATGTACATCCTTGCCTACCTCGTGGCGGAACTGGATACCGATATTGGTCTTGTACGGTATTTTGTCCTTGCTGAAGCGCGTATCGCGCTGGACACGCATCAGCGAACCTCCCACTTTCTTCGGCTGCGCCAGAAAATGGCGCGAGATGGCGGGTATCTCATCCGACATGCTGCTGATGAAATCCAGCGCGGGCGTGCGCACAAAATCCTCGTACTCCTGCTGGTGCTGCGCGAACCATTCACGGTCATTGTTCTGCGCCAGTGCGGAAAGAAAGGCGAAAGTCTGTTTGCTGAAATATCGGTCACTCATGTCGTCGTCCCGGAGGAGAGAGGCCATAATCTACACTGGCGCATAGTGCTGGACAAGGCTGTAGCCCGCAGGGCGGCTTGTCGCAACACGTTACAATCGCGTTACAATAGTCGCCATGTTCAGGAAATCAATCATTCGGCTTGGTCACATTCCCAGTGTACTCATCGCTACCGCGCTAGCGACCGTGTCGTCGGTTCTGTTTACCTGCTTGGTCATGATGTTCAAGGGGATAGCAGTCAGCGAGATCGCCTTAACCCTCTCTATTCTGGCACCGCTGACTATCGCGCCTTTTCTGTTCTGGCCGCTGTTCGGTGCGCTGGTCAAAATCCATTATCTCGAGATGGAGATGCGCAAACTGGCCATGATCGACGAGCTCACCGGCGTGATGAGCCGCAGGGCTTTTCTGGATCATGCGGAACGCGCCATCAGTCTGGCGCGTCGCAGTCAGATCGAGTTGGCACTGGTTTATATCGATCTGGATAACTTCAAGACGGTCAATGATGTCTACGGTCACGCGGTGGGAGACGAGGTGCTGAAGTGTTTCGCCTCGGTCGCCAGCGGCGTGGTGCGCAAGAGTGATGTAATCGGTCGTCTGGGCGGTGAAGAATTCGCCATGATTATCTATGGGGCAGGCAAAGATGCGGTGCGGTCATTGGTCGAAAAAATGCTGGTGGAGATTCGCAATGCTTCGGTGACGACTTCGGGCGACTATGCCCGCCAGGTTCACTTCACCGTGAGTGTCGGTGTGGCCTATCTGGACTTAAAAGGCAGCAAGGGAGTGGATCAACTCATAGCGCAGGCCGACAAGGCACTGTACGAGGCCAAGCATAACGGAAAAGACCGCGTCGCCATTTCCCAGGAAGCGTGATCTGCACGCATCAGCCCAGAAATTCCGCAACAGCCTTTCCCAGTTCTTCCGCAGCCTCTTCCGGCACAAAATGCCCGACGGTTGCGAGCCGCACGGTGTGCGAGTTCGGCAACGCACTTTGCCAGCGCAGTAGCTCTTTCTCGCGGAATGCCACATCTCGCATGCCCCAGACGAACAGCGTCGGTTTGTCCTTCAGTTCCCCCATCTTGCACCAGATGCTCTCCAGCCACGCTGTGGACGCGATGATCTGTTTGGGGAACACATAACAGCCTTTACGCGATGCCGCAGTGGGCAGGGCATCCTTGTAGTGGCGATGGGCATGAGCATCGAGCTTGCGCTTGTCGCCGAACGCGACGCGCATGAAAGAATTCACGAAGAAATTGAAATGGCGGATCAGGAAACGTCCGATGGGGCCGCCCATGAATGCGCTGAACGCCACATAGTGGAAATCCTTGTCCACCGGCCACGCCCAGGTGTTGGTCACAATCAGACGTTTCACGTTCTCTGGGTGGCTCACCGCGTAGTGCATGCCGATGGGGCCACCCCAGTCGCCCATTACCAGCGTGATGTCCTTGAGGCCGAGATGTTCGACGAGTGCGGCGAAGTTCTTGGCATGCTCCTCCGGCAGGTAGCTCCAGTCCGCCGGTTTGTCGGACAAACCAAAGCCGATATGGTCGGGCGCGATGCAGCGATAGTGCGGCGCAAGCCGCTTGATGAGCTTGCGGTACAGGAACGACCAGGCCGGGTTGCCGTGCAGCATCACGATGACTTCGCCGCTGCCTTCATCCACGTAATGCAGCTTGCCCGCAGGCGTTTGAAAAAAGTGCGGCGCGAAAGGGTATTCGTTGCGGTCTATCCAGTCGGTATCTCTCATGCTTTTCCCCAATTTATTTCAACACATCGGCCAGAAAAGTTTGTAACTGCCCCCATGAATCCTTGTCCGCCTTCGCGTTGTAAGCGACAGGCATATTGAACTTCTTGCCCAACTCGTCGGCATCCGGGTTGGTGAAACTGTGTATCGCGCCGGGATAGACCACTACCTTGTAGTTCACCCCCGCTTTTCCCATCTCCTGCTTGAAGCCATCCACCTGCACGGGTGGAATCATCTTGTCATCCGCGCCGGTGAATACCCGTACCTGTGCTTTCACCTGTCCCTTCTGCGCGGGGGCATCGGTCGCGAGGCCGCCGTGGAAACTCGCCACACCGCGCAGGTCAGCACCCTCGCGCGCCATGTTCAACACCACCGAGCCGCCGAAACAATATCCGATGGCCGCCAGCTTAGTGCCATCCACGCGCGCATCGTCGCGCAGCACCTTCATTGCCGCCTCGAAGCGCGCCTTTGTCAGCGGTTTGTTCTTTGCCACTTCCCCGGCGAACTTGCCCGCATCGTCGGGATGCTGCGCCTGTTTGCCGTCACCGTACATATCCACCGCCAGCGCCACATAGCCCAGCTTGGCCAGCATGTTGGCGCGTTTGCGCGCATAAGCATTGTGCCCCCACCATTCATGCACCACCAGCACCGCAGGGCGTTTACCCATCGCCGCGCCGTCGTAAGCGAGCCAGCCTTTCAGCGTAGTGCCGTTCGCGGAATAACTCACCTCTTCGCCTTCCACAGCGGCGAGGGCAGTAGCGGAAACCAAGAGCAGGGCGAGGGAGAGCAGCAAATTTTTCATGTGAACCTCCTTGGGATGGGCGATGCGGAAAGTAATGATAATTCGAATCGGGAAGGAGAGCGCAAGACAAATGCGTAGCATCACCTACCGTTTTGAGAAAATAGCGGAATGCCATGGTTTTTGATATCTTTCCAGCCGCAGATTGTTCGCAACTCTATTTGGATAACTCTGGAGCGCAGGCATGAAAAAGTTACTGCATGAAAATCGCGGTCTCATTCTTTTTCTCATCTTGTTCGGCCTGTTCCGCACAGCCATCGCGGATTGGAACCCCATTCCGTCCGGTTCCATGCGCCCTAGCCTGCTCGAAGGTGATGTCGTCTTCGTCAATCGCATCGCCTATGACCTCAAGCTGCCGTTGAGCGATGTAATCCTTGCGCATCTTGGCGACCCCAAGCGCGGAGACATTGTCACCTTCACTTCGCCCGCAGATGGAAAACGTCTGATCAAACGTTTGGTCGCGTTACCCGGCGACCGGGTTGAAATGCATAACAAGCAATTGTTCATCAATGGCCAGGCCATGGGTTATCAATTGCAACAGGTCGTGACAGAAGCATTGGGAAATGGCGAATCACTCCCCGCATTACGTCTCACCGAAACTCTGGATGGCAGGCAGCACACTGTCCAATGGTTATCCGGTGTGAGCAATGCGGCCAACTTCGGGCCGCTTACCATCCCGCCGGGGCAGTATTTGATGTTGGGTGACAATCGCGATAACAGTGCAGACTCCCGCTACATTGGACTCATCCCGCGTAATGTCCTCATCGGGCGAGCCGAGCGTATCCTGGTCTCCGCCGCGATTCTGGACGACTGGACACCAAGAACAGAACGCTTTGGAAAATCGCTGTACTAAAAAGAGACGACTGTCGAAATGAACATAGCCCGCTGATGCGGGCTATATTGTTTAGTGGGTTAGCTCAAGCTGCCCCCTTTAGCTGCACCGAGGTCGCGCAGAGGGCAACAAAAGAAACCGTGGTACGTTTCCGATTGTTCATTCCTGATTGTTCACTTTAGCTATTGGATAGATTGTTTTTAATTGGGCACTGGTGTTAAATTGCAAAAAACTAAGGGGCTACTTAAATGTCGCTAATCGCATGTCCAAACTGCAGCAAAGACGTTAGCAAGAATGCACTGTCATGTCCAAATTGTAATGCCGATATTTCGATAGTCAGGAGTGTTAAGCAGAGCAAAACGAAACCTTGCAGAGGTTGCGGTGATTCGCTGGTCGTTGGGAGTCATCGATATGCGATTAAGCATCATCTTGGAACAGAGTGGCGCGATGGTACATCGTATGAGCGTACACTTGTTTCGGTTTACCACCAACCGTGCCCCAAATGCGGAGAACCAAGGCCACATGCGCGATTCAAGGATAGTCCGTTTGCTAGTTATTTAACTCTTGGCGTTATGCTTTCAATTTTTGTCTGTTATTTTATTTTTCAAAAATATATAGCCGACCATTTTTATATTTTTGGAATTGGAATCGCGTTTTTTATGTTGGTGGCCTATCTTTATGCACATGAAAAAATAGATAGAGTCGAGCCGTAGTTCCTGCCGGTTTTAAAAGAAACGGGTCAGCATCGCAATAAGCTATAAGAGTCAGCATCGCAATTGTTTTCACTCATGCACCACCAATGCCTCGCCAGTGATTTCAACAAAGCGACTGGTCGCAAAGGCGGCTTCTATGCCGGGCATATTTGCGCGAAGCAACTTTTCCAATTCTGCGTTGCTGATGTTGCCAGTGGAGATTAATAACAGCATCGGCTCGCCAGTAACCAGGAAGGTCTGCACGAAGTCCGCATCCTTGCTGACGACAATACGGCCATCCCGCTTGGCGCGGGCGACGATATCTTGATCTGTAGTGAGGTTCTTGCGGGGAAGGTCGAGGGTGTGCAATGCATCGTGTCCCGCCTCGTTCAGCCATCTGGCGAAGCGCTTTGGGAGTTGCGCATCGACCAGGAATTTCATGCAGCCAGATGTTCCAGCCGATTGACATGCGTGAGGCGGGCGGCGTAAGACAGTGCCGCCAGAATATCTTCGCGTTCAAGGTCTTCGTAGTCGGCCAGAATTTCTTCAGTACTCATGCCGCTGGCCAGCCACTCCAGCACATTTTCTACCGGATAGCGCAAACCGCGAATGCAGGGCTTGCCGTGGCACACCAGCGGGTCAACTGTGATTCGGTCGCTCATGATTCGTCTCCTGCATTTTGGCAACTACGCTTGGCAAGCATCTTACACCAGCTTCTTCAACTGATAAATCCGCTCCAGCGCTTCCTTCGGACTCATCTCATCCGGCTGCAGATCGCGCAGCGCCGACAGCAGCGGATGTTCTTCCGGCTCTGGTGCTTCCGGCGCGGCGGTGAAAAGGTCGCCCTGCGGGTTCTGCGCGGCGCTGTTCTGTTCCAACTTCACTAGTTGTTTCTTCGCGCTGCGGATGACGCTGTTCGGCACGCCCGCGAGGGCGGCGACTTGCAGGCCATAACTTTGACTCGCCGCGCCTTCGTTGACGCTGTGCAGGAAGACGATGCTGTGCTGGTGTTCGATGGCGGCGAGGTGGACGTTGGCGAGTTGCTTGAATTCTTCGGCCAGCCGCGTGAGTTCGAAATAGTGCGTGGCAAATAATGTGTAGCTGCGGTTGATATCCAGCAGGTGGCGCGCGATGGCGTAGGCGAGGGCGAGGCCGTCGAAGGTGCTGGTGCCACGCCCGATTTCGTCCACCAGCACCAGGCTCTTGTCGGTGGCGTTGTGCAGGATGTTGGCGGCTTCGGTCATCTCGACCATGAAGGTGGAGCGTCCTGAGGCTAAGTCGTCTGATGCGCCGATGCGCGTGAAGATCTGGTCGATCTCGCCCAGCACCGCTTGCTGTGCAGGCACGAAGCAGCCGACATGCGCGAGCAGCGCGATGATGGCGGTCTGGCGCATGTAGGTCGATTTACCGCCCATGTTGGGGCCGGTGATCAGCAGCGTGCGGCGCGTGTCGTTGAGCGTGCAGTCGTTCGGGGTGAAGGTGTCCACTTGCGCTTGCACCACCGGATGGCGGCCTTGCTTGATGACGAGTTGCGCATCGTCGCTGAATTGCGGGGCGCAGAAGTTCAGCGTGGTCGCGCGTTCGGCGAAGGTGGCGAGTACGTCCAGCTCGGCGATGGCGGCGGCGATGCGTTGCAGTTGCGGAATGAACGGGGCGAGCTGATCCAGCAGTTGTTCGTAGAGAAACTTCTCGCGCGCCAGTGCACGGTCGTTGGCGGAGAGCGCCTTGTCCTCGAAGGCTTTCAGTTCCGGCGTGATGTAGCGCTCGACGTTCTTCAGCGTCTGGCGGCGGCGGTAGTCGTCCGGCACCTTGTCGGCATTGGCGAAGCTCACTTCGATGTAGAAGCCGTGCACGCGGTTGTATTCGACTTTGAGTTTGTCGATGCCGGTGCGGGCGCGTTCACGCAGTTCCAGTTCCAGCAGGAAATCGCCGCAGTTGGTCTGGATGCCACGCAGTTCGTCCAGCTCGAAATCGAAGCCGTCGGCGATGACGCCGCCTTCTCTTAATACGCTGGAAGGCTCTTCCTTCAATGTCTTTTGCAGCAGTTCGACCAGTGCGGTGTCGGCTTGCAGGTCAGCGGCCAGCTTGCCCAGCAAATCCCCCCTCTCCCCAGCCCTGGTGGAACTACTAGCCATTCGACTAGGCTGTCCAACACCGACAGCCAAGTCGCTGGTTATCTCCCGCAAGGGGAGAGGGAGCAGGATGGTGCGCAGTTCTGGGAGTTGCTGCAAGGTGTCACGAAGACCGGAGAGATCGCGCGGGCGGGCAGAGCGCAGGGCGATGCGGGCGGTGATGCGTTCCACGTCTACGCTGGACTTGAGTTGTTCGTGGACTTGGGGGTAAAGCTCCCTCGCCCCTTGGGAGAGGGCTGGGGTGAGGGGACGCTCTGTGCGTACCTCAACATGTGTTCCCTCACCCTCAATCCCTCTCCCAGAGGGCGAGGGAGGTGACAGCAGTTGTTCGACGGCTTCCAGTCTCGCGCCCAGCACCGTGCGGTCGCGCAGCGGATGATGTAACCAGTGCGCCAGCAAACGACTGCCCATGTTGGTGGCGCAGGTGTCGAGCAGCGAGAGCAATGTCGGCGCAGGTTCGCCGCGCAGGGTCTGGGTGATCTCCAGGTTGCGTCTTGTGGCGGCGTCCATGCGCACGTATTCGTCGGCGCTATAGATTTGTGCACTGCGGATGTGGGCGATGCTCTGGCCCTGTGTGAGTTTGGCGTAGCCGAGCAACGCGCCTGCCGCTTCCAGCCCCACGGTGAAATCGTCGCAGCCGAAGCCGGCGAGGTCGCGTGTGCCGAATTGCTGGCACAGCGCGCGGTGTGCGGTGTCGCGTTCGAAGTGCCAGTCGGGTAGAGATTTGAGGGGAGTTCCAGAGTGTTCCCCCACCCCAGCCCTCCCCCGGTGGGAGAGGGAGTGTTCGCTGTTCTCGGCGACGAGTATCTCGGAAGGTTGCAGGCGTTCCAGTTCGGCGGGCAGTTGTTTGGCGGCAATTTCGGCGATTGTGAACTGGCCGGAGGCGAGGTTGAGCCAAGCGAGGCCGACTTCGTTGTTACGTTGATGCAATGCTAAAAGCAGGTTGTCGCGCTTCTCTTCCAGCAGGGCAGAGTCGGTGACGGTGCCGGGTGTGACGATGCGCACCACTTTGCGCTCGACCGGGCCTTTGCTGGTGGCGGGGTCGCCGATCTGTTCGCAGATGGCGACCGACTCGCCCATCTTCACCAGCCTTGCCAGGTATTGCTCGGCGGCGTGATACGGCACGCCCGCCATCTTGATAGGCTGGCCGTTGGAGGCACCGCGCTGGGTGAGGGTGATGTCGAGCAGTTTTGCGACACGCACGGCATCGTCCATGAATAGCTCGTAGAAATCGCCCATGCGGTAGAACAACAACTTGTCAGTGTGCTCCGCCTTGATGCGCAGGTATTGCTGCATCATCGGGGTCTGCTTCTCAATGGTCGCGTCGCTCGCGAGGTTTTTGTTGTGTGTCTTGGTCATTTGCCCGCATCCGGCAGGGGGTGCGCCCGTTGCCGCGTCTATCCGTACAGAGTCAAGTCGTTAATGTAGCCGACTTCGGTGCGATTGACCAAGGTCGGGCCGGGAGTTTCTTTGTTTATTGGCGGGTTGGGGATATGATGGGGGCGATCTCAATTCCGCTGTCACGGTTGTGCGGACTTGTAACGTGTATCGCAATCTTCTTCGCATACTGCCCGACCTATTGGAGAATTATGATGAGAAAAATACTTCTGGTTGATGATGAATCCAGCGTGCTGAATGCATTGCGACGCGAGTTAAAAGACCATTACGAGGTCGAGACCTTTGATAGTCCGGTTGATGCACTGAAACATTGCCGCGACAATGCATTCGATCTGGTGATCTCCGATTACAAGATGCCGGAGATGAATGGTTTGGAGTTCCTCAAGCAATTCGGACAGATGCAGCCCGATGCATCGCGCATGGTGTTGAGCGGCGAGGCCGATATCGACGCATTGATCCGCACCATCAATGAAACGCATATCTATCGCTTCGTCGCCAAGCCATGGGAAAGGGCTGATCTATTGTCCAACATCCAGCAGGCGCTGGCTTATCGCGATGTCATCCTGGAAAACCGCCGTCAGGCCGATGCCTACCGCAGCCAACATGCAGCCACGCAAGGGGATGCGGAGGCGGTCACTCACCGCATCGTGCTGGTGGAGGGAGACGAACATCTGGCCGCTCTGATGGCGCGCGGACTGGCTGATGAGAGTGTCAATCTTTACGGCGCGATGCAGCGCGAGGTCAGCAAGGGTGCGGGGGCGCAGAAATTCAGTTGCACGGTGAATACGTTCCGCACTGCCGAAGCGGCATTGGCATACACGACGCAGCACACCTGCGATCTGATCGTCGCAACGCAAACGCTGCCCGATATGAGTGGTATCCAGTTACTCAGCCGGATGAAGCAGGCGCAGCCGGATGTGGCGCGCATACTTATCAGCGATGACCCGAGCAAAGCCGCCCTGTCGCAGGCTATCAATGAGGCCGAGGTGCAGAGTTTGTTGCAGTTGCACTGGAATAGCCGTGAATTGCGCGCGGATGTGCGGCGGCAGGCATGGAATCTCTATCAGTTGAAAGTGGCGGCCATTCAAGTGCTGGGTGCGCGCGCGCTGTTGATGGAGAACAAACGTTTGGCCGCGCTGGATTAAACGTTGGTTGCAGTTTTGGGTTTGACCGGGAGGTATAGTCGCATGGCCGTACCTTTGCCGACTTCACTCTTCACTTCAATGCGCCCCTGATGTTTCTGCATGATGCCATAAGAAAGTGACAGGCCGAGTCCCGTTCCTTGACCCACTGGTTTGGTGGTGAAGAAGGGGTCGAATATCTGCTTCAGGTGTTCGGGGGGGATGCCTTTGCCGGTATCGGCGATTTCTACCCACACTTCGTTCTCCTGTATCCCGGTGCGGATGGTGATAGTGCCCTTGCTTTCAATGGCTTGTCCGGCATTGACCAGCAGGTTGAGGAACACCTGATTGATCTGTGAGGCCATGCAATAGACTTCCGGCAGCGAGGCATATTCCTTGTTCACCTGACATTTGTATTTGAGCTCGTTCCACACGATATTGAGTGTGGAATCCAGCCCTTTGTGCAGGTCGGACCATTTCCAGCCGTCGTCTCCCACGTGAGAGAAATCCTTGAGGTCCTGAACGATTTTGCGCATCCGTGCCAGACCGTCTTTCGACTGTGCCATCAGTTGAAAAATATCCTGTTTGATGTAGTCGTAATCTTTCTCTTTCTTCAACTTCTGTACGTTATCCAGTGCAGGATAACTGTCGCCGGCGGTGTGTACGGCATCTTCGTAAGCCGTGTTGATGACGAAGATATCGTTCAGGTAACTTTCCAGCGTACCCATGTTGGAATATACGAAACCGATGGGATTGTTCAGCTCGTGCGCGACACCGGCGGCCAATTGTCCCAGTGAGGCCATTTTTTCCGATTGCAACAAGTGGCTCTGAGTTTCTTCCAGTTGTTTGTTCAGCGTGCGCTGCTGTTCCAGATTGTGCTTTAACTCGCTCTCCAGACGCTGACGGCGGATGATGCGCCACATGTCATTGCCGAACAGGCGGGCGATCTCGATATCCTCATCGTCGTAATCACTGTCTTTATTGCCCACGCCGAGGATCACGCGCACTTTCTCTCCCTCGATAACAGGAACGCTGATCAGACGCTTGAGTTCGGAGTGGCCTTCCGGCAAACCGTGTTTGTTCGGATAGCTGGCATAGTCGTTGAAGGTGACCGGACGGCGCTGGCGCAGACAGTCCGCCCAGATGCCCGCCTGGGAGACGGGGTAGTGGTTATCGTAACCGGCGGTGCAATATTTTTCTCTGGTCGCCGCCGACCAAGCCACTAGCTCGATGCTCTCCTGATCGTCGTTGACGAAATGGATGAAGGCGATCTTGCTGCCGGTGAGGCGCTCGACCCACTCCAGACCGAACTGCATGAACTCTTTCTCGGGCAGTTGCGTGGCGACCTCGTTGAGCTTGAGCAGTCCTTCGAAGCGATTTGCATCACGCGCCAGCTTGCGCTGCATCTTTTGGCGCTCGGTGATGTCGCGCACGATGCTTTGTCGGTAGGTGCTGCCCTCGTGCTCGAACTGGCGGCTGCTCACCTCGACCGGGAAGGTCGTGCCGTCGCGGCGTTTATGCCGGGTCTCAAACAGAGCGCCGGTCTCTGCGGTGAGTTTAAGTTGTTTCTCTATCTCGTCCAGACTGGCGGGATCGCGCAGGTCGCGGATGTTGAGGGTGAGCAGCTGTTCCAGCGGCCAGCCGTAGGCTTTTACCGCCACATCGTTGGCTTCTAGAAGGTTACCTTCGGCATCCATCAGCAGGATGATGTCGTTGGCGAAGCGCAACAGGAAGTTGAATTGGTTCTCCAGCCGCAACAGGTCGCTGATCGGTTCGTTCATGTTGTCACTCTACTGTTTGTTCGATAGGCAGATAGATGCGCATGGCAGTGCCTTTGCCGACTTCGCTCTTTACTTCGATGTGCCCCCGGTGTTTCTGCACGATGCCGTACGAGACCGACAGGCCAAGTCCGGTTCCTTGTCCGACCGGTTTGGTGGTGAAGAAGGGGTCGAATATCTGCCCCAGATGCTCGGCTGGAATGCCTTTGCCGGTATCGGCGATCTCTATCCATACTTGCGCGCCATCCACGCCGGTGCGCAGGGTGATGGTGCCTGTTTCCGGGATGGCTTGAGCCGCATTGATCAGCAGGTTGAGGAACACCTGATCCAGTTGTGACGGCATACACATCACTTCCGGCAGTCCGGCAAATTCTTTCTTTACCTCGGCCTTGTATTTGATCTCGTTCCAGGCGACATTGAGGGTGCGCTCCAGCCCCTGTTCAAGGTTGGCCCGTTGCCAGGTCGATTCGTCCACATGGGAGAAGTCGCGCAGGTCCTGAATGATACGCTTCACCCGCGCCAGGCCGTCCTGCGATTCCTTGAGCAGGCAGGGGATGTCGGACAGCAGGTAGGGCAGGTCGATTTCGTGTTTGATCCCAGCGATTTCGGCTGCTTCGTTTCGTTCGTAAGCGGCCAATACCCGGTTCAGGTCGGTAATGTATCTTTCCAGCGTCCCCAGATTGGAATTTACGAAGCCGATGGGGTTGTTGATCTCGTGAGCCACTCCCGCAGCCAATTGGCCGATGGAGGCCATTTTTTCCGATTGCAGCAATTGGCTCTGTGTCGTGGAAAGTTTCTGGTTCAACTGCTGGAGTTCGAGGTTGCTCTGGAGCAGTTGCTGGTTGGCGGCTTCCAGCGAGGCGGTGCGCCGGGCGACGCGCTGCTCCAGTTCTTCGTTCAGTTTGCGCAAGGCGGCGCGTTCCTGCTCCAGCGCCTGATTGGTCTGCATCACTTCGACGGTCTGTTCGCCGATTTTGCTGTACAGGGTATTCAAGGCCTCCATCATGACGTCGCCGGTTCGGGACATCGTGGCTGCGGCCTGATTGGCTGCTTGCTCGTGGCTGGCACCGGCCTGTAGAGCCTGAATCTCTCTGGCCATGCGCAAGTCATCCACCATGATGTGTTGCAGCAACCAGCGTGTCAGGTAATTCAGCAACTGAGCCAGCAGGCTTATCGAATTTTGCGGCGCAGTCTGGATGATGCCAACGGCCAGCGTCACCTGTTTGCGGAAATCGTCATGTGTTTTGAAGTGTTTGGCCTGATGTTCCGCGTTCACCTCATAGCGTCGCATCATCTGCTCTTCCGTGTCGAAGTGATAGACGGTATAGCGTACCAATTCATCTATAACCGGCTTGATCTGCGAGCTGTCTGCGCCCGATGAGCTCAGGTCGCCGATCTGGTTGATCAGTGCGACCAGGTGTTTGTGCTGCTCATCTACTTCGACGATGCCGGTGGCGAGTTTGTCGCTCCAGACGAAGGCTTCGATTTTCGGGGCGGTTGCCATCGCTTACTCCTAGCCTGGAGTTTTGATCCAGAAAGTGAGCGAATATCCTTCCACGTGCTCAAACTTGATCATCTGCTCGATCATAACGTCGTCTAGCTGGAAGTCGTGGCCCAATAGTAGCAATCCCTCGTGCGAGAGCAGGTCCTTTGCCAGTACCATACCGCTTCTTAATTGTGACGAACGCATCTCCACCGCAACATCCTGATGTGACTGGCTGCTACCCAGCAAGGTTTTGAAAGCATCAACCACCGCCGGGTCGTAGTGTTTGCCGCGAAATTCCAGAATGTGGTTGTAGGCTTTTGTCTGGGTCAGACGGGTGTTCAGCATGTTGCCATGTTGCATGGCATCGTAGTCGTTGGCGACCAGCAGGATGCGGGCACCGAGTGGAATCGAGAAGCCCGATAACCCGTCCGGGTAACCCGTGCCATCAAAATGTTCGTGATGGGCGCGGATGATCGTGGCAGCATTTTTTAGTTGTTCCAGTGGCGTTAGTGCGGTCTGCGCGATGGCGGGATGGCGCATCATTTCCCTGCGCTCGAAAGGTGTCAGTGTCGGCAAGTGTTTCTCAAGTACGGTGTCGGACAGGCCGATTTTGCCGATATCATGCAGCAATCCGGCAAGTACAACATCCTGGATATCATCCTGCCCCAGCTCCAGTTGAACGGCCAATTTGCGCGCCAATTCGGCGACGCGGCGGGAGTGTCCGCCGATTCCGCCGGTACGTAACTCCATCAGGTTGGAGAAGATGCTGACGGAGGTGAGAAAATTCTTTCTGAGCTGCTCGTTCGACCTTTCCAGTTCGTGCAGCACTTTCTGTAGTGTCTGCGTGCGCTCCTGTACTTTGGTTTCCAGGCTGGCGTTGAGAGTTTTCAGTTCTTCGTTCTGCTGTTGCGTGAGTGCCTCGAGACGCTGTTTTTCCTGCTCGAGCTGCTTGCGTTCCATCGCGTGTTTCACCAGCAGCAACACGTCGTTGTCATCCCACGGCTTGGCGATATAACGGTAGATCTCGCCTTTGTTGATCGCCGCCATGGTGGAGCTGACATCGGCATACCCGGTGAGTAATACCCTGGTGGTATCCGGCCAGTGTTGGCGCACCTGTTCCAGAAACTGCGCGCCGTCCATCTGCGGCATGCGCATGTCGGAGATGACCAGATCCACCGCTTCCTGTTGCAGGATGTCCAGTCCTTTGGCTCCGCTTTCCGCCGTGAACACTTTGTAGCCTTGATGCCGCAACAGGCGTTGCAGGGCGTTCAGGATATTCAGTTCGTCATCGACGCAAAGTATGCGCGCCTGTACGCTGGATTGAGGGAGGGGGGCAAAGTTGTTCATCGGGGATTGGGTGGTGGATATATGGGGCATTCTGCGACCGAATCCGTTTCTAATCAACAGGAAGTTGCGGGTGCAAGGGACCAATGAGTGATTGCGGCAGGCCTGATTTATCCCTATGATGCACGGCGGCGGGTATACCGTGGCCAGTTCGGGGGGGCAGAATGGAGCATACGACGCAACATGTCTTGAGCTGGTTCAGTAGTGAAGGGTTTATGCCGCACGGACATTGTTATCTGTGGACCCCTGAGCTGTTGTGGACTTTTGTTATCACCGAAGCAGTCATTGCCCTCGCCTATTTCTCCATCCCTTTCTCGCTGATGTATCTTGTCAGGAAGCGCACTGATCTTCAATTCAATTGGATATTCAAATTATTTTCAGGATTCATTTTTGCCTGCGGCATCACGCATCTATTCAATATCTGGACCATCTGGCATCCCGATTACTGGATGGCGGCGATCGCCAATGTCGTCACGGCGGTGATCTCGGTCGGTTCGGCTATTTTGTTGTGGCCGCTGATCCCGCGCCTACTCAAGCTGCCCGGCACGAAACAACTGGAGGATGCGGTCGCGCAGCGTACCCTGCAACTCAGACGCAAATCCAATCTGTATGCGGTATTGAGCCGGGGTAATTCACTCATCGTTCATGAGCGGGATCGGCAGGCCTTGCTGCAAAAGATTTGCGAGGTGATATTGAGTTTTGGCGGTTTTCGCTTGGCCTGGATCGGCAGCGAGGATGCGCAGCAGAGGATTGTGCCGCTGGCGGTGGCGGGCGAGGCCAGTCAGTACATCAAGAGCCTGATGCTGACCACGCACGCCGATGAAGTGGGAGGACAGGGGCCAACGGGGGTTTCCATCCGCGAGCGGCGGGTGGTGGTGGTCAACGATTATTTTGCCAGTTCGATGACGGCTCCCTGGCATGAGACAGCCTTGCGTTTCGATCTGCGCGGCAGTATCTCCCTACCGATCATGGCGACGGACTTCTGCGGAGCATTGATGGTCTATGCGGACACGGCGAATTATTTCGATGAGGAAGTGGTCAGTCTGCTTGGCGAGTTGAGCGAGGATATCGCTTATGCGCTGGAGCAGATTTACAACAATGAGGTGAAGGAAGCGCAGGCGACACAGTTGCAACTGGCCGACCGGGTGTTCGAGAGTAATGAGGAGGCGATGCTGATCACCGACGCAGACAACAACATCCTCAGAGTGAATCGCGCGTTCACCGAGATCACCGGATATACCCTCGAAGAAGTCGCCGGGAAAAAACCGAGCATACTGAAATCAGGTCGGCATGATGCCGAGTTCTACCGCAATATGTGGAACAACCTGAAGGCGCAAGGGAGCTGGCAGGGTGAAATATGGAACCGTCGCAAAAACGGCGAGGTGTTTCCAGAGTGGATCAGTATCAGTGTCGTCAGGAATGAGTCTGGTGAGGTTGCGCATTATTTTGCTGTATTCAGTGACTTACTGCACAAGCGGGCGGTGGAGGAGTTGGAGCACCTCAAACACTACGATCCGCTCACTGACCTGCCCAACCGTGCCTTGCTGGAAGACCGGCTCCAGAGTGCGATCACTCACGCGCGGCAATATAAGCGTTTCATCGGGGTGATGTTCCTCAATCTGGATCATTTCCATACCGTAAACGATATGTTCGGGCACGGCGGCGGGGACGATATCCTGACTGTCACCGCGTTGCGGCTAGTCGATACCGTGCCTTCGCAGGCTACGGTTACCCGCCTTTCTGCGGATACCTTCGTGGTCGTTTTGCCGGACATGAACGCCAGCGAGGAAATCAATCGTTTGGCCGAGCTTGTCACTCAGCGCTTGTACCAGCCGTTCATCCTGTCCGAGCAGCAGGTGCAGTTGTCGGCATGTATGGGGATCGCGATTTATCCGATGGACGGCGAAGACGTCGCCAGCCTGATGCAGCATGCAGACGTGGCGCTGGCGGATGCCAAAAAGTCCGGTGCCAAGAACAATTTCCGCTTCTATTCAGCCAGCATGAACGAGCATGCACGTCAATTGTTGACGATGGGGGGTGAATTACGCCGCGCTATGGAGCAGGGGCGCCTCGTGCTGCATTATCAGCCGCAAGTGGATATCGTGACCGGGGAGATCGTCGGGGCGGAAGCGCTCATCCGCATCAATCATCCCGAGCGGGGGGTGATCATGCCCTACGAGTTTATTTCGGTGGCGGAAGAAACCGGGTTGATTGTGCCGATGGGAGAATGGGCTTTGCGCGAAGCCTGTCGGCAGATGCAGCAATGGCATGTGGAGTCAGGTTCCAAGATGATTGTTGCGGTCAATCTTTCGACGTTGCAGTTACATGAATCCAACCTGGTCGAAACCGTCGGGGAGGTGTTGGAACAGTCCGGGCTTGCACCGCGTTATCTCGAGCTGGAGTTCACGGAAAGCGCCATCATGCAGAACGTGAGCGAGACCATCGAAATCATGAAGCGTTTTAAAGCGATGGAGTTGCATCTTTCCATCGACGATTTCGGTACCGGTTATTCGAGCCTGTCCTATCTCAAGCAGTTTCCCGTGGATAAGCTCAAGATCGACCAGTCTTTCGTCCGCAATATCGCGCTAGACCCCAATGATGCTGCCATTGTGCAGGCCATCATCGCGTTGGCCAGAACATTGGGGATGACGACTATCGCCGAAGGGGTAGAGACCGAAGCGCAATTGGGATATCTGCGCTCGGTGCACTGCAAGGAGATGCAGGGGTATCTGTTCAGTTGTCCGCTGCCCGCAGCGGAATTCACCGCGTTGCTGGCGCGCGGCAAGATGGCGACGGAGAGTCCGTCGGAGAAGGTGCTGCTGCTGGTGGACGATGAGGAGAATGTGCGGATGTCGCTCAAGCGCATCCTGCGGCGCGAGGGCTACACCATCCTTACCGCTTCCAGTGCCGAAGAGGGCTTGGAGGTGATGGCGCAAAACCGTGTCAACGTGGTGCTCTCCGATCAGCGTATGCCGGGCATGAGCGGGGTGGAGTTTCTGCGCCGCGTGAAGATCATGCATCCCGATGCGGTGCGTATGATTCTGAGCGGTTATACCGAGGTGGGTACGCTGACCGATGCCATTAACAAGGGTGAGATATACCAGTTCATCACCAAGCCGTGGGAGAACGAGGCGCTCATCGCGCTGATTCGTGAGGCGTTCGTGCGTTATGAATTGCTGAAGCGAACCGAGAAAAGCTGACCGTTTTGTTTCCGGCGGTCTGTATCAGCTGATCTTGACGACGATGTCGTGCAGCGTGTTGGCGCATTGCGCCATGTGCTGGGCGGCGTTGGTCAGGTGGCGGTAGATCTCGCGGCGCTTGAACATGTTGACGTAGTCGTTGCCTTCGAACAGCGTGGACAGGGCCACGCGATATTGTTTTTCCGCACGGCGCTCTGCCTTGCGTGCCGCATCGGCATCATGTGCGGCCTCCGCCGGATGGGAGGCCAGCTTGGTGAAGCCGCTGTATAGCGCATCGACTCCCTCTTGCAGATAGTGCGAGATGTTGCGCATGAATTCGTCCGGCTCGACACCGAGTACCTCCATCTCATGCACCGTGGTCTTGCAGTACACCACGATGTCGTCCAGTGCCATGATGGCGCGGTAGATGTCCTCACGGTCGATCGGGGTGGAGAAGGCGTCGTTGAGTTCGTGCAGGTTGCGCACCTTGATCAGGTCGGCCTCGTGTATATCTTCCTTCAGCGCGTCGGCGACCTCGGGGCCGTCGTGCTCCATGTATTCGACCAGCAGGTTGACGGTATGCGCGACCTTCTGGTTCTGTTCAGTGAGCATCAGGAAGAAGTCCGGCACTTTGGGAAAGACGCGGTCCAGGATGATGGTAAGGATGTTTTTCGTGGTCATGCGAACTCCTCAGATGAACGTGTGTACGGCGAGATAACAGCATATCGACATCAGTGCCGCGCCGGGGATGGTGATGACCCAGGTAGTGACGATCTCGCGAGCCTTGCCCCAGCGCACGGCTTTGGGTCGCTCCGAGGCACCGATGCCCATGATGGAGGAAGCGACTACGTGGGTGGTGGATACGGGCGCGCCGAACATAGACGAACTGAAGATCACGCCAGAGGCGGTCATCTGCGAATCCAGTGCGTGTAGCGGACGGATCTTGTAGATCGAGAATCCCAGTGTGCGCACGATCTGCCAGCCGCCGGAGAGGATGCCCAGGGTGATGGTGAACGAACAGGCCAGCATTACCCAGAACGGCACCTCAAAGGTGGGGATGAAGCCGCCGAGCAACAGCACTAGCGTCAACATGCCCATGCTCTTTTGCGCGTCGTTGGCACCGTGCGAGAACGCCAGCCCAGCCGAAGTGACGAATTGCAGGTGGCGCAGGTCGCGGTTGATCGAGGGATGCGAACCGCGCAGCAGACGCAACATGGTGCGGTGCAGTGCGTAGCCGACCCAGAAGCCGATGAGCGGGGACAGGATGAGCGCGACGATTACCTTGGCGACGCCGTTCAGGTGCCCGTGCATGAGATCGCTGAAGCCCCATACCACGTGACTGGAGCCGGCCGCGACCATGACCACACCGGCCAGCCCGCCGACCAGCGCATGCGACGAGGACGAGGGGATGCCGTACCACCAGGTCAGCAGGTTCCAGGAGATGGCACCGAGTACGCCGCACAATACGATGGTCAGCGCGAGCACGCGGTCGATGTCATCCAGGGTGATGAACTTGCCTATGGTATTGGCGACCGCAGTGCCACCCAGCAGCGGCCCGAGGAACTCGAAGAACGCCACCAGCATGACCGCCTGCACCGGTGTCATGGCGCGCGAGGCGATGACGGTGGCGATGATGTTGGCCGCGTCATGGAAGCCGTTGGTGTACTCGAAGATGAGCACGATGACGATGGTCGCAATAGCGAGGACGAGCAGGGTGTCCATGATCTTGTTCTGGGTGCGGTAGGCGGGGGTGCCGGTGGATCAGCCCTTGAGTGCCGGGGTGAGGTGCGGGGCCATCACCTGCAACAGCTGCGCGAAGATTTTGGGATTGCCCGCGCAGAGGTGGCCGGTCTTGAGATAGCTGTCGTTGCCTTGCAGGTCGCTGACCATACCACCTGCCTCGGTGATGAGCAGGCATCCGGCGGCGATGTCCCAGGGTTTGAGTCCGGTCTCGAAGAACGCATCGTAACGGCCTGCGGCGGTCCAGGCCAAGTCGAGCGCGGCAGAGCCGGGGCGGCGCAGACCGGCAGTCTTCTGGATGACATCGCGCAGGATGTTCATATAGGCGTCGAGATGTTCCATCTTGGAGTAGGGGAAGCCGGTACCGATCAGGCTGTCGGCGAGCTGGTCGCGTTTGCTCACACGGATGCGCTTGTCGTTGAGGAACGCGCCGCGTCCGCGCGTGGCGGTGAACAGGTCGTTTTTGGTCGGGTCGTAGATGACGGCCTGGGTGAGTACGCCGTTGTGTTGCAGGGCGATGGAGACGGAATACTGTGGCACGCCGTGCAGAAAATTGGTGGTGCCATCCAGCGGGTCGATGATCCAGAGGTATTCCGACTCGCCTTGGGTGCCGCTCTCTTCTGCTAAAATCGCGTGATTGGGATAGACATCCAGAATGGTCTGGA